>NZ_CM001240.1:752500-1952500 GCF_000230835.1 Clostridium sp. DL-VIII
GTTCTCCTCGAAATAGCTTTAGGGCTAGCGTCGGAAAATGTGAGTAGTGGAGGTAGAGCACTGAATAGGCTAGGGGGCATAGCGCTTACCGAACCTTATCAAACTCCGAATGCCATATACTATCAGTCCGGCAGTCAGACTGTGAAAGATAAGTTCCATGGTCAAAAGGGAAACAGCCCAGATCGTCAGCTAAGGTCCCAAAGTGTAAGTTAAGTGGAAAAGGATGTGGGATTTCTAAGACAACTAGGATGTTGGCTTAGAAGCAGCCACTCATTAAAAGAGTGCGTAATAGCTCACTAGTCAAGAGATCCTGCGCCGAAAATGTCCGGGGCTCAAACTTACCACCGAAGCTACGGGTTCACGTGTATACGTGAGCGGTAGAGGAGCGTCGTAATCGGGCTGAAGTCGTACCGAAAGGAGCGGTGGACTGATTACGAGTGAGAATGTTGGCATTAGTAGCGAGATGTAAGTGAGAATCTTACAGGCCGAATATCTAAGGTTTCCTGAGTAAAGTTTGTCTTCTCAGGGTTAGTCGGGACCTAAGGCGAGGCCGAGAGGCGTAGCCGATGGACAATTGGTTGATATTCCAATACCACTATCATCGTTAATATCGAGGGTGTGACGGAGAAGGATAGGATGTGCTAGCTATTGGATGCTAGTCTAAGCGTTTAGGGAGTTGGGATTGGCAAATCCGTTCCAACAATTCTGAGGCGTGATGGGGAAGGCTCTACGGAGCCGAAGTATCTGATTCCATGCTTCCAAGAAAAGCATCTAGAGAGAGAAGTAGTGCCCGTACCGCAAACCGACACAGGTAGATGAGGAGAGAATCCTAAGGCCGACGGAAGAATTGCAGTTAAGGAACTAGGCAAATTGACCCCGTAACTTCGGAATAAGGGGTGCCTACGGAAACGTAGGTCGCAGAGAATAGGCACAAGCAACTGTTTAACAAAAACACAGGTCTCTGCTAAAGCGAAAGCTGATGTATAGGGGCTGACGCCTGCCCGGTGCTGGAAGGTTAAGGGGAATACTTAGCGCAAGCGAAGGTATGAACTTAAGCCCCAGTAAACGGCGGCCGTAACTATAACGGTCCTAAGGTAGCGAAATTCCTTGTCAGGTAAGTTCTGACCCGCACGAATGGCGTAATGACTTGTGCACTGTCTCAACTGCAAATCCGGCGAAGTTGTAGTGCGAGTGAAGATGCTCGCTACCCGCGATTGGACGGAAAGACCCCGTAGAGCTTTACTGTAGCTTAGCATTGAATTTCGGTATTGTCTGTACAGGATAGGTGGGAGACTGGGATACCAGGGCGTCAGCTTTGGAGGAGTCGTTGTTGGGATACCACCCTGATAGTATTGAAGTTCTAACTGGATGCCATGAAACTGGTGACAGGACATTGTTAGGTGGGCAGTTTGACTGGGGCGGTCGCCTCCTAAAATGTAACGGAGGCGCCCAAAGGTTCCCTCAGAACGGTCGGAAATCGTTCGAAGAGTGCAAAGGCAGAAGGGAGCCTGACTGCGACACTTACAAGTGGAGCAGGGACGAAAGTCGGGCTTAGTGATCCGGTGGTACCTCGTGGGAGGGCCATCGCTCAACGGATAAAAGCTACCTCGGGGATAACAGGCTGATCTCCCCCAAGAGTTCACATCGACGGGGAGGTTTTGGCACCTCGATGTCGGCTCGTCGCATCCTGGGGCTGAAGTAGGTCCCAAGGGTTGGGCTGTTCGCCCATTAAAGCGGCACGCGAGCTGGGTTCAGAACGTCGTGAGACAGTTCGGTCCCTATCCGTCGCGGGCGTAGGAAATTTGAGAGGAGCTGTCCTTAGTACGAGAGGACCGGGATGGACTGACCTATGGTGTACCAGTTGTTTCGCCAGAAGCATAGCTGGGTAGCTAAGTCGGGAAGGGATAAACGCTGAAAGCATCTAAGTGTGAAGCCCACCTCAAGATGAGATTTCCCATAGCATAAGCTAGTAAGACCCCTTGAAGACTACAAGGTTGATAGGTCAGAGGTGTAAGTATGGTAACATATTTAGCTGACTGATACTAATAGGTCGAGGGCTTGACCAATATAATCAAGTTGTAATATACATTGAAAATTATATGCAATTTTGAAAGAATATAAGTTCTTTCGACCAAATCATAGATTTGGGAAATCACTTAATGTTCCGCGATAGCTCAATGGTGGAGCACTCGGCTGTTAACCGATAGGTTGGAGGTTCGAGTCCTCTTCGCGGAGCCATTTTTTTGTTTAAAAGGAAAAAACTTTAGTCGAGAAATCGGCTTTTTTTTATTGTATAAAATCCCTATAAAATCTATACTATATAAGTGTAAGGAATATTTTAAGTATAAGTAAGTTTTACAACTAAATTGCAATTAATTGATATTTATAAGATATTGTTTTGTTAAAGTAAAAATGTAAATTGAATATGCGCGAATTCGATTTGTATGTAATACAAACAGGTGTAAACATAATAAATATTATAAAGAAATATAAGAGGGATTATAGGATGGGGCATAATAATAAACAAAATAATAATAAAATTAAAAATATTAGGAATGCAAGAATTACTATATTATTTATTTTAGCTGCGATACTTGTTGTTGTTGTAAGTGCAGTAATGGCTGTGAAGTTCTCAACAAGCAAGCAGGCAGTACAAGCGCTAGATGCTAATCTGGATACAAATTTAGATTCTAATACTAAAGACAATCAAACTGAAATAGCAAGTAATACTGCGCCTACAACAGAAAGTAATTCCGAAGTAGAGGATGTTGCATTCGTTGAAAAATACCTACAACAACAAATGAAAGGTCAAAAACCAGATGGAGCTGATGGAAAAAAGGTAGTGTATTTAACATTTGATGATGGACCATCGGAAACAGTAACTCCCCAAATATTGGATATTCTTAAAGCCGAAAATGTTCATGCAACTTTTTTCATAGTTGGCAAAGAACTAGATGCTAGTGAAGCTAATAAAAATTTAGTTAAAAGAGAAGTATCAGAAGGTAACGCTATAGGTAATCATACTTATTCGCACAATTATAATTATCTATACCCTAATGGAAAGATAAATTTAGATAACTGTATGGCTGATTTTGATAAAACAAATCAATCATTAAAAAATATTTTAGGACAGGATTTTTCGACTAGAGCCTTTAGATTTCCAGGCGGACAAATGACATGGGATAAGAAAGATCCTCAAGGGGCAGAAGCTATGGATAATGCATTACATGGTAAGGATTGGCATCAAATTGATTGGAATGCATTATCAAAAGATGCGGAGGGAGCTCATAAAAATGCACAGCAATTAACAGAGCAAGTTAAAGAAACTGTGGGTAAAAGAGAAAAAGCAATAATATTAATGCATGATACTTATGGAAAAGAAGAAACAGCAAAAGCTTTGCCAGGAATAATAGAATATTTAAAATCACAAGGATACGAATTTAAGATTTTAAAATAATTAAATATGACTATGCTATTTTCATTTATAATAATATTAGAGCAGTTATATAGCTGTTATTATTATAATAATTGAAGAGAGCATAGTCTATTTTTTATAACTGGTAAGTTTTATATAATAAACTTTTGGATTTTAGTATAGAATATAGATATAATTAAATTTAATAGATCATTTTTATGATTAATTAGAAAAGAAATAATTAATGCTAGTTAGTCTGTTAATGTGATTTAATTGATATTACACTTATATCTAAATGTATTAATTAAAAAAGTAATAATATGTAGTTTTTTGCTTTATATTTAGAAATAAAAGGAGGAGTAAAATGTTATCAAAAGGTATTTTAGGTGAAGTATTAGCAAAATGCTTAGTAACTGGAGGAGATTTTGCTGAAATTTTTGAAGAAAATTCGATTAATAATTCTATATCATTAGTTGATGGCAAAGTAGATGATGCTATAGGAGGTAGAATCTATGGTATCGGAATTAGAATTTTTAAAGGGTTAAACAGTGTATATGCGTATACAAATAATAATAGTCTAAGCAGCCTTTTAGACACTGCATATAGAGCTGCATTGGCATTAGGTAATGCTAAACAAAATGATATAAATACAATTGTCTTGAATGATAAGAAAATTGAAACAATACATTCAATAATTTATTATCCTAGAAGTGTAGCGTATGATAGGAAGATAGCAATTTTAAAAAGTGCTTATAATGGAGCAAAGAATTTTAATAATGATATTTCCCAAGTCATTGCGAGTTACTCTGACAAAGAACAGAATATTTTGATTGCAAATACCGAAGGCTTATATGTTCAAGATACGAGAATAAGAACAAGACTTGGTGTAAGTGCGATTGCATCGAAAGGAAACGAAAATCAAACTGGATTTGAGGGACCAGGAAGACACATGGGAATTGAAATGTTTGATACAATAGATCCAGAATATCATGGAAAGGAAGCAGCCAGAGTGGCTCATACTATGCTTAATGCACGAAATTGTCCAGCTGGCAATATGACTGTAGCAATAGATAATGGGTTTGGCGGAGTTATATTCCATGAAGCATGTGGACACTCTTTAGAAGCAAGTGCTGTAGCTAAAGGAAATTCAGTTTTTGCAAATAAGCTTGGAGAGCAAATTGCATCAACTAAGGTGACAGCAATTGATGATGGTACAGTGCCAAATGCATGGGGATCTCTTAACATAGATGATGAAGGAAATGATACTAAAAAGAATGTCTTAATCGAAAATGGTATATTAAAGGGCTACATGATTGATAAGTTAAATGGAAGACGTATGAAGATGGAGGCAACAGGAAGCTCTCGAAGACAAAGTTATAAGTTTCAGCCAACTTCAAGAATGACTAATACGTATATAGCAGCAGGAAATGATAATCCAGATGATATTATAAAATCAATAGAAGATGGTTTATATGCTAAAAAGTTAGGTGGAGGATCTGTTAATCCTGTAACAGGTGAATTTAATTTTGCTGTTCAAGAAGGATATTTAGTTAAAGATGGTAAAATTGAAGAGCCAGTAAGAGGAGCAAGTCTTATCGGCAAAGGAAGCCAAGTGCTTATGGATATTGATATGGTTGGAGATAACTTAGATGTAGCGCAGGGAATGTGTGGGGCATCATCTGGAAGCATTCCTACCAATGTAGGTCAGCCTATGATTAGAGTGAAGAAAATGACTGTTGGAGGTAGATAAGTATGGAGTTTAACTTATTTAAAGAAGAATTATTTAAAAAAGCTAAAAGTTCAGGATTTGAAGAATGTGAAATATACTATTCTGATTCTGAAAGCTTAAGTTTAAATGTTTATGAAGGTGAAGTCGAGAAGTATAAATTAAATAACGCCTTTGGATTGTCCTTTAGAGGAAAGATAAACAATAAGATGGGATACTCTTATACAGAGATCATAGATGAAGAAGCAGTAGATACTCTTATAACAAATGCAAAAGAAGCAGCGTTAGCTATAGAAAATGATGATGTACAGTTTATATATGAGGGAGATAAAGAATATAAAGATATAGACTGCTATAAGAAAGAATTAGATGATATAAAACCAGATGAGCTTATAGCTCTTGCTTTAGATATGGAAAAAGAGTGCAAGAAACAATGTGATAAAGTAGTAAGTTTTCAAGGCTGTGGAATTGGTTATGGTAAGGCAACTTATGGAATAATAAATTCAAAAGGTCTTAATTTAAAAAGTGAAAGAAACAGTCTAAGTGCATATGTAGTACCTATAGTGGAAGCAGATAGTGAGAAATATGATGGGACTGGATATGTAATGGCAAAGAAAGCAGAAGATATTAAGCCATCAGAATTAGCCAAACAAGGACTGGAAGAAGCGCTTTCTAAAATTGGGGGAAGAAGTATTTCATCAGGTAAATATAAGATAATTATAAATAATGAGTCTATGGTATCATTGCTTGGAACTTTTGCAGGAATTTTTAATTCAGAGCAAGTACAAAAAGGATTATCTTTGTTAAAAGGCAAGGAAGGGGAAATTATAGCTTCGGATGTAGTAACCTTAATTGATGATCCTCATTTAGAAGATGGGCTTGGAACTACTTCCTTTGATGATGAAGGTGTTGCAACTTATAAGAAAGAAATAATAACTAATGGAAGATTAAATACCTTGTTATATAATTTAAAAACAGCATATAAAGCTGGAACTAAATCTACAGGTAATGGGTTTAAAAATTCATATGCTTCAATAGTTGGGGTAAGTCCAACAAACTTTTATATAAAGCCTGGAGAAAAATCCTTTGAGGAGCTTTGCAGTGAAGTTAAAGAAGGTGTAATAATAACAGATTTTGCTGGGCTTCACTCAGGAGCTAGTGCAGTGACAGGAGATTTTTCCTTAGCAGCTAAAGGATTTATGGTTGAAAATGGGAAAAAGAGCTTTCCAGTGGAGCAAATCACAGTTGCCGGCAACTTTTTCACGTTGTTAAAAGATATAGAGGTAGTAGGAAGTGATTTGAAGTTTCCTATGAGCAGTGTTGGTTGTCCGTCTGTAATTGTAAAGGAACTTTCTGTGGCAGGAAAATAGTTTGAAAAATTTTATAGATGTATTGAGGGCGGTTATGGGGATGTGAATAATGTATATATTTATTTTATCTATTTTTTGATTTATAGCTTTGGGGGATGGGTCTGTGAAACTAGCTATTGCTCAATAATTGATAAACAATATGTTAACAGAGGTTTTTTAAAGGGACCATTTTGCCCAGTATATGGATTTGGCGCGCTTGCAGTAATAATACTATTAACTCCAATTTCAAATAATATTATAATCTTATATTTAAGTGCAATGATTTGTGCCAGTGTATTAGAATATATTACAGGTTTTTTACTTGAAACAGTTTTTAATCTTAAATGGTGGGATTATTCGAATTACAGATTTAATATAAAAGGCAGAGTGTGTCTGGTAAATTCTATGCTGTTTGGGATTTTATCATTGATTTTAGTTGAATTTATACACCCATTATTATCAGAGCTTGTAATGAAGATGACAGCAGATATTATTATGTGGATATTCAGTATCTCAAGTTTGTATTTCTTAATAGATACAGCGGCTACAACTTATAAAGTTTTACAGTTCAGTGGAAAGCTAAAAGAAATGTATATATTGCTGGAAGAAATTAAAGAAAAAAGTGAAATATATAAAGGAATATTGCAGCAAAACATTAATAAATTTGATGTATTAATAGATCAACAAAATGATAAAATTGTTTTTGCAAAAGAGCAGATAAATAAATTGAAAATTAATCTTGAAAAAATAATAATGAAAAATAAATCAAGTAATAAGCGTATTTTTAGAGCCTTTCCTAATATTAAATCATTAAAGTATCAGTATTCTCTTGAGAGGCTTAAAGAAGAATTGAAAAAGATAAGAAAGAAATAATATAAAAAATAATCAGGGAGCTTTTTGGATTCCTGATTATTTTTTATACTTTATTCTTTATGATAAATTTAAATTTTAAATAAAAGTTCAAGCAATATCATACAAGAAATGTTGATTTAATAATGGTATCATTATACATAAGTAGAGGAAATAGATTTGATTCTATGATTTAATTTTGATCTCATTTAGGTTAGAAGGAGGCTCTAAATGCAAAAGGAAGTTAGAAGTGTTTATTTTGATACAGATTTAAATGTGGAAGCATATAGTTTTAAGGGGATTGCTCAAAAGTTTCCAAATCATTTTCATGATTATTATGTAATTGGCTTTATTGAAAATGGGCAGCGTTACTTATTATGCAAAAATAAAGCATATAATATTGGACCGGGTGATTTAATTATATTTAATCCTAATGATAATCATACCTGTGAGCAAATAGATAATAAAACATTAGATTATCGTTGTATAAACATTCAACCAGATGTAATGAAAAAGATAGTATTTGAAATAACGAACAAAGATTATATACCTTACTTTACAGAAAATGTATTATTCAGCAATGAGCTGGCGCTTTCAGTACGTGAATTACATCGTATGATAATGCAGGAAGAAAAAGACTTTAAAAAAGAAGAAATATTTTTCTTTATAATGGAGCAGTTAATAACTGAATATTCAAATGGAGATTTATCAGTTAACGATCAAGATGTTAATGCAGAAATTAATAGTGTATGTAAATTTTTAAAAAGTAATTATGCAAAGAATATTACATTAAATGATTTGAGTGATTTAACAGGAATAAGTAAGTATCATTTGCTAAGATCTTTTACAAGACAAATGGGAATATCGCCATATAGTTATCTTGAAGCAATACGTATAAATGAAGCAAAAAAGCTTTTAGAACAAGGAGTTTTTCCTTTAGAAGTGGCGCTTAAAACTGGTTTCACAGATCAAAGCCATTTTACTAATTTCTTTAAGAAATTTATAGGACTTACTCCAAAGCAATATATGAAAATTTTTATAGGTAAAGATGAGAGGGCGTTAAATGAAAAATAAATATATAGTCGGTAATTTGATGACTTTATTAACAATGATTATTTGGGGAACAACTTATATTTCAACAAAAGTACTTTTAGGGAAACTTCAGCCAATGGAAATATTGTTCTATAGATTTATAATTGCGTATTTTACTTTGATGCTAGTTTATCCTCGATTTAAAAAAATTAATAGCATTAAAGAGGAATTGATTTTTGCAAGTGCTGGGATTACAGGTGTTACATTATATTATTTAATTGAAAATGTGGCTCTAAAATACACGTTAGCATCAAATGTAGGGCTATTTAGTGCTGTGGCACCTATATTAACGGCTATATTAAGCAAGTTTTTTATGGAACATGAGACTTTTTCAAAAAACTTATTGTATGGATTTATTATAGCTATAATAGGTGTATTTTTAGTTGTATTTAATGGAAGCTTCATTTTGAAACTAAATCCATTTGGAGATTTTTTGGCTATATTAGCATCAGCTACATGGTCAGTTTACTCTATAATACTAAAAAGACTTAATAACAAATATAAATATAATTATATTTATATAACACGGAAAATCTTCTTTTATGGAGTAATATTTATGATACCATTAATCCTTATTCTGAATGTTAATTTATCTATAGAAAGATTAATTATGCCTAGTATTTTGTTTAATATACTATTTCTAAGCTTAGTAGCTTCAGCTTTATGTTTTATTACTTGGAATATTGGTGTGAGCTTCATAGGTGCAGTTAAAGCAAGTAATTATATTTATATAGTTCCGCTTATAACAGCAGTAACATCAGTAATAGTATTAAAAGAATCAATAACTTATGTAGTTTTATTTGGAGCTGCTTTTATAATATCAGGATTATATATATCACAGAATGGTTTTAGGAATCCATTTAAATATATAACTTTTTTTATAAAGAGGTTAAAAAGGAGAGATATATATGAGACTAAATGAAGCAGAAAATAAATTATGAACAAATTAACTGGCAGCATGCCTCTATTACGGTAAAATTTTTAAGAATAGAAAAGTGATATATTGTTACTATAAATCATAGAAACAATATATCACTTCTTTATTTTAATAGTGTTAGCACATAAAATTTGTTTATCTATACTTAATTTGAATCATGTCTATAATTTGCACGTATCATCTTGTCTGAAAGATCTAATGATTTTTTATAAAGTTCCTTTTCTTCATCAGTAAGGTTTTCCCCGCCTTTAAGTGTACCATTAGTTAGCACTGCAAAAGACTTTTGAGTATTTAACAAATTTTTACCTAAAGCAGTATCCTCATATTTAGCTTTATCAACTCCAAGATAGTAAAGAAGAGTTGGCATTACATCTATCTGACCATTATATAATTTATCAAATGTTTTTCCTTCTTTATTAGATGGATCATAAATTAAAAATGGAACAGTAGGGTTTCCGGTATTCATGAACCAATCTTCTTTATGTGATAATTGGCCAATGCTGTCATCATAATATTTATGAATTCCTGTATGATCACCCATTATTGCAATTATACTATTTTGAAGAAGTCCTTCCTTGTCTAATGCATCAAGGAAATTACCTATTTGCGCATCAGTATAATGAATACTTTCAAAATAACCACCCATTTTACTATCATTTAATTCAGGGTCAAGTCCAAGTTCTCTATACTTTGCAGGAAGATCAAAAGGACCATGACTAGTTAAAGTTACAGTTTCAGTGTAAAATGGCTGCTTCTGATTTTTTAGCATAGGAACAACTTGTTCAAAGTATCTTTTATCACTAATACCAAGACCTATTTCTTCATCAACATTGAAAGAGTAATAATCAGAAAAATTGTCAAAACCAATACCAAGTAACCCATTTTTATAATTCCAGAAGGAACCTTTATCTGGGTGAATTGCATAGGTATTATAACCTTCGCTTTCTAGTATATTTGGCATAGAATTATAATTGGTGTTTGGATATCTAAAGAAAGTACTACCTTGTCTTAATGGTAACATAGAAGTATTGACCATTAAATCCGCATCTGAGCTTGTACCTTCATTAACTTGTTCAAAAGTATTAGGAAAATACAAAGAATTTTGTACTAGCTTATTTAAATTAGGAGTAATTTCTTTACCGTTAATTGATTTACCTATAACAAAATCCTCTAAGGATTCAACTTGAATATAGATCAAGTTTTTACCTTTAGCTTTGCCAAAGTATTCATTGTCGGGCAAATCTTCTTTTTTTATATCATATAATTTATTAATATCTGTCTTATCCTGATCAGTTAGTTTATATGGTTTAGAATCACGGTAAACAGTGTAACAGTCAATTATGTGATATCCTATAGGAGAAAAGTATCTAGCAGTATTTGATTTATCATAATTGTCAAAAAGATACGCATTATGTACATCTTTATTATTTAATACATTTATGCTAAAAGGGACATAAATTATAAATAATATTGATAAAATAAGAGTACCTAGAGAAGCTATAATAGCTCGTCCATGTTTCTTAGTAAAAGACTTTCTAGTTATAAATGCATATATAGCTAAAACTATAAAATCAACAAAGAATATAATATCCGATTTACTTAGAAATGATAATATACTTCCAGACATATTATCTAAATTAGCTGTTTGCGTTAATATTAATGCAGACGGTACTGTTAAAAAACCACGGAAATACCAAAGATCGATTAATATTAATAATGTTAAAACGAAATCTATTACAAAGGTATATATTATTCGTCCTCTTCCTTTAAATAAAAGGGAAAAACTTAAAAACACTAAAGCAAAAGCTATATAATAATTTAAGCATGGATCAGCAGAACTATATCCAGCAGAAAAATCAAAAGCATAAGGATCTTTGTTAGTAACGAAGCCCTGAAATAGTATACCTTTTAATACTATTGAAATTACAGGAAGTAGAAAAAATATTAATCTGATAATTGTATCTTTTGTTAATTTATTTTTTATAAAGTTGTTAATTTTAGAGTTAAAAGAACTCATTATTTCACCTCAATTCAACATTCACTATATTATAGTATACATAATTTTATAGATTAAACAAATATAAAATTAATGATATATAAGTAATTAAAAGGCAAATTAAATATTTTTTTTTATAAAATAAATATAATTTGCATGTTATACTATTAATGCAGAAAAATTTATATAATAATGTTATAGTAAATTACATAGAAATGTTAAAAATTTAGTAAATCATTCGCAAAAAATATTATAAAGGGGCTAAGGATATGAAAGAAATAGATTGTAGAGGACTTTCTTACTTAAAAATAATAAGGGAAATTAAAAAATACTTTAATTCAATTGGTGAAGGAGAAGCAATTATAATAGTAGACAGCGAACTTGGACGTTCTAATGTTATGAGATATGCTATCCATAAAGGATATAGGATAGACACAGAGAATGATGAAAATAGATTTGAAATAAAAGTAGAAAAAAGAGGATGTTTAGAAGCAGAAGAGGAAGAGAATATATTTTCAATATTAGTAACAAGTGATAAACTTGGAATTGGAGATGAAAAAATAGGAAATCTTTTAATGCAGGAATATTTCGAAGCATTAAATGAATATGATGAACTTCCAAAATCAATCTTGTTTTTAAATTCCGGAGTGAAGTTATTTGATGATAATTATACATCTGAACAGTTGAAAATGTTATATAAAAAAGGTGTGGCAATCTTAATAAATGACAGTTCTTTAGAATATTATAAGTTAAAAGAAAATATTGATTTTGGAGAAGTAGTAAATATATATGATATGGTTGTTACCATGAAGAAAGCTAAAAAATTAATAAGACTATAGTGAGTAATAGTGGGGGTGCTAGAATGCCAGATTATGATTTAATTATCGTTGGAGCAGGAATAGCTGGAATGACAGCCGCAATTGGCGCTGCAAAGGAAGGTATAAAAAAAGTATTAATTATAGAAAAAGAATCTAGTGTTGGTGGATTAATTAATCAATGTATTCATAATGGATTTGGGAAAAGATTTTTAAATGAATCAGTGACAGGTCCAGAATATGTAGATTTTATAGAGCGACAATTAAATGGAGATTGTATAGAAGTTATCCTAAATACTACTGTATTAGATGTTACAAGGGAAAAAGTTATTACATATGTGAATTCTAAAGATGGTGTCAAAGAAATAACTGCCGGAGCCATAATATTTGCCATGGGTGCAAAAGAAAAATATTCAGGAAATGTTGTTATTCCTACAAATGGACTTACAGGAATATTTACAGTTGCAGAGGCTCATAGAATAATTAATTTAGAGGGATATTTACCAGGAAGAAATACTATAATTCTAGCAAAAGATAAGTGGGGATTTATAGTTGCTAGAAGGCTGATTATAGAGGGAGGAAATATAGAAGGCATAGTAATTGAAAAAAGTTTTAAAGAGCTAGCTGATGAAGAAATACATGAAATTATTGAGGGATTTGATATTCCTATAATAGAAAATTCAAGAATTACTGAGATTGAAGGCGAAACTAGAATAAAAAAATTAAAAATAGTAAATTTAAATAATCAAGTGGTGGAAGAGCGGAACTGTGATTCTTTGTTATTATCAGTTGGTTATTTACCAGAAATCTCAATACTAAAGAAATTAAATATCAATATTGATAAAAGAATACTAGGACCTGAGGTAGCAGATTTTCAAACATCTGTAGATGGTTTCTTTGCATGTGGAAATATAATATATGGAGAAAACGCCTTGCATATGGAAGAAACAGATGGAATTGAATGTGGAGTAAAAGCTTCACAATATATAAAGAAATACATATACTAAAGGCATTGTGTTTATTAATCGTGATATAATTTAAAAATAGGCTAGGGCTTCTTTATACATGAGTTCATGGCCAGAGGCTGTTAAGTGAATTCCATCTAAATAAATATCATTTTTGTCCAATGTTAAATCGTAGAAATTAATATAAGGTATTTCATAAGCAGAGCATAATTTAATTAGTTCTTTTTTTAAGTTTAAGAGTTCACTTTCTGTGTAGTTATAAAAGCTTGATGGTGAAAAACATGTATTAGCCATGGCGCCTATAATTCTAGGTGGTATTCCTATGATTATTTTTGAATTAATGTCTATAGCATCATTAATCATTATTTTTATATTATCAATTATTGAAGTTACTGACCTGCCAAGAAGCAGGTCATTTGTACCTCCCATTATGAAAATTTTTGATGGATTATAAGTTAACACATCAGTGTAGTAACGGGTAAGCATTCCTACAGTAGTGTCACCATTGCAGGCTTTATTTAATGAGGAAAGGGAATATTCCTCTGTAAGCTTGTATACCCATGAATCTTGTTTAGTTACTCCATATCCAAAAGTTAGACTATCTCCAAAGAAAATAACGTCAAGTTTATCGTTCATAAATAAATTTCCTTTCTCGTAGCAATTTAATAAATATATTTAAAATAATTTAGTAAAACATTTTTTGCATATTAAGGTTTTGCCATTATCAGCTTTTACATAATCATTTGAGAGAATAACTTCCTTACAAAATGAACATATATTATTTTTTTCAGGTGTGTTAAAAAATTTATCATTAATAGGAATATCAGTATTTTTTTTGTTTCTAGCATCGTCAGTTAAAGAGTTAGTGTTATATTTACTATTTAATATGCTTTTTTTGATTGGTGAATATAGCTTGGGTTCAGTAGCAACGACTTTTTTGGAAATAGTATAACCAAAATCATATTCACTTTCAGTAAAAAGCTCTAACTCAAATCTAGGATTTTCTTTATCATAATATTCTTCAGTAAAAATTTTTGTTATTTGAGCATCATTTACAATCAGGCCGCTTTTTTCTATGCCATCAAATATGCTTTTAGTAATATTAATTGTATCTGGATGCCTTTTTTCACTTTTATAGTATACTTTCAAAACAGCTATTAAGCTTTCAGAAAAAATAATATCAGGGTTCTGACTTCTTGCAAGCAGTGCAATTTCCTGTTCATATAGTGCATATCTATCATGGTATTTTCCAGAACTATGGGGTAAAATAGCACGCCCATCTGTATTATGTAATTTAAAATTTGATTTTGTAATAGGTGAGCCTTTAATAATCACCTTAGCATAATTAGCCATTTTCATTCCCCTTTAGTAAAAATTTAGTTATTATTTTAAATATACAGCATATATTTTTTTTACACAATAAAGATATATAATCTTAAATCCAGACATGTATTATTTCTGGTGAAGCCTATACCTAAAATTTAGTTTAAATATAAATAGGTTTATATTTATATTTGTAATTTGTAATTTTGATGTCTTTACATAAAGTAAAAAATTAATGCTGATAATATTTTATAGTTTAGAAAAATTCAACTTTGATAATATTATGTATATAAAGTATAATATTTGAGGAATGAAAGAAGAATATTTCATTAATTAATTAATTAAATATTAAGAATATA
This sequence comes from Clostridium sp. DL-VIII, assembly GCF_000230835.1. Taxonomy (NCBI): domain Bacteria; kingdom Bacillati; phylum Bacillota; class Clostridia; order Eubacteriales; family Clostridiaceae; genus Clostridium; species Clostridium sp. DL-VIII. The sequence continues at coordinate 767,327 of NZ_CM001240.1, forward strand.
TTAAACAATGAAAAATAAGATAGAAGTATGCGCTTATTATAGGATAAAATAGATTTTAGTGAGAAAAGATACTATAATATTTGGATAGTGTTTAGATTATTTGTAAAAAAGAGGTATTAAGCATGAGTAAAAAGGTAATTTTAGCAATAGAATCAAGTTGCGATGAAACTGCAGCAGCAGTTGTTGTAGATGGAAGAGAAGTTCTTTCAAATGTAATTGCATCGCAAATAGAAACTCATAAAAAATTTGGTGGAGTAGTACCTGAAGTTGCATCAAGAATGCATATTGAAGTAGTAGATAGTGTTGTGAAAGCTGCTCTTGAAGAAGCGGAAATATCTTTAAATGATATCGATGCTATAGGAGTTACATATGGACCAGGACTTGTTGGAGCACTTTTAGTTGGGCTTCAGTATGCAAAAGGATTAGCATTAGGAGCACAAAAACCATTAATTGGAGTCAATCATATTCAAGGACATATTAGTGCGAATTTTATTGAGCATAAGGATTTAAAGCCTCCATTTGTGTCATTAGTGGTTTCAGGGGGACATACATTTATAGTACATGTAAAGGGGTATAGAGATTTTGAAGTTATTGCTCAAACAAGAGATGATGCAGCAGGAGAGGCTTATGATAAGGTCGCTAGAGCATTGGATCTTGGATATCCAGGAGGCCCTAAGATTGATAAGCTGGCAAAGGAAGGTAATGAAGATGCAATAGAATTTCCAAGAGCAAAATTTCAAGATGATACATTAGACTTTTCCTTTAGCGGAGTTAAATCAGCAGTTCTAAACTATTTAAACAAAGCCAATATGAAGGGCATAGAAGTAAATAAAGCTGATATTGCAGCATCATTTCAAAAAGCAATAATTGATGTATTAAAAACTAACTTGTTTTTAACCTGCGAAAGAAAAGGTGTTAGTAAAATTGCGGTAGCAGGCGGAGTTGCATCTAATTCATGCTTAAGAGAAACACTTCAAAAAGAGGGAAAGGCAAAAGGAATCGAGATTTTGTTTCCATCACCAATATTATGTACTGACAATGCAGCAATGATAGGAAGTGCAGCTTATTTTAATTACCAAGAAGGAATACTATCTGATTTGAATATAAATGCAAAACCTAATCTAAAATTAGGAGAGGGGTAGAGTCTAAGCATGAAGTTTTTATCACATTCTAATGGAATGCATACAGTTGAAAAAAACAAAATTAGCAAGGGAAGAATTTTTAAAAATTGCATTATCTTTATTGCTCTGCTTATTGCTTTTGGGTTTGTATCACAAATTATAACTAATATGATAGATAACTCAAGATTAAAATCAAGATTTAAATATGTTAGAATAGATGGAAGAAAATTGGAATATAAACTTAAGCCAGAAGGGGATTATACTGTGGTCTTCGACGGAGCTCTAGGAGCTACCATGTATGAATGGGATGAAGTCTGCAAGACATTAGAGGAAAATAAAGTCTCAACTTTTACATACAATAGAAGAGGATATGGTTTTAATGATGGAACAGATGTTAGAACTCCGGAAGAACAAGCAAAAGATTTGAAACTTTTGCTTAGAAAAGCTGGTGCGCCAGAACCATATATTTTAGTTGGCGAGGAATATGGAAGTTTAGTCACTACAAACTTTATGAATTTATATCCAGATTCTGTAGCAGGAGTTGTGTTAGTTGACCCTATATCGGAAGAAAAAATGCAAACTAAGGAATTTAAAGATAGTATTAAGGGCCCTTATTATAGAAGCAGCTTTGAAGCAGTTGGTTCAAACTTTAATTTAACTGCATTACTAAGTAAAATGGGGCTTACCATGGAAAATAAAACCTTTGAAGAGCATATAAGTAATGATGAATTAGAGGAATTTAATGGGCTCAAGAATAAGAAAAATTATAAGCAGGCAGTTTCTAATGAATTAGGGAATTTATATAATGGAGCATCTAATAGTCAGACGGCTGGATTGTTAGGAAATAAACCATTATATGTAATAAGTAATAATGAAGAAGATCCGATTCAAAAAATAGGAAATTCAGATTATACAACAGTATATAAGGAAGATGTAGATGGATCACCACTTTCGGAGTTGGATCCAGATGCAATTGTTGATGGTGTAAATAGTGTTATAAAGGATGCAAAGAAATTGGCTAAAAAGCAGCAGGCAAGTTAACTCGTAGATATCTTTAAATTAGATACTTGGATAAATGAGGTTACAATGAATATGAATTCTATAAAAATTTATATTTAATTATCTATTATTGTCATTTGTTTGACACATAATAATTTTATACTAACACTATAGAGTTACTACTATAGTGAATTTGAAATATGATTTCATATTTTTAATTTATAAAAGTTCAATAACTCAATGTTGATAAAATAAATTACTTATTAGTATAAATTAGGAGGGAAATATATGAATAATGATGAAAAATTTATTGATGTAGAATCATTACCAGTGGATAAAGCACAACAAACTGACTGGGAAAATTCATTTCAAAATAATAATAATATTTATGTAGAACCGAAGAAAAAGAAAAGAAGAGGCATACGAGTACTTGGAAAAATTGCCGGGATGCTATGTATTACAATATTGGGGGGCGCTCTAGGAAGCGGAATTACTTATACATTAATGAAATCTAACAATATGGGCGCCACTAAGCAAATTGTAAGTACTATTCCACAATCTTTTTCATCAAGTTCATCTGATGCAATGTCAGCAGCAGATGCGTTCAACAAGGTAGCGCCAGCAGTTGTTATTGTTTCAACTAAAGGAGTAAGTGATAATGGATTCATGGGTGGAGAAGTAGATGGAATGGGATCGGGTTTCATAATAAACACTGATGGATATATAATAACTAATTATCATGTAATTCAAGGTGCTAAAGAAATTACAGTAACCTTGAGTGACAATACTGAAGTAAGTGCATCTGTAGTAAACTATGATCAAGGAAAAGATCTTGCAATGCTTAAGTTAAAGGACGGTACTAAGGTCCCAGCAGTTGCAGAACTTGGAGATTCTGATGAAGTTTATCCAGGAGAAGAAGTTATAGCTATTGGAACACCTCTTTCAAAGAACTTTGCTCAAACTCTTACTAAAGGTGTTATAAGCGGAAGTAATAGAACAATAGATACTCAAAATGGAGAAAGCGTAAATTTGATTCAAACTGATGCAGCCATTAATCCAGGAAATAGTGGAGGACCATTAGTAAATGCAAAAGGGCAGGTCATAGGAATAAATTCTATGAAGATAGGTTCTCAAGCAGCTGGAGATGCTGGTGTTGAAGGAATAGGATTTGCAATTCCTATAAATGAAGTAAAAAACAAGATTGATGCTTTATCAAAACCTATATTAAATTTGGGTATTCAAATAAGAGCAATTGATAGTGATACAGCTAAAAAATATAGTTTATCAGAAGGCTTATATGTAGCTTCAGTTGATGAATTTTCACCAGCTGAAAAGGCAGGAATAAAAATAGGTGATATTATTGTTAAGTGTGACGGAAAAGAAGCTAAGACATTTGATGAACTTAAGGACATAAAAGACAGTAAAAATGCAGGAGACACTTTGAATATAGAGGTAATAAGAGATAAGAAAACTGTTGATATTCCAGTAGTGTTAGAAGAAAGTAAAAATTAAGAGTATAATAGTTAGGATTACTACAAAGCCAGTAATCCTAACTTTTTTTATTTATAAGAATATAAGAGTTTATTCTTTAAAAGTTTAGGAAAAAGTAGTAAAATTAATGATAATGACGTTAAGGCACAATTAAAAATAATAGAAATACATGAAAAAATAAATTCTATTTAGAGGTATGGTACATGAAAAATAAAATAAAATATTTTGTTCTGTTTTTGTGCATTTCAATAATAGGAATAGTAAGCATTAACTTATTCCAGACTAATAAAGAGCAACAGGTTAAGGGAAGTATAAAACTTCTGGTAAATGAGGATTCTTATGATTACTTGGCTGAATCTGCAAATAATTTTATGAAGCAAAATGATAAGACAACTATCATCATAGAAAAAGCTGAAAATTATGATGATGTATTAGAAAATATAAATGAAAATAGTAAAACAAAAATTCCTAATATAATACAGATTGACAGGTTTAATTTTCAAAAATTAAAATTTAACGATGAAGGCTATTATAATACTCAAGATAAGCTTTTAGATGATTATATTAAAAATTTCTCCAAATATAGAGTGGCTCAAGTTAAATATGACGATAAATCAGCTGGAATACCGTTAACTTCTAGGCCTCTAGCTCTTTATATCAGGGAGGATATGCTAAAGGATTATGGATATCAAAGAGATAGTATAAATACTTGGGATGATATTATAAGAATCGGTCAGGATATTTATACAAAGAGCAATGGAAAGATAAGTATAATAAATGCTACAGGGCAAGATTACGAAGATTTAGTGGATTTATTAACTATGGAGATGTTAAATGATAGCGAAAAAAATGCAGGTGAAATAGAACTACAAGTTCAAGCTATGATTAAGAAATTAGAGGATAATAATATTTTAAATCTAAAAGATGGAGGAGAATTTCTAGCAAGAATATCTTCTAATAATGCAATGAGAGAAATAATTGGGATAGATGAGAAGTGTGAATGGAGTATAGGAAGTGTGCCAAGTATTAAACCTGGAGGAAACAAATTTTTTGCAGCAGAAGGCGATAATCTATTAGTGCTAAATCAAAATAAGGATAATGAAAAGCTTATTGAAAGGTTTATAACTTATATAATAACAAATAATGATGAAGCTCTTAAGTATGTACAAGATGGAACGTTCTTTTCAAGTTACCTATACACTTACAACAATAAAGAAATTGAAAATCCAGTAAAAAATTTTATTGGTCAGAGTCCACTTGTAGTTTTAAGCAATATTGAAGAAAAAGCTCCGGAGATTACTGATTACGATAAATATGTGAAAGTAAAACAGAAGCTCATAAATCAGTAAAGTAAATTGTGTGAAATTATGAATAACTGAAAGAAGGATACCACTCTAAGCAATTATGGTATAGAGTGGTATTCTTTTATTGTAGATGGATAAATCAGAGAGCATGAGAAGAAGATATAACATTAGTTTAGTAGTTTCTGGTAAGCATTTAATGTATTTTGAGCAGTTTTTGACCAAGTGAATTGAAGGCTTCTTTCATAACCTTTTTTACTTAGATCAGTTTTTAAATTTTCATTGTTTAAAAGGGTAACTAATGCTTTTTCTAATTCATCTGTTTTATATGGGTTGATTAAAATTGCATTATCTCCAGTTACTTCTGGAATTGAAGTTATATTTGAAGTTATTACAGGTGCTTTGCAGCTCATAGCCTCTAGTGGTGGAAGGCCGAAGCCTTCGTAAAGAGATGGATAAACAAATGCATCACAGCCGCTGTAAAGAACGGGTAATATATCATCGTCTAAATATCCACAGAAAATGATATTGTCTTGCAAGTTATTATCCGTTACAAAATTAAAAAGTTTCTCGCCTTCATCTTTTAATGGACCGCCAAGTAATAGTTTGTAAGGTTTGTTAAGGTCTTTATAAACTTTACTGAAAGCTTTAATTAGACCTAAAACATTTTTTCTTTGACTGAATCCACCAATATATAACGCATACGGATCATCAATGCCAAAAGTATAGTGAACATATAATTTACAAGTATTTTTATCTAGTGGTTTAAAATTATCATTTGCAGCAAGTGGTGTGACAAATATTTTATCTTCAGGATAAGAACTGAAAAATTTAAGAATATCTTTTTTTGAATACTCAGAAACAGTTAAAATTCCAGAGGAATTAGAAATTATATTAGGCATATCACGTAGAAATCTTTCTAAATAACTTTTGCCAACAGTTTCAGGCATAATATATGGAATTAGGTCATGTATTGTAACTATAGTTGGAATTTGAGTATCAAAATCAAATCCTATTCCATTCTGAGGAATATGATATAAATCAACATGAAGTTTATTCAATATACTTGGAATATAATATTTCTCATAGAAACCGCCATGCCTACCAGAGGAATATACTATATTAGCATTTTTTTTGTTAAAGTTCTCATTAAATTTTCCTAAGCAAAATAAAGTGAAGTCATCATTTGAATTACACGAAAGAATTTCTGATATAAGGTTATTTGTATAAGTACCAATACCAGTTCCTTGATGTAAAGTGGCACTGCGAGCATCAATGGCAATTCTCATATGAACACCTCAATAAATACATATATATTACAAGGTATTAATATATTTTAATTTTTGTGAATCTAAATCACAATAAATTATTTATAAACATATAATAAAATAAATAATGGCTGGTAGGAAAGTTTTATGGAGAATAATAAAGAGATACTTAAAATTAAGGGCTATATTGAAGAAAATTATAGCTTGAATGTAGATTATATAGAGAAAGTAAAGAACAGTTATAAAATAATTACAAAAGATGAGAGATATTGTTTAAAAATAATTAAGTATCAATTCTCTCATTTTTATTTTATCTTTTCTGCTATGAAACATCTGCATAAAAGAGGATTTAAGGACATTCCAGAGTTTATTATGAATAAAGATGGTAAGGAATATGGAAGTTTTGGAGGAAAATATGTATATTTAACTAAATGGATTCCTTCAAGAGAGAGTAATTATGATAACCCTTTAGAATTAGCTATAGTAGCAAGTGAACTTTCAAAGATTCACAAATACAGTGAGGGTTTTACATTGGAAAAGGAGATGAATCCTAGAATTGGATGGTTCTCCTGGCCACATGTGTTTAAGACACGAAAAAATGAAATACTAGATTTTAAAAATAGAATAAATCAGAAAGCATATAAATCAAATTTTGACTTATTATATTTAGAGAGTATTAATGCAGAAGTTCGGAGGGCAGAAAAAAGCATACTAGGTCTTCAAAAAAATAATTATGTAAAAATTATGGAGGAAGAGGTTTTTACGAGAAGATTTTGTCATCACGATTATGCCCATCATAATGTTTTGATAGACAGTAATGAAAATATTAATGTTATAGATTTTGATTATTGCATATTAGATTCACATCTTCATGATTTATGTTCTCTATTAATAAGAGCTATGAAAGATGGAAAGTGGGATGATGAGAGGTCGGATTTGATATTAAATGCATATAAAAAGAATATGGAAGTAAGAGAGGATGAATTACCTTTGATAAGGGAATTTATGAGATTTCCTCAGGCCTTTTGGCAGATAGGATTGCAAGTATATTGGGAGCAGCAACCTTGGGGAGAAGAGTTTTTTCTAAATAAGCTGGAAAAGTATTTAGATGATTGTGAGATTAGAGAAAAGTTTATTAATAGTTATTTTAATGGAGGAAGTTAATATGGATGAATTATCATTTGAGGAATGGTTAGGTATTAAGGGAATAACTATTATTGGACATCACTTTAGTTATGATAGGAATATAAGTAAAAGTGATATTATTTCTCAAATTAATTTGATTGTAGAACTTCATAAAACGTTATTAGGCTGTAATTTTAATGAGATTAGCAGAATAAAAAGTATAATAGGCAGGGAAATTGAATCTTATAAAGTTCAAATAAGAAGATTACAAAAGCATTATGACTATATATTTAATAAGACTTGTGAAAATGAAGTAGAAAATTTTATTTTATCAAATGGAAAGATAATGCTTACCCAAGCTATAAATGTATTAAAATATATCGATGAACATGATTATTTTGGAGTTATTAGACGGAGCATGAATAGAAATGAAATCTGCCTTGGCAAAGTTGATAAGAATAATTTGAGAAAAAATAGGGATAAGATTGAGATTGGAACAGTTAAGGCAATGACATACAATTTAGTAGAGGAAGATTTGTATAATTATATAAAAAGATTACAAAGAAAACAGCTTGATATAGATGAAGAAGAGCTATTAAAAGTATTTGTATATCAATCACACTTATCATATAACAGCATTGATTATTTAAAGGGATTACTTAGTTACCCAAAAGATTTCCTGAAAATGTGGGAAAGGTATAGAAATAGTCGAAAAGAACATATTTCTAGCATATACCATACATTAAATATAAACGGTATGAAATGTACAGAGAATGAGAAGGTAAAAAATGATGCAGAAGTATTATTAGAGCTACAGAGAAGTTTAAAGTATGAAAGTAAAAGTTTTATCGTATAGGTATCAATTCATAAAGAATTATCGTGATATCTAAAGCTTAGCTGTTAGGAGGAAAAATATGAATAAAACTAAGTATTCAGAAAAAAAATATTTATGCGATTATGATTTGAGTTTGAGTTTTTTTAATGAGATGGGAATAAAAGTAAATGATGTTGTTCCACTTAGAAAAGTGTTTATGATATATACAGATGAAGGCAATAAAATCTTAAAGAAAGTAAATTATGGAGAAGATAGAATAAAACTAATAAGTGATTCTTTGGATTATGTAAAAAAAAGTTATAATAATGTAATAACTTATAAGAAGTTTAAGGATAATTTAAGCTATAAAAAGTGGGGAGACAATATATATATTGTCATGGACATTTTAGATGGAAGAGAGGCATCCTTCACTAATCCAGTGGAAATTAATCTTTGTGCAGAAAATATAGCTTTAATGCATAAAGCTTCTAAAGGTTTAAGAAAATACTTGGAGGTCAAATATAATAAAGACTTTTTAGATATATCATTAAAAGACAAGCTAAAACAAGCATACGATGAATTACTTTGGATGAAGGATTTAGTAAATAGTTATAAATATAAAAATGAATTTGATATGTTATTTATTAATAATGTAGATAAGTATTTGATAGAAGTTAAGCAGGTGCAAGAAGCTATTGAAAAAAGTAAATATGACGATTTAAGAAAATCAGGTGAGACCGTTTGCCTATGTCACAATGACTTAGCGTATCATAATTTTTTAACTAAGAATAATGAAGTAAATATAATAGATTTTGATTATATGACTTTAGATTTAAGAATAATTGACATATGGGGGTTTATAATAAAATGTATAAAGAATGCGGGTTTTGATATAAATAAAATGTTAACGTGTATTGATGGCTATGAAAAAATTTCAATATTGAAGCAAGAAGAAAAAGAATTATTATACATTCTTATTAAGTTTCCAAGAGATTTTTATGTGATCTCAAGAGATTATTATTATAAGAGAAAAAAATGGGATTATGAAGTTTATTTAAATAGATTTGAGACCAAATTAAATAATGAGGAATTTCGATATGAGTTTATAAAAGCTTATGAAAATAAGTTTCTTTCATGAGATATATTGGATATATTAAATTTGAATATAATATGAATTAATAGAGATTATATGAGTATTTAATATATGATGTTACGAAAATTTTGCTAAAAGCACTTAAATAAAACGGTATTTTATGTACAATTTGAAATAAATATTTATTAATTAAAGTAAGTATGCAAAAAATAGGAAGTTCGTATGAACTTCCTATTTTTTAAGAATAATTAGTAAAAAATTTCATAGAGTTAATAATAAGGATTCAAGAATTAAGAATTTAATATTGATTCATAAGCAGATATTGTATTAATGGCTGTTTTATTCCATGAAAAAGTTTTGCTTCTAGTTAAACTTTTTTTGACCATTGTTAGTCTTAGCAAGCTATTATTTAGCACTCTATCTATATCGTAAGTTAATGAGTCAATATCATTAGGATCTATAAAAAGTGCTGACTCATAACAGACTTCAGGTAACGACGTAACATTAGAAACTATTACGGGGGTTCCGCAAGCCATAGCTTCTATAGGTGGAAGTCCAAAACCTTCATAAAAAGAAGGATAAACTAATACTTCAGTAGCATTGTAAAATAATGGCATATCTTCAATGGGAATAAAATCAGTAAAAATCACGTTATTAGATACATTTAATTCTTCTGCTCTACTCTTATATTTACTATAAGAAGGACCTTTTTTACCTGTAATTACAAGTTTGAAGGTGTTTTTTAGTTTATTTGAGAGATTTGAATATGCCTCAATTAAACCTATGATATTTTTTCGTGGACTGAAGCCACCAACATAAAGTATAAAGTCTTCCTCTATTCCATATTTTTTTGTGATTAAAGCTTTTGATTCACGTTTACTCATAGGTTTGTAAATATCTTGAGCAGCAAGTGGAGTTACATAGATATTCTCAGAAGGAAAATTAAATTCTTTAGCAATGTCATTTTTAGAAAAATCAGAAACCGTAATTATGCCATCGCAATTATCCAAAATTTTAGGTAATTCATCATTAAATATTTTTAAATATCTATCGCTAACAGTTTCAGGCATTCTTAGTGGAATTATATCGTGTAAGGTTATAACCTTTTTACATTTGATGTTTTCTGAAAGCCCAACTCCATTTTGTGGAACATGATAAAGCTCTATATCAGCGTTATTTAAGATATTAGGAACATTTATATCGTCCCAAAAACTATTAGTAGGTGTTGATTCAACAAGTTTTGTTGTGAAATTATTTTTTAAATCATTTAAAGAGTCGCATTGTGGCATGAAAATTAAATAATTATTCTGAGAATCAACATTGCTAAGATTTAGTATTAATTGTCTAGTATATGTGCCTATTCCAGTGCCCTGGTACCACTTTGCAGCCCTGCCATCTATTCCTATTTTCATTAATAAACCCTTTCAAAGCATTTGTCTTAATCTATTATATTAAAAGAATATAAAAAATGTTAATAAAAGAAGTAATATCCTCATATAAATATACAGGAGGTGAGAAGTATGATGAGGGAATTTGAAATAGAAAGACAATTTAACATTAAGATAGAAAAAATGAAAGCTAATAAGGGAGTGTACTATCTTAAAACAGATAAAGGCGAAAGATGTTTAAAGAAGATAAATTATGGACCTCAAAAATTATTATTTGTATATGGTGCTAAAGAGCATTTAAGGAAAAATGGTTTTAATAATTTAGATAAATATTATTTAAACATAAATGGAGAGCCTTATGCATTAGTTAATGAAGACTTGTATACTTTATCTGAATGGTTAGAAGGAAGGGAATGTGACTTTCATAACATAGATGAAGTAAGGATTGCTGCTAAGACTTTAGCTAATCTTCATGAAGCATCCAAGGGATATGATCCACCAGAAAATTCAAAGTTAAAAAGTGATCTTGGTAGATGGCCTCATTTAATAGAGAAGAGGATTAAATCTTTGGACAAGATGAGGGAGATGGTAAGAAAAAAGAGCATAAAAAGCGATTTTGATATGCTATATTTGAAGTCTATGGAGTTTTATAAGGAAATTGGAAAGAAATCATTGCAAGTTTTAAATGAATCGGATTATTATGAATTATGCATGATTGCAGAAAATGAAAAGAGCTTTTGTCACCATGATTTTACTTATCATAATATAATTCTAAGCAATAATATGGATGTACATGTTATAGATTTTGATTATTGTAAGAGAGAAGTTAGGACTTTTGATATAAGTAATTTTATGATAAAGGTTCTAAAGAGAGTTGAATGGAATATCGAATTTGCCATGGCTATTATAGATTCATATAATTCGGTATCTAAATTGAGGGACACAGAATATAAAGTATTATATGCATATCTTGAGTTCCCACAAAGATATTGGAGGCTTGCAAATAGATATTACTATAATGAAGTGAATTGGGGACAAAGTACATTTGCTAGTAAATTGGAATCTATAATAAATGAGAAGGAAAAATATTTAGATTTCTTGGAAAAGTTTAAGAATGAATATAAAATATAATAAGCATAAATTCAAGTGGAAAAGCTGCCTTATAAATAATTAAAAAAATTATTTAAAAGGCAGTTTTCTGCTGTGCTTAGAATTAAATAGGAATATATGATTAAACATAAAAGATGAGTTGATGAAAAATATTCAAGGAAACCTTGGACCTGTTATTTATTTTAATGTGCCTAAGAAACCTTTAATAATCTCTGCCATATTATAAATTATGAAATAATTAATGGGAGAAAGTAATGGACATTGGAGATATAGTTGTAAGAAAATCTTATAATAAAGATGTTACTTTTAAAATAATTGACATTAAAGAGAAGAATGGAAGTGAAAATATTATTCTTAAAGGCATTAATATAAGAATAATAGCAGATGCGAGCTTAGATGACCTTGAATTAGCTGATGAAGACAGCGGTTCCCAAGATAGAATTTTAAATACAAGAGTAAATGAAGCAATAAAGAAAGCTATGGTACTTCGAGGTGATTTTAGAGATAAAGCTGAGAAGTCTACTAAAATAAAAGCAAAAAATGAATTGATGTTTGGGAGGCCGGGAAAAATACTTCATGTGGATGGCGACAGCGAGTATATGGAAACTTGTCTAAAGGTATATAAGCAATTATCTTTAGATGCAGTTGGCAGGGCAATACCCGAGAGGGAGCAACCTGAAGTAATAGTAGATCTAGTAAAAGAAATAAAACCAGATATAGTGGTGCTAACAGGCCACGATAGTGTATTAAAAGAACCGAAAGATTATTTGAGTTTAGATAATTACAGAAACTCCCGGTACTACCTAGAATCAGTTAAAAACTTAAGAAATTATAATTCAAGTTATGATGAATTAGTAATATTTGCAGGAGCGTGCCAGAGCTGTTATGAAAGAATATTAGATGTAGGTGCTAACTTCGCTTCAAGTCCTAATAGAGTTTTAATTCATTGTCTGGATCCTGTATTTGTGTGTGAAAAGATTGCTTATACGAGAATAGATAAAATAGTTTCAATAACAGATGTGATTGAAAATACAATAACAGGAATAAAGGGTGTTGGGGGATTACAGACAAGAGGAAAGTATAGGGAAGGATATCCTAAATCGCCTTATATTTAAATATATCTGTTCTACTAATTAATATAAATTTTATTGACATATAAAAATAGTGACTTATCCTATTGAAAACAGATAAGCCACTATTTTTTATAAAGTGATACAAAGCTGATTTGAATTTAGTGATATTCTTTTGAATTAATTGGATACTATATTTGGCGAAAAGTCAATACTATTAGCTTAAAACATATATTTTTACACGTTAAAAGAATACTATTGAAAATAGTGCTAAAATAAGAATAAAATTTACATTTAATACTTTATTTTGGTATTTTAGTTGAAATTAGGATTACTTTATTTAAGTATTATGATAATATGTGTTTTGTAAGTAACTTAATGGTTACATTATTAAATTATTTAAAGATCTTTATATTCCAATGGTAAAATACAAATAAAGAATTAAAAGGGGAGAAAATAAAATGAAGAATAAAATGTTAACACTAGCACTTGCTGCATTACTTGTAGCAGGAACTGCAATTCCAAGTATGGCAAAGAGTATAGGCGAAGGGGATCAAGGGAAACACACATATTCACTTAGTGGTAAATATTCAGGTGAATATGGTTTAAAGAAAACTTTTGATGATGATACTTATGGATTTTCATGGATAGACACTGATAATAACTCTATATCAGAATGGAGTGCGGTAACAATAGGAGATACATCATATCCAGAGAAATATGGATATGGTTACGCTCAAGCATCACAGAGATCTCAACCTGGTGATCAAATTGTATCAGAAGATCATGGTATTGGGCAAAGATAATATAACTATAATTTAAGTGGAGATAGCTATTAAAATATAAATAATATTAAATTCATTTTAAGACTGTTTATCTTAAGTAATATAAGGGTTCGCCAACAAAATAATAAACTCATGGTTGAAAAACTATCTTTATTAATTATAAATCTCAGAAACTAGGTAATTTACTTCTTAATATACTTCCAGTAAATACTTAAACGAGATCTTTAAATAATTACCAAAATAAAATTAAAAAAATTGTTTTTTACCATATCATAAAGTAGTTTTTTATTGTATGGATCAGTATGGATTTTATTAGAAATGTTGGTGGACCTTAACATTAAGTATATAACAAAAATATAATAAAATCTATGTATTCTTAATTAATGAAAACCTTATGAATACATAAGTAAAATTATGAATTATTCAGTTCTTCATAATTTTACTTATATAATTATAAAATTAAATATAGGAAATAAAATGTTTATGAGTGCATAAAGCAGGAGAAGTTCTTAAGAACTAAAACACTATTTAAATGTGCAAATTTTTATAAAGGAGATACATAAAATGAGTTTCATTAGAGCATTACATAAGGAAACTAGAAAATCTAAATTCGTTGTATTAAGTATTAGTAGTATACTTCTATTTGTAATTATAATAACTGGTAACATAAACAAAGCTTATGACAGCATATTAGAGTTTGAGAATCAGTTTACAAACAATGCTATTGGAATATCTTTTAATAATGAATTAAACAATCAAGATATATTAAATAGAATTTCAGCTATACAACAAAATAAAGATGTAATAGTAAGATTTACTTCTAAAGTGTTTGATTATGATTCCAACTATATTGGAGATTGTAATTGTGAAGGAATATATTTTGGTAAAGACTTTAATAGCGCATACAATTTAATTTCAGGAAGATTTTTTAATAAAGATGATTTTAAGAAAAATAATAATTTGGTTGTAATCGGAAAGGACATGCTAAAGTACACTAAGACTGAAGGTGAGAAACGTTATTTATTAAATGGAGATACTGAATTTGAAGTAATAGGTGTTGTGGGAAAAGAGGGGATATCAACAATGTATGATGATAAAATCATATTTAATTTAAGCTATATTTTTAATAATAAACATTTTGTGACCAAAGATCTTTGGTCAGTAGATAGTGAAAATTTATCAAAACAGCAGCTAACAGACATAGTTAAAAAAGTTGATGAAAATATTAATATTAAAGGAACAATAATAGGAAAAAGACCTAATCCATTGCGGGATGCAATTACTAATTCTAAAGAACTAATAATAGGAGGGATCGGGATAATCTTTTGTGCAATCTTTACATTATTTATATCATTGCACAATTGGCTTGACCTTATTAAATTGGAAATAGGCATTCGTCAATGTAATGGAGCTACAAAAGATAACATTATGATTATTATATTAAGAAGGTATTTGATTTATTCATGTATATCATTCATAACATCATTATTGCTATATTATTTACTGCATATTATAAACTTTGGTGGATTATTTGATTATAAAATTAACTACTTAAATTTATTATTTAGCGTAGGTACAATGATATTTATAGGTTTTTTTACTATAATAATTTCTTTACACAAAATTTCAAAAGTTGAAATAGGCAGATTAGTGAGAGGGAGATAGTATGAAATTTAAATATATAATAAAAGAATTAAAAAAGAATATCATATTTACATTAATATTAGTAATTCAGCTGACTGTCATGTTCTCCATTCTATATAGTCTATTTCAGGTACAAAGTGTTACTAAAGCTGAAGCTCAAAAAGTAAATAATTATTTTAAAGACAAACAGGTGTTTACAATTAGAAGAGTGAGCTCAGAAGATAGGATGGTTTCAAAAACTAAAGCGAGTGAAAATGAATTAGAAAGTATTGCAGAAAACTTAATAGATTCGAAAGATTTCATATATACTAGCCAAGCTAGTTATATCATAATGATGCCAGTTATAAGTGAGTGGAACAAATTTGCTAGATGGTCCGAGCTTTCTGAAAGTGATGAAAGTACTTATTATGCAGCTAATCATCTAGTAATAAATAAGAATAATTTAAAACAATTTAATATAAAAATAGCATCTGGAAGAGATTTTAATGATGAAGAGTATAGTTTAAAATATGATCAAAAGATAATTCCAGTAATATTAGGATATGATTATTCTGAGTTTTATAAAGTGGGAGATATTATAAAATCTTTTCCAGATGGAAAGTCTCTTGAAGTAATAGGAATATTAGAAAAAAATCAATATATGCCTTGTGACATGATGGAAATTGATCGATATGCTAACTTGGATGATTATATATTAACCAATACATATTGTTATGATGATTACAGTACGATGTATAATGGACTCATACAACCTAATTTTATACTTTATGATAACAACAAGTCAGATTCTGAGATAGCTGAGTCTAATAATAACATAAAAAAATTATTCAAAGATAAAGTTGGAATAAACGTTATAATAGAGCCACAAGAAAAAATTATAAATCAAGAGTTAAATGCATCGGAAGATCAATTAAAGGTGTTAAATGCAGCATCGATAATATTGATAATATTCTTATCAATCACCTCTATTATAACTAAACTAAGTTTTATAGATAAAAGGAAAAAAGAGTTTGGGGTACACATATTAAGTGGTGGCACTTTGAAAGATATAGCATCTATGATTTACCTGGAAACTTTTGTGAGCATAATCATAGCTCTTTATATATTTTATATAATATCTGCATATAGGTATGGACATGTAGATTACTTAATTGTCTTTTATATAATTATAATAGCATTGCTTATATCTGTAGTGCTAACAATAGTACCAATAATTAAAATAATGAGGTTTAACACTGCTACACTGGTAAAAGGAGAGGAATAATGAATTTGATTGAAATACAGAATTTGAAAAAAGTATATGGCAATGGTGAAAATAAAGTTGAAGCTTTAAGTGATATTAACTTAAATGTTAAAGAAGGGGAATTGATTGCAATTGTTGGACGCTCAGGTTCAGGGAAGTCAACTCTTCTTAATATAATAGGGACTTTAGATACTCAAACAGAAGGTGAATATTTATTAGATAATAATAATTTGAAAAATATGGGTACGAAGAATTTTTCGAAAATTAGATGTAATTATTTTGGGTTTGTTGTACAGCAGTTTGCGCTGATAAATGACTATACG
The DNA here is from genome assembly GCF_000230835.1 of Clostridium sp. DL-VIII. NCBI lineage: Bacteria > Bacillati > Bacillota > Clostridia > Eubacteriales > Clostridiaceae > Clostridium > Clostridium sp. DL-VIII. Next base: position 784,102 of record NZ_CM001240.1, read on the forward strand.
GTATATGAAAATATAGAAATACCTTTAATATATGCAAAAGTAGGAAGAAAAAAACGTAAAGAATTAATAGATTCCATTACTAGAAAACTAGGTATATATGATAAGTTATATAAAACACCAAAAGAATTATCAGGTGGGCAGAACCAAAGAGTAGCAATTGCAAGGGCTCTGGTGAATGATCCTAAAATTATATTAGCAGATGAACCTACTGGGGCATTGGATAGTAAAACAAGTCAAGAAATAATGAATATTATGAAAGAACTTAATGGTCAAGGGATCACTATTATTATAGTAACTCATGATAAATCAATTTCAAGTGCTTGCAATAGAGTAATTGAAATCAAAGATGGAAAGATCACTAAAGATTATAGTACACAAAATGAATTAGCTCAACGAACTAATTAAATGATCAAAATGAGAAATTATGTTTAATAATACAAAATAAAAATATTGATTAAATAAAAATTTAATCTCTAGAGACGCTTACTTATAAGGGAGAATTAGAAATGGCATTGTTAAAGAAAGCTTTTAAAAATTTAGCATATCCAGTTTTGATTGCAATAATTATTGCATTTGGTACTATTCAATTTTTATTTTTTAAAACTAAGGTTCCTACTATGTCTATGGATCCAACAATTAAGGTTGGAGACAATATTTTAGTAACCAGAATATATAACCTTAACAATATAAAAAGAGGAGACATACTTGTATTTAATTCTAATGAATTGAACGAGCGTTTGATAAAAAGAGTAATAGGTCTGCCTGAGGAAACTGTAAAGATAAAAGATGATGGTAAAGTTTTAATAAACGATAATGAACTTCAAGAGCCTTATGTAAAATACCCAGGAGGAAAATCGGGAATTTTTAAAGTTCCAGAAGGTGAATACTTCTTTATGGGAGATAATAGAGAAAATTCGTACGATGGAAGATACTGGAGATATGGTTACATATCTGCTAAGGACATAAAGGGAAAAGCGCAATTTATTATTTTTCCATTTAACAGAGTGGGATTATTAAAATAGTAGCTATCTCTTTTGACCAATATATTCACTTTCGTATAGTGAACTATTAATTGTATATCATGACAATTATGCATAAGTTATAAAAAGTCTGTAAGCTATTATAAGACAAAACTTTGATTTAGTAAAATATATTGGTGTTCTAGAAAATATAATGCTAAATCAAGTGCATATAAAAAACAAAACAAATTGGGGGGAAATGAATGAAAAAAAATTTTATTATTAAATACACTGTTTTCACACTTTTAGCCGTAGTAAGCATGTCAACAACAGTATTTGCAAAAGAAAATACTGTTACAGATAAGACTAATAAGGAAATGCAACAGATTATAGACAAAAGTAAACATGATTCTGATGAATTAATTAAAAATTGGGACAAACTTAAGGTTACAGCAGCTCCTAAAACATCAAGAGGAATAAATAGCATTAATAGTGTTGACTCAGAAGCTGCACCAAACAGTGTTGGAAGCGCTGGTGATATACTTGTAACTCCAGCCACTGTTTTTGGCACTGGCCCTATTACTGGACATGCTGGAATGGTTGATTTAAATTCAGATCTTACAATTGAAAGTATGACGTCAGGAGGCGTTCGTAGATATACAAATGATTGGAAGACTAGATATACTAAAGCTTTATGTGCTACAGTAAAGAATGCCGATCCTGGACAAGCTGTAGATTATGCAACTAGTAAAATAGGAAGTAGCTACAATTATAATTTTTTAAATAAATGGAAAACAGATAAATTTTATTGTTCACAATTAGTCTGGAGAGCATATATAGAACAAGGCATTGATTTAGATAAAGATGGTGGAAATGCTGTTCTACCAACCGATTTAGTTAGTGATAAAATTGATATTAATTGGAGAACTAATTACTAATTGCTTTGGCATTTTTGTTTGAAAAAATAGTAGACTTTGAATATTTGCAATCCCATATATAACTTTTCAGAACCAAGCTACATAATAGTTTAAATAATAAAATATCAATATAACTATTGATGTAATTTTATTTTAAACTGTAATGTAGTTTATTTTAATTTAAGATCAACACAAGGAGATAAAAATGCTAAAAAATAAACGAATGTATTGCCTCTTATTTATAATTGTAATACTATGTACAAGTTTCATAATATTAAGTAGTAAAGAATCCCCTAATATATGTATTATAAATTCAGATTCTATTGAAAACGATAGTGAAATAGTATATATAGATGAGAATTTTAATATAAAAAATAATATACAAATACCTGCAAGGGACATAATAACAAGTTGTAATAAAAAAGGCACTGTACTATTACCAACAGCGTCAGATAATAAATTATTTGAAGCTGATAAAAATGGAACTGTTAAATCGTCTGAAACTGATTTAGGTGGAAGTTATATAAAATGTAAAGGAAATGAACTATTAACTTTATATAATGTCTCTTTGGAATATAATAGAATTAAATTTATGAACTCCAATTCTGAAGAGAAATTTCTAGATATAAAAGATTCACTTCTTCTATCTGGTGATTTTGATGAACAAAATATTTATATATTAGGTTATAAATTTGATCAAAATAAAGAAGGAGATACATTTCTATTTATTATAGATAAAAATGAATCAAAAATTAAAGAGCAGATTAAATTAATGAAAAACATGAGGATATATGATGTTTCATTAGTTGATAATAATTTATTTATTGGTGTAGATAGCAAAGTAGACTTCTTATTATATTATGATATAAAGAAAGGTAGTTTAAATAAAGTCGAATATAAAAAATATATTAAAGATGGTACGATGGATACTAAAAAGATTCTTCATAATGAGAAATATATTTTCTATTTGTCATTAGATGGAAATGTACTGCAATTAGATAGAAAAAATTTGAATATTATAAAAAACATTAAACTAAATAATAAAGTAGTTTTAAGTGCTTGTTTATATAAAAGCAAACTATATACTCTTAGTGTAGATATCAATAAAAATAATCAAATAGGTTTAGTTGATGTCTTTGATTGTAATAATCTTGACAATATATATAATTTTTCAGTTGATCCAATAAGAAATACAACTCCCCGAGATATTTTAATATTAAAATAATAATTAAAGGTGGCATAATTTATGAAAAAAATACTTTCGATAGTATTGCCAAGTGTATTGACATATTTATTTATATTTATAGATTCTAATTTCCCATATAGTAAGTGGATTTTAATTGGTATTTATATTTTATTTCCTATTATGTTTATTGTTCAAACTATTATTTCATTTAAATCAATAAAAAATATGTCGCTTGGATTTTTGTTATTATCACTATCTATTATATTACCTATTAACGAATGGTATAAAATGGGCAGCATAATTCCAGCTATAATAGTTTATCTATTATTAGCTGGAATAACATATTTGTTTATAGCAGTTGTAAATATTATTAAAAGAAGGTGCGAGAAATAAATATAATAAAAAAATAATTTTACAAAGAAAATTTGCACAAAGTATAAGAGATATTAAGTAAGTTTAAGAAAAGTTACGTGTTGTTTTAAAAAGCTGTACTTAATTAAAGTATGGCTTTTTTGTAGTTTATAGAATAGCAGAAAATTAATATTGGAAATGTTATTTACAAAGGTAGTAAGGATAATAAAATACTGAACAAAAATATGCAAGAACTTAAACTAAGGCGAATACAGGAAGAAGATATAAGGTAAATCCTAATATAAAGTTTAAAGAATTAGAAGAGTGGAGATTTTATTAATATTGAATTATTAAATACCCAGTAAGTAATCACCAAAGTGTTTCAAATCAGCATTGAGCTTATCACGGACATTTTTTATTGAATTAGGATTGGGAGATATTTCACTTAAATCCCAAGCCTAATTAGAGGATAAGCGATGAAATATTTTTAATTTCTAATATGATACTTTGTTTCTTTTTATTTATATCAATAATAGATAATTTAATTTCTTCAACTTTATTAATCATTGTTCCAATTGTCTTTAGTATATCGGTAAAGATTCCTTGAGTTTCATTTACAGCTAAGTCTTGTTCAATTACCACATTTTCTGTAGAATTTATTGCACTTACAGCTGTATTAGATTTTTCTTATTTAGTTAATAATTTTTTCGCATCAGGATTGTTAGATGTGAGAATAGTAGAAAATAAATAGGAAAATTTTATTTAGAATTCATAATCAGATTGGTTTTCCATGTTATATTTGGGAATTTGACCATAATGGGCAATAAAGATATAATTATACCATTAAAAATAATCCATAATAGGATAATGGAGGAAAATTATGTCTAAGTCAATTTCAAAGAATGCTCTATTTAATGCAATATTAAATATGTGTAATTTAATTCTACCGATAATAGTAACACCCATTGTAACTGGAGCATTAAGTATTGAAGAAAACTCATATATTATTCAAGGAGAAACCTTTAATACTATATTGCTAGCTTTTGCAAGTTTGGGGGTCTATCAATATGGATTAAGAGAAATAAGTAAGATAAGGGATGATAAAAAGAAGCTTAGTCAAACTTTTACTGGATTGTTCGTAATAACCGCTGTTTCAACTACAGTAGTATTTTTGGTATATATGGTTCTTTTATTTGGATTGTATAGAAATAATGCGGCATATTATACCTGCGTAATTTTAGGACTTAATATAGTTTTTAATCTGTTTTATGTAGAATGGGTTAATGAAGCTTTAGAAGACTATGAATTTATAACTGTTAAGACAATGATAGTTAAGATAATATATTCAGTAATAGTTATATTGGTTATGAGGAATAATGATAATTTACTATTTTATATATACTTAGGAGCAGCAATAAATATAGTAAATAACTTGCTGAGTTATTTTTATGTTAAAAAGAAGATAAAATTTGATTTTTCTAATTTTAAAATAAAAACATATTTAAGACCAATGCTGATTGTAACAATGCTCTCTAATACAGGACTACTATACACTTATAGTGATAGAGCACTTATTATTAAGTTTGGTTCAGATGGAGATCTTTCATGTTATGGAATAGCACAAAAAGCAATGATCATAATTAATGCATTAATGCTTACGATAATCCAAGTTACAACGCCACGACTTTCAAATAATTTAGGAAATGGCAGTAAAGATAATTATAGTAGGCTGCTTAATAGAATTATTAAGATTTATTTTTTATTTTTATTTCCAGCATCTATTGGCTTATTTTGTGTATCAAAACAAGTTATGTGGATATATAAACCTGAATTTGTTCCATGGGCTTCATTGATGTCGGTATTTTCATTATATATGCTGACAGTAGGGGTTCAAGGAGTAGTTTCAAATCAAATAATATACTTAAATAAAAAAGAAAAAGAAGATGTAAAGATATTTTTTATAGGTGGTATATTTAATTTAGTAATGAATGGAATATTGCTGCTCACTAATACTTTTTCAGGAAAAAATTCTCTTATAGCAACTATGATTTCAAATATAATAGTAATAATATTAGAATATAGAATTGTTAAAAAGCAGATAAAATTAGATATACATTTATTTTCCTTTGAAAATATCAAGTATTTTTATTATTCCTTGTTATTTATTCCTATAACTTTTTTGATAAACCATTCTATATCCAGTATGATTGTTTCGTGTACACTAGATGTAATTATCTGTGGAATATTATATCTAATAATATTATTAGTAACTAAGGACGCTGTATTTTTTGAAGTGTATAATAGAGCAATTAGAAAATTAAAAGTTTTAATCTAATTACAATGTGTATAATAAAAAAATTAAGACTAGATGGTTAAGAAAGAACATTCTTATTTATCTAGTCTATACTTTATATTTAGAGAATTATTTTAAATTCATTCTTTTTCTTTTTGCAATTATATGAGCTTCAATATTTTTTGCAACTTCAACAGGATCATCGCCTAGTGCTATTTTACCGCCAGTTACATCTTCTGCTTTTTGAGTTAAGAGTTCTACTAACTGTGGAGCTCCTGTCATAAAAGGTGTAGGAGATAAGTGAGTATATGCACCATAAGCTAATGCAAAAATTCCATCTATAGTTGCTTTTTGTTCCATCCATTCAGGAGCTGTAACAGCTATTGGAAGATCAGATACATCGACATCTAAGTGATCTGCGAGGGCGGTAACCAGCATAGATATTCTTCCAGTGTCAGTGCAGGTTCCGAAACTTAGTACTGGAGGAATTTTTAATAGGCTACAGACTTCTTTTAATCCCTCACCAGCTATTTCATTAGCAGCGTCAAGCGTACAAAGGCCAGCAACTTCAAGGGCATGATTTCCACAGCCGCCGCATACCACTAATATATCTCTTTTTATAAGCTCTTTTGTAAGATTTATTGTCATCCAATCCTGCGGACCATTTCTTAAGGTTGAACAGTTTGCAAGAGCAACAACTCCTTTTATTTTGCCAGCGGCTATTACATCTACTAATGGATCAAGTTTATTTCCAATAGTTCCGAGTACAGCTTCAGTTGAAAAACCAGCAATTGCTTTTTGTATTTTCTTAGGAACCATTGGAACTATGTTTCTTTCTTTTCTCTTCTTAAAGTTTTCTATTCCAAGTTCAATTAATTTGTCAGCCATCTTATCAACTTCAAAAGGCTCATAAGGGATTTTGTACTTAACACCTGGCAAATCTATTATGGTACTTACAGATACTAAAGTTATTTGATATTTTTCAGCATACATATCTATAGCAGGGGGAGAACAGTTTTCCTCCATTGCAAAAACATCAACGGTACCAGTAGCGAGTAATGGTTCAATGGTGAGCCAGTTACCCATGTGACCTATAAATACATCATCAACCTCAAATCTTTGCAATAGCTCTTGACCAGTTTCAATAGAGCCTACTATTCTAAGTCCTTTTGCCCCAGCAGCTTTTGCTTTTTCTTGAATTTCAGAGGTCCTTGCTTTTAATAGAGTTGCAACTCCAGGCCATGGCTGATGACCGTTAAATACTATGTTAACGTAATTAGGGTCCATTATTCCAAGGTCCATATTAACTTCATGTGGTTTAGGAGTTCCAAATAGTATGTCTTGAACCATTTCAAGTCCTATTTGAGTATTATAAATTGTGGCGATTCCAAGTCTAAGAGCTTTCATTGCTAAAGAAACATGACTACCATCTACATTTGTAAGGCAGCTGGCTACACAATTTTGTTCCTCATGAACTGTTCCTGCTGGATAAATAGCGAGCTTTTTCCATAATTCTTTTCTTTTTTTAGGTGCAAAAGCTTCTACCATTATATTTCTATCTTCTGAATCAACCCTTTGTTGATCCTCAAGTAACACAGCTAATTCAATTGCCATATCGTTAATCTGCTTGCTTGTATCTATCCCTACTTTCTCACACATCCACTTAAGTTTATCCACATCAGTAATTTTAAATGGAGTTTTTCCCTCACCAGTGGCCTTTAATGTTCTAAAGGCCTCATAAGCATGATGACTGTAAGTACCAGCCCCCATTATGTTTTTTAAAAGAAAGTTTCTCATTGCCATACCATTTGCTTCTATTCCACATACACCTTTATCCTGCCCAGTCTTTTCGCTTATTCTACATGGACCATTTGAACACAATTGACAGCTTAAACCCTCAAGACAAAATTTGCATCTAATTTTTTCTTGTAGTGCGTATCGGTCGAATACATTAGACATTTTATCTTCTCTAATTCGTTTTAGCATTTCTTCAACAGAATCATGATAACTTGCTCTTCCTTCAAATTTTTCTAGTGTCTTTTCACTCATAAAATTTCCGCTCCTTCAATATAAAAATAGATTTAATGATTTGAAACATTTATCAATTACAAACATCAAATACTAATTTTCCCTATAGAAGGATTAATTATGTATTTGAATCAATCTATTTGCTTTACTTGAGAGGAGTCTTAGATTAAATATCTGAAGAAATAAGACCAAAATTAGTGTGAAATATTATTTTTATATTAAATTAGAGATAAAGGGAATAATAATTAAATAAATACAGATAATAAAATAAAATAGCTTAAAAACATATATAATTGGAAAAATGTTTACATTGACAATGTGGTACTATAAATGATAAAATAGTTGTTTTACTTGACAATTAAAGCTTTTTAATATATAATGTAATATGAAAGAGGGTGTTTATTATGGAAAAAGTCAAAACTATCGCTTCCATTAAAAATGATATAGAGAGACATATAGGGCAGAAAGTTACTCTAAAAGCTAATGGTGGAAGAAAAAAGATTTTAGTTAATGATGGCATAATTGAAAGTGTATACCCAAGTATTTTTGTTATTAGATTAAAAAATGACACCCAAAGGACCGTGACTTATAGCTATTCAGATGTATTAACAAAGACTGTACAATTGGTATTTCCATCTAGAATATAAACTTCGATTAAATCGGAGTTTTTTTTATATAAGAACAATTTAAAAATATAAACATGAAAAAGTGACCGAAAATTAGAATATACTACAATAATTTTTTATATTAGGTATTTTTGTAGAAGTTAATAGAAAAGACTGTAAATAATTCATGATGAATAACATAAAATTCTATAATAAGACGAAAATTCTTATTATTTTATGAAATTATATAAAATAAAAAAGAAAGATGGTGGGTTTCCATCTTTCAACTATGGTATAAAAGGGTATTGAGAATTTATGAGAGGTTATATGGTCAATAACCAATTACTATAATACGACAAAAAAATATATATGTCAATAAAAAAATAAAAAAAATTTAAAAAAGTTTTTACATGGATTTTACAATGCTTTTGTCTAATTTCCATATTAAATGTAAGAATATATCTATCATAAACTTATGGTAATACGTATATAAATAAATAATAGGAATTTTATGGAGGTATGGAAATATGGCAGACATGGATATTGTAAAGGAAAATGTGCAATTCGAACAATTGCTTAGGGAAAATAATACGAATACAGTTTTAAAAGATGAATATCTGATTCCAGATACACATCCGGATGTACAAGAAATACTAACTATTGAAGCAAGACCAATGATTGTTAATAAAGAACTTATTGGAGATAAAATGGTAATTGAAGGAAAGGTAGAGTATACAGTAATATATTTAGCTAAGGAAGATGGACTTGCTGTAAATTCAGTTAATTATAATCAAAATTTCACAAACAATATTGATTTAAATCAAGGAGAAAACAAAGTTTTTTGTGAAGCTGATTGCAATGTTGAACATATTGAAGCGGCTATAATGAATGAAAGAAAAATATCTATTCAAGGGGTAATTGCTATTGGATGGGAACTTTATAAGAGTAATGAATTTGAATTTGTAAAGGATATTGAAGGTAGTGATGATGTAGAAATTTTAAAGAATACAGAAACAATAAATAAAATTAGTGCAGCTGAAGATATGGAGCTAGTTGGCAAATCCATGATTAGAGTTGGAATGGATAAACCACAAATAAGCAAGATATTAAGATGTTCATTATTATTGCATAAAAGAGAAATAAAAATTGCGGAAGATAAGGTTTATCTTGGATGCTACTGCAAATTGAATATTTTATATAAAGGTGATGATTCTAAAGATATAATTCCTTTAGAAGATGATATTTATTTATCAAAGGAAGAAGAAATTGAAGGAATTACACCTGATATGATTCCAACAGTATCTTATGAAATATCAAATAATGATTTAATGTTAGAGGAAGATGATTTAGGAGAAGTCAGAATTATAAATAATGAATTTGTAGTTAAGGCAGGCATTAAGATATTCTCTAAGGAAAACATAGATACAATTAAAGATGCATATTCTACAAAGTGCTCTCTTGGACTTCAAAAAGATGAGCATGAAGTTGGAATCCTTCATGGAGTAAATAATTCAGAATCAACAATTAAACACAATATTCAACTAAAGGAAAATAATTTAAGGCCAGAACATATTATATTTGCAAGCGGAACAATAATATTAACAGATAAACAGGTTGTGAAGGATAGAATTGTTGTAGAAGGAATTATTAAAGCAGATGTATTATATAAGACGAACGATGATGAAAGATATTTAGCAAGTATCAAAGCTGAAATACCATTCTCATCAGCAATTGATATTTTTGGTGCTGATGAAAATATGAAATGTATAACAAAAGGAAATTTAGAAAACATAGATGCAGCACTGGAAGGGAATAGTATAGCAATAAAAGCTACTATAGTATTATCAGGTAAAATTTTGTATGAGATGAATAAGGAATTTGTTACTGATATAATTGAAGAAGAGGGAGAGATTCCAGAAAAAAAGGCAAGTATAACAATTTATGTTGTAGGAGAAGGAGATAATTATTGGAACTTAGCTAAAAAATATAATACAACAATTGATAAGTTGATTAAAATAAATAAAATTGAGGATCCAGAACATATTGAAGTAGGACAGAAATTAATAATTCCAGGAAAAGCAATTTTTTAAAAAAGCATAGAAGATTCATATTTAGAGAGATACTTAGAAAACATTTTTTAGTTTTTTAGGTATCTCTTTTTATTTAAGAAAAATCAGATGATTTTCTGCTTTAATTTGGTGCTTACAATTTCCCACTTGTAACTAGTAACATCTGTGGTTATTTTTTGAATAAATATAAAAATTGGTGGAAAGAATATTTAATGCATGATATGAGGTGATAATATTTGAAAACTATATTAAGTGGAAATTTAATAATCATTGGAGGTGCTGAAGATAAAGAAGGGAAAAAAGAAATTTTAAGAAGAGTATGTGATTCTATAGATAAAGACAAAGATATGCTCCTTGTTGCAACAATAGCAACTGAATATCCTAAAGAAGCTGCTAATAAGTATAAAGAAGTCTTTGGAGAATTAAAAGTAAGAAATATTAAGATACTTGATATTAATGAACGAACTGAGGCATATGATGAAATGAATGTGGAACTTATAAAGGAATCATCATTAATATTTTTCACTGGCGGAGATCAGTTAAGAATAACAAGCTTAATAGGTGGAACTCCAATTTATGATGCGTTAAGAGAGGCGTGCCATAAAGGAACATTTATTGTAGGAACTTCTGCTGGAGCATCCGTCATGAGCGATACGATGATAGTTCAAGGGAAAGATGAAGATTCACCAAGAAAATGTACATTAAAAATGTCTCCTGGATTAGGTTTAATTAAGGATGTTATAATTGATCAACATTTCGCCCAAAGAGGAAGAATAGGGAGATTGTTAACTGGAATCGCGCAAAATCCTGAAGTATTAGGAATAGGAATAGATGAAAATACAGGAATAATAGTGAATCAGTCAGGTTTAATAGAAGTTATAGGGGAAGGTGCGGTTTATTTTATTGATGGCAGCACAATTACATATACTAATGTTTCAGAACTATATTCTGATGATATTTTAAGTATGCACAATGTAAAATTGCATATATTGACGAATAAAAGTAAATTCGATCTTAGAAAAAAGTCACCTTTTGAGGAGGAAAAAAACAATCATGAAGATAATACAAAAGAGAATATATGAAGGACAAAACATTTATTCCCATAAAAAGTGTATAAGACTGGATGTTGATTTAGAAGGATATTCGGAAATACCAAGCAATGAGATAAATAATTTTAATTTCAATCTTGTTAATTTAATACCTGAATTAAAAACTCATAGATGTGGAATTGATGAAGAAGGAGGCTTTGTTAAAAGATTAAAAGAAGGAACTTATTTAGCACATATTTGTGAACACATTATAATAGCAATACAAAACAATTTAGGTATAGATGCTGCTTATGGAAAAGCAAGAGAGATTAAAGGTGAAATATATTATGTTATTGTGCAATATGAGTATAAAAACACAGTAATAGAAATAGCTAGTTTGGCAGTTGATATAATCAATTCTTTAATAAATCAAAACCCTATAAATTTTAAAGGAAGAATGAATATTATAAAAGATATATTAAAGAATGAGCAAATAGGTTCAACAACAAAAGCTATTTGTGATGCTGCCAAAGAGTATAACCTTCCAGTTATGCAGCTTGGAGATAGCAATATATATCAAATAGGATATGGTAAAAAAGGCAGGATTATTGAAGCTTCTATAGGAAATAAAACTGCATGTGTAGGAGTAGATATTTCTTGTGATAAGCTTTTAACCAAACAACTACTTCAGGATCAAAATATTCCTGTCGCAGAAGGGGGAAAAGTACTAAATTTAATTGATTTATTGCAGAAAGCAGAAAAAATAGGATATCCAGTAGTGCTAAAACCACAGTGTGGAAATAAAGGTCAGGGAGTAAAGCTCAATATAAAAAATCAAAGACAATTAGTAAGTTCATATATCGATTTAAAGAAAAAACAAAAGGAGATTATTATCGAAAAGTACTTTGAGGGTAATGATTATAGAGTTTGCGTAGTAAACTATAAAGTGGAAGCAGCAGCTTTAAGAATAGCACCTCTTGTAATAGGTAACGGTAAAGATAGCATAAAAAGATTAATTGATATTGTTAATGAAAATCCGTTAAGAGGAGAAGATCATGAGAAAGCATTAACAAAAATAAAGATAGATTCAGAGTTAATTGGTAACCTATTAAAAAGGGGATTTAAGCTGGAGTATATACCTGAAAAGGGAGAAAAGGTATTATTAAGAGAAAATGCAAATCTTTCAACTGGTGGTATGGCAATAGATTGTACAGAAGAAATTTGTGAAGAAAATATAGAATTCTGTATAAATGCAGCTAAAGCTTTAGGGTTAGATATATGTGGAGTGGATATTTGTGCACGAGATATAGGTATTCCTCTTGAAAGAAATAATGGTGTTGTATTAGAAATAAACGCTGCACCAGGAATAAGAATGCATCACTTTCCTTCAAAAGGTAAGCCTCGTAACGTTGGTAAGGCAATACTAAAGATGTTATATGATGAAAAGCCTAAGAATATACCTGTAATATCTATAACGGGAACTAATGGAAAAACAACGACCACAAGATTAATAAGCCATGTATTAAGAAAAATGGGAAATAATGTTGGTATGACATCAACAGACGGTATATACTTGAATGATAAATGTATTCATAAGGGTGATGATTCTGGATTTAAGAGTGCAAGGACAATATTGACTAACAGAGATGTAGAGATAGCAGTTTTAGAAACTGCTAGAGGTGGTTTGGTAAAGAAAGGATTAGCATATGACTTAGCAGATGTAGCTATAATAACAAATATAACTAATGATCACCTGGGGTTAGATGAAATTAATTCTATTGAAGAATTAAGTATGGTAAAGGCATTAGTCGGGGAAGCAGTAAAAAGTGATGGGTTTGTGGTAGTAAATGCTGATGATAAGTATAGTAAAACTATAATAAATAGATTTGCAGCTGAGAAGATTTATTTTTCTAAATCTAAAGAAAACCCACTAATAAAAGAGAATATTTCAAATGGAAAAATAGCTGTATTTGTTGAAGATAATAAGATATGTGTAATCAATAATAATAGAAAGTATGAAATAATTTCAGTTGAAGAATTACCAATATCTTATGGTGGGAAATTGGAGTATAACATTGAAAATGCAATGGCAGCTTGTGCAGGTTTAGTAGGTCTAAAAGTTGATTATTGTATGATTTCAAAAGGTTTTATGGACTTTAATTTAGATGATAAATTTAATAGAGGAAGATTTAATGTGTATGACTGTTATGATAGAACAGTTATTTTAGATTATGCTCACAATATTGAAGGATATAAAGCAGTAATCTCTTCATTAAAAAAGATTAAGGGGAAAAATAACTTAATTGGAGTCATTGGAATACCTGGAGACAGAAAGAATGATATAGGATATGCAATTGGAGAAATATGTGCAAATAATTTCGACAAAATAGTGATAAAAGAAGATAAAGATAAAAGAGGCAGACGAAGTGGAGAAATTGCAGAGTTACTAAAAACAGCTATATTAAATAATAATAAAGATGCTAAGATAAAAATACGGTTGGATGAAGTTGAGGCATTAAAACATGCTATAGAAGTAAGTGAAAAAGGTGATATAATTGTAGTGTTTTATGAAAAATTAAATCCACTTTTAGAGTTTATAAGAGAAGAAAATATAAAGGATATAGAATTTGAAGATAAAAGTTATAAGCAATATAAAGGAGTATGATTGTAAAAATATATAAATACTTTATTTGTTATAAGTACTCACGCATGAACTTTAAACGATTTTTATAGAAACCTTTTTAAACAACTTAATTAGACAAGAATTTTTACCTATGATAGAATATTGTTAAAATAAGTAGAAAGGATATATGAAAATGGAGATTAAGGCTTATGCGAAAATCAATATTGCCTTAGATATTGTAGGGAAAAGAGATGATGGATATCATCTTCTAAGGATGATAATGCAGACAATAGATTTGTACGATATAATTGAAATTGAGAAAAATTCTTCAGGAATAAACATAAAATGCAATAAGCATTATGTCCCAACAGATGAAAGGAATTTAGCATATAGAGCAGCAAAACTGTTTAAAGAAACCTATTCCATTAATGATGGGGTTGATATAAATTTAACTAAAAATATACCAGTTTCAGCTGGGCTAGCGGGAGGAAGTACTGATGCAGCAGGTGTTCTAAAGCTGATGAATAAAATATTCAACATAAATGCAAGTGCTGATGAATTAAGGATGTTAGGATTAAAGCTTGGAGCTGATGTTCCATACTGTATAGAAGGTGGAACAGCATTATGTGAAGGAATTGGAGAAAAAATCACTACATTAAAGAAATTCAAAGATAAGATATTAGTTCTAATAAAACCGCCTTTTGGAGTATCAACTAAGGAAGTTTACAAAGCTTTTGATATGTCAAAGGTTATATTTCATCCTAAAATAGATAATCTAATAGAAAAAATGAAAAGTGATGATATTTACTTTGTGGCAGAGAACATGAAAAATTTATTAGAAAATGTTACTTTGAGAAAGCATAAGGTTATTATGAATATTAAGGACGAAGTTAAATTAAATGGTGCTATAGGAACTTTAATGAGTGGCAGCGGACCTACGGTTTTTGCATTTTTTGATGATATGTTAAAGGCACAAATGTGCTATGATAATATGAAGAATAAGTATAAGGATGTATTTATAACAAGAACAATTTAATATTAACTAATGTATAAAAAACCTCCAAGTGGTAATACTTTCAACTACAAGGGGGTTTGTTGTATGAAAAAAAATTCTAAGTTAAAAAAGATAATTTCTATAGGTTTGATATGTACAAGCATGGGAGTATTTGCTGGGTGTACAAGTTTAAAGGACAACTTGAATCAAAATCAAGGAGAAAATAAGCCTGAGGAAGTAAGAGTACTTGATTATAATGAAGTTAAGGATTCATTGATTAGATTTCATGTCATAGCGAATAGTGACAGCGATGAAGATCAAAATTTAAAGTTAAAAGTGAAAGATAAGGTTATAGATTATTTATACCCATATCTGAATTCTTCAAAGTCACTAGATGAGTCTAGGCAAATTATAAAAGATAGAATGGGAGAAGTTAAAAAAATTGCAGAAGAGGTAATTAAAGATAATAAATATAATTATGGAGTGCAAGTTCAGCTATCTAGAGAAAATTTTCCGGACAAGTCTTATGGAAATATAGTTTTGCCACAAGGTAATTATGAAGCTTTTAGAATAATAATAGGAAGTGGACAAGGTAAGAATTGGTGGTGTGTAATGTTTCCTCCATTATGTTTTGTTGATGAATCAAAGGCTGAGGTTGAGTATGACAAAACAGAGAATAGAATAAAAGCAAGTCAGCATGAAGAGGAGGCTCAAGGAGAGCAAGAAACCGATGAAAGTAAAGTTAGCAATAAGGACGACAAACAAAATAACGTACAAATAAAATTTAAAATATTAGAAATACTTAAGGAGATATTTGATTAGATGAGTGATACGGTAAGAGCATTAGCAATGATTTCAGGAGGGTTAGATAGTATATTAGCTGCAAAACTAATTAAAGATCAAGGGATAGAAGTAATAGGAATTTGCTTTAGATCATACTTCTTTAATGAAGAAAATGCGATAAAGATGACAAAGCAAATAGGAATAAAATTAGAGGTCATAGATTTTTCTAAAGAACATTTTGAAATGGTTAAAGATCCGAAGCATGGCTGGGGTAAAAACATGAATCCTTGCATAGATTGTCATTCTATGATGATGAGATATTGTGGAGAATTACTTGAAAAATTTAATGCTGATTTCATCATTACAGGTGAAGTTTTAAATCAGAGACCAATGTCGCAAAACAGATCAGCATTAGATATAGTAAAAAAGCAATCTGGATTTAGTGATAAAATTTTAAGACCTCTATGTGCGAAAAATTTAAAGGAAACACAGATGGAGCTTGATGGATTAGTAGATAGAGAAAAATTATTAGATATTTCAGGAAGAAATAGAAAAATGCAGATGTACTTAGCTGAAAAGTGGGGGATAAAAGATTATCCATCACCAGCAGGAGGATGTAAATTAACTGAACCTAATTATGCTATTAGATTAAAAGAAATTTTAGAGAAGAAAGAAGAGGTTACTGAAAAAGATATACATTTATTAAAATACGGAAGACATTTTGTCAGCAATAATAATGTGAAAATAATAGTTTCAAGAACAGCAGAAGAAGGTGAAAAAATAAAACAATTATTAAATAATAAAGATATAGTTTTTTTACCGTCTAGATTTAAAGGAGCAATGGTAATAATACCAGATGGAAACGCCCCTATGGAAGAGGATATAAATTTAGCATGCAGGCTAGCTGTTAGATATAGCAAAGGAAAAGATGAGGAAATAGTTGAAGTTAAGTATGGTAAGTTTGCAACAAAATTTAATGAAGCAAAGAAGGTTAATTCTATAACTCAAGAAGAACTTGAAAAATATAATATTAATTAAAACAACATATATTAAATATTTATAAAATGAATTAAAAAATGGAGGAGAATCATGAAGAAAAAAGCAATTATTACGGTTGATAGTTCTGTTTTAAATGATGAAGAGGATTTAATAGGAGTCGTAACACCAGGAGAGTTTTATAAGATAGATGATGGTTTTAAAGTTGAATATGAGGAAACACAGCTCTCAGGTATGGAAGGAACGAAAACTACCATAATAATTAGAGAAAAGTCTTTTGATTTAATTAGAGAAGGAACTACAGAAACTAAGATGGAGTTTCAAAGTAATGTGACAACTGTATCCATGTATAAAACACCTTATGGAATACTTGATGTCAATATACATACTAAAAAGCTTGATATAAATGTTAATGAGAATGGTGGAAGTATAAGTGCAATATATATGTTGGAGATAGGTGAACAGCCAGCTATTAAAACCAACTTGACAATAAATATAAAGGCAGATTAATTTATAAAATTCAGCTAAAGTTATACTTGGGTTCTAATAAACATTTATTACCATCCGTTAATGGATTTGTATTAATATAAATTCATTAACGGATGGTTTTTATTTAAATATTTTTGTTTTAGTATACTTGCCACATGATATTTGGAAATGCCGGGGGAGGTTTACCTGATTATAAAAATATATTTATAGTAAAATAAGCTTAAGTGTAATTTTTTATAAGGCACATTATGTTTATTTTAAGAATATTCAAAATAGATATTAAATTCGTTAAATTTAAATGAAAGTAACTGATAAAAGTTAATAATGTAAAAAATAGAATATATAAGGAATTTGTATAATACACGATAATATTGTATTATATAGTTAGAAAATATAATAATTCTCAAAAGATAACAAAGCTAAAGCAGAGCTATAATTGATAATTTAAATATATGTCAATATTGAAATGATATATGTTCGTCATCTTATTAAATTGGAGAGTGATATTTCTTGTATAATATTATTTTAGTTGAAGACGACCCTATTCAAAGGGATATTCTAAAAAAGATGGTTGCATCTACATATGAGTTTTTGAAAATTTATGAAGCTGACAGTGAAATTACAGCATTAGATATAATTGAAAAAAATGATATTAATATGTTTTTGATTGATATTCAATTAAAGGATTCTTCAGGATTAGATCTTGCAATGAAGATTAGAAATATCCTTAAATACGAGTTCAGGCAAATTATTTTTTTAACAACTCATATGGAATATATAACACAAGCATTTAAACAAACACATTGTTATGATTACATATTGAAGCCATATGACAAAAATAGTGTACAAGCTATGCTAAAAAAGATTATTGTTAATGAAACCGATAATTTAAATAATAAAAAGGATATTTCTGATGAAATAGAAGAAAAAGAAATAATTGTAACATTGAAAAATGGAATATTTGTAGGAATAAAAGTAAAAGATATTCTTTTTGTAGAAGTCATTGGAAAAAATTGCGAGATAAATACCGTTAATGGAGTTTATGTTTCTAATAATACGAGTTTGAAGAAAATAATAAAATTAATTGATTCTGATTATATAATTCAAAGTCATAGAGCTTTTGCCATAAATATAAATTGCGTATTTAAAATTGAAAAGTTAGATGTAAAGCTCAGTGAGGTATATTTTAATAAATATGATAAAACTGCACTTCTAGGCTATAAATTTAAAAATGATGTAATATCTAAATTTAAAGAAGGAAAGAAAATGATATGTTAATACATTTTGTCATAAATTTCTTAGATACATTTAACATAATTTATTTATGGGCGATCTTTGCCAAAAAGAATAATATTATTTTAAAACTTATAGGAAGTACATTGACTGCATCTGTGCTTATGACTATTACAGAAAGATTAGGAATTCATTTTATTGTTACTTATATAATAATTATTTTAGCATTAAAGATTTTTTTTGAAAGAGACTTAAAAGATGCTATATTAGGTTTTTTCTTTACAGCATTTATTATGATGATATTTCAATTAATGCTATTAACAATTATGAATGAATTTATTAGTGATGATAATATTAAAGGTATAATTACAGAACTGATAATGTTAACAAGTATATTAGTATATTCAAGAATGAATATAAGTAAAAAAATTTCGTATAAAAAGATAAATAGTAATATATTAATTTATTTTATTTCGACTTTTAGTATATATGCTAGTGTTATTAAAACTATGTGGAATTATGATGATAGTATAGTTGTTAATAATTTACTTTTTATAGTATTAATATTAAGTATATTAGGGATATCTCAAACAGTAATATACTTTAATATTGTTAAAGGAATAAAGGAAAGAGAAGAACTAAGGCTTTCAAATGAATATAATGCTGTTATTAATGAAATAGTTCAAGAAATAAAACAAAGACAACATGATTTTAATAATTACAAAAATACAATAAAAGGAATAATAGAGGTCGTAGATGAAGAAAAAATAAAACAAACAATTACTGATTACATAAAAGATGAAGATATGAATGATAATCATATAAATGATTTAGTGTATATTGATAATGTTATTATAAGATCTATAGTATATAATAATCTGGTTAAGGCAAAGAAATTTAATGTTAATCTTAAATATATAATTGAGAACGATGTTTTAGATGATACATTAAGGTATCACGATATATCAAATCTGTTAAGCAATTTATTAAATAATGCTTTTGATGAAGTTACAAAAGATGAGTGTGTTGATAAGGATATTGAAGTGAAAATATTTAAAGAAAAAAATATATCTCATTTAATTATTAAAAATAAAGTTGCTAATAGCAATAATCTTAATTTAAATGAGATATTTACAAGGGGATATTCAACTAAAGATAAAGGTACAAGAGGTTATGGTTTGTACAATGTACAGCAAATAGTTAACGCTAACAAAGGATACATAAAATTAAATGTAGAAAATGAAGAATTAATTTTTGATATCTACTTTAATAAATCTTCTGGATAATCCGGTTCACCCCAGATAGTTCCGCATCTTGATTTTGATACTAAACTAAATAATTTAAGTAATATGGCTGAAAAAATGTTTATAGATCTTTCCATTAAAAACAACTCCTTTTAAATTAATAAAAATCACCTGAGAAATTTGTACAAATAAACTTATAAATATACAATTACATATTTGAATATTATTAGATTTGAAAAATAATATTCCCCAAAAACTAATAGATATTAAAGATAATGTTTTTAATATCTTATCATTTTGCATTGGTCGTTTTTCATTAGGACAAGGAGCATAAACTAAAGCAATAATAAAAAACAATACAAATGAAGATATGTAAAAGCTATTTTTTAAATATGGAACTAAGTTACTAAATAATAATACAGTAACGAAGTATAATGTACTCCATATTAAACATGAATTAAAAGTTTTACAATGTAGTCCTCCTAGAAAGGAGCGTGTTGTAAGTAAAATAATATATATTAGAAAAAATAACTTTAATTCATGAAATTTAAGGAATATTAAAAATATAATCAGTAATTTAGATAAATCTCCAAAAATCACTTCTAAAACATATTGAATTTTTAATATATCCTTTTTGGTTAACGAAGAATTTCTTTCACCTAAGTGCTGTGATATCTTAATAGATAACGATTTTATCATTAAATAACCCCTTTATTTAATTTTAGTTACATAATACACTTATAGAATACATTGGCATAAAATTCAATATTCATGGAACTAAAAGTACATTTTAGGGAATGAAAAGAATACTTAATAGGTAATAAATGAGAGACAGAAGATATTTTTCTTTTAATATGAGTTTTATTGTGTTTGGAGTAATATATATTTACTCCTTTTTTTTATTATGTAAATATATGCTTTAATAATATAAAACTAAATACATAGCATATTTAAATGCGATATTTAGATATTAACATTGTAAAAATACATAGTAAGGAGAAGTAAGTTCATGTTTCTAAAGAAGAGTAAAGATAAACTTTGGACACCGGTTTTTTTTATTTTATGGCAAAGTCAACTTGTTTCTATATTGGGGGATGCAGCATATAGTATAGCGTTAGGATTCTGGGTACTTGAAGTTACAGGTTCTACTGGATTAATGGGCGCACTTATGGCTGTATCGACATTACCTGGAGTTTTGGTATCGCC
This sequence comes from Clostridium sp. DL-VIII, assembly GCF_000230835.1. Lineage (NCBI taxonomy): Bacteria > Bacillati > Bacillota > Clostridia > Eubacteriales > Clostridiaceae > Clostridium > Clostridium sp. DL-VIII. Next base: position 805,106 of record NZ_CM001240.1, read on the forward strand.
ATTTGCTGGGGTATTGGTCGATCGTTATAAAAGAAAAAAATTACTAATATTGATGGACATGATTAGAGGATCAAGTGTACTGATTATCTCAATAGCTGCTTTTAATAACAAGATATCAGTTTGGGAGGTTTTTTTGGCAGGAATTATATTAAGTATTTGTGGAGCGGTATTTAGGCCATGTGTTAATTCTTCCGTTCCTGATGTTGTGCCTAATTCAAGATTGGAAAATGCAAATTCCATGCTGGCAATTGTGAATACTGGGGCAAATATGGTAGGAAATGTAGCTGGAGGATTTCTTTTTCAGATAGTTGGTGCTCCATTTCTATTCTTGTTTAATGGACTATCATATTTCTTTTCTGGAATTTCAATATTTTTCATAAGTATTCCAAGGGTAGAAAGAAAGAGTGAGCAGAATTTTTTAAAGGATATGAGAGATGGTTTTTCCTTCATGTGGAAACTTAAAGGATTAAGATACATATTATTTATGGCTGCGGCCCTAAACTTTTTTTCATATATTTCAATGGTTCTTTTCTTACCGTTATTTCAGGAAACTCCATATCTTGGAGCTGGGAAATATGGAATTGCAATGGCGTGTGTTATGGGAGGAGCAATGATTGGATTCTTATTCTTGTCTGCTATTTCTATTCCCCCTGCTAGAAGGCTAAAAATGTTTATAATTTCAATTGTGGTGTATAATTCAAGTCTTATTATTGCAGTAAATCAGTCTTTTTTTTCAATTATGATGATATTTTTAGTCTTGGGTGGATTTTTTAATTCAATTGTAAATGTTATTTTAATATCTACAGCACAAGCTGCAACGCCTCAGGAAATGAGAGGAAAGGTAATGGCATTTATGAGCATGACTAGTGAGGGACTTACTCCTATAGCTATGGCTCTTGGTGGTGTTCTGGCTGATTTTATTTCAATAAGGATTATCATGTCTGCTTCTTTTGTTGTAATAATTGCCATAGTTGTTCCATTTATTTTTATAAAATCCTTCAAAAGGTTTATAAGCTATGACTATGAAAAAAACAGTCTAACGAATTTAATTCAAGATCAGAATTTAATTAATGAAGAGGCGTAAATAAACAATATAATATGGATTATAAGATGAGATCGCAATTTAGAAATAAATTTGCGATCTTTTTCATTTAGAATATCATTTGCTACCCCAATAAGCCTTTTCAGATTTTTATGAAATAGAGACTATTTTATATATTATGAATTGCATTTACAAAAATATTAAACAACAGAATTCAAACGACAAATTTAAGCATAAAAAGTAAGTTTTTAAGAACTAAGATGAAAAACATGCCATATATACTTTTAATATGTAATTTTTTGTGTTTAAGGATATATATATTTACTAAATTTTTTCATTATGTGACTATATATTTATAGTAGTACGTTAAAGAATTATTGAAATATAACAAGAAAAACAAAGTGCTAATTTTAATGGTTAAAAAAGATAGGAGTATGAGAAAAATGAATAATAAAACTTTTTATGATTTAACACATCCACAAAAGAGAATATGGTATGTACAAAACTTAATATCGGACGTTTCTTTATGTAATATTGGTGGATTACTGAAAATTAGTAAAACCGTTGACTTTGATATTTTAAACAAAGTAATGAATATTATAATGGAGAAAAATGAAGGTTTTAGATTTAGATTTGCACTTGAAAATAATGATGTTAAACAGTATATAGACGAACATAAGGAAGAAAAAATTGATCGCTTTTATTTTAAGAATTTTACGGAGTTAAAGAAATGGACTGATGAAGATTTTAAAAAACAGATTCCACTATATAGTAATAAGTTGTACTATATGGCTTTATTTAATTTGGGAGACGAGCAAAGTTACGTTTATTTAAAAGCTCATCATATAATAGCAGATGGCTGGTCTCTTAACGTTGTTTCAAGTCAATTCTGCGATATCTATAATAAGATGATTAATAATGAAGCTATAGATAAGAATATTGAATATTCATATACTGAGTTTATAGCATCGGAACAAAAATACATAGCATCAGAAAGATTTAAAAAGGACAAAGAGTATTGGAATGAAAAGTTTACTGAATTGCCTGATATGTTAATTGATGATGCAAAAGATGATAACATTGAAGGAAAGAGAATAGGCTTTGATATAAATATAGAGAAATCTATGAAAATAAGAGAATTTTGCAATCAGTTCAATTCATCTTTAAATACTTTCTTTATAGCAGTTTTAAATTTGTATTTAAGAAAAACCTATTCAAGAAAAAACATTACTATAGGAACAGGAATATTAAACAGGTCTGGTAAAAGAGAAAGAAATGGTGTAGGTATGTTTGTGAGTACAATGCCATTTAAATATATATTCCCTGAAAAGCAATCCTTTAAGGAATTAATTGCTGATATTGATAATGAAATGAGAGTAGCATTTAAGCATCAAAAATATCCATATGACATTCTAGTAGGAGATTTGAAATTAAATCAAAAAGGTTATGAGAGTTTATATGAAATTGTATTTACATATTTAAATTACAGCTTCCAAAGTGAGGATAAGGTTATTGGCGATACATTGGTTCAATTAACTGATAAATATTGTGGATATCAATATGAACCATTGAAGATTATCGCAAGAGATTTAGAGGAAAATGGCCGCATTAACCTGTCCTTTGACTATAGAACAAGTCTATTTAGTGAGGAGGATATTCAAGGGATTTATGATAGATTCAATATCATTATAGATAAGGTTTTAGAAAACATTGATACTAATCTTGATGGATTAGAGTGCGTAAGTGATAAAGAAAAAATCAAGTTATTAAATGAGTTTAATAAAACGGATACAGAATATCCAAGAGATAAGACAATACAACAATTATTTGAAGAGCAGACAGAAAAAACACCCAATAGTATAGCAGTGGTATATGAGGATAAGAAATTAACATATAGGGAGCTTAACGAAAGGTCAAATTCCTTAGCAAGAGTTTTAAGAGAAAAGGGAGTGGGGAAAGAAACGATAGTAGGGATCATGGTAGATAGATCTCTAGAGATGATAATAGGAGTGTTAGGAATATTAAAAGCTGGTGGAGCATACTTACCAATAGACTCTGAATATCCTGAAGATAGAATAAAATATATGTTAGAGGACAGTAAAACTAAAATACTTTTAACACAAAATAAATTATTAAAAAATATAAATTATGATGTTCAGGTTATAAATCTAGAAAATGATAGGTTATATGAAAAAGAAAGTAGTAATTTAAACAATGTAAATAAAGCTGATAATTTAGCATATGTTATATACACTTCTGGAACTACAGGTAAACCTAAGGGAGTTTTAATTGAACACAGAAGTGTGGTTAGGCTTGTTAAAAATACTAATTATATAAATTTATGCGAGGAAGATCGTATATTACAAACTGGATCTATAGTATTTGATGCTTCAACATTTGAAATATGGGGAGCCATACTAAATGGCGCTCAATTATATCTTGTTAACAAGGATGTAATATTAAGTTCTGAAATGTTAGAAGAGGCATTACATAGATATAAAATAACAGTAATATGGCTTACCTCAGCATTGTTTACTCAATTATCTCAGTATAATCCAAGAATATTTAATGGACTTAAATATCTATTGGCAGGAGGAGATGTATTATCACCTAAGCATATAAATTTGGTAAGAAATATGAACAAAAATATAACGGTGATAAATGGTTATGGACCTACTGAAAATACTACATTTTCAACTACATTTTTAATTAATAAGAATTATGAAAATAATATACCAATAGGAAAACCTATTAGTAATTCTAAAGCATATATATTAGGAGAAAATGACTGTCTAGTTCCAATAGGGGTAGCAGGAGAGTTGTGCGTTGCTGGAGATGGGCTTGCAAGAGGATATTTAAACAGGGAAGAACTTACAAGAGAAAAGTTTATTGATAATCCATTTGATCCAGGAACTAAAATGTATAGAACAGGGGATTTAACAAGATGGCTTCCAGATGGAAATATAGAATATCTAGGAAGAATAGATAATCAGGTAAAAATAAGAGGCTTTAGAATAGAAATTGGAGAAATAGAAAATCAACTTTCAAAGCTAAAAGAGATAAAAGAAGCCGTAGTATTAGCAAAAAGTGATGATAAAGGAGATAAGTATCTTTGTGGATATGTTACCTCAGAAGGAGAAATATCTGTTACTGAAATAAAAGATGAACTTTCGGAAAAATTGCCATCATATATGATACCTAGCTATATAGTGAAGATGGATAAGTTACCATTAACCACAAATGGAAAAGTGGATAAAAGAGCTTTACCAGAGATTGATATAACACAAATTATGGAGGATGAGTACGAGGCTCCAAGAAATAAAATAGAAGAAAAGCTGGTAGAAATATGGGAAGAGATATTAGGAATAGAAGGAATAGGAATAAATCATAACTATTTTGATTTAGGAGGACATTCATTAAAGGCAGCAGTAATCATAGCTAAAATAAATAAGGAATTAGAAGTAGGAATAAAGGTAAAAGAATTATTTGAGAATCCAACCATAAAAGGTTTAGGCAGAGTAGTAGAAAGAGCTGAGAAAAAAGAATACATAGTAATAAGTAAAGCAGAAGAAAAAAATTTTTATAGAGCATCTTCAGCTGAAAAGAGAATGTTCACATTATGGGAAATGGATAAGGCTAATACTGTTTATAATGTTCCTATGATATTAGAAATAGAAGAAGAATTAGATGAAGAAAAAGTAGAAATAGTATTGAATGAATTAATAAAGAGACATGAAGCTCTAAGAACAAGTTTCCATGTGATAGATGGGGAAATACTGCAGACAATCCATAAAAGATGGAAGTTAGATTATGGATATGAAGAAGTAGAAGAAAACTTAGTTAAAGAAAAAATAGATGATTTTATTAAGCCATTTGATTTAACAAAAGCTCCATTAGTGCGAAGTAAATTAATAAAATGCAAAGATAAAAAATACATATTTATATTGGATCTTCATCACATAGTAGCAGATGGAGTATCTATGAGCATATTAATGAAAGAGTTTGTTGAACTTTATAAGGGGCATAGTTTAAGAGAACCACAATTACAATACAGAGATTACTCAGAATGGCAAAACAGCTTAGAAACAAATGGAACAATAGAAAGACAAGAACAATATTGGTTGGATAGATTGAGCGGAGAAATACCAGTATTAAATATAGTAACAGATTATGAAAGGCCAAATGTTCAAAGCTATGAAGGTGACAGAGTAAATTTTGTAATTGATAACAAATTAAAAGAGAAACTAAACAACGCAGCAAAGGAAACAGGAACAACATTATATATGGTGCTTCTAGCAGCATATAATGTGATGCTGGCAAAATATAGTGGGCAAGAAGATATTATAGTAGGAACAGCACAAGCGGGAAGATCGCAGGCAGAACTCGAAGATACTGTCGGAATGTTTGTAAACACAGTAGCTCTTAGAAATCAGCCAAATGGAAATAAAACTTTTAGAGAATTCCTAGCTGAATTAAAAGATAATACCTTGAAGGATTTTGAAAATCTAGACTATCAATTTGATGATTTAGTTAATAAATTAGATATTAAAAGAGATGTAAGCAGGAATCCAGTATTTGATGTAATGTTTGTACTTGAAAATATGGATTTTGGTATAGATGAAAACTACATGAAAATTAAATTAGTTGAATCAGAGCTAAATATATCAAAATTCGATTTGACATTAGTTGGAGCAGAGACAGAGGATGGCATAAACTTTAATTTAGAATATTGCAGCAAGTTATTTAAAAAAGAGACAATAGAAAGAATGAAAGAACACTACACCAATATATTAGACTGTGCAGCATCCAAATTAGATAGTAAGATATGCGAAATTGATGTAATTGGTGCAGAAGAAAAGGATAAGCTATTAAATAAGTTTAATAAAACAGAAATAAAATATCCAAAGGATAAAACAATAAAGCAATTATTTGAAGAACAGGCAGAAAAGTCACCAGATAATATAGCAGTAGAATATGAAGACAAAAAATTAACATATGGTGAATTAAATGAAAGAGCAAATTCTTTGGCAAGAGTATTAAGAGAAAAGGGTATAAAAGCAGATACAGTTGTAGGAATAATGGTAGATAGATCACTAGAGATGATGATAGGAATAATGGGAATATTAAAAAGCGGAGGAGCATATTTACCAATAGACCCTGAATACCCAGAAGACAGAATAAAATATATGCTTGAAGATAGTAAAGCTAAAATAATATTAAGAAAGAAAAATGTAGGAGAAGATATAGATTATTCAGGAGAAACAATATATTTAGAAGATGAAAACTTATATGTTAAAGAAAAGAGCAATTTAACTTCCATAAATAAGTCAAATAATTTAGCTTATATTATATATACATCTGGTTCAACCGGAACACCAAAAGGAGTTTTAATTGAACATTACAGCGTAATAAAATTGGTTAAAAACCCTAATTATATAGATGTAACTTGTAATGATACATTATTACAATTATCTAACTATGCATTTGATGGCTCTATTTTTGATATATATGGATCATTATTAAATGGAGCAAAACTCGTTATGCTTAATAAAAATGATTTACTTGAAATAAATAAATTAGGAAGCATAATAACGAATAAAAAGATAAGTGTATTCTTTGTTACTACAGCATTATTTAATAGTATTGTGGATAATAATATAGAATGCTTAAAGAATATAAGAAAAGTACTTTTTGGAGGAGAAAGTATATCTGTACGTCATGCTAAAAAGGCACTTGAATATCTTGGAGAAAACCACATAGTGCATGTATATGGACCAACAGAAGGAACTGTATATTCTACTTATTATAATATTAACCATATAGATAATACTAAAGGCTGTAATAATATACCTATAGGAAGCCCGCTAAGTAATTCAAAAGCGTATATATTAGGAAAAGATAACTGCTTAGTGCCAATAGGGGTAGCAGGAGAGTTGTGTGTTGCAGGAGATGGGCTTGCAAGAGGATATTTAAATAGAGAAGAATTAACAAGAGAAAAATTTGCAGATAATCCATTTGAACCAGGAGCTAAAATGTATAGAACAGGAGATTTAGCAAGATGGTTTCCAGATGGAAATATAGAATATCTAGGAAGAATAGATAATCAAGTAAAAATAAGAGGTTTCAGAATAGAAATTGGAGAAATAGAAAATAAACTTTCAAAACTAAAAGAAATAAAAGAAGCAGTAGTAGTGGCAAAAATCAGTGAGAATGGGGATAAATATCTTTGTGCATATATAACAGCAGAGCAAGAAGTTTCAGCTTCTGAAGTAAAAGAGGAACTCTCAAAAGAATTACCAGCTTATATGATACCTAGTTATATAGTACAAATAGATAAATTCCAATTAACGCTAAATGGAAAGGTAGATAAGAGAGCTCTTCCGGAAATAGATATCACTAAAATAATGGAAGATGAATATGAGGCTCCAAGAAATGAAATAGAAGAAAAATTGATAGCAATATGGGAAGAAGTATTAGCAATAGAGGGTATAGGAATAAACCATAATTATTTCGATTTAGGGGGACACTCATTAAAGGCATCAGTAATAGCAGCAAAGATTAAGAAAGAATTTGAGGTAGAAATAAAGGTAAGAGAAATATTTGAAAATCCTACTATAAAAGCTTTAAGCGGAATAATAGAAAAAGCTGAGAAACAAGAATACATAATAATAGGCAAAGCAGAAGAAAAAGAATTCTATAAAGCATCGTCAGCAGAGAAGAGAATATTTGCATTATGGGAAATGGATAAGTTTAATACTGTTTATAATGTTCCAATGATATTGGAAATGAAAGAAAAAATGGATAGTGAAAAAGTAAAGATAGTATTAAATGAATTAGTAAAGAGACATGAAGCATTAAGAACGAGCTTTGAGGTTGTGAGTGGTGAAATAGTACAAAAAATTCATAAAAAGTGGGAATTAGAATTCGAATATGAGGAGGTAAGTGAAAAAGAAGTTAAAGAAAAGATAAGTAATTTTATTAAGCCGTTTGACTTAACAAAAGCACCTCTAATTAGAAGTAAGTTAGTAAAATGCACAGATGAAAAATATATATTTATGCTTGATGTTCATCATATAGTAACAGATGGAATTTCTATGAGCATATTAATAAAAGAATTCACTGAGGTATATAGAGGTAAGGAATTAAGGAAACCACTAGTACAATATAAAGATTATTCAGAGTGGCAAAATAGCTTAGAAGAAAATGGAGTACTAAAAAGACAAGAAGAATATTGGTTAAATAGACTAAAGGGAGAAACACCAATATTAAATATGGTAACAGATTATGAAAGACCAAATGTGCAAAGCTACGAAGGTGACAGAATAAATTTTGCTATAAATAATAAGTTGAAAGAAAAGTTAAATAATATAGCAAAGGAAACAGGAACAACTTTGTATATGGTACTTTTAGCATCATATAACGTGATGCTGGCAAAATATAGCGGGCAGGAAGATATTATAGTAGGAACAGCTCAGGCGGGAAGATCACAAGCAGAGCTTGAAGATACTGTTGGAATGTTTGTAAATACAGTAGCACTTAGAAATTATCCAAATGCCAATAGGACTTTTAGAGATTTCTTAAAGGAAGTAAAAGATAATACCCTAACAGACTTTGAAAATCTTGATTACCAATTTAATGATTTAGTTAATAAATTAGATGTTAAAAGAGATATGAGTAGAAATCCGTTATTTGATGTGATGTTTGTACTTGAAAATATGGATTTTGGTTTAGATCAAAATAATATGAATATCAAATTGATAGAAGCTGAATCAGAATTAACTATAGCAAAGTTTGATTTAACATTAACTGGAGCGGAAATAGACGAAGGTATAAGCTTTAGCTTGGAGTATTGTACTAAATTATTTAAAAAAGAAACAGTAGAAAGAATGAAAGAGCATTACATCAATATATTAAAATATGTAACAGCTAAGTTAGATAGTAAGATATATGAGATTGATTTAATTGGTGCAGAAGAAAGAGATAAATTATTAAATCAATTTAATAGAACAAAGGCAGAATATCCTCAAAATGTAACTATAGTAGATTTATTTGAAAAGCAAGTACAAAAAACACCAGATAATATAGCGGTAGTATATAAAGACAAGAAATTAACCTATAGAGAGCTTAATGAAAAATCAAATACCTTAGCAAGGGTTTTAAGAGAAAAGGGCGTAGAAGCAGAAACAATAGTCGGAATAATGATGGATAAATCTTTAGAGATGATAATTGGAATAATGGGAATCCTAAAAGCTGGAGGAGCATATTTACCAATAGATTCTGAATATCCAGAAGACAGAATAAAGTATATGTTAGAAGACAGCAGCACGAAAATTCTTTTAACACAAAACAAATTACTAGGAAGTGTAAGTTATGCTGGAGAAACTATTGACTTAGAAGATAATAATTTATACGAAAGAGAAAATAGCAATCTATATAATATAGGTAAATCAAATGATTTAGCATATGTTATATATACTTCAGGAACAACTGGAAAGCCTAAGGGAGTAATGATAGAACAAAAAGCTCTTGTAAATTTATGTTTCTGGCATAATGAATATTATGAAGTAACAGAAAATGATAGAGCAACAAAGTATGCAGGTTTTGGTTTTGATGCATCTGTTTGGGAAATATTCCCTTACATTATAACTGGAGCAACACTATATATGATAGATAAGTCTATAATGCTTGATAAGGATGCACTAAATAAATATTATGAGGATAATCGAATAACAATAGGCTTTTTACCTACACAAATGTGTGAAGAATTTATGAATTTAAAGAATAAATCTTTAAGAAAGCTACTAACTGGAGCAGATAAATTAAAGGTATATAAAAAGCAGACTTATGAATTAATAAACAATTATGGACCTACAGAAAATACGGTAGTTACAACAAGCTTTGTTGTAGATAAAGATTATAGGAATATACCAATAGGAAAACCAATAAGTAATTCTAGAATATATATATTGGGAGATAATAATACCTTAATGCCAGTAGGAACATGTGGAGAATTGTGTGTTTCAGGAGATGGACTTGCAAGAGGATATTTAAACAGAGAAGAATTAACAACAGAAAAGTTTGTAGATAATCCATTTGAGCCAGGAGTTAAAATGTACAGAACAGGAGATTTAGCAAGATGGCTTCCAGATGGAAATATAGAATACCTAGGAAGAATAGATAATCAGATAAAAGTAAGAGGCTTTAGAATAGAAATCGGAGAAATAGAAAATCAGCTTTTAAAAATTAAAGAGATAAAAGAAGCAGTAGTAATAGCAAAGAGTAATGAAAATGGAGACAAGTATCTTTGTGGTTATGTAACAGCAGGTCAGGAAGTAGAGATAGCATTAATAAAAGAAGAACTCTCAAAAGAATTGCCATCATATATGATACCAAGCTATATATTACAAATAGATAAATTCCCATTAACACCAAATGGGAAAATAGATAAAAAAGCTCTTCCAGAAATAGATGTTGCTAAAATGTTAGAAAGTGAATATGAGGCACCAAAAAATGAAATAGAAGAAAAATTGGTAAAGGTATGGGAAGAAGTTCTAGATAGAAATCACATAGGTATTAATGACAATTACTTTGATTTAGGTGGTCATTCGTTAAAAGCAGCATTAATTATGGCAAAAATAAAAAAAGAATTTGAAGTACAAATAGAAGTTAGAAAATTATTTGAAAATCCAACTGTAAAGACTTTAGCTAGAATAATAGAAAAAGCTGATAAAAAAGAGTACGTAACAATAAGTAAGGCAGAAGAAAAAGAAGTCTACAAAGCATCTTCAGCAGAAAAAAGAATATTCACATTATGGGAAATGGATAAGCTTAATACTGTATATAATATTCCAATGATACTAGAGATCCAAGAAAAAATGGATAATAGAAAAGTAGAAACAATATTAAATAAGCTTATAGAAAGACATGAAGCATTAAGAACAAGCTTTAAGGTAATGGATGGTGAAATAGTACAAAAAATTCATAATGAGTGGAAATTAGATTATGAATATGAAGAAGTAGATGAAAAGATGGTTAAAGAAAAAGTAGATGATTTTACTAAGCCATTTGATTTAACAAGAGCACCATTAATGCGAAGCAAGCTTATAAAATGTGAGGATAAAAAATATATATTCATGTTAGATGTTCACCATATAGTATCTGACGGAGTATCCATGAGCGTGTTAATGAAAGAATTCATGAAATTGTACAATGATGAAGAATTAGAGCAGCCAATATTACAATATAGAGATTATTCAGAATGGCAGAATAGTTTAGAAGAAAATGGTGTGATAGGAAAACAAGAAGAATATTGGTTAAATAGATTAAATGGAGAGCTGCCAATATTAAAGCTTGAAACTGATTATGAAAGACCAAAGGTACAAAGTTATGAAGGAAACAGATTAAGTTTTGCTATGGATAAAGAATTAAAAGAAAAATTAAATAATATAGCAAAGGAAACAGGAACAACATTATATATGGTACTTTTGGCTGCATACAATGTAATGTTATCAAAATACAGTGGACAAGAAGACATTATAGTAGGAACAGCACAGGCAGGAAGATCACAAGCAGAACTTGAAGATACAGTTGGAATGTTTGTAAATACGGTAGCACTTAGAAATTACCCTAATGGAAACAAGACTTTCAGAGAATTCTTAAATGAATTGAAAAATAATACCTTAAGAGATTTTGAAAACCTTGATTATCAATTTGATGATTTAGTCAATAAGCTAAGCTTAAGAAGAGATGTGAGTAGAAATCCAGTATTTGATGTAATGTTTGTACTTGAAAACATGGATTTTGGTTTAGATAAAAACAAGATGAAGATTAAAATGGTTGAATCAGAATCAACTATATCAAAGTTTGACTTTACATTAACTGGTATAGAGACAAAAGAAGGAATGGACTTTAGTTTAACTTATTGTAGTAAATTATTTAAAGCTGAAACTATGGAAAAAATGAAGAATCATTATATTAATGTAATTAAAGAAGCAGCTAACAATATTGACATAAAATTATGTGAGATAAAAATGTTATCAGCTGAAGAGTTAAAGGAATATGAAGAATATATTGATGATGAAAAAGTTCAAGTAGATGATTTCGATTTTTTAACTATATAAATTCTTAAGCTAGTTTTAGTATTATTACAGGCATATTTAATTAATATGCCTGTAATAAATAAATATATAATGGGAGAATGTTGTGAGATGAGTAAGAATGAAAATGCCATACTTTCTATGGATAAATTTAGAAAAGAATTAAATTATTGGAATGAAAAATTAAAGAATGGTATTGAAAAATTAGACATTCCAATACCAACTAAAAATAAGAATGATGACTATAAAATAAGTAATATAGAGATAAGTATTCCAAAGGAGTTATCGAATAAAATTATTAAAATAGGCAGAGATGCAGATTTGCAAATATTCATAGTATTAAATTCTATTTTAAAAGCTCTTTTTTATAAAGTTGCAGGTAAAGATAACATAACTTTCATGACTCCAGTATTGAAGAATAGTAAAGTGGATATGTTTAATAAAGCCATATTATTAAATGATATATTAGATGATAATATGAATTTTAAACGAATCCTAACTGAAATTAAGAATACTATTTCAGATGGATATAACAATAGTGGATATCCACTAGATAAAATCCTAGAGAGCAATGGATTAAATATTGAAAATATAGATTCTGTAGTTAATGTTGGAGCTATATATGAAAATATTCATGAGTTAAAATACATAAATAAATATAAGTTTGAGTTAATGTTTGTATTTGTAAAAGAAGATAATGAAATAAAAATTAAGCTTAGATACGATGAAAATAAATTTGAAAAAGTATATATAGAAAGTTTCTTAAAGAGATATATAATTATTGCTGAAAATTTATTCAGTGATTATGATATGCAGTTAAAGGATTTATCAATATTACTAAATGAAGAAAAAAATAAACTATTAAATGAGTTTAATAAAATAGAGGCAGACTACCAAAAAGATAAAACAATACAAGAGGTGTTTCAGGAACAGGTAGAAAAAGCACCAGATAATATAGCAGTAGTATATGAGGATAAGAAATTAACTTATAAAGAACTAAATGAAAAATCAAATTCTCTAGCAAGGGTATTAAGAGAAAAAGGTGTTAAAGCAGATACTATAGTTGGAATAATGTTAGATAGATCTTTAGAGATGATGATATCAATAATGGGGATATTAAAAGCAGGAGGAGCATATTTACCAATAGATCCTGAATATCCGGAAGATAGAATAAAGTATATGCTGGAAGATAGTGAGACAAAAATCCTTTTAACACAAAAGAATTTATTGGGAAACATAAACTATGATGGAGAAGTTATAGATTTAGAAGATAGTAAATTATATGAAAAAGAGAATGGTAATTTAGATAATTTAAGTAAATCAAACAATTTAGCATATGTTATATATACTTCTGGTACTACTGGAAAACCAAAAGGTGTATTAATAGAACATAGAAATGTTATGAGTTTAATAAATGCATTATTTGAGTCTATATATAAAAATTATAAAGTTAAGATAAATGTAGCACTAGTGGCTCCATATGTTTTTGACGCGTCCGTAAAGCAGATATTTCCATGCTTAGCACTAGGAAATGCTCTTTTCATTGTTCCTAAGGATACAAGATTAGATGGTAATTTATTATTAAAATATTATGAGCATAATAGAATAGATGTTTCAGATGGAACACCAATGCATATTAATATGCTTATTAATAGTGCTGAACTAAATAATGTAGGAATGAATGTTAAGCGTTTTATAATAGGTGGAGATGCTTTAAAGGTTAAAGCTGTTGAAAACTTCTATAATACATTTAATTCAAATGAAACAATTATTACTAACATATATGGCCCAACAGAATGCTGTGTTGATTCTACCGCCTATCATATTGATAGGATGAAGGTAGGAAAGTTACATACAATACCAATAGGAAAGCCTATAAATAATTCTAAAATATATATATTGGGAAAAAATAATTCATTATTGCCAGTTGGAGTAGCTGGAGAATTATGTATCACAGGAAATGGGCTTTCAAGGGGATATTTAAATAAAGAAGATTTAACAAGAGAAAAGTTTGTAGATAATCCATATGAGCCAGGAAGGAAAATGTACAGAACTGGAGATTTAGCAAGATGGCTTCCAGATGGAAATATAGAATATTTAGGAAGAGCAGATAATCAAGTAAAAATAAGAGGGTTTAGAATAGAAATTGGAGAAATAGAAAATCAGCTTTCGAAATTAAAAGAGATAAAGGAAGCGGTAGTTGTAGCTAAGAGCGATAATAATGGAGATAAGTATCTTTGCGGATATATAACAGCAGAACAAGAAGTAGCAATAACATCAATAAAAGAAGAACTTTCAAAAGAACTACCAGCATATATGATACCTAATTATATGCTGCAGATAGATAAAATTCCTCTAACAACTAATGGAAAGATAGATAAGAAAGCACTTCCAGAAATAGATATGGCACAAATGCTGGAAACTGAATATGAAGCGCCAGGAAATGAAATAGAGGAAAAGCTAGTAGAAATATGGGAAGAAGTTCTAGATAGAAAACATGTAGGTATCAATGATAATTATTTTGATTTAGGTGGTCATTCATTAAAAGCAGTATTAATAATATCAAAAATAAAGAAAGAATTAAAAGTAGAAATAAAGGTAAGAGAGTTATTTGAAAATCCTACTATAAAAGCTTTAGGGATGATAATAGAAAGCTCAGAGAAAAAGGAATACATAACAATAAACAAAGCAGAAGAAAAGGAATTTTATAAAGCATCTTCAGCAGAAAAAAGAATATTTACACTATGGCAGATGGATAAATTAAATACTGTTTATAATATTCCAATTATAGTAGAAATAGAAGAACAAATTGATAATAAAAGGGTAGAAAAAGCATTAAATGAATTAGTAAAGAGGCATGAAGCTTTAAGAACAAGCTTTCACGTAGTAAATGGTGAGATAGTACAAAAGATAGAGAAAGAATGGAAATTGGATTATAAATATGAAGAAGCAAGTGAGAAAACTGCTAAAGAAAGTATAAACAATTTTATTAAGCCATTTGATTTAACAAAAGCACCACTAATAAGAAGCAAATTAGTAAAATGTGAAGATAAAAAGTACATATTCATGCTGGATGTTCATCACATAGTAACAGATGGAGTGTCTAATGGAATACTAATGAAGGAATTTGTTGAATTGTATATAGGTGAAAAATTGAAGGAGCCTCAATTACAATACAAAGATTATTCAGAGTGGCAAAGTGATTTGGAGAAAGAGGGCGTAATAAAAAGACAGGAAGAATATTGGTTAAATAGATTAAGTGGAGAACTTCCAATATTAAATGTTGTAACGGATTATGAGAGACCAAATGTTCAAAGTTATGAAGGTGATAGAATAGGTTTTTCTATAAATAAAGACTTGAAGGAAAAATTGAACAATACAGCAAAAGAAACTGGAACAACACTATACATGATTCTTTTAGCCGCATACAATGTGATGTTATCAAAATACAGTGGACAGGAAGATATTATAGTAGGAACAGCACAAGCAGGAAGATCACAGGCAGAACTTGCGGATACTGTAGGGATGTTTGTAAATACAATAGCACTTAGAAATTATCCAAGTGGAAACAAAACTTTTAGAGAATTCTTAGAAGAACTAAAAAATAATACTCTAAGAGACTTTGAAAATCTTGATTATCAATTTGATGATTTAGTTAATAAGCTAAATCTAAAGAGAGATATAAGTAGAAATCCTTTGTTTGATGTAATGTTTGTACTTGAAAACATGAATTCTGGTGTGGATGAAAATGCTATGAAATTTAAGCCTATTGATATTGAATCAGAGTTAACTATAGCAAAATTTGACTTAACACTAGCTGGAGTAGAAACGGATAATGGGATGAATTTTAGCTTAGAGTATTGTACTAAGTTATTTAAAAATGAAACTATAGAGAGAATGAAAGAACATTATATTAATATATTAAATTCCATAACCTCTAAGTTAGATAGTAAAATATATGAAATGAATATAATGAGTGTAGAGGAAAAGAATAAGTTACTCCATGAGTTTAATAAAATAAGAGCAGAGTACAAAAAGGATAAGACAATACAAGAATTATTTGAAGAACAAGTGAAGAAGGCTCCTAATAATATAGCAGTAGTATATGAAGATAAGAAATTGACATATAAAGAGCTAAATGAAAAATCCAATGCTCTAGCAAGAGTTTTAAGAGAAAAAGGTGTTAAATCAGACACTATAGTTGGAATAATGGTAGATAGATCCTTAGAGATGATGATAGCAATAATGGGAATATTAAAAGCAGGAGGAGCCTATTTGCCAATAGACCCTGAATATCCTGAAGATAGAATAAAGTATATGCTGGAAGATAGTAAGACAAAAATCCTTCTGACACAAAATAAATTACTAGAAAGCATAAAATATGATGTAGAGACTATAGATTTAGAAGATAGTAAATTATATGAAAAGGAAAATAGTAATCTAGATAAAATAATAAAATCAAATAATTTAGCATATGTTATATACACTTCAGGTACTACTGGAAAGCCAAAGGGTGTATTGATTGAACATAGAAATGTTATAAGTTTGATAAATGCATTGTTTGAGTCTATATATAAAAATTATAAATCAAAGTTAAATGTAGCATTAGTGTCTCCATATGTGTTTGATGCGTCTGTAAAGCAGATATTCCCATGTTTAGCACTAGGAAATACTCTTTTCATTGTTCCGAAGGATACAAGACTAGATGGTAATTTATTATTAAAGTATTATGACTATAATGGAGTGGATGTTTCTGATGGAACACCAATGCATATTAACATGTTAATTAATAGTGCTGAGTTAAATAATGCAAAGTTAAATGTTAAGCAATTTATTATAGGTGGAGATGCATTTTCAATTAAAGTTGTTGAAAATTTCTACAATACATTTAATTCTAGCAAGATAGTTCTTACTAATATATATGGGCCAACAGAATGCTGTGTTGATTCTACAGCTTATCATATTAATGATATAGAACAGATAAAAAATTCAAAGAGAATACCTATAGGAAAACCTATAATAAATTCTAATATATTTATTGTAGATAAAAATAGAAGTTTGCTGCCAATAGGGGTTGCGGGAGAACTATGTATTTCTGGAGATGGGCTTTCAAGAGGATATTTAAATAAAGAAGAACTAACAAAAGAAAAGTTTGTAGATAATCCATTTGAGCCGGGCACTAAAATGTATAGAACAGGAGATTTGGCAAGATGGCTTCCAGATGGAAACATAGAATATCTAGGAAGAATAGATAATCAAGTAAAAATAAGAGGTTTTAGAATAGAAATTGGAGAAATAGAAAATCAGCTTTCAAAGTTAAAAGAAATAAAGGAAGCGGTAGTTGTAGCTAAGAGCGATAATAATGGAGACAAGTATCTTTGCGGCTATATAACAGCAGAACAAGAAGTAGCAATAACATCAATAAAAGAAGAACTTTCAAAAGAATTACCAGCTTATATGATACCTAGTTATATTGTGCAGATAGATAAGTTACCATTAACGACTAATGGTAAGCTTGATAGGAAATCATTGCCGGAAATTGATATTGCACAAGTTTTAGAAGCTAAATATGAGGCACCAGAAAATGAAATACAAGAAAAGCTAGTAGAAATATGGGAGGAAGTCTTAGATAGAAATCATATAGGTATTAATGATAATTATTTCGATTTAGGTGGTCATTCTTTAAAAGCAGTATTAATTGTAGCAAAAATCAAGAGAGAATTTGAGATAGAAATAAAGGTAAGAGAAATATTTGAAAATTCTAATATAAAAGCTTTAAGTGCAATAATAGAAAAAGCAGATAAAAAAGAATATATTACAATAAAGAAAGCAGAAGAGAAGGACTTTTATAAAGCATCTTCAGCAGAAAAGAGAATATTTACATTATGGGAAATGGATAAATCTAATACTGTTTATAATGTTCCAATGATATTAGAAATAAAAGAGAAGCTGAATGAGAAGAAAGTAGAAATAGTATTAAATGAATTAATAAGAAGACATGAGGCATTAAGAACTAGTTTTGAGGTTATAGATGGAGAAATAGTACAAAGAATTCATAAAGAATGGAAACTAGAGTTTCAATATGAAGAAGCAAATAAAAAAGTAATCAAGGAGAGAATAAAGAAGTTTATTAGACCATTTGATTTAGCGAAAGCACCATTAATACGAAGTAAACTAATAAAATGCAAAGATAAGAAATATATATTCATGTTGGATGTCCATCATATAGTAACAGATGGTGTGTCTATGGGTATATTAATGAAGGAATTTATGGAATTGTATGTAGGTGAGAACCTAAGAGAACCTCAATTGCAATATAAAGATTATTCAGAATGGCAAAATAACTTAGAAGAAAGTGGAGTAATAAAAAAACAAGAGGAATATTGGTTAAATAGATTAAGTGGAGAATTACCAGTACTCGATATTATAGCAGATTATGAAAGACCTAAAGTACAAAGCTATGAAGGAAATAGAATAAACTTTACTGTAAATAAAGAGCTTAAAGAAAAGTTAAATAACATAGCAAAAGAAACAGGGACAACATTATATATGGTACTTTTGGCGGCATATAATGTGATGCTGGCAAGATATAGTGGACAAGAAGATGTTATAGTAGGAACTGTTCAAGCAGGAAGATCACAAGCCGAACTTGCGGATACTGTAGGGATGTTTGTAAATACGGTAGCACTTAGAAATTATCCGGAGAGAAATAAAACTTTTAAAGAGTTCTTAAAAGAATTGAAAGATAATACTTTAAGAGATTTTGAAAATCTTGATTATCAATTTGATGATTTAGTTAATAAACTAGATTTCAAAAGAGATATAAGTAGAAATCCTCTATTTGATGTGATGTTTGTAATTGAAAATATGGACTTGGGTATTGAAGAAAATAGTATGAAGGCTAAGGTGGTTGAATCAGAGCTAACTATATCAAAATTCGATTTAATTTTAGCTGGAGCAGAGGCAGAAGAAGGTATAAATTTCAGTTTAGAATATTGCACTAAATTATTTAAAGAAGAAACAATAGAAAGGATGAAGGAACATTATATCAATATATTGACTTATGTAGCAGGCAAATTAGAGAACAGGATATGTGAAATTGATTTAATTAGTCCAGAGGAAAAAGATAAGTTATTAAATGCTTTTAATAGAACAAAAGCAGAGAATCCAAAGAATAAAACAATAGTAGATCTATTTGAAGAGCAGGTAGAAAAAACACCAGATAATATAGTAGTAGTATATAAAAATAAGAAATTAACGTATAAAGAGCTTAATGAGAAATCCAATGCTTTGGCAAGGATTTTAAGAGGAAAAGGTGTAGAAGCAGAAACAATAGTCGGAATAATGGTAGATAGATCCCTAGAGATGATAATTGGAATAATGGGAATATTAAAGGCTGGAGGAGCATATTTACCAATAGATCTTGAATATCCAGAAGACAGAATAAAGTACATGTTAGAAGATAGCGGCACAAGGATTCTTTTAACTCAAAATAAATTATTAGAAAGTATAAGTTACGGTGTGGAAGCTATAGACTTGGAAGATAATAAATTATATGAAGTGGAAAATAGTAATTTAGGTACTATAGGAAAATTAAATGATTTAGCATATGTTATATATACTTCTGGAACAACTGGAAAACCTAAAGGTGTAATGGTGGAACAAAAAGCTCTTGTGAATTTGTGCCTTTGGCATAATGAAAATTATGAAGTAACAGAAATAGACAGGGCAACAAAATATGCTGGTTTTGGTTTTGATGCATCGGTTTGGGAGATATTCCCTTATATTATAGCAGGAGCGGCTTTGCATATAATAGATAAGAGTATAATGCTTGATAAAGCTGCATTAAACAAATATTATGAGGATAATAAAATAACTATAAGCTTTTTACCTACACAAATGTGTGAGGAATTTATGAATTTAGAAAATAAATCTTTAAGAAAGTTGTTAACTGGAGCAGATAAATTAAAAGTCTATAAAGAGCAGACTTATGAATTAATAAATAACTATGGTCCAACAGAAAATGCAGTAGTTACAACAAGTTTTAAAGTAGACAAAAATTATAATAATATCCCAATAGGTAAGCCTATAAGAAATTCTAAAATATACATATTAGGGGTAAATAATAGTTTAATGCCAATAGGGACAGGTGGAGAATTATGTGTTTCAGGAGATGGACTTGCAAGGGGATATTTAAACAGAGAAGAACTCACAAAAGAGAAGTTTGTGGCTAATCCATTTGAACCAGGAACAAAGATGTATAGGACAGGAGACTTAGCAAGATGGCTTCCAGATGGAAATATAGAGTATCTAGGAAGAATAGATAATCAGGTAAAAATAAGAGGCTTTAGAATAGAAATAGGAGAAATAGAAAATCAGCTTTTAAAAATTAAAGATATAAAAGAAGCGTTAGTAGTAGCAAATAATGATGAAAATGGAGAGAAGTATCTTTGTGGGTATGTTACTTCGGAACAAAAAGTGGAGATAGCAGCAATAAAAGAAGAACTTTCAAAAGAAATACCATCATATATGGTACCTAGCTATATGCTACAAATAGAAAAACTGCCATTAACACCAAATGGAAAGATAGATAGAAAAGCTCTTCCACCGATAGATATAAGTGCGTATAAGAAAGAATATGTTGCACCTAGAAATGAGCTTGAAAAGACAATAGTAAAAATGTTTAAAGATGTACTTGGGATTAAAAAGATTGGTACTTATGATGAGTTCACATTACTTGGAGGAACTTCTATACTTGCAATAAGATTAGTTTATGAATTAAATAAAAAAGGAATTAGAATTGATTTAAAAACTATTTTCTCTTGCCAAAGTCCAAGTAAAATAGCAGAGTATATAAAAGCGCAAAACGATAAAATGGCAGAGGGTGAAAATAGAATTGTAGCTAAGCTAAGAACAAGTGATAGTAAGCTTAAAAGCAATTTAATAATGCTTCCGCCGGCAGGAGGAACCATTATGGGATATATGGATATGGCTAATAGTGCAAAAGGTATTGGTGACATATATGCCTTAGAAGATCCAAGATTATCAGGTAAAGAAGACAATTATTCTAACAATGATGAGAAACTTGTAAAAGAATATGTAAGTGCAGTCAAAAGTGTATTTAGACCAGGAATTGATTATATAGGAGGTCATTCTTTTGGTGGTAATTTAGCTTTCAAAATCACTTCAGAATTAGAGAAACAAGGAATATCACCTAAGGGATTAGTAATTATTGACTCTCTTCCAGAAAATAATCCAGATACTAATGCTTATTTTAAAATGAGTGATGAAAAATTAAAGGCAATGGTAGTTGTATCAGTGATGGAAGAACTTTTAGAAATAGAAGAAACAGAATTAGCAAAAATGAAGACTTTGACCTATGAAGAAGTAAAAGAATATCTTAGAGAAAAAGCTAAGGATGATATGATGCTAAATGCACTTTTAAATGAATCATTTTTAGATTTATATGTTAAAGTTCATACTGATAACATTAGAATGTACAATGAAGCTGAGTTAGTGGAAGGTGTATTAGCTATACCAATAATAGTTTTTAAAGCTAGTCAAAGTAAATCTAATTGGGAGAAGTATACTAATTGGACTAAGTACACTAATAAAAATTGTCAGATCATTGAGGTGCCAGGGAAGCATATTTCTATGCTAAGAAGTCCGAATGTGGAAACAATGATTAATCATTTAGAAAAAATTATTAGTAATATTGATTAAGTGAAGTGGCTGTAATAATATAAGAAATTTAATAAAAGACATAATCATAAGATTTATTATATGATTATGTCTTTTATTTATCTGTAATATTATTTAAGCTAGCAATACAAGTTATATTATATTTCCTGCTTCTAAGCTAATTAGCCCAATAACAGAAAGATATCTATTATTGGGCTAATTAGCTATAGTAATAACTATATTAAAAATATTGAAATCAATATTAAAAAAATGTGAAACACCTCATTTAATAGTTAAAAATCAAATTGTAATTTTGAATAATTTAATATAAATGAGATGTTTATTAGGAAGAGATTCTACTAAAAATCCAATTACAAGGTTTTATGAAATGTATAATGTAGAACTAGTATTTACATTACATAAAATTTGTATGGAAATAAAAGTAGTATCAAAAGAAATCATTATTAATAATTAATTAAATAATTTCCTTAATAAACTTATAAATATGCAATTGCATTTGTAAGGGGGAAAAATAGTATACATCCTATAAATAAGAGAGATTAAATATAGTATTTTAATATATTTTTATTTTTTATATGTCTCTTTCCATTGCGGCCTGGATAATGCATATAAATATGTATTTTACTTTATGAGAGTTTTTAAGTCAAAAAAAATTATTATCTTTACCAAGTTTAACTTCCCTTATGTGGATAGTACCAATATACATGCAAAAAATAAGAAATTCAATATTTTTATATAAAAGTACATATTTCATACATTAAAAGAATTATTAGGCATAATCATTACTTGTAAACGTTTGAATGTCAAAAAAGTTCTTTTTATATAAAAAAATATACATTTAAAGTGGATAACATTGAATTTTGTAAGAAATACGATTAAATTTTGTAATATATAGACGATAAATTAAAATTTTGTAGATTTTAGGAAGCAGAAAAATTAGTCAATTGATCTTAAATTTAAGGGGAGATTATTATATGAAATATGGATTAACACACGCACAAAGAAGAATATTATATACTGATGATTTATACAAAAATTCATCAATTTCAAACATTGGAGGTGTATGTTATGTGCCTGGAGACGTGGATTTTAAGGCACTAAAACAGTCAATTGATGAATTTATAGGGAAAAATGAGATTTTTCATTTTAAGTTTAAAAATGAAAATGGACAAGTATATCAAGAATTAGTTGATTGTAAATGTAATGAAATTGAATTTATTGATTTTGATAAGAATAAAAATAAATTTGATAAGTGGTGTGAGCAGTTTTTTGATGAGGCTATTTCTGTATATGATAATTATTTATACAAGTTTGTATTATTCAAGTTAGATAATAAAACAAACGGGTATGTTACTAAAATGCACCATATAGTTTCAGATGGATATTCTTTTGCAATTTTAACAAATCAGATAGCAGAAATCTATGATAATTTATTAAAAATAAGAGAAATAGATACAGCTGCAGTTCCATATTCAGAATATATTAAATCAGAAAATGAGTATTTACAATCAGAAAAATTTTTAAAAGATAAGGAATTTTGGAATGAGAGGTTTTCAAATCTAAATGAAGAATTTTTATATAAAGAAACATATGATTGTAGTGGAGAGAGTTACAAATATAAGATTCCAACTAAAATAACTAATAGATTAAATAAATTATTAAATGAAAATAATATAACAAGGAATACATTTTTTATGTCTTTATTATATTTATATTTTTACAAGAAAACAGGGGAAAAGGATATAGTAATAGGAATGCCTGTTTATAATAGAGCTAGCAAGAAAATGAGAGCAGCTATAGGTATGTTTGTAAGTACAGTACCGGTAACTTTTAGAATTAATAACGAAATTAATTTTAAAGATTTTATAAAAGAGCTAAACGTTCAATTAAGAAGCTGCTATAAACATCAAAGTTATCCATATGATATATTGATAAATGATTTGAAATTACCTCAAAAAGGATTTGATGGATTATTTAAATTTGTATTTAACTATTATAATGAGTCTTTTAGGTATCCTATGAATAATAGTGAGATACAAGTAGAAGAAATAACATCTAAACAAGTAACACTTCCTTTAAATTTGATCTTGAGAGAGTTTCTTGAGTCGAGTTTGGAGTTAGAGTTTCAATATAGAGCAAATGAATTTAGCGAAGAAGAAATTAAAATTATGTGCAATTGCATTAATAATATGCTAGTACAATTAGTAGAGAATTTTGATACAACTATTAGTGATATAGAAATGATAAGTCCTTACGAAAAAGAAAAAGTTTTAACTAAGCCTAGTGAGACAAAATGTATAGAAGGTATAAAGCATTATAGTATTAGTGATTTTATTGAAAGAAATAAAAGCATTCCAAAAGAAGGACACGATATGTCTGGAGCAAAAGTTTATATAGTAGATCCAGATAATAGTTTGCAGCCAATTGGTGTTGAAGGGGAATTGTGCATAGCTATACAAGGAGCAATTGAAGAAACTGTTAATAATTTCGGATTTCCACAAAAAAGTTTTATAGATAATCCATTTGATTCAGTAAATAATAAGTTATATAAAACTGGAGAATTAGGAAAGCTTACGTCAGATGGAAATGTATATCTTTTAGGAAGAAATGAAAGGCTGGAAAAACAAAAAAGGTATTGGATAAATAGACTGAAGAATATACAGAACTTAGAACTTCAAGCAGACTATGTGAGATCTGCTACACAAAACTACGAAGGTAATTCTATTTATGTAAATCTGTCAAAAAGATTAGTGGATGGGATTGAGCGAATTTCAAAGGATATGAATACGACTCCATATATGGTAATGATGTCTATATTTAATATTATGCTTTCAAGATATGTCAATCAAGAAGATGTTGTAATTGGAACACCAATAATTGAAAGAAATAATCATGATTTAAAAAACATAGAGGGAAGATTAGTAAATACAGTTGTAATATATGATTCAATAAGTTTTAAAGATAGTTATAATTTATATTTAGATAAATTTAAAGAAGTTTTTATAGAGGCAATGGAAAATTCAAATTATAAATTTGAACAATTAATAAGTGATTTAGATATAAAAAAAGATCAAAGCAGAAACCCGCTCTTTGATTTCATGTTTGTTTGGAATGAATTAAACTTAGATTCTTTTAACCTTGAAGATGTTAAAGAAAAAACAGTAGGAATGAAAGAGGAAATTTCAAAGGTTGATTTAACTATGAACATACTCAAAAATAATGACAAGATTAATTTGAGCATAGAATATTCAGGAAATTTATTTAAAGAAGCAACAATAAAATTTATGATAAAGCATTATTTAAATATATTAGATCAACTTGTAGAAAATGTAGCTATTTCCATAGAGGATATTAAACTAATAGATAAAATAGAAGAAAAAATTTTATTAGAGAATTTCAACAATACAAATTTTTCATATAATAAGGCCGCAACTATAACTAAATTATTTGAAGAACAGGCAGAAAAAACACCAAGTAATATAGTTGGAGTATATAAAGATAAGAAATTAACTTATAAGGAGCTAAATGAAAAATCAAATTCTTTAGCAAGAATTTTAAGAGAAAAAGGTGTAAAAGCAGAAACAATAGTTGGGATAATGGTAGATAGATCGTTAGAAATGCTGATAGGAATAATAGGAATCCTAAAGGCTGGAGGGGCATACTTACCAATAGATACTGAATATCCAGAAGACAGAATAAAGTATATGTTAGAAGATAGTAATACAAAAATTCTTTTAACACAAAATAAATTGTTAGGAAGCATAAATTATAATGGAGAAGCTATAGATTTAGAAGATAGTAAGTTATATGAAAGAGAGAATAGTAATGTAAATACTAGAGGAAAGTCAAATGATTTAGCATATGTTATATATACTTCTGGAACTACTGGAAAACCTAAAGGTGTAATGGTAGAACAAAAAGCCCTTGTAAATTTGTGTATTTGGCATAATGAGTATTATGAAGTAACTGAAAAAGATAATGCAACAAAGTACGCAGGTTTTGGTTTTGATGCATCAGTATGGGAGATATTTCCTTATATTATATCTGGAGCAACTCTGCACATAATAGATAAGTCTATAATGCTTGATAAAGATGCTTTAAATAAATACTATGAGGATAATAAGATAACAATAGGCTTCTTACCTACACAAATGTGTGAAGAATTTATGAGTTTAGAAAATAAATCCTTAAGGAAATTGTTAACTGGAGCGGATAAATTAAAGGTTTATAAAAAGCAGACTTATGAATTAATAAATAACTATGGTCCAACAGAAAATGCAGTAGTTACAACAAGCTTTAAGGTAGATAAAAATTATAATAACATACCAATAGGAAAACCTATAAATAATTGTAAAATATACATATTAGGAACTAGTAATAGTTTAATGCCTGTAGGAGCAGGCGGAGAATTATGCGTTTCAGGATATGGACTTGCAAGAGGATATTTAAACAGAGGAGAACTCACAAAAGAAAAGTTTGTGGATAATCCATTTGAGCCAGGAACAAAAATGTATAGAACAGGGGATTTAGCAAGATGGCTTTCAGATGGAAATATAGAATATCTAGGAAGAATAGATAATCAGGTAAAAATAAGAGGCTTTAGAATAGAAATTGGAGAGATAGAAAATCAACTCCTAAAAATAGAAGATATAAAAGAAGCTGTTGTAATAGCTAAAAAGGATAGGAATGAAAATGCGTATTTGTGTGCATATATAACAACAGAAAGAGAACTAGATGTATCAAGTATAAAAGAAGAATTGTCTAAAGAGCTTCCTAATTATATGCTGCCAAAATATATCATGAAGATAGATAAGCTTCCATTGACACCAAACGGTAAAGTTGATAAGAGAGCTCTACCAGAAATAGACATGTCTAAGGTAGCACAGACAGAATATAAGGCACCTAAAAGTGAGACAGAAAAGATTTTAGCAGAAGCGTGGAAAGCAGTATTAGAGATAGAGAGAATGGGGATTAATGACAATTACTATGAATTGGGTGGAGATTCAATAAAATCAATACAAATAGTATCGAGGCTGCATAGTCATGGTATTAAGCTCGAAATAAAAGATTTAATGAAGTATCAAACAATAGAAGAGCTAAGTAAACATGTTAAGTATAGTAATGTTAAAGCAGATCAGGGAGTAATTGAAGGAGAAGTATATCATTCACCAATACAAAAGTGGTTTTTTGACAATAAATTTGCAGTGGAAAATTATTTTAACCAAGCATTTATGTTTGACAAAAATGATGGGATAGATGAACAAATATTAAAAAAAGCCTTCATAGAGATAATGAAACATCATGATGTATTAAGAATGATATATATAAAGGAAGATAATAAAATTAAGCAAGTAAATAGAAATATAGAAAACATAGAAAATATGTTCACGTTAAATGTATATAATTTAGAAAATGCAGAAGATTATAAAACAGAAATAGAAGATTTAACAAACAAAATGCAGGAAGGCATGGATTTAGAAAATGGAATTTTAGTGAAACTTGGTTTATTCAAAACAAGTGAGGGAGACCACTTACTCATAGCAATACATCATATGATTATTGATGGTATATCATGGAGAATATTACTTGAAGACTTAGAAAAAGCTTATGGAAGTGTAGAAAGTGGAAAAGCAGTAGTGTTACCAGAAAAGACTACGTCTTATAAAGTTTGGGTAGAAAAGCTTAATGAATATGCTAATAGTAAAGAAATGCTTAGAGAAAAAGAATATTGGAATAATGTAACTAACATAGAGATTAAAGAGCTTCCAAGGGACTTCAAAAAGTGTGAAAGTACTGTAGGAGATAGTAAAAATATCATTATAAATTTATCAAAAGATGAAACCGAAAGGCTCCTTAGAGGGACAAGTACAGCGTATAATACAGAAATAAATGATATACTTCTTTGTTCATTAGGATTAACTATTAAAGAATGGTCCAAAAACGAAAAAATTCTTATAGGGCTTGAAGGTCATGGAAGAGAAGAAATAATAGAGGATGTTTCGATAAATAGAACATTAGGGTGGTTTACATCTACATATCCAGTGATTTTAGATATGAAAAATAGTGATGATATTGGATACTCAATAAAAAATACAAAAGAAACTCTAAGGCATATACCAAATAAAGGTGTTGGATATGGAATCTTGAAATATCTAACTGATCCTGAGAATAAAAAGGATGTTTGTTTTGAGTTAAATCCTGAAATAGGATTTAACTATTTAGGGGAATTTAGTGAAAGTAATGCTGAAAGCTTATTTAAGTATTCTAAGATATCAAGTGGAAAGACTATATCAGAAGAAAATAAAAAATTAAACAATATTGAGATAAATGGTTTTGTAGTGAATGGAGAACTAAAATTCATATTTAATTATAGTATTAAAGAATATAAAGCTGAAACAATAGAGAAGCTAACAAAGTTATATACAAAAAATCTGCTTGAAATTATAAAACACTGCGAAAGTATAAGGGAAACAGAAAGAACACCATGGGATTATGGAGATAGAGAATTAAGTGTAGAGGATTTAGATAAAATACTATCATACAAAAAAGAAATAGAGAAAATACACTCTTTAACCCCAATGCAGGAAGGCATAATGTATAATTCAAGGATCAATAGAGAGTCTAATGCGTATTTTGAACAAAGTATATTTACAGTAACAGGGCCATTAGATATAGAAATATTGAATAAGGCATTTAATAAACTTATAGAAAGATATGAAATACTAAGAACAGCATTTTTCTATGAAAATATAAGTGAGCCTAAACAAGTAGTTTTAAGAAATAGAGAATTAAAGATATGCTATGAAGATATAAGTAATCTGGAAGAAAATAAAGAAGAATATTTGGAAAGATTTAAAAAGAAGGATAAAGACAAAGGATTCGACTTAACTAATGATTGCTTAAATAGATTATCGGTAATAAAAATCGATAGCGATATATATAAGATAGTATATAGTTTCCATCATATAATTATGGATGGGTGGTGCCTAGGCATAATAATAAACGACATAATAAATATGTATAAATTAATATCTAAAAACGAAGAAATAGTGTTTGATGAAACAGAACCTTATAGTAAGTATTTAGAGTGGCTAGATAAGCAAGATAAGGCATCAGAATTAAGCTATTGGAATAATTATCTTTCTTCATATGAGCAAGAGATTAATATACCTAAGCTTGAAAATTTAGCTGAGGAATTTGTAAATGAAGAAGAAGAAATTATAATTAGCGAAGATTTAACTTATAAATTAAAGAGTATGGCAGAAAAAGGATCTATAACTCTAAATTCTGTTATCCAAACAGCTTGGGGGGTATTGTTACAGAAGTATAACAATACAAATGATGTAGTATTTGGTTCTGTTGTTTCTGGAAGACCAAGTGAAATTAATGGCATAGAAAATATAGTCGGATTATTTATAAATACAGTTCCTATTAGGGTAAAAGGGGAAGATACTACAGAATTCATAGAGCTTGCAAGAAAAATAAATGAGGATTTTATTGAGGCAAATTCGCATAGTTATTGCTCTTTGGCAGAAATACAGGCTTTAACAAGTATGAAAAATAACCTTATTAATCATATTGTAGCCTATGAGAATTATCCTATTGATAGAGAAATGTTAAATTCTGGTATAAGTAGTGAATCGGGGATTAAAATAATAAATAACGTTGAAATGTTTGAACAAATAAATTATGATTTTGCCCTTATAATAATTCCAGGTAGTAGCATGACTTTGAAAATAAAATATAATGGTAGTATTTATAACAAAGAAATAATAAGGCAGATAATAAAGAATCTATGTAATGAATTAAAATCTGTAGTTAATAATCCAAACATTTTAATACGAGATATAGATATATTAAATGAAGAAGAAAAAAATAAATTATTAAATGACTTCAATAAAACAAAAATGAAATATCCGAAAAATAAAACAATAGTTGATTTATTTGAAGAACAAGTTAAGAAAACACCAAGTAATATAGCAGTGGTATGTGGAAACAACAAGTTGACATATAAAGAGCTTAATGAAAAATCCAATGCTTTAGCAATGGTTTTAAGAGGAAAAGGTGTAGAAGCAGAGACAATAGTCGGGATAATGATAGATAAATCATTAGAGATGCTGATTGGAATAATGGGAGTCTTAAAAGCAGGGGGAGCATATTTACCCATAGATCCTGAGTATCCAGAAGACAGAATAAGGTATATGTTAGAAGACAGTAATACAAAAATACTTTTAACACAAAACAAATTATTAGAAAGTATAAGTTGTGCTGGAGAAACTATAGATTTAGAAGATAATAAATTATATGAAGGAGAAAATAGTAACTTAAATAATAGAGGAAAGTCAAGTGATTTAGCATATGTTATATATACTTCAGGAACAACTGGAAAACCTAAAGGAGTAATGGTGGAACAAAAAGCTCTTGTGAATTTGTGTTTCTGGCATAATGAGTATTACGAAGTAACAGAAAAAGACAGGGCAACAAAATATGCCGGCTTTGGTTTTGATGCATCAGTTTGGGAAATATTCCCTTATATTATAGCTGGAGCAGCATTGTATATGATAGATAAGTCTATAATGCTCGATAAAGATGCATTAAACAAATATTATGAGGATAATAAAATAACAATAGGCTTTTTACCTACACAAATGTGTGAGGAATTTATGAATTTAAAGAATAAATCCTTAAGAAAACTATTAACTGGAGCAGATAAGTTAAAGATTTATAAAAATCAGACTTATGAATTAATAAATAATTATGGACCAACAGAAAATGCTGTAGTTACAACAAGTTTTAAAGTAGATAAAAATTATAGAAATATACCAATAGGAAAGCCAATAAGTAATTCTAAAATATACATATTAGGAGATAATAATACATTAATGCCAATAGGAACATGTGGAGAATTATGCGTTTCAGGAGATGGGCTTGCAAGAGGATACTTAAATAGAGAAGAGCTAACAAGAGAAAAGTTTGTAGATAATCCATTTGAACCAGGAACTAAAATTTACAGAACAGGAGATTTAGCAAGGTGGCTTCCAGATGGAAACATAGAATATCTAGGAAGAATAGATAGTCAGGTAAAAATAAGAGGTTTCAGAATTGAAATTGGAGAAATAGAAAATCAGCTTTTAAAAATTGACGGAGTAAAAGAAGCGGTAGTGTTAGCTAAAGATAATGAGAATTTAGATAAGTATCTTTGTGGATACCTAACAGTGCAGCAGGAAGTAACAGTTACATCAATCAAAGCAGAACTTTCAAAAGAATTACCATCATATATGATACCAAGCCATATAATTAAAATAAATAAACTTCCAATAACGCCAAATGGAAAGGTAGATAAAAAATTTCTTGAAGAAATAGCTGTTACGCAAATACCAGAGAGTGAATATGAGGCGCCAAGGAATGAGATAGAAAAAAATCTAGCAGCTATATGGGAAGATGTATTAGGAATTAAGAGGATAGGAATAAATGATAATTTTTATGATCTTGGGGGGCATTCATTAAAGGGAACTATATTAAAGAGTAAAATAAAAGAAAGATTAAAAATAGACATACCACTTAATATAATATTTACAAAACTTACTATAAGAGAGCTAAGTGAATATATTGAGAAGGGTGAATATACTCCAGAAGATTATGTTATTTTTAACGAGCATGCTAACAAAACTATTATATGTTTTCCCCCATATATGGCATATGGTTTCTTGTATAGTGGAATTGCTAAAAGAATTAAAGATTATAAAATGTATAGTTATAATTTCATCCATAGTGATAATCTAATTGAAGATTATGTTAAAAGAATTACAAGCATAAATAGTGATAAAAAATTCGTGTTTTTCGGATGGTCTGCTGGAGGGCGATTAGCAGTTGAGATTGCGGATAAAATGAATAAAATGGGATATGATGTAACAGATATAATATTAATGGATACTATGCCTTTAAACTTCAACAAACAAACTGCTGATGAAAGCAATAAGCATAAGATATCTAAAGAAAGAGAAGCACAATTTGCAGCTGAAAATATGGAAGAAGTATTAAAGTTCATATCTCAAAATATGCCAGAGTATCTGGAATTTATAAAAAATGATAGTGAAGCACAGGAGAAAATGACAAGATATTTAGAATATTATAATTCATCTAGTGATGTTAAGAGTGTTTCTTCAAGATTACACTTGATTTTGATACCAGATGAATGTAGAGAGATGGGAGATATTGATAATAATACAATCTATAATGCGTGGAAACAAATTAATGAGGACTTGATTACGTATAAAGGATCTGGAAAACATGAAGATATGATTAAAGAGAATAATATTGATTATAACTCCAGTGTCATATTTAATATACTAGAGAAAATAGAATTCTAGAGGTTTATAATGGAAACTTATAATGTGAAAATTTCAGATATTGATTAAAGAACCTTAAATAACTTAAGCTTATTGATTGATTCAGGAAAAAGAAATAAGATTAAAAAAATTATCAGTAAGATAGATCAAAAAGGCTTAATTTAAATGTTTGGTTTTCATGTAAGTCTATTACCAATAGGATAATAAAAAGCAGATTAAGGGAGCATCGCAAAATGATTAAGTTTTAATCAGGAGCGATACTCCTTTTTTATATAAAACAATAAATTTTTAAATCTCTAAAATGTAGCATCTTTAACACTATTTTTTCAGTGTGTTAAAAATTGAATAAAGGTTTTTTTAATTGATTAAAAATGGAGAATTGAGGATATAATTTGAAAAGGAGGAAATATATATGATAAATAAATTGAAATATATAAAAATATTAAGAAATGTTTGTGATTACTATGGAATTAATGAAGAAAAATTCATAGAATTATTAAAAGATAGAGATAATAAATATATTTTACTATTAGTTTTAAAAAATAATCACTGTCTGGAAATTGATAAGATTAAAGAAGTTTTTAATTTGAAAACATCTAGAAGCATAAATAATAATCTAAAATTGGCAGAAGAAAAATTACTGGCTAATAGATATTTTAGAGAAAGGTATTTTGAATTAGAAAACACTATAGAAAAAAGCGAAATGACTAATTTATAAAAAAAGACTAGATATTGATCGTAAGATGTGATATGATATTACCTATGTTATTAAGCAACACAAATAACCCATAATGTATTTTATGGGGTAATTTACATTATAGCATTAAGTATTAAAAAAGTCAACATTAAAATGAAAATGTGATTTTATTTAACATAGGGAGGATAAAAATGAGCACTAAATATGTTTTTGTTACGGGTGGAGTTGTATCGGCATTAGGTAAGGGGATAACGGCAGCATCCCTTGGAAGATTATTAAAGAATAGAGGGGTGAATATCTCTATTCAAAAGTTTGACCCATATTTAAATGTGGATCCAGGAACAATGAGTCCTTATCAACATGGAGAAGTATTTGTAACTGATGATGGAGCTGAAACTGATTTAGATTTAGGTCATTATGAAAGATTTATAGATGAGAGCTTAACACAAAATTCAAATGTTACAACTGGTAAGATATATAGTTCTGTTATAGAAAAAGAAAGAAGAGGAGAATATCTTGGAGGTACAGTTCAAGTAATCCCCCATATAACAAATGCAATTAAGGATAAAGTATATCAAGTAGCAAAAGAAAGAGATGTAGATGTAGTAATAACTGAAATTGGTGGGACTGTTGGAGATATAGAATCACAACCATTTTTAGAGTCTATCAGACAAATAAAGAGCGAAGTTGGAGCAGAAAATGTATGTTATATCCATGTTACTTTAGTGCCATACTTAGGAAAAGCAGGAGAGCTAAAGACAAAACCTACGCAACACTCTGTAAAAGAATTAAGAATGATAGGTATTCAACCAGACATAATAGTTTGTAGAACTGAAAAAGAATTATCGGATGATATAAAAGCTAAAATTGGGTTGTTCTGTAATATAGATGGGAAATCAGTAATTCAAAATTTAGATGCAGAAAATTTATATGAAGTGCCATTAATGCTTCATGATGAAGGGTTAGATAATCTAGTTTGTGAAAAATTACATTTAGGATGTAAAGATATTGATAATTCAGAATGGATTGACATGGTTAAAAAAATTAAAAATCTTAAGAATAATGTTAAGATTGCATTAGTTGGTAAATATGTTGAGTTACATGATGCATACATATCAGTTGTTGAAGCATTAAGTCATGGTGGATATGCTAATGATGCTAATGTTGAAATTGAATGGGTTAATGCTGAAAGCTTAGAAACTGGAAACGTGGAAGAAATTCTTAAAGATGTAGATGGAGTTTTAGTGCCTGGAGGTTTTGGTGATAGAGGAATAGAAGGTAAAATATCAGCAATAAAATGGGCGAGAGAAAATAAAAAGCCTTTCTTAGGAATTTGTTTAGGAATGCAATGTGCTGTAATAGAATATGCAAGAAATGTATTAGGATATGAGGGAGCCAATAGTTCAGAAATAAATCCAAATACAAAATATCCAGTGATAGATCTTATGCCAGATCAAAAGGATATAGAAAATCTTGGTGGAACAATGAGACTTGGAAAATATCCTTGTAAATTAGATCCAGACAGCAATTCCTATGAAGTATACAAAGAAGAATTAATTCAAGAAAGACATAGACATAGATATGAGTTCAATAATGATTATAGAGCACAAATAATTGATGCTGGAATGAAGATTGTTGGAACAAGTCCAGATGAAAGATTAGTAGAAATTGTTGAGGTTCCAGAACATCCATGGTATGTAGCAGTTCAATTCCATCCAGAATTGAAATCAAGACCTAATAAACCTCATAAATTATTTGTAGGTTTTATTGAAGCAGCAGTAAAAGAAAATCAATCAAAGTAAAAAGTAAATTGTATTAATATTTGTATTATTATATAATGAATATTAGAGATAATAATTTTGAGGACTGGTAAACTTTTTGAAAGGTTACCAGTT
Source organism: Clostridium sp. DL-VIII (assembly GCF_000230835.1). Classification (NCBI taxonomy): domain Bacteria; kingdom Bacillati; phylum Bacillota; class Clostridia; order Eubacteriales; family Clostridiaceae; genus Clostridium; species Clostridium sp. DL-VIII. The sequence continues at coordinate 839,887 of NZ_CM001240.1, forward strand.
CATAATTATGAAGAATGAAAGAACATGCAAATCAACTTTATTATAGAATCAGCTAAAAATAGAAAGTAGATTCAAATGAAATTCTAAAGGATTATATCACATCTAATTATCTTGCTATTAAATTTTCCGATTGAAATAAAATTGAAGTTAAAAAAGAATGATTTTTATAGATTGCAATCTATAAATTGGAGGTGCGAACTTGACAAAACAAGAATATGAAAGTATGACTTTAACGAGTTTGAAAGATATTGCTAAAAAAGCAGGTGTTAAAAACATATCAAAATATAAGAAAAATGAATTAATAGAAGAGATATTAAAAATTTCTAGTAATTTTATAGAAAAAGATGGTGTGATATTAAGAGAAAATATATCACCTAAGATTTCAAAAGATGTTAAAGAAGACACAATAAATAAAGAAATTAAAGAAAATAAAGAAGTTGCAAGAATAAGCAACAATAATACAAGAGTAAATAATTACTCAGAAACAAAAGTTGAAAATAATAATAGCGAAAACGCTGAAAAAAAAGAAAATTTAAGAGAAATGATAAACGAATCCAATGTCATTAAAGGTATTTTGGAGATTTTGGAGAATAATAGTTTTGGATTTTTAAGATGTAAAAATTATTTAACTAGCAGCGATGATGTTTATGTATCACCATCTCAAATTAGGAGATTCAATTTGAGAACAGGAGATGAGGTTGAAGGAAAAGTAAGAGAGGCTAAAGAAGGAGAAAAGTTTAAAGCACTTTTATTTGTCCAAAAAGTTAATGATGAACATCCTGAAAGAGCAATAGGTAGAAAATCATTTGAAACGTTGACACCTATATATCCAAAAGAAAGATTAAGGTTAGAAACTTCAGATAAAAATGATTTGGCATCTAGATTGATGGATATAATTTGCCCTATAGGTAAAGGGCAAAGGGGGATTATAGTAGCACCTCCTAAAGCAGGTAAAACTACGTTGCTTAAAAAAATTGCTCAAAACATATCTAAGAATTATCCAGATGTTAAATTAATAGTTTTGTTAATAGATGAAAGACCAGAAGAAGTTACAGACATGAAGAGATCAATAAATGGTGATGTAGTTTATTCGACTTTTGATGAAGAGCCACAAAACCATGCTAAAGTATCACAAATGGTCTTGGAAAGAGCCAAAAGAATGGTAGAGCAGGGCAAAGATGTTGTTATTCTTCTGGATAGTATAACTAGACTTTCAAGAGCTTATAATTTAACAATAACTCCTACAGGCAGAACTTTATCGGGAGGACTTGATCCTGGGGCGCTTATAATGCCTAAGAAGTTTTTTGGAGCAGCTAGAAAAATTGAAGAAGGCGGAAGCTTGACAATACTTGCGACTGCACTTATTGAAACTGGATCAAGAATGGATGACATGATATTTGAAGAATTTAAAGGAACAGGAAATATGGAAGTTCATTTAGATAGAAGGCTTCAAGAAAGAAGAATCTTCCCAGCTATAGATATATATAAATCAGGAACTAGAAAGGAAGACTTAATTCTATCAAAAGAGGAACTTGATGTAGCCTTTTCTGTAAGGAAAATAATGTATAAAGATGGAAATTCTGATGACATTACAGAAAATTTAATTAATATGTTATCTAAAACGAACAATAATAAAGAATTTATAAATGTTTTTCAAAAGAGAAATCAATAATGTAGCAAAAAAGATGATCCAATAAAATTATTGGTCATCTTTTTTAACTATTTGAAATTAAATTATCAGCTATCTGAACTATTTCAGTTAGTGAATAAGTTGATGATAATTTATTCAATTTTGATTTCATTTGAGATAATTCATCAGGATTATCTATTAAATGATTTATGGAATCATTTAGTTTACTTATATCTTTTACGTAAATTGAATATCCTTCACTAGTAAGAAAGTCTATATTCTCAGTCTCTTGTCCTGGAATAGCAAAAGGAATTACTAGAGGAATGTTTTTTACTATTGATTCAGTAACTGTTAAACCACCAGGTTTCGAAACTATTACATCACAATAATCCATTAAATAAGATATATCTTTTGTAAAACCTATTATGTGAAGCTTTTTATTCTTAAATTCTCTATCATTACAGTATTTTAGTAATTTGTTTTTTAAGTTTTCGTTTTTACCACAAACAACTGTAATCCTTAGTTTGTTTGGATTTTTTAATAATTCCTTAAGAACTGTAAAAATAGTATCCAAGCCTAAACTTCCGCCCATAAGTAATAAATTGAAATATTCATTATCTTTTAGAGTGTCAACAGATGTAACATCTGTATAGAAATTATTACGTATAGGAATTCCTATTGGATAAATTTTATTAGGATTTATATTTCTTCTAACTAATGATTGCTTAGTATAATTACTTCCGGTAATATACACATCAACATAAGGGTCTACATATAAATAATGAGCTTTAAAATCTGTAACTATTAAAATGAATGGAGCTTTTAATCCATGTTTTTTTAAATCCGAAATTACACTAATGCTAAAAGAATGACTGGCAACAATTACATCAGGGTTTATTTCATTAATTAGTTTTGCAACCTTTTTTCTTGCGAAATAAAAAGGATATTTTAAAAGCTTGTTGATATATTTAGAATCAGTTAGATTGTATATAGCTCCATAGGTTTTTGGAAATTTAGAAGCAGACATTTCATAGCCAAATACAATTATATCATTAAGTAACCTACTATTCTTAGCAAGGAAATCCAGCTTTGTAATTTCATAACCAGCACTTTTAAAAGATTCTGCCACTGAAGTAGCGGCTTGATTATGACCTTGTCCTGTAGAAGTTGTTAAGATTAAAACTTTTTTCATTAAAGTCACTCATTTCAAATGTATTATATTACATAGTTTACCATCTTTATTATATAATTTAAATATTAATTAATGCTTATTAATATATTAATATTATATTAATTTATAAAAAGTATTAATTAATTTGTATACTAATAAACTACAATAATTTAAAAAAGGGGAAAGACAAAGTCTTTCCCCAAAGATCTATTACTTGTTGCCAAGGTTGAATCTTTTGTTGAATTTATCAACTCTTCCACCAACGTCAACAATTTTTTGTTTACCAGTGAAGAATGGGTGGCATTTAGAGCATATTTCAACTTTTAATTCTGATTTAACAGAACCAGTAGTGAAAGTGTTTCCACATGCACACTTAACCACTGCATCGTGGTGGTATTCTGGATGTATGCCTTCTCTCATTATTTTTCACCTCTTTCAATTATATAAACTTATGTTAATTATTCAATAACAACCATTAAATTATAGCATAGTAGATTTTTAGCGTCAATAAATAATTTGAAGCTATAAAAAAATATCTTTTTATGAATCGCATTAAATGATATAATCGATTATGATACCTTGAATTGAAAAAAGGAGAGAATTTTAAAAATGAGTAAATTATATTTTAGATATGGTGCGATGAATTCAGGTAAATCAACACATCTAATGCAAGTTGCTTTTAATTATGAAGAACGCGGTATGAAGATTATTATTGTGAAACCAAAGGTTGATAGTAAAGGTGGAGAAAAGCTTATATCTAGACTTGGAGTAACTAGAAACGTAGATTTATTAGTTTCTGAACATGATAATGTTTTTGAAACAGTACATAATTATCTAAAAAGAAACGAAGAAATACACTGCATATTAGTGGATGAAGTACAATTTATGAAAAGCGAACAAATAGACCAGCTGTTCGAAATTGCGGTTAAGCTTAATATTCCTACTATATGCTATGGCCTTAGAACAGACTTTAAAAGAAACGGATTTGAAGGTAGTACAAGACTATTGTTGTTAGCTCATAGTATAGAAGAAATGAAAACAATATGTGCATGTGGTAAGAAAGCTATATTTAATGGTAGAAAAGTTAATAATAGATTCGTATTTGAAGGAGAGCAAATTGCAATTGATGAAGAAAATGATATTCAATATGAATCATTATGCGGGGAATGTTATTATAAATATAAAGAAAAAATATAAAAGAGAGTAAGTGATTATAATATATGAAAAGACGTGACGTTGGGGGGCAAGCAGTTATAGAAGGCGTTATGATGAGAGGAAGTAAAAGCCTTGCAACAGCTGTAAGAACTCCAAAAGGAAACATAGAAATAGATTTGAAAGACAATGGTACTATAACTAAAAAATATCCGATTTTGAACATACCTCTTCTTAGGGGATTTTTTGTTCTTATTGAATCAATGAAGGTTGGGATGGACTCTCTTAATTATTCAGCTTCTTTTTTGGAAGATGAAAGCGAAGAACCGTCAAAGTTCGAAAAGTGGCTTGATGACAAATTGGGTGAAAAAGCGAACAGTGTTTTGATGGCTATAACAATGTGCATTTCATTTATTTTTGCCATAGGTCTTTTTATTGCATTACCAACTGGAATAGCATCCATATTTAAAAGTACAGGTACTTCTATTATAGTATTACATTTAATTGAGGCAGCTATAAGAATAACAATTCTTGTACTATATATGTATTTTATAAGTAAGCTGAGTGATATATATAGAGTGTTCCAATATCATGGAGCTGAGCATAAAACAATATTTTGCTATGAAGCTATGGAAGAGTTAACTGTAGAAAATGTCAAAAAGCAATCAAGATTACATCCAAGATGTGGAACGAATTTTTTGTTTTTGGTAATGTTTATTAGTATAATAGTTTTTTCTTTTACTGGCTGGGGAGGAATTGTTCAGAGATTAATACTCAGAGTTGTTCTAATACCAGTAGTTACAGGGATAAGTTATGAATTAATAAAATGGCTTGGTAAAAATGATAGTTTATTAGCTAAAATAATAGCATATCCTGGACTTAAACTGCAGCTGTTAACGACTAAAGAACCTGATGATTCTCAAATTGAAGTTGCTATTGCTTCTTTAAAAGCAGCAGAAGGTATAAAGGATCCTAACAAAACAATTGAAGAATTACTTTGCACTGGTACATCTACGCTTAAAGAAAAAGGCATAGATACAGCCAGATTAGATTCTGAGTTGTTACTAGGAAATATAATTGAAAAAGATAGAGTCTATTTAATTACTCACAAGGAAGAAGAAGTTAATGAGGACGATACTAAAAAATATTTTGACTTAATTGAAAAGCGAAGAAATAAAATGCCGGTAAAATATATTTTAAATAAGTGTGAATTTATGGGCATTGACTTTTATATTGAGGAAGGTGTATTAATCCCTAGAAGTGATACGGAGATACTTGTTGAAGAAGTTCTTAAAAATATAGAAGAAAATGATGAAAAACAAATATGCGATTTATGTTGTGGCTCAGGGGCTATTGGTATAGCGTTAGCAGGTTTTAGGCAGAATATAAAGGTCGATTTAATAGATTACTATCCTGTGCCAGAGAAAGTTTCACTTATTAATATACAAAAAAATAGTTTAGAAAATAGAGTGAAATTTATAAAAAGTGATTTATTAGAAGAGGTCATAAAAAGCGGAAAAATATATGATATCATAGTTTCAAACCCTCCTTATATTGAGGAAGGAGAAATAAGTAAACTTATGGAAGATGTTAAAGATTATGAACCTCATACTGCTTTAAATGGAGGCTCTGATGGTTTGGAGTTCTATAGAAAGATAATTAGTCAAAGTGAGCATATATTAAAAAGAGGCGGGATATTAGCATTTGAAATAGGTTATAATCAAGGAGATGCGGTAAAATCTTTAATGGAAGAAGAAAATTTTGAAGATGTAAAGATAGTTAAAGATTTTGCAAGTTTAGATAGAGTTGTTATTGGAATTAAGAGTTAAAAATTAGAAATTGTAACTTTTAGGAAGAAAAACTGGATATCTTTAAAAAATAAATATATTATGTTGCAATTAACAATTTACGATGTACAATTGATAATGAAGAATAAAATCTATATTAAGGGATTTTTAAAGAAAATTTAAGGATTTCATATTGAGTTATCTCATGTAAATTGTAAATTAAAGTAGGCCACTTAGTTCTAACTCATAATTGTTAACTGAACTAGTTCGTGGTATAATGAAATGATATGAAAAAATAAGTACGGAGTGATTAGATGTTATTAGATAAATTAGAATTTATAGAAAGTAAATATGATGAATTATCAGTAAAAATAAGCGATCCATCAATTATGCAGAATCAGAATGAATGGAGAAAACTTTGCAAGGAACATGCTGATTTAGAGATTATAGTTAATGCTTATAGAGAATATAAGAAAGTCACAGAGGATTTGCAAGACAATAAAGAAATGTTAAGCAGCGAAAGTGATAAAGAAATGAGAGAAATGTTAAATGAAGAAATCTCTGATCTTACAAATAAGGAAGTAGAATTAGAAAACAAAATACAGATTTTATTATTACCAAAAGACCCTAATGATGAAAAAAATGTATTCGTAGAAATCAGAGGGGGTGCAGGTGGTGAGGAAGCAGCACTATTTGCATACAATTTATTTAGAATGTATACAAGATATGCTGAAACTCAAAGATGGTCAGTAGAAATAATGAGTTTAAATGAAACAGATCTTGGAGGCTTCAAGGAAGTTGTCTTTATGATTAAAGGTAATGGGGCTTATTCAAAATTAAAATATGAGAGCGGAGTACATAGAGTACAAAGAGTTCCTGATACTGAATCAAGCGGAAGAATTCATACATCAACTGCAACAGTAGCAGTATTACCAGAGGTTGACGATGTAGAAATAGAAGTTTTAGATAAAGATGTCAGAATAGATGTATTTAGAGCTTCAGGTAATGGAGGTCAATGCGTTAATACTACAGATTCAGCTGTTAGAATTACTCACTTACCTACTGGTCTTGTGGTTTCATGTCAAGATGAAAAATCACAATTAAAAAATAAAGAAAAAGCTATGAAGGTTTTAAAATCAAGACTTTATGAACAAGCAGAAAGAGAAAGAGCAGAAGGAATAGCTGAAGATAGAAAGAGCCAGGTCGGAACAGGGGATAGAAGTGAAAGAATAAGAACTTATAACTATCCACAAGGAAGAGTTACTGATCACAGAATAGGGTTAACTTTATATAAGTTAGATACGTTCTTAGATGGTGATCTTAATGAAATGATAAATGCGCTTATTACAGCAGACCAGGCAGAAAAAATGAAGTTAATGGGAAATACACAAGAATAGGCATATGAACAAGATAACAAGTCAATGTTGCAAGAAATTAGCATGCTGACTTGTTATTTTCTGAGTATGTTTAGTAACACTCAAAAAAAGCCTTACAGTATTTTGTTGGGCTTTAAAAGTATATCGGGAGATTAACTATGGATATATATAAGGCGATAAAGAGAGAAAAAAAACACTTAAAAATATTTCTAATTACTATGGTTATTATAGCGTTGATTCTTCCAACAATGTTAATGATAACTGGAAGAACTAATGTGTTCTATATAAGTTATGTTATATTTATTTATCTTTTAATAGTCATATCTATTATAATTAAAATGAATTCATACAGGGTCGAATATAGATATATGACCAATAAGTTAGTATTTAAAACAGGTATTTTTGCTAAGGAATACTTAATTATATGCGACAAGGTCGCTTTAGTACATACAAATAAATCAGATTATGATTTAGAAATAGTATTAATAACTAATGTGGTTTTTAAAAATCCGGGATTGAGACCGGTGGATAAAAACTTTTTTAAAAGATACCCGCAGATAGTTGAACACTATGATGCTATTAAACAACTTAATTCTACTAAAGATTATTATTTTCAGGTAATCAGAAGAGGTGGATTAAGAAAATATTTGTTATTGGATTCAATATACAAAAATTGTGTTAAAGCGATTTATACTGATGAAAGCATTCAAAATATAAAGATAGCACGAGGGCAGCTTATAGTATAGTATATAGTATGGTACAGTTATAAGTTCACAGTTTATGCTCAAAGGACTGTGGGATGATTCGATTGACACCTGATAGAAAGGAGATAATGTAGTTGAAAACTAAAATTAGTATGATTGAGAATACTAAGGAAGATGAAGCAAAAATAAAAGAGGCTGCTGAATTAATAAAAATGGGAGGAACTGTAGTTTTTCCAACAGAAACAGTTTATGGATTAGGGGCTGATGCGCTTAATGCAGAAGCTGTAGAAAAAATTTTTAAAGCAAAAGGAAGGCCTCAAGATAATCCATTAATAATTCATGTTGCATCAAAGGATATAGAATTATATGCAAAGGAAATTCCAGAAGTAGCAAAAGAGCTTATAAATAAATTTTGGCCAGGACCATTAACAATAATATTGAAAAAGAAAGAAGTAATACCAAGTATAACCAGTGCTAATTTAGATTCTATTGGAATTAGAATGCCAGACAATGAAATAGCTAGAAAATTAATAGAATTATCTAATACAACTATTGCAGCTCCTTCAGCTAATATAAGTGGAAGGCCAAGTCCGACAGATGTTCAAAGATGCATTGAAGACTTAGATGGAAAAGTGGATTGCATCTTGGGAGGAATAGAAAGCGATATAGGTGTTGAGTCAACAATAGTTGATTGTACAGTAATCCCACCTGTAGTATTAAGGCCGGGAGGAATAACGCTAGAAATGCTCAGAGAAGTGGATTCGAGTATAGAAATAGATAGCGCTATTATGAAAAAACCAAGAGAAAATCTAAAACCTAAAGCTCCAGGGATGAAATATAAGCATTATGCACCTAATGCTAAAGTTACAATAATTTCTGGTGAAAGAAAAAAAACTGTTGAAAAAATAAAAGAAATGGTACACTATAATATAGAAAAAGACAAAAGCGTATGTATTCTTACTGTTGAGGAAAATGCAAAAGAGTATGAAGAAGGAACAAGTATAGTTTTAGGAAGCATAGAAAATTTATCCACAGTAGCTAAAAACTTATTTGAAGCTTTGAGAAAATGTGATGATTTAGGAGCTGATTTGATCTTTGCAGAAGCATATGAAGAAAAAGGTGTTGGAATGGCTATTATGAATAGATTAAATAAAGCTGCTGGATTTGATATCGTGGAAGTTTAAACAGTTAACCTGAATATATTTTTCAGAAAGTGCTGATGATAATAGACTTAAGATTAATTAGATTTGGAGATGATTAAATTATGAAAATTGCAATTGGATGCGATCATGGCGGATTTGAATTAAAAAATGAGATTATTAATTATTTAAAAAGTGAAAATCACGAAGTAAAGGATTTTGGCACATATTCAACTAGTTCTTGTGATTATCCTGATATTGCTTTACCAGTGTCTGAGGCAGTTGCATCAAAAGAATATGAATTTGGAATACTAATCTGTGGTACAGGAATAGGAATCGGTATTTCAGCCAATAAAGTTCCTGGAATAAGAGCAGCATTATGTTCAGATACATTTAGTGCACATGCGACTAGAGAACATAATAATGCCAATATATTAACAATGGGCCAAAGAGTTGTTGGGACTGGGCTTGCTTTGGATATAGTAAAAACATTTCTAACATCAAAATTTGAAGGAGATAGACATCAAAAAAGAATAGATAAAATATCAGAAATTGAAAAAAAGTATAATAAGTAGTGAAAAAGTTTAATTCGGAGGGATAATAATGAGTAAAGTAACAGAAATAAATCACCCATTAATATTACATAAGTTAGCGATTTTAAGAGATGAGGAAACAGGTTCAAAAGAATTTAGGAAGTTAGTAGAAGAAATTTCTATGTTAATGGCTTATGAGGTTACAAGAGACTTACATACAGAAGAAGTTGATGTGAAAACTCCTGTAGCTGTAGCTAAATGTCAAATGCTTGCAGGAAAGAAAATAGCAGTAGTACCTATACTAAGAGCTGGTCTTGGAATGGTTGATGGAGTGATCAACTTAATTCCTGCTGCTAAGGTTGGCCATATTGGATTATATAGAGATGAAAAAACACTTCAACCGGTAGAATATTTCTGCAAATTACCACAAGATATTGCTGAGAGAGACATAATCGTTGTAGATCCAATGCTTGCAACAGGCGGTTCATCAATAGATGCTATAACAATGCTTAAAAATAGAGGAGCTAAAAACTTAAAATTAATGTGTTTAGTTGGAGCTCCAGAAGGAATTGAAGCAGTGCAAAAGGCTCATACTGATGTAGATATATATTTAGCGTCTATAGATGAGAAATTAAATGAAAGCGGATATATAGTACCAGGACTTGGGGATGCAGGAGATAGACTGTTTGGTACTAAATAAAGTTTTTAGTAAAGATTATAAATTAAAAAATATACTGACTATATATACATAAGTAACCTGGACTAATTTATGATTTGTGGGGATTTTGAATATGGAAAGAAGAGATAAGCAAAACTATTATTTAGATATTGCAGAAACAGTTTTAGAGAGAGGAACTTGTTTAAGAAGAAATTATGGATCGATAATAGTTAAAAATGATGAAATAATTTCAACAGGTTATACAGGCGCACCAAGAGGCAGGAAAAATTGTATAGATTTAAATAGCTGCATAAGAGAAAAACTTAATATACCAAGAGGAACCCAATATGAACTTTGCAGAAGTGTTCATAGTGAAGCTAACGCAATAATAAGTGCTTCAAGAAAGGATATGATTGGAGCAACCTTATATCTAGTTGGGAAAGATGCAAAAACTAAAGAATATGTAAAAGATGCTAACTCTTGTTCAATGTGTAAGAGACTGATAATTAATTCAGGAATTATCAGCGTTATTATAAGAGATTCAAAAGATGATTACAGGGGAATTAGTGTAGAATCTTGGATAGAAGATGATGACTCTTTAAAAATTGCAAGAGAAGCAGGATATTGAATTAAAAATTAGGGATTTATGATTTTAATAGCAAATTCTACAATAGAATCATAGAATTTCTGAGTTATAAAGAAGGAAACCAGTGGTTTTTATCCTCAACTGTTAATTGTTAACTCTTGACTTTTAACTGAATGAAATGTTTGAATTAGGAGGAAATGAATTGAGTACTAAAAAAATAATTACTATTTTTGGAACAAGGCCGGAAGCTATAAAAATGGCACCTTTAGTAAAAGAGTTGGAAAAAAGAGAAGAAATTGAATCAAAGGTTTGTGTAACAGCTCAACATAGAGAAATGCTGGATCAAGTCTTAGAATTATTTGATATTAAACCAGATTTTGATTTAAACATAATGAAAACAAAGCAAAGCTTGACTGGAATTACGAGTAGAGTTTTAGAGGGATTAGAAGAAGTATTTAAGGAAGAAAAGCCAGATATGATTCTAGTTCACGGAGATACAACAACTACATTTGCTGGTTCATTAGCTGCGTTTTATCAACAAATTAAGGTGGGTCATGTAGAAGCGGGTCTTAGAACCTTCAACAAATATTTCCCTTTCCCAGAAGAGATGAACAGAAAATTGACAGGTAGTTTAGCAGATTTACATTTTGCACCTACTAAGGGATCAAAAAATAACTTGTTAAGAGAGGGCATAAAAGAGAATGAAATATATGTTACAGGAAACACTGTAATTGATGCAATGAAACACACAGTTGAGGAAAATTACGTTTTTGAAAATGAGGAATTAAACAACATAGATTTTAATAAAAAGGTTATAATGATTACTGCACATAGAAGAGAAAATTGGGGAGAAGGAATTCAGAATATCTGCATTGCACTAAACAAGATAGTGGAACAAAACAGTGATGTAGAATTGATATATTTAGTTCATTTAAATCCGGTTGTTAAAGATGTAGTATTTGAGAGGCTTGGTGGAAAAGAGAGAATTCATTTATTATCACCACTAGATACTAAAGAAACTCATAATTTAATGAACAAATCATTTATGGTAATGACAGATTCAGGAGGATTGCAGGAGGAAGCTCCACATCTAGGTAAACCGGTACTAGTATTAAGAGATGTAACAGAGCGTCCAGAAGCTGTTGAAGCTGGAACTGTAAAGTTGGTTGGAACAGATGTAGATAGAATTGTTTCTGAGGCAAATGAATTACTTAGAAATGATGAAGCTTATTCTAAAATGAGTAAATCTATTAATCCATATGGAGATGGAATTGCATCAAGAAGAATAGTAGATGCTATATTAAAATACTTTGATTTAAATTCAAGAAATGTAGAGGAATTTGATACAGATTCAATAAGATAGCAAGTCAATATGCTTGTTTATTTCGTATCATACTTTTAGGAAATACGTTAATTTAGTTTAGCAATTATGTTAACGTATTTTCTTGTATGACACGGAATATACATGACAGTATTGATTTGTTATTTTTTTCGTATTACTAAAAAATTTTAAAGTTTGTTTAAAATTTAACAATTTTCTCTTGATAAAACAAATAATAGAGGGTATAATTTAGTTATGTTAATAATTTAACGAAAAAATTATAGTATAATTAATGTGATTTGAGGAGGTCAAACATGAAAGACGTAGTTATTGTAAGTGCGGTAAGAACAGCATTAGGTAGTTTTGGTGGTTCATTAAAAGATGTATCAGCAGTTGATTTAGGAGCTTTAGTAATTAAGGAAGCAGTTAACAGAGCTGGGGTTAAACCTGAATTAATTGAAGAAGTTATAATGGGTAACGTAATTCAAGCAGGTCTTGGTCAAAACACAGCAAGACAATCAACAATTAAAGCTGGATTACCACAAGAAGTTTCAGCTATGACAATAAATAAGGTTTGTGGATCAGGTCTTAGAGCAGTTAGTTTAGCAGCTCAAATGATTAAAGCAGGAGATGCTGATGTTATTGTTGCAGGTGGTATGGAAAACATGTCAGCTGCACCATATGTATTAGATAAGGCAAGATGGGGCCAAAGAATGGGCGATGGTAAATTAGTTGACTCAATGATAAAGGATTCATTATGGGATGCTTTTAATAACTATCATATGGGAGTTACAGCTGAAAACATTGCCAAAGAATGGGGATTAACTAGAGAAGAACAAGATGCTTTTGCAGCAGCTTCTCAACAAAAAGCTGAAGCAGCAATTAAATCAGGAAGATTCAAAGATGAAATAGTTCCAGTTGTTATCCCACAAAGAAAGGGAGATCCAAAAGTATTTGATACAGATGAATTCCCAAGATTCGGAACAACAGTTGAAACTTTAGCAAAATTGAAACCTGCATTTATTAAAGATGGTACTGTAACAGCTGGTAATGCTTCAGGAATTAATGATGGAGCAGCAGCATTTGTTGTTATGAGTGCAGAAAAAGCAGCAGAATTAGGAATTAAACCAATGGCTAAAATCGTTTCTTACGGATCAAAAGGATTAGATCCAGCTATTATGGGATATGGACCATTCCATGCAACTAAAAAAGCTTTAGAAAAAGCTAACTTAACAGTAGAAGATTTGGATTTAATTGAAGCAAATGAAGCTTTTGCAGCACAAAGTTTAGCAGTTGCTAAAGATTTAAAATTTGATATGTCAAAAGTAAATGTAAATGGTGGAGCACTTGCTTTAGGTCACCCAGTTGGTGCATCAGGAGCAAGAATCTTAGTTACTCTTCTTCATGAAATGGAAAAAAGAGATGCTAAAAAAGGACTTGCAACACTTTGTATTGGTGGGGGAATGGGAACAGCTCTTATTGTTGAAAGAGTTTAGTACAAATATCATTTCTGTAAAAGTTACTATGATAAACTGTCATAGTAACTTTTTTTTATAGAAGAAATTTTATAAACAAGTTAGTATAAAAGGACAAATTAAAGAAGAAAATAGAAACAATGCTTAGATTACATAAAATTTGAAGTATTATATTAAAAATTTTCATGAAAAAATTTTAGTTAAAAGGTTTTATGCGTATTATAATATGGTTCGAATCTGATGGGTTTAATAAAAGAAGAAGTAAATTTATCTAATAAATTGAAAAATGAAAATAAATTTTGAATTAGCATTAAATTATATATTCAATTTTATTAAAATCATAATTTTAAGTTTGCTATATATGAAAGTTAAAAAAGGCGTTATTTGCACAAAATTTACAGAAATGATAAAAAAAATTTACAATAACTGTAATGAAAATGTTAACATGAATTGAAATGCAATTATTCATATAACAGAATATTCTGACAAGAGCAATGTGAAAAATAATAAACATCAAAAAATAAGAAAAATGAAGTAATATGTAAGATTTGCTGAGCATTTTGAAGAAATACAAATATAAACTAATCATAAGCGGGCAATCGGCATAATTTAACTTAAAATAGTAATTTGTTAAAGATAAATATAAAAGATATAATATAAACATTGAGAGTTAGGAGGTAATGTATGAATAAAGAGATGAATAAACTGCTCTTACAAGCTATCAAGTATGATCTGGTAAGTGGTGCATTGATATCTTTACTGATAGTATTATTTTCTAATTTTACATATGCAGGGATCTATGCAGTAGGAATATGTGTAGCATTAGCTAATTTTTTGGCATATGGTTATACAATTGGAAAAAATTTGGGTAAAGGTGCAAAGAATTGGCTTTTCATACTAGAATTTTTTCTTAGAATGGCTTTCATAGTTATTACTATATTGCCATTCAGAGATAATATGATATATATGCTTTATTATATAGCTGGATTTGTTTCACATTATATTCTGCTAATAGGATCAAATATAATGAGAAGGAAAGGAAGTGTTTGAATTGGAAATTACGCCTATGCCTGTATGGTCGCCTGAAATTTTTGGCTATACTGTTGATATTACAGCGGGTATAATAATTGAATGGGTTGTTATTGTGGTTTTAGCTATAGCTGCTTATGTATTGACAAGAAATTTGAAGTTAAAACCAAATAAAACCCAGGCTGCTGTAGAAAATATATATCAGCTATTAAAAGATTTTATAGTGAACACCATGGGTAAAGAGTATGAATCATTTGTACCATATATAGGAACATTAATGATTTATTTGCTAGTCCTTAACTGGATTGGGGCAATAGGTTTCAAACCACCGACAAGTGATGTTAGCACAACAGCATCATTTGCAATAGTTACATTTTTAGTTGTAAATATAAATGCAATTAGAAAAAATGGACTTCTTGGTTATGGAAAAGCATATTTTCATCCATTTGTACCTATGTTACCACTTAATCTATTAGAAAGAGTTATGTTGCCAATAACATTAGCACTTAGACTTTTTGGTAACATGTTTGCAGCTGTAGTATTGGTAGATTTAGTTTATTCTGGCTTAAGATCAATAGGAGTTTTTGCACAGCTAGGAATACCAATTATATTACATGGTTATTTTGATTTATTTGATGGAGTACTTCAAATGGTAGTATTCTCAATGTTAACTATGATTAATATTAAAAACGTTGCAGAAGAGTAAATTTAAACAAACAAACAAACATTTTTGAAAATTTAAGGAGGAATTAGAATGAGTTTTGGAGTTTTAGCAGCAGGTATAGCTGTATTATCTGGTATTGGAGCAGGTGCAGGTATTGGTATCGCAACAGGAAAGGCAATTGAAGCAGTGGCAAGACAACCAGAAGCACAACCAAGAATAATGACATTTTTACTTTTAGGTGCAGCCCTTGCAGAAACAACAGCGATTTACGGATTAGTAATGTCATTTATAGTAATGGGTAAATAATAGCTAAATATGAGTTCGTATGAGTTAATTGTATTGACTCCGAAGGGAGGATATAGATAAAATATGGAAATTAGATTGTCGACATTAATAATCAACTGGATTAATTTTGCCATTATACTTTTGCTTTTAAGACATTTCTTTTGGAATAAACTAAAAGGAATAATTGGAGAAAGACAAAAATATATAAATGATAAAATGACTAAAGCTGATGAAGATGCTGAAAAAGCTAGAATGTATCTAGTTAAAAATGAGCAGATTCTACAAGGAGCCAAAGAAGAAGGTAAGAAAATCACTGAAGAACAAAGAGCTAAGGGTGATAAGCTTTATGCAGAAATCGTTGAAAATGCAAAAGTTGAAGCAACTTCATTAAAAGAAAGAGCTAGCTTAGAAATTGAAAGAGAAAAAGAAAAAGCAGAATATGAAATCAAAAAACAAGCAGTAGATTTAGCAATCGAGCTTTCAGTTAAAGCATTAGGTGAGCAAGTAGATGAAGCAACACATAGAAAACTTATCGGCGATTTTATTGCTAAGGTAGGTATGTAGTATGCATGAATATTTAGAAAAAAGATATGCTTTAGCTCTATATGAAATTGCTGAGAAAAAAAATAGTGTAGATGAATATTTACGTGATTTAACAGAAATCTGCAACATTTTTGCTGAAAATGAAGATTTCTATGAAGTACTTAAACATCCAGTAATTAATACAACAAAAAAGAAGCAATTATTTACTGATTTGTTTAAAGGAAAGATTGATGATGAATTACTTTCCTTCATGATTATTTTAATTGAAAAAGGAAGAATTCTTCAATTAAAAGATATACTAAATCAAATGGAAAATATTGATTTAGAAAGAAGAAATACTATTAGAGGTCTAGTTAAAACTGTTGTACCGCTTTTAGATGATGAATTAAAACAATTAAAGGATATCTTTGAAAAGAAGTACGAAAAAACTATATTATTTGATACTAAAGTAGACAAAAGCCTTTTAGGCGGGGTCTATGTAAAAGTTGGAAATGATGTTATTGATGGTACTTTGAAATCAAAGGTAGAAGAGATGAAAGATTTAATGCTTAAGAAAGAATAGAGGTGAATCCATGAATATTAAACCAGAAGAAATAACTTCTATTATAAAGAAGGAAATAGAAAATTACGAAAAAGATATTAAAACAGTGGATTCTGGTACTATAATCCAAATCGGAGATGGTGTTGCAAGGGTTTATGGATTAGATAATTGTATGCAAGGGGAATTATTAGAATTTCCTAACAATGTATATGGTATGGTTTTAAACCTTGAACAAGATAACGTTGGTTGCGTTCTTTTAGGAGATGAAAAAGGAATAAAAGAAGGCGATATAGTTAAAGGAACCGGAAAAGTTGTTGAAGTTCCAGTTGGTGAAGCAATGCTTGGAAGAGTAGTTAATGCATTAGGGGAACCAATTGATGGTAGAGGACCTATAATTGCAGCAGGACATAGGCCAGTGGAAGTACCAGCAGCCGGAATCATTGACAGAAGCTCTGTTAATCAACCACTACAAACTGGTATTAAGGCTATAGACTCAATGATTCCAATTGGTAGAGGTCAAAGAGAACTTATAATTGGAGATAGACAAACAGGTAAAACTGCAATAGCAATAGATACTATCTTGAACCAAAAGGGTAAAGATGTTATCTGTATTTATGTAGCTATTGGTCAAAAACAATCTACAGTTGCCCATTTAGTAAATACTTTTACTGAAGCAGGTGCTATGGATTATACTATAGTTGTAGATGCTACAGCATCAGAATCTGCACCACTTCAATATATTGCTCCATATGCTGGATGTAGTATAGGTGAATATTTCATGCTTCAAGGAAAGGATGTATTAATAATATACGATGACCTTTCTAAACATGCTACAGCTTATAGAGCTATGTCATTATTACTTAAGAGACCACCAGGAAGAGAAGCTTATCCAGGTGATGTTTTCTATATTCACTCAAGATTACTTGAAAGAGCTGCTAAACTATCTAAGGAATTAGGTGGTGGTTCAATAACAGCACTTCCAATTATAGAAACACAAGCAGGAGACGTTACAGCGTACATACCAACAAATGTAATTTCAATTACAGATGGTCAAATATTCCTAGAATCTGATTTATTTAATGCAGGACAAAGACCAGCCGTAAATGCTGGTATATCAGTATCCAGAGTTGGTGGTAGCGCTCAAATTAAAGCTATGAAGCAAGTAAGTGGTACATTAAGACTTGAACTTGCACAATATAGAGAACTTGAAGCATTTACTCAATTCGGTTCTGATTTAGATGCCGATTCTAGTAGAAGACTTGAAAAAGGTAAGAGATTAGTTGAAGTATTAAAACAAAATCAATACAGTCCACTTGAAGTTGGAAAACAAGTAATGATATTATATGCTGCAGTTAATGATTTCTTATCAGATATCAAAGTTAGCGATATAAAGAGATTTGAAGAAGAATTCTTAGAATATGCTGACACTCATCATAGAGAAGTTGAAAAAGCAATTATTACTGAAAAAACTTTAACTGATGATATTAAAGCTAAGTTAGAGGAAGCAATAGTTGAGTTTAAAAAGATATTTTTAAAGGAAGCATAGCTTAAATTAGCTATGCCCTTCTTTAGGAGGTGGAAATAATGGGCGCAGCTGGACTTCTTGATTTAAAGAAGAGAATTAGATCAGTAGAAAATACAAAAAAAATAACAAATGCTATGGGGCTTGTTGCCACTTCTAAGTTAAGAAAAACTAAAAATGAACTTGTAGTAAACAATAAGTTCATTGAAATAACTGAACCAACTGTAAAGAATCTTGCAGCTACAGCTAGTTTAGAGGGTGCAAATATTTATTTCGATGGTAATGATAATGAAAATAAATTATATGTGCTAATGACATCAGATTCAGGATTATGTGGTGGTTTCAATAGTGGTGTAGTATCTTACTTAGACAGCATAATTAAAGACAAGAAAAAGACTTCGAAAGTTATTTTGGTTGGAGCTAAAGGTGCTGGTTACTTAAAAAGAATTAAAGTAGAGCCTGTAGCTGAATATGTTGGGATTTCAGATTTACCAACAGTAAGTGATGCAAAGTTAATATTTGATAAAGCCCTTGAAATGTATCTTAATGGAGAAGTTTCAGAAGTTAATATCATATATTCTGAGTTTATATCATCAGTTAATCAGCAGCAAAAATGCGTTAAAATTTTGCCTATAGATAAACCAGAAGAAAAATCAAATCCATACCTTATTGAACCTGATTTAGGTATAGTATTAGAAGATGCTCTTAACATCTATTTAAAAGGAAAAATAAGAAACGTTTTATTGAGCTCAAAATGCAGCGAGCAAAGTACAAGAATGACTGCTATGGATGGAGCTACAAAAAATGCAAATGATTTATTGTCTAACTTAAAACTCAAGTATAATAGAATCAGACAAGGTGCTATTACACAAGAAATAAGTGAAATTGTTGGAGGAGCAGCAGCTCAAAATTAGTAAGGAGGTATCTTATGCCTGAAAAGATTGGAAAAGTAGTTCAAGTAATTGGACCAGTAATAGATATAAAGTTTGATACAGATTCTCTTCCAAACTTATATAATTCAATTATTATTAAGATGGGAGATCATGATTTAGTAGCAGAAGTTGAACAACACGTTGGAGACGATATAGTTAGAGCAATAGCAATGGAAGCTACAGAAGGTTTAAAAAGAGGAATGGATGCTATTGATACAGGAGCACCTATTTCTGTTCCAGTAGGAGAAGAAGTACTCGGAAGATTATTTAATGTTTTAGGAAAGCCTATTGATAAATGTGGTGATGTTGAAATAAAACAACAATACCCAATTCATAGACCAGCACCTAGTTTTAAAGATCAATCAGTTGAACCTGAGATGTTTGAAACAGGGATAAAAGTAGTAGACTTACTTGCACCATATCAAAGAGGTGGTAAGATAGGTCTATTTGGAGGAGCTGGAGTTGGTAAAACAGTTTTAATTCAAGAGTTAATCAACAATATAGCTAAACAACATGGTGGATTATCAGTATTTACCGGTGTTGGTGAAAGATCAAGAGAAGGTAATGACTTATATTATGAAATGAAAGAGTCAGGAGTTATTGATAAGACTGCATTAGTATTCGGACAAATGAATGAACCACCAGGTGCCAGAATGAGAGTTGCCTTAACAGGTCTTACTATGGCAGAATACTTTAGAGATAAAGGGCAAGACGTGTTATTATTCATAGATAACATATTCAGATATACTCAAGCAGGTTCTGAGGTATCAGCGTTACTTGGAAGAACACCTTCAGCTGTTGGATATCAACCAACACTTGCAACTGAAATGGGTGCCCTTCAAGAAAGAATTACATCGACAGTTAATGGATCAATTACATCAGTTCAAGCTGTATATGTTCCTGCCGATGACTTAACTGACCCAGCACCAGCTACAACATTCTCTCATCTAGATGCAACAACAGTTTTATCTAGAGGTATAGCAGAACTTGGTATATATCCAGCTGTAGACCCATTAGAATCTACATCAAGAATACTAGATCCTAAAGTGGTTGGGGAAGAACACTATAAAGTAGCAGCAGACGTTAAAAATGTTCTTGAAAAATATAGACAATTACAGGATATCATAGCTATCCTAGGTGTAGATGAATTAGGAGACGAAGATAAAGCTGTCGTAGCTAGAGCAAGAAGAATCCAAAGATTCTTATCTCAACCATTTACAGTTGGTGAACAATTTACTGGCTTAAAGGGTAAATATGTTCCTATAAAGGAAACTATTAGAGGATTTAGAGAAATTCTTGAAGGTAAGTATGATGATTTACCAGAATCAGCATTCTTATTTGCAGGTACTATAGACGATGTTCTAGAAAAAGCAAAGAATTTAGGATAAAGGGGATGAGCAATTATGGCTAATACCTTTTTACTAAAAATAGTTACACCTAGCCATGAAGTGTATAATGGAGAGGTTGAAAAAGTAATGCTAAAAACTGCTGATGGAGAATTTGAAGTTTTAGCAAATCACGCAAACTTAATATCAAGTACTATTCCTTGTATTGCTAAATTTAAAGATGCTAAAGGAAATGATGAGGAATTATTTATTTCTAAAGCTCTTGTGCAAGTTGGAAATAATGAAATGGTAATAAGTAGTGATGCTGCTGAATTTGAAGAAGACATCGATGAAGAAAGAGCAGAAGAAGCTTTAAAAAGGGCTGAAAGCAGGCTAAAAAACCCTGAAAAATACAATAAGGGTAGAGCAGAAGCAGCATTGCTTAGAGCAAAACAAAGAATATTGTTAAAGAAATCTAGTCATAGATAAAATTTTATGACGATTTAAAGTGTAATATTTCTTATATGGGTGAAACTATATAAGAGACATTACACTTTATTTTTTTATTCCTCAGGTTTATGTTTATATCTTCATAAGGTAGTTTTTTTACTATTTTTTATTCTAGATATTGACAATCTATCACAAAATTTTAAGAAATTTATATTATATAAATATAGTTAGATAAAAATGGAATATTAATTATCAGAATTGTCCATAATTAAAAAAGATAACTTAAGGGGGAAGTAATATGAAAATAAGCATGGCAATTCTTATGTTGTTGTTATCTTTTTTTGAGATAGGAGCGATTTCTGGTAATGTAAATAGTTCACAAAATGCACTAAATTCACTAGAGTTAAAGGCGAGAAATGTAAGTGTATTTGAAGAAAATGGTGTAAAGCTTCAATATAAAACAAAACAAGATATGCAAAGAGAAATTTACAGGATAAAAGAATATTTTATTCATAACACAGAGGGTGATTATGAAGAGATCAATGAAAATCAGTTTGAAATTTTCAATCATAGTTATAACATTAATGTAAAAATATGGCGTGAGGATAAATACAGCTATGTAGAAATTGTACTAATTAATAAGAATAGTGAGTATTCAACAATAAATTTAAGAGATATGATTCAAAAAGTTGAAAATAAAGAATCAGAAGATGTTCAATATTTTTCTTATTACGAAGGAAAAAATTTAAGTGATGGCTACTCAATAAATAAGTTTTTAGATGAGAATGATTTAAAAAATACAGAATTACTAGGGATTAATAATGGCTATACTGGAACAGGATATTTAAATGGCAGCTATAAAATTAATTTTGCATTAATTAGGTATAATAAAGTTTCACATATAATAATTGGTACGCCAATAATATTTACAGCATATTAAGACATATTGAAAAAACTAAAAATTAATTAGTTTTGTCGCGTGCATTGGAACAGGGTTTTATATAAAAAACTAATTCCACTGTATAAATTCAGAACAGATTTAGTTTTTGGACAAAATTTCAGATGTTTAACAATTATTATGGAGGATAATATGGAGAAAATAGTAGTTAAAGGTGTAAAGGAGCTGAAAGGTGAAGTTGATATAAGTTGTGCCAAAAATTCAATTTTGCCTATAATTGCAGCAACTATATTATGTCCAGAACCTATAGTTATTGAAAATACACCTCAATTAGAAGATGTAAAAGTTATATGTAAATTATTAAGTGAATTAAATTGTGATGTTAATATTTCTAATTTAAACAATGAATTGACAATAAATACAAAGAATATAAGGGAAATGGATGCTAATGCTGAGCTGATGAGGAAAATGAGAGCATCATTTTTTATTATGGGACCTATGCTTGCTAGATTTGGATATTGCAAACTATCATTGCCAGGTGGATGTAATATAGGTAGCAGGCCCATAGATTTACATCTTAAGGGATTTAAACTACTTGGAGCTAATGTTACAATTGGCCATGGTTTTGTAGAGGTTAGAGCAAAAAAGATTAGAGGCAATAGAATATACTTAGATTTTCCTTCAGTTGGTGCAACAGAAAATATTATGATGGCAGCAGTTTTTGCTGAGGGTACAACGATAATAGAGAATGCAGCAGAAGAGCCGGAGATATGGGATTTAGCACAATTTCTAAATAAAATGGGTGCTGAAATAGAAGGTGCTGGATTTGGTAAGATAACAATACATGGGGTTAAAAGTCTAAATGGAACTCATTATAGGCCAATATATGACAGAATAGAAGCTGGAACATTTATGATAGCAGCGGCTATTACAAATAGCAAAATAAAAATTAATGGAGCAAATGAGGATCATTTAAGACCGATAATAGAGAAACTAAAAGAATGTGGTGTTAAATTTACTCATAATGACAATAATTCTATAATAGTAGATGGAAGAGGACCTAAAAGGCCATTAGATATAAAGACTTTGCCTTATCCAGGTTTTCCAACAGATATGCAAGCACAGATGATGAGTTTATTATCTATAGTTGAAGGTGTAAGTGTAATCACAGAAACGGTTTTTGAAAATAGATTTATGCATGTGGCTGAGCTTCAGAGAATGGGAGCTAATATAAAAATTGATGGAAGAACAGCAATAATTGAGGGAACTCCTAAGCTCACAGGATGTATGGTGAAGGCAACAGATTTGAGGGCGGGAGCAGCCATGATATTAAGTGGACTAATAGCAGATGGAGAGACTGAAGTAAGCGATGTTTATCATATTGATAGAGGATATGTTAGCATTGAAAATAAATTCAGAAATTTAGGAGCAGATATTTATAGAGTAAGTATATAAATTTGCTTCAGTAATATATTATTAAAAAAAGAAATGCAAAAGCTCAAGAAATAGATATTTTATGTTTATTTCTTGAGCTTTTTTATTTTATTTCTAATATTAAGAAAACTATCAGCAAAGCGGGAAGGCTTAACTATATGAACAACTTATAATTGAAATTTTTATATTTGTAGTTAACATAATCATCATAATTGTAGAAAGTAAAGAATATATTTTATAGTGCATATTTGGGGAGGAAAAATTAATGAAGATAATTGGTATGAAAAATTCAAATATAAAAATTAATAATAATATAAAAATAACTGTCATTATAAGTATAATTATTTTGAGTATCTTAATTGTATTGCCACTAATATTTTTAGATGTTGATCAGGGGAGGAGCAATTCATTTAGTTTAAAGGATGAAAGTCTGATTAAGAATTCACAAATAGTATTTCCACAAAATGGAAAAGTAAAACTTTATCGCAAGGCAGAAGATAAAGTAGAGGAGATAGATTTGGAAGAATATATAATGGGGGTAGTAGCAAGTGAAATGCCAGCAAGCTTTGAAGAAGAGGCATTAAAGGCTCAAGCGGTAGCAGCAAGAACATTTTATATGAATAGACGTAATAACCCAAGCAAAGATGATAAGGAAAAAGGAGCAGAAGTTTGTGACACAAGTAATTGCCAAGTATACATGAGTAGAGATGAAAGGATGTCTAAATGGAGTAGTCAAGAAAAAGAAAGTAATTGGAATAAAATTCAGAAAGCAGTTCTGGATACAAAAGGCCAAGTTCTTACTTACAATGGAGCTGTGTTAGAATATCCACAGTTCTTTGCTATTAGCTCAGGTAAAACTGAAGATGCAAAAGATGTCCTTTCTATTGATGTACCATATTTGAAATCTGAAGAAAGTAAAGGGGAAGAAATTGCTCCTAAATATAAATCTACTGTAAAAGTTCCAATAAATGAATTCGTAAATAAGATTAATGCAAAATATAAAGATGCCAAGATTAAAGTAAATGACTTAGTTTCTCAGATAAAAATAGAAAGCTATACTGAAGCTGGAAGTGTAAAAGAAATTAAAGTAGGTAATGAGAATATAAAAGGCACAGAATTTAGAGAACTGTTTAATTTAAATTCAACAAACTTCATATTAAATTTGGAAAGTGATGGAGTAGAAATAGATTGTACGGGTTATGGACATGGAGTTGGAATGAGTCAGTGGGGAGCAGATGTTATGGCTAAAAATGGTGAAACTTATGATAAAATTCTTAAGCACTACTATAATGGGGTGGAACTTCAAACTATAACATACAAATAAAATAAATATAAAACACGAAAAGTAGTTTAATGAATTCAAGTATAAGCGAACTTTTTAGCAGTAATATACTGCTTTTTATTTACAATCGAACATCTTCAACAGATATTTAGAGAGAATAATTATTTTTTATAAAATGATTATTCTCTTTTTAATTTAGTGATTTTTAAATAATTAACAGTTTGGATGATGTTATCTAAGTTGTATGAATTTATAGTATTTAAATAATAAAAAATGGTTATTTTGTATAAAAGATAAAAAAGTGGATATACTCAAGACTAATAAGAAATTAATTGAAAAACACAAAAATATCAAATAAAAAAATATACGTTTATGTATTATTTCTCGTAAAAGGGGAAATATAACAATTGGAGGTGTTCATGTTGAACAAGAATTTAAAAGAAAGAGCAAAAAAATTATTTAGGAAGGAGGGATTTTATATCGCTTTATTCCTCTGTCTTTGCATATTATTGGCTATTGGAACCGTCTCATATAAAATGATGAGCAGTAAAAATGAAGTAAATAAGACAGAAGATACAAATAAAGAATTAACATTGAATTCTAGCAATGATGAAAAGGCTATAAATGAAGTTCAAAATGCAGAGAGAGTAGAAAATGTTCAGGACAATAAGGAAAGCAATAATAATAATACAAAAGCAGAGAAATCAACTACAGTAGCTACAACTAATAAAGTAAGTTTCATAAATCCTATAGATGGTGTTGAAAGTAGAAAATATACTTATCCTGCTCCAGTAAAAATGGAAGAAGGTTCTTTTAGAACTGTTAGAGGTGTAAATATACAAGCTAATATAGGAACTGATGTTAAGGCATCAGCTGATGGTGTGGTAGATTTTGCTGAAAATACAGGGGTTGAAGAAGGCGTAGTTGTAGAGATTAAACATGCTAATGGATTGAAAACAAGATATGGAAATCTTGATGCAAATTTATCGGTTAAGAATGGTGAAAAGGTAACAGCTAACCAAGTTATTGGTAAGGTTGGAGAGACCGCAAAAGTATTTAGCAAAGATGTATTTGGAGAATTTTTAAATTTACAGGTAATTGATGCTAATGGAGAGCAAGTTAATCCGGAAAAATATTTCAGCTTAAAAACTAAATAAGATAAAAGTTAATATTAGTCATTTGTCATAGTTAGGATAAATGACTAATTAAAAATATTAACAAACTATTATGTTAAAGACAAGATTAAGGAAGTGATATTTTGAAAGATTATATTGAAGAAAGAGTTTTAGATGTTGCAAGGTACATTATAGATTCAAAAGCTACAATAAGAAAGACCGCAAAGGTTTTTGGAGTAAGTAAGAGTACAATTCATAAAGATATGACAGAAAGACTTTTAAAAATTAATCCGGAAATTGCCCAAGAAACTCATTCTATATTGGAATTAAATAAAGCTGAAAGACACATTAGGGGTGGAGAAGCAACAAAAATGAAGTATAAAATTATTGAATCTTGATAAATTTAAGTCTATAATATAATATTAGTAGAATTATGTAAATATAGGTATTAATATGTATTATAGGAGTGAATAAGAGATGTGGAGAACAGGGATAGACCTTGCAATTGACTTAGGAACGGCAACTGTGTTAGTTTATGTGAGTGGTAAAGGGGTGGTATTAAAGGAGCCATCCGTAGTAGCTATAAATAAAAATAATAATAAGCTATTGGCTATAGGGGAAGAGGCAAGAAAAATGATAGGAAGAACCCCGGGAAACATAGTTGCAGTACGTCCGTTGAAAGATGGAGTTATTTCGGATTACGATATAACACAAAAAATGCTAAAAGAATTTATAAGAAAAGCATGTGGTAAGAAAACTATTAGGGCACCTAAAGTAATTGTTTGTGTACCATCTCAAGCAACGGAAGTTGAGAAAAGAGCAGTAATTGATGCAGCCATGAACTCAGGAGCTAAAAAGGTTCATTTAATAGAGGAACCATTAGCAGCTGCTATTGGTGCAGGATTAGATATTACTAAACCAAATGGATGTATGGTAGTAGACATTGGTGGAGGTACTTGTGATGTTGCTGTAATTTCATTAGGAGGAGTAGTAGAAAGAGAATCTATAAAAGTGGCTGGAAATAAGTTTGACGATTCTATAATAAAATATGTAAGAAATAATTATAAATTAATGATAGGCGAAAAGACTGCTGAAGAATTAAAAATAAATATAGGATCGGCCTTTAAAAATTCTAGAAATCTAACATATATGATGAAAGGAAGAAATCTTATAACAGGATTACCAGATGAAGTAGAAATTACTACTGAGGAAATAAGAAATGCAATAAAAGAACCAGTAGAAGTAATAGTTGAAACTGTAAAAAGAGTATTAGAGAGAACTCCACCTGAATTAGCTTCAGACATAATAGAAAGAGGAATATTGATGACTGGTGGTGGCGCATTAGTACATGGATTAGATAAGCTTATTGAATTTAGGACAGGAGTTGCAGCAACTGTTGCCGAGAATTCTATTGAATGTGTTGTTAAAGGAACTGGTAAGGTTTTAAGCTACATAGATAAGTTAGATAGTGAAGTAAATTCACAACAAATAGTATTAATAGAATAGTATTAATAAATAACGGCTGGAACATTGTTCTGGCCGTTATTTAAGGCACAATCAAATAAATATCTAGTCCATCTGCTAGCCTATTTTTCATGTGCCTAATTAAAAAATATAAGGAAGGCATATAATAAGAAATAGTAAGTATATAATCATGATGCATATTTACAAAAGAATAGAGAAATATGTTTTCCTAATATAATATTATCAGAATGACATATTAATCATGCAAATCTGGAATATAGTAAATTGTTATTGCTTTTGTATATAATTTAAATCATAGGAAATTGCCCACGATTTAAATTATAGGCTTCAATAAATATTCTAGATATGATTTTTGCCATGTTCATAACAAAGGAAAGTCTTATACTACGTGAAAAAAAGAGTTCTGCATTATCGCTAGAGTCGACAATTCCTATGACAGAAGCAATTCCAACCTCAGGAAGCTCCTTACCTACTCCTTTGCCTGGATGTATCGCATAGTCTCGTATGCGAATTTCGCCTATATCACTCTCATCTCCTAAACATGCGTCAACACCAATTATGGATGCTTTAGGATGTTTAGTGTATATTTCATCTAATCGTTCATCTATATTTAAAGCATGAATTGGAAAAGATAAGGTTCCGTAAACTGGAAGTGGGAAAAAGTTTTCAGTTAATATGGATCCTACTAAAGGTCCTAAGCAATCACCGATACATTTATCAGTACCAATACAAACTATTACAGTATTTTCAGTAATGTAATTTTTAATTTCTAAAGTTAAATCATAATAAAATTTTGAATTTGTATTAGAATTTAAATCAATCAAGGACATATACCCCCTTTATAAAATGTATATGATGAGTAATCAAAAGATAGTATAAAAAAATATTTTATGGAAATTAATACAAGTAAAGGAGGTTAATATGAAGAAAGTTTGTGTATATTTATTATCAATATTTATAATATTACTAAATATTTATTTAATGTTTTTTTGGCAGCCAGAAGGTCAAATTGCAGCTAGTGATACTATTAGTAAAGAAATTGTGTCTTATAATAATGGAACCGTGTTTAAAGTAGATAAAGAAAAAGCATTAGAACAACTATCTTCTGAGGATAGAAAGGATTTTGAGAAGATACTAAAAAAGCTATCCGCGCTTGATATGGGGAAGATAAGAGAGTATTATGAAGAAGATAATGAAGAAGAAGGAATAACGAATGCTTTTAAGCTTCTAAACAAGAGGCTTTCAGATGAAGATTATAAAGAAATAGAAAGAATAAGTTCAAATTTTATACAATTAGACAAGGTTAATGAGAAAATAAAAAATAAATAAGAATGATATGTTAAATTGAAGTATATAGAAGAAATCAGGAGGAATAGAAGGATAAATTAGTCACACTAGTGGATATGAGAGTTGAAATAAAAGCTCTTTGCAGATATACTAATCATTGTCGATCAGTTGAAAAGTGACGACATTAAAGTAATTTGTTTTGGAGGAATTCCCGAGTGGCCAAAGGGGGCAGACTGTAAATCTGTTACGTTTCGTTTCGATGGTTCGAATCCATCTTCCTCCACCATTTAGATGGGCGCATAGCTCAGCTGGGAGAGCACCTGCCTTACAAGCAGGGGGTCACAGGTTCGAGCCCTGTTGTGCCCACCATCTAAAAAATAAAGTTTAATTGTAAAATGATAATTTTAAAGTGGATAACGTGCTGGCATGGCTCAACGGTAGAGCAGCTGACTTGTAATCAGCAGGTTGTAGGTTCGATTCCTATTGCCAGCTCCAATAAAATAATATAAGAAAGTATTTACTTAGTAACTTATATTATATTAAAAAAGAATATGGAGGAATTCCCGAGTGGCCAAAGGGGGCAGACTGTAAATCTGTTACGTTTCGTTTCGATGGTTCGAATCCATCTTCCTCCACCAGAAAAGAATAAACTTAGTTTGTTCTTTTTTTATTTTGTATTCTATAATCATAAAGTACTTTTTAATATACATGTATGTATGTATTTAGATAGTATATTGATTGCATTCTATAATGTTGACTAACTTTGCGTGATGTGGTAAAATATTTTTTGAAAATTAAATGATGTGACTCTTATCAAGAGAGGTGGAGGGAAAGGGCCCTATGAAACCCGGCAACCTGTATTATATAAGGTGCCAATTCCTGTAGAGGTGTTTCTACAAGATAAGAAAGTGATTTGTAAAATTATACTCTTCTTATCGAAGAGTTTTTTTCATTTATCTTAAATTTGTACAAACCTAATTAACAAAAGAAAAATATAATAATTATTTAAAATATTTAAGTTAAGGAGAGAAAAAAATGAGAAGATTATTTACTTCAGAATCAGTTACAGAAGGCCATCCAGATAAAATGTGTGACCAAATATCAGATGCTATATTAGATGCTTTATTAGAAAAAGATCCACTTGCA
Source organism: Clostridium sp. DL-VIII (assembly GCF_000230835.1). NCBI lineage: Bacteria > Bacillati > Bacillota > Clostridia > Eubacteriales > Clostridiaceae > Clostridium > Clostridium sp. DL-VIII. The sequence continues at coordinate 869,357 of NZ_CM001240.1, forward strand.
AGAGTTGCATGTGAAACATGTACAACTACTGGTATGGTAATGGTAATGGGAGAAATATCAACTAATTGTTACGTTGATATTCCAAAAGTAGTAAGAGAAACAGTAAGAGGAATTGGGTATGACAGAGCAAAATTTGGATTTGACTGTGATACTTGTGCAGTTCTTACATCAATAGATGAGCAATCAGCGGATATTGCTATGGGTGTAGATGAAGCCTTTGAATCTAAAAAAGGTGAAAAAGATGAGGTTGAAGCTGTAGGAGCTGGAGATCAAGGAATGATGTTTGGTTTTGCAACTAATGAAACTGAAGACTTTATGCCACTTCCAATATTTATGGCTCATAAGTTATCAAGAAGACTTACAGAAGTAAGAAAGAATGATACATTAGGATATTTAAGACCAGATGGTAAAACTCAAGTTACAGTTGAATATGAAGATAATAAGCCAAAGAGAATTGATACTATCGTTATATCAACACAACATGATGATAAAGTTTCTTTAGAACAAATCCAAGCAGATGTTAAGAAGTATGTTATTGATGCTGTTGTTCCAGCTGAATTATTAGATAGCAAAACTAGATACTTCATTAATCCAACAGGAAGATTCGTTGTTGGAGGACCTCAAGGAGATTCTGGTTTAACAGGAAGAAAGATAATAGTTGATACATACGGTGGATATGGAAGACACGGCGGTGGTGCTTTCTCAGGAAAAGATCCAACAAAGGTAGATAGATCAGCTGCTTATGCTGCAAGATGGGTTGCTAAAAATTTAGTTGCTGCAGGTGTTGCAGATAAGCTAGAAATTCAATTAGCATATGCAATTGGTGTTGCTAAGCCAGTGTCAATCGAAGTTGAAACATTTGGAACAGGAAAAATAGATGAAGATAAAATCGTTGAAATAGTAGAAAAAGTGTTTGATTTAAGACCAGGAGCTATAATTAGAGATCTTGATTTAAGAAGACCTATATATAAACAAACAGCTGCTTATGGACACTTTGGAAGAAATGATTTAAATTTACCATGGGAACAATTAAATAAAGTAGAAGAAATAAAAAAATATATATAATGATTATATGCAAGCTGCCTTAAAGTTGATTTAAGGCAGCTTTTCGCTGCAGAAAATTATAGATACTACAGTAAGAGGATATAATTATAACACAAAGGCAATACTTGATGAAAAGTTAGCGTATAATGTATTTATGATATAATAAAAACAAAGTGAAGATTAAGATAGGTCGTAAATTAATATACATAAAAGAGTTGGAGAGATCTTATGGAAGTTCTAAGTGGTTTTATTGAAAATATTGTTTTTAAAAGTGAAGATACAGGTTATGTAGTTTGCAGGATTAGGACAGAGAAAAATTTAATCAGTGCTGTAGGTACAGTTCCTTTTTTAAAAGAAGGCCAAAATGTAAAGTTAACAGGTTATTGGACTGTGCATAAGCAGTTTGGTAATCAATTTAATATTCAAGATTATGAAGAACTTCTACCAACTTCATTAGATGGTATAGAAAAATATTTAAGCGCTGGTATAATCCATGGGATAGGTCCAGTTACAGCTAAAAAGATAATAGGTAAGTTTGGAGAAGATACCCTTGATATAATGGAAAACCACATTGAAAGACTTATGGAGATAGAGGGGATAGGAGAAAAGAAGTTTCAGATTATATATGAATCCTATGTAGAGCAGCAAGGTCTAAAGGATATAATTTTGTATTTTAATAAACATGGAGTAACTAATAATCAATGCGTAAAAATTTACAAAAAGTTTGGACCAAATGCAAGGCAGATAGTATGCAATAATCCTTATATACTATGTGATGAGATTTCAGGTATTGGATTTAAAACAGCAGATAGAATTGCTATGAGCATTGGCGTTAAAAGTGATTCTGACTTTAGAATTCAAAGTGGGATTAAGTATGTTATGAATCAATTTTGCGCCTCAGGAAACACATTTATGCCAAAAGATAATATAATAGAAGAATGTGAAAGAAATTTATTGATTTCAAGAGATGTGATAGAAAAAAACATCTATGATATGGCAGCAAAACAGATAATAGTTGTTGAAAAAATTAATGGCATTGAAGCAGGATTCTTACTTCAGTATTACTATTGTGAGCTTGGAGTAACAAGCAAAATAATAACTTTAGGATTGCAGCAAATACAAACAATAAACTCAGATATTGATTTTGAGATTGATGTTTTTGAAAAGGAACAGAAAATAAAATTTGCTGAGTCTCAAAGGGAGGCAATACTTGGGGCATTTAGTAATGGAATAGAAATAATAACAGGTGGACCAGGAACAGGAAAAACAACAATTATAAAGGCAATAATACATATCTATGAGAATAATGGTATGAAGGTAATCCTTGGAGCTCCAACAGGAAGAGCTGCTAAGAGAATGACTGAGTCAACAGGAAGAGGAGCTAAAACCATACATAGGCTTCTCGAAATGGGAGTTTCAGAAGAGGATGAGTCAGTTTTTGAGAGAGGAGAATCCTCGCCTTTAGATTGTGATGTAATAATAATTGATGAAGCATCTATGATTGATATAATCTTAATGCAGAATTTACTTAAGGCTATTAAATTAGGTACAAGATTAATAATTGTTGGAGACGTTGATCAATTACCGTCTGTTGGAGCAGGAAATGTATTAAAGGATCTTATAGAGAGTGAATATATAAAGGTAGTAAGATTAAAAGAAATATTTAGGCAGGGCTCTGAGAGTTTAATTGTAGTAAATGCTCATAGGATAAATGAAGGTCAAATGCCACTACTGAATCAAAAAGATAAAGATTTTTTCTTTATTAGTGAAGAAAATCAAGAAAGAATTGTAAATACTATAATAGATCTAATAAATAGACGTCTTCCTAAATTTAATAAATCATGGGATATATTAAAAGATATGCAGGTATTAACGCCTATGAGAAAAGGAACACTTGGAGTTAGTAATTTAAATAACAGGCTTCAGGAAATATTTAACCCGCAATCAAAAGATAAAAAAGAGAAAACTTCTCGAGATATAATATTTAGAGAAGGCGATAAGGTTATGCAAACAAAAAATAATTATACACTAAAGTGGATTAGTGTCAGTGGAAATGGTGAAAATGAAGGTGTTGGAGTTTATAATGGGGATTTGGGATTCATCCAAAGCATTGATGAGGAGAATAAAGTTTTAACAATCGTATTTGATGAGGAAAGAAAAGTTATTTATGATTTTAACTTTTTAGATGAATTGGATTTGGCATATGCGACTACTATTCATAAGAGCCAGGGAAGTGAGTTTAAAGTTGTAATTATTCCAGCATTTATGGGTTCACCATTTCTGATGAACCGTAATTTGCTATACACCGGAATTACAAGAGCTAAACAATTAGTAGTAGTAGTTGGTTTTCAAAAAGCATTAATGTACATGATAAATAATACAAATAGTATAGAAAGATATTCTGCTTTAAAATATAGAATAAGAGATATAATAACTAAAGATGAATTTGGGGAGTAAAGGTATTAAGTTAGTTACAAGTTATATTTCTTAAACTTATAACTTATGACTAAATAGAAGAATTTTTATAAGTCTATATATGTTATAAATCAACTGTTAAATTATATAGAAGTGTGTAATTGAGGAGATATGTGTATGAGGAATGAATGTAAAGTAACTTTAGAAGATTTGAAATATGCATTTGATAAAATAGATTACTGGTATAAGAAGAATATTAAGGTTTTAACTATAATTACAGTTCCATTTAATACTGCATGTGTTTTTTCAAATATAATAAGTAAAATTGCTCAAAATGGGGGACAGATATTATATGTATGGGGAAAAAATGGAGAAAACAAGGAATTAATTAATACAATAAGAGAATTTAATTCAAGTATAACTCATTCATATATTGAAAAAAAATCTTCAAGCTCAAATTTGACATTTATACACTATAATAATCTGTCAAAAATTACTTCACAGTATGACTTGGTCATTTTCGACGATATAACATATTTCTCTAATGTAAGTAGCGTAAATTTAAGAGAAATATTAGAAAGCTGTACTAATTTAGGAGAAAGAGTTTTGCTATACAGTATAGAAAAAATGACATTAATAGGTGAAAAGTTTGAACTTGCAGCGTACAATTATAAAAAACCTTTTGTAGAGCCTAGAATATTAACAACTAGAATAGATTTGAATTTAGATATTCCATTTACTTTGTATGACTACCTTAAGTGGTTTAAGGAAAATAATCATAAGGTAGTTATTTGTGTACCTAACAAAGAAAAGCTTAATATAGTTTATGATTATTTTGTTAATAAACTTAAACTTTCTGATGTTAAAATAATAAAAGTATCTAGAAGTGATGAAATTAAAATGTCTGAAAAGGTATCAAAATATAAAGATAAGTCAATATTTATAATAACAAATAAGATAGAGGAGTTACTTGAATATTGCTATGTTGATGATTCAGTAATATTATTTTCTGACAATGAAAGATACAATTATAAAAAAATATTATATATATGCGGTCAAATAAGAAATATAAATTCAAAGCTTCCAGAGATTCTTTTGGTAGCAAATGAGGTATCAGAAGATATGGAAAAAGCGAAAAATATGGCAAGAGAATTCAATAAAAAAGTATGGGAAAAGCGTTTAATAGAATTATAAGAAACATATGGGAAGGAATAATTGAAGTAGTATATCCAAGGGAAAATTACTGCATTATTTGTAAAGAAGAGGATTGTTTTGGAATATGCGAACATTGTAAAAAAAGTATAAAGACCATAGATATTTTATATCAAGACAAAATAATAAGTTATGGATATTATGGCGGCGTATTAAAAGAATTAATATTAAAATTTAAATATAAACATAATTTTACGGCAGGAAATATACTAGCGGAGTTACTTGAAGATTATATTATTAAGAATTTTAATTATAAAGAATACATAATAACATATATTCCGTTATCTAATAAATCTAGAAAAATTCGTGGATTTAATCAATGTGAATATATTGCAAGAAAAATAGCTAGGGATTTATGTATTGAAGTCTTAGAAGTATTAATTAAAAGCAGAGAAACTAAAGAGCAAAAGACATTGAAAAAAGATGAGAGATACGAAAACATAAAAGATGCCTTTAAATTAAAGGCTGGTTTAAGATTGGATGATTGTAATATTATACTAATTGATGATGTGACAACTACAGGAGCAACAATTAATGAAGCATGCAGATTATTAAAAAAATTTAAGGCAAAAGATATAAAACTATTGACCTTAGCCAAAAGTCATATATAATATTAATGTAAAGCTAGGTTTGTGGTTGAAAGTCGAAGCTAGTCGCAGGCAAAACGATCCACGTAATTTAGATAAAATGTCTAAGGAGCATGGTGCGGTATAGAAGTAAGTCCTGCCAGTGTGTACTGAGAGGGTTAGTAGTGAGGGATTAAATTTTAGTAGCGAAAGCTCCAGCAGGCGAGTGTGGGGTCAAAAACCAGGTCAGCTAGCTTTACCTTATATGATTATTAAAATAAGTTATAAATGAAATAATCTGGTCTGTTAGGCAATAATTATATTTTTTTAGTATTAATTATCAGAATTTACTGATAATTTTCTTGTTAAGTTTGCTAAAAAGTGATAGAATATTATTAACTTAAAAACAAGTTAATTTTAAGTTAAAAACTTTTTCAAATGAGAGGGGCTGGAGCTAATGAGAGTTACAGTTATAGCAAAGAATATGGAACTAACAGATGCACTAAGGGAAATAGTGCAAAAGAAGATAAGCAAATTGGAAAAGTATTTCTCAGGAAATGTAGAAGCAAAGGCTACATTAAGCGTTCAAAAAAATAGGCATAAAATCGAAGTGATGATTCCATTCAATGGGGTAATATTAAGAGGGGAAGAAGCAACTTCGGATATGTACAAATCATTAGATTTGGTTGAAGATAAATTAGAAAGACAAATTAGAAAGCAAAAAACTCGATTATCAAGAAAACATAGCGAATCATTAAAATTTGCTGAAATAAATAATATAGATATAAAAGCTGAAGAAGAGGAACATGGAAAATTAGTTAAAGTAAAGAAATTCGGTGTTAAACCAATGAATTCTGAAGAAGCTATTCTTCAAATGGATTTATTAGGACATAATTTCTTTGTATATCAGGATGCAGATAGCAGTAAGGTAAATGTAGTTTACAAGAGGAAAGATGGAGATTACGGATTATTAGAACCAGAATTTATATAAGTTAAACATAAAGCGGCTGTCCAATGTGTATGAAAACTACATTTGGACAGTTCTTTTTTAGTTTGGTATAAAAATAATAGTTTATTTTAAGTTAGATGAAGAATTAATATTGATATTTATGTCAAAAATTATAAATAGTAACAATATAAATGTTAAGAAAAAGTTAATATTAGCCGTTTTACATAGGATCTAATACAAAAATCACTAGTTTTCTTGAAAAGAACATAGATAAAATGCTATAATTATAGAATACGTGATTTGTAAAATAAAACAGAAATTAAATTTTAATGAAAAGATTTATAAAATTTAATGTGAAATATATAATTTCGAAAGGATGACATTATGGGACTATTAGATGCCGTATTTGGAACATATAGTGAAAGAGAAGTTAGAAGACTTAAACCTACTATACAAAAAATAAATGATTTAGATGAAAACATGCAAAAACTTTCTGATGAGGAGCTTAAAGCAAAAACTGAAGAGTTTAAAGAAAGATTAGCTAATGGAGAAACTTTAGATGATATCTTAGCAGAAGCATTTGCAGTTGTGAGAGAAGCTTCAACAAGAGTTTTAGGGATGAAGCATTATGATGAACAACTTATGGGTGGAATGGTACTTCACCAAGGAAGAATATCAGAAATGAAAACTGGTGAAGGTAAAACTTTAGTTGCAACATTACCAGCATATTTAAATGGATTAAGTGGAAATGGAGTTCATATAGTAACTGTTAATGACTATCTTGCAAAAAGAGATGCAGAGCAGATGGGTGAGCTGTACGGGTTCTTAGGATTAACTACAGGGGTTATCGTACATGAATTAAATAATGATCAAAGAAGAGAAGCATATGCTTCAGATATTACTTATGGAACAAATAATGAATTCGGATTTGACTACTTAAGAGATAACATGGTTATCTATAAAGAAGAAAGAGTTCAAAAGCCATTAAATTTTGCAATAGTTGATGAAGTTGACTCAATTTTAATAGATGAAGCTAGAACACCACTTATAATCTCAGGTCAGGGAGAAAAATCTACTGAATTTTATAAGGTTGCAGATTATTTTGCAAAGAAGTTAGTAGAAGAAAGAGATTTTACAAAAGATGAAAAAGTTAATGCAATATTATTAACTGATGAAGGTGTAAGAAAAGCAGAAACAACATTTAAAGTTGCAAACTATGCAGATGCTGAAAATATAGAATTACAACACTACGTAACTCAAGCCTTAAAAGCTAACTTTGCCATGAGAAGAGATAAAGATTACATGGTTAAGGATGGAGAAGTAATAATTGTTGATGAATTTACAGGAAGACTTATGGAAGGTAGAAGATACTCAGATGGTCTTCACCAAGCAATAGAAGCTAAAGAAGGAGTTAAGATTGCAAGAGAATCAAAAACTTTGGCTACTATTACATTCCAAAATTATTTCAGAATGTATAAGAAATTGTCAGGTATGACTGGTACAGCATTAACAGAAGAAAATGAATTTAGAGAAATTTATGGATTAGATGTAATTGTTATTCCAACACATAGGCCAATTGCAAGAAAAGATAATCCGGATTTAGTATTTAGCACTGAAATAGGAAAGATAAAAGCAGTTGCGGATGAAGTAGAAAAAGCTCACGCTAATGGGCAGCCAGTTCTAGTTGGTACTGTAAGTATTGAAAAATCAGAGCTTGTTTCAAGTATGCTTAAGCAAAAGGGCGTACCACATCAAGTATTAAATGCTAAATTCCATGAACAAGAAGCTGATATAATAAGCCATGCTGGTGAAAAGGGTATGGTTACTATAGCTACTAACATGGCAGGACGTGGTACTGATATTAAGCTTGGTGAAGGAGTAGTTGAACTTGGAGGGCTTAAGATAGTAGGTACTGAAAGACATGAATCAAGAAGAATAGATAACCAATTAAGAGGGCGTTCAGGAAGACAAGGAGATCCAGGAGAATCTACATTCTTTATATCATTAGAAGATGACTTAATGAGAATATTTGGATCAGAAAAAATTCAAGGCGTTGTTGAAAGACTAGGTCTTAAAGAAGATGAAGCAATTGAGAGTAAGATGGTTTCAAAGGCTATAGAAAATGCTCAAAAGAAGGTTGAAGGTAACAACTTTGATACAAGAAAACAATTATTAGGTTATGATGATGTAATGAATGTTCAAAGAGAAGTTATTTACAAGCAAAGATCAGAAGTACTTGAAGGCGAAGATGTAAAAGAAGAAGTATTAGGAATGACAAAAGAGATCATAGGAAATGCTGTTAATGCTCATATTACAGGTGAATCAGAGAATTATAGAGAAGAATTCCTTCATCTAATGGTAGCCTTACAAGAAATATGTATACCACCAAATTCAGTTAATCTGCCTAGCCTTGAAAACTTATCAAATGAAGATATAACTGAAAGTTTATTTGAAACTGCACGTGAATTCTATGAGAAAAAGGAAGAAGAATTCGGCTCAGAAAGATTAAGAGAAATTGAAAGAGTTGTTCTTTTAAGGGCTGTTGATACAAAGTGGATGAATCATATAGATGATATGGATCATTTAAAACAAGGTATTGGTTTCCAATCATTTAAGCAAATTGATCCAGTTCAAGCATACCAAATGGAAGGTAGTGAGATGTTTGATGAAATGATTAGAGCAATCAAAGAAGAAACTGTTAAACTATTATTCCATGTTAAGATAGAAGTAGCGCCTGAAAGAGTGAGAGTTGCACAAGAAACAGCAGCAGTCCATGCAGAAGCATCAAGTGCAGCAGTTGGCCCAGGTTCAGGAGCAGCACCAGCAAATGAAGGTCCAGCAGCACCAGTTAGAAACATTGATAAGCATGGTAGAAATGAATTATGCCCATGTGGTAGTGGAAAGAAATATAAAAATTGCTGCGGAAGAGAAGCTTAATTCAGTTAACAGATTAAAGTTCACAGTTAAGTGAATGTTTAATAATTAGCTGTTAGTGTTAATACTTTACAGAGTTTTTAGAAATAAATTTTGAAAGAATAGATTTGATATAATAAATTCCGTAGATATTTTGAAGAATTGTTATTATTGATTGAAGGCAATTTGAATTTCTGCGGAATTTTTATTAGATTAAACTGATAGAACGGGGTGATTATATGATTATTGAGCTTGAAAAAGAATTAATGAAGCTTCCTAATTTAAAAAAATCTATAGAAGAAATGGGGGCTTCACTTTGACAGAGGAGGTTTAGAAAGAGAACTTCATGAGTTAGAATGTCAAATGCAGGAAGCAGGCTTTTGGGATGATTCCAAAAGAGCAGAGGAAGTCACTAAAAAAAGTAAATTAATAAAAGATAAAATTGAAAATTTTGATAAATTGAAATCTGATATTGAGGATATAGAAGTATTAAAAGAAATCATGGAAGAAGATGACGAAGAATCTGCAAGTGAAATAATTCAGACAATAAAAGGAATAGAAGATAAGATAGATGATTATAATATGAAAGTGCTTTTGTCTGGAGAATATGATAAAAATAACGCTATCCTTACTCTACATGTTGGGGTTGGTGGTACAGATGCTAATGATTGGACTGAAATGCTGTTAAGAATGTACACAAGGTGGTGCGAAAAACAAGGTTATAGTCTTGAGACCTTAGATTTACTTCCAGGGGATGAAGCTGGAATTAAAAGTGTTACCTTGAAGGTTATTGGGGAATATGCATATGGATATCTAAAGGCGGAAAAGGGAATTCATAGATTAGTCAGAATTTCACCATATAATGCAAATGGTAAGAGACAGACATCTTTTGCATCTATGGAAGTGCTTCCAGAACTAACAAAGGAGCAGGATATAAATATAAAACCTGATGATCTTAGAATAGATACCTATCGTTCAGGAGGCGCTGGTGGCCAGCATGTCAATAAAACTGATTCAGCAGTTAGAATTACGCACCTTCCTACAGGGATAGTTGTGCAGTGTCAAAATGAAAGAAGTCAATTTGCTAATAAAGATACTGCCATGGAAATGCTTAAATCTAAATTGGTTGAATTAAAGGAAAGAGCACATAAAGAAAAGATAGAGGACTTAACTGGCGAGCTAAAAGATATGGGATGGGGAAGCCAGATAAGATCATATGTATTCCATCCTTATAGCATGGTTAAAGACCATAGAACAAATGTAGAAACATCAAATGTTACAGCTGTAATGGATGGAGAAATAGATATGTTTATAAATGCATATTTAAAACAATAATATAGCAACAAATAAAAAGTTAGGAATATAAAAATTCTTAACTTTTTATTTGTTTATAAGCTAAGCTGCTTTATAAAATATATCAATTAATGAATATACTGCTATAAGAATTATGCAGACATATATAGATATGTTTAATCCAGGCTTTAGTATAGAAATAATACCGCCAGCTGTCAGAGTGGCAATAATTACAACACTCACAAATTTAAAGAAGCCAGATTTATTTGTTAAAAGTGTTGTGACAGATGAAAACATAATTAAAATTAATGTTAAAAAATAAAATATGTTTTTTAAGTCATCTGAATAGCTCATTATTCGGAGTTCTTTTAATGTAAGGGCAGAAAGTAAAAATAATAATGAAAAAGAGCATATTCTACTTATATTTTTAATCATAAAATCACTATCCTTTTGGTAAATATTTACATAATAATTATACAGTTATATTCTTACTTGAGCAATAAAAAACTACTATATAAAATTAAAACCTGTATAAATAGACTTATAATAAAGTTAATTTTTTAGCTTCATGAATTTATGTTAAAATATAATCATAGTTAAAAGAGGAGTTGAATTTATGAATATTCTAATAGTTGAAGATGAAAAAGATATTAGAAATCTTATTTCATTACATATGAGAAAAGAAGATTATGATATTTATGAAGCAGCTGATGGTAAGGAAGCTTTAACGATATTTGAAAATGAGAAAATAGACTTAATTTTATTAGATATAATGATGCCAGAGGTTGATGGAATTTCGGTAATACAGAAGGTACGAGCTGTTTCAACCATTCCTATAATTTGCATTACAGCAATGGGGAATGATTCGGATAAAGTGCTGGCATTAGGACTTGGAGCAGATGACTATTTAGTAAAGCCTATTAGTCCAATTGAACTATCAGCTAGGGTGGCATCTAATCTTAGAAGATGTTATAAATATACTGAGCATAAAGATGTAATGTATATGACAGGTGAATTAAAATTATTTACTGAAACTTTTGAAGTATACAAAGGAAATAAAAAGATAGATTTAAATCCAAAAGAATTTAAAATCTTGAAATTGTTGATTTCTAACTTAGGAAAAGTTTTTACTAAAAAGCAAATTTATGAGAATGTTTGGGAAGAAGCTTATTTTGATGACTCTAATAATATAATGGTTCATTTAAGTCATATTAGAGAGAAAATAGAGGATGATCCAAAGAATCCTATTTACATAAAGAATATAAGGGGAATAGGTTATAAGGCTGAAAGGATCAACATTAATGAAAACTAAAAAGGTTAGAAGAAGTGTTACAACTGAATTGTTTTTTACATACTTCTTTGGATATATTGCAATTACTGTAATAATATTTTTAGCTGTTATTGGTTCTATTACGGCATATGAATTTTTATGTAATTCACGAACATACAATTCTTATTTTGAACATCTAGAGGACAAGCTAGTAAATGATTATAAAAGCATAAATGATGATGAATTAGCAGAAATAAATGGTTTTATGATAAAGATAAATAATAAAAATCAAATTTCCTACTTAAGAGGAAATGTTATTGAAGAATTCAAAAACATAAATTTGCAAAGTTATATGGATTTATTTGGAGTATCTAAAGAAAATCAAATTTCCTTAAATGATGATTTTAGAACATATTCTGTCTTTTCAGAATTTAATAATTCAATAATTGAGACAAAAGATAATATTAAATATTGTCTGTATAGCAGGTATTTAAAAGATGAAGATTCATTAGTTGTTATTGGATGTCCTTATGATATGGTAACAAAGCCAAGTATAATTACTAGGGCGATTTCCCATAATACATTGATAAAGGTAATGATTTTTTTCAATATAATACTAATTCTTTTAATAGTATATGTTTTAGCAAAAGCAACTTCAAGAGCCTTTATAAAACCAATAAAAACATTATTAAATGGAGTAATAGAGATATCTCAAGGTAATTATGACGTACGTCTTGATATTGATAAAAAAAATGAATTTTTAGAATTAGCAAATGGATTTAATATGATGGCAGAAACTATACAAGATGAAAGAAGAGAAAAAGAAAAGTTAGAGAAATCAAAAGATAGTTTAATATTAGATATATCTCATGATTTAAAAAATCCTCTAGCATCTATTTTAGGCTATAGTGAAATTTTGATTAATAATAATGATTTAAAAGAAGATGAGAGACTAGAGTATTTAAATATTATAAATGGAAATTCACATAGAGCTAACAAACTAATAAATGATCTATTTGAATTTTCATTATATAATAATACTGATTATAAAATTAGTACAGTAAAAACAGATATTTCTGAATTTATAAGACAAACTATTGCTAATTATATTCCAGAATTCGAGCATAAAAAATTTGAATATGATTTTGATATAACTGAAGATGCATATTATGTAATGGTCGATAAAGAGAAGTTATCGAGGGCAATAAATAATGTTTTAGATAATAAGATTAAATATAATCGAATAGGTGGAAAGTTAGGCATAAGGACTGAAATACGGGATACTAATTTTTATATTATTTTATCAGATGATGGTGAGATGATTCCAAAGCAATATAGAGAAAAAATATTTAATCCCTTTGTGAGGATTGATAAATCCAGAAATTCTAAAACAGGTGGTACTGGACTTGGACTGTCGATAACAAAAAAGATACTAAACAAACATAATGGAGATATAAGAATTATAGACAGCGAAATTGGAACAACCTTTGAAATTGAATTACCACTGGTATTATTTAAATCAAAAATATAAAGTGGTGTAGATTATTTTTAACGTCAATTAAATGTTGTCATAAGTATTATTTAATCAGGTATATTTATACTAATGGAACTATATTTATGATCAAATCTATAATTGAAAAAGTATATTAAAAAAGTTATGAGGTTAATAATATTAAATAATAAGCCTATTAAGGAGAGTAATAAATGAGTGATCTTTATGATATACAAATGGAAAAGAAGCAAAATAGAAAAGTTATGAATAGAATTGGATGGGCCTTAACAGCATTAATTGTATCATCACAAGTTGGAGCAGTAATAGTTTCAATAGTATGTAAGATATATTTTGGAAGTTTAACAAATACATCAGTGTATAATTTTATTGCAGGCACATTACCAATATATTTTATAGGGCTTCCTATTTTCTGGTTAATACTAAGGAAAATACCTAAAGAAAATACAGCAGAAAAATCTAGCTTAACTATAATTCAGTTAATTAAGATTTTAATAATAAGTTTTGGAACTATGTATATATTCAATATATTAGGAGTTGGTATTAATTTTTTAATATCTCTTTTGAAGGGAAGTCCGATAGACAATCCTCTTAATGATCTTTTAAGTAAAGTTAATATCTTTGAAACATTGTTTTTTGTTGGAATTTTAGCACCTATTATGGAAGAAGTGATTTTTAGAAAAGTTCTTCTATCTAGACTACGTAGATTTGGAGATTTTTTTAGCATCTTTTTATCAGCACTTGCATTCGGAATGTTTCATGGAAATTTATCACAGTTTTTCTATGCAGTTGCATTAGGATGCATTCTTGGATATACAGTAGTAAGAACTGGAACAATTAAATACTCCATCATTCTTCATATGTGCATAAATATTTTTGGGTCGGTAATTATACCAGAAGTTTCATTGATGAATAATATAATATTAACTGCTATAGTAAGCATGCTGGTTGTTGTTAGTATGTCAGCAGGTGTAGTATTATTTATTCTTAATAGAGATGAGATTATATTAGAGAACAGCACTTTGAATTTAACAAAAATAGAGAAGTTTGGACTTGTAATCAAAAATCCTGGAATGATATTGTATACAATTTTGTTTATATTATTAGTTATCATGGTAATATTTAAAATGTAATATTAAATACAAAATTTAATTTGTAAAGATATTAAGGTAAATTCATAATAAATATAAATGATTATTGCCATTACTTAAAAAATAGTAATGGCAATAATCATTTATGTGGTAAAATATTATTATGTTTGTAATAATTAAGACAATTTAAGGTATATTAAGAAAATGATGAGTATTTAGGAACAATCAAATAAATAACAAGTCCATTTGACTTCTTGCCTGATGAAAAATATCCATGGCAACCTTGACTTGATATTTATTTTCATGTGCCTTAAGCCTATAATTAGAAAAAGTATAGGCACATTTTTTTAATGGAGCAAAGAGAAGCAGGAGGAAATTATGAATTCAATTGAAGAGAGAATTGCAAAAGAGTTAGAAATAAAATTAAGTCAGGTTCAAAATGTAATTGGGCTTTTAGATGATGGAAATACAGTTCCATTTATCTCAAGATATAGAAAAGAAGCAACAGGAGGTCTTTCAGATGAAGTCTTAAGAAAATTATCTGAAAGATTAACTTATTTAAGAAATTTAGAAGAAAGAAAAGCAGATGTAAAGAGATTAATACAGGAGCAGGAAAAGTTCACTGATGAAATTGGTAAAGCTTTAGATAGCGCAACAACTTTAACAGAAGTTGAAGATATATATAGACCTTTCAAACCTAAAAAGAGAACAAAGGCAACAATTGCTGCAGAAAAGGGATTAAAGCCTCTTGCAGAATTGATTCTAGAAGGTAAGTTTAATGGTGATTTAGATGAAGAAGCATCTAAGTATATAAGCGAAGAAAAAGGTGTAGCAAATAGTGAAGAAGCTATTCAAGGAGCTTTAGACATAATAGCAGAAACTATATCAGATGAAGCTAAATATAGAAAATATATAAGAGAATTCGTTATAAGAGAAGGAAATATTGAGTCAAAGGGAAGCTCAGAAGATCCAACTCCTTATGAAATGTACTATGAATATTCTGAAGCTGTAAACAAAATACCACCTCATAGAATATTAGCTATTAACAGAGGTGAAAAGGAAAAAATCTTAAGTGTTAAAATTACTGCTAATGAAGATAAGGTAATTCAATATTTAGAAAATCAAGTGCTAAAGGGAAATTCAATCTTAGATGAAAAATTAAAGCTAGCAATAAAAGATTCATATAAGAGATTAATTTATCCATCAATAGAAAGAGAAATCAGAAGTGAGTTAACTGATATTGGTGAAGAAGGAGCTATTAAGATTTTTAAAGAAAATTTAAAAGCATTATTATTACAAGCTCCAATAAAAGGTAAAGTAGTTATGGGTTATGACCCAGGTTTCAGAACAGGATGTAAGATAGCAATACTAGATTCAACAGGAAAGTTCTTAGAAAATACAGCAGTATATCCGACAGTACCTAAAAGGGATATTGAAGGAACAAAGAAAACTTTAAAAGCACTTATTGCTAAACATAATGTTGATGTTATTTCTCTTGGAAATGGAACAGCATCAAGAGAATCAGAAGAAGTTATTGCTGAGATGATAACTGAAATAAAAAACGAAACAGGTAAGGAATTAGCTTATGTTATAGTATCTGAAGCTGGAGCATCAGTTTACTCTGCATCAGAACTTGCAACTAAAGAATATCCTGATTTAGATGTTACAGTAAGAGGGGCAATATCAATAGGAAGAAGACTTCAAGATCCGCTTGCTGAATTAGTTAAAATAGATCCAAAGGCAATCGGAGTAGGGCAATATCAACACGATGTTACACCAAAAAAATTAGAGGAATCTTTAGCAGGTGTAGTAGAAGATTCAGTTAATACGGTTGGAGTTGATTTAAATATAGCAACACCATCACTACTAACACATATTTCAGGAATAAATGCAGCTATTGCTAAAAACATTGTTGATTATAGGGAAGAAGCTGGACGTTTTACTTCAAGAAAAGAATTGTTAAAGGTAAAGAGACTAGGACAAAAAGCATATGAACAATGTGCAGGTTTCTTAAGAGTAGATGATAGTAAGGAACCTTTAGATAATACATCGGTGCATCCAGAGTCTTATGGTATAGCTAAAAAGCTAATAGAAGTTTTAGGCTACAATAAAGGGGATCTTAAGAATAATAAACTAAGCGATATTGATGAAAGAGCAGAAGCTAAAGGTCTAAAGAATTTAAGCGAAACATTAGAAGTTGGAGAGCTTACTTTAAAGGATATAATCAAAGAATTAAAGAAACCAGGCAGGGACCCGAGAGAAGAAATGCCAAAGCCAATACTTAAGACTGGAATAATTGAAATGAAAGACCTAAAGCCAGGGATGGTGCTTGCAGGAACTGTTAGAAATGTATCGGACTTTGGAGCTTTTGTAGATATTGGTGTTCATCAGGATGGTCTTGTTCATAAGAGCCAAATGGCCAATAGATTTGTAAAGCATCCTTTGGATATTGTTAAGGTTGGAGATATAGTAAAAGTAGCAATATTAGAAGTTGATGAAAAGAGAAAGAGAATATCTTTAACAATGAAGGATATTGATGAATCTATAGAAGTTTAATGAGTTATAAAAAATTCAATTAAGTTATAGTTTCATAGAAGTAAAAGCCATACATATGAGGAAATAAATATCCTCGGATGTATGGCTTTTCGTGTTATAAAGATAGTTTTAACTATTGTTCTAGTAGAAACTTTATTTATTAATACTTATAATATTATATAAGGCGGAATCAAATAAATAATATTTTGGGGGAATAATTTATGGATAAGATGGATTATAAGATATTGAAATGTTTGAAATTAAATGCAAGAACTAAAGCATCTGCAATAAGTAATGAAATACATTTATCTGTTTCGGCAGTTATAGAACGCATAAGGAAAATGGAAAAAAATAAAGTTATTAAAAATTATACTATTATAGTAGATCAGAAAAAGCTTGGAAGTGATGTAACTGCACTTATGGAGATAAGTCTTGAACATCCTAAATTCTATGAAGCCTTTACAACAGCTATTAAGCATAATAATAACATTGTTTCCTGCTATTATTTAACAGGAGATTTTGATTTTATGATAAAAATACTTTGCAAATCATCGGATGATCTTGAAAAAATTCATCGTCAAATAAAAAGTTTAGAAGGAGTATCATCAACAAAAACTCATTTCGTCTTAAAGAATGTAAAAAATGAACTTACCTCAATACCAGATGAGGAAGATTAAATAGAGTTAAGCATATATTAACCGAAAATAGATACATGTTTATTACACAGGACTATGAAAATTTCGCTGAAAACACTAAAAGGAAGGTTGCATCCAATTTAGTATGCTCCAACTTTAGTTTGACAAGCTAAATTGGAACAACCTTTCTTTAAGTGTTTTTAACAGCTCATTTTCAAATGCCTGTTCCATAAACATGTATCTATTTTCTTTGTTTGAATATATGCGTAAATCAAGCGAAAAACGCATACACATCTGTAAGCATAAATTAAATTACATGGATTAGGTATATAATATACTTGAACATTATTAGTAACAATTTTATGATTATGAAAACTCGAACGAAAAAAATTCATATTTATACTAAAATTTATTAATATATCGAAAGAAATTATTGATAAAAAATAAAATACAATAAATTTTATGGTAATTTGATAAAATATTGAAAAATATTTTTGTTCAATATAAAATATGCTTATAGAATTAATTGGAAGCAAACAGAAATATTTTAGACGAAGAAGTCAGTTTTTTTAGTCTAATATATTTCTGTTTTTTTTAGGCACAATCAAAAAATAACAAGTCTCTTTGCCAGTCTATTTTCCATCATCCTACGGCGGCAAATTGGCCTAATAGACCCACTATGAGGGCAACTTACCTTCTTGCCTGATGAAAAATATCCATGGCAACTTTGGACTTGTTATTTATTTTCATGTGCCTCATTTATGAATTTTGAGGAGGACGAATTATTATGGAAAATTTGGGATATTATAATGGTGAATATGGATTATTGGAAGAAATGAAGGTACCAATGCTTGATCGTGTATGCTATTTTGGTGATGGGGTTTATGATGCAACTTACAGCAGAAATCATGTGATATTTGCACTAGATGAGCATATTGATCGTTTTTATAACAGTGCTGGGCTATTAAAAATAAAGATTCCTTATACAAAAGCAGAATTAAAAGAAATTCTAATTGATATGGTAAAGAAAGTTGATTCAGGAGAACAATTTGTATACTGGCAGATCACTAGAGGAACTGGAATACGTAATCATGCATTTCCAGATACTCCTGCAAACTTGTGGATTATGTTAAAGCCGCTACAAATTAAAGATATGTCAAATAAACTTAAGTTAATTACCTTAGAAGATACTAGATTTTTACACTGCAATATTAAAACTCTAAATTTATTACCAAGCGTAATTGCAGCACAAAAAACTGAGGAAGCAGGCTGCCAGGAAGCTGTATTTCACAGGGGAGACAGAATAACTGAATGTGCTCACAGTAATGTATCAATTATAAAAGATGGTGTATTTAGAACTGCACCGACTGATAATTTAATTTTACCTGGTATTGCAAGAGCTCATATTATTAAAAAATGTAAGTTATTTAATATCCCAGTAGATGAAACAGCTTTTACTTTAAAGGATTTGATGGAAGCAGATGAAGTTATTGTTACTAGCTCAGGTCAATTCTGTATGACTGCATCTGAAATAGATGGAAAGCCAGTAGGAGGGAAGGCACCAGAGCTTGTGAAGAAATTACAGGATGCATTGTTAAATGAATTTTTAGAAGAAACAAAGGCAGAATAGGAGGGGGCTATATGAATCAGGAAGAGTTAACAATCTTTAACATGGGGGAAAACCTAGATAATTTGATGAATCTAGATCCTAGAGGATATGGAGTATGCCGTATTTTATACTCTGCCTCTAGAAAATATACAAATGAACCATTAACAACAAATGCTGCTAAAAAGCTTGTTGAAACACTAAAGGAAGGTGACCTAATTTATATAATGACTGGATTTGTATTACTTCCATCTAAAAAGGCAGAAATGGATGGGATAGTAAGTTCAGTACTTTTGGCAAGAGCTTTAGTAAAGGCTTTTAACGTAAAGCCAGTAATCATATGCCCAAAAGAAAATATGACAGCGGTAAAAAATCTGGCTTATGTAGTTGGCATGCATTTCTATGATACTATAGAAGAATTAAAGGAATATCCTATATCTATGTCTGCGGTGGATTTTACAAAAGACGTGGATAAAGCAGAAAGTCAAGCTGATGAAATAATAGCTAAGGGACTGCCTAGTGCAGTAATAAGTATTGAGTGTCCAGGAGCTAATTCAGCAGGCACTTATCATAATGCTGTGGGATTAGATGTAACTGAAATAGAAGCAAAGCAGGATATATTATTTACAAAGTTACAGGAAAAAGGAGTTCTTAACATTGCAATTGGAGACCTTGGAAATGAAATTGGCATGGGAACTATAAAGGAACATTTAGAAGAATATATTCCATATGCGGCCAAAGGAAAATGCAATTGTGAATGCAAGGGCGGTATTGCAGTGGCTACAAAAGCAGATAATATAATAACAGCTACAGTTTCAGACTGGGGATGCTATGGATTAATTGCAGCAATTGCTTATTTGAAAAAAGATTTAGAAATATTGCACACAAAAGAAATGCAGGAAGAAGCAATGATAACAGCCTCAAGAAGTGGAATGATAGATATGTATGGCTGGTTAATCCCGGCAATAGACGGATTTGGAATATCCATGAATCTTTCAATTATAAATTTAATGAGGGAATGTGTATCCTATGCTATTAAATTAGAAAAGACATGTGCTACCTGGTTTGAGAAAGTGATTGAACTTGGATATTATGAAAGGACTGTTAAAGAAAAAGGTGAAGACGAGAATTTAATAATGTTAAGTGAAAGGAGAAGTATATAATGGATTATTCAACAATGGAGCCGGCAGAAGTTAGAAAATTAATACGTGAAGGTAGAATTACAGGACCGACTTCTGGGATGTGTGCTGGATATGCACAGGCTAATTTAGTTATTTTGCCTAAAGAACTGGCTTATGATTTTCTGTTATTTACTCAAAGGAATCCAAAGTCCTGCCCAGTACTAGAAGTCAGCGATGTTGGAAGTAAAAACCTTAACTATATTGCTCATGATATAGATATAACTAAAGATATTCCTAAATATAGAGTATATGAAGATGGAATACTTACAGGCGAATATACAAATATAGATCATTTGTGGAGAGATGACTTTGTGAGTTTTTTAATAGGCTGCAGTTTCTCTTTTGAATCAGAACTTTTAGAAGCTGGTATTCCTGTAAGGCATATTGAAGAAGAATGTAATGTGCCTATGTTTAAAACAAATATAGAATGCGAACCTGCAGGAATATTTAATGGAAAAATGGTTGTAAGTATGAGACCTATACCACATGAACAAGTTGTAAAATCTGTAATGGTTACAGGAGCGATGCCTAAGGTTCATGGAACCCCTATTCATATAGGAGATCCATCTGTTATTGGAATAAAGGACGTTATGAGTCCTGATTTTGGGGACAGCGTAGAAATAAAAGAAGGTGAAATTCCAGTATTCTGGGCCTGTGGTGTTACACCTCAATCGGTAATTATGAATGTAAAGCCCAAAATAGTTATTACCCATTCTCCAGGGCATATGCTTATAACAGATATAAAAAACATTGATTTGAAATATAATTAATTTAAAACTTATGGAGGAAATCCCTATAGGATTTAAGAATAATTAAGGGAAAGCCTAAGGTCGAGGCTTTCAATTATATAACTGTTAACTGTAAATTATCCATAGAATACTCTAAAGGGAATAAACTGAATTGATAAAAGGAGGGAGTTTATGTATCAGGTAGATTTAAATTGTGATTTAGGTGAGAGCTTTGGAAATTATAAACTCGGCTTAGATGAGGAAGTAATTTCTTATATCTCCTCTGCTAATATAGCTTGTGGATTTCATGCATCAGATCCTTTAGTCATGAGTCATACAGTTGAGCTGGCAAAAAAAGCTGGAGTCAGTATTGGCGCCCATCCTGGATTTCCAGATTTAGTTGGTTTCGGAAGAAGAAATATGAATGTATCCTTAAAAGAAGCTAAAGCTATGGTGCAATATCAAATTGGTGCGTTAGATGCTTTTTGCAAAGCTCATGAAACTGAAATGTGTCATATAAAACCACATGGAGCTTTATATAATATGGCAGGAAAAGATATAGCACTTGCAGAGGCTATTTGTGAGGGAATATATGAGGTGAATCCTAAATTAATTCTGCTTGCTTTATCTGGAAGTAAAATGATAGATGCAGCGAAGAGTGTTGGATTAAAGGTAGCTTTGGAGGCTTTCGCTGATCGTGCTTATGAAGAAGATGGCTCTCTAGTTGCGAGGACTAAAGAAGGAGCTATGATTACAGACGAAGAAATAGCTATTAAAAGGGTTATTAAGATGATAAAAGAAAATAAAGTTGAAGCAATTACGGGAAAAGAAATTCCAATAAAAGTAGATTCTATATGTGTACATGGAGATGGAATCAAAGCTTTGGAATTTGTTAAGAGAATTAAAGCTAAGCTTGAAGAGGAAGATATAAAAATTGCCTCATTAAATAAAATAGTTTAACAAAGAAGGATTTTTTATGGGAGAATATCTTAGAACTTATGCCAAAATAGATTTAGATGCAATAGAGCATAATATATTGGAAGTAAAAAAGAGAATAGAAAAAGGAGTCAAGGTCCTGGCTGTAATAAAAGCGGATGGTTATGGTCATGGAGCGACGGTTTTGGGAGAGTTTCTTAAAAATCAAGTAGATTATTATGGTGTAGCCACTATAGAAGAGGCAATAGAATTACGAGATAATGGAATAGAATTACCTATTCTTATACTTGGCTATACATCTCCAAGCCAGTATATTGAATTAGTTAAAAATGATATTACTCAAACTATATATAGTTTAGAGATGGCTAAAGAAATATCAAATGCTGCAAAGCTCTGCAAAAAGGCTGCTAAAATCCATATTGCATTAGATACAGGGATGACAAGAATAGGCCTTGAGCCAAATGAAGCAGGAATTATAGAGCTTCAGAAGATTTTCTCTCTTTCTAATGTAGTGGTTGAAGGTTTGTTTACACACTTTTCCTGCGCAGATGAAACTGATAAAGCTTATAGTAAATTGCAGATGGAGAGATATGATAATTTCATTAATTTATTAGATGAAAGAAGCATAAACATTCCAATTAAGCATATCTGCAATAGTGCAGGAATTATGGAGTTTAATCATCATAGATTTGATATGGTGAGATCTGGAATAATTACTTATGGGCTATATCCATCTGAGGAAGTCAATAAAAGCGCAATTGAGCTAAAACCGGCTTTAGAATGGAAAGCTCATGTGGTAAATGTAAAAACAGTAGATGAAGGATGTGGCGTAAGTTATGGAAAAACTTATATTACAAAAGGAAAAACAAAGATAGCAACTATTTCAGTAGGATATGCAGATGGATACCCAAGAGCGCTTTCATCGAAAGGAAGAGTATTAATAAGTGGAGAGTATGCACCTATAATAGGCAGAGTCTGTATGGATCAAATGATGGTTGATGTTACACATATAGATAATGTGGAAATTGAAGATGAAGTGATATTGGTAGGTAAAGATAAGGATAAGAGCATTTCTGTAGAGGAATTAGCTTATCTTGCAGGAAGTTTCAACTATGAATTTGTTTGTGGGATATGTAAGAGGGTTAAGAGAATATATGAAAATTTTAAATAAGCAGAATAGGCAGTTATTTGAAGGGAAGATATAAGGGTGAGAGAAGATGAATTTAAAATTGAAATTGTTCAAATAAGTGAAACAGCAGCTTTAGTTGAATTTGGAAAGGTTATTAATGAAGAGATAAATAAAAGAGTAAGAACATTTTGCAATTATCTTGATAATCATCCTTTTAAAGGATTTGTGGAATATGTCCCTGCCTTTACGAGTATTTCTGTAATTTATAATCCACTAGAGTTAAATTATGAATCTCCTTATGAAGAAGTAAAAGAACTTTTGGAAGAAATGTTATGTCATGTAGATTTCTCAAAGGTTTATGAGGAAAATATTGTTAATATCCCAGTTTGCTATGGCGGGGAATTTGGACCTGATATTGAGTATGTAGCAGAAATAAATAATCTTACTGTAGAAGAGGTAATCAAAATCCATTCAGAAGGAAAATATTTAGTTTATATGGTTGGGTTTGCACCAGGCTTTCCTTATTTAGGAGGAATGTCAGAGAAAATATCAGCTCCAAGACGTGAATCTCCAAGAATAGCAATACCAGAAGGATCAGTTGGTATTGCTGGAATGCAGACAGGGGTATATCCAATAGAAACGCCTGGAGGCTGGCAGCTTATAGGCAGAACTCCTATAAAGATGTTTAAATTGGATAGGCAGCCACAAAGTATTTTAAAGGCAGGCGACATAGCTAAATTTTATCCTATATCTTATGATGAATATATGAAGCTTAAGGAGGAGGAATATTAGTTGAGTATATCAGTTTTAAGTCCAGGGCTTCTTTCAACGATTCAGGATCTAGGGAGAAGTGGATATCAAAAGTATGGTGTTATAGTCAGCGGAGCAATGGATGCTTATGCTGCTAGATTTGCAAATATAGGCGTTGGAAATGAAGAAAATGAAGGTGTCTTAGAAATTACGTTAGTTGGTCCTTCATTAAAACTTGAAAAAGAAACTTTATTTTCTATAACCGGAGGAGAGTTCCAAGCAACAATTAATGGAAAGAGAATTTCAAGAGGAAGACCAATTTATTTAAAAGAAGATAGCATATTAAAGTTTAGTTCTTGTAAGACAGGCTGCAGAGGTTATTTGGCCATTGCAGGCGGCTTTGATGTACCAAAAGTTATGGAAAGCAAAAGCACATATTTAAGAGCAGGTTTTGGAGGATATGAAGGAAGAGCTTTAAAAAAAGGAGATATCATTAATATTGGACATAAGAGTTCAAAGTCTTGTAAAATAATAAATAATCTTAAGAAAATAAAAAATGAGGATGAGTTTATAGCTTCAAACTGGTATATTAAAGATTTTATGAAATCAAATCATGAAGATATAGTAATTAGGGTTTTTGAAGACAGGCAATTCTTAAATGTTTCAGAAGAGAGTATAAATAAGTTCTTTAATTCAAAATTTAATGTTGATAATAAATCTGATAGAATGGGGTATCGTCTGTCTGGTCCTAAAGTTGAATTAAAAGAAAAGTTAGAGATGATATCAGAAGAAGTATCAGTAGGAACTATTCAAATTCCACCAGATGGAAATCCTATTATTCTTTTAGCTGATAGACAGACAGCAGGAGGTTATCCTAAGATAGCTCATGTAGCGGCTGTGGATATTGGCAAGATAGTTCAGCTAAAACCTAATGATAAAATTTCGTTTCAAAAAATTACACTAAAGGAAGCAGAAGAGTTATATTTAAAGAGAGAAAGATATATTTCTGAATTAAAAAAGTCCATAGAAATAATAACTATATAGAGAAAATTATAAATTATGATAGTTTGTGATTTTCTTTATATAGTTTTTTATTACATATAAAACTTTGAAATCTTCCAGTGGTTTGATTCTGATTAAATCTAAGCTAATGACGAATAAAGTGATAATGAATAATATATAATTAGTGCTATTTATTGATAGCATGTGGGAATAAATAATGAAAGGCTAACAGTTTCTTATTTTTAACTATAAACTGATTAAGGCTTGTTATATATCAGTATTACAATATAATATAAGTAGAGTAAAAAAGATGTAACCAAGTTATGGATAATGAAAAATTGAAGGAGGAAGTTATGGTTAAGTGGGGAATTATAGGTCTTGGAAATATAGCTGCACGTTTTGCAAAAAGCTTATCTTACTCAGATGAAGGTAGGTTATATGCTATTGCGTCTAAAACAAAAGAAAAACGTGATACATTTTATGAAAAATATAAGTGTGAAAAAATTTATGAAGATTACGATGAATTATTAAATGATGAAGAGCTGGATGCGGTCTACATTGCACTTCCTCATGGTTTGCACAAGTATTGGTCAATAAAAGCTCTAAGGCATAAGAAAGCTGTACTATGTGAAAAGCCTGTAGGATTGAATTCAAAAGAAATAGAAGAAATAAAGGAAGAGGCCATATTAAATAATACATTTTTTATGGAAGCAATGAAGACTAGATTCATACCGTTAATTCAGGACATTAAGAAGATAATAGAAAGTGGGGAAATTGGTGAAATTGCAGCTGTTGAAGCTAATTTCTGCAATCATGTTACTAATATAAAAGAAGGATCTTATTTGCTGGATAAAAATCAAGGCGGAGCATTGTTAGATGTTGGAATCTATCCATTATCATTTGTTATGGATATGACTGATTCCGAAGTTGAGAATGTCACTTCTAGTATGAAGCTTAATGAGGCAGGAGTAGATTCTTATTTTAAAGCTGTATTAACATTTAGAAATGGAACAATAGGAACTATAGAAGGTGCGATGGACAGAGATAAGGAAAGAACTGCTATAATTAAAGGAACAAAAGGTTACATAGAAGTTCCCATGTATAATAGGCCTGATAAAGCCAAGGTTTATTTAAATGAAAGTGAGTCTTATACAATTGAAAAAGAATTAGAATTTGATGATATGTATGCAGAAATTAAAGAAGTTCATAATTGCTTAAAGGCAGATAGAATACAAAGTGATTATTTATCTTTAGATGAATCAATTCGTGTTATGAAGATTATAGATGAGATAAAAGAAGCAGCAATATTAAAATAGTTTTGAACAAAAATCAGGGAGAAAAATTGAAATATGGATAATACTAAATTTTATACTAATAGAAGGAACATTGTATTTTTCGCAGCATTATGCTGCCTTTTGTGGGGAAGTGCTTACCCGGCTATAAAGATCGGATATTCATTATTTAATGTAGTAGATGTAGGAGGAAAATTAGTTTTTGCAGGGTATAGATTTACTCTTGCAGGACTATTTATATTATTATTTGAGCTTGTTAAAAATAGAAGAGGAATAAAATTCACTAAAAGTCAATTTGGACAGATAACATTACTCGGATTAACGCAAACTACTCTTCAGTACATATTTTTTTATGTTGGAATGTCCTATACTACAGGGGTAAGAGGCTCTATAATAAATGGAACAGGGACATTTGTAAGCATAATCTTAGCACATTTCCTTTATAAAAATGATAAGCTTAATTTTAACAAAATAGCAGGATGCTTGATAGGTTTTTTGGGTGTAATAATAGTTAATTTGAATGGAGAATCACTAGGTGGAAATATTACATTTCAAGGAGAAGGCTTTATATTGTTTGCAGCAATAATTTTTGCTGTTTCAGCCATATATGGTAAGAAAATAACTCAAGCACAGGAACCGTCAATAGTTACTGGATTTCAACTGTTTATAGGAGGAATTGTCCTTATAATCTTAGGATTTGCCTTAGGTGGAAGTTTAGAAGGATTTACAATAAAATCCACATCACTTTTAATATATATGGCATTATTGTCTTCAGTAGCATTTACTCTATGGACTCAACTATTAAAATATAATAAAGTTGGAATAATATCAGTATTTAATTTTTTAATACCTGTTTTTGGAACATTATTGTCAGCTATATTTTTAGGAGAAAATATATTTGATGTTAAGATATTAGCAGCTCTAATATTAGTTTGCTATGGAATATTCTTGGTTTATAGAGTAAAAAAAGAAAAGCAGTCAGAAGTTATTGTGTAAAAATTAAAAAGGGAAAACTTTTTTAAAAAATTTCATCAACAGGAAATACAGTGATATAAAAAGACATGTATACGCTTTATATTAACGCTTTATAAGTAAAAGCAAATTGAGTTTTTCACTAGATTGAGGTAAACTGACTAATAATTGAAGAAATAATCTGTAGCTGTTTTTTATGCGGAGAATTATATGGTAAAAAATAAACTACAGGAGAAAAGGGGAATTATGAAAAAATTATTTAGTCTTGTACTTAAATTACTAGTTGGCTTTTTTTTGTGCGCAAGTGGAACTGTGTTGGCCCTTAATTCAAATTTAGGACTAAGTCCTTGGGATGTATTCCATCAAGGATTGACCAATGTAACAAGTATAACTATGGGACAAGCAAGTATCATAGTTGGAGTGGTTATAGTAGTAATTGCTAGTTTGCTTGGAGTAAAGGTAGGGCTTGGAACTATAGCAAATATGATAATAATAGGATGCTTCATAGATCTTATAATGTATATGAAAATAATCCCGGTTTGTAATAATTTATTTTCAGGAATATTAATGATGATAGCTAGTTTGTTTGCATCAGCAATAGGAAGTTATCTCTATATAGGATGTGAAATGGGATGTGGGCCTAGAGATGGACTTATGATTGCATTAGTAAAACGTACAGGAAAGCCAATAAGTATAATAAGATTTTGCATAGAAATGAGTGCTTTAATCATAGGATGGGTCTTAGGGGGATTTGTTGGAATTGGAACATTAGTAACTGCATTTGGAATAGGATATTGTGTTCAACTTATTTATAAGATATCTAAATCTGATGTAAAGTTATTAAAGCATAGAACTATAAAAGAAGGATTTGAATTTTTAAGTGAGTGTATAAATAATTAGTAGTAGCAAGGCATAATTAAAAATATTTAGGCACATGAAAATATATAACAAGTCTAAAATTGCCATGGATATTTTTCATTAGGCAAGAAGACAAATTACCCTCATAGCGGGCTATTAGGTTAATTTGTCGCCGTAGGATGATGGAAAATAGGCTGGCAAATGGACTTATTATTTATTTGATTGTGCCTTATTTATGTTTATTAATATGGAGAGGATATAGCATGAGGAGATATAAGTACATGGCTATATTCTTTTTATTTATTTGGTAAATATATGAGGTTGATAAAGTAGGTATTAATTTAGGTGATTATAAGGGATAATTAACTTTTGTATATATAAGTTGTATAATATAAATATTATGTTTATTTATAATGAGATAAGGAGGCTTAGCTTATGCTGAAGGAAATTCATGATAAACTCATAGAACTTACGGATGAAGAATCAAAGATTATAAGTGGAGAGAATTCAGTAAATAAGAGTATTTATACGGATGAAGGAAAATTTATCATTGATAGTAATAAGTTATTGCCAAGTGGAGAGTTAATAAATATTAGAAAACATACACGATTTATTAACTTTCCAAGCCACAAGCATAATTACATTGAATTTAATTATATTTATCAAGGAAAGTTAACTCAAGTAATTGATAATAAAGAAATAACGTTGCAAAAGGGAGAATTGATTTTTTTAAATCAATATATAACTCATGAAATTAAGGCATCAAAGAAAGAAGATATAATAATTAATTTTATAATTAGGCCAGAATTTTTTGACTACATAATAACGCTTTTAGGTAATGAGAATATTATAAGTAAATTTCTATTGACTACATTATATACAAATTATGATGAAGGAGAATATCTATATTTTAAAGTTTCAGAAAGAAAAGATATACAGGATTTATTAGAAAGAATAATAATAGAAATATATACTTCCTCAATAATGAAAAAAGCAACAATAAAGCTCTTAGTTGGACTATTATTAGTAGAGTTAATAAAGAATTCACAGGATATAGAAGCATATTCTGTGGATAATTATGAGAAGCTGTTAATAATTCAAAGCCTTAAATACATCGATGAATTTTATGGCAAAGGAACTCTTTTAGAGTTAGCGGAAAATCTAAAGCAGCCGGATTATAAACTTAGTAAATTAATAAAAAAGCATACTAAAATGACATTTAAGGAATTACTACAGGAAAGAAAGTTAAGCAAGGCTATTGAATTAATTAAATCAACCAATTATTCCATTGCTCAAATAATGGATTTGGTGGGATATGAAAATCCAACATACTTTTATAAAATATTTAAAAGTAAATTTGGGATGACACCTAGAGATTATAAGTTAAAAACAAATGAGCAATAGATTTTTAATAAAATATTTGTATAAAAGCTACACTTAACTTTAATGAATATAAATAAAAAATGAGACTCCTAAGAAAATAATTTAAGCATATATGTTGCAATTGATTTTCTACATTTAACATTTGGATATTTACTTAGCAGATAGACATCCTAAATGTAATTTTATTATTGCAACATATATATTTTTATAGTTATAACATTGAGAGTCTTTTTTTATTTTTATGTGCATTAACTATTTGAATTGTGAATCAAAAAATTATATAAAGCACCTATAAGATTAGCATCATTTCTAAATTTGCATCTAACAACTCGTGGCTTAGGAATATGAAGCTTGAAGTGTTCATGATATTTATCTACATTCTTTTTTATATAATCGATTAAAATATCCTGACTACTTATTCCACCACCAATTGCAAATGCTTCTGGATCTAAAATGCATTGGAGATTAAATATTTGAACTGCTAATTTATAGGTGAAATCGTCTAATACTTTAATTATATCTTTATCTCCAGAATTGGCATATTCAAATATCTTATATCCATCCAATTCTTGTTCAGGTATATTTTTTATTTTCGAAGCAGAATTTATTAATCCATTAGATCCATTTATTGCTGCCCAGTAATTTTCGTCATTTTCTGGGTCATAAATGTTAGCGGTTATAAAACTGAATTCGCCTGCAAAAAAATTTTTACCTTTATAGATTTTTTTATCTTTTATAATTCCGCCGCCTACACCCGTTCCGAGGACTATAACAACACCATCATTAAAGTCTTTCAAGCTACCCTTCCAAGCTTCTGCTAATGCTGCACATTTTCCGTCATTTTCTATTGTTATTTTAGTAGGACATCTTTCTTCTAGTATTTTAACAATCTCTTTTTCATTATTATATTTTAAAAATCCGCCAGTGTAAGCATAACCTCTTTCACTATCTAAAATTCCAGGCATACTTATTGGCATCCCAACTATTTCGCTTTTGTACTTATCATATATTTTGCCAATTACATCTATGAAACTTTCAATGTTGTCAACAGGTGTTGGCTTCTTACCCTTTTCAATAAAATTTAAATCTTCGGTCATAAGTGCATATTTAATAGCACTACCGCCAATATCCAAAACTAAATATTTCATTTTTGCACCCCTTGATTATATAATGGTTAAGTTAGTTCGCATGAAAAGATACTGTTTATATGATTATAATAGCTCACTTGGAAAATACTTTCAATAATTGTATTTATCTGATAATTTTAATTAGAATATACAAAGGAAGCACCAGTTTTAGTTATTATAGAAAAAAAGTAAGAACAACATAATGTTCCTACTTTTTTTGAATTATTTTTTGGATACAATCATTAAGCCAATCTATATAACTTTTTTCTCTCATAATAGCACCATTCAAAATAATATAATCTCCAAAATTTGGAGAAGAGACTTTGGAAACATCCTTGTTTTTTAGAAGTTCTTCCATAGAACTTTCTAGATATTCTAATCTTTCAGAATGTTTATTAAGTGTACTTTCAAACTGCTTTAATAGAGTAGCATTATCCATTTCATCGCAGAAATAAGCCTTAAGCCTAAATATATCTTTAGGAGTTGGCTCTAAAGGTTCATCCTTTACAAGCCATTTTTGCAGACTTTTTTTCCCTTTTTCAGTTATCGTATATAATTTTTTCTCTAATTTTTCACCTTGTATAACTGTCTCGTATGATATAAGCTCCTCATCTGTTAGTTTTTTTAGTTCAGGATAGATTTGACTATGCTTGGCATACCAAAATTCTACTAAGCCTTCATTAAAGGCTTTGGTTATATCGTATCCTGTTAAAGGATTTCTATTAACAAGCCCTAAAATTGCATATTTTAAAGTTCTCATATATCTTTAGCACCTCGCTAGTTTTTAAGGTTATTTTATCATGATTATATATAAATTAAAATATGTTATGAAAAAACAAACATGTAAATATTGACGTATTTATTTTCAGAATATTATAATAATATTGGTGACAACATTATATTAGTAAGTATATGTTTGTTAAATGGTTAACGATTAAGTATTTATATTAGGAGGATATGTATGAATAAGTACAAAAAGCTATTTGAACCAGTTATGATTGGTAAATGTGAAATAAAAAACCGTTTTGCATTGGCCCCAATGGGACCACTTGGGCTAGCTGATAGTGAAGGCGGTTTTAATCAAAGAGGAATTGATTATTATACTGAAAGAGCAAAAGGTGGTACTGGCTTAATTATTACAGGGGTTACTTTTGTAGATAATGAAGTTGAGGAACATGGTATGCCAAATGTTCCATGTCCAACACACAATCCAGTACAATTTGTTAGAACAGGAAGAGAAATGACAGAAAGAATACATGCATATAATGCAAAGGTATTTTTACAAATGTCAGGTGGTTTTGGTAGAGTTACTATACCAACTAATCTTGGAGAATTTCCTCCAGTTGCGCCATCACCAATTCAACATAGATGGCTTGATAAGACTTGCCGTGAACTTAAAGTTGAAGAAATTAAAGCTATAGTTAAAAAGTTTGGAGAGGGAGCTTATAATGCAAAAAGAGCTGGTTTTGATGGAGTTCAAATTCATGCCGTTCATGAAGGATACCTTATAGACCAATTTGCTATTTCATTATTTAATCATAGAACTGATGAATATGGTGGAAGCTTAGAAAATAGACTTCGCTTTGCACGTGAAATAGTTGAAGAAATTAAAAATAGATGTGGAGAAGACTTCCCAGTAACTCTTAGATATTCTCCAAAGAGTTTTATAAAAGATTTAAGAGATGGAGCGCTTCCAGGTGAAGAATTTATTGAAAAGGGAAGAGATTTAGAAGAAGGAATTGAAGCAGCAAAGCTACTTGTATCATATGGATATGATTCATTAGATACAGATGTTGGATCTTATGATTCATGGTGGTGGAGTCATCCTCCAATGTATCAAGAAAAAGGATTATACAGACCATATGCTAAATTGATGAAAGAAACTGTAGATGTACCTATTATATGTGCAGGAAGAATGGATGATCCAGATATGGCACTTGAAGCTGTTGAGAATGGTACATGCGACATTATAAGTCTTGGAAGACCACTACTTGCAGACCCTGACTATGTAAATAAGTTAAGAAGCAATAGAAGTAAGTCTATTAGACCATGTATCTCATGCCAAGAAGGCTGTATGGGACGTGTACAACATTATTCATTGCTTAACTGTGCAGTAAATACTCAAGCATGTAAGGAAAAAGATAATGCTTTAACACCAGTGATTAAGAAGAAAAAAGTTTTAATAGTTGGTGGTGGAGTTGCAGGATGCGAAGCAGCAAGAGTTTTAGCACTTAGAGGTCATGAGCCAGTTCTTTATGAAAAGAATGATAAGCTAGGTGGAAATCTTATTCCAGGTGGAGCACCAGATTTTAAAGAAGATGATATTGCTTTAGCTGCTTGGTATGCTCATACATTAGAAGAATTAAAGGTTGAAGTACATTTAAATAGCGAAGTAACAAAGGAGCAAGTATTAAAATCCAATGCTGATGCTGTAATAATGGCTACTGGATCTACTCCAAAAGTATTTTCACTTGGAGATGATGATAAAGTATTTACAGCAGCAGAAGTACTGCTTGGAAAGAAGAAGCCTGGAAATAATACTGTTGTAGTTGGAGGCGGATTAGTTGGCTGTGAATTGGCGCTTGATCTTGCTAAAAAAGGTAAAAAGGTTACAATAGTAGAAGCATTGCATAAAATTCTTGCTTTAAATGGACCTTTATGCTCTGCAAACAGTGAAATGCTTGAAAAATTAGTACCGTTTAATGGTATTGAGGTTAAAGTAAATTCAAAGGTTAAAGCATATAAAGATGGAGCTCTAGAAATAGAAACAAAAGATGGAATAGAAAAGATTGAATGTGATTCAGTAATTCTTTCTGTAGGATATAAAGAAGAAAATTCTTTATATAAGGAATTAGAATTTGAAATTCCAGAAATTTATCTTTTAGGAGATGCACGTAAGGTTTCTAATATCATGTATGGTATCTGGGATGCATATGAGGTTGCAAATCATATATAATAAACTTAGTACATTATATATGACTTAATAAGTTCTATTATAAAAAAGTGTCGTATAGATTAATCT
This sequence comes from Clostridium sp. DL-VIII, assembly GCF_000230835.1. Taxonomy (NCBI): domain Bacteria; kingdom Bacillati; phylum Bacillota; class Clostridia; order Eubacteriales; family Clostridiaceae; genus Clostridium; species Clostridium sp. DL-VIII. The sequence goes on from NZ_CM001240.1 coordinate 902,776, forward strand.
ATATGGCACTTTTTATCTTGTTAAGTTAATCTTGATAATAGGGTATCAGCAAGGAAGATTGATGCTTAAAAATAATGTAATCAACTAAATGAAAAAGTTTACTAAAATATATTGACTAGTGCTAAAAAAGAGGATACAATTAACTTATTAAAATACATTTAAAAAGTTATTTAAAATCATAAGTAGAATGTTTTGTTTTTAAATAAAATAAGATATTAGTATAGGAATGGAGGTTTAATATGAGATATTTACTAGGCTTAGATATTGGAACATCAGGGACTAAAACAGCTTTGTTTAATGAAGAAGGGAAAACTATAAAAACTGCGACATATGGATATGATTTATTTCAACCACAAGTAGGGTGGGCTGAACAAAATCCTGAAGATTGGTGGCAGGCGTGTGTCAAAGGAATAAGGGATGTTATTGAAAAAAGTGGTGTACAAGCTTCTGACATTAAAGGTATTGGATTAAGCGGGCAGATGCATGGTCTTGTTCTAATGGATAAAGACTTTAAAGTAATTAGAAACTCCATAATCTGGTGTGATCAAAGAACAGAAAAAGAGTGCGAGTATATGACAGAGGTTATAGGAAAAGAGAGATTAATTAAAATAACAGGAAATCCAGCCTTAACTGGTTTTACTCTTTCAAAGCTTCTATGGGTCAGAAATAATGAGCCGGATAATTATGAAAAAATATATAAAATTCTTCTTCCAAAGGATTATATAAGATTTAAGTTGACAAATGTTTTTGCAACAGAGGTTTCAGATGCTAGCGGTATGCAAATGCTTGATATAAACACTAGAGACTGGAGCGAGGAATTACTTAATGATTTAAATATTGATAAGAATATATTAGCAGATGTTTATGAATCAGTTGTTGTCAGTGGACATGTTACTAAAGAGGTAGCAGAACTTACAAACTTAGCAATAGATACACCTGTTGTTGGTGGGGCTGGAGATCAAGCAGCTGGAGCAATTGGAAATGGAATAGTAAGTGAAGGAATAATATCAACAACAATAGGGACTTCAGGAGTGGTATTTGCAGCAACTGATACACCTAGGTTTGATGAAAAGGGAAGAGTTCATACTCTTTGCCATGCAGTACCTAATAAATGGCACGTAATGGGAGTTACTCAAGGTGCAGGTCTTTCATTAAATTGGTTTAAAAGAACATTTTGCGCAAAAGAGGTTGAAGAAAGCGAAAAATCAGGAATTGATATATATGATATATTAACTGAAAGAGCAGCACGATCTAAACCAGGATCTAATGGAATCGTTTATTTGCCTTATCTAATGGGAGAAAGAACACCTCATATAGATCCTAATGTTAAAGGAGCTTTTTTAGGAGTATCACTTATAAATAATCATGATGATTTTACACGTAGTATATTAGAAGGAGTTAGTTTTAGCTTGAAGAATTGCCTTGATATTATCGAGAATATGAATGTAGATATTAAGGAAATAAGAGTAAGCGGAGGCGGCGCAGAAAGCAGTATATGGAGACAAATATTAGCTGATATTTTTGGGTATTCATTAACTACAGTAAAAGCATCAGAAGGTGGAGCACTTGGTGTGGCAATTCTTGCAGGAGTTGGAGCTGGAATATATGATTCAGTTGAAGATGCTTGCAATAAAATTGTAAAGGGAAATGAAAAAGTAGAACCAAATCCAGAATTAAAAGAGTTGTATTCTAAGGTATATGAAACATATAATTCAGCTTATCCTAAAATTAAAGATATATAAGAATGAATTATGTTAGGCATCTAGCTTATAGTGTAATAGTACGTAGTTTACTAAATATTGATTTTAGACTAAAAAATTTATAATATCTATGGCTAGTTATCAATACTTTAATAAGAATAAGAATAATGTTATTATTTAAGAAAGCTACTATTATTCATAGATAGATGAGAGGAGCATTACAAAATTTGATAGAGGTAAATCATAGTAAAATAAAAGAAAGTAATAGAAAAAAAATAATAGCATTATTATTAGAAAAAAATGAGATTGCTAAATTGGATATTTCAAGAATATTGGATATAAGTATAACTACAGTCTCCACTAACATTAATGAACTAAAAAATGAAGGAATTGTAGAGGATGTGAGATCTTTAGAATCTACAGGAGGAAGAAAAGCAATTTCAATTAAATTAAATGAAAATTGTAGATATTCAATTGGAGTTGCATTAACCCCAAGTCATATTAAAATAACCTTAGTTAATTTGAAGAAAAAAATTATTGAAAATCTAAGAATAAGACATAAAAATAATGGGATAGAAAATATGATATCAATAATTAAGGAAAATATAGATTTGATTATGAAAAAATATGATTTGAATTCTGAAAATCTGCTTGGGGTTGGGTTTTCACTACCTGGAACTGTAGATTTTAATGAAGGAATAATAAAATATTCATATCTTCTTGAAGCCAAAGATTATAATTTGAAGGAAAAGTTTGAATATCTAAATGTGCCTATATATGTAGACAATGAGGCTAATCTGTCAGCATATTATGAATTTTTAAACAGGAAAGGCATGTTTGAAAATTTACTTTATGTGTCAATAACAGATGGATTAGGTCTTGGAATAATTATAAATAGAAAGATATATAGGGGGGAAAATAATTCTTCAGGAGAGTTTGGCCACATAAAGGTATCTATAGACGGAAAGAAATGCAAGTGTGGAGCTAAAGGATGTTTAGAAGCATATACATCAATGAATGCGTTGATAGATAGTTACAATGAAATATCTTTAGAGGATATTTCAGATATAGATGAATTTGAAGAATTATATATGAAAGATGATTTAGCAACTAAAGAGGTATTAGATAAATATTTAAAAATATTAGGAATTGGAATATCAAATTTAATCATGTTATTGGATCCTAATAGCATAATTATAGGTGGAGATATTAACAATTTATTGACAGATAAGATAGATATCTTGAAAAAAGTAGTATATAAGGATAATTTGTTCACAGATGAAAATAGTTGTAGCATTAGTGTGGCAAGCTTTAAGGAATCGTATTTGATGGGAGCAGCAATGCTGCCTATTGAAGAATTTTTAGAAATTAAATAATAGAGTGGTAGAAGCTGCTCTATTAATTTCAAAACTTATTAAATAAATTTTAAAAATATATTTTTAAAGTTTGAGTAATAAGCTTATAACAGGGAAACCTTAAATTTCTGATTGGAACTCCGGATTTAAGGTGAACCTTTTATATATGAAAGATTAACTGGTACTTTTTAACTAAATGCAAAGAGGAGATGTTAAGAGAATGAGATTTTTTTTAGACACAGCAAATGTAGAACATATAAAAGAAGCAAATGAAATGGGAGTAATAAGTGGAGTAACAACAAATCCATCGCTAATAGCAAAAGAAGGAAGAGATTTCAATGAAGTAATAAAGGAAATCACAGAAATAGTAGATGGACCAATAAGTGGAGAAGTAGTAAGTGAGGATGCAGCAGGAATGATAAAAGAAGGAAGAGAAATAGCTGCAATCCATAAAAATATGATAGTAAAAATACCAATGACAGCAGAAGGACTTAAAGCAACAAAGGTATTAGCAAGTGAAGGAATCAAAACAAATGTAACATTAATATTTTCAGCTACACAAGCCTTACTTGCAGCAAATGCAGGAGCAACATATGTAAGCCCATTCCTAGGAAGAGTAGATGATATATCAATGATAGGAATGGATTTAGTTAGAGATATAGCAGAAATATTTGCAGTACATGGAATAGAAACAGAAATAATAGCAGCAAGTGTAAGAAATCCAATTCATGTAATAGAAGCAGCAAAGGCAGGAGCAGATATAGCAACAGTACCTTATAACTTAGTAATGCAAATGATAAAACATCCATTAACAGATCAAGGACTTGAAAAGTTTAAGGCAGACTGGGCAGCAGCGTTTAACAGTTAACAGTTTAGGAGGAAAAGCTTGCAGCTTTTCTTGAAAATATATTTATATAAAAAGTGAGGTAAGAAATGAGTAGAGAATTAGATAAATTATCTATTAATGCAATAAGAGTATTATCAGCAGATGCTATAGAAAAATCAAAATCAGGACATCCGGGGTTACCACTTGGAGCTGCTACCATGGCATATACTTTGTGGACAAAGATGAATCATAATGGAAAGAATCCGAGTTGGGATAACAGAGATAGATTTGTATTATCTGCAGGACATGGTTCAATGCTTGAATATTCATTATTACACTTATTTGGATATGGACTTACAGTTGAAGATTTAAAGAACTTTAGACAAATAGGAAGTTTAACACCAGGACATCCAGAATACGGCCATACTAAAGGTGTTGAAATTACAACAGGACCACTTGGACAAGGTATATGTAATGCAGTGGGAATGGCTATTGCAGAAACACATTTAGCAGAAAAATTCAATAAGCCAGATTATAAGGTAGTTGACCATTATTCATATGCAATTGTTGGAGATGGATGTCTTATGGAAGGAATTTCAGGAGAAGCATCATCACTTGCTGGAACCTTAGGTCTTGGAAAATTAATCGTATTATACGATTCAAATAATATTTCAATTGAAGGAAATACAGATATAGCATTTAGAGAAGATGTAGGAAAGAGATACGAAGCTTATGGCTGGCAGGTATTAAAAGTAGCAGATGGAAATGATATTGATTCAATAGAAGCTGCAATAGAAGAAGCAAAAGCAGAAACAGCTAAACCATCAATTATAATAGTTAAAAACCAAATAGGTTTTGGATGCCCTGCAAAACAAGGTAAAGCTTCAGCTCATGGAGAACCTTTAGGTGCTGATAATGTAAAAGCTATGAAGGAAAACTTAGGCTGGAAGGCTGAGCCAGCATTTTATGTACCAGACGAAGTGTATACAAATATGAATGAGCACATAGAAAAAGGTATAGCTAAAGAAACAGCATGGAATAACTTATTTAAGGAATATGAGAAAGCTTATCCAGAACTAGCAAAGGAATATGGAATTTGGATGAGTGGAGAAATAGATAAGGAAAGTTTACTAAATAATGAAGAACTTTGGAGCTTTGATAAAGAAATGGCTACAAGACAATCTTCAGGAATAATGATAAATAGATTAGCTAAATTAATTCCAAACCTTATAGGAGGTTCAGCAGATTTAGCACCATCAAACAAGACTCATATGGATGGTCGTAGCGACTTCTCGGCAGAAGACAGAAGCGGTTCAAATCTTCATTTTGGAGTTAGAGAACATGCGATGGCAGCTATAACTAACGGTATGTATGCTCATGGCGGACTCAAGGTATTCTGTGCAACATTCTTTGTATTCAGTGATTACATGAAGGGTGCTATGAGATTATCAGCTCTTATGAAACTTCCAGTAACTTATGTATTAACTCACGATAGTATTGGAGTAGGAGAAGATGGACCAACTCATGAACCTATTGAACAGTTAGCAGCGCTTCGAAGTATGCCAAACATGACAGTATTTAGACCAGCTGACTCAAAAGAAACAGCAGCAGCTTGGTATTATGCTGTAACTAATGGAACTACACCAACATCATTAGTATTGACAAGACAAAACTTGCCGCTATATGATGGGTGTCCAAAGAGAGCCTTAAAGGGTGGATATATTCTTAAAGATTCTAAGAAAGAAACACCAGATGTACTATTAATGGCATCAGGTTCAGAAGTAGAATTAATCTTTAAGGCAGCAGAAGAACTCTCAGCTAAAGGAATCGATGCAAGAGTAATAAGCATGCCAAGTTTTGAGCTATTTGATGCTCAAGAGGAAAGCTATAAAGAGTCTGTAATGCCAAAAGCAGTAAGAGCAAGAGTTGCAGTAGAAGCCTTAACAAGCTTTGGATGGCATAAATATGTAGGACTTGATGGAGAAGTTATTTCTCTAGATACTTTTGGAGCTTCAGGTAAGGCAGAAGAATTATTTAAATTATTTGGCTTTACTGTAGAGAATGTGGTTGAAAGAACAATTAAAGTTGTTTCAAAATAATTAGTACTCAATCTATAAATATATTGAAACTCATCTGTAGTACTATAGCTAAAAAGATATGTATAAGAATTGTAGTGTAAAAAAGTGTGAAAAAATAAGAGTTGTATAAATGATAAAATATAAGAATTAGAGAGTTAGTTAAAGTATATTTATAGATTTTGTTATAAAATGTGTATTTAATATTGAATATATGTGAGAAGGGAAGATTAATATGGTTATTAAAAGTGTTACTGACAAAGCATTCAAAAAGTATGGACAAGTACTGAAGAATTATGATTGTACAGAAATAATCGAAAAAATGAAGAGTACACCATTACCAGATGATGTAATATATGAACCATCAATTGAAGAACTTGAGAAATTAAGCATTGCTAAAGAGTTACAAGATAGAGAATATGGTGAGCTGCCAATACAAATAGGATATTGTAATGGTAATAACTATATGTTAAACGCAGTTGAATATCATCGTTCATCAGAAATTAATATAGCAGTAAATGATCTTATCCTATTAATAGGCTCTCAGCAGGATATTGAAGACGATTACTCATATGACACAGCTAAGATTGAAGCTTTTAAGGTTCCAGCAGGAACTATAATTGAAGTATATGCAACTACACTTCACTATGCACCATGTAATGCAAATGAAGATGGATTCAGATGTGTTGTTGTTTTACCAAGAGATACTAATTTACCTTTAGAAAATGAAATTTCAAAATCAGGCGAAGATGCATTGCTATTTGCAAGAAATAAGTGGTTAATTGGACATAAAGATACTGACCTAGGCGAGCAAGGTGCATTTATAGGCTTAAAAGGAGAAAATATTTCGTTAAAATAATCAATTAGTGATATATAAAACAAAAATAAAGTTTTGAAATAAAAAATATATATAAATGGAGGAATTAAAAATGAATAATACACCAAAAGTAAAATTAGGAATTGTTGCTGTAAGTAGAGATTGTTTCCCAATGGAATTATCAAATAATAGAAGAAAGGCTGTAGTAGAATCTTATAAGAAAGTTTATGGAGATATCTATGAATGTCCAACAGCTATCGAAAATGAAAAACACATGCAAAAGGCATTAGCAGAAGTTAAAGAAGCTGGTGTAAATGCTCTTGTAGTATATCTTGGAAACTTCGGACCTGAAACTCCAGAAACTTTACTTGCTAAAGAATTTGATGGACCAGTTATGTTTGCAGCTGCTTCAGAAGAAACAGGAGATAACTTAGTTGGAGGACGTGGCGATGCATATTGTGGAATGCTTAATGCAAGCTATAATTTAGCTCTTCGTAATATAAAAGCATATATTCCAGAATATCCTGTTGGAACTGCAACAGAAGTTGCAGATATGATTGCTGAATTTGTACCAGTTGCAACAGCATTACTTGGTTTAAAGAATTTAAAGATTATTTCTTTTGGTCCAAGACCTCAAGATTTCTTAGCTTGTAATGCACCTATTAAGCAATTATATAACTTAGGTGTTGAAATAGAAGAAAATTCAGAACTTGATTTATATGCAGCATTTAATGCACATAAAGATGATTCAAGAATTCCAGAAGTAATGGCTAGCATGGAAGAAGAATTAGGTGAAGGAAATAAGATGCCTGGTATTTTACCAAAACTTGCTCAATATGAAATCACATTATTAGATTGGATGGAAGAGCACAAGGGTTCAAGAGAATTTGTTGTATTTGCAAATAAATGCTGGCCATCATTCCAAACACAATTTGGTTTCGTACCTTGCTATGTAAACAGCCGTTTAACAGCAAGAGGAATTGCAGTATCATGTGAAGTTGATATTTATGGAGCTTTAAGTGAATATATTGGAACTTGCGTAAGTCAAGATGTCGTAACATTACTTGATATTAACAATACAGTACCAGCTGATATGTATGAAGGAGAAATAAAGAGTAAATTTAATTATACATTAAAAGATACATTTATGGGATTCCACTGTGGTAATACAGCAGCTTGTAAATTAACAAAAGGTACTATGAAGAACCAAATGATTATGGCAAGAGCATTAGAACCAAATCAAGAGCCAAATATAACTAGAGGAACATTAGAAGGAGATATTGTACCAGGAGAAATTACTTTCTTTAGATTACAAAGTAATGCAGATGCAGAACTTACAGCTTATGTAGCAGAAGGAGAAGTTTTACCAGTTGCAACACGTTCTTTCGGTTCTATAGGAGTATTTGCAATACCTGAAATGGGAAGATTCTATCGTCATGTATTAATTGAAGGTAGATATCCACACCATGGAGCAGTTGCATTTGGACACTTTGGAAAAGCAATTTACAATTTATTCAGATATTTGGGTGTACAAGAAGTAGGATTCAATCAACCAAAAGGTATGTTATATAAAACAGAAAATCCATTCGAGTAATAGGTTGATATAATAAAGCAAATAAATAGAAAATACAGATTATAAAATAAAGGTCTGATTTCAATATTTAATTGGAATCAGACCTTTATTTATTTTTATCTAAAATCCCTTAAATATAGTGCTTTGTGATAGTTATAAAAACTAAAAGAGAGCAAAACTATTTTTGTTTTGAAAGATGATAAAAAAATAGATAAAGTTGCAAATAAGGATAATAAATTAAGCAAACCTAGATATTAAAAATGACTTTCGCAAGCAATATAATTTAAATATAGTTTAGATAAAATAATAAATAAATAGGAGGGAATGTATGGATTATTATTTAGCCATTGATATTGGGGCATCTAGCGGGAGACATATATTAGGTTCAATAGAAAATGGAAAGATAAATCTAGAAGAAGTATATAGATTTGAAAATGGAATAACTAAAGTAGGAAATGAATATTGCTGGAATATTGAGCAATTATTTAAGGATATAAAAAATGGAATTAAAAAATGCAAAGAGATAGGAAAAATTCCAAAGAGCATAGGAATAGATACCTGGGCAGTTGATTTTATTTTATTAGATGAAAACGATAAGATACTTGGAAACGCAGTTGCTTATAGAGATGACAGAACAGAAGGTATGATGAAAGAAGTCTTTAAGATTATTCCAAAGGATGATTTGTATTTGCATACAGGAATTCAGTTTCAAAGGTTTAATACAGTGTATCAACTACTTTCTATAAAGAAAAACAATCCGGAAATATTAGAAAAGGCAAAAACTTTTTTAATGATTCCAGACTATTTGAATTTCCTGCTTACAGGAAAGAAAGTTAATGAATATACTAATGCAACATCAACTCAACTAGTTAACTCTTTTGAAAGGACTTGGGACGAAGAAATCTTAGAAAAGCTTGAAATTAACAAAGAAATTTTCCAGGAAATAAAATTACCTAAAACAAGCTTAGGAAATTTAAGAGAAAAATTAGTTAATGAATTTGGATTTAATATGGAGGTAATACTTCCAGCAACTCATGATACGGGTTCAGCATTTATCTCATCTGTATGTAATGATAATGACAGCATTTATTTAAGTTCAGGAACATGGTCACTTATTGGTGTTGAAAATAGATTTCCAATTTGTGTGCCCCAGGCAATGGAGCATAACTTCACAAACGAAGGTGGAATAGATTATAGATATAGATTCTTAAAAAATATTATGGGACTCTGGGTCATTCAAGAAGTCAGAAGGAATACTCAAAACAAATATTCTTTTGCAGAGCTAGTTGATTTAGCAAGAAAACATTCAGAGTTTGCTTCAATAGTAAATGTTGATGATGGTAGATTCTTAAAACCAGAAAACATGATTGAGGAAATAAAAGCTTACTGCAAAGAGACAAATCAAAAAGTTCCAGAAGAAATAGGTGAAGTGGCACAGTGCGTGTTTAACAGCCTGGCTCATTGTTATAAAAAAGCTGTATACAGTCTTGAGGAGATATTTGAAAAGGAATTTAAGAGAATAAATATCTTTGGTGGCGGCTGTCAAAATGATTTGCTTAATGAATTAGTTGCTAAAGTCACAGGAAAAGAAGTACTGGCAGGCCCAGTAGAAGCTACAGCAATAGGAAACATTGTAGCTCAGCTTATAAGTAAAAATATTTTTAAAGACTTAGGAGAAGCAAGACAAGCTATCAAAGAATCATTTGATATTAAAGTATTTAAGTAAAACAAAAGTAAATTTATATATGCATATAAGTTTTATTAATATAAGTTACTCAAACAAACTAGTAAATGAAAATTTATAAAATTCTAATATAAAAACGGAGGAGTAAAAAATGAATATTAAAGAAAAATATGAATTAGCCAAAGAAGAATATGAAAAATGGGGAATTGATGTAGATAAGGTTTTAGAAGAACTTAATAAAGTTAAAATATCAATTCACTGCTGGCAGGGAGATGATGTTACAGGGTTTGAAGTAAGTCAAAATGAATTGTCAGGTGGTATTGCTGCAACTGGTAACTATCCAGGGAAGGCAAGAAATGCAGAAGAATTAAGAAAAGATTTAGAGAAAGCCTTAAGTTTAATTCCAGGAAAACATAAGATTAATCTTCATGCTATTTATGCAGAGACTGATGGAAAAGCAGTAGAAAGAGATGAACTAAAACCAGAACATTTTAAAAACTGGGTAGAATGGGCAAAGAAAAATGGATTAGGTCTTGATTTTAATCCAACAATATTCTCTCATCCAAAGGCTTCAGATGGTCTAACATTATCTCATCCGAGCAAAGAAATAAGGGACTTTTGGATAAGACACTGCATAGCTTCACGAAAGATTGGAGAATATTTTGGAAAAGAATTAGGGCAGACTTGTTTAACAAATATATGGATTCCAGATGGTTATAAGGATATTCCAAGCGATAGATTAGGACCAAGAAGAAGACTTAAAGAATCTTTAGATGAAATTTTAAAGGTAGAAGTAGATAAAAAATATAATTTAGATTGTGTTGAATCAAAGGTATTTGGCTTGGGTGCAGAAGCTTACACAGTAGGATCAAATGAATTTTATCTAAATTATGCAGCTAAAAATAACATAATGTCATTAATGGATACAGGACACTATCATCCAACAGAAGTTGTTTCAGATAAACTTTCAGCAATGTTATTATTTGATGAAAAGGTTGCTCTTCATGTAAGTAGACCAGTAAGATGGGATTCTGATCATGTTATAGTTTTAGATGATGAACTTAAAGAATTAGCTAAAGAGATAGTAAGAAACAATGCTTTAGATAGAGTAATTATTGGGCTTGATTTCTTTGATGCAAGCATAAACAGAATTGCAGCATGGACAATTGGAACAAGAAATATGATAAAAGCATTACTTAATGCAATGTTAATACCAAATGATAAATTAAGAGAACTACAGGATGCTGGAAACTTCACAGAAAGATTAGCTTTAATGGAAGAATTCAAAACTTATCCAATGGGTGATATTTGGAATTATTATTGTGAAAAGAACAATGTACCAGTTGCTGAAAACTGGCTTAAAGAAGTTAAAGCGTATGAAGAAAAGGTTCTATCTAAAAGAGCCTAGTAGATAAGCACAAAATGAATAAGAATTAGTTTTGAAAATAATATAGCATTTAACAATAGATATATTATTGGAAATAAAATATAGCGTTTAACACAATATAATAATTTTTAAAGTTAATAGACATATACTAGCTGCTCATGGTGGCTGACTAGTAAAATGCATTAAAGGTTAGATAAATTAAATATAAATTGGGCTTTGTCAAAATAAAATGAAATATTTTGGCAAAGTTTTTTTAGACAATGTTCATGGGATATTATTCTAATAATAGATTATTAAAGCATAATGCTAATTATAACCATGCTGATAATAAGGGTTATCATAATTTAATTAACTATAGTTTAGGGGGAATTTTAATGGATATAAAGCTTATGGCATTTAAAGAAGGGACGAATATAAAAAGGTCTTTAAAAGCTAAATTAATGGCTAGTTACATAGCAATAGCATTGGTATCAATAGTGCTGATTGCATCATTAACTTATGTTAATAATAGAAATATATTAACAAATAAAGTAGGAGAGTTATCTAAAGGTACAAGTGCACAGACTCAGTTAAACATAGATAATTATTTAGGTGAAATTGAAAATGCAACTTCTCTTATTTTTGCAAATGATAACATTTTAATATTTAATCCACTTGATAATAAAACAGATCAGTTTCAAAAAGAGCAAGTATCAAAAGAAATAAGTGATTATTTATTATCTATAAGTCTGATGCAGAATTTTACTGATTTTGCACTAGTCTATGAAGATGGAACTACAATTGGTAAAACATCTGAAACCATAACTAATATGCATGACATGAAAGCATTATATACGGATTTAAAAAATCAAGTAGGTGGTAATAAGAGTAAAGCAAATTGGTTTACGGGTAAAGATGGGAACTACAGTAAATTATATTATGCAAAGCAGGTAAATGATAAAACGATGATGTTAGCATCAATTTATACAAGTGAACTTGAGGGAATGCTTCAAAGGGAAGATGATAACAGTGGAATTGTATTATCACTAATAGATAGCCAGGGGATAGCCATATATTCAACTGATAAGAATAGAATTGGAGCTAAGGTAAATGATGACATAGCTAAAAGCATAGATGGAGTTAATTCTAAAGTGTTTGAATCAGGCAGCAATTTAATTACATTAAATACTTGTAGCAATGGATGGAGATTAATAGATGAAATTCCAAAAGGGTACATATTACATGAAATTCAAACTTCAGGAATACTTACAATAGTATTGACTATTGTGTGCATAATAATTTCAGGCATATTTGGATTATTCCTTGCAAGAAGAATAGCTAATCCAATTAACAATCTTGTAGTTAAGATGAAAGAAGCAGAAGAGGGAGACTTAACAGTAAAAGCAGATGTCTTTGGAGAAGATGAAATTGGAATGCTCAGCAAGAGTTTCAATTCAATGATTGGTTCTATAAGAAATTTAATTGAAGAAACTAGAAGTGTTTCTGAAATCGTTGTAAGAGAAGCTAAGGACTTAAAGGAAATATCAAGACAAACTTCTGAAATAGCAGAAGGGGTATCCAAGGCAATGGAAGGTATTGCAGAAGGTACTGTGGAACAATCCAATGAATTAGATGCAACATTAGGGATAATGGAAAACTTAGCGAGCAGTATTAATAATATAATATCTAATGTTTCAAATGTGACAATTATATCTAATGAAACTAAAAAGGTTGGAGATGAATCATTAAATATAGTTAAGGGGTTAGAGGTTAAAACTAAAAATAGTAATGAGGTAATGGGAGAAATAACATCAAATATCGAAGTATTAACTGAGAGCATAAAGGAAATCGAAAAAGTAATTGAAATGATACAAGGAATAAGTGAAGAAACTAACCTTTTATCACTGAACGCAAGTATTGAAGCTGCGCGTGCAGGAGAAAGTGGAAAAGGATTTGCAGTAGTTGCTGAAGAAGTAAAGAAACTTGCAGAAGAATCAAGGAAATCAACAGAGAGCATAAGTAAAGTAATTAAAGATGTATATTCAAAAGCAAGCACTACTAAAAATCTCATAGATACTTCTAGAGAAGTATTTAAGGAGCAAAGTGAAGCTGTAACTTTTGCTAATAATTCGTTTATCAATATAATAAATTCAACTGAAAAGATAACTGGTGAGATAGGAAATATAGAAAGTTTAATGAATAAAATAAATCATCAAAAAGATAAAACTTTAGAATCAACAAATAGTATAAAATACATTACTGAAAATTCATCTGCTAATACAGAAGAAGTTTTGGCGGCAACAGAAGAACAGACAGCTAGTGCTGAAAACTTGGAAGAGCGTTCAATGAAATTAAGTGAAACTGTGAAAAAATTAGAAGACAGCTTAAGTATATTTAAGACAAATTAATCTTGCATTTTGGACGCAAGGATTATAAAAAATTAGATGTTTTTAGGAGGAAGTTGTAATGTATAAAAGAATTGTAGCAATATTAATGTGTTGTTTCACATCATTAAGTATATATGGATGTCAATCAAATAATAATAAAGATAAGTCAGACGATAGTGTAACCATAAGATTTTCATGGTGGGGTGGAGAGAGCAGGCACGATAAAACTATGGAAGTTATACAAAAATTTGAAGAAAAATACCCAAATATTAAGGTAAAGCCAGAGTTTGCGGAATGGACAGGTTTCAATAAAAAAATGAGCATGAACATAGCCGGAAATGAAGAGCCAGATCTTATGCAAATAAATTATGACTGGCTTGAAGCATATTCTAAAGATGGATCAGGATTCTATGATTTGAATTCAGTTTCAGACGTTCTAAAATTAGATAATTATTCTAAAGAGATATTAAAATATGGTACTAAAAATAATGTGTTAAATGGCATTTCAATTTCTATGAATAAGCAGGTTTTTTATTACAATGAAGATTTAGCTAAAAAATATGGAATTGAGAAATTTAATACTTGGGACGAGCTTTTAAATAGCAGAAGTAAAATTTCAGATGAAAATGAATATCCATTAGAACTAGATGATGTTAGTGCATGGGCTCTACCTACAGCTTATGTTCAGGAGAAGACTGGAAAAGACTTTATTAAGGATGATGGAACTCTTGGATTTAATGAAGAGGACTTGAAAGATCTATTAACATTTTATAAAACTCTTGTAGATAACAAGGTAATCCCAGCTACCCTTCACAAAGGCGCCAATGATTTAAGTGATAATAAATCTGTCGCAGGTTTTTCATGGACCTCAGATGCGACTAAAATTGAAGGACTAATGAAGAAAAACAATAAAGGAGCTGGATTTAGTAAATTGCCATCTGTTGATGGAAAAACAAGTCTAAGTTATGTAAAACCATCAATGTTATATGCTATAAGTAAAAACACAGAGCATCCAAAAGAAGCTGCTTTATTATTGAATTTCATATTAAATGATGAAGATGCAGCTAAAGTTTTAGGTTTCGATAGAGGGGTACCATCAAGCAGTACAGCTATTAAAGCTTTAGAAGTAGATAATAAACTGTCAGGACTGCAATATGAAGCCAATAAAGAAGATAGTAGTGTAAAAGAAATATTGATAAGCCCATACTATGAAAATACATTAATTCAAAGTGTATGTATAGATGCTCTAAATAAAGTCGGTTATGGCAAAGCCAGTCCGGATCAATGTGCTAAAGAAACATATGATAATCTGAATAGAACACTGGATAGTATTAGAAAATAATATAGACTCTTAAACTTATTCAGTAGCTAACCGAAATCAAATACATTTGTATTTCGCAGGACTATGAAAATTACGCTGAAAGTACTAAGAGGTAGGTTGCACCCACTTTAGCTTGCTCCAATCATTCAATTGGACAAGCTAAAGTGGAACAACCTACCTCTAAGTGCTTTTAACATCGAAATTTTTAAATGCCTGCTGCACACAAATGTATTTGATTTCTGGTGTAGATATGAACTCAAAGTTTAGTCAATATGGAAGTATATTTTATAAGGGTAAGTTTAGGTACAATCAAAAAACAATAGATCAGTATACTTGTCTATTTTGTACCATACTGCGTCAGTAGATTCCGCTAATGGTTTAACTACGAACTGAATTTGATTCCTCGTTTGGCATTAAATATTCGGCGTGTATTTTGTCTATTATTTATTTTTATGTGCCTTAACGGTAGGTGGATAGCTATATGAAATAAAAGAAACCTCATTCTCTCTTTATGTCTAGAGAATGAGGTTTTTGAATAATTAGTAATTAAAAACTAACAATCTACATGGTTAAGAGCTTCAACGAGAGCCATGATAGTTAGTGATTGGCCATAAGCCATAGGAGCTATAATAATATTTTTGTAATGTTCTTTATTATAGCCCATTCCTGTACCGCCAGATACATTTAGTACAGTACCATCTTTAGCTATGTTGTTACAGATTGCTTCTATAGCTTTTTTACCAACTGGTTTAAAGGAATCATCTAGTATTCCAAGTCTTATTCCTGTTAATATACCGGCAGCTATTGCAGCAGAACCAGAAACTTCTTCATAACTAGTAGGATCATCAATGACTGTATGCCATAGTCCTGATTTTGATTGATATTTAGCTAATGCATTTACTTGAGCTTTGAAGGTATCAACTAGGAATTTCTTTAATCCAGGATTCATTTCACCATCAAACATATCAATATAATCTAGGATGCCAAATGTAAACCATGAATTACCCCTGCACCAGAAAATTTCACCGAAGTTGCTGTTTTCGTTAAAGCTCCATCCATGGAAGAACAAGCCAGATTTTTTATCATACAGATATTTTATATGAATAAGTACTTGGTGAATTGATTCATCAATCCAATCCTGCCTATTATATTTTTGTCCCATTTTATTTAAGAATAAAACGGTCATAAATAAGGTATCGATCCACATTTCACTTTCATTTAATCTAACACCTTGTCTGTCTCCGTTTGCGCTAGTAACATGCTGGAAACCGCCTTCTTTAGTTCTTGGGAGACAATCAATAAGCCAGTCAGCCCATTTCAAGCAAAGGTTTTCAAATTCCTTATTAGGGCTTGTTTCTAATAAATTTATTAGAGTTAATAAAGGTGCTGTTGTATTAATATTTTTGGATGGTAAGCCATTATCTATATTTGTTTTATACCAATTATTTAAAAAGTCTAAATACTTTTTACTTTTATCATGTTTATCTAACTTTAACAATCCATATAATCCAACGCCTTGCGGCCAATCCCATTCTTGAATTCCAAAGTCTCTTGGAAACATTCCAATAGCTTCTCCGCCATCTTTAGTTAATTTTTCTTCATCGGCTGGACGATCTAAGTTTATGAGTTTATCAACTACTAAATCAAGCTTTGCACGAATTTCTTTTTCTGTTAATTTCATCATATATCACCTCATATATTTTATTGCTAGAAAGTATTATGGAATATTCTTTCTATTTTATATTCTAATAGTAATTATTATAAAATCGAGAATATAATATCAATCAATAAATAACTGATTGAATAAATATAGCTTTAATGTAAATGTATAAGTTTGCAATCATTAGTATGATTTATAAATTTATTATAGAATTAAGATTATTTTTGATCTCAATATAAATTATACATCAGAAAACAAAATAAATCTACATAAAACAAAAATACAAAGAAGAAAATATCAGTAAAATATCAATGATATATTTAAAGGATGTTAATAATAAGACAACTGCAATCATTGTAAAATGGGTAATGATCTGATTAAATGCGCGGGTATGAATGCATTTTGATTTATGTTGATTTTAAAAAGAATCACACAAAAAACTGTTGAGTTTTGATTGAACGAGTTATATAATTAAAATTATCATTTATGGAAAGGAAGAATATTATGAGAATTGGAATTAGAGGACATGATATTGGAAACTATAGACTAGATCAAATAGGACAAATAATGAATGATAAAAAGCTTAAAAGTGTACAATTTGTCCCAAAGAAAATAATATCAGAGTTTGAGGTTACAAAAGGAAGTATGACACCAGGAATGGCTCAATATATTAATGAAACATTTCAAAAGTATGGAATTAATATAAGTATACTTGGATGTTATATTAACTTAGCAAATCCAGATGACAAAGAACTTAATGAATTATTAGACATGTTTAAGGAACATATACGCTTTGCAAAATACCTGGGCTGCAATATTGTGGGTACTGAGACAGGAGCTTTAAATAGAGAATATATTTATACAGAAAAAAATAATACAGAAGAAGCTTTTCAAAGATCATTAAATTCAATAAAAGCTCTTGTAGAGGAAGCTGAGAAATTTGGGGTTTCAGTTGGGATAGAGGGAGTTACAAAACATGTGATGAACACTCCAGAGAGATTAAAGAGGGCACTAGATAGTGTTAAATCAAATAATCTGCAAGTGATTTTTGATCCTATTAACTTTATAGATGAAAGTAATTATGAAAGACAAGATGAAATAATAAAAAGATCATTTGAATTGTTTGGTGAAAAAATATCAATAATACATGCAAAGGATTTTGTTTATAAAGATGGAAAGGTGCAGCAGGTTTCAATAGGAAAAGGACAATTTAATTATCCGCTGTTATTATCCTTAGTCAAAAAAAGAAAGCCTTATATAGATATAATACTTGAAGATACAATACCGGAAGATTTGGATTCAAGTATAAAATATATTGAGGAAGTTTATAACAGCTTATTATAAATTTATTTATATGTAGGGTTAGATTTGATTTTAATATATATACAAAGAGTTTGGCGTAAATAAAAGAGGCGTAGGGAAATCCTAGGCTTCTTTTATTTTATATTAAAAGAATTAAAAATATATAATGAATGAATAAAAATGAATTGTAGTAAATGTTAAAAACAAAAGTATGACTAAAAAATAAGTCCTAAATGATTGGAAAAAGATTATTCAAATATGATTTTAAAGATAAAACTAACATAAACAAATAAAAACAAAAGAAAATACAAGAAAATATATTGACTTTGTGTTGGAATCAAAGTAATATATAAATATAGAGGATGTAAATGTTTTAAGTAACCGATAACAAATTTAGGATACTCGGGGGGAATAGCTATGGTAGATAGAACTCTATAGAGAAAAAACAAATATATTGAAAGAATTAATTACATTTGATAATTCCATCAAGGTGTACAAGTTAAGTTAAATTTATGAAAAATAAAGAGCTCATATCAAATAAGGTTATTTATGATTTATAACAGAGTAATCAGATATTAAATTTATTATAGTATGGTGAATTTTAATCTTGTTTTTTATATTATAAAAACGTTAACACTTAAATACTATGTAAAAAATAAAATTTATAATATATTTTAGGAGGAAATATGAGTAAGAAAGATGGAAAAATAAGATTTATAAATTATTTTTCTTATGGAATGAATGATTTCATAGGAGCAGGAGCATTTGCATTAACAAGTGCATGGTTATTATATTTTTATACAACTTTTTGCGGATTAACACCAATTCAAGCGAGTTCAATATTTGCGTTGGCCCGTATAGTAGATGCAGTAGCAAGTCCGACAATGGGATTTATAACAGACAACTTCCACAAAACTGCACTTGGAAGAAAGTTTGGAAGAAGAAAATTCTTTTTACTAGCAGCAATACCTTTAATAATTGTATATTCAGCTATTTGGGTTAGTGGTTTCTCTTATGTTTATTATGTTGCGACTTATATAGCATTTGAAATCGTCTATACGATGGTACTTATACCTTATGATACTTTGGCAGCAGAAATGACATCAGATTTTAAAGTTCGTGCGAAACTTACTAGTGCGAGAATGTATATTGCTCAATTTTCAGCTTTTCTAGCTGCATTTTTACCAGGAAGACTTATAAATGCATTAGGAAAAGAATCTCCACAATCATTTTTGATTGCTGGTGGAATTTTTACTGTAATATTTATATGTGTTTTAATTCTTGTATACACATTCACTTGGGAAAGGTCTTTAGAAGAAATAGAAATATTAGAAGGAAGACATTCAAAGGAAAAATTATCATTTGGGCAAAATGTAATGAAAATTTACATAGATTTAATTACAACTCTTAAAATTAAAACTTTTAGAGCTCATTTAGGAATGTACATTGGAGGGTATTTAGCACAGGATACATTTAATGCAGTTTTTACTTATTTTATAGTATTTGCATTATTTAAGGGGGCTATTGTAGCATCAAACTTATTAGCATTAATGTATATATTCCAAATAGCGGGAGTTGGTATAGCAACTTATTGCACATTGAAATTAAGTCCTGGTGGGGCATTTAGAGTTGTATCACTAATATTCTTTGTAAGTATTATAGGATATTTAATAGTATATAAAACAGTTCCTGACAGTCTTGTTGCATTATATATTGTATCAGCTGTGGCTGGACTTGGAAGAGGTGGAATAAACTTTGTTCCTTGGAATAACTATACTTTTGTTCCTGATGTAGATGAAATAGTGTCTGCTGATAGAAGAGAAGGTGTATTTGCTGGATTTATGAGTCTTTTACGTAAAGCTTCACAAGCACTTGCTGTTTTCTTAGTTGGAGTTGTATTACAAGAATTCAACTTTAAATCTGGATCAACAACAGCACAACCTCCAGAAGCATTAACAGCTATGGCGGTTATATTAATAGCAGCACCAGCAATACTACTTATATATGGTATAATATCATCATATAAATTCAAAGTATCTCATAAAACACATGAAATACTTAAGAAAGAAATTGCAAGATTAAAAGATGGTGGATTAAAAGAGGATGTAGATTCAGAAACTCGTGAAACAGTTGAGGAATTAACAGGATTAAATTACGAGAATGTATGGGGAAATAACAAGGTAGGTTATAGAAACTGGAGAAGATATAAAGAAAATCAAAAAGCTTAAATATATAGAATTATATAATATAGCAAGAAAATAGCCTGCACCAAGAAGTGTAGGCTATTTTCTTTCTGTATATTTTAAAATTGCAATTAAAGTCACTTTTGTTTATGAAAGTAAAACTTTAATAATTACTTTAAATTAAATACCTTAGATAATTCTATAGATACAGGACTGTTATCTGGATTAGTTTCCATTATATCTTTCATAAATTCCCACCATTTTTTGCAGGCTTCTGTTTCTGCAATTTGATCCCATAATTCTTCACTTTCCATTTCTACATAAGAAAATAAGTAATTGGTCTCTTTATCATGAAATATTAGATATGTCGAGGCTCCATGAGATTTTAATTCCTTTACAAGTTCTGGCCAGATTTCATTATGTCGTTTTTCATATTCTTTTTCCTTACCTTCAAATAATTTCATTTTAAAAGCTTTTTGTATCATAGCTATTCTCCTTCGAAAATAATAATATATGTACATTATATAGCTCTTCTTAAAAAATGGTCAATAATTAATTTTGATTTATATTGTATTATCTGTGTTGATTTGGTATATTGGATATAAATTAATTAAGTATCAAATAATAAATATGTAATTTTAATTATTTGAAATATGATTTAAAATATAAATGTATGGAAGTTGTGAAATGAATAGAAGGAGGAAATAGAATGTTACCTAGAGAAAGGTTAGAAATAATAAAAGCAATAGCATTAAAAGAAAAAAAGGTATATGTATCGAAGTTAAGTGAAAAGTTTGATGTGACAGAGGAAACTATAAGAAGAGATTTAGAAAAGTTAGAATTACAAGGCATAGTAACTAGAAGCTATGGTGGTGCAATATTAAATGCGGAAAAAACAAATGAAGACATACCTTTTTATAAAAGATCAAAAACTAACATAGAAAGCAAGCAATATATAGCAGCAAAAGCTGTAGAATTTATCAAAGAAGGTAGTACAATAGTTGCTGATTGCAGTTCAACAGTTCTTGAAACCTTAAAGATGATTAAAAACAGAAATGATGTAACAGTCATAACAAATTCTATTGAGGTGCTTCAAGAATTAAATCAATCGGATTTAAATATTATATCAACTGGTGGCAGTGTAATACAACGTTCTTTATCATTGCAAGGTCCTATAACACAAAATACTATAAGAAAATATAACGTTGATATAGCACTTGTAAGCTGTAAAGGTATAGACCTTGAAAAAGGAATACTTGATTCAAATGAGGCAGAGGCAGAAATTAAGAGAACTATGATCAAACAATCTAATAAAGTAATATTATTAGTTGACCATTCTAAATATGATAAAACATCATTTGTAAAGCTTTTTGATTATGAAAATATAGATTATATAATTACAGATGAGGAACTAAAAGAGGAATGGATAAATTTATTGCATTCATATAATATTGAAGTTGTATTTTAATTAAAAACCTAGTGTAGAAAATGATCAGCTGTAAATTGTAAAAAATGATTTACAGCTGATCATTTTTTAAAAAATAAAGTCATATATCTGGATTGAACTAGAATAATCACATTTATATTAAAAACATAAATACAAACTTAATAATAATGTTGAGTTGAAAAAGACATGCAAATAAAAACAAAGAAAAACAACAAAAAACAATTGTGTTTGACTAAAAAATGAAGTATAATTAAAGAAGTTAGAGGGGATATATCTATTTGTTATTTGAGATAGATATAGCGCTCATATCTATAAATAAAGGTTACGCGCATTTATCATCACACAATAACTTATAATTTTTACAGAATTAATAAGTTTATTTGGAAAATTGAGAGTAATGAGAGAAATTCAAATGGAATTATCAGAATAAAGATTTAAAGCAAAAATCTAAAAATCAATTATAAATATGAAAGTAGGAGAAAGCATGGCAATAGAAGATATGAAATTTATAGAGAACTTTAAAAAAATCACCAATGATGCTTGGCTAAAAGGTTGGCATGAAAGAAATGGTGGAAACATAACTTATAGATTAACAGAAGATGAAGTAGTAGCAATTGGTGGATTTATTAATGAAGATTCAAAGTATACTCCAATTGGTGTAACTGTTAAAAATCTTGCTAATGAATATTTTTTAGTAACTGGAAGTGGAAAATTCATAAGAAACATGGAAATTTCATTAGAAGAAAATGCGGGAATAATTAAAATAGATGAAAAGGGAGAAAACTATAAAATAGTTTGGGGACTAAAGAATGAAGCGAAACCAACAAGTGAATTAGATTCACATTTAATGAGTCATTCTATAAAGGTAGAAAAAACAAATGGGGCTCACAGAGTTATAATGCATTCTCATACAACTAATGTAATAGCATTAACATTTGTATTACCATTAGATGGAGTAGTATTTACTAGAGAGCTTTGGGAAATGGCAACAGAATGTCCAGTAGTATTTCCAAGTGGAATTGGAGTAGTTCCTTGGATGGTTCCAGGTGGAGCTGCTATTGCAGAAGTTACAGGTGAGCTAATGAAGAGACATGATGTTGTTATTTGGGCACATCATGGAATGTTCTGCTCAGGAGAAACATTAGATTTAACTTTTGGACTTATGGACACAGTTGAAAAGTCAGCTGAAATTTTAGTTAAAGTATTATCTATGGGTGGAAAAAAGCAAACTATAACTTCTCAAAACTTTAGAGATTTAGCAAAGGATTTTAATGTTACTATCTCAGAAGATTATTTAGGTTAATAGAGTTATTTGAGGCTAAGCTATGAAAAAATTTTTGGTATGAGCCTACTTCTCCGTATTCAGCAATAGCCTTAGATAACTTGTTAATATATTATAATATAAAAAAATTACCCTTGAGAATTCTCAAGGGTAATAAAAAAATCTTCAATTAATAAATATATTTGGATAAATTTTTTTTGTACGAACAGTTAATTATTTAACAATAAATTAAATATAAAAAGGGAGATTGATTTTTATGTCAAACAGAATGGTTTTAAATGAGACAAGCTATATAGGCGCAGGTGTTATTGAAAACATTATCACAGAAGCTAAAATAAGAAGGTATAAAAAGGCATTAGTTGTAACAGATAAAGATTTAATTAAATTTAATGTAGCTACTAAAGTAACAGATTTATTAAAAGCAAATAATTTGGATTTTGAAATATTTGATGAAGTAAAAGCTAATCCAACTATAAATGTAGTTTTAGCAGGTATAGATAAATTTAAAGCAGCTGGTGCAGATTATTTAATTGCAATAGGTGGAGGATCATCAATTGATACAGCGAAGGCTATTGGAATAATCATTAATAATCCTGAATTTTCAGATGTGAGAAGTCTTGAAGGAGCAGTAGAGACAAAAAATAAATGTGTTGATATTATAGCAGTTCCAACAACAGCAGGAACAGCAGCAGAAGTTACAATTAATTATGTAATAACTGATGAAGAAAAGAAACGTAAATTTGTATGTGTTGATCCACATGATATTCCAGTTATAGCAGTTGTTGATTCGGAAATGATGTCATCAATGCCAAAAGGATTAACAGCGGCAACAGGCATGGATGCATTAACTCATGCAATTGAAGGATATATTACAAAGGGAGCTTGGGAATTGACCGATGCACTACATTTAAAAGCTATTGAAATTATTTCACGTTCACTTAGAAGTGCAGTAAACAATGAACCAAAGGGAAGAGAAGATATGGCTGTTGGACAATATGTTGCGGGTATGGGTTTTAGTAATGTAGGTCTTGGTATAGTTCATGGAATGGCGCATCCACTTGGAGCATTTTACGATACTCCACATGGAATTGCTAATGCAGTAATTTTACCATATGTTATGGAATACAATGCACAAGCAACTGGCGAAAAATATAGAGAAATTGCTAGAGCAATGGGAGTTCAAGGTGTAGACAATATGTCTCAGGATGAATACAGAAAAGCAGCTATTGATGCGGTTAAAAAACTTTCAGAGGATGTTAGAATACCTAAGACATTAAAGGAAATTGGCGTAAAGGAAGAAGATTTAAAGGCGCTTGCAGAATCAGCTATGGCAGATGCATGTACTCCAGGTAATCCAAGGGATACAAATGTATCAGAGATTTTAGAAATATATAAATCAATATATTAAAATAAGAGTAATTTAAATTTATAAGGAGCTATTTCAATAGCGGACTGAAATCCTTTATTGAAATAGCTCCTTTTTGGACATTAAAAATAGTTTCTATGTATATCTCTCTTTAATTAAAGAAGAGTTTTATATATTGAGGGAAATGAGTAGTAAATGGTTTCATAGAGATCAGGAATCTAATAATAATGATAAGAATAAATAAAAAAATATGAATATTTAGTATTGCGTTTTATAATTTCCAATGTTATACTTCAATTAAGGTACTGGAGTACCCTAATTGAAGTATAACATTGGAGGTGTCTACGTTTTGTCAATAATACAAACGAAGAAGTTAACAAAGAGTTACGGATCAAAAAATAGTGTTTATGATATTAATCTGACAGCTAATGAAGGTGAAATATATGGTTTTTTAGGATTAAACGGTGCAGGAAAAACAACAACAATGCGGATGTTGCTTAAAATGATTAATCCTACATCTGGTGAAATTTATTACTCTGGACAATCAATTTCAAAGCTGCCTTCTGAATTTTGGAATCAGGTTGGTTACTTAATTGAAACCCCACATGCTTATCCAAACTTTACTGTAGAAGAAAATCTTATATTATATGCAAAGCAAAGACTAATACCCGATTCAGAAATTAAGAAACGAATTGATAACATCTCACAGCAGCTATTGTTAGATAATTATCGTCAGGTTAAGGTAAAAGATCTTTCATTAGGAAACAATCAGAAAATTGGATTATCTAAGGCGCTTATTCATAGGCCAAAAATTCTTTTGTTAGACGAACCAACAAACGGATTGGATCCGGAGGGGCTTGTAGTTGTTCGTAAGTCTTTATTAGAAATGGCTAAAAATGGGACAACTATTTTTATTTCAAGCCATCTATTAGATGAGATGGAAAAGCTGGTAAGTCGAATTGGGATATTAGCACATGGATGCCTGCTACGAGAATTAAATTTTTCAGAATTTGAAACCTGTAGAGAATCCAAGCTTTACATAAAAACGGATGGCTCTGTCGAGAATCTTGCTGATTACCTTGCTACAAAAAACTTGCAATGCACATCAGTAAGTGAAGAGGAAATACTTGTTTCGAATATACCTATTAACCAATATTCTGCTTTATTACATCAGTTAGAAAATCAGAAATTGAATCCAATGATTTTTCAATCTGTAAATGAAAGTTTAGAAGAATTCTTTCTTAGAACAATTAAGGAGGGCAAATCATTATGAAACAGATATGGTCAATGACTAAAATTGAGTTTTATAAAATAGTACGAGGTCATATACCAATTTATATTTTAGCTTTTTATAGCTTTTTGTTACTTATCCATATGCAGGATAAAACGTGGGAAGAATTTTTGAAAAATACTTTTTTTATGTATTCTACTGTTATTGGATTGATGGGTTTTGGTATTTTAAGCAGCTGGGTATTTGGTAGAGAGTATCAGGATCAAACTTTTAAAGATCTTTTATCATTGCCAATTTCTCGCACAAGTTTGGTATGTTCAAAATTTTTTGCTTTAGGATTATGTTTTTTAGGCATAACGGTATTAGCAATTGGTGCGACATTTGCCATAGGCTTGAGCTTAGATTTGACAAATTTTGATGTGTTATTGACTGGAACTCTTCTAAAAAGGTTAGGGATAGTAACACTCTATAATTGTAGTCTTAGTTTTCTATTTCCTCTTATCGCCAGCATGACACGGGGAATTTTGGCTCCAGTTAGTACTTCATTTGTAGCTATAATTATAGCTGCCATTTTTGGATCACAGCCGTTAGGCCGTTATATCCCATGGACAATTTCTGGAATATATTTGAATAATCCTCAGCTTATTAATTGGATCAGTAAATTGACGATTCTTGTTATTTTATTTATTGGTGTTTATGGTACTATATTATGGTGGAATTATGTAGACCAAAAATAGGAGGTTGTATCATGAACAATAATGCTAGTAGACGCCGTGGCGCTATACTTGAAAATGCAATTTTAGATGAGGCTTGGTTATTGCTTAATAAAATGGGATATAGCAAATTGACAATGGATGACGTAGCTCGCGCTGCAAAAACCAACAAAAATGCTATTTATCGCCGATGGCCACAAAAATGTTATCTTATTTTTGCCGCTTTAAGCCGACATCTACCATCAATAGAATTAGAAGTCAGTGATCATGGTTCGCTAAGAGAAGATTTAATTGCCTTATTTAATGTTTTAAATCTATTTGAAATTATCAGACCTGATGATCTACGAGATGTGATTTTAGATATGCTTTCTAATATGACGCCTTACGATTTATTTAATGTTATTAACAACGGAAATGGTCTTCGTGAATCAACTGAAACTATTATAACGAGGGCTAATCAGCGCAAAGAGATTTCACTTTCAATAGATACTATTTCTGAAAAGGCTTTAAATTTACCAGCTATACTAATTATAAATGAGCTTGTTTTGCATGGAAGAATCACAGAAACGAATACTGAGGATATTATTGATAATATTTTACTTCCGATATATAAAGCGAGTAAATAATCTAATTGGGAAGAATAACATGGGACTTAAAATTAAGATTCCCTTGTTACTTCTTGTAAAGCAAATAAATAGATTCGGGGCATGAATACACAATTAAATTATAAAACTTGTTAAAATTTTATGGAAAAGTTGGTAATGTGGCTAACTTGGGTTTGGAATAATGGAAGAAAATCTATTGATTTTTGGGCTGAACGTTGAAAGTAAAACAAGGTCATATACATAGAGCTGGATACTTTTATTTTTATTCATTAACATTATTATGAAAAAAATAAAAATATTTCATAAAGGATATGTCTGTCAGAGGTTAGATTGATGATGAAAAAGTTAAAGTTTTTATAGTAACTTTAAATAGAATCCTAACTAATTACATAAATTCAGTGATGAAAATTTCAAGGCTTAATGAGAATGAGAGTTCTTATCGATAATTAATTTGTTAAAGGAGTAAGTAATTTATGAAGAAATATGTTTTGTTAATTGTATTACCAGTTCTTATAGGAACATCTTTTTTTACAGGATGCGCCGCAAATAATAATAGAAATGAAAATGCTGTTCAAGCAGAAGAGGTTAATGAGCAAAAATCCATATATATCATGGCAGGAAAACTTGAAACAGATAATCAAGTTAATGTATCCTCAAAAATTTCTGCAAGAGTTTCAGATATATCAGTTAATGTAGGGTCAGTTGTAAATCAAGGTGATACTGTCATTAAATTAGATACTCAGGA
Source organism: Clostridium sp. DL-VIII (assembly GCF_000230835.1). Classification (NCBI taxonomy): domain Bacteria; kingdom Bacillati; phylum Bacillota; class Clostridia; order Eubacteriales; family Clostridiaceae; genus Clostridium; species Clostridium sp. DL-VIII. Next base: position 930,414 of record NZ_CM001240.1, read on the forward strand.
CTTGCAGGCTCAGGTAGATCAAGCACAAGCAGCAGTAAATACTGCAAATGCAAATTTAACTAATGCTATGAACAGTACACGTCCTGAACAAATAGAGCAAGCACAAGCAGCCCTGGATAGTGCTAAAGCAACTTATGATGCCTCTAAAAAGGATTATGATCGTACAAAAGCTTTAGTTGAGGCTGGTGCAGCTACAGAGGTGCAACTTGAAACTGCACAGCAGCAACTTACCTCAGCTGAGTCAGGGCAGAAATCAGCAGAGGAACAATTAGAAATGCTTAAAAATGGTGCTACAGAAACGAGTATAGATGTTTACAAGGCTCAAGTAAAGCAAGCTGAAGAAGCATTAAAAACAGCACAAATAGCATTAAATAATGGAGCTATCACAGCGCCTATTTCAGGGAAAGTTACTGTTAAAAATATAAATAAAGGTGAAATAGTATCACCTGGCAGCACTCTTATTTCGATATCTAATCCTGACACTTTATGCGTGAATGCATATGTACCGTTGAGTATTGCAAAAAATCTAGAAGAAGGACAAGCTGTAAATGTTAAAGTGTCGGAGATAGAAGATTCAGAATTTGAAGGAACTATATCAGTAATAAATTCAGAATTAAATTCTAAGAGTAATAATGTTTTAGTAAAAATAACTTTAATAGATTCAAGCGCACAATTGAAACCTGGCATGTTTGCCAAAGTTGGCGTAAGAAGTTAGGAAGGGATGATAAAAATGCAAGGAAAGCGTAAAATAATAATTTTTTGTATAGCTATAGCTATGTTAATAACTCTTAGCGGAGTTGGGTTTTATTATTGGTATGAAAATGAGTATTTTGTTTCAACTGAAGATGCACAGGTAGCTGGAGATTTTATAGATATAACTCCAAAAATTTCAGGAAGTCTTCTTGAATTTAGTGTAGAAGAAGGAGAAACTTTAGTTAAAGATCAAATTGTAGGACACATAGATGAAGAGGGAATAGCAGATGAAAATGTTAATTCTTCATTACTTAGAGCGCCAATTAATGGGATAATTATTAAAAAGGAAGCTGAGGAGGGGCAATATGTTCAGGCTGGATCTACGCTTGCGGTAATGGTTGACCAAGAAAAACTTTATATAACTGCTAATATAGAAGAAACCAAGGTCGAAAAATTAAAAGAAGGGCAAAATGTAGATATAAAAATTGATCAATTTGATGGAAAAGTATTTCAAGGTAAAGTTGAATATATAGGAAAGGCTTCAAATTCAGCATTTTCACTTCTCCCATCTTCTTCAGGAGGAACTTTTACTAAGGTTGTTCAAAAGGTACCTGTGAAAATTGAACTTGAGGAAAATGATGCTAAGCTTCTACCTGGTACAAATGCAGACATAAAAATACATATAAAGTAGGTGGGAGCATGGAAAATAAAAAAGAATCATCAGCTAAATGGCTTATTATGAGTGTTGTAATTATGGCAATTTTTATGGTAAATCTAGATACCAGCATTATTAATATCTCTGTTACTAAAATGATGCAGACCTTTAACGCATCCATAGATCAAATACAATGGGTTGTTAGTGCATATACCCTAACCTTAGGAGTTGTAATTCCATCAACAAGTTATTTTGGAGATAAATTTGGCACTAAAAACGTATTTATTACTGCGTTAATTTTATTTACTTTAGGTTCACTATTGTGTGGGATTTCATGGAATGAAACTATAATGATAATTGCAAGAGTAATTCAAGGAATTGGAGGAGCTTGTATAATATCGCTTGGTATGACAATATTAATGACTACTTTTGATAAAAACGAACTTGGAATGGCAATAGGGGTAATGGGAATGTGTGTAATGGCAGCTCCAGCTTTAGGGCCAAGCTTAGGGGGATATATTATTCAAAATTTTAATTGGAGATTTCTTTTTTTTATAAATCTTCCAGTTGGAATAGTTGCCACAATAATGGCTATACTCATATTCAAAAAATCAGAACATAAGTCATCAAAGAAATTTGATATTATTGGATTTTTAACTTCAAGTATCGGAATGTCTTGCGTTCTTTATGTACTTGGGAAAAGTGATTTGGACTGGAACGATATAAAAAATATTGTGCTTATGATTGTTGGGTGTTACAGTCTTGTAATATTTGTTGTGAATGAATTACTCATTGAAGAACCTATGCTTGATTTAAAACTATTAAAGAATTACACCTTTTGCATGAGTAATATTATCATGAATATTGCAATGTTAGCTCTTTATGGTGGTGTGTTTCTGATGCCAATATTCCTTCAACAAATAAGGGGACTTGATTCAATGAATACAGGTTTGATTTTATTTCCAGAAGCAATAGCTACAGCCATATCTATGGTCTTATACGGGAAAATTGGTAATAAATTTGATGTTAGGTTATTTGCTGTATTTGCATTAATTTTGATAGGCATTAACAGTTATAGTATGTCAAAAATTACTTTGGATACACCTAATATGACGATTATGATTTTATTAATGATTCGGGGATTTGGTGTCGGATTTCTTATGGCACCTGTTCAAACAGTAGGTTTTAGTGGATTACCAAAGACTGCAATGTCAAACGCATCTGCTTTAACTAATACAGTAAAACAGGTAGGGACTTCCATAGGAGTTACAATTATCACAAGCGTTATGCAGCATAGAAATGTGATTGATTACTCTAACTTAGCATCTCAAGTGACATCTTTTAATAAAAATAGCATGAAATTATATGAAATGCTTCAAGGGGTGTTTATTAAAAGCGGGATGTCAGCAGGTAATGCTCAAGGAATTGCCTTAAACAAAATGTTTGGAGAAGTTGCACTTAAGGCACAGCTCCAAGCTCTTAATGATACCATGCTTGTTATTTCAATAATTACTGCTATTGTAATTATTCCAACACTTTTATTAAAACAAGGTAAACAAGAAGAAATAAAGGTAATAGAGGCAGAAGGATAGAAACCTAAAAATAATATTTAAATTAGAAGTAAAGTGAGAAATATATTATAAGAAGTGAAGATTTTTTAGAAAGGAGCTATTGCAGCAGCAACTGAAAATTGCTACTGCAAAGCTCCTTTTATATGTTCTTTGTGAAACAGTTGTTTCGCAAAGAATATTATTGATGGTTCTCTAGATAGATTTTCCTGCTTCATAAGCTTTTAATAAAAGTTCTTTATTATTAGCTGCTACACTGGAGTCTTGGCCACCTGTTTGCAAAATAGTATCAACTACATTTAAGCCAAACATTTTAAGCATAGCTTCATTTCCTTTAAAGATTGTTTGAAGAGCTTGTCCATTTGGATTTCCTTGAGAATATACCATTATCAGGTCTTTAGTACCATATCTAGGCTTGAAATTTTCATCAAACAAGCCACAGAGTCTATCCCATAACAGCTTCATTTGAGCTGTAATCTGCATAACATATACGGGAGATCCAAAAATCACAGTATCGGCATCAATAATATGTCTAAACATGTCATGAAAATCATCTTGCATAACGCATTGTCCGGTCTTACGACAGACAAAGCAACCTTGGCAGGGCTTGATGTTCATATCATACAGATTATAAACAGTTGTTTCTGCACCAGCATCTTGTGCCCCTCGAATAACTTCATTAATAAGGGTAGCAGTATTGCCATTTTTTCTCGGGCTTCCCATAAAAGCGACTATTTTTTTCATAATTTCATTATCTCCAATCTTTAATTAGTATTGTATTTATATTATCAGATTATTTATAATAGTAATAGATATGTAATTATACTAGTACTAATACTGCTATGATAAAGAAAGGTAAGAAGTTATGTACAATGAAAAGCAACGATATAAGGAATTAGGGGATTTTTTAAAATCGCGTAGGGCGAAAATTTTGCCATCGCAGGTTGGGATGCCTGAAGGAATACGCCGCCGAACTCCAGGACTTAGAAGAGAAGAGGTGGCCTTGCTCTCAGGAATTGGTTTAACCTGGTATACGTGGATTGAGCAAGGACGTCCTATACAAATATCTCTAAAAACACTTGAAAGTTTAGCTAAAACCTTGATGCTTGATAAGGAGGAAATAAAACATCTTTATATTCTTGCACAGCATACGGCACCGACTGATTTTCAAATTTACGGTGATAATATCAATCCTATGTTTCAACATGTGCTTGACAGCTTAGAATTTTCCCCGGCAACCATTCAGGATGCTCGCTTTAATGTTATTTCGTGGAATAGAGCTTCTGCAAAAATTATTCTTGATTACGATCAGATTAATGTTTCTAAACGTAACATGCTACGAATTATGTTTACAAATGAAGAATATAAAAAGAAATTCACTGACTGGGAAGTTTCAGCTAAAAAGATGATTGCAAGCTTTCGCACAATGTATGGAGAGTTTGTCGGGGATCCATGGATTGAGAATCTTATAACTGAGCTCAGGAACGAAAGTAAAGAATTTGATTCTTGGTGGTCAATGTACGACATTAAGAAAGATGAGGGAATGCTTAAGAATATTAATCATCCAATTTTAGGAGAACTAGAGTTTGAGCATACTATTTATATGCTTGTATCAAATTCTGACTTGAAAATGTCTATACTCACCGCTGTTCCTGGGTCAGATACAGAGAAAAAGATAAAGCAATTTCTGTTAAAGTGAGAAAAATATTATAAATAACATTTAACTTGTCTAAAACATTCAAAGTAAGAAGATATAGATGGAGGTAGAGATAAATGAAAGAAATTGAGAAATCAGTCAATAAAGTTAGCTTTAAGAGAGCTACAGAAAAAGATATACCAATTATATTAGATTTTATAAAACAAATAGCAGCTTATGAAAAAATGCTGGATAAAGTAAAGGCAACAGAAGAATCACTAAGGGAATCCATATTTCACAATAATAGAGCAGAAGCATTGCTTATAGAAATGAATAAGGAATTTGTAGGATATGTTATATACTTCTTTAATTTTTCAACATTTGTTGGAAGAGAGGGGATATATATTGAAGACTTATATATAAAACCGGAATATAGAAGAAATGGAATAGGTAAAAAGGCTTTTGAGGTTTTAGCTCATATAGCAAAAGAAAATAAATGTGAAAGAATTGAGTGGACTTGCTTGGATTGGAATGAGCCGTCTCTTAATTTCTATAAAAGTATTGGGGCAAAACCCATGAGGGAATGGATTATTCATAGATTAGATAATGAAGCTATAGACGAAATAATTCAAAAGGAAAGTTAACATTAATAATATATTTTGATTAATAAATTTTATTGTTGTAAAAGAATATAAACCTTGCATGATATTTAGATTATGCAAGGTTTTTTGCTGTTAAGATTAACAAAAAATAAATGTATCAAAAGTAAATTATAGTGTGTGATATAAATTATGAGTGTGTAAAAAACATTTGTGTTAATAGAGGAGGACTTTGAAATAGAAGTTATAGTTAACATTTTAAATTACACGCTTATTTGGCATGAGGATTGCTTTAAATATTTATAGAAATAATAAAGAAATTTACAGTTTATGGATAAGCTTAGTTAAAAATGTTTCGAAAATTCTATTACGACTGTTTATGAATTATTTTGATTTATATTGAATGATTAATTGAATATAAGTTATATTATAAGAATAAATATGAATTTTTTTCAAAAATATTACATGTACAAAGAGGCATTTTATTTTTTTAGAAAGTCATATTTCCTAGTGAATTAATTAAAAATAGGAAACGGTGACACTAAATTCAATGATTAGAATAATTATTTTTTACTATGGCTCAAAGGAAGGTATAACATATGAAGCAAATTGAGAAAATTTATAATTATATATTATTAAAATCTAAAGAATTTACAAAAGAAAAATTATTAGAAGTTAAGGGATTTAGCGCACAACAAATTGGTGAGCATTTTGGGGTTTTAAGAAGTAATGTATCACGAGAATTAAACAATCTTTGCCGTGAAAAAAAAATAATTAAAATAAAAAATAGGCCTGTACTCTATTTTGAAAAAGAACAATTCATTAAATTATTAAATATAAAGGGTGTCTTTGATTATGAAGAAGGTATAGATATTAAGGACTTCATTGATATATCTGATGAAAAGAAGGATAGATCATCATTTAATTCCCTTATTGGTTTTAATAGAAGTTTAAAAAATCAAATTGAACAAGCTAAAGCAGCATTATTGTATCCTCCTAACGGACTTCATACATTGATAATTGGCGGTACAGGAGTCGGGAAAAGTTTGTTTGCCAATATGATGTATAAATACTATAAGAGCATTAAAGAATTACCAGAGGATCCTCCTTTTATTATTTTTAATTGTGCAGATTATTGTAATAATCCACAACTGTTATTATCTCATATTTTTGGACATGTAAAAGGAGCATTTACGGGGGCAGAAAAAGAGAAAGAAGGTATAGTTGAAAAAGCTGATGGTGGAATTTTGTTTTTAGATGAAATTCATAGATTACCCCCAGAAGGTCAAGAAATGGTTTTTTATTTTATGGATACTGGAACATATAATAAACTTGGAGAAACGGACAGACGCAGAAGAGCAAACGTATTACTAATTGGGGCTACAACTGAGGACCCAAATTCTACATTATTAAATACATTTATTAGAAGAATTCCTATAACAATAACAATACCAGCATTTGATGAAAGATCTATAGATGAAAAGTTAGAATTAGTCCAATATTTGTTTTCAAAAGAAGCCCAAAGAGTGAATAAAGCCATTAGGATTTCATCAGAAGCAATTAAAGCTTTAATAGGCAGTACTACATATGGAAATGTTGGACAATTAAAGTCAAATATACAGTTAGTATGTGCTAAGGGATTTTTTAATTCTGTAAATACAGATAAAAATATTGAGATAAATTTGACTTTATTACCTCCTAATATTAAAAGTGGAATATTAGCTTTTGGAAATCAAACAGGAGACAATACAACAATGTGGAATATGATGCCTAATAGCATTACTATACAACCTGATGGAAATAAAACCTTTTTAGAAACTGATGATTATGAAACACCATTTAATATTTACAGCATAATAGAAAATAAAACTTCATTACTAAAGGAGGAAGGACTTGATGATAATGAAATAAATAGTTTTATAACTACCGATATAAATATTCATTTAAAACAATTTTACGATAGGTTTAAAAATGATATTAACCGAAGGGAAGGACTATTGAAGATTGTAGATAAGGATATTATTGATTTTGCTGAGGAGATAAAAAAAATAGCGGAAACAAGATTGAATAGAAAATTAAATGAAAGATTTATTTATGCTACAAGTCTTCATTTTAGCGCTCTATTTAATCGTATCAAAAAAAATACTGTATCACTTGAATCCAATATTACCTTATCAATTTCTGCTGAGAGTAATGAGTATAAAGTTGCTAAAGAAATTCATAAACTTATACAAAAAAATTTCAACCTTATTATACCAGATGTAGAAATTGAATATTTGGCTTTACTCCTAAGTTCAATACAAGAATCATCTCGTCAGGAGAGAGTGGGAATAGTTGTGGCTTCTCATGGAGTCAATATTGCTACGAGTATGGTTAGCTTAGCTAAAAAACTTTTCGAAGCAGATAACATTTTAGCGGTTGACATGCCACTTGAAAGATCTCCAGCAGACATACTGGATACGGTTATTGAAAAAGTTAAACTGGTTGATGAAGGAAAAGGGGTATTACTTTTGGTAGATATGGGTTCACTAAATAGTTTTGGTGAAGTAATAAAAGAAAAGACAGGCATAGAAATAAAAAGTATTGATATGGTATCTACCCCTTTGGTTTTAGAGGCAGTTAGAAAATGTTCTGTTTGCGATGTGGATTTAAATTCAGTGTATTCATATTTACTTACAGATTTTAGAGGATATTCAAATAATATTTCTGAATATATAACCAAAAACAAGAAGCAAAAAGAAAAAGTTATAGTTACAGTTTGTTCTACAGGAAAAGGTGCAGCGCTTAAACTTAAAGTATTAGTTGAAAATGTTATAAGGAATATAAGTACTGAAAAGATTAATGTTGTTTCACTAGGAGTGAAAAATTTAAAAGATAGTATTACTCATATTTCTAAGGAAAGCAATATTTTAGCTGTTATAGGCATTTCTAATCCAAAGCTTGGAATACCATTTATATCAATAGAGCAATTAATTGATGGAAGTGGAGAAAATACTTTAGTAAGTATTTTAGAGGGGAAAAATATTAAGCCTGTTGAAAGCAAAGGAAACAAACAGGTGATTTTTAAAGATCTCTGTATACAAAACCTTTCGGAAATCATAACATTTCTTAATCCAAAGAAAATTTATTCATTATTAGATGAATTTTTGCATTTGATTGAGAAATCATTAAATATAAGTTTCCAAAATTCAGCTAAGTTAAGAATTATGTTTCATGTCGCATGTGCATTAGAAAGAATGATTCGAAATAATGGACTAGTTTATGATGAAGAAAATATAAATTTTGATGAAAAAACTATTCAGGTATTAAAGGAAGCCAGTTTGATTTTTAAAGATGCGTTATCAATAAAATTAACGGATGATGAAATATATTTTATAGCAGATATCATAAAAATGACAGATTAGTATTGAATAAAATAGAAACAAAAATATTTTAAAGGAGTTATGTTTAGGTTGATAATTATTTAATAAAAATAGCCAGCGAAGAGTTAAGTATAAAAATAGTATGAGTATTGAAAGTACTCATAATTTTTATACTTAACTTTTCACTATTTAACGATAAATTATTTCGAGTAAATATATTTTTAGAAAGTATAAACTATTATTTTATGTATTAAGCCTAAAAGAGTGTGTGAATTAAAGTGAGAATTTACATATAACTGTGTTAAACGTAAATATAAGAGTGTAAATTTAGAAACCATAGTGTAGTCTATAAAAATATAATTTTCTAAGGTATTGAAAATAAAGTTCTATACTGTAATGTATATATTTACACCCTTTTTTGGCATGGCAATTGCTATTAAAAAAGGTATAAAAATAATATATGTACTAATGGAAGGATGATGCAATAATGATCTCAGTAATAATAGGCACTCATGGCATGTTTTCAGAAGAAATTCTTAAATCTGCAGAAATGATTTTTGGAACTCAGGAAAATGTGGGAGCTGTTACATTTAAACCAGGTGAGGGCGTAGAAGCCTTAGTAGAAAAGTATAATATGCTCATAAAGAAAATGGATTCTAAAGACGGTGTTTTATTTATGGTTGATCTTTTTGGAGGTAGTCCATTTAATGCAGCTAGTTTGATTGCGGTAAGGAATGAGAATATGGAAATAGTTACGGGTGTGAATCTTCCAATGATTTTAGAAGTATTAGGAAGTAGAGAATTTTTATCTATGTCAGAACTGCTAAAGGTAGCAACGGATTCAGGAAAAGACGCTATAAAAACTTTATCTAAAAATTTTCAAGAAAATATGAATGATGAATTGATGTAAATGATTAGTGAAAAAAATTACATGTAAATATATATGTAACTTAATATAAAAGAAAAAAGAGATATGAAGGAGATATAGTTATGGAAATTAGTTTTGTAAGAATAGACGATAGGTTAATTCATGGGCAGGTTGCAACAGTTTGGACAAGGGAGAGCGGTTGCAACAGAATAATGGCTGTAAGTGATGAGGTTGCAGCTGATAGCTTGAGAAAGCAATTAGTAATTCAAGTAGCACCTCCTGGAATAAAAGCATATGTAATTCCAGTAGCAAAAGCGATAGAAGCATATAAAGATCCTAAGTTTAATAGCTTTAAAACTTTATTTTTATTCACAAATCCAACAGATGTACTTAGGATGGTTGACGGTGGAGTTGACATTAAATCTGTAAACGTTGGCGGTATGTGTTATAAGGACGGTACAAAGCAAATCACAAATGCATTATGTATGAGTAATGAGGATATTCAAGCATTCAAAAAGCTTCATGAAAAAGGTATTGAATTAGAAGTAAGAAAATTAGCCAAGGATACTAAAATCAACTTAATGGATAGACTTAAGGAATTAAATCTTATATAGATATATAAATAATAGTTTATATATATTTTTAAATTTATAAGAAAGAGGGGAATTTATAAATGAGCACTTTACAATTAATTTTATTAGTAATCGTTGCAGCAGTTGCTGGTATGGCTAGTGTATTGGACGAAGCACAATTCCATAGACCACTAATTGCATGTACATTAGTTGGACTTGTATTAGGAGATCTTAAAACAGGAATTATATTAGGTGGAACACTTGAAATGTTAGCACTTGGATGGATGAATGTTGGTGCGGCAATGGCACCAGATGCAGCTCTTGCAAGTGTAATATCAGCAATCCTTGTAATTGTTGGAAAGCAATCGATTGGAGCAGGTATTGCAGTTGCAGTGCCAATAGCAGCAGCAGGACAAGTATTGACTATATTTGTAAGAACAATAACAGTATTTTTCCAACATTTGGCTGATAAATATGCTGAAGCTGGTAATACAAGAGGAATAGAAATGTGTCATATTATAGGTTTATCACTTCAAGCAATACGTGTAGCTATTCCAGCTGCAATCGTAGGTGTACTTGCAGGTACAGATGCTGTAAATGCAGCACTTGCAGCTATACCAACAGTAATTACAAGAGGACTTCAAGTATCTGGTGGATTCATTGTAGTTGTTGGGTATGCAATGGTTATTAATATGATGAAGAGTAAATCACTAATGCCATTTTTCTTTATCGGATTCTTAATAGCAGCATTCACTAACTTTAACTTAATTGGTTTTGGTGCTGTAGGCGTAATTGCAGCAATATTCCATATTAAATCAATAGCTAATGAAGGAAAAGTAGTAGTGGCAACAGCTAGTAATAGTATAGATGATGTTGATGATTCAGATTTAATGTAAAATACAGAAGGAGGATACAACAATGAGTCAGAAAAAATTAGATAGAAGTGATTTAGTAAAAATGTTCATCCGTTCAAATTTCCTTTTAGGTTCATTTAATTTTGAAAGAATGCAGTCTGTAGGATTTTGTGTATCATTAATACCTGCATTAAAGAAATTGTATAAAGGTGATGAATTAAAAGAAGCACTTAAAAGACATCTGGAATTCTTTAATACACATCCATATGTAGCTAAACCAATTATGGGAATAACAGCAGCAATGGAGGAACAAAAAGCAAATGGAGCTGATATTGATGAGGCATCAATAAGTGGTGTGAAAATAGGGCTTATGGGACCTCTTGCAGGAGTTGGAGATCCAATATTTTGGGGAACAGTAAGGCCGGTGCTTGCAGCTTTAGGCGCAGGATTTGCACTTACTGGAAGTATTATTGGACCATTAATTTTCTTCCTGGTATTTAATGCAATAAGACTTTCAATAAACTGGTATGGAATATTCTATGGTTATGAAAAGGGTACTCAGTTGGTTTCTGACATGTCAGGAAATAAATTGAGATATCTTACTGAAGGCTCTTCAGTACTTGGATTACTCGTTATAGGTGGTCTTGTTTCAAAATGGACAACTGTCAATATACCATTTGTAATTTCTAAATATACAGGGCAAGATGGTAAAGAAGTTGTTACAACTGTTCAAAGTGTATTAGACAGCTTAATGCCAGGATTAGTTCCTCTTCTACTAACATTTTTGTGTATGTATCTATTAAAGAAAAAAGTTAATCCATTATTAATCATATTTGGATTATTTGCAGTAGGTATTTTAGGAGTTGCTTGTGGAATATTACAATAATTTTTAGATTAATATTATTATTTGAAATATTATATTGCTAGAGCAGCAGCTTGATTTTTGTATAAAATATAATCAATAAAAATAAGTGGATTATAAGAACTTTGCATGAAAACCGAATTGTGCAAGGTTCTTGTTTTTTATCCTTTTAAAAATTATATTAAGGTTAAACCTGTAGATAGCCTTTACTCGATTCTAGTTTAATAAAATTAAATAGCATAAAAAAGCAAAATGCTTAAACATACTTAATTATATTGAATAAATACTTAAAAATGCTTATAATGATTTTAGAGGAAGAAATTCATATGGTTAAGGGAGTAGGTGATCAAAAATGTATCAAGAAGAAAGACTTTTGAAAATATTAGAGTATTTAAATGAACATAACTATATGTCTATTCATGATATTTGTAAAATGTTTAATGTATCGAGGGATACTGCGCGACGTGATATAGTGAAACTCATAAGTGAAGGAACAGCGGTTAGAACTCATGGAGGAATCAGCTTGCCGGTTTTACAAGATACTATTAAAGCATATAGGGAGAGAATAGAAACTTATTCGGAAGAAAAGAAAAATATTGCCCAAAAAGCAATGGAGTTTATTAAGGAAGACAAGCATTATTTTTTTGATGTTTCTACAACTGTAAGCTTTTTAGCTCAAAAAATAGATAAACCTATTTGGGTATTAACACATTCATTAGATAACATTGAAATACTTTCTGAGAAAAAGGATGTGGATGTGCAATCTATTGGTGGAAGCCTAAATAAAAAAAATAGATTCTTTTATAAATTAGACTGCACAAATTATTTTGAGGATATAAGATTTGATATTGCGATTTTAGGTGCAGCTTCAATAACAGAAGATGGAATATATTATGTAGACCAAGAAGATGCCTCAATTAAACAAGCAGCTATTAAAAAATCCAATTTAGTTATTGTTCTTGCTGAATATGAAAAATTTAAAACTTTAAGTTACTACAAGGGAGTAAATTGGAATCAAATTGATGTAATTATTACTAATAAAATACCACCTTCTGTATTTATAGATATTATAGAGTTAAATGATATTAATCTTATAGTTACCAATTAAAAATAGAAAATTTAAATAAGATTATATGGAGGAGTTGAATTTATGAATAACTTTAAAATGGTGTGCCTAGATATTGATGGAACTTTGTTAAACTCTAACCATCAAATTAGTGAAAGTGTCAAAGATGCAATTGGTGCGGTGGTAAACAAAATGAATATACCTGTAATATTAGTTTCAGCTAGAATGCCAAAAGGTATAACATTTTTGCAAAAGGAGCTTGAAATAAAACAACCAATTATTTGTTATAGTGGAGCTTTAATTTTAGATAAGGACAAGACAGTGTTAGATAAGAAATTCATAAATGTATGGGATCTTGAAAAAGTATATAGAGTAGCTAAAAATTATAATATACACATGAGTCTATATAAAGATGATGAATGGTATATAGAAGAAATGGATAATTGGGCAAAACAAGAAAGTGATATAACAAATATTATACCTAAAATATCTGATTTTAAAGAGTTAATAGAGCTATGGAAAAAAGAAAAGACAGGACCAAATAAAATTTTATGTATGGCTAATCCAGATGAAATAATTAAACTAAAAGAAAATATTAAAGCAGATGACTTAAATTTATACCTATCAAAGCCAACATATTTAGAAATTATGCAAGGCACGGTATCGAAAACAACTGCTATAAATTATTTGCAAAAAGTGTTTAGTGTAGCTAAAGAAGAGATAATAACTATGGGAGATAATTATAATGATATAGATATGTTAAAGTATTCAGGACTTGGAATAGCGATGGGAAATGCTCCAGAAGACGTGAAAATACATGCAGACTGTGTGACTTCAACAAATGACGAAGATGGTGTTGCGGAGGCATTAAAGAAATATGTTTTGATATCTGATACCATTTAGATTTGAAGTTTTCCAGAATAGTGTCATTGACAATTATTAAGTATGCCATTAAAATTAATTTATAAAAATGAAACAGCGTTTCATAATGCGGAACGATGACTATATCTAATAGTTAAGAAGAAATATTAAATTAATATGGAGGCGAAGCAAAAATGGCAAACTTTTTAAATGAATTTTCAATGGATTTTTTTAGATTAGATGGGAAAGTAGCAATAGTTACAGGTGGAAATACAGGACTTGGACAGGCGTATGCAGCAGCTCTAGCTAAGGCAGGTGCAGATTTAGTAATTACAACTCATGGAACAAATTGGAGTGAAACAAAAGAATTAATAGAGAACATGGGTAGAAAAGTTGTATTCGTACAAGCTGACTTGACTAAAAAAGAAGATAGGCAAAATATAATAGAAGTTAGTATGAAAGAGTTTGGAAAAATAGATATACTAGTAAATAATGCAGGAACTATAAAGAGAGCTCCACTCCTTGAATATAATGAAGAGGACTGGAATGCAGTAATGGATATTAATCTAAATGCGGTATATTTCTTAAGCCAGGAGGCAGCAAAGATAATGGCCAAACAAGGTTCAGGAAAAATAATTAATATTGCGTCAATGTTAACCTTCCAAGGCGGTAAATTTGTACCACCATATACAGCAAGTAAACATGGAGTAGCTGGTATAACAAAGGCATTTGCTAATGAGTTGGCTTGCAAAAATATTCAAATAAATGCTATAGCACCAGGATATATAAAGACAGCAAACACAGCACCAATACGAGAAGATGAAAAGAGAAATAAGGAAATACTTGATAGAATTCCAGCAGAAAAATGGGCTGAGCCATTTGACTTAATGGGGGCAGTGGTATTTTTAGCGAGCAGGGCTTCAGATTATGTTAATGGACATATTCTAGCAGTTGATGGTGGATGGTTAGTAAGGTAACAAAGAAAAATTTAAAATAACCATAAGTCCGACTAATGGACTTATGGTTATTTTAGGTTACCCTAAAAAAGTTAATGAACTTTTAAGATGGTATGTACCCCATCAATTTACTAATATTTTTAGCAATTTGCATAAATTCATCTTTATATTTCAATAAATCATCCAAGGTATTAAAGAGAGTTACTGAAGAAAGGCTTGTAGCTGCAATTATTTTATTAGTTCTATCAAAGATAGGTACAGCTATACAGATAACTCCAGTATCATATTCAATATTATCAAGAGAATATTGATTTTTTCGTATTTCATGAATTTCATTAAAAAACATATCTAAGTCAGTTATTGTATTTTCAGCATATTTAACAAGCTCTGTATCTTTTAATAGTTCTCTTATTTTATCATCAGAAAATTGAGATAATAATAATTTACCGGAAGCTGTACAATAAGTTGGAGCTTTTTTCCCTATGCTTGAAGACATTACTATATTTCTACTTGTATTTTCAGAGGATACCTTATCTACGTAAATTATATTAGAGTATGATTCATCTGGAATACAAAGATGTATAACTTCATCAACTTTATTTGCAAATTCATTTAAATATGGTTTAGCAATATTTATTAAATCCATGCTGTTAATTATTGAAGAGGAGAGATTAAGTAATTTCACTCCAAGCTGATATTTGTCGTTTTCTTTATTTTGAGTAACATATTCTTTATATTTCAAAGTTGAGATTATTCTATGTATAGTGCTTTTGCTTAAACCTAAGTTTTTTGATAATTCCCCAATTCCAATACCTTTTGGATATTCTGATAAACAATCAAGTATGTCTATAGCACGCTCTACTGATTGAACCAAATTAGAATTGTTTAAATCTTGAGACATATTAAATCCTCCTACATAATTTTGTCTTTATAGTATATTGTAATCGCTAATATATATTTTAACAAATAAAAAATTTTAGGCATTTTTAGCTATGCATCATTGACAAGTGGAAATAGGAATATTAAAATAATATTAGGAAAGTGAAACGTTATTCCACGATACGGAACGTATGGATTTGAATTATATTAATATATAACTTCACTTTGATAAAATAATAGTTACATGTTTCGTATATTAAATATGGTATGGTTAAGATTTAATTTGACCTTATCAAGTCAAAAAATAAATCCTATCTCTTATGCTTGATATGGTTAAAGTTTAAAATAATAATTTGAGGAGGAACATATTATGGATATAATCAAAAATTTTTCATTAGAAGGTAAAATAGCATTAGTAACAGGTGCATCATATGGGATTGGATTTGCTATAGCAAAATCTTATGGAGAAGCAGGAGCTACAATAGTATTTAATGATATTAATCAAGAATTAGTTGATAAAGGATTAAAGGCATATGAAGAAGCTGGTTTAAAGGCATATGGTTACGTATGTGATGTTACAGATGAGGAAGCAGTACAAGCATTAGTTGCAAAGATAGAAAAGGAAGTTGGAGTTATTGATATTCTTGTAAATAATGCAGGTATAATCAAACGTATTCCAATGCTTGAAATGAAGGCAGAAGATTTTAGAAAAGTTATAGATGTAGATTTAAATGCTCCATTTATAGTTTCTAAGGCAGTAATTCCTGGAATGATTAAAAAAGGACATGGAAAAATAATAAATATCTGCTCTATGATGAGTGAACTTGGAAGAGAAACAGTTTCAGCTTATGCAGCAGCTAAAGGTGGACTTAAGATGTTAACAAGAAACATTGCATCTGAATATGGTGAATATAACATCCAATGTAACGGAATTGGACCTGGTTATATAGAGACACCACAAACTGCTCCATTAAGAGAACTTCAACCAGATGGTTCAAGACATCCATTTGATCAATTTATAATTGCAAAAACTCCAGCAGCACGTTGGGGAACAGCAGAAGATTTAACAGGACCAGCTATATTTTTAGCATCTAATGCATCAGACTTTGTAAATGGTCATGTATTATATGTAGACGGTGGAATCCTAGCTTACATTGGAAAACAACCACAATAATTGAGAGGTAATAAAAATGAAGATTGCTTTAATTAATGAAAACAGTCAAGCAGCGAAAAATGAGCTTATATATGAGACACTTAAAAAGGTAGTAGAACCAAAAGGACATGAAGTATTCAATTATGGAATGTACAGTGCAGAAGATAGCGCACAATTAACATACGTTCAAAATGGGATTTTAGCAGCTATTCTTTTAAATTCAGGAGCAGCTGATTATGTAGTTACTGGATGTGGGACAGGAGAAGGTGCAATGCTTGCATGTAATTCATTCCCAGGAGTATTATGTGGTCACATAGTAGATCCTTCAGATGCTTATATGTTTGCACAAATCAATGATGGAAATGCAATAGCATTACCGTTTGCAAAAGGATTTGGATGGGGAGCAGAACTAAACTTAGAGTATATCTTTGAAAAGTTATTTCAAGGAGAAAGTGGTCAAGGATATCCAAAGGAAAGAGTTGTTCCAGAGCAAAGAAATAAAAAGATATTAGATGAGGTTAAGAAAATAACACATAGAGATATGGTAACAATTTTAAAGGAAATAGATCAGGATTTACTAAAAGGTGCTGTAAGCGGAGAAAAATTCAAAGAGTATTTCTTTAATAATTGTAAATGCAAGGAAATAGAAGAGTATATTAAAGGTATATTGTAATAGTATTATAATAAAAAATTAATATATAAAAATATGAAAGGACTAGACTTAGTAAATTATATCAATCTAGTTCTTTCATATTAGGAAAAAGTGCAGATACATGTTAAAATTAGACTTGTATTTTATACAGAAGAAGAGTAAATTTTATTAGGAGGTATTATCGATGCTAGATGTAATTACTATAGGGGATGCAATGATTGCAATGTGCCCTCAGGAGAAAGGCCCAATAATATTCTGTGATACGTTTAAAAGGAAAACTGGTGGAGCGGAATTAAATGTAGCAATAGGATGTGCGAGATTAGGATTAAAATCAGGCTGGATAAGCAGACTTGGTAATGATGATTTTGGGAAGTACATATTAAAAACTGTAAGAGGAGAGGGCATTGACACTTCAGAGGTTGAACTTGTAGATGGACATCCAACTTCAGTTTATTTTAGAGAAGTTTTATCTGATGGATCTAGCAGATCATTTTATTATAGAGAAAATTCACCAACAAGCACGATGAAAAGTGAAGAGTTAAATGAAGAATATTTTAAGCAGTCAAAAGTACTTCATATTACTGGTGTATTTCCATCTATAACTAAAAATAATCAGGAAATTATATTAGAAGCAGTAAAATTAGCGAAAAAACACAATTTAACTGTATCTTTTGATCCTAATATAAGATTGAAAATGTGGACAAAGGAAGAAGCAAAGGCATATATAGAAAAATTACTGCCTGATGTTGATATTCTTCTTGTTGGGGATGAAGAAATAGAAATTCTACTAGGAGAAACAACTATAGAAGATGCAATAAAAACATTCCATGGTTATGGAATAGACAAAGTTATTGTTAAAAAAGGAGCTAAAGGAGCACTAGGTTCAGATGGCAAGAATGTATATGAAGTAGAAGCTATTAAGCCTAAAGCTTTAGTTGACACTGTAGGTGCGGGAGATGGCTTTGCAGCAGGATTTTTAACAGCATTTTGTGAAGGTAAAACTTTAGAAGAATGTGTTAAGTTTGCAAATGCAGTTGGCTCTTTAGTTGTAGGTGTAGAAGGCGATAATGAAGGATTACCTAACTATGAAGATGTATTAGTTCATTTAGGACAAGCAAAAAAAATAGAACGCTAAATTCAGTTGATATTTAACAATTAATAAGTATCTCAAGTCTTAAAGAAATTTTATTATTCATTGTTAATTAGAATTGAAAATATATATTAAAACTAAAATTTAAATGAGGTGTAAGAATGTTTGAAAAAATTTATAACACATTAAAAGAAGAAAAAGCAGTAGCAGTTGTTAGAACTAAGACATATGATGAGGCGAAAGAAATAAGTATCGCTGCTATTAAAGGCGGAATGAAGATTATAGAAGTAACTATGAGTGTGCCAGATGCACCTAAGTTAATAAAAGAATTAAAAGAAGAATATAAGGATGCTTGTGTTGGAGCTGGAACTGTATTAAGCACAGAAGCAGCAGATGCATGTATTGAAAATGGTGCGGACTTTATTGTTTCTCCATGTGTTGATGAAGAAGTTATCACTCATATAATTGCTAAAAAAGCATTAGTAATTCCAGGATTAATGACAATGTCAGAATTAAATAAGGTTTATAAATTAGGTTTAAGATTTATAAAAGTATTCCCAGGAAATGTTGTAGGAAAAGGTTTCATAGGTGGAGCAAAATCAATATTCCCAGACCTTAACATAATGCCTACTGGTGGAGTAAATAAAGATAATATAACTGAATGGATTACTACAGGAGCAGATTGTAGCGGAATTGGTAGTGATTTAAACAAAGCATACAAAAATGGTGGTGCTGCAGGAGTAACAGAATACTGTGCAGAAGTTATGAGCAAAGTAAAAAGTTTATAATTCATATAAACCTTATACTTAAGCGTATATGAATCGAAAAGAAATACATGTTTATTACGTAGGACTATGAAATTTTCACTGGGAAGTTCTAAACTGAAGCTTGTATCCATTTATGCATGTTCCTGAAGCAAGTTCAGGACAAGCATAAATAGAACAAGCTCCAATTAAGAACTTCCACAGCTTAATTTCAAATGCCTACTCCACAAACATGTATTTCTTTTCTTTGTATGCATATAAGCTTAAGTAAATGTTGAGTATATATTTCGAATTGTAAGTCGGGGCATCCATATAAATTTAAATAAAATATCCACATGAATACTATAAGAAATTATAATTCATGTGGATATTTTTATTTTATAGTCCATTTTTTATAAACATTGTTTTGAATTAATAATTATTTAAGAATTACCTTTAGATAATATAGTATAATTTTTACATGAAATATAATTAAAGGATAATCGTAAATTTATTTAATATTAAGCTTGAGATAAATATTAAAAGTAACTATGAAGATTTTAATGGAGGAAGTTATGGATAAGAGAGTTAAGATTTTAGTAGTGGAAGATGAAAATGACATTAATAATTTGATTTGCAGTATTCTTGAGAGAAAGGGATATAGAGCCAGAGCTGCTTTCTCTGGAACAGAAGCTTTAATGTGCATTGAAAATGAGAGGTGGGAGATGATTTTATTAGATTTGATGATTCCCGGAATCAGTGGAGAGGAAGTCATTCTAAAAATAAGGGAAATAACAAAGGCTCCAATAATTGTTGTAAGTGCAAAGACTGCTAAAAAAACTAGGTTAGAGTTATTGGAGAAAGGTGCTGATGATTTTATTTGTAAGCCTTTTGATCCAGATGAAGTAATTGCAAGAGTTAATTCTAATTTAAGAAGATATTTAGAATTTTCTTCAGCTGAAGAAAAGAAAGATAATATTATAAGTTATAAAGACATTAGGTTAGATATGGAAAGTAAGGAAGTAAAAGTGGGAAACGTCATTATCACGCTGACCTCAAGAGAGTTTTCAATATTGGAGTTGTTATTGAGGAATCCTAGTAAGGTGTATAGTAAAGCTAATATTTTTGAAAGTATTTGGGGAGAGGAATACTTAGGGGATGATAATACTGTGAATGTACATATGAGCAGATTAAGAAATAAATTATCAAGGGCGGGTAATAATGGACAAGATTACATAGAAACAATTTGGGCAATGGGGTATAGGTTGAAAAAGTAATAAGTAAGGCGCATTTAATATTTTAAACAATGTGTATAAAAATACGTGAATTTAGAGAAATAGATTTTAATAACAGATTTAAGGTTTTTGAAATATTTTAGCAAAGTTTTCTTAAGTGCCATTGTTTATTATAAGAGCGTAACGAAGAAAGGAGTAATAAACAATGAATGAATATATAGTTAAAGCAGATAATATCACCAAGGTATACAAGAGGAAGAAAGTATTAGATAATATATCGATAAAGATAAAAAAAGGTGATATATATGGTTTTATAGGTAAAAATGGAGCTGGAAAGACGACTATGATAAGAGTAATTACTGGGCTTGCTGCACCAAATGAAGGACAGGTTCAGTTGTTTGGACATAGTGATGAAAAGGAGATTGTAAAGCAAAGAAGCAGGATGGGTACATTAATAGACTCGGCAGCAATTTATCTTAATATGACAGCAAAGGAAAACCTTGAGCTTATTAGAATTCAAAGAGGAATTCCAGGAACAAAATGCATTGATGAAGCTTTAAAGTCAGTAGGGCTTAATGATATTGAAAAAAAGAAAACCAAAAACTTCTCATTGGGAATGAAACAAAGGTTAGGTATTGCAATGGCATTATTAAGTGACCCGGAAGTTTTGATTTTAGACGAGCCTATCAATGGAGTAGATCCAGTTGGAATAAAGGAAATAAGAGAACTTCTACTTAAATTAAATAAAGAAAGAGGAACAACAATTCTAATATCAAGTCATATATTGACTGAACTTACTCAAATTTGTAACATATACGCCTTTATTAATGATGGAAAATTAATTGAAGAAATAACTGCGAGTGAGTTAGCAGATAAATCTAGGAATTACCTTCATTTAAAAGTAAAGGATTCCTCAGAGGTTTCACTTATTTTAGAAAATGAGCTTGGAATAAAAGATTACGAAGTTTTCTCAGATAATATTATAAGAATATATGATGAATTTGATGGAGAAAAGATTACGCTGGCTTTAGCTAAACATGAGATAGGGGTTAAAGAAATAATGCAGATGGGTGAATCATTAGAAGATTATTTCTTTAAATTAGTTGGAGGTAAATGTAATGATTAATTTAATTAGAGGAGAATTTTATAAATTAAGGAAAAGTAAATATTTCATTGGAATGATAACTTTAGCATTTGCGTTTGGATTTTTACTCATGATTTTTTGGGATCATGAAAGAGAAATGAATCAGAGTTATGAAAGCATTACATTAAATGGAGCATATGTTTTAACAGATGGGGATGGGTTTTGTGCAATTATTTTAGGAAATTTTCTCTTTGCACTCCTTGCCTTAGGATTTATAGTGAAAGATTTTAAAAGTAGTAATATAACTAAGAGTTTTGTTTATGGATATAAAAGAACTCAAGTATTGTTAAGTAAAATTCTTGTGACAATGCTATTTTCTTTACTTTTAGAAATAATATATATATCAGTTTTAGTCAGTTATGTTTCATTGATGCACGGTTTTTGTGATTCATTGAATCTGGATACTATTTTAGCATTAGTTAGGATAATTATTCTTGGAATAATGTATAATTTAGCAACAGTATCAATAATATTTATGACAGCTATAATAACGAAGAGTAATTTTTGTACAATTGTTGCACCTTTTGTATTAATTATCTCATTTCAGTATGCTTTTCCAAATGGTAAATATCCATATGTTTCGCATATATTGTACTATTTACCTTATATAGCAGGAATGCATGCAATGGTGAGATTTGCATCTCTATTTGAAATTATTAAATGTATAATATCATCAATCATAACTTTTATAATAACAATTGGAGGAAGCATTTTATTTGTAAAATATGAGGATATTAAATAACTAAAAAATTATATTAGGCACATGAAAATAAATAGCCGTGCAAGCTGACTTGTTATTTATTTGATAGTGCCTTAGATGAATCAGGAGATATGAAATGTATTTATTAATTGCTATTTTATTAATGCTAATTATACTAGTAATAATTATGAATTTTAAGTTGTTTTTTTATAAGAAGCAGATACAAGATATTACAATTCAAGTTAAGGAATTTAGAGAGAGAAAAACAAATAGGAAGGTTAATATTAAAATAGCAGATAAAAACATAGAAGGCTTAGCTTTTGAGATTAATGAATATTTAGAACTTTATAAGAGAAATGAACAGGAAAAAATAGCGGTTAAAAATACTTTAAAGCAAGGAATAGCTAACATGTCACATGATTTAAGAACTCCATTGACATCAATAATAGGATATTTAAAGTTACTTGAAAATGACGAGATAGATAGGGAAACTGCGTTAAATGTACTTAGGAATAAAACTGATAAGCTAAATGTACTTATAAATGACTTTTTTGAATTAGCATCCATAGAAAGTGATGATTATGAATTAAACATGACAAAGATAAATTTAACCAATATAGTACATGAAGAACTTCTATCTTTTTATGAAGTGTTTGAAAGTAAAGGAGTTAATCCCAAGATAAATATTTTAGATAAACCAATCTTTATAGTGGGAGATAAAGATAGTTTAGAGCGAATAATAGATAATTTACTTTCAAACACATTAAAGTATGCTGAAGGAGATATTGAAATAAATTTAGAAGAAGTTAAAAATGAGGCTGTTTTAAAAATCTCAAATATATGTACAAATATGAACCAGGAAGATATATTACATATATTTGATAGATTTTACATGGCAGATCAGGTGAGAAAAGGACAAGGAACAGGACTTGGATTATCAATTGTCAAAAGTTTAATGGAAAAAATGAATGGTAATATAATAGCAAATCTTGAAGAAAATAATATTTCACTAATATGTGAATGGAACGCTATAGATACCCAGAATAGAGACTAGACTTATAACTTAAAACTCATATTTTTTATAGATTAAGACAATAATTAAAGCAGTGACAAGTTGTAAATTACAAGTAATAAATTAAGTTCCTGATTTGTTTATCTATAAAATAATATGATATCATTAAATAAGTCAAAATATACTAAGAAAAAATCTTAAATATTAGAATAAAAACAGGTGAATTGTATGAAAAACTTAGAAGAATTAAAAATAGAATTAGATAGAATTGATGGGAAAAGTTATAAGCTATATAAGAACATAGAAGGGCAATATGATTTTGAAAATTATATATTGAGCATAGATCATGTTCAAGGTGACCCTTTTGCTGCACCGTCTAGAATTAGAGTGATAGTAAATCAAAAAATGGCGGGATTTCCAAAGGAGCTTTTTAATAGTAAGAATAAAAATATTGCAGCAGCAGACTATTTAACAAGAGAATTTTACTACAATATAAATAAGTGTAGTGAAAGAATTTTTGGCTCAGGAAAGAGTGGCTTAATAGTTATAAGTAAATGCCATCAGCAAATCTTAGAAAGAACTTCAATAATTATAGATAATGATAAGCTAGAAGCAAGGTTCTATGTTGGGTTTCCTGCAAGAGGCAGGAGCGTTTTAGCAAAGGAACTTGAAAAAATTTTATATAATGTTATACCAAATATTGTTGAGAAAACTTTGATATATAAAAACATCAATAGTGAAAAGATGATAAATAGAGTAAAGCTAATGGAAGATCAGGAATGCATAAGAGAAGAGCTATATAAAAGAGACCTAATTGCATTCATTGCCAATGGATCAATTTTACCTAGAGAAAGTGGAATATCTTCGAGACCATTAAAAAATGGGAAAGTATTTATTTCACCTAAGGAATTAGAAGTGGAGTTTAATACGCAAAGTAAAGGTACAATTAAAGGAATGGGAATAAAAAAGGGAATAACGCTTATAGTTGGAGGAGGATATCATGGTAAATCCACATTATTAAGAGCTTTAGAACTTGGCGTTTATAATCATATTGAGGGTGATGGAAGAGAATTTGTAATAACAGATAGATCTGCACTGAAAGTGAGAGCAGAAGATAATAGATGTGTAACAAAAACAGATATATCGTTATTTATAAATAATCTGCCAAATGAAAAAAATACTACAGAATTCTGTACAGAGAATGCAAGTGGAAGCACCTCGCAGGCAGCTAATATAATAGAAGGAATAGAAAGTGGCAGCAGGGTATTATTAATAGATGAAGATACTTCAGCTACTAACTTTATGATGAGAGATGAGTTAATGCAAAAGCTAGTTTCAAAAGAAAAGGAACCAATAACACCATTTATTGAAGTAGTTAAGCCTTTATATGAACAAAAAGGAATCTCAACAATAATGGTAGTTGGAAGCTGTGGAGATTTTTTTGATGTAGCAGATTGCGTGATTCAAATGGATAATTATGAAACTAAGGATGTTACAAAAGAGGCTAAAGAACTAAGCAGTGGACAGATAATAAAAAGAATTAATGATAGAAATTTAAAAATAAATATTTCATTTAATAGAGTAGTTAAAAAAGGAACTATTCAAGCTGGTGAAAAGGGCATAAAAATAAAAACAATAGGGTTAGATGTAATAAGCATAAATAAGGAAGAGATAAATTTGAGAGCTGTAGAGCAAATAGTAGATAATGAGCAGCTAAATGCAATAGGTTCTATTATGAAATGGGCAGAGGATAATATTGTGGATAAAAATCTAAGTTTAGAAAAGTTTGTGGATAAAATAATTAATGAAATAGATAAAAATGGGTTATTGTTTATTGAAAGGGTGAAAGGCGGAAATGGAAGCTTAGCTATACCTAGAAAGCAAGAAATAATGGCAGCTTATAATAGATATAGAAAGCTAAAAATGTAACATTTGTTTAGTAATAAATCATAGATAAAAATTTCCAATTTTTTAGCCGTAAAAATTATCGAATTTGGAATTTTTATTAAAGAATCATGTATTTCATAGTGACTTTGTCAGAAAAAGGTGATATATTAGTAAATAATAGGATGGATGAAGTTTAAACTATGATAGGAGGAATGTTTTATTTATGTATGAAATGAAAGAAGAGTACAAAATTGGGGTAGAACTAATTGATAAGCAACATAAGAAGCTGTTTGAATTAGCAGATAAAGCTTATATGTTACTAAAAGATGAGTTTACAATTGATAAGTATGACAAAATAGTAGAAATACTACAGGAACTAAAGGATTACACTGTTTTTCATTTTAAATCAGAAGAAGAATATATGGAAAGTATAAACTATAAGAGAATGTTCACTCAAAAGGTAGAACATGATGCATTTATTAAAAAACTTGAAGCAATTGATTTAAAAAATGTTGATGAAAATCAAGATGAGAGCTTAATGGAAGTGTTGAATTTTCTAAACGATTGGTTGACTGAACATATATTAAAAAATGACAAGCTTATAGGACAATAAGACAGATTATGTAATTAGTATTTGTTTTTATAATTAGAAATTAATATTTTTACTAACAATAAAAACATATTGAAAAGTATATAATAAAGTTATATAATTAAGAAAATAAAAAATATAATATCTTCAGGGCAGGGTGTGAATCCCTACCGGCGGTACAGCCCGCGAGCTTAAAATAAGCAGATTCGGTGTAATTCCGAAGCCGACAGTATAGTCTGGATGAAAGAAGGTAACCTATTAGAGATTTTGATTTTTGTAATTTAGCTCTTTGAGTTTAAGCCCTGATGTTTAACATCAGGGTTCTTTTAATGTTTAAAAACAAACGTTCAAATGCAGTTAATTGAAAATAGAATAACTAATAAGCTACACCAGGAAGATAATCTTTTGGGAGGTAGAAAGATGAACGAAAAAACAAGTAAAATGGTGAAAATTTCTTTATTAGCAGCAATAGCACTTATACTTAGGTATATAGAATTTCCAATAATACCGCCATTTCCATGGTTACAATTTGACTTAAGCGATGTTCCAGCAATGCTGGGGGTATTTGGTTTTGGACCAATGGCAGGAATAATAATAGAGTTATTAAAAAATGTTGTAATATTAGCTATAAAAGGAACAAGTACAGGCTTCGTTGGAGAGGTTGCGAACTTTTTATTTGGAGTTGCATTAATCCTACCAGCTGGACTTGTGTACCATAAAAAGAAAAGCAAAAAAAATGCTATTCTTGGAATGATATTAGGAGCAGTTGTTATGCAGATAGTAGGAATTATAGGAAATGTATATCTATTATTACCTGCTTATGGAATGCATGTGGATAATGCTTATCTTATGTGGTATATTACTGCAGGATTATTACCAATTAATGCTATAAAGGCACTTATAACATCAATATTAACTTATGTATTATATAAAAGGATTTCGGTTTCAATCTTTAAAGCAGAAGCTAATTTTGGAAGTATAGAAGAAACAACAAAAACTATATAGAAATATAGAAAAAGCTGTTACAAAATGGTTAAAAACATTTTGTAACAGCTTTTTTTACTAATAAAGGCTTACGAATTGATTTTATGCTTTTTGGGAAAAGTAATTATTAGAAATAGATGAGGAGAAATTAAATAGAATAATTATAATTTTATTAGTTAATAAAATTAGTTAATTAATAACAACTATTGATTAATAGTTCCTTATCTGGTATTATATTAATATAGAGATAAGAAAAGGGGTGTTTCAATGAGTTTTAGAATAAATGATACGGTGATTCAGAAATAAGAGAATTATGGGATTCTGATGAAGATGCATTAAATAGGTGCAGGGAATTTGGTAAAGCAATTGCAGAAATGCTTTAAATATATTTAATATAAATTAATAAATATTAGTATTTGAATAATAATTAAATTTAGAGGAGGTTTTTATTATGGAAAAGTATATTTGTACAGTATGTGGTTATATTTATGATGAGGCATTAGGTGATCCAGATAATGGAGTTGCACCAGGAACAAAGTTTGAAGATATTCCTGATGATTGGGTATGTCCATTATGTGGAGTTCCAAAGTCAGATTTTGAAAAACAATAGGGTATATTGACTTGGTATTTTTCTATAATGCCTAATAAAATAGTTGAAATCCAAATATAAAGTTTTAATAAAAAGGGACGATCAAAATAATTCTAAAAATTTTGAAAGTCCCTTATATATTGTGTATTATTATAGTTATAGAAAAATATTCGAGAATATTATTTTCATGTGCCTTAATAATAAATAATTAGGAGAATGAGTTATATGTTTACGGAAGAAAGATTAGATGAGATATTAAATATATTAAATATGCAGGGGAAAGTTAAGGTTAAAGATTTAAGTCAAAGATTTAATGTGACAGAAGATTGTATTAGAAAAGATCTAAAACAGTTAGAACATACAGGAAAACTAAAAAGAACATATGGAGGGGCAATTCAAGTTAGGCAGTCTTCTCAAATATATGATATTTCAGAAAGGGAAAAGGTAGATATTTCAACTAAGAGCATAATTGCAGAGAAAGCCTTAGAATTAATTCAAGATAGGGAAACTATATTTTTAGATATTTCTACAATTAATATTTTAATAGCAAAAGCTCTCTTAAAAAGCAAAAAAAGAGTGATAGTTGTTACTAATATGCTTGAGATTGCAAATATTTTAGCGATGTCAGAGAATAATATTACAGTTGTAGTTGCAGCAGGTGTTTTGAATAAAGCATTAAATGGTTTTATTGGAGCAGCGGCTAATGATTTCATTAAAAAATATAAATTTGATAAAGCCCTCATAGGTAGCTGTGGAATTGATGCTTTTGATAAAAGTATAACTACTTTTGAAATTGAGGATGGGATAACCAAAGCAGCTATAATACAATCCAGTAAAAAAACATTTTTGGTAATGGAAAATAAAAAATTTAATGTAGATGGTAATTATAAATTCGCTATGATTGATGATATAGATGCAATAATAACAAATGAAAAGCCTAATGAACAGATCACAGAAATATTAGATAATAGTGAAATAGAATTGATATAAAAATGATAGTAGAGTTCCTAGGGAACTCTACTATCATCTTAGCCACATTATAATGGCATCTTCTTTATTATCTTCGTAATATCCTCTTCTAATTCCATCCTGCTTAAAATTATATTTTTCATATAATGCTTTTGCGGCTGTATTACTGCTTCTAACTTCAAGGGTAAAGGCTCTGCAGGCCCGCTCATTTTTACAATAATTAATCAATTCATTAAGGAGCTTAGATGCAATTCCTTGCTTTCTGAAGTTTGGGTGTACAGCTATATTTGTTATATGTGCTTCATCTAAAATGATCCATGTTCCTGCAAAACCAATAACTTTCCCATCAAGTCTTGCTATAAAGTATTTAGCTACAGGATTAGATAATTCTTGTATATAGGATTCCATGCTCCAGGAAACAGAGAAACTTAATGAACTTATTTCTAGAACTTCATCAATGTCTTCTTCTTTCATCAAATCAATAGTCACACACATATCTATTTCATCCTTTGCTCATATTCTCTTTCAGCTTGTGATTTCTTCAGGTAAAATGGAGTAGAGTTTGGATTATCAAAATCACCATTTTTCAATAATACACTACCTATTTCGCCTAAAGAAGAAGCACGAACTAAATTAAGATGATTAGGTGGAAAATAACAATTTGGACAATTTTCAATTAAATAATCTTTATATTTATCTACACCATCACCAATAAATATAACTTTTTCTTCTTTTGCTTTAATAATTTCTACGAGCTCATTAAGATCTAGAGCAGAATAATCTAAAACTTTTTCTAGTGTAACTGGAAGATCAAAATCTGTATTGTTTGATTTTATATCAGTTATAGAATTAGCAGCATGCCCCTTATACAATGCAGTATATACACTATTTCTTAAGGCATCCATTATAGGACATATAATTCCATCAAAATTAGCTGCGCTTAGTGCTAAAGCATCTAGGCTTGATACACTGACATAAGGTTTATTACTTCCAAAGCTAAGCCCTTTTATTGTAGCCATACCTATTCTAAGGCCAGTAAAAGAACCAGGCCCTTTAGAAACAACATATCCATCGACATCATCTATGTTTAAATTGTTAGCTTTTAATAAATTTTCGATTATGGACATGAGAATGACAGAGTGCTCTTTCTTATCATTTAAAGTAATTTCTCCAAGTAATTTATTATCCTTCATTAAAGCAGCAGTTGCTACTTTTGAAGATGAATCTATAGAGAGTATAATCATATCTTCAACTCCTTTATATAATCATATCTTCCTCCATAAGGAGTTAAAATTATTTTTCTGTAATCTTCACCTTTAGTAAGATCCTTTTTTATATTTATATGAAGTAAATCATCTGGTAGAATTTCTTCAATATAATTTGCCCATTCAATAATAGATACTGCATCTGAAAAAATATAGTCATCAAAGCCGATTGCATAAATTTCATCAGGGTCATTTACTCTATATACATCAAAATGGTTGAGTTTCAATCTACCACTATCATATTCATTAACAATTGTAAAAGTTGGACTTGTAATAGTATCGGTTACTCCAAGGCCTTGTGCAATTCCCTTAGTAATATGAGTTTTGCCAACCCCTAAATCTCCAGTTAAACAGATTATATCACCGGCATTTAATAATTTACCTAATTCTATTCCAAGCTTAGTGGTATCAGCTACATTATAAATTTCAAATTCCATGAAATACCTCCTTTAAGTGAGAATATATTCACACGCTAAATTTTTCTCACACACGCTAAAAAAGTCAGATGTATAAAGAAACCTACGGCTCTATAGTCATCTGCGATTTTTTTGTTTAAAATTCTATCCAAATAGTTTATAATACATTCTGAGTGAAAATAATAAAAACGAGGCTTATAAATTCTCATCCTTTTATTTTATATCAAAATTATATAAAAGCAAATTAAAAATATTGTTTATAAGTAACTTTAATATTACATAAATTAAATATTCAGAAAAAATGTAATAAATTTGTATATATTTCTTGTGAATATGTTGGTATAATAAAGTAAAATGTATGCTAAACTGTATATAAGAAATGAATGAAGAATTAATTATTTTTGATACATAAATTATAAATTGTTCTATATTTATTAATTAATAAGTATATTAGAAAGAAAATTATAAGAGGTCAGTCAATTTTGGAGGTGACTTATTTTGAAGAAGATTACCTTTGCAATGATAATAATAACTATTGCATTGTCTTTTGGTATGAGTTTTTTTTCAAATCCTTTGTTAGCAAACACTGACAATAATAGAACAGAAAATAGAGATAAATATTTAAATATAATGACAGTTAGTAAACCGCAATATGATATGGTTAAGAAGATCACAAAAGATAAGAATAGTGTGAATTATATGCTTACTGATGAAAAGGAGATTAGTGAATTTAAGTATAGTGAGGACGTATTAGATAACATATCTAATATGGATTTATTTATATATTCTGGTACTTCATTTGAACCATGGAGTAATTCACTTATTAACGAATTAAAAAAAGGTAATCTTGGAATAAT
This sequence comes from Clostridium sp. DL-VIII, assembly GCF_000230835.1. Taxonomy (NCBI): domain Bacteria; kingdom Bacillati; phylum Bacillota; class Clostridia; order Eubacteriales; family Clostridiaceae; genus Clostridium; species Clostridium sp. DL-VIII. The sequence continues at coordinate 961,130 of NZ_CM001240.1, forward strand.
AAATTTAGCCAGAGGTATAAAGCTTTTAAGTTATACTCAAGGCAGCGATACTAAAGAAAATCCGTATTATTTTGAAGGTGTAGAAGAGTATAAGGTAGCTTTATATAATGTAAAGTCAGCTATTCAAGATAGAGATCCTCAAAATAGAGATTATTATGAAGACAATTATAACAAAGCAATAAAAGAATTTGACGATAATTTAAAGAAATATAGTGACAAACTAAAATCTCTTAGTGAATATAAATTCATAACACTAAATAATGATTTTGATTATTTAACTAAATCTCTAAATTTAAATACTATTCAACTTGATAATCATGAAATTGGCGAATTTATAAAAATCAATAATTTGGATCCGAAGAAAGTAATTATAATAGTTGATGGAGAAGCAGGAACTAAGTTAGATTTATCAGGATACAATACAGTGAAATTATGGAAATATTATGGAGAATATTCTTTTGATGATTTGATTTTATATAATGTACAAGAATTGGCTAAATTAGCTCCAGAAAAAGCCGATAAAGCTTCTGGCAGTACATCGTCATAAGTTGATTTTTACTTAATATTAGTTATTTAGATTGTTGATACACATAAAGGACAATACTATATTTGATTGTTTAGACTGCTAAAAAGAGTTATTTCACAATAAGATAGCTCTTTTTAGTAGTCTTTTTAGCTATGTCTAAAATTAATTACATAAAATTAGTATTCTTATTTATGTAATTAATATCCCTACATTATTGCAACTTAAATATAAATAAAAAAATTTTATTTTGATGTAATTTCTCCAAGTAAACCATATATCCTATATGAATAAATAAAGATAATGAATTGTTAGTATTCAAAGAAAAGTTTTAATTAAGGAAAATCTATATTGAAAATGAAGGAGAATGGTAATTATGAGAGAAAGAAAATATATAAAATTTAGAACTGATATGTATGAGGATACAAAATTTAAAATAATAGATACAAAACCTAATAGAGATTTAATTCACTATGTTTGGACAAGACTTGTGGCTTTAACTGGAAAGGTTAATCTAGAAGGAGACTTGTATATGTCAAGAAATATACCATATACAGTAGAAACTTTAGCAATAGAATTTAACAGGGAGGCTGATCAAATAAGATCAGCTTTAGAAGTATTTATAGAATTAGAAATGGTTGAATTAACAGAGGCTAAGGTTTATAGAGTGATAAATTTTGCAAAACATCAGAATATCAAAAAAGCAGAAAAAAATAAATCTGAGAATGAGGAGGGAAAGTTAGAAGATATAAGTAAAGAAAAGAGTGAAAATAAAACTGAAGTAGATGAGCTAAACATACATAATAATACAAACAATGAAATTAAAGCAGAGGAAGGAAAATTAGTAGAAGCTGGTGAAAGTAAATATAATGAGGATACACTAAATTTCAAAAACTCAGGTAAGGAAAATAAACAATTTACGGATAAATATATGATGGAAATTAATACTGATATGAATAAAGAAGCACTAAGTAATAGTTCAAGGGATAAGCCTCCTATAAATTTAGCGATTAAAAAAAGCAAAAGGATAAACAAAAAAAGGAAAAAGGGAATCACCTGTGAAATTACGGACCAAGAACTGCAGCATGATGATGTAATATGCTGGGTTAGTGATGGAGAAATGCCTTTAGCTGAGGAAGATGAGATAGTATCTAAATGGGCATTTTAATTGAAATGCATTGAATTTAAAGATTTACAAAGGTCATATATAACACTGACTGTATAATTAAGAATATATATTCCTTGAACTGTAACTTAATAAGAGTTTTTTTATCTATATCAATTAAATCTTTGTGCGCATTTATGTATGCCAGAAATCACATGCATATTTGTAATCTCAATGGTCATAATATGTAAGAGGAAATTGAAATCGGGTTTATAAAAGTTGTTAAAAAAACTTATTGATTAATTTATAAATATGTTATATAATAAATCTTGTCTCTTAGGGGTATGGCTCAACGGTAGAGTAGTGGTCTCCAAAACCATTGGTTCTGGGTTCAAATCCTAGTGCCCCTGCCACAAAGGTCGTAGTACGTTGTACTACGGCTTTTTTATTTTCAAAAACAAGCTACCCTCGGAAATAGCTTATAGAGCGATTTTTCGGTGTGGGTAATGTTACCATGTACTAGCTAATACTCGTTTGTGAGGGGCAATAAGGGGCAAAAAAAGGGGCAAAAATGTACGAGCTGGTATCAAAATTAGCTGGAAATATTAAATTTTTAATATAATTTTATTAGATTATTTATGTTTATTATAGAGAGAATTATGGTGAGTATTTATACATGAATTAAGGTAAATAGAATCGCAATAATCTTTGGTTTTAGATTTAGAGATATGAAGTGTTGATTTTTATATAAATCAATAACAAAGTTATATTTTTTATATTAAACTAGTTATGATAAAGCTGCATTATAATATATTACAATTGCACGGTAAAAAAATCGCAAATTCAAATAACTTGAATAATGCGATTCAGCAATTTGTTATTTATTTTTGATGATACATAATATAAGAAAATCATGCAACAATTTATAATTTCTAACCACACCAGTAATGAAAAACAGTTTTTCTTTTTTTTATTGCAAATTCACATAATTCATGTAAATCTTTAATAGCATCAATTGCACTTTGTGTTACTTCTAATATTTCATTTGGATATTGTTTTTGCATTTGTCTAAACCATTCGTCGGTTATTTTTTCTAATTCATCTGTATTAATCATAAATACATAATTTACCCATTTTTCATCAATCCAAAATAACCCATGGTCTGCTTCATCAATAATTATGTATAAATTTTCTCTTACTCCCATAGGCTTTAATTTATTAAATGTTGAAAGTGTAATCGAAAGAGTATTTAAGTCTTTTGGTGAGATATGTAATGAAAAATCCGCCTTTTTTGCTATACAATGCTCATCATCTAAAAGTTCAAAATCTATATCTTTAACGCCCTTAATAATTTTTTTATCATCTCCAATGAGAAACTCTAATGTTACCCCCATTTATATATAACCTCCTAATAATTTGTAATTTTTCAAAATACCCAAAATATTTTCTACATAAAAGTAGTTTACTATTATGAATCAATTATAGCACACTTTGTAAATAACACATTATTCGATTTTCAATGAACATTTTTATAATTTACTACGTCAGATTTACAAATTACTATTTGACCTTATAATAAAAATATAAAAAGTTTCTGATTTGACTTTAAAAATTGGACTTAAATCTTGTATATAAGTTTAAAGGAGAGATACATATGTATAAATCAAAGAATGATATGTCATATGAGCAAGTTAAGGCTATAATGCTGGAGCATGGATTAGAGGAGTATGATGATTCAGAGGGAACCAATTTTAAATTTGTAAAAGGGAAAAATCACATAAAAATTTTTGAGCGATTTAAACCAATGATTAGAGGAGGAATTACAGGTAATTTATATGTAGAAGTACTAGAAGATTATAAAACACAGTGTAGCAAAAATGGACATATAAATATTAAACTTGTACAAGACGAGAAAGAACTTAGAAATATCCTAGACAGCGTTAAGCAGTATTTTCTTAGAAAATGGAATGTTAATTATTAATAGTGTGGTTTTTTATAAAAGGAAGACTGCTTCTTAAACAGTCTTCATCATCTCAGCAAGCCCATCTAATTTAGATGCGGCTTTTTCTTTTATGTCATCAAGAACATGGGTATAGGTATTCATTGTAACTACAATATTACTATGACCCATTAGTTTTTGAACAGTTTTTTCTTTTTCTCCCAGCTCAAATAAACGGGTTGCATAGGTATGACGCAGATCATGGAATTTTATTATATCAAGATTATTCCCTGTTAATATATCTTTGAAACTTTGACGTAGTTTTCTACTGCTTATATATTTACCATATTTATTACAAAATACTAAATTATTATCTTCATATCTTTTAGTACTTTTAAATTTATTTTCTGCTTGATTTAATTTATGATGTCTTAACACTGATACTAAAAAATTAGGAATATCAACCTTTCTATAGCCTTTTTGCGTCTTTGGAGTCTGAAGAATTCTATCTATTTTGCCACGTCCTTCTTGAGTGGGATTAGAGACTTCAGCAAGAGTCTTAGTTACATTGATATATCTTTCTTTAAAATTAATATCATCCCAGGTTAACGCCAATAATTCACCTTGTCTTAAGCCACTATATAGAGCAGTCAAAAATAAAGCTTCATATGGATGATCTTTTATAATATTAACAAACTTTTTTTGTTGTTCTAATGTGAATGGATGAATCTTAGTATCTTTTGATAATTTTGTTTGCTGAGTTTCCTTGGGAAGTACTATAGCAGATGTGAAATCTTTTATTATTATATTTGTGTTATAAGCATATTTTATACAAGGAATTATTAAAGTATTAATACTTTTAACAGTATGAGGCGTTACCCCTTTCTTTATTAAATTATTATAGTATCTTTGAATATCAGAAGCACAGATGTCTTTTATTTTAATATCTGAAAGCTCACAATCTTTTATGTGTATTCGATATATACTTTCATATAGAGTTTGGGTAGATGGTTTTATATGCAGAAATTGCACATTAAAAAGCCATTCAGTAAAAAAAGTATCAAAGAATTCTTTATTAGCAACTATATTATTATCAAGTTCAGTAGTTAAAGTTTTTATCTTACTTTCTAATTCTTTGACTGTAAGAGCATAAAGATCTTTTGGCGTTCTTAAATTTTTATGCCTGAACCTGTAAAAATAATATTCCTTGCCAGATTTTATTTTCTTCTTGTATATCGTTTTTGCCATTATATTTACTCCTTCTATAGTTTGGATATAAACATACTTGAGAATAAATGTTACTGAAAGTTGCTATTTATAATGCTCAAGTATGTGAATTTAGTATGTGCAATTAGCCGTAGTTTATTACAAAATATAATATATATAATTAGTAATTAGATATATTATTTATAATAAAATTATTATATTTTGGTTAATTACAGACTAATTAAATAATCTAGTAAGTTATCTTTCTTTTCAACTTTAAGATATGGTTCAAAATAAATGAAATGGTTTTCAAATTCGGCAAAAATACCATAACGTTTCTTATAATTATTAATAGTGTTTAGTAAGTGTTGTTCAGTAACCTCTAGATATTCTGCAATTTCAAATGAATTAACTGCACCATATTCATAGGCATTGATTAAATCTTCTATTTTTACAGTGTGTTCATATCCCCACCTACGAGCTTTGATCTCTTGTTTTTTACTAACAATTTTATTGTCATCAAGAATGTTTCCGCAAGAAGTTTCATGATGTCCAATTTCTTCGCTAAGAATACATTTCTTTTCTACATTAGTAGTTACTTTAAGATTTATTAAAATCTTATTGTTTTTATAAGCTCCCTTTAAATTTATATACATGTTTTTCTCTTTAACTTTAATACCTTTTTCTTCTGCTTCAATTAATAAATTCTCATAACTCACTTTATCACCCCTGATATTAGTAAAAAATAATTATATTTAATTCAAACAGGTAAAGTAGTTTTTTGCATTATTCAAATAAAAATTAAGATTATAAATATTAAAATTCATCATTAAATAATATATCAATGTAGTCATTTAGCAATTTCAATTTTTGCGGAGTTAAATTTTTTTCTTCCAAATGTGCAGCAACAGTATTAATCTGTTTTTGTTTTTCATGAGTAAAAGCATTTTTCAATGAAGAGCTTGGATAATTTGAAGATTTATCTTGAAAGATTTCATCAATAGATACTTTAAGAGCAGCTGCTATTTTACTTAATAATTCTATACTTGGTTCTCTTTTATTATTTAATATATAGCTAATATGAGTAGGACTTACACATACCATTTCTGCTAATTTCTTAGCTGAAATATTATTAATAATCATTAATCTCTTAATATTATCAGATAACACATTAAACACCTCTTGAACTATTTGTTTAAGCTTATTATAAACTAGCAGTTAATATTTGGCAATAAAAACCTTTTGTAAAATGAGAAAAAGTTAGCAAATGGAGTGATAAATGTAAGAAACTTCAAATTATAATGAACTTTAAGCTTATATGCAACTTTGTAATTAACTTTTAGTTTAATATAATATAAACAATAAGTTAATTTTTGGAAGGAGATGCCTTATGAATAAAATTGATAAGCTAAGAAAAAGAAAAGCTTTAAGTTACAATGATATAGCAAAGTCAGCGAAGATATCAGCACAGTATGTATACCTTTTAGCAAAAGGAAAAAGAATAAATCCTAGTTTTGAAATAATGAAAAGCATAGCTAATGCATTAGGTGAAAAAGTAGAGACTGTATTCAATATGAATAACTAACGAATGGTTCAAGGGGGAGAAGGTATGGAACAAAATGTAACTAAAATAGTAATAACTCCAGTAGAGTGTATAGAAATTTTAGGTTGCAGCAGGAGCATGATGTATGACAACTTATTAAGAAGAAAAGATTTTCCTTGTTTTAGAATAGGAAAGAGAATTTTTATAAACAAAGATAAACTGCAAAATTGGATAGATAAGCAATGTGAGCATAAAAGATAGGTAGATTAGAAAGGGATTTATAAATGAATTTCAAAATCTTCAAATGTTATATCTATATTTGCAATTCAATTGGAACAAGTCCATCCTGGGATGGGCTTGAAAGGTTTAGAAAATTTTATTTATGGGAGCGTGAAAATAATGGCAGATATTAAATGGATTAAATTAGCTACTTGTATGGCTGATGATGAGAAAATGAAATTAATAGATGCAATGCCAGAGAGAGATACAGTTCATTATTTATGGATAAGATTACTTATACAAGCAGCTAAGACTAATGCTGATGGGGAGATATTCTTATCAGAGGATATGCCATATACAGATAAAATGCTTGCTGTAATATTTTCTAGGCCTTTAGCATCAATTAAACTTGCACTGAAAACATTATCTCGTCTTGGGATGATTGAAATAGATTATGATAAAGTAATTAGAATTGTAAACTGGGACAAACATCAAAATATAGAAGGAATGGAAAGAGTACGTGAACAAAATAGAAAAAGAGCTGAGAACCATAGAGAAAAGAAAAAATTAGATAAGAAAGCAGCTAAAAGCAATAAGGAAGAGACTCATGATGATGAGGTCTTAGAAGAAGATATAGACTTAGAAAAAGATCTGGATTTGGATGAAAATAAAACCATAGAAGAAAAGAAAAATTTAGAAGAGAATAAAGCTCTAAATAAAAATGAGGCATTAGAAAAATTAGAAACTAGTGAAGAATCTTCAGAAAATACAGTTATTGATGATAAAACTAATACTGCTACTAATGAAGCAGCTAGTGATATCAGCGCGGAAATTGCTAATAATAATGAAGATCTCAGTAATAACATTATAGAAACTGTTGATAATAATTGTAATGGTACTAAAAATACTAGTAACGTTACGCAAAATGAAAGTAACGTTACAGTAACGGAGCAGAATAAGAAAGAGATAGAGATAGAGATAGAGAATAAGAAAAAGAATAAGAAAGAGAAAAAAGAAATAGATAAAGATAAAAACATAGAGAGTAATAAAAATTCAATTTCCAGCGAAGAAGTAAGTCAGTCTAGTCTCTTTGAGCAGCATAATAATACTAAAAGTGAATGTGCAGAAGATGAGGATATAGATATTAAAGCCATAGAGCTTATGCATTATCATGAAAAAATAACAGGAAAAGTTGGTGTATGTGACTATATTGCACTTAGATCAGCTATTGATATTCATGGAGAAAAGCGGGTGAAGATGGCCATGGATGTCGGCTTTGAAAAAAATTGCCATGACATAAAGTATGCAATTGGAGTACTAAAAAACTGGAGGAGAGATGGGTATCCAGAAGATCATATGGAGGTGAAGAAAAATGGGGTTAGAAGCAATGGAAAGAGTAGCACAGCAGATAAAAATGAATTTGCAGGATTCAAGCCAAAGGAACCACGAAAACTTACAGAAGATGAAAGAAAGAGAATTCAGGCAAACCTCATATAAGTGCAGTAAATGCTGCGATACAGGATGGATACTTATTAAGCAGGAACATATGCAGCCTCTTGCTGTAGCCTGTGAATGCAGGAAAATAGAAAAGCTAAAAAGTGAGTGGAAGTATTCAGGAATTAATGTTGAACAAAGTAAACTTACTTTCTCTAGTTTTGAAGTTTGGAATAAGGCTTCTCAAAGGATAAAGGATACTGCAGGAGCTTACTGTACTGATTTTGATGAAATTAGAGATAAGCGAAGAAATAGTATTTTATTATGCGGTCAGGTTGGCAGCGGTAAAACACACTGCAGCATTGCTGTTGCACTAAATTTTTTAAAACAAAGGATTAAAGTAGTGTATATGCCATATCGAGATGTGATTACAAAGATAAAACAAAATATGATTGATGAAGAATATTACACCAGGACCATTTCGAAGTATCAATTATGCGAGGTACTGCTTATTGATGACCTCTTCAAGGGAAAAATCAATGAAACAGATGTAAATATTATTTTTGAAATCATTAATTATAGGTATCTTAATTTTCTGCCTATCATAGTCAGCAGTGAATTTTCTATTGATAGATTACTAGTATTTGATGAAGGAGTTGCCTCACGAATATATGAAATGTCAAAAGATTATGTGGTTGAAATTGAGAAGGATATTAGGAATAACTATAGACTTAAGTGACAATTCACAATTATCAATTATCAACTCATATGAAATGGTTTTTTATGGAAAATTTTTAAGTTTTGAATATGTATTTTAAATTTTAGGATTAAGCATAAATCAATGTGTGAAAGGAAGTTGTTTTAAATGAGAGCATCAGGAATTATAAGAAATGTTGATCCATTAGGAAGAGTTGTAATACCAAAGGAAATGAGAAAAGTAATGGAGATTAATGAAGGGGATCCAATTGAAATAGTTAAGGTTAATAATGAGATTGTTTTGAGGAAATATAGTAAGGGATGTATATTTTGTGGGAATGATGAAAATGTAAGTGAATTTAATGATTTATCTGTTTGTAGTAGCTGTAGAAAGGCTTTAGGGCAGAATTAAAATGGACAGGCCGAAAAATTTACCTAACCGCCTGGAATGCGCTTATTGTCAAAGGTGTTATAGGCATGGTGGAGAATGTCAGGGGCAAAACGTTAATATGAATGAAGATGGCTGCCTTTATTTTAAAATGGATGAAAAAGGCTGTATAAGAAATATAGATCAAAGTATACCTTTTAATCTATATAGTGATATTACACCAGTTGGAATGTGGAAAGATGGATGGACAATATATAATGAAGAAACTGAAATCAGAATAAATAAGATATATGCCTTAAGCTGGAATGAAAGAAAAGGCTTGCTATATGTTAAATGTAATTTTGATTATTTTATTAATGAGTTTAATGAAGATTATAGAAAAGAAGCTAATAAACCAAATTTAAAGGTTATAAAATAAGTCATATGAAAAAATGAATATTTTGTATTATTGATAGAGTATTAAAAGATAAAATTCTTATGAAAGGGGATAAGTAAAGTGGGAGGCTTATTAATTTTCAAAAATGAAAGATTTGGAGAAATAAGATGGGCGAAGGTTAATAATAAGGATTATGCAGTTGGAATTGATATAGCAAAAGCATTGGGATATAAAAATCAAAGAGATGCACTTTTAAGACATTGCAGGGGCGTCGTGAAACACGACATAGGGGTAATTACCGGAAAGAGAAAAGATGGAACGGATGCTATTCAAAATGTAGAAATGAGTTTAATACCTGAAGGTGATATTTTTCGCCTAGCTGCAAAATCTGAATTACCAGGAGCAGAGAAATTTGAAGTATGGATTTTTGATGAGGTATTACCTAGTATACGAAAAACAGGAATGTATGCAACAGATGAATTATTAGATAATCCAGATTTACTTATTGCTGCAGCTACTAAGTTAAAAGAAGAAAGAAAAGCAAGGCTTGAAGCTGAAAAGAAAGTAAAGTTACTAGAACCTAAAGGACAATTTTACGATGATGTTGCAGGATCTAAAGACTCTATTGAAATGGGCCATGTTGCAAAGGTTCTTGGTATAAGAAAAATGGGAAGAAATAGGCTTTTCTCATTATTAAGAGAAAAGAAAGTCTTAGATAAAAATAATGTTCCTTATCAGCAGTATGTTGACCTAGGCTATTTTAGAGTGCTGGAGCAGAAATACTCAGTACCTAGTGGGGAAACGAAAATTAATATCAAAACAATGGTATTTCAAAAAGGGATAGATTTTATAATGAGAAAAATTAGAGAACAATGAATTATAGTATTTTATGAGGATGATATATAAAAAATGGAGATTTATCCTTTCAATTAGGACAAACCTCCATTTTTATTAAAGGACTAAGCCACCTCAAATTTAGTAACTTGTCTTTGAGTCAATTGAGCGCCAGATTTTTTAACTAAATCGCCAGAATTAGTTTTGAAAATATTCTTGGAAATTATAGTTTCCATAAGTGCATTGACGTCATCTTTAGTAAGAGTAGATTTAACACCACTAACGCTTAAAGTAGTTTTTAAGCCAGCTTCAGTTAAAAAAGTCATAGCTAAAGTATATTCCATTTAACATGCCTCCAATCTTAAAAATTTACGTAAGATCATGATCTTATGCATTTGCTAAAATAGAAGATTCATTAATAAAGTAATCTCTAGTTTTAGCTTCCATAACATCTTTTATTGCATCAGCAACATCATAGACATTTTGAGGAGCAGCATCTGTTTTTACACCAGAAAAAGTCTTCTTGCTGTAGATTGCGTCCCCGGCTTTATCAGTCCCACTTTGAACCTCAATGCTTAGGGATGCGGTTTCAATTGATTTAGTTACAGCCATAGTTTTTTACCTCCTTCATTTTGTTTTCATAAAGGATATATGGATAAATGATTGATATTACATAAATAGATGAAAATTATTTGGTTTTCTATGAACCAAAGAACTAAAACAGATTAAAGATATTGAAAGGATGAATATGAAAAGTGAATGTTTTATTGCAGGACAAATTAGTATATTTGATTTGCCAGTTATAGAGATTGTAAAACCAAAGAAAATCATGATTAAAGAAGAAAATAAAGAAATAGGTAATAAGTTTGATAATATCATAAAATTATATTCACATAGCTGCAGAAGAATAGTAAAAACACTTAGTAGAGAATTATTAGTTGAATTCGATGATAAAACTTTATATTTTAATTCTAAGGGAATAAATGAATTTAATCGTCCTATTAATGTTGGAATAATGTCAGGTGAAGAGATAGTTATTGTTAATCAGGATAAATAAATTCTACTATATGATTAAATATTTAGAAATAAGGTAAGCATTAAAATAAAAAGATTTAGGAGGATTTGTAGTTGATGTAATAAATAATTTAACATTATTTTTATTAGATGGGTGTGTAGTTACTATAGTGGTTACAGTAGTATATATAATAGAAATAATAAAATATGAGAAAAAGTATATGTTACTCAATGCAGAATTAGATAAGATGAAAATTAATAATATGATAAATAAAGATAAAATTTAGGAAATTTAAAATGTATAAATGTAAATGAAAGTATTGCTAGATTTTTATGTTATAGAAGTTTTTTTATTTGAGAGAGTAGAAATTATTTTAAGTATGAGAAATAAGAGTATAGAATAAAATAGCACTACTAATTGGAGATATAGTTATTTGAAATTTATATGTATATTATGACCAAAATGAGATACTTACTTATGTACTTAAAGCATAACAGAAATATAGCTGAAAGGGTTCAACCAAATTCAATTCAACTTTATGCATTCTGTTTAGAAATGTATCTCATTTTGGTGTGTTTACACTGCGTTCAATTATATTAAATGTTGTTTATATGTATCTGATTATAAATCAGATACAGAATCATGAGATTCTAATTCAATTATGTCTAAATCATCTGGCATATATATGTTTCCAGAAAAGTCCTCTTTGCCTTCAGCTATGTATAATTCTTTTCTATTCGCCAAATTTGTATCTTCTGTATGATAAAGAATAATATTTTTTACATTTAATTCTTGAGCATTTTTGCAAGCATCTTTTGCTGTGGCATGATGCTTTTCATACGGTTTAAATATTTCTCGTTGTGAATAAAGGCAAAATGCTTCGTGAAGTAAATAATCTACATTTGTGCAATAACTTTTTACGTTTTCCCTATAAGGTTCATCCCCTAAAAATGTTAAAGTCTTGTTATTTTTGAGTGTTGTCTTAAATCCATATTGAAGATCTTTTGTACTATGTATATCAAAGAATGTAGTAGGTCTATCAAGTATAGTAGTAGAATAATTATCATTAATTCCGTTAAATAATATTCTATTATCAAAAAGTTTTAAAAATTTCTTCTGAAGAACAAATGAAGAAATTGTTTTTATCGCGGTTATAGATGTTTCATGACAGTAAATATTTAAATTACCTGTATATTTATCATTCAAAATACTTTGAGCTACAGCACGAATAACCCAAATACTGCCTAGTATGTGATCATTGTGATTGTGGGATATAAACATATTATGTATTTGGTTAATAGGAATATTTAATTTTTCTAGGTTGGTAAGTATTGTATTACCGCCACCAGCATCAATGAGAAAATGCCCATTATCTTTAGATAAAGTGAAACATGTGTTATAACATTTAGTAACCATAGCAGAGCCTGTACCAAGTATATTTATTTTTTCCATTTTTAATCTCCTTGTAGTAAAGATAAGAATAATATAATTAAGCTTTTTCTTATCAATAGATTTTGTAGTAAATATCTGTAGTTAGTTAATAACATTATTAGAAAAAGTATAATAACTAATTACAAATATTATAAAGATATTGCGATTTATTTAAGTTTATACATAATTATAAAATAATAAATAATAAATTTAAATTAGTAATATGCACAAAAAAATGTAAAGATAATAGTTAAGTTTTATGCAAATACATAATGATTTATGTGCGCAAAAGCATTATATTTATAGCACTGAAATATATAAATTTAAGAAATTAAAAATAATTGGGGGGGATCTACATGAAATTCAGAAAAATAAATTCCGATTATGTAATAAAGATGGATAAAGGCGATGATTTAGTTAAGGAAATTACTAAATTATGTGAAAGTGAAAACATTAGAGGTGGATATTTCACAGGAATTGGAGCAATTTCTAGTGTTAAATTAGGATGGTTTAACCCAAAAGAAAAAGTATATGAAACTAAAGATATTGAGGAATATTTAGAAATAACAAGTCTTGTGGGGAATGTTGGGAGATTATCAAACGGTGATGTTCTTGTTCATAATCATATAACATTATCAGATAGAAACTTTAATATTGTAGGTGGTCATTTATTTGAAGGGAAAATATCTCTAGCTGCGGAAATATTTCTTAGGGACTTAGGAGAAGAATTAGAAAAATCTCAAGATCCAGAATTTCACCTTAACTTCTTAAAACTATAAGATAAAAATACTATTGGGTTGTTGCATTAGCGATAGATGATAGATGAAGTAAGATACATATCAGTATAAAATAAATATTAAAAGTTTAATGCTATTTTAGAAATTTTGGTTTTGATAATATTTATTTTTAAATTAGCCTTGAAATGCTGATTAATGCATTTCAGGGCTTTTTGCATTGCAAAAGTCTAAATATAAACTAGAGAAATTAGCTAAATAAGAATATTTCTAAGTAAATTTAAATTTGAATAAGATTGAAATTTTTTCTTAAAGTATTCCAATAAATCGAAGCAAGTTTGATAAAATCTTCTGTAGCTTTACTTAAGTAGACACCTTTTTTGTGTACGGCAACAATTCTTAATTGTGGTTTTTGTGGCAGAGAGAAGTACGCAATATTATTGGAATCTATAGCATAATGTTCTGGTAATATGGTGCAGCACAAATTTTTTTCAACCATATTAATTAAAGTTTGACAACTTTTTGTTTCAAATAATACATTAGGGGTAAAGCCAGCAGCTTGAAATAATGGATTTACAGCATCACGGATTGTGCTGCTCTTTGAAATCAATACAAATTCATCATCTTTTAATAATTTTAAGTCAATCTCATTAAGAAAATCACCATATCTGCTTCCACTTTCAGCTAGAGGATGACAAGAAGGAAGAGCAACTATAATGTTTTCATTTAAAATATATTTATATGAGAAATCAGTCTTTTGAATATCATCTGATAAGGTTAAAAATCCTAAATCTAATTCCCTGCAATTAATCATAACCTCTTGTTCTTTCACGCTAAGTTCCATTGGTTCAACAATAACATTTGGGTGCAATTTATGAAATTCAGGATAAACTGATGCAAACATAGATATTCCTCTTTCAGGAGTTAAACCTATGGACAAATGAGTATTTTTTAGATTAATTAAGTCACTGATTTTGTTATATGTTTCTTTTTTTAAACCAAGAATTTCTTTGGCAGCAGATATGTATATTTCACCAACTTCAGTTAAATGCCAATTAGTTCTAGAACGATAGAATAAGGAAGCACCTAATTCTTTTTCTAATTTTAACAACTGTTGGTTCAATGCTGATTGCGTAATGAAGAGTTTTTCAGCTGCTTTTGTTATATTTTTTTCTTCTGCAATTTTAACCATATACTCAAGTTGTTTCAAATCCATGTATATCACCTTCTATAAGTTTTTCTAAGAGTACTCTTATTTTAATCAATTTGATTAATACTTACTTATTTTATACAATAAAAATGAAAGAAAAACAAATAAAAAACGTTTAAATATATTTTTTATTGGCAGTTTAAGAAAGGAGACATATATATGGGAAGAAAAACTTATATTAAGATTAATGACCTTGATAATGTAGCAATTGCTATTAATGCAATCTCAGCTGGAACAGAAGTTATGGATAATATATTAGCCAATCAAGATATTCCTCAAGGCCATAAAATTGCACTATGTGATATCCCAAAAGGAGGTAAAATTGTTCGTTATGGAATCGTTTTAGGTTATGCGATTAATCCAATAAAAAAAGGAGACTGGATTAATGAAAAAATGCTAGAACTTCCTGTACCTCCTTCTGTAGATAAAATGGAGTTCGCAACAAATATTGTTACTGATCTTCCTGAGGCTCCAGTGAAAACCTTTGAAGGATATAAAAATCCTAATGGAGGTTATGCTGGTACAAGAAATATTCTAGGAATAAGCACAACTGTACAATGTGTAACAGGTGTCTTAAATGTAGCTGTAAAGAAAATGAAAGAAGAACTACTTCCAAAGTATCCAAATGTAGACGATATCGTACCAATTAACCATGCTTATGGATGTGGAGTTGCTATTAATGCACCTGAAGCTAAAGTTCCAATTAGATCATTAAAAAATCTTGTGAAAAATCCTAATTTTGGTGGAGAAGTTATGGTTGTAGCCTTAGGCTGTGAAAAATTGACAGTGGAAATGTTATTGGATGAAGCTGATATAAGTCCAGAAAATGTAATTGTTCTTCAAGAACAAAAGGGAATGGATGCCATGATAAATGCATTAATAGAAATGGCTGATAAGAAATTGGCTAAATTAAATATGAGAAAGAGAGAAACTCTTCCATTATCAGAACTTTGTATTGGAATGCAATGTGGTGGTAGTGATGCTTTTTCAGGTGTTACAGCAAATCCAAGTGCAGGGTATGCAGCTGATATGTTAGTTCAAGCTGGAGCAACAGTAATGTTTTCAGAAGTTACTGAAGTTCGTGATGGTGTACATATTATTGGTGAACGCTGCATAAACGAAGAAGTAGGCAAAAAACTAGCAGCTGAAATGAAATGGTATGATAACTATTTATTGAATGGACAAGTTGATCGTAGCGCTAATCCTACTCCAGGTAATAAAAAAGGTGGATTATCAAATATCGTAGAAAAAGCCATGGGTTCTATTGCAAAATCAGGAACTTCGCCAATAGTAGAAGTTTTATCACCAGGTGAAAGACCTACTAAAAAAGGACTTATATATGCAGCAACACCAGCCAGTGATATTGTATGTGGTCCATGTCAACTTGCATCAGGTATTACGCTTCAAGTATTTATGACAGGTAGAGGAACCCCTTATGGTTTAGCAGCTGCCCCTGTAATTAAAGTATGTTCTAGAAATGATATGAAGGATATGTGGCAGGATTTGATTGATATAAATGCTGGACCTATAGCAACAGGGGAATCTACTATTCAAGAAACTGGAACTAAATTATTTAATAAGATTATTGATGTTGCGAGTGGAAAAGAAAAATCTTATGCTGAAAAATATGGACTTCATAATGACTTGTGCATTTTTAATCCAGCACCAATTACTTAACAAGTAGATATAGTATAAAAATAAGAAAGTACTGAATCAGCAGATTTCTTATAATTTATAAAATAAAATTGAACACGTGAAAATAGAAGTGATTTATAATTGAGGAATACAATTTATTGGCTTGTATAGATTTTATTTTTTAAAATTTGTAAGTATCTATATGCTTTGGGATATTTTTTATTTAATTCTAATATATGAATATTAGTAAAGTTTTAGAAAGTGATTAATAATTTTGTAATTTAATATTAAATGATCAATGAAAAACATAATAATTTAGAGATTGCAAAGTAAATTTTACTATAACATCAATAAGAGTTCTAGATGAGATATTATATATCAGCTAGAACTCTGAATTTTTTAAAAATAAATATGAAAAATAAGGAACATATAGAAATAAACTGAAGAAATAATAAGGATGCATGAGTCAATTTCTAAATATTTAAATATTGGGCTAATGTATTTTATGACTTACCAAGAAATTATAATAGCTAATTCAAAAAGAACATTACATTTAAGAATTTAGGAGGATAAGCAATGAATATAAAAAAGAAATTGACATTATTACTTTTAGTAGTAAGTTCTCTGCCAATTATAATTTTTACAGTAGTTAATCTATATATTTCTCAAAATCAGCTTATAGAAAATGCAAAATCAGAGAACCTTAGGAGAACAGCAGTAGTTGATCAGAAAATAATTAACTTAATTGATGAAAATTTATCTGGAATACAGCTTCTAGCAAGAAATCCAATTGTTCGTTCTTATGATGCGGAAAAAATCAGACCAGTTATTATGGAGGCTTTAAAAGTGCATCCAGATCTTTTTGGAATTACTTTAACAGAAATAAATGGGCAGCAGTTTGTAAAAACAAATGATTCGGAATTAGCAAACATATATGATCGTGATTATTTTCAATCAGCTGTAAAGGGTAATGAAGAAGTTGTATCAGATGTTCTTTTAAGTAAAACTACAGGAACTCTTCAAGTAAATTTAGCATCATCAGTAAGAGATAGTTCTAATGGAAATGTAATAGGGGTATTACAAGGAACACTTGAAATTAGTATGATCGATAATTTTGTTAAAGAACTTTCAGATGATGGTGTAACAGTATATATTTTAGATAAGAATGGTAAAATGTTGGCACACCCTACTCAAGATATGAGCAACTTGGAAGAACGTGAAGATTTAAAGAACTTTGATTTTGTAAATGATGGATTGTCAGGAAAAAGTGATTCTGAAATGGTTACTAAAGATGGACAAAAGATGCTTATAAGTTATATTCAAGATAAAAAAACAGGTTGGTTAATTTGTGCAGAAGTTCCACAAAGTATCGTTGTACATGAAAGCTTAGACAATGCAATTAGAACTTCTTTAATAGGGTTATTAATATTAGCTATAACTTGTGGAATTGTTTTCATACTTGCAGGAAGAGCAGTTAAACCGCTTCAGTTACTTGTATGTGTTGCTAATAAAATTTCTGAAGGGGATTTAACAATTCATAACATTAATATAAAATCAAAAGATGAAATAGGGAATTTAGGAAAATCCTTCGAGAAAATGATTTATAATTTAGAAGAAGTTATAAATAGTATTAAAGGAAATTCATCGAAGGTTTCAGAATATTCAAGAGAAATGATAGAGGTCTGCGAACAGCAAGCTAATGGTGCAACGAATACAGCTGATAATACAAATAAAATTGCAGAAGGAACTTTTGAACTGAGTGCTAAAATAGAAAAAATAAATCTGAGTATGGGAAATTTAAATAATGCAGTAGAGGATATGGGAGAAAAGTCCAATATTGTTTCTTTAGCTGTTGATAATGCATCAAACTATTCTGAAAAGGGTAGTGAGGCGCTAAATGAAGTGAATTTAAGTATGAGAAACATTCAAAAATCAGTTAATGAGACTGCTAAGGTTATAGTTAAATTAGGAGAACACTCAAAAGCGATAAGTCAAATTACGGAAGTAATAAAAGGAATATCTGAGCAAACAAACTTGTTAGCACTAAATGCAGCTATAGAAGCAGCACGTGCTGGAGAACAAGGAAAAGGATTTGCAGTTGTAGCTGACGAGGTTCGTAAGTTAGCTGAGCAATCAGGCGAGGCGGCTAATCAAGTAAGTAACATTATTAGTGGTATACAAAAAGAAAATGAAAATGTAATTTTAGTTATGAATAAAGGCGTAAAAGAAGTAGATACTGGCTCAAAGGTAATAGGGGAAGCTAACAGCTATTTTGAAATGATATTTAAGTCCATACAGGAAATTTCAACAAACATGAAAAAAGTTAGCTACTCAATAAATCATATGAACAATAGTAGTAAAGAAGTATTTACAAATTTAGATTACATAGTTGAACTTTCCGAAAAAGTATCTAGTGAAACGCAAGTTATTTCTGCTACAACAGAAGAACAGGTTGCTTCAATCGAAGAAATGACAGCTTCAGTACATAGTTTTAGTGATATGGTAGTTAATCTTGAGAGGTTGACAAATAAATTTAAAACTAATGATGGGGAACATGCTTAATTATAAATATAGTAGAATTAAGTTCAATTTATAAATTATAAAATGAGAAAGTTTTATAGGAATTATATCCATAGCAGGAATATTATATTCCAAGGTGAAAAGTGCAATATAATATTTTAATAGTTATTTTAGTATCATTCCACTTTATATATAATGATTTTAGTAATAAAAGTCCTATATTAATAAATCATATTGTGCATATGCATAATATAAAAAGAAAATATTTAGCCAGTTGAATGATGAAAAAAGTGTGAAAACTATTACAATTTTATTACTAACTAAACGAGACTTAATATATAGAAAGGAGTAACAATTATAAAAAATATGTAAGAGTTATTACATATTAAGGTTTGTATAAATAATATAGCGAGTATGGATTTAGTTGGAAAATGTATAAAAAATATAAAGTGTGAGAAATAATTTATAAAGAAAATTAATAGCTAAAAGAAGATATGTATTATTATGAATGTTAGATCGAATGTTCTGTGGTAAAAACATTAGAATATTCAATCTAACATTATTTTTGATAAAAATATTTCTATAAAAAATAAGTGAAATTAGATAAAGCATGAAATCTTTTTGAATTTGTAAAAATAATTCTAGACATAAGTTATTTTGTTGTGAGAATATTAAAATAAAGAATATGAATTAATAGTACGAGATAACAACATTTATTTTATTAACTTTATTTATACATTGCAAAAGGAAGTGTGATTTATGGAATTATTAAGTAAGGAATTAGCTAAAAGGATTGTTGAACGAACTATGAATGTTGTTAATTATAACATTAATATAATGGATGAAAATGGTATTATAATAGCATCGGGAGATAAAGAAAGGATTGGAACTATTCATGAAGGAGCTATTATTGCATTGCAAAGAAAGTCGGAATTTAATGTTAGTGAAAATGAAAGTAAGAAATTAAATGGTGTTCATCCAGGTACAAATATAGTTATAGAATTTCAAAATAAAATCGTTGGAGTAATAGGAATTACAGGCAAGCCTAAAGAAGTTTTAGGATATGGAAAATTAATTAAAATGGCAGCAGAAATGATGATAGAACAAGAACACGTAATGAAAGAATTAGAATGGAATAATAGAATGAAAGAGGAGATGATGCTTGCACTTATCTATAATAAGCCAAACTCTGTTATTCTATTAGATGAATACATTAAAAAATTTAAATTATCATATAATCATCCAATGATTATTTTTATTATTGAATTAAATTTTGAAAATTTATCAGCAAAAAATGATTTGACAATAACTAGTAAAATAATAAGTATATTAGAGGGAGCATTTAAAGAATCATTAGCAGCTGCAATTAATTCAAATACTATTGTATTATTATACAAATGCATGCAACATAATAGAAAAAATGAAGATTATGAAGAAAAATTAAAAAGGGTTAACCTAAAAATAAAAAATGAAGTGGGAATTAGTAATAATATATCTACAGGGAAAATATATAATAAACTATTAGAAATATATAAGTCTTTTGATATAGCAAAGGAAACACTTGAATTTGGAAAGAAAATGCATCCTGAAGATAATGTTTATATGTTTGAGTCATTAAAGTATGCTATGTTATTTTTTCAAAATAATGCAAAATGGAAAGTCAATGAGTTGGAAGCAACATATAAATTAATTGAAGTAAATGATAAGAATAAAGTGTTGAGGAAAACACTAAAAGTACTTATAGAAGAGAATGGGGAATTAAACAATGTAGCAAATAGGCTATATATTCATAGAAATACGCTAGGTTATCGTTTGGATAAAATCTACAAGTTAACCAATAGAAATCCTAGGAAATATACTGATTTATTTTGGCTTTATAGTGCAATAATTAATTTTGAGATAGATAGCAACGAAATTAATATTTAATCACATTATAAAATAAATTAGATAGAATTTTATTATGTGCTTTAGCGTGAAAAAACCACATGCTATGCGTGTGGTGAATGGACGGTTATACCGTTTAAAATCAAACTAATAAAGGCTTGTGAACTATATTTTTTTATGAACATGAATATATATCTAAACTAACACAGTTAGTGCAAAAACTATAAATTTACTTCAGAATTTAAGTTTTACAACTATATTTAAAATATTAAGATAACCTCATAATTAAAAAATATATGAACAGTTTTAATCAAAAAAACGCTTTTATATATTTTTTAGCCTTTTAGGCGTAGTGCAAGCCCGTTTTACGGGTGGTACTGACTTTTGACACTATGAGGATTAACCAAGTATGCCGAATATAACTATGATGATTGTTACGAGCTATATTAATATATAATGAAGTAACACATTATAAAAAGCCTAAAAAAGTACATATATAATAGAGTTTAATTAAAAATCATGAGTGGAATCAAGGAGAGCTCCAACAACCATTCATGTTTTTTTATTTCTGTGACTAATAGTTATTATACATGAGAACTTAGTGCAATGACTTGCAGAGGGAATGTGAAAGTGATCACTCCAGTAAATAAGTAAACAGGAATGAGAGTATCTTCTATTTAAATTCGGTTAAATATGTGTTGGGAAAAAGAAATAATAGTAAATTAATAAAGAGTGTTTAAAAAAAATAATTGTGCAAATAGATAAAAAAGAAAATTTGAAAACGATTAATATTTGTGCGATTGAATATTGAATGAAGCATAGAAAAACATGATAATAATATCACAAGGTGTTCGCGAAGGCCTTTAAGGGATTATGGTTAGAAATTAAATGTTGTTTTATTCATTATCAAATTTTAAGTCAAATGATAACGAATACATGAATGAAGATATTTTAAGGAAGTGAAATTTATGATACAAGAAAATACTAGAACTAGTAGTAATATAGGAAAGCGTACTAAATACAGGTTTGTAGCATTAGCTATGATACTTGCATTATTAACATTAAGTACTGCGGACCGTGCAGCGATTTCAATTGCTGCTGGTGGAATGCAAAAAGCTTTAAGTTTAAACAAAACTAGTATGGGAGTTCTTATGTCTGCCTTCAGTTGGGCTTATGTTATAGGACAATTACCATCAGGGTGGCTGGGAGATAAAATAGGTTCGAAAAAGATTATGGCTATTGGTGTAGCATTTTGGTCATTGGCTACCTTTGCCATGGGATTTAGTGGTTGGTTTTTCTTTTCTTTCGGGTTACTTATATTTCTAAGAATTTGTCTTGGAGCATTTGAAACTCCAGTTGGACCAGGTTCAGGAAGAATACTAGCTGCTTGGTTCCCAACATCAGAACGTGGTGTTGCAGGTTCAATATATAATAGTGCACAATATGTTTCCATTGCTATTTTTTCACCTTTTATGGGATTGCTGGCATTTAAGTATGGTTGGGAATATGTATATTTGATAATGGGAGCTTTAGGATTTGTATTCCTAGCTGCATGGTTAAAACTTTTCCACGTACCTAGAAAACACCCTAAAGTAAATCAAGCTGAACTTGATTATATAACTGAAGGTGGAGGAGTAATTGATTTAGATAGTAATCTTGGAAATGCAGACTCGAAGGCTGCTGCAAAATCAAGTTTCAGCTGGAGTGATGTTGGTAAACTATTTAAAAGCAGGATGCTTGTAGGTATTTTTATTGCTCAGTATTGTGTTAATGCTATTACGTATTTTTTCATGACATGGTTTCCTAATTATTTGGTAACTGCAAGACATTTTTCTATATTAAATGCAGGAATTGTAGCTTCATTACCAGCTGTTTTTGGATGTATTGGAGGTTTATCAAGCGGTTTTGTATCAGATGGTATATTGAAAAAATCAGGATCTTTAAGTCTTGCTAGAAAAATCCCTATAACTATTGGATTACTTCTTAGTGCAAGTATTATTCTATGTAATTATACTGATTCAAATACAGTAGTTATTGCTTTTATGTGCTTAGCTTTCTTTGGAAAAGGTTTTGGTTCATTAGGTTGGACAGTAATAAGTGATACAGCCCCGAAAAAAATCGTAGGTGTAGCAAGTGGTGTTTTCAATGGTCTTGGTAATCTAGCTGGGATTATAGTTCCTGTTATTATAGGTATGATCGTTGACAAAACTGGATCATTTAGTGGTGCATTACTATTTGTTGGTATACATGGAGTTATAGCTGTGTTAAGTTATTGGATAATAGTAGGCAGAATTCAGAGACTTGAACTTGAATAAATAACTTTTTTTAGAGATACCTATTTGGTATCTCTAAAATTTTTTTTGTTTTTTATTATTGTAAGTAAATATTGATATAAAGGTATAAATTATCTCACCATACAAGGTTTTTTATTATTAAATTCCCATCCTGGTATTAAGTATTGCATTCCCATTGCATCATTACGTGCACCAAGACAGTGCTTGTTGTATAACTCGTTAGCTTTAGCTACTTGATCCATATCAATTTCTATACCTAAGCCTGGTTTTTCAGGAATTGACACTGATTGTAATGAAAGACTGTGTACAAATTGTCTCCAGTCAGTTGCAATCATATTTGTAGCTGTTGGGAGTCCTGTTTCTCTTCTGAATTCTACCATTACTTCTCTTCCTGAGAATCCATTTTCAGCTCCACATGGATCTTCTGCATAAGCTAAAATTCCATGCATATCTTTACATAATCTTATAGCATCTCTTAATAACCATCCGCCGTTTGGATCAAGAGTTATACGAGCTTTTGGGAAACGTTCATGTAAAGCAATTATAGCTTCAATTTCTTCTTCCCCTCTTAAAACGCCACCTTTTAATTTGAAATCTTCAAATCCATAAAGTTCATGAGTTGCTTCAGCTAACTTTAATATTTTTTTCGGTGTCATAGCTTCTTCTGTACGTATGCGGTAGCACTCGTTTAAGAAAAAATAAGCTATCTAAAGAAAAACGAATTATGCATACGAATGAAAAAAACATGTTGAAAACGATTGATATTCGTGCAAATGAATATTGAATTAGATTGTTAAAAATATGATAATCTATATATAAATTATTTCTAAGAAAGCCAACTTCTTTCTAGAAAATAATTTGGGATTTCTAAAACTTATATAAGTATATTGTAAAAGAAAACGTTTTTTGGAAAATATGAAGAATGTGAAAATT
Source organism: Clostridium sp. DL-VIII (assembly GCF_000230835.1). Lineage (NCBI taxonomy): Bacteria > Bacillati > Bacillota > Clostridia > Eubacteriales > Clostridiaceae > Clostridium > Clostridium sp. DL-VIII. Next base: position 985,049 of record NZ_CM001240.1, read on the forward strand.
TTAATTAAGTTTTTTAAATGATGAAAAAATGAAAGTAGTATATAAAATTAACATTTTATAGTCTAAATTCTATCTTATTATCTAAAAATCGAAATTAGAAATACATTAATTAAAGGAGAGAGTGATATGGCACTAGTTACAGTTGCATTTGGTGTATTAATATTATTAATATTAATGATGGGATTTAAAATTGATGGATTTATTTCACTAATTTTAGTTTCTTTAATTGTTGGTCTTATGTTAGGAATGCCTTTAGACAAAGTTACAGCGTCTATGTATAAGGGAGTTGGAAGTCAACTGCAAAGTTTAATATTTATTCTTGCATTTGGAGCAATGCTTGGTAAGTTGCTATCTGATTCAGGGGCAGCTTCTCGTATAGCTACAACTCTTATTAACAAATTTGGAAAGAAAAATGCTAGGTGGGCAATGTTATTAACTGCACTTGTTGTTGGTATTACAATGTTTTATGAAGCAGGGTTTATCGTATTAATCCCTATAGTTTATACTGTAGTTATTGAAATGGATATTCCATTAATGTCTGCCGGTTTACCAGTAGTTACTGGATTATCAATTACACATACATTTTTACCACCGCATCCAGGCCCAGCATTAGTTGTTTCAACATATGGAGCAAGCATGGGTAAAACGTTACTTTTAGGTCTTTTGATTGCGATACCATCTATAATAATTTTAGAACTGTTTTATAATAAATCAAAATGGGCTTTAAGTGCAAAAGCTTCAATTCCAGAAGGATTAGCATCTAGACAAAAATTTAAAGAAGAGGAACTACCAGGGTTTGGTATAAGCGTATTTACAGCGTTAATTCCTATATTCTTAATTGCTGCTTCAACTTTTGGTGAGCTCTTGTTAGATAAAAATTCAATAGCGTTGAAATATATAAACTTCATTGGTGATGGACCAATTGCTTTACTAATTTCTGTATTATTTGCTACTTACACTCTTGGTATTGCCCGTGGCAAAAAGATGGAAGAAGTAATGAAAAGTTTAGCAGGTTCAGTAAAAGCTATTGCCATGATACTATTAGTAATTGGTGCTGGTGGTGCCTTTAAACAAGTAATTGTTGATGCAGGTATAGGTAATGCAGTTAATGAACTTACTAAAAATATAAATATTTCACCTTTAATATTGGCTTGGATTATTGCAGCAGCCGTAAGAACTGCAGTTGGTTCAGCAACAGTAGCTATATCTACAGCTTCTGGTATAATATTACCAATGATAGCAACATCAGGGGTTAATATAGAATTGATGGTTTTAGCTACATCATGCGGTAGTATGTTTGCGTCACATGTTAATGATCCAGGATTTTGGATGTTTAAAGAATATTTCAACCTATCTGTTGTTGATGCTATAAAGGTAAGAACTCCATATACATGTCTTTTATCAGTATTTGGTTTAATCGGGGTGCTAATTTTAAGTAATTTCTTCTAAAATAGGTTTAAGTTAAGTCTATACGCGAGTATGTTATTAAAAGTTAGTAAGTATATTTTTAAGATATAAGTTAGTCGATTATAGTTACATAGCTAAATATGAATTAAAATAGAAAAAATATAAAAGCTGTCTCAAAATAGAAAATTAATTTCTGTTCTGGGATAGCTTATTTTTCTGTTGACTAAATATAAATAATTGATTTGTTGAGTCAAAATCTAAAGGAATGTTGATTACTAATTTAACAGCAAACAGGAATCTTGTGGAATAATTACATTTTGAAGTCTTCTGTTTGCTTATAAAATTAAAACGGATAAAAGGTGCAATAGAAAGATTATATTCACTAAGAGTGTTACAAAATAACTAAAACTATTTTAAACACTTGTAAACATATGCAAGAAAGTCGATAACATTGAAGAGATAAAGTTTTATGTTGTATAAAAATCACACAAAAAAATGCTTAAAAAATCTAAATTCTTTGTATATATGCACATTGTTTACTGTTCTTATTTTAAGTATAATTAACTCATGAAAAAGTTATCAATGCTGATTAATTAGGCGATGAGTTAAAAGGTAGTTGATAATAGAATCTACAAAATATTAAAAGGGTCATATGGACATTAAATTGTTGTGACTGGAGGTGAATTATGAAAATAGTTATAGCGCCTGATTCGTTTAAAGGTAGTTTGACAGCTCTTGAAGTAGCAAATTCTATTGAAGAGGGACTTGAAGAATATAACAAAGATTTTATAATTGAAAAAGTACCTATGGCTGATGGCGGAGAAGGAACAGTTGAGTCTTTAGTTTCACTTACAAATGGGGAAATAATAAATGTAGAAGTTAAAGATCCACTTTTGAGAGAAATAAAAGGCTTTTATGGACTACTTGGCGATAAAAAAACAGCTGTAATAGAAATGGCAGCGGCTTCAGGATTACCATTACTAAAGGAAAATGAAAGAAATCCTCTTATAACATCTTCATATGGAACAGGACAATTAATAAAAGATGCATTAGATAGAGGTTGCAAGAATTTCATAATTGGAATAGGTGGTAGCGCTACCAATGATGGCGGAACAGGTATGTTGAAAGCATTAGGAGCAAGATTTTTAGATAAAGCTAACAAGGAAATTAGCGATGGAGCAGCTGAATTAGATCAATTATATAAAATTGATATGACAGGTTTTGACGAAAGAATTTTTGAATGTGATATAAAAGTTGCTTGTGATGTTGAAAATCCTCTTTGCGGAGATAATGGAGCTTCCTTTATATTTGGAGCGCAAAAAGGTGCTGATAAACCAATGATGAAAGTTTTGGATAATAATTTATGCCACTATGGAAAGATTTTAGAGAATACCTTTAATCTTGAGGTAATTAATGTTCCAGGAGCTGGAGCAGCAGGAGGTATGGGTGCTGCATTAATAGCGGTAGTTAGAGCCAAATTAGAACGTGGTATAGATATTATTATCAGAGAAAGTGAACTTAGTGAAAAATTGAAAGATGCAGATTTAGTTTTTACAGGTGAAGGCAGAATTGATTATCAAACTAAGTTTGGGAAGACACCTTTTGGTGTAGCAAGTGAAGCTAAAAAGAAGAATATTCCGGTAATTGCACTTGCTGGTTCAATAGGTGATGGAACAGAGACATTATATGAACTAGGATTTGATGGAATATTTAGCATAATAGATAAACCAATGTCATTAGATGATGCAATTAAGAATAGTTCAGAACTTGTGAAAGAAGCTGCATTTAGAATAATAAATTTATACTTGAGTCATGAAAGAAAATTAAAATAATAGATGGGAGTAATTGGTATGTTTAAACCTAATGGAATTATCCCTGCTTTAGTAACACCTTTAGATGAGCAAGGAAATTTAATGGAAGGTGCATTAAAAAAAGTTATTGACTATACTTTAGAAGCTGGAGTTCATGGAGTATTTGTCCTAGGAAGTACGGGAGAAATATATGGATTAACAGATAAACAAAAGCAAAGAGTTATGGAAGTAACTGTTGAACACGTAAACGGAAGAGTACCAGTTTATGCTGGAGCTGGTGAAATCACAACAATTAATACTATAAAAACTGCACAAATGGCAGAAAAGGTTGGAGGAATTTCAGCCCTTTCAGTAATAACTCCATATTTTGTTTCACCAACTCAAGATGAGTTAGTAGAACACTATACGGCTGTTGCAAATTCAGTAAAAATGCCAATAATTTTATATGGATGTGATGGTAGAGCCCATAACTCAATAATGCCTGAAACTGCTTTAAAATTATCAGCAGTAGACAACATAATAGGTATTAAAGACAGTAGTGGAAGTTCTGAAAGAATGGATAAGTATCTAGAACTTACAAAAGATATAGAAGATTTCTCAGTATTATGTGGTATAGATACATTCATTTATCATGGGTTATGCAACGGAACTAAAGGAGCTATTGCTTCAAGTGCGAATGTTGCACCTAAGATATCTGTAGGGATTTACAATGCAGTTATGAATGGTGATCATGAAAAAGCTCAAGCATTACAAAATAAATTACAACCATTAAGAGATGCTTATGCTCTTGGAACTTTCCCAGGAGTTATAAAAGAAGCACTTAGAATGGTTGGAGTTGATGCTGGAGTAGCATTAAAACCAGTAGGGCCAATGAGTGACGAAAGTCGTAAGAAATTAGCTGAAGTTTTAAAAGCTTTAGATGTTTATAATATAAAATAAAATCAGATTTTAGATGGCGGTTACATAGGTTATCTAAAGCTAGATAAAATAAATTAAAAAAGCTAAATAATTCTTAAAATTAATAATAGGAGTGATTTATAGATGAAAATAGGATTTATAGGACTTGGAATCATGGGAAAACCTATGGCTAAAAATTTAGTGAAAGCTGGCTATCAATTAATAGTAAGTGACTTTGCTAAAGAAGCAGCAGAAGAATTAAAGGCACTTGGTGCAGAAACTTGCTTAAGCAATAAAGAAATAGCAACACAATCTGACGTGGTTATAACAATGTTACCAAATTCACCACAAGTTAAAGAAGTAGCACTTGGAGAAGGTGGAATAATTGAAGGAGCTCATTCAGGATTAACATTAATTGATATGAGTTCAATTGCACCACTTGCATCAAGAGAAATCTGCGAAAAATTAGCTGAAAAAGGTGTTGAAATGCTAGATGCCCCAGTAAGTGGCGGAGAACCAAAAGCTATTGATGGAACTATTTCTGTTATGGTTGGAGGAAAGCAAGAACTTTTCGACAAATACTATGATGTAATTAAAGCGATGGCTGGTTCAGTTGTAAGAGTTGGAGAAATTGGTGCTGGAAATATAGCAAAACTTTGTAATCAAACTATAGTAGCTATAAATATAGCGGCTATGTCAGAAGCTTTAGTATTAGCTCAAAAGGCTGGAGTAAGTCCAGAACTTGTTTACAATGCAATTAGAGGTGGTCTTGCTGGAAGTACAGTTTTAGATGCAAAAGCACCACTAATTATGGATAGAAAATTTGATCCAGGATTCAGAATTAATCTTCATATAAAAGATTTAAATAATGTATTAGAAACTTCTCATGGAGTAGGTGTTCCATTACCATTAACAGCAGCTGTACGTGAAATCATGGAAGCATTAAAGGTTGATGGACATGAAATGGAAGACCATTCAAGTATAATTAAATACTATGAAAAATTAGCAAATGTAGAAGTTCATAGAAAATAGAAACTTATTAAAAAGTTATTAAAAAACTCAAACAAATTACCTTAGATTATAATAGGATTGTAATACTTATTTTATAACATCCTATCTCTAAAAAAACTAACAACTTATTTATTACAATTCCATTTATAATAATAAAATCATTTAATAAATCATAAACAAAGAGAATAAATTGTTGTAAAAAACTATAAGCAACCAAAAGAATTTGGTAAATTACAGTAGATAAGTATATAATTGCAGTAATTACTTTTACAATATCTCATTTTTAAGATATTAATAAATTACTTATTGCAATTATATTAAATTAAAACCTAATAATGAATTACAAAATTTAATGAGCCGTATACTTCAATTTAAATATAATTTTGTACTGATGATAAATTAATTACAATTACCTAAGATATAAAAAAATGTTTATTATAATTTTATCTAATAAAGAACTATAATTTAAGCAACCACTATGTTTAGATAAAATTATTGTAATGAGTATTTCAAATCCAAACTTAAATACTTATATAAATATAACCATACGCTGCAAAAACTACATTTAGGCAAATTCAAGGTATTTTGAGTTGAGATGGAGTTTAGAAAAAAGCAGCAAACAAATAATATTAACCAATTAATAAAAACATGAAATTATTTATAAAGATAAGTTCATGTTTTTATTATCTCAAAAATTGATGGGGTAAGAAAATGAATGCTAACAAGATACTTATACTATTGCCTGTAAACGAGAAACAAAAAGCGTTAATACAAAGTGTATCACCTAATTCTATTTATCTATATGATACTTATGCAACTGTAGACAAAGAAGCAGTTCAAAGCGCAGAAATAATAATAGGAAACCCTCCAGCAGAAATGCTTATAGGTTCTCCGAATTTAAAATGGCTTCAGTTAAATAGTGCAGGAACTGATGCTTATATAAAAGAAGGAGTACTAAAAGAAGGTGTAATGATTACTAATGCAACAGGTGCATATGGATTAGCAATATCAGAACATATAATTGGGGTTCTTCTTCAGTTATTAAAAAAGCTTCATCTTTATAGTAATAATCAAAAACTACATCTTTGGAAGGATGAAGGAGAAGTTAAATCCATTTATAATTCTAAAATTTTAATAATTGGGTTAGGTGATATTGGAGAAGAGTTTGCTAAGAGAGTAAAAGCCTTTGGTGCATACACAATAGGGGTAAGAAGAAGTAATACTAAAAAGGCCGAATATATTGATGAGTTACATTTAATGGACAAAATAGATGATTTACTTCCAACAGCAGATGTTGTAATGCTTTCATTACCGTCTACTAAAGAAACTTACAAAATGTTCTCAAAGGATAGGCTTAAATTGATGAAAAAAGGAGCAGTACTTTTAAACGTAGGTAGAGGAAATGTACTTGATACAGATGCTTTATGTGATTTAGTGGAAAGTAATCATCTATTAGGAGCTGGTTTAGATGTTACTGATCCAGAGCCACTAACTAAAGAACACAGAATATGGGATATAGAGAATATAATTATCACTCCACACATTTCTGGTGGATATCATCTTCCTGAAACCTTTGAAAGAATTGTAAGAATTAGTGCAGAAAATCTAGAAAGATTTACTAAGGATCAAAAGCTTAAGAATATTGTAGATTTTAAGACAGGATATAGAACTTTATAAAGAGAAACAAATGTAGTTATAAGAATAAAATTACTTTTTTATAATAATAAGTATAAGATTGTAATTCACTTAAGCCCTATTTAATGAATTAAGATAATTATTGAAATAAAGATAATTATTGAAAGGATGAGTTAAATGCCCAATAATGAAATATTAGAAATGAGAGAAGTAATAGAAAAGAGAAAAGTAATTTTACCAGATGGAACTAAGGTTTCAGCCCTTGGCCAAGGGACTTGGTTTATGGGGGAAAGTCAAAGTAAAAGGGATAGTGAAATTAAGGCCTTAAAGTTAGGATTAGAACTTGGGATGAATTTCATTGACACAGCAGAGATGTATGGAAATGGTTTATCAGAAGAATTAATTAGTCATGTTATAGATGGTTGTAGAAAAGATGTCTTCCTAGTTTCAAAAGTATATCCGCATAATGCTGGAAGAAATTCAATTGTTGAAGCTTGTGAAAATAGCTTAAGAAGATTAAAAACTGATTATTTGGACTTGTATCTTCTTCATTGGAGAGGGCGAATACCTTTTGAAGAAACTATAGAAGGAATGGAACTATTAAAAAAGCAAGGAAAAATATTAAGATGGGGAGTATCAAACCTAGATAAAGATGATATGGAGGAGTTATTCCATAAATCCAATGGTGAAAATTGTGCTGTAAATGAAGTTTTATATCATATTGGTTCAAGAGGTATAGAATTTGATTTATTACCATGGCAAAGAAATAATAACATACCAACTATAGCCTATTGCCCATTAGCACAAGGTGGATCATTGGAAAGAAATATATTAAGAGATGATACTCTAAATGAAATTGCTAAAGAGCATAATGTGAAACCATTGCAAATAGCACTTGCATGGACAATACGTGAAAATGATATTATATCAATTCCAAAAGCAGCAAGTGTTGAACATGTTATAGAGAATGCTAAAGCAGCATCAATTATTCTGTCTCCATCAGATATTGCAAGGTTAGATAAAATATTTAAAAAGCCATCTAGAAAAATGCCATTAGATATAGTGTAAAATGGAAAATCCAATTAAAAAAATTTAGTTAGCGAAGGGGATTAGATTATATGATTTTATTAGACGAAGCAAATAGATGTTTATTATGTAAAAATCCAAGATGTCAAGCAAATTGCCCAATTAATACTCCAATTCCAGAAATAATAGCGCTTTATAAAGAAGGAAAACTAAATAAAGCAGGGGAAATTCTATTTAATAATAATCCTCTTTCGGTGATATGTTCAATTGTCTGTCCACATGAAAGCCAATGTGCAGGAAATTGTATAAGAGGAATAAAGCAAGAACCAGTAAAGTTTTATGAAATAGAAAAGGAAATATCAGAAAGATATTTGGAACAAGTAAAATTACAGAACTTACCGAAGAATAAGGATAGAATAGCTATAATCGGCGGTGGTCCGGCAGGATTAACAATTGCTTTTATTCTGGCAAAGAGAGGATATAAAATAACTATATTTGATGCTCATGAGAGAATCGGGGGAGTATTACGATATGGAATTCCTGAATATAGATTACCAAACCACCTAATTGATAAACTAGAGGACAAGCTAATCGAGCTTGGAGTTATGATTAGACCTAATACTCTTATAGGACCAGTTATAAGTATTGATAGATTATTTGATGAGGATTATAAGTCTATATTTATTGGAACTGGAGTATGGAATCCTAAAACTTTAAATATCAAGGGGGAAACTTTAGGAAATGTACATTTTGCTATAGATTATTTAAAATCTCCAGAAACATTTAGATTAGGTAATAGAGTTGCAATAATTGGTGCTGGAAACGTTGCAATGGATGCAGCAAGAACAGCAAAAAGAAATGGGGCTAGTGAAGTTACAGTTATTTATAGAGGTGACTTTGAAAATATGAGCGCAACAAAAAAAGAAATAGAAGAAGCCAGAGAAGACGGAATTATATTTAAAATATGCAGATCTCCAATAGAAATATTTGAAAACGGAATAAAGTTACGTAATACAGAAACAGAAGAAGGAAAAGAAGAATTTTTTGAATGTAACTCTACCATTATTGCTGTAAGTCAAAGTCCAAGAACAAATATAGTTTCAAATACAACTAAACTCGAAACTAATAAAGCCGGACTTATCATTGCAGATGAAAAAGGTAATACAACAAGGGCAGGAGTATTCAGCTCAGGAGATGTAGTTACAGGTGCTAGAACTGTAGTTGAAGCAGTAGCATATGCAAAAAATGTTGCTGATGCTATAGAAGAGTATTGTAATTCATATAAATAATTATTTACAGCAAACTACTAACTTACAATATATGGTACAATTAAATTGAACCGGGATAAGCAATACTGAAAGATATACACTATATAAGATATAGACATAGTAATTTTAGATAGAGATTTCAAATGAATACTGCTATTTAGATTGCGATAGATGTAGTTATCTTTTATGCTTTAGTTAGGTCCATAGCGAGTGCAGAAGGCAAGAACACTTCGCTAGAATAATCCGTTGCCCCGTAAATGTCAAAGCTAAAATATTAAAGGCCATGAATTTTTATGGTCTTGTTGTGTTTATAAGGATTTAGAAAAATGAAGGTTTATTCTTTAATTTCAGCTGGGACACTTCGGGAAACGTTATTTAGCTAAATGTACATGCCTTCTTTGTGGTAATGGAGTTTTCTGGTGCAGACTATATAGAAGGTGTTACTATGGCAGTTGGCATATTGTGAAATGTAGATACTCCTGCATACTCAGATAAAAGTTTTTATTGAAATGTGAGAATTGGAAGAGAAAGTTAATATTTTTATTTTCTAAGAGGATCATTTGAATTTACTTCTAAATTTTAATCGCAGAAAGAGTCAATACGTAATACCAGAAGCGCTGCTTCTAGTATTACATTGACACTTTCTTCAGAGATTGTTTTTAGTGCAGCGATGGGATTAAAGGCTGCGCCTTAAATCCAATATAATAATGAGAGGGTATAGAGATAAGGAACTATTCTAAAGATTATAGAGAGGTCCTGTTTGTTTTATTACATGATTTATGGAGAAGCGATGCATACGCATAAAGAAAGGGGCGCCTTGGACTTGCCCTCACAGGATAGAGATAAGAATTATTGAAAGGTGAGGGAAGGTCCACAATGTACATGCTTGCCTGCTAGTCCTTATTAGTAATGGCGTTATTTCCGATTAAGAAATCCAATCACTAAAAATAATAGAAATAAATATTAAAGAGGTAATTATTTTTAGTGATACGATTTCTTACGCTTCAATAACACTCATTAATAATAATGACAGGCAGAAAAGCAAGTACATTGACGGCGCTATATATAAAAAGGTGGTTTAATAGTAGTTATAATGATGAATAGCTTGTAGAAAATGAGTGTTAGAAATGTTAGAGAAAATATGTTGTTTTATATAGGTTGGGAAGTGAACCTACTAGAGTAATTTATTTGAATCTAGGTGTATAGCAATAAAGCAATTTGTTTAAAGCCATACGATGGGATAGAATTAAAACAAATACTTATCTGACACTTGCATAAAAATGGATCAGTTTGGTATCCATATGGAGAAAAAATCTCATAGGTTTGATAGACTTAAAGATAATAATGAAAAAGAATGGCATTTTTGATGTATGAGTGCTGCATAGATAAACAAACATGCGAGAAGTACTGATGGGGAAAAGTGCTTGACTATATAGGTGTCGGTTGAGAAGATAGATCATTCGAAGGTAAGCAATTAATACTACAAGAATAAATAGATATGTTTGAATCAATATTTTAGAGTTGATGTAGTAAATAAAATTTGTTCTTTAAAAATTAAATAATGCAGTATTCATTTTAATGAAATATGTGATAATATAATAAATATAAGATATAGACAATATTTTTAATTTGAATTGTTAGTCGCTATAATACTATTAGTTTATTTGATTGATAGGAGTGATATATTTTAATTCAATATGTTGAAAAATCTTAATGAAATTCATAGGTAAAGGAGAAGTGTTTATGGCTGAAAATTATGAAGTTATTAAGGCATATGGACCTGTAATTGTCGGAATAGGATCCCTTCTAGTTGCTTATATCACGAATACAAGAATCTTAAAATCTAAAGCTAAAGAAGAGGACAGAAAGGAAATTGCTAAAAACTTAACGAATTCTATGGCCCGTTCACACAATTGAGGAAGAAAAGTAGAATGTTATATCAAATATTTACAAACGATAAAGGACCAGATTACAGAACTTTACCAGCCTTATGAGGAGATGCTTTTAGTAACAATGATAAAAATTTATTAAAACAAATTATAGAAATAGACAAAGAACTAGAGAAATTAATAGTTGATAAAAGTGGATATGTAGAAGATGGTGAATTGAGGGAGTTGTTAGGTAAAGAAGCAACACATTTTAATGTTATAACTCAAGAATTTGAAGGATTAATTACAGGTGAGACAGAAAGATTTAATGATTATGTTTTCCCTAGAGAATTAGATGATAGAATAGAAGAAGAGATAAAAAAATTAAATGATAAGCTTATATTGTTGGAGTAACACGAAAAGAAATGTTTATATTGTATGATGATACCGCATTATCTAGAATGAATTTGCGGTATTTTTATATTCAAAATACTATTAAAGTCAGCAGATAATATAAGTAACTGTCACAACCCCATAGTATTATATAAATATAAAGTAGTTAAATATTATTTACCCCTTATTAAATAAATATCAACCAGTATTTAGAATGGTCTATGACACCCTAGTAAATCATTCTTTTTTATTTATAGAATCAGATAAATTATAGTATATGAAAGTACCAAAAAGGAAATTTTAAACAACTCCATTAATAAAAATAATTTCAATAAATGGATATAGTGTTGCATAAAGAAAAGTTGGATTTTAAGATTATAGTAATGGAGCTTATCTAAAAATAATGTTTTTGGGGAGAGTAATTATACTAACAGAAAATAAATATTGCAAAGGGGATTGCGAGCACTCACCCCTGTACAATATTTATTTTCTATGGAGCTTAAGTATTTGCCCCAAAAACACTAGATGCTTGTCCTATAATTTTGGTAGTTAATTCCGCAGTTTGTAGAATATTAAAAGTAAATAAAATAATCCTGAAGAGGACCTCTTCAGGATTATTTTATTGTGTAACAAAGTAAACCACTTGCTAAGCAAGTGGAAGAAAAAAGGCTTATGCCGTTGAGCAGAAAAAACCTCCTATGCTAAAATAAATGCAGGTCTAGCCAACCGCAAATAAAAAAGTATAGGAGGATGTCTAATGAAAGACACAAATAGTTTATCTCATACAACATGGAATTGCAAGTATCACATTGTATTCGCACCTAAGTATAGAAGACAAGTAATATATGGAAAGATAAAGAATGATATAGGAAAGATACTAAGGAAATTATGTGAATGGAAGGGAGTAGAGATAATAGAAGCAGAAGCCTGTCCGGACCATATACATATGTTAGTATCAATACCACCGAAGATAAGCGTATCGAGTTTTATGGGATATCTAAAAGGAAAAAGCAGTTTGATGATATTTGACCAACATGCGAATATGAAATACAGATATGGAAATAGAGAATTTTGGTGTCGAGGATATTATGTTGATACAGTAGGAAAAAATAAAAAGAAGATAGAAGAATATATAAGAAATCAGCTACAAGAAGATTTAGCGTATGAACAAATGAGCATAAAGGAACTAGTTGACCCGTTTACTGGTGAGCCAGTAAAAAAGAGCAATAAATAAAAGCCGCTTTAGCGGCAACATGGGAAAACATGCGGGAGGCAGACCCGTTCGGAGGGCTTTCAGCCCAGCCAGTAATAGGCCCTTATAGGGCTGAGCAAACCACCGGCTTAGCCTAACACCAACAACTTAGCATAGCTTAATTGTATTTTTTTTATTAACTCTAACAATGATTTATATTGATAGAAAATTTGCACTACTCTATTAGGCAAAGAAAAGAATCAAAATTTTTTCTTTGCTTAATATTTAAATTTATTATATTTAAAAACTTGGTTTCAAATTACAACTATACTTATTTGATAAATTCTTAATCCTTACGTTTGAAGGTTTTTCAGGACGAACTTCAGAAATGTATTTTAACATCTCTGTAATTAGTTTTGTATATTCATTACCCCGTATTGTATCATTTACTGTCATCATTATTTTTATTAACTTTTCTTTTAAAAGTCCTATTGCATTATTTTCATTTATATTCTTATTATTTTTATAATTCTTATTATGCATCAATTGTTTTTTATAAAGTATTTCTTTTAGCTTAGAATTAGCTAAATGTAATGCATCTTGCAAAATATTATATATGAACATTTGTGCAAAAAAAATCTTGATAAACAAAACTAGGGAGAAATCCTGTAAATGATTCTATTTTAATTTTATTTTTCAAAGTATTATAAGATATTTCAATGCCCCATCTTCTTCCATATAATTGTGAAATATCGTTAGTATTAAATTCTTCTTTTAATAAATTTGTCAATAACATTTCATCTGTTTTATCACTAATTTTTACCTTAACCATTCTTAATGTAATACTTTTTTTAGATTTTATTCTAGAACAAAACTCTGGATATTTTCTTTTTAATTTATTAATTCTAGATTTAGTTAATTCTATATTTACTAAATCATCATCATTACTAAAGAGAAACTGTTCTTTTTTATAATCAGTTTTTTTGATTATAACAACAAATTTTATATTATTATTTTCTAAGAAATCAAAGAGTTCTATAGATGGGTAATTACGATCTAACATAACTATTATTTTTTTATAATCAATAATTTGCTTTAACTTTAAAATATTTTCCTTTGCCATTTCAATTTCACTTGTTTTATAAGGTTTAATTGAAACATCAACAAAAAAATCATTTTCTAAATCATGCATACCTGATGCAGTAGCTCGTGCCATATTTTGTTTTCTTCCATTAGCACTTCTTCCAAAATAATCTCTATTAATTTTAGTATTCGGAATTTCAAAATCAGTACCATCAATCGCAAAAATTAGATATCCTTTAAATTTCTTTACTTCATTTTTGCAACAGTTATAAAAGTTTGAAATATAATAAGCGTTTAAAGCTTTAAACACTTCTGGATTTAACTTTCTTCTTTGCTTTAAATAAGCTTCTTTTGTTATATTTACTTCATTTAGGCCTTTTTGAAATATAAAATATTTTCTTAATTCAAAATCAGTATTTAATCCTTGTTTATTCAAGGAACATAATAATATATCAGATAATGGCATAAGTCTTTTTCTTTGAAAAATATTGGGATTATTTCCTCTACTAATAGTCTTCATTTCTTCAGAAAAAATTAATTTATATGAAGTGTCTAGTCTTTTTACAAAAGTATTAACCATAATCATATACCTCCTCAAAATAAAATTGGGATATGCATTATTGTTACTTTTATTATAATCCGTTTCAGAGGGAATTTACTATTAATTTCTTAAGTTGTTGGTGTTAGGCTTAGCCGGTGGTTATGATTTTAAGTTCAAGCTGTATTGGTCTAGTATCAAGATAATGTTTATATTCTATTTCATAATATAAAATTAATTTTCTTCGCCCTTCATAAGGTAATGTATCTACAAGTGAATCAAATTGAGCTTTTGATGCAAAGCCTTTTTCTTTTAAAAGCCATGTTGTAAATGTCATTAGGACCATTCCTTTCTTTAATATTAATTAGGAACAGAGAGATGAATTTCTCTAATCCCATTCAGTCTGGAGGTTATTTAAAAAATATTGGTATTTTTCATGATGATATAAATTAGTTTTTTTAGATTCTTCCTTTGGTAATTTAGATAACCACTCGTTATAGTGACCATATGAATTAAAGGTTTCTTTAGTAGTAAGCCATTTTGTAAATATAAAATTCCTCATGTTTTCTCAGGTCCTTTCTGAATAGCTATATTATAATTATTGCCTAAATTGCGAACAATATTCGCAATAACTTGTACTTATTTGCACATTTTTATTGAAAGTTAAGTATAAGAATTTTAATTATTGGCTAGACTATTTTACAGAGAAGGAGTGGAAGGATAATAGAAAATAAAAAGATAATTAGAAAAGCAAAACCACCAACAAAGCAGCTGCATGTAGAATGTGAAATTAAGTTATATGAAGGCTTTGAGGCATATTGTCATAGAAATGGTAAAGATGTTAGTAAAGCAATAAGAGGATATATGAAACTATGTATTGGAGAGTAATTTATAAAAAATGAAAGTACCTAAAAAGGTGCTTTTTTGTACATAAATAATGTCTAAAATTTATATAAGTGGGCATAATAAAATATGGGAGGAGAGGAACTAAAAAGAAAAGGTGGTCATAAAAGTGGAAAAGAGAAAGTATGAATCAAAAACATTAATAGCAGAATACAGCTATTTAAGTGAAAATGAAGAATTTAAATTTTCAGAAACAGCTTACAGATTAAAAGACAGTTCAATAATAATTGAGTATGATGGCGCTCCTTTAAGTCTTTATGGCTTGAAATTAAGCTATAAAAAGAATATAGGAAGAAAAGGTATATTTAGTGTTACTAATTATGATTATGAATTTTGGAAGTCATTTAGAGCCGGAATTGAGGGTAGCAGTTTTGTAGATTACGAAGCTGAAAAAAATGAGGATATAGAAAAAGTTAGAGAAGAATATTATAAACAAGTAAATGCGGAACATGAAAATATATTAGAAAGCCTGTCATGTGAAGAACTGCCATACTAAATACATAAGGGGAGAAATTCCCTACAAATAAAGGAATAATAAGGACAAGCACTTTGCACCAGTATCTTATGATAAAAGAAAATAGTACAAGCCTTTTTATGAATAATCATCAATGCCTTAAAAACAGCATGTCCAACCAGGCACCATAATATCACATAGATTTTTCATATAAACTTTACCCATTTATTTAAAATAGAGGTCAAGACCAAAAGCGAAGCGTGTCTTGAGCTGTATTTTAAATAAATGTACCGTGTTATACGAAAAAACTATATAAGAGGTATCTTCTAGAGTTTCTAAATGGGGGCGGTCTTGGACTGGCTTTTTTAATACCTCTACATAATTAAAAGTAGATAACAGCTTTGAAAATCGTATCACTAAAAATAATTTCACTGTAATATAATTTATTATTTTTAGTGATTGGATTTTTAGAGCGGAAAAACCATGTAATCAAACATTATAGTAATAAACCTAAGCCTGTCCAAGATGGAATTGCTGTCACGATTACAATAACTTATTAAGCATTAGTGATAGCAGGTCCAAGCCCCCAAAAATTCTTGTCAGCTTGTCTGACCAACTAAACTAAACTTTATCTGTATTTTTTCATACCAGAAACAATAATTATCAATGTACCGTAAAAGTACATTAAACAACATTTACAGTCAGAGGGATGGATAAATATTCTTATACATATTTTAAAGAAAGAATTTAACTACATAGTTATATATTTTAATTTATTCATTAGAGCCTCCATCCCGAAGTGCCCCACCGGGACAATGTCATCAAGTTATAATTTAATATTTATCCAAAAGCATAAATAAGGAAAATAAATCTATTTAGTAGTAGGTTTATTTTTTGGCTAATTTTTTCTATTTGTACTTTTAGATATGTGAAATAAACCATCATCATTACAGATAATAGTTTGTAAATTAATGTATATTGCTTAGCGTTATAGAGCTCTTTTTTTATTCATTCTATTGTCCATTTGAGTAGATTTATGATTATTTCTAAGAAATTTTCTTCCAGGTCGAATAGGTATTATATTTCTTTCAATTTCTCCTTGAATAGACTTAAGTATTTTGGAACGGTTTCCACGGATTTCTTGTGATTATCATTGTTATTAATGTGTCTTTGAGCTTTCCAATCAATACATTTGTATTCACTTTATACTCAAATTTTAAATTTTTATTTTTGCAATCTTCTTTTATAACTTGATTGGCATCTTTCTTAGCTAATGCAACCATGTTTGCTAAATACATTGTTGCATAAAAATCTTGCTCTATAGCTATAACCGTTTGACCTGTAAAGTTTTCAACTTGCAATTTGTTTTTTATTTCATTATATTTGACTTCTATTCCCCAACGCTTAAAATAGAGTTCTTTAAAATCTGTTAATGAAAGATCTTCATCAAATAAATTAGTTACCAGAGTTTCTGTTATTCCAGACTCCAACTCAAGTTTTATAACTCTCATTCTTAAAATTTTATCTATATGCTTTACTTCTATTATTTGATCTGCCTTCGGTGCGTTAACAACTACTCTTAAAAATCCACTACTTACTCTAATTAAATATTTTAATTTCCTAGATTCAATAAATGTTATAAAATCTTTCGAAGGGTACCCTGTCGAATAGTATTAAGTCATTATATGATCCTAAATTAACCATTTGATCTATTAGGTTTTCTGCGATTTCTCTTTCTCCGCATCTATAATGTGTCAATTTAGAAGATATTATCATATCATTTTCTACATCATATAATGCTGATGCTCTCGCACGTGCAACTTTTTTATTTTGATTTTCTATATATCCAAATTCATTTCGTAATTCCTCAGTATTATTTACTTCTAAAACTGTACCATCAATAGCAAGTAACCTATATTCACTATATTTCTCAAAAGGAGTATCTTTATAATACCACTTGTTTACTTGATTAAGCATATGTATAAATGCCTTAGGTGAAACCTTTTGGCGGGCCTGTGAAAAGGCTTGCTTTGTAATATTGGGATTAGATGCTATCTTTGAAAAATTGTCCAACTCAATTTGTAAACTCTTTTTAACAAAGTTTATCATAAATAAAATAATATTTTTAAAACTCATCTTGCTTCTTCCTGTTCGTGTAAAATATGTATCTTTCATTCTAAATTCAAATAAAAACATTATATCATCTATCAATAAACTTGTAACTCTTATTCCTTCTTTGAGATAATTTATTTTCTTCAATGTAAAAATTCCTCCGTCAATACCTAATAATGTAGTATTTATTATAGAGGAATAATATTTAAAAACATATTTTTTGAATATTATTAATTTGAATTTCCAGTTTATCCAAGCTTAGCTTGATGACATTGCCCACCGGGAACCCAAACAATGACCTGTCTATTTTTGGGTGGTGGATGCGGCACCCAAAGAACTATAAAGTAAATTAACTAGTCCTTTAAAAAATACGTATATAGATATAATAATAGTAACCATATCTAATAGAAGGTAGCATTGTATTAGATCATAAATTATATGAAAGTGCGACTTGTTACTATTTGAAAAGAATAGCCTAGTTTAGCTAATAAAATTTAGTGAATTAGAACTGTTATTGCGATAGGTGGAATGATAGGGTAACGCCTTGAAACGCCTACACTAATACTCCGAATAGCATTTAATAAAGTAAATTATTAAGGGTTATAAGCTCGGTGAAGTCGGCTGAGAGTACACCCTAACAAGTAATGTTGAGGAATAGCGAACTAGAGGTAGTCGAGTGTATGATAGGTCGGGTGTCTATAAAATATCTATGGTTAGGATGTCCCAAAGGGACTGACGAAATCGGGAATGTACGGGTCTAAAATATTAGTGCTCAGAAATGGGCATGACACAGATGTGTCGTAAATGTGGATTAGTAAAATTTTTCGTTATGAAAGTCCATATAGTGTTAAAGGCACTATGAAATTTACAGGCTTAAACTGATGACCTACGGATATATGTAAAGATGGTAATAACTGAACAAGGAAAGCTTAGAATATGGAGGTTTTACTGCCGATGAAGTATTGATAAGGAAAACAGTAAAGTATAACTTATCTTAATCTAAGTGAGAGTGGTGGCATGAAGCAAGGAACATTTCTGTAATGGAAACGGAGCGATAGCCACTAGACAATTGTTATTTGATAATTAAATACTGAATAATTTCAAGGTTCGAGTAAGACTAAGAGATATGAAGCTGAATTTGTAATTATACAAAGGAGGAAGTAATAGACTTGGGGGAAAGCTTTAAATTAGAGAAAAGACAATCACTAAGAAATAATGAATATTACACAATGCAAAGTATATTTGATAAATTATATGAAAAATCAACTGAAGGATTTAGGTTTAATAATCTAATGCAATATATAACTTCAAGGAATAACATTTTACTAGCATATAGAAATATTAAGAATAATAAAGGTTCTACAACTTGTGGAACTGATAAACTTGATATAAGTTTTTTCAAAGATATGAAAACAGAGAAATTTGTTAAGCGTATCCCAAATAAATTAGCCAACTATACTCCGAAAAGTGTAAGACGAGTTGAAATTCCTAAGCCAAATGGTAAAACTAGACCTTTAGGAATACCTTGTATTGAAGATAGAATTATTCAACAATGTATTAAACAAATTTTAGAACCAATATGTGAAGCTAAATTCTATAAACATAGTTACGGTTTCAGACCGAATAGGTCAACTGAACATGCCATTGCGAGAGGCATGCATTTAATGAATAATGCCCATCTGCATTATGTAGTGGACATAGATATCAAAGGTTTCTTTGATAATGTTAACCACAGCAAGCTAAAAAAACAAATATGGAATTTAGGTATTCAAGATAAAAACTTGATTAGTATAATTGGAAAGATATTAAGATCAGAAATACAAAATATGGGAAGATCTAATAAAGGTACTCCCCAAGGAGGTATAATTAGTCCTTTATTATCCAATATTGTTCTTAATGAATTAGATTGATGGATAAGCTCTCAGTGGGAAACATTTGAAACAAACCATAAATATAGTGGTAAATCGCAAAAATACAGAGCAATTAAAGGAAGTAATTTAAAAGAAATATGGTTAGTAAGATATGCGGATGATTTTAAAATATTGTGTAGAGATTATAAAACTGCATTTAAAATATTTAGAGCAACAAAGATGTGGCTAAAAGAAAGATTAGACCTAGATATAAGTCCAGAAAAATCAAAGGTAACCAATCTCAGGAAAAATTATACTGAATATTTAGGTTTCAAATTAATGGTTAAACCCAAACATAATAAATACGTATGCCAAAGCAGAATGTGTGATAAAGCTAAAAAGATTACTATAAACAAGCTTAAAACTCAAATAAAAGAAATTCAAAAGCATGGGAATAGTAAGGAAGTATTAAAGTTAAATTCAATGATATTAGGAATGCATAATTATTATAAATGTGCAACAAAGATAACACATGATTTCAGTGAAATAAATTTCTTAGTTACAAAAAACTTAGAAATACGCTTAAAGCAATGGATATCAAATAAACCTCAATTTACCGGAACATACAAACGCTTATATGGACATTATAAAGGTAGGATAAGAACAATTAATGGTATCACTATGTTTCCTATCTATGGTTGCAAAACAAGCAATGCAATGCATTTACATCGAGATATATGTAATTATACAAAACTTGGCAGAAAGAAAATACACCAAAATCTTAGGGGTTATAAACATCTAATTGATTACCAACTAAGAACAGCAAATGATAATACTGCTGAATTTAATGATAATAGAATATCTTTAATTGCTGGGCAACAAGGTAAATGTTATATAACAGGATTGGATTTAGAAATAGGTAACATGGAATGTCACCACAAAAAACAGAAATGTGATGGTGGCACTGATGAATATAAAAATTTAGTTTGGGTATGTGGCGAAGTGCATAAGATTATACACTGTACCAAACTGGATACCATTGAAAATTATTTAGGTTTGTTGACCCTTGATAAACAAGGGATAAATCGTGTTAATTCTTTAAGAAAGTTAGTAGGAAATTCAGTTATTTAATTAAATATAATAAATTGTTGGAACGCCGTATGAGCTCGAAAGACTCACGTACGGTGTGAAGCAGGGGGAAAGATAGAGATTGCATCAAAATCTTACCTATTGCTATTGTCAAAAGATTATGTGGTTGAAATGGAGAAGGATATTAGGAATAATTATAGACTTAAATAATATTTTTATAATTTGAATATTTAACAAAACTTAATATGTTAAAGGGAGTTGTTTTAAATGAAAATCGAAGGAATTATAAGAAATGTTGATCCATTAGGAAGGGTTGTAATACCAAAAGAAATGAGAAAAGTACTTGATATTAATGAAGGAGATCCAATTGAAATAGTTAAGGTTAATAATGATATAGTGTTGAAGAAATATAGTAAGGGTTGTATATTTTGTGGAAGCGATAAAGATGTAAGTGAATTTAATAATTTGCCTGTTTGTAGTGGTTGTAGAAAGGCTTTAAGGCAGGATTAAAATGGACAGGCCGAAAAATTTACCTAACCGCCTGGAATGCGCTTATTGTCAAAAGTGTTATAGGCATGGTGGAGAATGTCAGGGGAAAAACGTTAATATGAATGAAGATGGCTGCCTTTATTTTAAAATGGATGAAAAAGGCTGTATAAGAAATATAGATCAAAGTATACCTTTTAATCTATATAGTGATATTACACCAGTTGGAATGTGGAGAGATGGATGGACTATATATAATCAAGACACTGAAATCAGAATAAATAAGATATATGCCTTAAGCTGGAATGAAAGAAAAGGCTTGCTGTATGTTAAATGTAATTTTGATTATTTTATTAATGAGTTTAATGAAGATTATAGAAAAGAATCTAATAAACCAAATTTAAAGGTTATAAAATAAGTCATATGAAAAAATGAATATTTTGTATTATTGATAGAGTATTAAAAGATAAAATTCTTATGAAAGGGGATAAGCAAGTGGGAGGCTTACTAATTTTCAAAAATGAAAGATTTGGTGAAATAAGATGGATGAAGATTAATAATAAGGATTATGCCGTTGGAATTGATATAGCAAAAGCTTTAGGATATAAAAATCCAAGAGATGCACTTTTAAGACATTGCAGGGGCGTCGTGAAACACGACATAGGGGTAATTACCGGAAAGAGAAAAGATGGAACGGATGCTATTCAAAATGTAGAAATGAGTTTAATACCTGAAGGTGATATTTTTCGCCTAGCTGCAAAATCTGAATTACCAGGAGCAGAAAAATTTGAATCATGGATTTTTGATGAGGTATTACCTAGTATACGAAAAACAGGAATGTATGCTACAGATGAATTATTAGATAATCCAGATTTACTTATTGCTGCAGCTACTAAGTTAAAAGAAGAAAGAAAAGCAAGGTTTGAAGCTGAAAAGAAAGTAAAATTACTGGAACCTAAAGGACAATTTTACGATGATGTTGCAGGATCTAAAGACTCTATTGAAATGGGTCATGTTGCAAAAGTTCTTGGAATTAAGGGAATGGGAAGAAATAGTTTATTTTCTTTGCTTCGGGAAAAGAAGGTTTTAGACAAAAATAATATTCCTTATCAGCAGTATGTAGATTTAGGATATTTTAGAGTATTGGAGCAGAAATACTCAGTACCTAGTGGGGAAACGAAAATTAATATAAAAACAATGGTGTTTCAAAAAGGGATAGATTTTATAATGAGAAAAATTAGAGAACAATGAATTATATATTTTATGAGGATGGTATATAAAAAATGGAGATTTATCCTTGAAATCAGGAAAAACCTCCATTTTTATTAAAAGACTAAGCTATCTCAAATTTAGTAACTTGTCTTTGAGTCAATTGAGCACCGGATTTTTTAACTAAATCGCCAGAATTAGTTTTGAAAATATTCTTGGAAATTATAGTTTCCATAAGTGCATTGACGTCATCTTTAGTAAGCGTAGATTTAACACCACTAACGCTTAAAGTAGTCTTTAAGCCAGCTTCAGTTAAAAAAGTCATAGCTAAAGTATATTCCATTTAACATACCTCCAATCTTAAAAATTTACGTAAGATCATGATCTTATGCATTTGCTAAAATAGAAGATTCATTAATAAAGTAATCTCTAGTCTTAGCTTCCATAACGTCTTTTATTGCATCAGCAACATCATAGACATTTTGAGGAGCAGCATCTGTTTTCACACTAGAAAAAGTCTTCTTACTGTAGATTGCGTCCCCTGCTTTATCAGTCCCGCTTTGAACTTCAATGCTTAGGGATGCGGTTTCAATTGATTTAGTTACAGCCATGTGTTTTACCTCCTTCATTTTGTTTTCATAAAGGATATATGGATAAATGATTGATATTACATAAATAGATGAAAATTATTTGGTTTTCTATGAACAAAAGAACTAAAACAGATTAAAGATATTGAAAGGATGAATATGAAAAGTGAATGTTTTATTGAAGGACAAATTAGTATATTTGATTTGCCAGTTATAGAGATTGTAAAACCAAAGAAAATCATGATTAAAGAAGAAAATAAAGAAATAGATAAGTTTGATAGTATTACTAAATTGTATTCATAATAAAGTTACTACTAAAATGTTAAAGGATGAATTAGAAAGAGATATAAGAGTGACTAGAAGAATTAAAAATACATTAAGAGGTAAGAGAATATTGGAATGGTACATCCCAAAATCATCCAAAGTTATATTATGAGATTAGTAATGAAAAGCAAAATTAATACTATTAGTAAAATTACGAATAAGATTATGTATTAATGAAATGCTTTAGTAGTGTTGGGAAAAGGCTTAAACTTTGTAAATAATATAAATAAAAGTTACCGGAATCTGGTTTAAAGATACAACCTTTGGGTTTATACTGAAGAACTTATTGAAACTTCTGTTGATTATTAAATTTATTTATAATAAAAAATGGAGAGCTGTATAAAAAGGAATCTGAAAGTCGTATAAATGAAGGCTTAGAGATTATTTTGAAAAATGGAGGAAACAATCTATGAGAAATAACAAACAAATTATTTTGACTGTATTGGCTGGTGTAATGACACTTTCTCTTGTAACTACTTTCTGCATAACGGAAAAAAATTCTGTTGCAAAGGCTTCGACAACATCAGTAGAAAGTGCAACAGAACAATCTGGGACAGTTGTTGCAGGGCCTAATATCGCTGTTGTTGAGACAGAGGCTGGAAAAGTTCAGGGATACAGTAGGAATGGCATTTATACCTATCATGGAGTTCCATATGCTGAGGCAAAAGAAAGATTCGTTCCAGCAGAGAAAGTAGAGCACTGGGATGGGGTCAAACTTGCTTTTGATTATGGTCCGATATCGCCACAACAACAGAGAGCAGGCGGATCTGATAGCAGCTGGGAAAATCCGTCTAGACAGTTTGCTATGGACAATAATAGTCAGAATCTGAACATCTGGACACCTGGTATTAATGATAATGCAAAGAGACCGGTGATGGTATGGCTACATGGCGGTGGATTTTCAACAGGATCATCTGCACAAACAGCTGCTTATGATGGCGCGAATCTTAGCCAAAAAGGAGATGTTGTAGTTGTCTCAGTAAACCATCGCCTTAATGTTCTTGGACATTTTGATCTTTCTCAATATGGTGAAAAGTACAAATACTCTGAAAATGTAGGAATTACTGATATCGTAGATTCTCTTAAATGGATTCGTGACAATATTACACAGTTTGGTGGTGATCCTAATAACATTACGGTATTTGGAGAGTCAGGTGGAGGCGCTAAGGTACTTGCACTTATGACAAGCCCATATGCAAAAGGACTTTTCCAGAAAGGAATTGTTGAGAGTGGTGCGACAGAAACAATGGGAGTTAGCTTTACGTCAAAGGAAGCCAGTAAAAGGGTGACAGAACTTACACTTCAAAACCTTGGAATTACTGCAGATCAGATAGAAAAATTGCAGACTATTCCATATGAACAACTGTCACAAGCATCTGACAAAGCACTCCAGCAGACAGCGGATGAACTTCATATTCCGGCAGCACTTGGGACAGGATATGGATTATCATGGGAACCGGTAGTAGATGGAGACTATATGCCTACAAGTCCGGTAACAGAAAAAGGCTTTGCGGAAGCTGGCAAGGATATACCGCTCCTAATTGGATCAAACCTCACAGAGTGGACAGCCTTTTCACAAATCAGCAATATGGCGAAAGCACAGTCAGATAATCCAAATACATGGAGTGAAGAAGAAATTGACAAGCATTTGAAGGACACTTATGGAGATAAGGCAGATGAAATTGTAAATGCATTTCTTAAAGCATATCCTGATAAAAAGAAGGCTGATGCAATATATGTTGATTCAACTACAATCAGACTACCGCTTTTAAAGATTATGTCTCACAAGGCAGATCAACAGGGAGCACCTGTTTATTCTTATGTTTTCAGCTGGGAATCTCCGGTTATGAATGGTGTTTTCACATCATACCACACATCAGAGATACCATTTGTATTTAACAATATAGATAAAGCGGATACAACGATTGGTGGAGGTGAAGATGCCAAGATTCTGGAAGACCGAATGAGCCAGGCATGGATCAATTTCGCAAGGAACGGTAAACCAAGTTCTGACAATTTACCTGAGTGGGAAGCCTATGACCGTCAAGGTGGTGCGACAATGATTTTTGATAACAAAGTAAAGCTTATGCATAACCATGATAAAGAGCTTATGAAGCTTCTGGCACCAGATTATCAATATTAACATTTTGCCAAAGACGTTTCTAAAACCTTGCTATCGTAAATCATATAACAGGGTTTTGGAAATATTGGCAAAATGTAGAAATGTACTATCAACATTTGTTCATATACTTTTTATTCCTTAAGTAAAATGAAATGAGATACTGAACAACAAACTGTTAAAGAGTGAGTTTGTTACTCTTTCTAAATTCAATGATTTTGTGGAAGACATAGGATTGTAGGAAAATTATTGAAAGGGATATATAGATTCAACTATGGTAATATAAATATATTTTTAGAAGATAATTTTCATTCGTTTTCATTAAATCATTGACTTAGAGCTACTCGAATGGGGTACAATAATTTTATTGTAGAAAATTCAGTTGCGTAAGCATAGCGTTGCTTAAATTAGATTACAAAGAACATAGGGACAATAGAATAAAGAACAAATTAAAGGAGAGATTCTAAGGATTATTATTTATGTATTTATAAATATCAAATCTGAAAAACGAGAGGAGTTTTTAGAGGTTGTAAACCAAATGACAGCATCAACTCAGGATAAAGAGGGATATATAAGCTTAAATTTCTATGAGGATACTGCACGGCCTGATAATTTCGTTGTTGAGGATGAGAATGCTAATAAGCATCACACACAAACTGCTCACTTTAACACATTTGTCAAAGGAATGTCTGAATTTTTATGTGAACTACTATATGCAGAAGCATATGATGCCTTCAAGATTTGACTTACATAGAAGGTCTTGATGGTCAATATGTTGAATTTAATGGTTCATATAGAAGTTGTTTTTTTATTTTTGAGTAAATAGATGAAACTCATTTCTAATAAACTATGGAGCTGTCGCACTTAAATCCGTTAGAAATAGATCTATAGGATTACCATAAGATTAAATTTTCACAAAGATATTTATGAAAAGAATGTTCATTATAAGATGAGCGTCGTTTTAATTTCATGTTATTAATTTAAGTTCTTTAAGCTTCAATTGATTGGATAGCTTCACTTTTATACATAGATTTTTTCTCATGTAATAAATAATATAGGAAAAGGCAAACAAATACCTGATTTAAGATAACCAAACATTAAGCGAGTGCAAGTAGCTAACTCAATGCTATGTTTTGGAAAAACCTCTATGGCAATAGGTTGAACACTTGATGCAGTAAGAATTGTTCTAGGAAATAAGTGCTTTGATACCTATCTGTTATTTGTCATGGAGTTTTCTCAAAAAAATCTGTAAAATATATAATTTTATCTGTAATACATACAGTTATTAAATTAAATTCCAATGTTATTCTTACGTTAAAAGAATCAAAATGAGAAGTCGGCATAGAGCTATGGTTGTTTTTTATTAACAACCAGCTTCATTATCATAATGCATAAAATATGGTGATAGACATTAGTTAGTCATGAATTTATATAATAATATCATCCTAAATTATTATAAAATCACTAAATAATTTAGAGTGATAACTAACTATTATTGAAAGGAGATTTGCTTATGAAACAAAAAATTGGAATAAGTCGAAGTGGTAATTTAGCTGAAGCAGTAAAAGGATTTGTTAATCCTTCTTTAATAATACTATTATCAAATAAAAACAAATTTGAAGACCATGTAGAAGAATTAGAGCAATTGTATCCAGGTGTTCCAAGTATCGGATGTACTTGTACTAGTTATACAAAGTATTCAACAATTGAAAACGGAATAACAGTAATTGCATTTTCTGATTGTATTAGTGCAGCGGCTAATGTTATATTAGGACTTTCTTCTATGCCAGTTAAGTATATTAGTCGAATGGAAGAGGATATTAAAAGGGTAAAAGCAGAGTCGCAAAATACAATTTGTATTGATTTTGCTACAGGAAATCACAGCCGGCTAATGACAACATTAGGAAGTATCTTAGAAAATAAGAATATTTCTTTAATAGGAGCTGGTGTTGATTGCAATAAGGTTTCTTGTAATGGTGTTATATATGAAGATGCTTGCGCATATGCGTTTATTAAAAATAATGGAAGGATAAATGCTTTTAAGGAAATTATTTATAAACCAACTGATTTAAAAATGGTAGTAACTAAAGCAGATTCAAAAAAATATATTCTTTATGAATTAAATGGGAAACTGGCAGAATCAGTTTATTGTGATTATCTTAATATTTCCCCAAGTAAAATAAACACACAATACTTTCAAAACCCTTTAGGAAAATGGGTTGGTGATGAGTTTTACATAATGGGTATTGCTCAATTACATGATGGAGGATTGCAATGCTATAAACGAATAAACAATATGGATATCATTTCAATTTTAAAGTTAGATGATTACAAACAAGTTATTAATAATACAGTAACTGCAATTAAAAAGGACATGCATAATATCTCAGGCATTTTTTCTATGAATTGCACGGGCAGATATACATTTTTTGAAAATGAAAATTATTGGGAAGATTATTTGAAAACAATGAATTTTACTGATAATCACGTTGGAATTGTAGCAATGGGAGAGCATTTTAATTCACAACACGTAAATTTAACAATGGTATGTTTTGCATTTGAATAAAGAGAAACTTTTCAGGTGGATTTTTACACTGCACATGAATTTAGTTAAATTAATACAGGAGCGTGTAGCCGTTATCTCCCACTTGAAAAAAAGCAGATATTCAAAAAAATGATGCTCCAAATTTTATATTTGGTTAGCAGAATTTTCTCAGTGAGCTTTCAAATTTGGCATAGTCGCTTTCATAGAGTGAGAGGAAGTATTACGGATGCTAGCAATCGGATAAAGTTTGAAAGGAGAATTACTATGAAATTATTTCAATCTAGAAATAAAGATAAAGCTCAGGATACAATTGAGATTAATTATATCAAGGAAAAAAAAGATATTTCACCTATTGTATATGCTATTGATTATCTTAAGAAATGTAACGAAAACTTAACTACAGAAGAGTTAAATACTTCAGAACAGATTCGTAAAATTGAATTATCATTTAAAAAGGTTTTAAATGATAATTCCAGACTAAATGAAGAAATTGATAATAATTTTAATAATATCCTCTCTAAGATAAACACTGCTTCAGGAGGATTTGAAGAAGTTAAAAATGACATTATTAAATCTATTAATAGAGCAGAAACACAAGGAAATGATTTAAGAGAGAATGCTAACAGGGTATATGTAAGCTTTAATAAAATGGATAATGTTTTTCATATGCTACAAAATTCGGTTGATGAAATTAAGAAATGCACAAATGAAATTGTAGGCATTGCAAATCAAGCAAATATGTTATCACTTAACGCATCTATTGAGGCGGCAAGAGCTGGAGAAAATGGTAAGGGATTTTCTGTAGTTGCAGAAGAAGTAAGAAAGTTATCAGGTGAAATAAAAAATCTGGTTTCCTCCGTAAAAAACAGTGTTTCTGATGTAGAAGGTGGTACAGAAGAATTAAGCAAATCATTTAAATCTTCACAAAAAATTTTAGAAAAGGGTGCACAAAGTGTAGAGGATACCAATGAAATTTTTAAAGAAATAAAGAATACTGCAGCAAAACTAGATGATGTACATAAGGAAATTATTAATGCAATTAATGAGTCTTCTAATGGAATTCAACAAATCGATGATTACATATCAGCATCACAAAAATCATATCATGATATGACAATGCATATAGACATGATTAATAAATTTGATACTAGAAAAAGTGTCCTTTTTGAAAATATAGATAATATGACTGAACAATTGGAACCATTACTAAAGGAAGATTTATAATCAGTAAAATATACAATTTTATCGGGGATATGTATATTTAATGAACTAGCTTAAAAAGGTATTATATTTACATAAGATATATGACTTGAATATGAGCATAAAAAGAAAAAGAATTATTAATATGGAGGATTTAATATGAGTTATAATATGTATGTACCTACAAGAACTTTATTTGGAGCAGGAGAATTAAACAATTTGCATAATCAGCCAATGCCTGGTAAAAAAGCAATGATTGTTATTTCAAAAGGAAAATCAACAAGAGCAAACGGTTATCTTGATAGAACAGAAGAGCAGTTGAAATTAGCAGGAGTAGAATCAGTTGTGTTTGATAAAGTAGAAGCGAATCCGTTAAAATCAACAGTTATGGCAGGCGGTGACTTTGCAAAAGAAAATAATTGTGATTTTATTGTTGCTTTAGGTGGAGGAAGTTGTATAGATGCTTCTAAGGCAATTGCAATAATGGCAACAAATGATGGAGACTACTGGGATTATATATTCACAGGAACTGGGAAAGGAAAGCCAGTAGAAAATAAACCTCTTCCTATTGTAGCAATTACAACTACAGCTGGGACAGGTTCAGAGACAGATGCAGGAATGGTAATAACAAATGAGGAAACAAATGAAAAGACTGGTAATGGACATAATGATTTATTTCCAGTTTATGCAATAGTAGACTCTGAGCTTATGTTGACAGTTCCTCCTAAATTTACTGCTTATCAAGGGTTTGACGCATTATTTCACAGTATAGAAGGATATATTTGTAAAGCTGCTAACTTAATGAGTGATATGTATGCAATTACTGCTATTGAAAATGTTGCAAAGAATCTTGGAAAAGCAGTAAAAGATGGAAATGATATAGATGCACGTGAAAAGGTAGCTTTTGGAAGTACTCTTGGCGGGACAGTAATGTGCGTAGGGGCTGTTACAAGTCAACATACATTAGAGCATGCAATGTCAGCTTATCATCAAGAACTTCCACATGGTGCAGGTCTTATTATGCTTAGTAAAGCATATTTTACACATTTTATTGATAAGCATGTATGTGATGAAAGATTTATACAAATGGCAAAGACAATGGGAATGGAAAATGCGAAAGATCCAATGAACTTCATTACAATGTTAGTAAAATTGCAAGAAGAATGTGGAGTTGCAGATCTTAAAATGTCTGATTATGGAATAAGACCAGAAGAATTTGAGACAATGGCTAAGAATGCAAAGGATACAATGGGTATTTTATTTATGCTTGACAGAAGTGAATTGAGTATCGAAGATTGTGTTAAGATTTATCAGGAATCTTATAAATAAAGTCTAAATAAAATTCATAGAAATACATAAAAAGATATAAAGCTATAAAAATATGCATGATAAGTTTTAAGTTATTATCATGCATATTTTTACAGACAGAATTCAAAAATGATTTTATACTTATAATATTCATTACTAGCGAAAAGGAGTAAAGGAGTACTTATGGATAATATATTTAGAATCGCTTCAATACAAATGTGAATATTATCGTATAGCTAAAGAAGCTGGTACTACAAATATTCATGAATTAAATAATAATTGTGAAAAGGAGTTTGGAAAGCAACAACTCTATCAAGATGCTGTGATAGACGCTGAATAACTCATTGTTGTTTTAAATTCTATATAGAGATTCTTAATTGTAATATTTTATAAACATGAAGGTAATGCTTTAGGCAGAAGTGTAGGTAATTTTAAAAACTTGTCTGAAGTAAATAATATTGGATGGACTTGAAATAAGGTAAAAGGATATAAATTATGTATATAAAAATGTGTCAGGTTGGCTACATAGAGCGAAAGAAGATTGAAAATGATATAGGTTTTAGAATTTGGATGCATGAATAAATGATTTTTACGGGGGGGATTAGAAGATGGAGTACAGAATTTTGGGAAAAACAGGAATTAAAGTGAGTGCAATTGGCATTGGCGGTGAGGGATTTGAGAATAAAAGCTATGAAGATTGTAAAAAAAATATTGATTGTGCAATGAGTGAAGGTATTAATTTTTTTGATATATATAATTCAAATCCTGAAGTTAGAAGTAACGTTGGAAAAGCTTTAAGCAAATATTCTAGAAATAGTTTTGTTATTGAGGGACATCTATGTACAGTCTGGGATGAAGGACAATATCGACGTACTAGGAATATTAATGAAGTTATTAACGCATATGAAGATTTTTTAACTAGAATGCAATTAGAATATGTTGATGTTGGGATGATTCATTATGTGGATGATGAAAAAGATTTTGATAACATTTTTAATGGGGAAATAATTAGATATGCAAAAGGATTAAAAGAAAAAGGTATTGTTAAATCTTTAGGAATATCAACACATAATCCGGATATTGCTTTTAGAGCTGTTGAAACTGGATTAATCGATGTGATTTTATTTAGTATTAATGCTGCTTATGATATGCTGCCTGCTAGCGAAGATGTAAACATATTATTTGAAGAAGATACTTTTAAAAATATAACGTATGAAGGCATTGATCCAAAACGTGATAAACTATATCAAACTTGCGAAAATGCAGGTGTTGCTTTAACTGTTATGAAAGGGTATGCGGCTGGAATATTACTAAGTGACAAAGAATCACCTTTTGAAAAAGCATTGACTCCAGTACAATGTTTGCATTATTGCCTGACAAGACCAGCAGTTACATCTGTAATGGTTGGAGTATCTAATACAAGTCAAATACTTGGAGCAACCGCCTATGGATCTGCAAGTAATAAAGAAAAGGATTATAGTGAAGTTCTTGCTAATGCTCCACGAAGTTCATTTAAGGGACATTGTATGTATTGTGGACATTGTGCTCCATGCTCAAAAAAAATAGATATTGCATTAGTAAATAAATATCTGGATTTAGCATTAATTCAAGAAGAAGTCCCAGAAACGTTAAAAAATCATTATGACTTATTAGAACATCGTGCTAGTGAATGCATAGAATGTGGCGCATGTATAAAAAACTGCCCATTTGGTGTAGATATAATTAAAAAAATGAAACAAGCAAGCCAGCTATTTGGTAATTAACCTTAGATTTCTATTTTATTGTTACAGATGGGGATTCAGAGTATGAATCTCCTGATGGGGCAATAGAAGGATTGAAGGAGCATATAATTGGAAAAGTATTCAAGGAAAACGAAAATAAAGGAGAGATTTAAAATGGCAATTATAGATCTTTCAAAAGAGTATCATTAGAGGATGTTTCCAGGATATGAATCAAAGTTCTTAGAAACAGAACCAGAATTTATTGAGTTTTTTGACAACTTTGCATTTGATTAAGTTGCAAACAAATGACAGCATCAACTCAGGTCGAAGAGGGATGTATAAGTTTCAATTTCTATGAAGATACTGCACGACCTGATAATTTTGTTTTTATAGAGAAGTTTGAGGATGAGAATGCTAATAAGCATCACACACAAACTGCTCATTTTAACACATTTGTTGAGGGACTGTCTGAATTTTTACGTGAACCACTGCATGCAGAAGCATATAAAGCCACAAAGATTTGATTTACTTGAAGAAAGGTTGCCAGCAAGCCGGATGAGCTTGAAACCATGGCAACCGAGTTTCTGGATAAAGTTATGGGGTATCCGAAATTATGATGAAATGTCAATCTGTGTTTCGCATCAGTAGGACGTTAAAGATATGAGACACAAATATTATATCAGATTGCTGGTGTATTCTGTTTTGCCACTAAGTACATCTCCGTAAAAGTTTTGTTTCCAGTCAATATAATTAATAGAAGCATTTATCTCTTCAATTTGGGAAAGTAATGCTTCTTTTTTTATTTTCAACATTTCCTGACGAGATGGAATAGATGATTTCCCTTCCAGACAAAGTGCAAGATATTCTTTCATATCTGCAATGCTCATAGAACACTTCTTTAAACAGGTCAAATCTTTGATCCATGCTAAATCTCTGTCATCAAAAATGCGACGATTATTCTTATCACGTTTTACGTTTGGTACGAGACCGTCATTACAATAGAATTTTAATGCTTCATAGGTCAATCCGGTAGCTTCGCAAACCTGTTTCATCGTATACATATTTCATTCTCCTTTTTGTTTTGAAATTCAGATTTAAAAAATTTTTTAAAAACACTTGACCGGTTGTTACAACCGATTGATACAATCTAATCATAACAAAAAGAAAAAAGTTATGCAAGGAGGTTTCAAATGTTATTTTATTTTACAGGTACAGGTAATAGCCTTTATGTAGCAAAACATATCGACGACGAACCAATTAGCATCCCACAAATTATAAATAAGGAGAAATTAAGCTATAGAGATGAGAGTATAGGTATTGTGTCTCCTGTCTATGGGCATGAAGTCCCACCTATGGTAAAGGAATTTTTGAAAAAAAGTACATTTGACACAGAGTATTTTTATCTGATTCTGACTTATGGAAATCGTCATGGCGGCGCAGCAGAACTGGCTGATAATCTTTGTAAAGAATGTGGAATAACAGCAAGCTATATCAATATTATTATTATGGTAGATAACTGGCTTCCAAGTTTTGATATGAATGAGCAGCTTTTGCTTGATAAGAAGGTAGATGAACATATTGCTGAAATCGTGGAAGATATTAAAAACAAAAAGAAAATGATTTCTGAAGTAACAGATACTGATAGAGAAGCACATAAGCAATTTCTTGGAAATATGAGCAAAATGCCTGCTGATGCATGGCAGCATCTTTTAAAGGTAGGAGAAAAATGTGTAGGATGCGGTATCTGTGAGAAGGTTTGTCCATCCAGTTCGATCAAAATAGAGAATGGAAGAGCCGCTCATATACCAGGTAACTGTCAGACGTGTCTAGCTTGTGCACATGCATGTCCACAGAAAGCAATTGGAATTGTAATACCAGAAAAAAATCCTGATGCAAGATACCGAAACGAGCATATTGAACTGAATGAAATTATAGAAGCTAACAACCAAAATAAGTAAAAAAAGGAGGTTTCAATATGAATGAAGCAGCAAAGAAAAGAATGGACGAACTGTTTAAAGGAGCAGAAAGTACTTTGGCAGTAAGTGATCCAGAATGGATAGAAATTACTGCGAACTTTTCTCAGAATGAAGTAGTCAATACTGGAAGCCTAACAGAAAAAGAGCGAATGCTATGTATCCTTTCTGCATTGCTTGGATGTCAGGGGATGGGAGAATATCGGAATATGCTACATGCTGCATTAAATGCAGGGATTGACCCAGTAGCTATCCGTGAGGTTGTTTATCAGGCAACGGCATATTTGGGAATTGGCCGTATCTATGATTATGTGGTTGTTACAAGTGAAATCATGCAACAGCACGGCATCAAACTTCCATTGGAAGAACAAACTACCACAAATGCAGAAAGTCGTTTTGATGCAGGTCTGGCAAAGCAGGTGGAGTTGTTTGGTGAAGGAATGGCTGACAGACAGATCAACGGCCCGGTTTTAAGAAAAAATGTAAATCGCTGGCTGGCTGATAACTGTTTTGGCGATTATTACACCCGAACCGGACTTGATAATCAAGAGCGAGAGATGATTACCTTCTGCTATATTCTAGCACAGGGTGGCTGTGAGAATCAGCTGCGTGGTCATACAATGGGAAACTTTGGTGTTGGTAATGGTAAGGAAAAGCTGTATCAGGTTGTTGAACAATGTATGCCATACATCGGCTATCCACGTACATTGAATGCGATGAATATTATTGATGAAGTTACTGCAAAGGCAGAATAAGAAAGGATACACAATGAGTAAAATATTATTTATGAACACAAGTCCAGATAAAAATGGAAATACGTTTCAAATGGGAACAGATTATTTAAAAGGAATAAAGTATGATATTTTGCAAATGGCTGACTACAAAATCTATCAGTATGGGCAGGTATTTGAGGACGATCAGATAAAGGAGATGTTCATTCAAATTAAAACAGCAGACACTTTGGTGATTGGAAGTCCGGTATATTGGTACTCAGTCGGTGGACTTCTAAAAACTTTCTTTGACAGAATTTATATGCTGCCAGAAGCTAAAACACTTCGCGGAAAAAAACTTTATTTCTTTGCACAGGGAGGAGCACCGAGTCAGGAAGCAGTGGATACCATTGAATATCTGATTAAAAATGCGTGTAGAGTAACTGGAATGGAATTAAAAGGATTTGCTGTCGGAGTATCAGAACTTAATAATATGGAAAAACCAGAATAGGAGGAATTAATAATGAATGAATTTATATTTTCATACCCAGTAAAGGTATATTTTGGAGAAGGTGCTGCTAAGAAAGCGTTAGGAGCAGAACTTGGAAAAATAGGCAAAACAGTTATGCTTGCATATGGTGGAGGCTCTGTTAAGAAAAATGGAGTGTATGACGAATTGGTACAGCTTCTTACGGAGGCTGGAAAAGAGGTAGTTGAATTTTCTGGTATCATGCCAAATCCTACCTATGCAAAGGTACAGGAAGGTGCAAAACTTGTAAAGGAAAGAAATGTGGACTTTATCCTAGCAGTTGGAGGTGGCTCTGTTATAGACTGCTGTAAAGTGGTATCGGCGCAGGCAGCTTTAGAGGAAGATATCTGGGATATGGAATACAAGTCCAATAAGTTTCCAATAACTGGAATACCGATGGGAGCAGTGGTTACAGCATCTGGAACAGGAGCTGAGATGAATCAATGGGCAGTCATTACCTATGAGGATAAACTGTGGAAAGGTGCAATCATGGGAACCTATGCAAGCTTTGCAGTTCTTGATCCAGCATATACAGTATCACTACGAATGAAACAGGTGATTTCTGGTGCCTTTGATACGTTAAGTCACTGCATGGAAACTTATCTTGGTTCACCGAGAGATTTCAATACATCTGATGAAATTAATGAGGCAGTTATGAGAAGTACGATAAGAAATATCCGCAAGTTACTTATCGATGGGAAAGATATGGATGCCAGAAGTGAACTTATGTGGACATCGGCCATGGCAGAAAACGGAATCTTAAAGATTGGTAAAGTTACGGATTTCCAGGCACATCAGATTGAACACCAGCTAGCAGCATACACAGACTGTAATCACGGTCAGGGACTGGCAGCTATTCATTCAGCATTGTATCGTCACATGGCACCAGAAGGAACAAAGCAGTTTGCCCGCCTTGCAAGAGAAGTGTGGAATGTGGACGAGACAGATAAGAGCGAAGAAGAAATCGCACTGGCAGGTGTGGATGCACTAGAAGCATTTATAAAAGAAATTGGACTGCCAACCACACTTTCAGAAATGGGTATCACAGATGAAAAAATCTTGCGTTCTGTGGCAGACACCTGTAATTTAACAGCCGGATGCTGTAAAAAGTTTGAAAGGGACGAGGTTTTTGAAATTTTAAAGGAATGTAAGTAATATGAAAGCACGTAAGACCTTTATAATAGTTTTAGTAGTACTTTCAAAGAATTGCAGCCAGTAGCTACTGTAAAGGAAGGGCTTAGCATACGACCAGTATCACCAACTTAAGAAATTTATATAAAAATTAAATTAACTATATTTAAAACCTTGGATTTATGTACCTATAATTCCAAGGTTTCTTATTAAGCTCTCAAGTTGGATTAGTTACGATATTTATAAAAAGAAAGGACATGCTTATTGATAGGTACTATGGTGGATAATTTTCTTCCTGTTTTTGATATGAACGAGCAGAAAGTAATTGACAAAAAGGTTGACGAACAGATAAGTTTGTCTGAAAAGGGGTGCTAATGAGATGGTAAAAAAGCAATTAACTAAAAAAAAAGGAGTTTAGAATGGTAGCAATTTTAGCTTTGATCATAATAACAGTGTTTGGGTATTGGTATCTGATGCTAGGTAAAACCATAGATAATGTAACAAATGAGGTTGTCAAAGGAAATGAAGGAACAAAGTCCCTTGTTGTGTATTTTACAAGAGCAGGTGTTATTGAAACAGATACAGATATTGATGCAATAACATCAGCAAGTTTAAATAGAAATAGAGGAAATACAGAAATAGCTGCAAAAATGATACAGAAAGAAACTGGAGCGGATATGTATCAGATTTATACAGATCGTTATTATAGGACAAGTTTTATGGGAACTGCGGCAACAGCATGGATTGAGAAGACACTGAATCTTAGACCGAAGCTGGCAAACAAGCTGGATAGTCTAGATGATTATGATGTAATCTATGTTGGTTATCCAATTTGGTGGTTTAATGCTCCAATGGCAATAGGAACTTTCTTAGAAAGCTATGATCTGAGGGGAAAGACGATCGTACCATTTTGCACAAGTCAGGACAATAATATAGATATCAGTATGGAATATATCAACAATATTTGCAAGGATGCAACAGTACTAAAAGGTCTTACAGTAAACCAAGTGAAAGAAGAAAAGATCAAACAGTGGCTTAATGAAATTGGTCTGTTGGAGAATAAATAGAACAGTAAATACCGAGGATTACAAGCCTCGGTATTTTGTTAGTCCAGCATAGGCATATGCTAATCGGTTAAAATCTTAGTGTATGTTAGTAGTAAAAACTAAAATCACAAAATTTGGTGCAGTAAAAATTGTTCTATGAATTAAGTGCTATTTGTTATTTGTTATGGAGTTTTCGCGAAAAAATCTGTAAAATATATAACTTTATCTGTAATATGTATATTTAGTGAAATTATTTTCTCGACTATAATTATTCTATGCTAAGTTCTAGTATTCAAGATTACATAACATAAAGGCTATAGCTTTAGAGTTTTGAAGAAATATTAATATTAGGGGGGATTAACTTTTATAGTGGGATAGTTGATTTTTGAGATGTTATGTAATGAATAATTCAATTTAAAAATGGAGGAAACAATATATGATAGAGAACAAACAAATTGTTTTGCGCGCATTAGTTGGTGTAATGACATTTTCTCGGATTCATGACAATATTGCACAGTTTGGTGGTGATCCAAATAACGTTACGGTATTTGGAGAGTCAGGTGGAGGTGCAAAGGTACTTGCACTTATGACGACTCCATACGCAAAGGGACTTTTCCAGAAAGGAATTGTTGAGAGCGGTGCCACAGAAACAATGGGAGTTAGCTTTACTTCAAAAGAAGCAAGTAAAAGGGTGACACAACTTACACTTCAAAACTTTGGAATTACTGGGGATCAGATAGAAAAACTTCAGACTATTCCATATGAACAACTAACAGAAGCATCTGACAAAGCACTTCAGCAGGCAGCAGAAGAACTTCATATTCCGGCAGCACTTGGAGGAGGATATTTATTATCATGGGAACCGGTAGTAGATGGAGACTATATGCCTACAAGTCCGGTTACAGATAAAGAATTTGCGGAAGCTGGTAAGGATATACCGCTTTTGATTGGATCAAACATAACAGAGTGGACAGCTATGTCACAAGTCTTCAATATGGAGAAAGCACAGTCAGATAATCCAAATACATGGACTGAAGCAGAAATTGACCAGCATCTAAAGGAAGCTTATGGAGATAAGGCGGATGAAGTTGTACAAGCATTTCTTCAAGCATACCCTGATAAAAAGAAGGCAGATGCAGTATATGTTGATTCAACTACAATCAGACTGCCGATGTTAAAGATTATGTCTCACAAGGCAGATGAACAGGGCGCACCTGTTTATTCATATCTTTTCAGCTGGGAATCTCCGGTTATGAATGGTGTTTTCACTGCATACCACACATCCGAGATACCATTTGTATTTGATAATATAGATAAAGCGGATACAATAATTGGTGGAGGTCAAGATGCAAAGATTCTTGAAGACCGCATGAGTCAGGCATGGATTAATTTTGCAAAGACTGGTAACCCAAGTACCGACAATTTACCTAAGTGGTAAGCTTATGATCGTAAAAGTGGTGCGACAATGATTTTTGATAACAAGGTAAGGCTCGCGTATAATCATGATAAGAATTTGCTATCACTACTTGCACCAAATTATAAATATTAACATTTTGTTAAAAAGCCATTTCTAAAACCTTGCTATCATAACCTATATAACAGGGTTTTAGAGATGCTGGTTAAAGTTTGATTTGTACGTTTTCTTGACATAATACTACATATTAGAAGAATGAGAAATAAATTAAGTTAAAAGTCCACGATGCTTCGTGGATTTTTTAAAATTCGAGTTACAACCTTTAGGTTTACACTGAAGAACTTATTGAAACTTCTGTTAATTCTTAAATTTACTTATAATAAAAATGTAAAGAGAGAACTAGTGAAGAGACAATAAAATAGTTAATGTTACCAGTGTGAGAAACATGATTTTAGAATAAGAAAAAGAGAAATTAATAAAAAAGGGGAAAAGAAATTAATGAAAAAGAGAAAAATAACAGCGTTACTGTTAACAGGTGTAATAAGTGTAGTATTATTAGCTGGATGTGGAAATGCTGCGAATAATACTAAAACAAAAGACGATACTGATTCAAAAGTTTTGTCTATTGCAGAGCAGGGAATCTTCTCAGCAGGAGGAACTACAGTGACTTCTAATGGTACATTTAATCCAGAGAATCAGTGGGAGGAAAGTGGAGCAGGACAGACTTCTCATGTAGATCACGCGAATGTACTCTACCAAATTCCAGAAAAAAATACAGAACTTCCAATGGTGTTTCTACATGGTTATGGACAGTCGCGTATGGGCTGGATGACAACGCCAGATGGCAGGGAAGGCTGGTCTGAGATGTTCCTGAAAAAAGGACACGGTGTATTCCTAGTGGATGAACCGAGACGTGGAGAGGCTGGTATGACTTCTGTAAGTGGTAATATCAGTACGAAGACATTAGATCAACGCTGGTATACCCAGTTTAGAATCGGACGCTGGGAAAACGGAAAATCTGTTGTCAATGAAGGATCTCAGTTTCCAAATGATGATACATCCGTAGATCAGTTCTTTAGGCAGATGACACCGGATACAGGTATGAAATCAGATATGGGAGCAGACTTTGATAATAAGACAGTGGCAAAGGCATTAGCCGCAACAATTGATGAGGTATATAAAAGAACAGGAAAAAATTCAATTTTGGTAACACATTCTCAAGGTGGTGGTCCAGGATGGACAGCAGCAGGATACACAGATCACATTGCAGCAATCGTTGCAATCGAGCCAGGCGGAGCACCAGCTGCTGGTTCAGAGGATTATAAGGCAGTTACAGACAAGAATATACCAGTGACATTTTATTTTGGTGATTATATCGATAATGGGGATCCGTCAATTCAAGCAACAAAGATGTGGCAGGGAATGCGTCAGACTTGCTATGATTTTGCGGCTGCTTATACCGCTCAGGGTGGAAAATGTACGGTAGTAGATCTTCCTAAGGAAGGTATTACAGGAAATGATCATTTTATGTTCGAGGATTTAAATAATGGTGAGATAGCTGATCATATTGAAAAGTGGATTCAAGAGAATGTTAAATAAATTTTGAAAATAAATGGGGCTTTTGCAAAATAGTTGATTTAACTATGAAGCAAAGGCTCTATTTTTATACCTTAAAATGAAAATGCGGATTTCGAAGACCTTTTCCAATTATAATGCGTTGAGTTGTTGTTAGATGTTTACAATCATAATACTTGTTAAACATAAATGCCTCCAATAATCTTAGAGGAATTCACTTTCAAATAAATTGTATCCATTGAATGAAAATCTAAAAAAGCATTGACATGGAGTAAACTCAAAGGTTTATGATAATAATATAAGTTACTATGCGGTAGGAAGAAAGACAGTGAAAAAAACAGTATATATGATGAGACATGGACAAACGTTATTTAATGTTAGAAGGAAAGTTCAAGGCTGGTGTGATTCTCCACTTACAGAACTCGGAGTTAAACAAGCAGAGGCTGCTTCAATATATTTCAAAGAGCACAATATTATTTTTGATCATGCATATAGTTCAACAGCTGAAAGAGCTTGTGATACGTTAGAAATTGTAACTGATATTCCTTATACAAGATTAAAAGGTTTAAAGGAATGGAATTTTGGAACTTTTGAAGGTGAAAGTGAAGATTTAAATCCATCACTTCCTTATGGTAACTTCTTTGCGAGTTATGGTGGAGAAGAAGAGAAAGCATTTCAAAAAAGAGTTGCTGATACTTGTGAAAAAATAATGGAAGAAGATAATGAAGTTGTTTTAATAGTATCTCATGGAGCAGCTTGTAGACAATTTATGAGATATTGGCAGCATACAAGCATACAAGCCCTGTTGATCAAAAAGAAAGACTTGGGAATTGTTGTATTTTAAAATTTGAATATGAAAATAAAGAATTTAAATTAATTGAGATTATAAATCATAATTTTAATTGTTAAAATATTTAAAAGAGTTAGTAAACCAATAGTTAAGGATAATAAAAAGAATAACATAATTGTTAGTTTGGAACCTACAGGGAGGGGGAAAATGTGTATAGACGTTTAAAAAACTTATTTGCCATTAATGGATATAGTCTGTTTATTATTTGCATGCTGCTAGTAGGTATTGGAATTTCTATTACCCAGCCCTATTTGTCACTTTATTGTACTGAGGAACTAGGAATGAGTGCAGGAGCTTTTGGGATTTTTATGGCGATTACATCATTGAGTGGAGTGGTAGTAAATTCATTTATTGCTAAACGATCAGATAGTGAGATGGATCGAAAATGGATTATTATTTCAGCTATGATATCATCTGCTTTGGGATATGCTTCGTATTTAGTTTTTCATAACTTCTTTATTCTACTAATTGTTGTTAGTATTTTTACAGGATTAGGTGCGGCAGCCATGCCACAGATTTATGCTTATGCTCAGGAATCAGCAAATGCAAGTAAATCTGATGATAAAACCTTTGCTATGTCAGCCTTACGTTCTTTAGTATCTCTAGGATTTCTAATAGGACCGCTAGGAGGGACGGTGATTTTAGGATATTTGGGATACAAGGGACTCTTTTTGGGGACATTCATGATTTTTATTATAATTTCATTTATTGTATTCTTTTTTTTAGAAAGTAGAAAAGTAGTTAAGAGTAATAATACTCACAAGAAAAAAAGTACAGAAGTTACTTCACTAAAAAGCAGGCAGATAATGCTGCCATTTATAGCTTTTATATTACTGTTTGCAGTCAATGCTGTTAATGGAATTAATACCCCATTATTTATTATAAATGAGCTTCATGGAACCCATGCAGATGTTGGATTAGTGGTAAGTATTTCTGCTGGTTTGGAAATTCCAATTATGATTGTGCTGGGGGCCCTTAGTAAAAAAATATCTAATCATGCTTTGATGATTTACGGCTGTTTTATTTCTATTATTTATTATGTGATTTTAAGTGTATCTACAAATTCATGGCAGCTAATAGCAGCACAGCTTTTGCAGGCAACAACTGTAGCTATTATCATGGGAAATGGTTTAAGTTATTTCACGGATCTTATGCCTAATTCACCAGGAATGTCTACAACTATATACTCAAATGGGTCAACTATTGGAAGGCTAGTAGGAAATTTAGGCGGCGGTATCATTGCTCAGTTTGCAGGATTTCGTCATGTTTATTGGGTATGCCTTGTAATTATTGTTTTCTCGTTCCTTATATTATGGAAAACAAGACCTAATAAGAAGTTAGAAAAAGCTATAGAACTAGATTAATTTTTATAAAATTAAAAACCATGCATATAAATTGTTTATGCATGGTTTTTTCAGAAAGTTTGTTTCCTCTATCTTACTAAGCCTGTTAAATATTCAACTGTTTGTGGATCATAATGTGAGAAGAATAAGCTTTCGCCTTTATCTAAAGCAGCAATCAAATCCATATCCTCTTTTGTTAATTCAAAATCAAATACGTCAATATTTTGTATCATTCTTTCCTTGCTAACCGATTTAGGAAGCACTGATACTCCTCTTTGAATAAGATATCTTAAAGCAACTTGTGCAATTGACTTACTATATTTATCTCCAATTTCTTTTAATATTTCATTGCTAAATAGGTTGTTTTTCCCTTCGGCAAAAGGTGCCCAAGCTTGAATCTGAACGCCATACTTTTTCATTACTTCCTGAGCCTTTACTTGTTGATTAAATACATGTGTTTCAACCTGATTTACTGCTGGAACAACTTCATTGAACTTAGTTAAGTCGATTAATCTGTCTGGATAAAAGTTACTTACACCTATTGCTTTAAGTTTTCCTTCTTTATATAGTTTTTCCATTGCACGATAAGTTCCATAATAATCATTAAATGGCTGATGGATTAATAATAAATCTAAATAATCCAATTGAAGTTTTTTTAATGATTCTTCGATAGATTTCTTTGCATTTTCATATCCAGCATTAGCAATCCATACCTTTGTAGTGATGAATAATTCTTCTCTTGGAACACCACATTTTTTAACAGCGTTACCTACAGCTTCTTCATTACCGTAAGCCTGTGCTGTATCGATTAGACGATAACCTACCTCTATTGCATCTAGTACACATCTTTCACATTCTTTTTGATCTGGAATTTGGAATACTCCATATCCCAAAATCGGCATTTTGGCACCATTGTTTAATTCTACATATTTCATACTAATTTCTCCTTTATTCTAATTTTTTCTGCTCTTCGCAATTTAACTTAAGCAGAACTATCTTTACACAATTGAATTAGCTGTGCTAAAATTAGTGTATCCCATTCGAGTAACTCGAAGTCAAGAATTTTATAAAAATTATTTTTAAAATATATTTCATCTTTGACGATAGAAGCGAGGTAATAATGTATACAGTAAAAGAGATTTCAAAACTCCTTAATATGACGGAACATACGGTGAGGTATTATACAGATATAGGACTCGTACCTACTTTAAAACGTGATAAGAATGGAAACAGGCTTTTTGATGAAGAGTCTAAGAATTGGCTGATTGGAATAAAGAATCTTAGGGGGTCTGGTATGTCCGTAAAAGCTGTTAAGGACTATGTAGACCTGTGCTTGCAGGGAGAATCCACTATAGAAATAAGATATGAAATTATTATGGAGCAAAAGAAGCAACTAGAGGAACAATTGAAGGAAATGAATGAAAGATACCAATATATTGAGCATAAAGAAAAATGGTACCTTGATATCATGAATCATCGTATACCTGATAACAGTAATCCAGGGACATGGAGTATTTCTAGTCCGGAATCACAAGAGAAGAAGTGTATATCTTCGGTTTCGGTCGGGCATGAAGCTTCGTAAAAAATTATCACTCCTTTTCGCTAGAATGGTGCTTTACCTATAACTGTCATTTCGATACAAAATGTAAACTTAGTATAACATAAAATCCCATTGGAAGTAATGCCACACATTTTGAGGACTATATGCTTTAATAAGATTGGGCTATATCAAAACAAGTTTTATACTAGCCGTCAAAAAAGGGGCTGTCGTATTAACGATAGCTTATTTTTGTATTTAGAATACCACCATTTACGGGTGACATGACTTGCTTTTATAAAAGATCTTTTATACGTGATACTTTTTAATTTAAATAAATGATTACCAGTACCCCCAGCTTGTATTTTACTATGTAGTTTGCTTATATTATGTGCCATAGCAAGAAGTATGCTTTCTGTTAATATGTTATTTGAATTTACACATAAATCTTCAAAAATTTATATCTTGTTTTCATTTGGTCAAAAGAGTGTTCTACTTTTAACTTTTTATTATTTTTGCCTATGTAAAATTCTTCTTGTACATTGTAATCTATATTTTTTATATTTGCTTG
Organism: Clostridium sp. DL-VIII; assembly: GCF_000230835.1. Classification (NCBI taxonomy): domain Bacteria; kingdom Bacillati; phylum Bacillota; class Clostridia; order Eubacteriales; family Clostridiaceae; genus Clostridium; species Clostridium sp. DL-VIII. Next base: position 1,029,764 of record NZ_CM001240.1, read on the forward strand.
TTTTTGATATTTCATAATCGTATCGTTTATGGTATAAAATAAATATTATGATTATAAGTTTTATTCTTTTCTCATAGTTTTCTCACAAATTTCTCACAATTTTTCCTTAAGATTACATATGATAGAAAAGTCATTATTAAGAAAAGGAGATGAAATATTATGAGTGAACAGAACAAATTGAGCAGAAGGCAGTTTTTGGGAGGTATGGCAGTCGGCTTGGTTGCTGCAGGTCTTTCAGGCTGTGGTGTCAACGTAAGATCAAATTCAGGTGGAAGTCAAAATAATACTTCAAGTACCGCATCTTCATCATCTTCATCTACTTCATCGGCAGTAGACAAAGATTCCCTACTTGCAATTTCAGGAACAGATCCTGCGGCTTTAATCGAAAAAGGTTTCAGTGAACTTGGAGGAATTGGACAATTTATAAAAAGTGGAAATACTGTTGTTATCAAAGCTAATTTTAGCGTGCCGCGTAAACCAGAGGAAGCAGCAACAACCAATCCAGATTTGGTAGCGGCTGTGGTGAAACAATGCCTGTCAGCTGGAGCAAAAGCAGTTAATGTGGTGGATTTTCCATTTTCTGGTCCAACCTGTTTAGTTACAAGTGGCATTAAAGATGCTGTAGAAAAAGCTGGAGGAAAGGCTTATAACATCAATGCGCAAAATAATTTTCAATCGGTGGATATGGGTGGCGATAACTTAAAGAGTGTTTTGTTCTCCAAGGATGTATTAAACGCTGATGTTTTTATTAATATGCCTATTCTCAAAAATCACATGATGGCCAAGGTGACCATGAGCATGAAAAACATGATGGGGTTAGTTTGGGATCGTGGGTATTTTCATAGCACAGATCTTGCTTCGTGTATTGCTGAGTTGTCACGTTATCGCAAAGCGGATCTCATTATTATGGATGCTATCAAAGGCATCATTGATCATGGCCCTACAGGTCCTGGAACAATAAAAGAGTGGAACCAAGTGGTTTTTGGTTTTGATCCTGTTGCAGTGGATGCTTATGGAGCAAATCTTTTCGGCGTAGATCCAAACGATATTACTTATATAGTTAAGGCATCACAGTTAGGTGTTGGAAATATGGACTTATCAAAAATCACTGTAAAAAAATTAAACGCATAAAACTAGTCTTTAATTAAAACTATAAAAATTTGAAGAGGTGAAAAGATGTTAGGAGATATAAGTATTACTAAACTTATACTGATTCTAGTTGTCGCATTGGTCATTTTTGGGCCAGGTAAGTTACCGGAAATCGGGAAATCATTAGGTAAGAGCATCGGAGAATTTAAAGACGCATTGAATAAAACAGAAGCTTCAATAAAAAAAGAAATTAATGACAAAGATGATCAAAGTAAGCCATAAAATGGTGGTTCAGTATGAAGAATGAGGAAGCAAATACAACTCTGTTTGGGCATCTGAATGATCTGCGTCGTGTTCTAATCATTTCTTGTGTTGCCATCATAATTGGTGTATTGATTTGTTACTTCTTATTAAGAGATCCTCTAATGAATCTTGCATTTGATCCAATCCGAAGATTAGGGAAAGATCCCGTTATAATGGGTGTTACCGAAGGGTTTATGATACAGTTGCAACTAGCCCTTGTAGCAGGGATTATCCTTGCAAGCCCAATTGTGTTGTGGCAAATAATTACATTTGCACTTCCGGCTTTGTATAAGCATGAAAAAAAAGCGTTTTTCATTTATGTTTTCTTTTCAATTATACTTTTTGCAGTGGGAATCGTATTTGCATATCTGTATGTTCTACAGGTTGGATTAAGCACGTTTTTGCTTAGTTATACTGAAGGACTTTCGGTCATGATCTCGGCCAGCAGATATCTTTCGTTTTTGGAAAACTTGCTATTGCCATTTGGACTCATTTTTCAAATCCCACTTGTCACATGCTTTTTGAGTCAGATTGGACTGCTTACTCCGAAAAAGCTACGACGTCAAAGGCGATATGCCGTTTTGATTATTTTAACTATTGCCATGTTTTTTACGCCGCCGGACGTTTTGTCGCAAATTATGCTTTCGGTTCCAATGCTTGCTTTGTATGAGGTCAGCATTTTGTTTTCCATGGCAGTCATAAAACGAAAAAAAGCAAAGCAGCTTGCAGAATATGAGCTAGCAAAACAAATATATCCGTTAGAATAAGAGGTGTTACTTATGAAATATAAGTTATTGAGCTACTCAAGATATGCCCTGCAAATCTTGTCGCTATCTACTTTCATTTTTCTTTTTACTTATCTAGTTTATCCGTTGGACGAGTCAGCTTATGTCCTAGAATGGTTTTCACATTTTGATCCTTGGATGTTGCTTGGTCAGTTACGATTTGAATACGTATTCCCTGCATGGGCATGGTTACCAATACTAATCATTGTTGCTACGCTTTTAGTAGGCAGATTTTTTTGTGGCTGGTTATGTCCGTTTGGCGCCTTCATGACGTTTGCAGATATATTGGGTAATCTTATATTTAAGCATATAGCCCTAAAAAAATGGGCGAAGTTTCGACAAAACATTATAATAAAGCTACTGCCAATAAGATATTTATGGTTATGCTTACTATTGATTCCATTTATTTTGGAATTCAATTTTGCATCTTCACTAACTCCTTTTGCTTTATTCAGCCATGAAATTGTGAGAATATTCTTAGGTACTGTTCCATGGATATTGATTTTTATTTTTATTGTTACTGTTTTTTTGGGAAGGATATGGTGTACTATATTCTGTCCAACAGGTGTATTATTCTCATTGCTCTCAAAACTACGTTTGTTTAAATATCAGACAAATGGCAATTGTATCCACTGTAATAAGTGTATGAACCAATGCCCAGCAGGAGCCGCACCAAATGAGAAAGGTGTTGTTGGAGAAGGATGCCTAATTTGTGGAAAATGTGCATCTACTTGCCCTACAAAAACAATAAGTTTTAGGATAAATAATTTCTCATCTAATGAAGAAAGTAAAAAAAACAAAATTATAAATCGAGATAATACTAGTAATAAAAATCAATTTACTCGTCGACAATTTCTAAAATTTGCAGGTGTGTTTATTGTTGGTATAGTGGTATCGATCTGGGGTAAGGCTAGTCGTATTTATAAAAAAGTATTGAGACCACCTGGTGCGCTTCCTGAGTCTGAGTTCAAAGCTGTTTGCAATCGTTGTGGTCGATGTGTAGAAGTGTGCCCGAACAATGCGTTAAAGCTTATGCCACTTTCTGATGGTATTGATGTATTCGAAACACCTTATATCATCGCACGTCAAGCAAATTGTAGTTTATGTTTAGCTTGTCAGGAAGTCTGTCCTACCGGAGCAATTGCAAAGGTACCAGTAGAAAATGTCAACATGGGAAAGGCAACTATCGATAAGTCTCGCTGTCTGGCTTGGAGCCAGGGCAAAGATTGCTTTATTTGTGGCGAGCAATGTTTGCGTGTGGCAATTAATCTTGAAGGGGAAAACAAGCCAGTAGTTCAGACAGATATTTGTGTGGGTTGTGGAACTTGCGAACGAAACTGTCCTGTCGAGGGCATAGCAGCAATACAGGTTACACCGAGATAAAAGAACACATCAACATCTAGAGGTTAATGGCAGTCTTGAGCATAATCGTATAAGCATTGTTCTCACTTGTGTTACGACGATGTGGCATTTCTGGTACTATTTACTAAAGTTCAATGAAATGGTATATTTACACATGGAATGGAGGGATTATGTTGGCAAAATTGCTAATTGTTGATGATGATATACATCTTCGAAAATTGATACTAACATATGCTGAATTGGATGGTTTCCAGTGCGAAGAGGTTGAAACTGGAGAAAAAGCAATTGAAAAAGTAAAGGAAAACCAGTTTGATATCGCTGTACTGGATGTTATGATGCCAGGGCTCGACGGTTTTGAAGCTCTTGCAGAAATACGAAAAGAGAGTCAAATTCCGGTTATTATGCTTACATCTAGAAGTGAGGAGTATGACAAGCTACTTGGATTTAACCTTGGGGCAGATGATTATGTACCAAAGCCATTTAGTCCAAAGGAACTGATAGCTCGTATCAGAGCTGTACTCAAGCGTAGCGGGAGTAAATCAAGTGATAATCTCTTATTTGAAGATCTTTGCATCTCTCCTGGATCGAGAACAGTGACAGCGGGTGAAAAAGTATTTAATTTACCACCGAAAGAGTTTGATCTATTATTGTATCTTGCACAAAATGAACATCTTGTTCTTAGTAGGGAACAGATATTAAATAGGGTATGGGGATATGATTACTATGGTGACGCTCGTACGTTAGATACACACATTAGATCTCTCAGGGAACATTTAGGCACTTACCGAAAAGTCGTTCAAACCGTATGGGGGGTGGGTTATAAATTTGAATATGAGTAAAATATGTACGAGATCGCCATTTCGCTCCAAAATTGTCGTGCGCTTGTGGCTGATTATGATGCTTTTGGTCGTATTTAGTGTTGCTTTCATGTGGGTTGTGCATATTTTTCTATTCGAGCAGAACTATGTGAATTCTACTGTCTCTGAGGTACAGAGCCGTCTGAAACCTATTATGGAAGAGTTGAAAACTAAAGATCTTGCCTATAATGAGCAATTAATACTTTCATTAAGCAAGACTACCAATGGAAAGATGATGGTAATTGACGGAGATGGAAAGTTGATTGCTCTTTACAGTGTAGGGCATAAATTGGATACACAGTCAATGGAATCTATGTCTGGATTTATACAGTATTTAAAAACGAGCGAAGAATATCAGCAGGTTTTGCAGGGAAAATCGTACAATAAAATTATCCGGAATCATTCTGAACCAATAGCGCTGGAAATAGGCATCCCTGTTATGTATAGCAATAGTCAGGCTTTAGTTGTTTTATATCAGACAATGGATCAGTTGCATACTGTACTTCAGATTAATCGCAATCAGCTTGTGATGCTGAGTATAATTCTAACACTTGTCGCAGCCCTGGTGGCGGCATTGTTATCACGGCATTTTGTAAAGCCTATACACATGATTAAGTGTACTGTGGATAGGCTTACTAAAGGAGAGCTAACTGCAACGCCTGGGATTTCCTTAAATGATGAACTAGGTCAATTATCTAATTCGGTAGAGGCGCTTGGTCAGGCCCTTCAACGTGTGGACGTTCTTCGGAAAGAAGTCATCGCCAATGTATCGCATGAGCTACGCTCACCTCTGGCCTTAATCAGGGGCTATGCCGAAATGGTGCGTGATATAAACTGGAAAGATGATGAAAAACGGAATGAAGATTTAAACCTGATTATTCAGGAATCGGGTCGAATGAGTGAGATGGTCAGTGATATTATGGATTACTCTCAGCTTCAAGCCGGATATATCAAGCTAAAAAAAGATTTGTATAATCTTTATGAAATTGTAGAGTCTGAGATTAGTCAATGTGAACAGAGCGCTGCTGAATATAGAATTACAATATGTTTGAAATCCATAAGGAACGATATTTCAGCTAATATAGATGCGCTGAAAATCAGTCAGGTAATGCGTAATCTGCTGAATAATGCAATTAATCATACTGTGGACGGAGGAACAATTTCCGTAGTTATTGAGGAGTCAAATAGCGCAATACGAGTGTCTGTTACAAATCCGGGAAAACCAATACCGGAAGAAGACCGCGAAATCATTTGGGAAAGATATCAGCGTAGTCAACATCACGGCGGACGAAAGAAAGGAACTGGCATTGGTCTTTCCATCGTCAGTACATTCTTAAAAGCTCACGATATGCTTTATGGCGTGAGTTGCAAGGATGGGTTGACTACTTTTTGGTTCGAGTATGCAAGCAATAAAAAAACATAGCCATGTCCTATTATATTGGAAAATCGTGCAGGGAAAACCATTATTCCATTCAATAGCTATGGAGTAAGTGTTTTCTCAAGAACGATAAGCACCATAGAAGAAATGCAACCGGAAACCAATGTAACTGAAGATTGTTATTCAGTTACACATAATGAAGTGGAGAACAGTAAGGATGAAGTAATAGTATGGCTAGAAAATTTAAAGTAAAATTTTAATAAAAAGGAGATTTTATGAAAAAGACAAAGTTATTAAATATAGTAATGGTTATGGTAACTTGTGCCAGCCTATTGATAGGCTGCAGAAATTCCACAGCAAATCAGACAATATCATCTAACACAGAACTCGTGGGTACAGCAGCGTCAGAGAGTGCTACTGAAACAAAAAGTGCATCTAAGCAGACAGACGGGGTTGTAAAAACAACAGCAGGCCTTGTACAAGGAACAGATAATGATGGTATTTATACTTATCTTGGAGTTCCTTATGCAGAAGCAAAAGAGCGATTTGTCCCTGCAGATGAAGTTAAACCTTGGGATGGCGTTCGTAAGGCAGACGCTTTTGGTGCAATGTCACCACAGGGTGCCATTCTTGGAATGTCAGCAAATAATAATGAGATTGGGACAGATAATAATTGTCAGAATCTGAATATTTGGACTCCTGGAACAGGCGACGGTAAGAAACGCCCAGTTATGGTTTGGCTGCATGGCGGTGGCTTCTCTACAGGAACAGCCAATAATGCTATGAATGATGGAAAGAATCTAAGCCAAAGTGGAGATGCTGTGGTTGTATCTGTAAATCATCGTTTGAACGTATATGGGCATTTGGATCTGTCTGCTTATGGTGAGAAGTATAAGTATTCTGGAAATGTTGGACTTACAGACATTGTTGCAGCATTAAAATGGATTCAGGATAATATTGAAGCATTTGGCGGTGATCCACGTAATGTTACAGTTTTCGGCCAGTCGGGTGGTGGTGCGAAAGTACTTTCTCTGATGACCAGCCCATATGCTAAGGGATTTTTCCAAAAAGGAATCGTAGAAAGTGGAGCAACAGAAACCATGGGTGTTACGTTCTCCACAAAGGAAGAAAGTAAAACATTAACAGAGCATATATTAAAAAATCTTGATATTACACCTGACAACATTGAAAAACTCCAGAATGTTTCTAACAGTGATTTGCAGGAAGCTTCTACAAAAGCATTGCAGGATACGGCCAATACATATAAAATTCCTGCTGCTTTTACCAATGATTATGCCATGGAATGGGGACCAGTTATAGATGAAGATTATATGCCTACCAATCCTGTAACAAAAGACGGCTTTGCTGATGCAGGAAAGGATATCCCTCTTCTTATTGGAAGTAATTTGAATGAGTGGACAACTATGGTACCATCCAGTGCCCACACTAATATGACAGAGGAAGAAAAAAACGCATTTGCACAGGCTTATCCTAATGAGAATGCATCCGGAGCACAAAATGTAGATACATTTATCCGTTTGCCGATGTTAAAGATTATGTCACATAAGGCAGATCAAGGCGGAGCACCTGTCTATGCATATGTATTTACGTGGGAAGATGCTACGCGTGGATCAAGTCATGGTGCAGAAATTCCATTTGTATTTGATAATGTAAGTGGTGATGCCAATACACAGAAACTGGCTAAAACAGTTAGTCAGGCATGGATTAATTTTGCAAAAACAGGAACACCAAGTGCAGAGGACTTACCAAAATGGGAAGCATATGATCGTAAAAATGGAGCAACTATGATTCTTGATACAGAATCTGAGTTGGTGCATAATCATGATAAAAGACTTATGGAACTATTGGAACCAGATTATATTTACTAAAGTGCTTAATTCTAGCATCTAATGATTCTAAAAAACATAGCGTAAAAAACTAATATTTGATCCTTATTAATGCCAGGTTGAAAATTAAAGTCAAAATGCTTAAATTTTTTTGATGTGGAAAAGCTCCAACCTTAATTATAGATTTAATCATATTTGATTCTTTATAATGAATCTCGTGAGCTGTGAGCTTAATAAGGGCATCAACAAAAGATAGCTTATTTTTTGTGGTAAAATCAATAACTTCATTCAAATGAGCTATCATTTTCAAATATTCTAAATTATTTATAAGTTGTGTATATGTACTATTCATTTTGATATACGTCTCCTATCATTTTCAAATTATTTCTGGCCATCATATGAATTTTTATTAAATGTTAAGGCACTAATTTTAATATAATGTTCAGAATGATAATTTAACTTCTGATTTTGTATTCTATGAATAGCAACTAAATTTGTATTATGATACAAAAGAATAAAAATAAATCAAGTTAAAAATCCACGGTGCAGATGCTTCGTGGATTTTTTGCTAAACAGAGTTGCAACCTTTGGGTTTTTACTGAAGAACTTATTGAAACTTCTGGTAAGTCTCAAATTTATCTATAATAAGAATATAAAAAAACTAGTAAGAAAGTAGAATGGTTAACTTTTTCGGAAATGTTTAAAGGTAAGAAAAGATAAGCGAACAATAATTATTTTACTATTGAATGTTTGAGTATATCTATAACAGGCTGTACTTATAATGGCAAGATAGATACATTGAATTCAAATAGTGATACAGGTAAGAGCCTAAATGAAGGAGATGATCTAATGAATAACGATAAAGTAAGCAAAGTTAGAGGTTATGCCCATATCAGTACTAATGATACCATCATTAATGTCATAACTCATCCTGCATTCCAGGGGTTCGGTCAATTTATACTACCGTTGGAATGTGGATATGATGAGAATATGGAGCTGAGTAGTGTCGGATCTCTTTTGCCGTATCATAGCCATGTAATTCCTGACCAAGTTGTGAATACCATCAATCATATGATTGACGAAGTTCAGAAAGGTAAAACTATATTTTACGATTTTTATACTCAACAACAAAAGAATGAGGATTATCAAAAGAAAAATACTGGTCTGTTTTTCTTTAAAGGAAAGCAAGGAGCACCTTTTGTCATTGTATGCCCTGGCGGTGGTTATTCTTACGTTGGATCTGTACAGGAAGGTTTTCCACACGCCATAGAGCTGAGCAAAAAAGGGTACAATGCATTCGTTCTGCGATACCGTGTGGGAGGTGAGCAAAGGGCGTGCGAAGATTTGGCGACAGCTATACCTTATATTTTTGAGAATGCAGATATGCTAGGAGTCAGCAAGATAGATTACTCTGTATGGGGAAGCTCAGCTGGTGCACGGATGGCAGCAAATATTGGATCCTATGGAGCTATCAGCTTTAAATGCAGTGATGTTCCTAAACCAAGTATTGTTGTTATGGCATATACCGGACATCAACGCTTTACTAAAAATGATCCACCGACATTTGTCACATCTAGTGAAGACGATCCTATTGCTAGTGTATACAATGTTGAAAGGCGTGTGAATGCCATGAGATCTGTCGGAATAGATGTGGAATATCGAAAATATAAGAATGCAAGTCATGGTTTTGGACTTGGAATTGGTACAGATGCGGCAGGGTGGATTGAATACGCAATTCAGTTTTGGGAAAAGCATATGAACAGAACTAACGACTAATCTTTGAATGTGTACTAGAAAACTTAATATGAAGTTAAATATAATCACGATAGCGAACTTATATCGCTATTTGCTGTGATTACGAGTAATTAGCTGGTGAAAATCTTTTTTATGTTTTTTCTAATTAGTTAAATTTTAGAGTTAAGAATGGTATCGCATATAAGAGTATATGGTAAATATTCATGATAAATTAAGGAGGAAAATTGTGAATTTCAGTATGTATATTCGAAACAGGAATGCTGAACCAGCTTCATGAGCAGGCATTACTAGGAAAAAAGCAATAATAGTTATTTCTAATGGAAAGTCTACAAGAGCAAATGGCTATTTGAGTCGTACAGAAGAGAAATTCAAGAAGGCAGGGGTAGAATTAGTTGTATTTGATAAGGTTCGGCTTAATCCGCTTAAAGAAACAGTAATGGAAGGTGCTGCTTTTACAAAAAAAATGGCATAAAATTTCCAATATACAAAATTAATTCATAGGAGGTGCTTATCAAAACAAAGATTATATAACCGTGCATAATCGATATTAATTTAATACAAACCCGCTTGCGTAAGCATTTCCAATTTGGTAGGAAAAGTAATGGGTCATGAGATGGCGGAAGTTAAAAACTTAAAACGGATCAGATTTCTGCATGCCAGCTTAATTTCAAAAGCAGAAAGCACAGATGGGGCAGCCGATGTTAAACAATACTTAGTAATAGAAAAGCACTATTTGGAAAGGAAGTTTTATATTTGAAAAAGCAATCTTACTTAGAGCCTTTATGGACAAAAAATTTTACTTTACTTTTGGTTGCGGCTGTTTTTATGTACATTGCAACATTTATGTTTACTCCGACTTTGCCATTGTTCGCACGTAGCATAGGAGTTATTGATCCTTCAGTGGGGGGGATTATCATCTTAGTCTATACTATAGGTTCTCTTGTTCCACGAGTAATATGGGGGAATCTGGCTGATAGTTGGGAACGTAAAGCAGTATATCTTATTGGTGTCATAATAATGGCTGTAGCCGCACCTTTTTTGGTTTGTTCGTGTCTTTGCCTGGAATTTTAATCATACGTTTGATTCAAGGCGTTGGTTTTAGCGCGTCTTCTACTGCTGGTAGCACTATGGCTGCGGATTTGGTACCTGCGTCCAGACGGGCAGAAGGTATTGGATTTTATACTCTGGCCAATACCATCGGCATGGCGCTTGGTCCTGAATTGGGACTGCATATGCTGCAGCAACATGGTGCATGGTGGCTATTTGGAGCTGGCGTGTTAGCAGGGATAATCAGTTTAGGAGTTGGCATGTTACTGAATTACGAGAGAAAGCGAAGTTTGGTTCAGTCAGGTTTTATTTCAACACATGAGGCTATCCATGATATTACCGCCACACCGGCAAAATCGCTATCATCTAAATGTAGTATATTATTCGAAAAGAGTGTGTTAACTACTTGTTTGGTGGTTTTATTCACAATTATGCCATATGGTGCTATCATGGCATATATTGCTAGTTATGGTATTGATCGTGGCGTCAGTAATATAGGTCTATATTTTTCTGTGTTTGCTTTGGCACTATTTGTAGTCCGCTTAATGGTCGGACGATTATCAGATAGTCATGGTGTTACTGCGGTTATGATTCCCGGAATTGTGCTGATGTTTAGTGGATTGGTTGTACTTAATTGGGCTGAAAATTTTGCTATTTTCATGGTGTCGGCAGTTTTGTTTGGTTTTGGGTTTGGAGTGGCTTTTCCTCTGTTGCAGACCACGGCGTATATGCTTTGCCCAGAAAACCGACGTGGCATTGCCAGCGCTACGCTTTTTTCAACTGCGGATTTGGCATATGGGTTTGGAGCTGTAGTCTTGGGAGTGGGAATTAAATACTTTGGATATGAAACAGCATTTGCTGGATTAACTATATTTGTGATCGTTGCATTAATTTCTTATGTGATCTTTCTCTATCCTCGGCTTAAGTCTTACTACAATAAGGAAACTGATGTTGATACAAAAAAATGTTGTAAAAATTAATAACAGGAGGTTTTGAAAATGAAAAAGCATATATTAAACAAATCTATTTTAAAAGAAAGAGCGGTGATGATATGTCTACGTGGTTAATTACTGGTTGTTCAAGCGGTCTCGGCCGTAATCTTGTTCAAGCTGTACTAAAACATGGAGATAATGCAGTCGTTACTGCAAGGAGGCTTTCAGCTATTCAAGATATTGTAGATTCCTATCCTGATACAGCATTAGCTATCCAATTAGATGTGAATGACCTTAAGCAGATTACTCAGGCGGTGCAACAAGCAGAGGCTCGATTTGGTGGAGTGGATGTTCTAGTTAATAATGCAGGACATGGTTATCGTGCTGCTGTAGAAGAAGCAGATGAAGCAGAAGTAGATGAACTTTTCGCCACAAACTTCTTTGGACCTGTAGCACTGATTAAGGCTGTATTACCTGGAATGAGGACTAGAAGACATGGTACAATCGTGAATATATCTTCGATTGCCGCTCGTACTACTGCACCTGGATCTGGTTACTATTCGGCAACGAAATGTGCACTTGAGGGACTGTCAAGAGGTCTTCAGAAAGAAGTCAGTCCTCTTGGTTTATCGGTGATAATTGTTGAACCGGGTGCATTCAGGACTGATTTTGCCGGCCGCTCATTGCAGCAATCTCAAACCGCTATGACTGATTATGCAAAAACTGCCGGACTCCGTCGAATAGAGAATGATACTACAGATGGTCATCAGATTGGTGATCCAGCAAAGGGGGCACAGCTTATTATTAAGGCTGTCGAAGCTCAAAATCCGCCTTCTTTACTGTTATTGGGAAGCGATGCAGTTCAAGTAGTTAGTGATGCACTTGATGCAGATCGTGCTGAACTGGAAGCTTGGAAAAAGGATAGTATTACCACAGATTTCCTGAATTAAGTGAATTCTCATAGATATATGGTAACGAATACTGAAATAAATTAATTTGATAGAAATTATATAACATTAATTAAATTCTCAATTGCATTTAATTGGAAAATGCAGAGGGGTTTTATCATATATTTTGATAAGAGAAGATATTTTATCACTTGGAGTAGATTCTAAGTGATAAAATGTTTTTTAAAAGAACGATTAATAGTTTAAATAAAATATGGTGTAAGTTATGCTTACATGACATTTTAAAGTGTAGAAGGGAGGAAGAAAATATCGAGGTCTACATATCTCGATATTTTTCTATGTAATAGTTAAGAATAATAATGTTTATATTACTTAACATAATAGGGGATGAAAGAATGACAGCAAAGCTGAAATTTAAAATTACAACTGATATTTTATTAACTGTACTGCTACCAGTTCTTATGGCCTATGCGCTAACAGGGCAGAAAGTACATGAATGGATTGGAGCTGTGATGTTTGCAGCGTTTATCCTCCATAATGGCCTAAATGCCAATTGGTATCTAAATCTATTCCGAGGAAAATACACACCGCAGCGAATCTTGCAGACTGCTATAAATTTGATGGTGTTTGCATCTATGATTGGATTAATGATTAGCGGCATTATTATGTCACGCTACGTGTTTTCTTTTCTGCCAATAAATGGGAGTGCATCCTTTGCACGGGAACTGCATATGCTGTCAGCGTATTGGGGATTTGTTTTAATGTCTTTGCATCTCGGTATGCATGGAAACATGATTAAGGGTATAGCCAATAAGTCATCTGGAATTCGGTCGGGTTCTCGTCCATATAAAGCAGTGCTTCCATTGATAGCGATCATCATTGCTGCATATGGTTTATATGCCTTTCTTAAAAATGATATAGCCTCTTACATGTTTTTGAAAAACATGTTTGTATTCTTTGATCCTGATCAGCCAGCAATACTATTCTTTGCCGAATATCTTGCTATGATGATGTTATTTGCATGTGTCGCATATTATGTTTCAATGCTGTTACAGATATATACCCGCAAAAAACATCAGAAGAGATATAAATAGCAGTTGGAGGAGCCAAGGTACTTGCACTTATGACAACTCCATATGCGAAAGGGCTTTTCCAGAAAGGAATTGTTCAGAGCGGTGCGACAGAAACAATGGAAGTTAAGTTTACTTCACAGGAAGCTAGTGAAATGCCTTTGCATCCGGAATTATTACGAATGCAATATGGCAATTTTGGGATTGGGTATCTAATATCCTATTAAACAACTATGATATAGTCATATAATATTACTACCTCTTAGTGCAGGGTAAAACTATATATTAAAAATTATAAAAGAAAGAAGGATAAAAGAAATGAAGAAAGATTTTGGAACAAAAACAATCGTAACACCATTACCAGTATTAATCGTAGCTACTTATGATGAGAATGGCATGCCAGATGCAATGAATGTTGCATGGGGAGGACAGTGTGGAGGAAAACACGTCGCATTGAATCTTTCTAAACATAAGACAACAGATAATCTGCAGATGAAAAAAGCATTTACCGTAAGTTTTGCAGACAAAAATAATCTGGTTATTGCAGATTATTTTGGTCTTGAATCGGGAAAGGATACAGACAAGATTACAAAAGCTGGGGTTCATGTAACAAAGAGCATCCATGTAGACGCTCCAATCATTGATGAATTCCCATTGACTTTGGAATGCAAAGTTGTCAGCATGAACGAAGAACTTGGAGAATTAAGAGTAGTTGGTGAAGTAGTAAACATGAGTGCAGAAGAATCAATCATTGATGAAAATGGCAATATTGATTTCAATAAATTACAGCCACTTTCATTTGATTCTGCAACGGGTTCCTACCGTGTACTTGGAGAAAAAGTTGGAAATGCATTTAAGGATGGAGCAGTATTGAAATAAAGACAGATAATCCTGGCACTGGATGAGAACAAAATATTGTTCTTCTGGCATACTGATTCAGAAGCAATAGAGCGTATGGCGGTGATGGGAAATTATCAGTTTAAGTAAGAGAGGAGAAAACAATTCAGCAGATGTAATTTACTGTTGTTCTATTGAAGAAAATAAAGATGACTTCCATTGCAGATGGAGACGAAGTGGAAAATCCATTTGTTGTAACAGAGGTCTATACAATAAGTGAGGATAGCATTCTGGCATCTATGTCTTATACAAAGTGAAAAAACTAATCCACAACGTCTTATGTTAAGTATAGTAAAAAATATTTAAGAAAGGAAAAGTATAATGAATTTTTACTATATGTTCATTATACAAGGTGAGTAGCATGAAAAATCGTATTTTTCTTCTATTAGGTTGTTTCCTGCTCCTATTTATGTTTTTAGGATGTACCTCAAACGGCAGTAGGGAAACAGCAGTCAACGCTTCAAAAAACAGTGGTACGGAATCATCGACATCTGGAAACAGCTCCACAGCCGAAAATAGTTCGTCCGGTATGGTAAGTGGGAGGGAGGAACAAACCTCGTCTTCGACTACTAAGAAAATCATCGTGGTATATTTTTCAAGAGTTGGCAATACAAACTTTAGCGATAATGTTGATGTAATATCATCGGCAAGCTTGAATGTTGGAAATGATGGCTTGATTGGTAGTACAGAAATTGTTGCAAAACAAATTCATGATCTTGTTGGCGGGGATCTTGTAAATATTCAAACGGTTCAACCTTATCCAGCTGACTATCATGAAACTGTACAACGAAATGTTGATGAGTTTAACGCTGGATTTAAACCGGAACTAAAAACTAAGATAGAAAATATGGATTCATATGACACCGTATATATTGGTTATCCCACATGGGCAATGAACATTCCAAGACCTATAGCTTCATTTTTATCAGAATATGATTTCAAGGGAAAAACGATCATACCTTTCAATACAAATGGAGGATATGGATTGGGGGAAACTGTTAATTCTATCAAGGCGCTTTGCCCAGATTCTACCATACTTGATGCTTTTCAAATGCCAGGTGCAAATGTAAGAGATGCACAAGAGGTACAAAGAGCTGTATCTGAATGGCTGAATAAAATTGGAGTCATGAAATAAAAAATTAGAGGTATGAGAACTAGTGGCTCAAGACGTAATTAAGTCGACATTTATTTTTAATATAAATACAATTCTTTTATATTAAAAATATATATTTTATGTGTGCACGGAATTAAGTCTTGAGACACTGGTATTCTTTGTACACATTCTCAAAGTGATGGATACGGATGGGATATTGCAATTAAAAGCGATAATGTTCGTGCAATTGTGGCTCTTGAGCCAGCAGCCTATGAGTTTCCGGCTGAAAGAATTAAAGGAAATACTCACTTCATTATGCTGATTTAAATAATTTACAAGCTGCAGATCATATTTTTCCGCAGGGCTAAAAAAGAGGGACTTGATAAAAAGAAATAGGCATCTAGAAACAGTAGAGCGTATGGCAGTGATGGGGGAAATTATTAGTTTAAGTAAGAGAGGATAAAACAATTCAGCAGCTGGAATCTACCGTTGTTCTATTGAACAAAATAAAGATGATTGCAATAGTAGATGGAAGAGAAGTTGGAAAATCCATTTGTTGTAACAGAGGTTTATACAATAAGTGAGGATAGCATTAAACTGGCATCTATGTCATATACAAGGATTTTATATTAAGGAAAGAAATACATTTATGAGTTACAAAAAAATATTAGTCACATATCTTTCGATATTTCCATCGAAGGATAAATTCACAGAAAAGTTCGCAAAAATTATAGCAGAAAAGAAAGGTGCAGATTTGGTAGAAATTGAGTCTGTAAAAGCATACCCAGGATTGCCTTCTGAGTACCCACAAATAGATGCCATTGCCAAACAGGAAAAAGATGCAGATGAACGCCCAGAAATAAAAAATCAAATTACTGTTGAAGATTATGATGTGATTTTTGTTGGATATCCCATATGGTGGTACACACTTCCACAGATTATGTTTACATTTTTTGATAAATATGATTTTAGAGGTAAGACTATTGTTCCTTTTAATACCCATGAGGGAAGCGGTGACTGTGGAACGTATGAGACAATTAAGGAGCTTGAGCCTGATGCAACTGTACTCAAAGGATTGCCAATTCGTGGCGTTGATATGGCAAAGGATCAAACCAAAGTAATTACAGATTGGATTCAGGGACTTGACTTATGAAAGGAAGTAACATAAAGGCATGGTATCCATTAGTGCATGGAAATAAGGAGCTGCGTAATAATCTAGTAGTTATAGGGATTGGAAAGAAATATGGAAAATAGAAAAGTTATTTTGATTGTAATATTACTTCTTTTGGGCTTCATAAGTGTTGGGTACTTGTTTTTATTTTATGATTCACGAAATAAAACTAATGAGAATGTAAGTAGTGAAAATAGAAAGGAATACAATAAAGAACCCGTGAGTGAAGAAAAAAATCCCGTAGAGGAAGTTAATACAGAAGGAATAAAAAAGTACAAAAATTTTTTACTAGACAATGTACTTCATTCGCAAACAAATGGTGATATTCATTATAACGTGTATATTCCTGAAAGCTATGATGGAAGCGAGCCATATGCATTATATTTTACACTTCCAGGTTATGAAGGATTATATTTTCAAGGTGTTGGCGTAAATCTGGGTGCGGAGAAATTCGGATTCGAGGCACAAAAATATAATTCGAATATGATTATTGTTGCACCCCAGCTTGAAGACTGGGGTGAGAAATCAGCTGACCAGACAATTGCGTTAGTAGAATATTTTCTTAGTAATTACAATATTGATCAAACAAAAGTATATGCCAACGGTTATTCAGGAGGTGGAGAAACCATGTCTATCGTGTTAGGAAAAAGACCGGATTTATTTACAGCATATCTGCATTGCAGTTCAAGATGGGATGGAGCCTATGAACCAGTCGTTGATAAACATATTCCGGTATATTTTGCAGTAGGTGAGAACGATGATTATTATGGTTCAGGGCCAACAAAAGAGGCATATCATAAACTGCATGAATTATATGAAGCACAGGGAATGACAGAAGAAGAAATCAATCAGTTGTTAGTACTTGATGTGAAAAATCATGATTATTTTATACAAAGGGGAGCTACGCATGAACATGGTGGAGGTGCGCTGTTTGCTTATGATGAAGATATCATGAAATGGCTGTTAAAAAAATAGATTATTTAAAATTCACGATGTAATTACTTCGTGGATTTTTTGTTCATAAAATAAGTTACAACCTTTGGGTTTGCGCTGAAGAACTTATTAAAACTTCTGTTAATTCTCAAATTTATCTATAATAAAAATGTAAATATATAACTAGTGATGAGATAGTAAAATAATTAACAAAATTATTAAATAAGATTTCACGCAATACTAAAATTAGGGATAAATATTTTAAAAGAAGAATTAGTTTAAAAAATAAATCAAATAAAAGGTCCGCGTTGTAATTTGCTTCCAAGATTTTTTGGGGGAGGATTTAGGATGAAATAATGATTTATTAGATATTAAAGGAGTGTGTTAAATTATATGAAGAAATTATTTGCTTTTATGATGACCTGTGTTCTTTTATTCAGTTTTATTGGGTGCAGCAGAACAGGTACATCATCTACTGACAATTCAAAGCCTGATTCCTCTGATACCGCAAAGAACGGTACAGATAGTGATTCCAGCCAAAGTGAAGCACCTAAGGATTCTGCTTCGTCTAGCAAACCTACTCCCTCTACTGAGAAAGACTCAAAAACACTTGTTGTTTATTTTTCTATGCCAGAAACTACAGATCCGAGCAATATGACCAAGGCGGAAGACGACAGTACTGTGGTCATTGATGGAAAAGTTTTGGGAAATACACAGTATATGGCTTATGTGATCCAGGAGAATACAGGTGCAGATATTTTCCGTATTGAGCCTGAAACACCTTATCCCACTGATCACGCCACTCTTGTAGATTTAGCAGCAGAAGAGCAGAAAAAAAATGCGCGTCCTGTAATAAAATCTCATATTGACAATATAGAACAATATGACACTATTTTCTTAGGTTATCCAAATTGGTGGGGGGATATGCCGATGATTGTATACTCTTTTCTTGACGAATATGACTTGTCCGGTAAAACGATTATCCCATTTAACAGCCATGGAGGCAGTGGTTTCTCAAATACCATCAGTACTATTAAGAAGCTTGAACCTAATGCAACGGTAAGTGATAAGGGATATACGGTATCAAGAAACAAAGTTGAGAAGGATGCGCCGAATATTATTTCCTGGCTAAGTGATTTAGGATATACAAAATAACCAGTATAAAGGGAGAAGAATTCTTTTTTAAAGTAATAACTATAAAAAAGAGAGGAAGGTAAGAAGTTTTTGTTTAATTTTTTATTGAGAAAGGAAGAAGAAAATGAAAAAATTAATAGTAATGATTTTATCGATTTCACTGCTCGTTTCGGTGAGTGGATTTTCAGGCAAAGCGACAGCATCGGAAGTAAACGATAAATTTAAAACACAAGCAACAAATAACCAAAGCTTGAGTATCAAGCAACAGAGTATAGTTACAATCGCAGCGTTTACTGCTAATGGTGATTTAGAGAAACTGAAAATAGCTTTGAACGAAGGGTTGGATGCAGGTTTAACTGTAAATGAAATTAAGGAAATTTTGGTTCAGATGTATGCATATGCAGGATTTCCTCGTAGTCTGAATGGTATTAATACTTTTAGAATTGTTATGGAAGAACGGGAGCAAAAAGGAATAAAGGATGAGGTTGGTAAGGAAGCAAGTCCATTACCTGATAATAAAAACAGTATACAACTTGGAACTGAAATTCAGACTAGACTGACAGGAATGCCTGCCAGTGGTGGAAATACTTTTGTTCCCGTTATTGATGATTTTTTGAAAGGACATCTTTTCGGGGACATATTCGGACGAGATGTACTAGATTTCCAAAGCAGAGAGATAGCAACCATTTCAGCGTTATCAAGTATTGATGGTGTCAATCCACAGTTACAGGGTCATTTCAACGTTGGATTTAATGTGGGACTGACTGAGGCACAGATGAGAAACATAATATCTATACTCGAATTAAAAGTTGGCAAGAAACAAGCTGATAATGCAAGCGAGGTTCTGGATAGGGTTTTAAGTAGCAGAGCAGCTAATGCTACAAATAAATAATCTAATTCGCCTAGTATAATACCAAATATAAAGAACATGGAAAATTAATGTTTACAAATCTCATGTGAAAACAAATAAAATATTTATAAGGAAGAAAAATTATGAAAAAAATAAAAGGTTTACTAGTATTAGCAATTACCATGATAATTGCTGTTAGCTTAGTAGCTTGTAATAATAGCCAAAGAAGTGTTGTAAGCAGCTAGGAAATCGGTACACAAAAGGAAATTAAAACCACCTATACTAATGATGATGGAAATACTGAGACAGGAACAAAAGAAGCTAGTTCAACTGCCAATGAGGAAAATGTGAAAGATTTAAGTGAAGGTGTAATTTTCCCAAAAGGTGAAAAGAGTACTGATACGGAACATTTTGTTGGGGAAGAATGGGTTGAAATGCTGGTATCTAATGATGAGAATTTTAATTGTCCTACATTTAATGTAACTTTTAAACCAGGCGGAAGAAATAGTTGGCATAAACATCCAGGTGGTCAAATTCTGCTTGTTACTGGAGGAGAAGGATATTATCAGGAAGAAGGAAAGCCAGTACAGATTCTCCATGCAGGAGATGTAGTAAAGATACCTCCGAATGTTAAACATTGGCATGGTGCAACACCGAATAGCTGGTTTACACATATTGCGATGTTGCCTAATATTGAAAAGGGAGGAGTAGAATGGCTAGAACCTGTAACTGATGAAGAATATAATAATTTAACAAAATAGAAAAATATTAAATTTAAAACCTGCAGCGTATGTTATATCGGCAAGAAGAGCAGGAACAACTGCAACTTATACTCAATTAAATAAATATTTTGTTTTAATGCAGATGCCAATTGTTTCGTCACAGTATTGGAATATGGTTCACGGTGCTACTTCCTGAGCAAGTAAAACAGGATATAGAAGGACTTCAGACTATGAGAACTTTAGGAAGAAATATGACATTTTTCTTAAAACGTAAGGAAACTGGTCTTAAGATCGGTGCAAAGATGCCAGAGCGTGAAATAGGGATATTCACTAATTTTATAAGATAAACATACGATGTCATAATATATTGTGAGAATTTACCCAATAAATTGAAATCATCGAACAAGTATGTAAAATAGATACCTGATGCAGATGATAAATATATAGATAGAAAGAGGAGTGACAGTCATGAAAAAAATATTATTTATTACTACTACACCTACAGTTGGAGGTAACGGTGATACATTGATCGAAGCCGCTATGGAAGCAGCGAAGGAAAAAGGATCAAAAGTTCAAAGAGTAGATGTGAGGGATAAGAATATCTGTTCGTGCAAAGCTTGCTATAAATGTAAAGATAGTGGTAAATGTGTACAAGAAGATGATTTTTCTCAATTGCTAACTTTAATACACGAAAGTGATGGAATTATTGCTGAAGCACCGATCTATTATAACTGCATGGCTTCACAGGCTATTACGGTAATTGATCGTTTTTGTTGTACATTTTGCTGCCCTACCTATCAAATAGGTCCAAAGAAAAAGGTTGGAGTTTTATTGACTTGCACAGGGTCTTCAACTGAAGAAATGAAACGCCATGTTAATAATATCTTAACGCTTCCAAGCCTTCAAAGATCTATTGAAGAATTTAAAACAGAGGTGTTTACAAATTGTGGTACTCCAGATTCTTGCTTACACAATAAAGAATATTTGCAACACGCTCGTATGATTGGAGAATGGGTTACAGAATAAAATATATAGCTGTAGAATATTGTGGGGTGGAATTTCAACAATACTAAATGTATAAAATATATTTATATTAAAAACAAACAAAAAGAATAGGAGAGGATAGAAATGGCAAAAAGTTTAATTGCATACTTTTCACACTCTGGAAATACAGAAGTAATAGCAAATATAATAAATGATAAGGTAAAAGGTGATTTGTTTAAAATTGATACAGTAGAAGTGTACTCAACTAATTATCATGAAGTAGTTGAAGTGGCTAAGAAAGAAAAAGAAAGTAACAGTAGACCGAAACTATCAACTAAAGTAGAGGATATGAGTTCTTATAATGTAATATATATTGGCTTTCCAAATTGGTGGAGCACAATGCCGATGGGGGTATTTACATTCTTAGAATCATATGATTTCTCTGATAAGACTATTATTCCATTTTGTACCCATGGAGGAGGTGGAATGGGTAACAGTCAAGTGGACATAAAGAAACTTTGTTCAAAATCAAATGTTTTAAGAGGATTTTCAATTAGTAGAGGTAGCGTGAGTATGTCAGAAGAAGTATCGAGGTGTCTCCAGAAATTAGGAATGATTTAATAAATAAAAAATAGTGAAAGGTAGGGATTAAAAAATGAAAAAACGTAAATTAGGAAATAGTAATCTTGAGGTTTCTGCAATTGGTCTAGGATGTATGGGGATGGATCATGCTTATGGACAACCAGCAGACCGTGAAGAGATGATTCGATTGATTCGCAGGGCAGTTGAATTAGGATGTAACTTTTTTGATACAGCTGTTGTTTATGGTGAATCTAATGAAGAGTTATTAGGTGAAGCATTAGCGCCATTGAGAAATCAAGTTGTTATTGCTACAAAATTTGGTATTACTGGCCAAGAAATTGTTGATGGAAAACTTCAAAATATCTTAGATAGTAGACCTGAATCTATTAGAGAACAAGTAAAAGGATCTTTAAAAAGATTAAAGGTTGATTGTATTGATTTATATTATCAACACAGAGTTGATCCTAAAGTAGAACCTGAAGTTGTTGCTGGAGTAATAAAAGAATTAATAGCTGAAGGAAAAATCAAAGCATGGGGATTATCAAATGCACCAATTGGTTATATGAGACGTGCTCATGCAGTATGTCCGTTAGTGGCTATTGAAAATCAATATTCAATGGTGTGGAGAGAACCAGAAAAAGAATTGTTTGATTTATGTGAAGAATTAGGTATTTCATTTGTTGCTTATAGTCCTTTAGGCAATGGATTCTTAAGTGGTAAGTATACAAAGAATACAAAATATGAAAAAAGTGACTTCAGAAGCTTTATGGGAAGATTCAAACCAGAAGTTATGGATCATAATCAATCATTATTGGATTTAATCGCAAAAGTAGCTGAAAGTAAAAATGTAACATCAGCACAAATCGTATTAGCTTGGGAATTGGCTCAAAAACCTTATATTATTCCGATTCCTGGTACAACAAAAATGCATAGGTTAGAAGAAAATCTGGGAGCTGATAATATAACATTAACGGAGGAAGAATTAGCTAGTATTAATGAAGCTTTATCTAAAATTGATATAGATGAAACACATTTTTAATAAATTAAGGGGATTTTGTTGCATTAGCGATTTAAATTAATATTTGTAACACAGGTAGAAAAAAATAGAAAAGTGTTTGACTTCGAGTTACTCGAATGGGATACACTAATTTTAGCACAGCTAATTCAATTGTGTAAAGATAGTTCTGCTTAAGTTAAATTGCGAAGAGCAGAAAAAATTAGAATAAAGGAGAAATTAGTATGAAATATGTAGAATTAAACAATGGTGTCAAAATGCCGATTTTGGGATATGGAGTATTCCAAATTCCAGATCAAAAAGAATGTGAAAGATGTGTACTAGATGCAATAGAGGTAGGTTATCGTCTAATCGATACAGCACAGGCTTACGGTAATGAAGAAGCTGTAGGTAACGCTGTTAAAAAATGTGGTGTTCCAAGAGAAGAATTATTCATCACTACAAAGGTATGGATTGCTAATGCTGGATATGAAAATGCAAAGAAATCTATCGAAGAATCATTAAAAAAACTTCAATTGGATTATTTAGATTTATTATTAATCCATCAGCCATTTAATGATTATTATGGAACTTATCGTGCAATGGAAAAACTATATAAAGAAGGAAAACTTAAAGCAATAGGTGTAAGTAACTTTTATCCAGACAGATTAATCGACTTAACTAAGTTCAATGAAGTTGTTCCAGCAGTAAATCAGGTTGAAACACATGTATTTAATCAACAAGTAAAGGCTCAGGAAGTAATGAAAAAGTATGGCGTTCAGATTCAAGCTTGGGCACCTTTTGCCGAAGGGAAAAACAACCTATTTAGCAATGAAATATTAAAAGAAATTGGAGATAAATATAGTAAGTCAATTGCACAAGTTGCTTTAAGATATCTTATTCAAAGAGGAGTATCAGTGCTTCCTAAATCGGTTAGCAAGGAAAGAATGATACAAAATATTGACGTATTTGATTTTGAATTAACAAAAGAGGATATGGATTTGATTGCTGCTTTAGATAAAGGCGAAAGCTTATTCTTCTCACATTATGATCCACAAACAGTTGAATATTTAACAGGCTTAGTAAGATAAAATTAATGCGTATATAGTAAGAACTATTTGATACAATCGGGTAGTTCTTACTGCATAATATATATATATATAGTGGAACTTAAAGACAAAGTAGAAGCTCATAGTAGTTCTTCTATATCCAGAAAAGGAAGAAGTAATGTCAATTAATCTTGTTTGGACTAAGGAATAAGTAAAAACTCCCAAATACCAAAAGATAATATCTTTAAGAGCTAAAAGTTATTATTAGGCTGAAATTACATT
Source organism: Clostridium sp. DL-VIII (assembly GCF_000230835.1). Taxonomy (NCBI): domain Bacteria; kingdom Bacillati; phylum Bacillota; class Clostridia; order Eubacteriales; family Clostridiaceae; genus Clostridium; species Clostridium sp. DL-VIII. The sequence continues at coordinate 1,053,788 of NZ_CM001240.1, forward strand.
TATACAATATCTAAATTAATTTATCTTACAGTGAGTGGCTTTTCTATATGTTAAAACGGCTGTTTTTTTATTAAGGACAAGCATTATACTATCCCAATAGCGACGACTGTCAGACAGCCTTGAAATAAAGAGCTTGTAGTTGTGAGTTTAAAATACAAAACTTACCATCATAAACAAAGTAACTTTATAAAAAATATTTTTATTCTGAAATAGCTCTGATATAACTTGTGAAAAATTATGTAAGATAACAAAAAATATATCTATTCAAAAGCCTACATGGATGATTATATCTGTGTAGGCCTTTTTCAGTTCTTAAAAATTTTTTTACGGATAATATGTATTTCCTGCAACTACGCATTAAGAACGTATGGATGGAAATTTCAATGTGTTTGATTTTGTGCTGGGATGGTGAGATGAAAGCGATTGTTGCACTGGATGAAGGGAAAAGTTTGTTTTTGGCTCACTATGATCCGGGGATAGTTGAAAGGCTGATCAGCCTGCGAAGATAAGTAAGTGTATTAATGAATGTTCTAACGTTTTGGTTGGAACCGCCGTAGCTTTTTTCTCGTTCCAAATCAAGACTTTTTGTATTAAAATAATTGTATCAAGGTAGTTGCTTTTGCAATGAAAAGTCGCTGATTGAGTGAGTACTATTCAAAGAGTGGAAGAAATTGAGAAGATTTTTAAATTAGAAAGTTTAATGGTAAGTAGCAAGTTGCAGCAGTTGGTGGAGAAAATATCCATTAAACATATCGAAGTATCAAATGAAGTCAGCTCCTAATAAGAGATGGCGAATTTAATCGAACATATCTGGAGACTGATAAAGTAGTATGTAGGACAAGAAAACGTTATCTTAATAAGGCGAAATTCAAATTATAAGGAATGCGGCGCGTAGCTTTTCTTAGTTTGGATTCTCTTTATATAATGATAAAATCATGAACAATGGAGGAATTTACATGGATTATTCAGTAATTGCAAAAAAAATCCTGGACAAAGTGGGTGGCGAGAAAAACATCATAAGTGTTACACATTGTATGACCAGGCTTCGTTTTGTATTAAAGAACGAAGAAATGGTAAGTGATGATCAGATAAAAGCTATTAAAGGGGTAGCTGGAGTGATGAAAAAAGCCGGTCAATACCAGATTATCATAGGGAATGATGTGGCAAAATGTTACAAGGAACTCTTAAAACTTGGGAACTTCAAGGACTCTTCAAATGGAAATCAGTTGAATAAGCAGAAACAGAACCCAGTGATGTCTATTCTTGATGTAATATCGGGTTGCATGGCACCTATTATACCGGCCATCATTGGAGCAGGTATGATTAAAGTTTTAATTATTATTATGGGATTCTTTGTGTCTGATACTAATCAGACTATGCAGCTTTTAACGGTTATGGGGGATTGTGCTTTCTATTTTATGCCTGTGCTTATTGCATATTCCGCAGGGAAGAAGTTTAACACGAATCCATATATGGTGGCTGCAGTGGCAGGTGTGCTTTTACATCCGAATTTCATTGCACTTCTTAACAATGCAACAGGAGGCGTGTATTTTCTTGGCATTCCGGTAACGTCGGCTAGCTATTCGTCTACCATCATTCCAATTATATTAACAGCATGGGGGATGTCCTATATTGAAAAGCTGGTTGAGAAGATTACTCCATCTGTAACTAAAAATTTTTTAAAGCCTGCGTTGATTTTACTCATTTCTGCACCGGTAGCATTTATTATTTTAGGACCTCTAGGTTCTCTTATTGGAAATGGTCTTGCAGTAGTAGTACTTGGTATTCAGAACCATGCAAGTGTTGTGGCCATGATTATAATGGCATCAGCTATGCCGTTTATTGTTATGACAGGAATGCACTGGGCATTTATACCAGTGACAATGGCAGCATTAGCAACACCAGTTGGGGAGTCCCTTATGCTTCCGGCTATGTTGATAAGTAATTTGGCGCAAGGATCTGCCTGTATGGCAGTAGCATTGAAATCTAAAAACAGTAATATGAAACAGATTGCATCTGCATCGGGATTTTCTGCGTTGCTGGCAGGAGTGACAGAGCCTGGTTTGTATGGAGTGAGTATTCCGCTCAAGAGGCCCATGGCAGCTATTTGTATAGCTAGCGGTATTACTGGTGCCTTTGCCGGATTTGTAAGGCTTGCAGCACATGCGTTTGCAACACCTTCTATAGTGTCGCTTCCACAGTTCCTCAGTCCTGAAAAATCTAATAATATTGTGATGGCGTTTGTGACAGCTGGAATTGCTATTGTACTTTCTTTCGTGCTTACATGGTTTATGGGATTTGAGGATCCAGTAGAAGTAGAGGAAAATGATGAAACAGAAGATTTGAGAGAACAGACAGATGCAAAAAAAAAGAAATTGGATACAGAAAATTTAATTGAAGGAAACACTATATATTCTCCGGTTTCTGGAAAAACAATTCCATTGAATCAGGTGAACGATCCAACCTTTTCTGCAGAGATGATTGGAAAAGGATTTGCCATTATTCCCAGTGAAGGAAAGGTGTATGCTCCATTTGATGGGGAAGTGGTAGCAATTTTTGCAACAAAACATGCCTTGGGTCTTAAATCAGACAATGGCATAGAACTGTTGATTCATGTAGGATTAGAGACTGTAAGTTTAAATGGTAAGCATTTTACTGCTCATGTAAAAAATGAACAGAAAATCAAAAAGGGCGATTTGATGCTGGAATTTGATTTGGAAGCAATAACAGAGGATGGATATGAAACGGTTACGCCAGTCATTGTTAGCAATACGGCAGATTATTCAGAAATTATGTCCCTGACCGACAATGATGTCAAGGCTCTGGAGCCGGTAATGAAGGTAATGTAAGAAAGGAAATTATGATTAATATAAGATTTTGGAAAGGATTTTTATCAACAATATAAGGGAGATATTTGTTATTTACTAAAATATATTCCAAAGTGTTTTGTACGTTCATCGCCTAGAATTACATTTTTCCCAATGGTGATAATGAAATACCACCTGAAGGGTTATAAAAAGGTGATAGACTCAAACATGGAGTTTCTGATTAGATAGAATAATGGTCATACTTCATGAACCATGCTAACCTTTAAAAATTGTCTGTTGAAAAATAATTTGGAATTATTTATATGTTAGAAGAAGGGATGGATACAGTATATGAAAAGAAAAGGTTTGATAAAAGCATGTATCATAGGAATAGCATTTATACTGCTAACCGGATGTGCGAATAATACACAACCTAAGGCAGAAAACCAGAGCGAGACATCAGCAGATGAAGTAAAAGCCGTATCACAGGCATTTGTAGATGTATCTGCAGGCACATTGATGGGATATAAGGAAGGAAATGTCTATAATTTCAAGGGGATTCCATATGCTACAGCGGAACGATTTAAAAATCCTACCCCGATTACTTCCTATGATAATAATTTTCATTCAGCACTTACTTATGGGGAAGTTTCACCACAGGACAGAACGCTTGCAAGCACTGGGCATGTTAACCCATATGAATTTTTTACACCTTCAAATGGAACGGCGGACATGGTCGGCAATGAAAACTGCCAGTATTTGAATGTATGGACGAATAATTTAAAAGAAGACAAGCCAGTTATAGTCTTTTTTCATGGCGGAGGACTGAATAATGGTGCTTCCAGTGAGCTATCCTTCTATACGGGTGAAAGCTTTGCAGATACAAATGATGCTGTATTTGTTTCCGTCAATACTCGCTTAAATGTGCTTGGATTTCTGGACCTATCAGCTTATGATAAGAAATATGCCGATTCAGGATTAGTTGGAATGGAGGATGCTGTTGTTGCTTTGCGATGGGTACAAGATAATATTGCACATTTTGGTGGAAATCCGAAGAATGTAACCATTGTAGGACAGTCCGGTGGAGGCGATAAAGTAACAACCTTGGCTTGTATGTCAGATGCACAGGGGCCTTTTTGATAAAGTTGCTGTTTTAAGTGGGTACTATTCTACGTCTTCAAAACAAGAAGGGGTAAATAATACAAAATTACTGGTTGATTACTTGAAACTGAAAGATGATGAAGTTATTGATAGATTGAAAAGTATGGATTATGAAGATTTGCTTAAGGCAGCTACAGCTGCGGGATGTAATTGGGAAACACGTTATGGAGATGGAACATTTACGGCTCCCTTATTTGAACCAGGAACCGGTAAGATGAATGAATATGCTGCTCAAAGAACCTGGATGTGGGGAACTACATATTCGGAATTTAATGGGAATATGCCCAATTTAGCATATGGCAATCAGAAGAGCTCACATTTTCCAGATTATGATGACAATGATGCATTAAACCTTCTGAAAGAACGGTATGGTGATCAGGCACAAGCAATTGCGGATGAATATAAAAAGGCATATCCAACTCACAGACTAATAGAAAGCTTATATTTATCAACTCCTGGTATGATTTCCAGATATGCGCTTATTTCACCAAAGGATGGGATATTAAAGAAATTTACTGATGCAGGTGTTACTGTTTATAATTATGTAAGCGCGTATTCTGAACCGATATTTGGCGGTGTTACAATGACTCATAGCGGAGATATTCCTTACTGGTTCAATTCTATTGAGGAAGCTCCGTATTTCATAAGAGGAGATGAAGTTAATGCTCATAAGGTTGAAAAAACTATGTCGCAGACATTATACAGTTTTATGAAGGATGGAAATCCCTCTACAGATGAATTGGCGTGGAAACCATATACGGCAAATAATCACAGTACAATGGTATTTGATGTGGAATCAAATGAAAAAAAAGATTATGATGCGAAGTTGTATGAATTAATTACAAATTCGGCAAAGTAGTGTAGGCATAAACTTTATTAGATGAATTAAGGCACTGATTCAGCGAAATACCTGGAGCGGTGCCTTTAGGTATGGAAAGGGAATCACATAATTGGGTTATTCCACTTCTCCAATTGCTATAATGAATTGCAAAACCTCTTTGCGAGGCTCTTTTGTGTAAATCAAACCATAGGGCATTGTATATTGCCAATCCACTGGCAATATAGTTAAAAGAGGGTGAATGTTTTTCCCGTATTCTGCGGCGACAATCAAATCATTGGATGTAGCTATCTGATTAAGCATATCATAGTCTAAAAAGTCAATATCTTTGATTTGTACTTGTGGGTGATTCTGTTCCAAACAATCACGTAACATATCATTATTGGCACTCAGACCTCGTTTCATCATAATCAATGTTTCTTCGTGAAGATCCTCAATGGTGAGTTTTGTTTTTGTCGCCAGACGATGAATTCTAGAGTAGGAAATACACATGGGTAAATCCTTCAGATGGAAATAGTTATAACGATCACCCCAGTAAGAAGTTTGATAAGGACACGCAATCAGGTCGATTCTTTTGCCAAGATTATCAAGTACATTAATAAAAGCTTGTACGCTATCTTCAAAAGGAACAAAATCCAGTCTGATGTTGGGATAGCGCACGGATGCTTTGTTCCATTGCTCCAACAGGAAATCAGAAGGATTCATCAAAGAAACCCCAATGTGGACTACAAACTTCTGCCGTTCCTCAAGTTCTTTTGCTTTAACAAGAATGTTATTAGAATGGCGGATCATTTTCTTAGCTTCATTATAGATGAGTTTACCAGAATCAGTTAAAACCAGCCCTTGGGTGCTTCGGTGAAAAAGCTTGATGTCAAGATGATTTTCCAATAAGTTGATTTGTTTGGTTATCGCATTTGCAGAAATATGCATAACCTCTGACGCCTTTAAGAAACTACCGCTGTCGGCCACCTGAATAAATGTCTGTAAATGTCTATTGTACACTTGTTTATTCCACCTTTCATTCCAACCTTTTGGTTGTAATTATCATAGCTTTTTTCTCACTCCAAGTCAAGCGTTTCTGGGGTGTATGGATTGATTAAGAAAAAAAGGACTCGTGGCGTTCTGTCCGTTCTCAGTTGGCCAGTTAGCCGTAAAGAATCAGTCAATATGATGTGATTTACTTTCTTTGAAAAATTCGATTTTACAGGAAAATCATCTAACCTTTTTGTAACGATGAAGGAAGTAGCATGAGTTGCAGTGAGCTGGATTTGAGTAATGTTTATCCTACAGTACAAATTGCTGTGGGATTGGCAATTGGGAGCAAATGTCAAAGATGAGTTAGTTTTTGATATTTTCTTAATAAAGTATGTGAGATTTAATCAATTACAAAAAAATGATGATGAGGTACACTAAGCATATTTAAAATCCAATAAAAATAATTAAAAGAAAGGAGGTGAAATCGTATGACGATTGCGGAAGTAAGCAAAAAATTTGATCTTTCACAGGATACACTTCGCTATTATGAACGTATCGGACTAATTCCTAATGTTAACCGTAATAAAAGTGGAATTAGAGACTATACTGAAAAAGACTGCAGATGGGTTGAATTTATTAAATGTATGAGAACAGCAGGTATTCCTATTGAAGTATTAATAGAATATGTTACGCTGCTTCAACAAGGAAATGAAACTATTGAAGCAAGAAAAGAGCTATTAAAAGAACAACGCGCACAGTTAGCTCAAAAAATGGAAGAAATGAAAAAAACCTTAGATCGCTTGGATTATAAAATAGAAAGATATAAAAAAGGAATAGTTACAAAATTATTATAACTTATTAGAACATCACTCTAGTGAGTGCATAGAATGTGGCGCATGTGTAAAACTGCCCCTTTGATGTAGATATAATAAATAAAATGAAACAAGCAAATCAGTTATTTGGCAATTAACCATGGAACAGGTGAATCGGAAAAGAGAGACATTCTTAGTGTTCGGGTAATGCATAAAGAACAAGAAATGAGAAAAAGTGTTTATTATAGAAAAGAAAATAAAGGAGAGATTAAAATGGCAATTACAGATTTTTCAAAAGAGTATCATGAGAGGATGCTTTCAGGATATGAATCAAAGTTCTTAGAAACAGATCCGGAATTTATTGAGTTATTTGATAACTTTGCATTTGATGAAGTTGTAAATCAGGATGATTTAGATGATCGTACTAGAATGATGGCAATTATTGCAACCTTAGTTGGATGTCAAGGGATTGATGAATTCAAAGCAATAGTACCAGCTGCACTTAATTTTGGGGTAACACCAGTAGAAGTGAAAGAAGTTGTATATCAGGCCGTAGCTTACCTTGGAATAGGAAGGGTATTTCCATTCCTTTATGGAGTTAATGAAATACTAATAGCAAGAGGGATTAAGTTACCACTTGAAGGACAGTCCAAAACTACACGAGAAAATCGTTTAGAAAAAGGAATTCAGGCACAGGTTGATATCTTTGGAGATAGAATGAAAGACTTCTACAAGTCAGGACCAGAAGAATCACGACACATTAATCATTGGTTGGCTGATAACTGCTTTGGAGATTATTATACGCGCAGTGGTCTTGATTACAAACAACGCGAAATGATTACTTTCTGTTTCTTATCCTCCCAAGGAGGTTGTGAGCCTCAACTTACAAGTCATGCGGCAGCCAACATGAGGATTGGGAATGATAAGCAGTTCTTAATTAAGATTATTTCACAGTGTCTGCCATTCATAGGCTATCCAAGAAGTCTGAATGCACTTCGCTGTGTAAATGATGCAGCTGCTCAGATTGAGAAATAAAAGAGAATATCGAAAAGCACTACAATAACTTAGAGCTGCATATAATGGTAAAACCAGATGTGGTTACTTGTCAGTTGTATAATAATTCGAATTTGATTTTAGCATTATATAACTACTTAAAAAATATGAATTAATTTAAGAAGAGTAAAAGAAAAAAATATGGAGACTAATTCTTGTTAGAGGTGTAGAAATTTGAGAGAGGGTCTAAGAAAACCCGATTCGCATTCGATTACTGGGTAAGCGATCATCATCAAATCATAAATTTGAGATGTCTGCTTAACTGATTCACACCAAATCATTTTTAAGGAAGTTAACTAGCAGAACTAGTTAACTAAGTTCGAATAGCCAAATACAAGATTTGGATTCTCGCATATCTAATTAGGAGGAATAGTTATGTCAATTAAGTTTCCAGAAGGATTTTTATGGGGAGGAGCTACTGCTGCAAACCAATTTGAAGGTGCATATAATGAAGATGGAAAAGGTTTATCAATTCAAGATATATTAATATTACCAAAGGGGTTAAGAGGAACGAAAACTTCCGAACCAACAGAAGATAATATGAAGCTTATAGGAATTGATTTTTATCACAGATATAAAGAGGATATAAAACTATTTGCTGAAATGGGTTTTAAAGTATTTAGATTATCAATTGCATGGTCAAGAATATTCCCAAATGGCGATGATAAAGAACCAAATGAAAAAGGATTGCAATTTTATGACAATGTATTTGATGAATTAGCTAAGTATGGAATTGAACCTTTAATTACAATTTCACATTATGAGACACCGCTTGCTCTAGCTAAGAACTATGATGGGTGGGTTAATAGAAAGCTTATAGGATTTTTCGAGAATTATGTAAGAACAATATTTACAAGATATAAAGATAAGGTAAAGTATTGGATTACGTTTAATGAAATAAATTCAGCGTTACATTCTCCTTATATGAGTGCAGGAGTATGGACTCCAAAAGAACAATTAAGTAAACAAGATTTATATCAAGCTATGCATCATGAATTAGTAGCAAGCGCACTTGCAGTTAAAATTGGCCATGAAATTAATCCGGAGTTTAAAATTGGATGTATGATACTCGGGGTACCAAATTATCCATTAACTCCAATTCCAAGTGATGTTCTAAAGACAATGGAGCAAGATAGACAAAATCTTTTCTTTGCAGATATTCATGCAAGAGGAGAATATCCTAAATATATGAATAGATTCTTTAAAGAAAATAACATAGAAATAAGGATTGAACAAGGAGATGAAGAAATACTAAAAAATACAGTAGACTTTATTTCGTTTAGTTACTATATGAGCTCATGTGCAACTTCAGATCCAGAAAGGAATAAAAAAGGGGAAGGAAATATTATTTCAGGCGTACCCAATCCATATCTGAAAGCATCTGAATGGGGTTGGCAAATAGATCCAGAAGGATTAAGGTATATTCTTAATCAACTATATGATAGATATCAAAAACCATTATTTATAGTTGAAAATGGATTAGGTGCTGTTGATGAATTAATCACTGATGAAAATGGAAATAAGAGTGTAAATGATTATTATAGGATAAACTACTTAAATGATCATTTAGTTCAAGTTGCAGAAGCTGTTGAAGATGGTGTTGAGCTTATGGGATACACTACATGGGGATGCATAGATTTAGTAAGTGCATCAACTGCTGAACTGAAAAAGAGATATGGTTTTATATATGTAGATAGAAATGATGACGGAAGCGGAACTTTAGAAAGATATAAGAAAAAGAGCTTCAATTGGTATAAAGAAGTTATTGCTACAAATGGGGCTAGTTTGAAAAAATAAAGTAAATACAATTAATTAGATACTAATAAACAGCATCACCAGAGAATATATTTTATCTAATGGTGATACTGTTTTTATATTAGGCAAGCTTATGTATTTTCTTAGATTTTTCTCTAACATATCTAATATCAGCTGGAATATCTTTTTCTTGCATTTCTTTTGGAACAGAGGTTGTACCAGCAGATTTTGCTGTTTCATAATACCAGCATTTGTATCTTAATACATTAAGGGTTTCTTGCAATTGAGATATTTGAGATTCTACTGTTTTTCGTTGTTCTTGAAACATATTTAAGCGCTGGTCAATTGTTTCATCGCCTTGCATTACCCATTCAATAAAAGTCTTAATATCCTTAATTGACATACCGGTTTTTTTTAAACAGTCTATCATGAACAGCCACTCAAAATCGGAATCTTTAAACATTCGTGTGCCACTTTCGCTACGTTCTACAAATGGGAGTAAGCCTTCTTTGGCATAAAAACGAAGAGTATATGGGGAAATATTTATTTTTTTTGATATATCACTGATTGTATAATACATGAGTTTCCTCCTAAAAATAAGAAAATAGAAAATAAAAATCAAAATAAGTCTTGACTTAGAGTCGACTATTAAGTTTAAGATGATTATATCACATAGAAAAATATGTGTAAATTTTCATAATAAATTTTAGGAGGAAAAACTATGAGTTTTAATATGTATGTACCTACAAAAATTTTATTTGGGGCTGGAATGCTTAATGTGCTTCATGAACAGGAATTACCAGGAAAAAAGGCAATGATTGTGATATCTAATGGAAAATCTACAAGAGCAAATGGTTACTTAAGCCGCACAGAAGATGAGCTTAAGAAGGCTGGGATAGAATCAGTTGTATTTGATAAGGTTGAGCCTAATCCGGTAAAGGACACAGTAATGGAAGGTGCTGCTTTTGCAAAAGAAAATGCTTGTGACTTTGTAGTAGCTCTAGGCGGTGGAAGCTGCATTGACTCTGCTAAAGCTATGGCAGTAATGGCAACAAATGAAGGAGATTTATGGGATTATATTGGAAGTGGAACAGGCAAAGGTAAATCTGTAACAAATAAGCCATTACCTATAGTAGCTATAAGCACAACTGCAGGAACAGGATCTGAAGCAGATGCAGGATGTGTAGTGACAAATCCCGAAACAAATGAAAAAGTTGGATTAAAGACACCGCTTATTTTTCCGGTATTATGTATAGAAGATCCAGAACTTATGATAAGTGTTCCAAAGAACTTTACTGCATATCAAGGATTTGATGCATTAAGTCATAGCTTAGAAGGATATGTGTCTAAGTTTGCAAATCTTATGAGTGATATGTATGCAATTACTGCAATAGAAAATGCTGGACGTTATCTTGCCCGTGCTGTTAAAGATGGTAATGATATAGAAGCCAGAGAACGTGTAGCATTTGCAAATATTTTATCTGGAACTGTTATGTGTGTTGGAACAACTTCAAGCCAGCATTCCCTTGAACATGCATTATCAGCGTATCATCCAAATCTTCCACATGGAGCAGGGCTTATAATGCTATGCCGTGCTTATTTTACAAATATCATTGAAAAGCATGTGTGTGATGAACGTTTCATACGCATGGCAAAGGCAATGGGTATGGAAGAAGCTAGTGATCCAATGGACTTTATTAAAGTGCTAAATAAACTGTTAGATGACTGTGATGTAGCAGCTTTAAAGATGAGTGATTATGGAATTTCTCCAGATGAATTCCCTAAGATGGCAGATAATGCAATGGGACCAATGGGAGGTTTGTTTGCTTGTGACCGTGTAAAACTGACTCGTGAAGATTGTATTTCTATTTACCAAAAATCTTATAAATAATTAGGTTCTTTTAATTCGATATGAAAATAAATATTTAAATCTAATAATGAAAAATTAAGATTTATTATAATCTTATTAGATTTATATCAGACTTTAAAAGTTCTATTAAATTAACCATTTTATGCTAGTTCAAATTATAATTCAAGGATATTTTGTGCATTTTATATTATAAAAATTTCTAATATAAAATGCACAAGGTGTTAACATAACATAACCTATAAAAATAAAGGGAGATGTCATAATGAAAAAATTAAAAAGGTTACTTGCAAGCTTTTTTACATTACTGATATTATTCTCAATAGTACCCATTGCGGCACATGCGGAATGGAAAAGTAATTCCGCAGGATGGTGGTATACAGAAGGAAGTTCATGGGCTACAGGATGGAGAAATATTGATGGAAATTGGTATTATTTTTATTCCGATGGGTATATGGCAAGTGACACAACAATTGATGGATATTATGTAAATTCAAATGGAGTATGGATAAGTACTAATAATAGTAATAAAACAAATGATAAAAGTCAAGTTGCAAACGTATCTACTTCAACAAAGACTAAGGATGGATCAAAAAAGATTCTTATTGCATATTTTTCACAAACTGGAACTACAGAAAAAGCAGCTAAGAGAATTCAGGAACTCACTAAAGGTGATATTGTTCAAATTAAAACAGTGACGCCATACCCTGATAGTTATCAACAATTAACTGAGGTTGCTAAAAAGGAAAAAGACGATAATGCTAGACCAAAGTTAGCGACGAAAGTAGAAAATATGAATGATTATGATGCGATTTTTATTGGTTACCCGATTTGGTGGCATACAGCACCAATGGCAATAGATACATTCCTTGAATCATATAATTTGTCGGGAAAGACTGTTGTTCCTTTCTGTACAAGTTCAGCAAGTAATATTGCAGAAAGTATGGGAGCAATTAACACTCTTTGTCCAAAGTCAAACATATTGGAAGGATTAAGAGCAAATGATATAGATGATATTGAACCGTGGTTGAAAAAAATAGGTGTTACTAGTTAAATTGAATGAGAAAAATAGGAAAATGAGTTGTTATTAAATTATCAAGATGAATTCATGAATACAGCAGATAATGAGCTGGAGTAATGAAGATTTGTTTATATATAATCGTAAATAGATGACATTTAGTAACTGAATTTCTAGTTATTCAAAATTTTATAAATGACTAAAGGAGGAAGAAACTAATAATGAAAAAGATTTTATTGGCTATGCTATGTTTCATAATGGCACTTTTCATTGTAGGCTGTGGTAGTATTGGTGGTAAGTCCCAAAACGCTGAGCAAGGAAAAGTTACTTCAGCAGATAAAACTGAGACTGGCACGGATAATTCAAGTGACGGTAATACGTCAAATTCAAATAGTTCTACTTCCATAAAGAATAAGGATGGAGCAAAAAATATTCTTGTAGCATACTTTTCACATTCTGGAAATACAAAAGTGATTGCAGATCAAATTCACGAAACTGTTGGAGGAGATATTTTCGAAATTAAGCCAGTAGATACATATCCTACGAATTATAATGAAGTTGTAGATCAAGCAAAGAAGGAACAAGAAGAGAATTTTAGACCAAAACTTGCAACAAAGGTTGACAACATTGATTCGTATGATGTGATTTTTGTTGGATATCCTGATTGGTGGGGAACTATGCCAATGCCAGTATTTACTTTTTTAGAACAATATAATTTATCAGGAAAAACCATTGTTCCATTTTGTACTCATGAAGGGAGCGGTTTAGGCAGAAGTGTAGATGACATCAAGAAAACTTGTCCTCAGTCAACGATTTTAGAAGGTCTGGCAGTACGTGGAAGTAACGTAAACAAAGCAAATAAAGATGTTTCAGATTGGCTGAAGAAAATAGGGATGTCAAAATAATAAAAGAAACAGGAGCTTGGAATATATGAAAAAATAATGTTAGCAAAATTCATCATGATTACTGACAGTTTTAAGGGAAAGTGAGGTATATGAAATATGGGTAGCAATGGAAGGATGTTTTTTTATGTACAATAAACAGTTGGAAACTTTTATACAAGTAGCAGAGGCTGGGAGTTTTTCTAAAGCTGCTGAAATTTTATATATTACACCTACTGCGGTTACCAAACAAATTAATATTCTAGAATCTAGTCTGGAATTACAATTGTTTGTAAGGACTCATAGGGGGCTTACATTAACAGAGGCTGGAAAATCTCTATATGCAGACGCAAATTACATCATTAAGTATTCAAAAGAATCTATTGATAGAGCAAAAAAAGCTATGGAAGAGAAAAATATAAATACAATTAGGATTGGAACATCATTGATGACACCGAGCAGCATTTTAATGGATTTATGGCCAAAGATTCATGAACTTTGCCCAAATTTGAAGGCTCAATTGGTTTCATTTGAAAACACTCCTGAAAACGCAAGAGAAATTCTCATGCATCTTGGACAAAACATCGATTTGGTGCCCGGCGTTTTTGATGGGGAATTTCTAAATCAACGAAAATGTGCGGCGCAGGAACTTTCAAGAAAGAAAATTTGCTGTGCGGTATCTATACATCATAGGTTAGCTGCAAAAAGTAAGCTGACAATTCAAGATTTGTTTGGTGAAAACCTGATGTTGATTAGAAGAGGATGGAACAGTTATATTGATATTATGAGAGATGATATTTGGAAAAATTATCCCGAAATTACAATAAAAGATTTCTCGTTTTATGATGTGAATGTGTTCAATCAGTGTGGAAATAGCAATGATGTCTTAATGGTATTTGATTATTGGGAGAATGTTCATCCATTATTGAAAATTATTCCAGTAGAATGGAACTATGAAATTCCATTTGGATTGCTGTATTCACCAACTCCGTCTGAACATGTCCGTTCATTTATACAGGCTGTTTCTCAGATTTTTGAAGTAGAAGAATAAAAAATAAAGTGAAACTTTTCAGGTGGAGTTTTATACTCCACCTGAATTTAGTTGAAGCTATCCAGGATATAGCAACAGTTATCGCCAACTTGAAGAATCCGCGATTGTTTTTTGATTTTTTTGAGTTACAACCTTTAGGTTGATACTGGAAAACTTATTGAAACTTCTGTTAATTCTTAAATCTACTTATAATAAAATGCAAAGAAAGAATTAGTTATAAGACAATAAGGCAATATGATAAATAAAATATAATTATAAGTATGTCTAGTGGTTATTATGAAAAAGTAATAAATCGCATAATTATCAGAAAAATTCTTTAGTAGAAGATACTAATTTACCTGGTATTAAGGAAAGTGATGATAATATGATGGTAGGTAAAACAAAATTAATACCAAAGAATTATTATAAAGATGTAAATGAAGAAGGGACAATTGTCAGAGTAGATTATGATAATAAAAGTTATGCAGGAACCAAGGAAAGAATCTCAAACCCTGCATACGTTTATCTTGCTTGAGAGTTGACTCTAAGGTGTACACTAGTTTTATAAATCAATAAGAATTGTTGGTAGTTAATTTTATATGAAAAAATTTGAAAAGTATCGGATTTAGTTAACGCATAGAGGGTAGTAAGTAATATAGAAAATGTTTATCCACTTACTTTATTATAAATTAAAAATGGAGGAATTAATTATGTCAAAGATGTTATATAAAGATATACCCGTTGAAGATTTACTAACAATTAATGATAATCCATGGGGATTAGTATATCAAGGTGCTATCACTAAGAATGAATTTGGTAAAGTCAATATTCACCCAATAAGCTATGTATTAAATGGTTTGAAAATTGCTGCTAATGTTTATACACCAGCTGATTATGATGCATCCAAGAAGAACCCTGCAATTATAGTTGCACACCCTAATGGTGGGGTTAAGGAACAAGTCGCTGGATTATATGGTCAGCATTTAGCTGAAAATGGTTATATCACTATCGTTTCCGACGCTTCATATCAAGGTGCAAGTGAAGGGCAACCTCGTAATGTTGATAAACCTCAGTTCCGTGTCGAAGATATCCATGGTATGGCAGATATTATTTCCATCTATCCTGGTGTTGACTCAGAACGCATTGGAATATTCGGTATTTGCGGTGGGGGTGGTTACACTTTAAGAGCCGCTCAAACCGACAAGCGCTTCAAAGTGGTTGTTACTTTGAGTGCGTTTAACAGTGGACTTGTTCGTCGCAATGGTTTTCTAGATTCTCAAATAGACACTATCCAAGAACGATTGCAACAAGCTACAGCTGCTCGTGCACAAGAATCTGCCGGTGGAGAGGTATTATACTCAGCTGACCTATTAGATCTCACAGATGAACAAGCAAAAGCGTTACCATATGATCTTTATCGTGAGGGTTACGAATATTATGGCAGAACTCATAAACATCCAAACTCTACATTCAAATACACTTTAAGTAGTCTTCTAGATTTGTTTACGTTCGATGCTTCAGAGAGTATGGATCTTATCAACCAACCATTACTGATGATGGTCGGAAGCATTGCTGATACTTTCTATTTAACTGAAAAAGCATTTGCTGCAGCAACAGGTACGAACGATAAGGATTTGTTCTTCATCAAGGGAGCTACTCATATCCAAACATATTGGAAACCAGAATACGTTGCTCAAGCGGTAGAAAAAGGAGTAGATTTCTTTGATAAACGTCTCTAATCAGTATAGCAATAGTAGGATGTGAAATATGCAATAAAAAGGCTGGAAAAATCTGAGCTGTCCCACGAAAGTTGGATCAATAACCTAACTTTCGTGGGGCTTTTTAATGACTTTAGTCAGTTTCACTCGTTTAACATGTAGAATGGAGTTTTTTATGTCTAATGACGATAAGAGTTTATCTCACGAACAACGGAATAGTAAGCATCATATAGCGTTCATTTCAAAGTATAGAAAAAATAATCTATGCTTTTTTAGTAGTGTAGTTTATGTCTGTGAAGAATACACAATAACTATATTCTTCATCTTTTTTATTATTGAAAATATCATTTAGAACAAAACCAATATTGTCGGCTTTTTTCGCATACATTAAGAATTTTTTCAAATTGCTCAAAATCTGCAACAGCAGTGTGTATCGCAATCAAGACAAGATATTTTTGATTTAGGAACACAGAAGCTATAAACAACAGTCTGTGAATGAAAGATGAGTAGTAATTGAAGAATCCACGACTGTTTTGTGTATTTTTTTAAGTTACAACCTTTAGGTTGATACTGGAGAACTTATTGAAACTTCTGTTTATTATCTGATCTACTTATAATAAAACTGTAAAGAGAGAGGATGATTAAACAAGAATGGAGTGCGTTAAATAAAATATGAATAATTTTATTTTTGAGAATACGACAAAAATTTATTTTGGACGAGGTTGTGTAAAAGAATATCTTGCAAATGCTCTTTCAGATTATGGAGATAATGTTATGTTTGCCTATGGAAGTGAGGATATTAAACAAAATGGAATCTATGGTGAAGTTATGGAGATACTCAATGCAGCTAGAAAGAATGTCATTGAGTTTTCAAATATTATGCCTAATCCTACTTACGAAAAGGTATTGGAGGGGACAGCACTGGCAAAAGAAAATGCTGTAGAGTTTATACTTGGTGTTGGTGGTGAAGATGTTTTGGATTGCTGTAAGGCTATTTCTATGGCGGTTGTTTCAACAGAGGATGTATGGAATAAGTATTGGGGAAAGATGAGTGTTATAGATTTTGAACCACTACCTCTTGGTGTAATTGTAACAGTTGCTGGTACTGGAAGTGAGATGAACGGCTGTGCAACAATCACTAATGAAAAGTATAAAGTGAAAACAGGTCGTGATTATCTAAAATGCAATCCAAAGTTTGCTATGATTGACCCAGAATATACATACAGTGTATCAGCGGATAAGATGGTGTCTGGTGGGTTCGATACTTTAACTCATATCATGGAGACTTATTTCAGCGAACCAAATGAAGATAATGTTTCTGATGATATTTCAGAGGCGCTGATGCGAAGTGTTATCCGCAATCTGCGCACAGCAATCAAAAATCCAAAAGATTATACGGCTCGAAGTAATCTAATGTGGGCATGCACCATGTCCGAGAATCGTATCATTAAGCTAGGCAAGAAGGTGACTTTTGAAGTTCATAATATTGGGAATCAACTGGATGCTTATACAAACTGCAACCATGGCTGCGGTATAGCAGTCATAGGCCCGGTTTATTATCAACATATCTATTCCTACGACCTTTATAAGTTTGCTCGCTTTGCTCGAAATGTCTGGAACATTAAAGTAGAAGGAAAGACAGAAGATGAACTAGCAAGAGCAGGCATTGAGGCACTTTCTGATTTCATAAAAGAAATTGGATTGCCTTCAACACTTCATGAGCTTGGTAATATTGATAAGGACCTGCTAAAGCAGATTGCGGACTCTTGCAAAATCTCTGCTGAAAGTTATAAGAAGATGACCAACCAAGAAATATTGAAAATTTTAGAAGAATGTTATTAATAAATGGTTATAGGTTGCCTTGATTAACCTAAATGTATTATATAAGGAGAAATCAATGAGAAAAGTATTAGTTTTATCAGGAAGCCCAAGAAAAGGAGGTAATTCAGACACTTTATGTGATCAGTTTATAAATGGGGCAGAGGAGTCAGGTAATTTTGTCACTAAGATTTATATAAGGGATTGTAAAATTGGAAGTTGTAATGCCTGTTATGCCTGTAAAAAAAGCAGTATCTGTGTGCAGAAGGATGACATGACTAATATTCTTCAGCAGATGATAGATGCAGATATCATCGTTTTAGCTACACCTGTATATTTTTATTCTATGGATGGCCAGATGAAAACACTGATAGATCGTACATTGCCGCGCTATATGGAAATTAGGGGTAAAGATTTTTACTTTATTGCAACTGCAGCTGCAGGTAAGAGTTCAATGGAGCGTACCATCGATAGTTTGCGTGGATTTACAGATTGTCTTCCAATGTCTCATGTAAAAGGTGTAATTTATGGAGCAGGTGCTTGGCAGCTTGGAGATATTCAAGGCAATAAAGCAATGCAGGAAGCATATAAAGCAGGGAAAAATGCATAAGAATATGTAAAGTTTTAACAGATGAACTAAAGTTATGAATTTACAAAAGTAGAGGAGAATGTAGAATATAATGAACAAAGAAACAAACAACAATTGGAAAATTTACATGCTGACTATTATCTGTTTTGTGGTTGGAACGACGCAATTCAGCATAGTTGGAATGTTAGATAAAATTGCTGAATCTGTAGGTGTATCTGTATCAACAGCTGGTCAGCTTGTTACTGTATATTCACTAAGTAATGCAATAGGAACGCCACTTGTAGTTGTGGCGATATCTAAAATGAATCAGCGCAAGCAACTGCTGCTGGCTCTTGCAATAATATTATTAGGAATCAGCTGTATGCTTGTGCTGCCAGGCTTTACATCCCTGATGACTGCGCGAGTTATACTTGGCATTGGATCAGGTGTCTTTGTAGTTAATGCTTATGGAATGGCAAGAAAAGTTAGCCGCTCCTGGACGTCAAGGCAGTGCTATGTCAAATGTTGCAATGGGCTTTAGCTCCTCACTTGTATTTGGAGTACCACTAGGAAGAATGGTAGCAGGGGCATATGGATGGAAAGCAATCTTTTGGATTATTGCAGTTATCTGTTTGTTTGCATTATTAGTTATTAAGCAATCAATACCAGCACTTGAAGGAGATGTTTCAGTACCTATTAATAAAAGATTTGCTCTTTTGAAGAATCCTAGAATAGCATTTATGCTTAGTGTAACAGTATTTGTATTTATCTGTTTTTCTATTATTGATACGTATATTACTCCATTTCTTACAGCAGCTATGCCGATGATGAAAGATAAAATAAGTATTGTTCTTATGATTTTAGGTGTTGGAAGCTTAATTGGTTCAAAAGCTGGAGGTTTCTTGGCTGATAGGATTGGAATCAATCGCACAATATTTAGTGCTATTGCAATTCAAATTATTACCCTTGTGTTAGTGTCTTTATTAGGTATAGGTTGGTCAATGGGCACTATAATATTACTTATGATTTGGGAGATAGCTTGTTGGACATTTGGACCAACTCAAAACTTTAACCTAGTGTCACTTGCACCTGAAGTTTCGTCAATAGCTCTTAGTCTTAACAGTACCTTTGTACAGATTGGATTCTCCTTAGGTGCAGTCATTGGAGGAATCGTTGTAGGAGGATGGTCTGTAATGTCAATTACATGGATTAGTGCAATAGCAGCGGTTATAGCTATATTTGCTTTTAGTTTTGCCCGTTCGTTATCAAGCACTGATGATGAAGCAAGTAAGGAAGAACAATTTATGGAAGAAGAATATGAAATGTGATAATTTGAGTAAACAATTCAATGGCAGCTAATGATCATATTGATTAAAAAGGATGAGAGCTTGATATGATGAAACATGTTGTCTAAATTCACAAAAAGTATTTATTAACTTTCATATCAGGGAAGTTAACGGTATATTTTTTTCTTTCACCATCTAATAAAGCTTTTTAAATCTTAATTTTGACGTGCACGTTGGCTATTAAGTGTACAGGAATAAAGGTAAAAAAGCAATATAAAATGGATATACAACAAAAAAGAATAGAGATAAATTAAATGCAAAATAGAAAGGAATATTATTAATGTCATTAGAAAGTACAATTATTAAAAAATTTTTCAAGCAAGAAAATCAAACACCTTTTAAAGTTAAATTTAAAGATGGAGAAGTATTAAATATAGGTGAGGGAGATTCTAAGTTTGTGATTAAAGTAAATGGAGATATAAGTAAGAATTTATTACTTACTAGCACATCACTAGCTTTAGGGGAAGCTTATATGGATAATATACTTGATATTGAAGAAGGAGATTTATATGATGCTTTAGATATTGTATTAGCAAAACTAGATGATTTTGATGTAAATGAGAATGCATTAAGTAAATTGATATTTTCGTCTACATCTAAAAAGAATCAAAAGAAAGAAGTAAGTTCCCATTATGATATAGGAAATGATTTTTATAAACTTTGGTTAGATGAGACTATGAGTTATTCCTGTGCATATTTTAAAAATAAAGATGATACATTGTATGAAGCACAAAAAAATAAAGTTGATTATATTTTAAAAAAGCTACAATTACGTGAAGGAATGGGTTTACTTGACATTGGATGTGGCTGGGGTTATTTACTAATTGAGGCTGCAAAAAAATATAAAATTCACGGAGTTGGAATTACATTAAGTGAGCAACAATATCTAAAATTTAAAGAAAGAATTAAAGAAGAAAACTTAGAAGAGTATTTAACTGTCGAACTAATGGATTATCGTGATTTAAAAAAGAGTGATTTGAAATTTGATAGAGTTGTAAGTGTCGGAATGCTTGAACATGTAGGTCGTTCTAATTATGAGCTTTTCTTTAAAAATGTAAATTCAGTATTAAAAGATCAAGGACTATTTTTATTACATTACATTAGCGGAAGAAAAGAATCTTCAGGAGATCCGTGGATCAAAAAATACATATTTCCAGGCGGAGTTATTCCTAGTCTGCGAGAAATAATAAATATAGGAAGCGAATTAAACTACTACACATTGGATGTTGAAAGTTTAAGACGGCATTATCAAAAAACATTACTTTGCTGGTATGAAAATTACAATAATCATATAGATGAAATTTCAAAGATGTTTGACGAAAGATTTATTAGAATGTGGAAGCTATATTTAGCGGCTTGTGCTGCATCATTCCATAATGGAATGATTGATTTGCATCAAATATTATTTGTAAAAGGAAATAATAATACATTAGAAATGACTAGAGAGCATTTATATAAATAATATAGCAGAGAAGCGGTAAATAAAATTTAAGAAAATGAAACAAATAAGAATCAATTAGAAGATACAGTTAATGTATTATGAAAGTTTGGTGATTTTTACTATATTTTTGAAGAAAAAGAAGCTATCTATTGAGCAGGAACCTGGGCGAAAAGGGATATAGGTTCATATCTGGTGTTGTATAATTCTTATTCTTTTTGGAATTTAGTGAGTGGCCTGGAGGGCTTTTTATTGATTTGGCTGCAATAATGGGAACATGCATATGTGTGACAAGTTATATTTTGAAATTAGTAAAAAGGTTGAAAATGAAAGGAGAATTTGAAATATGGAAAAAAGAAAATTAGGCAGAAGTGGATTAGAGGTATCTAGTATTGGTCTTGGCTGTATGGGAATGAGTTATGGATATGGAACAGTTTCAGATAAAAAAGAAATGATATCACTAATTCATAAGGCAATTGAAATGGGAATTACTCTATTTGATACAGCAGAGGTCTATGGACCATATATAAATGAAGAATTACTTGGTGAGGCATTAAAGCCTTATAGGGAGAAAGTTATTATAAGTACTAAATGTGGAATAAAAGTTGTGAATGGAAATCAGGTACTAGATGGAAGACCTGAAGTAATCAGAGAATCAGTGGAGGGGTCTTTGAAGAGATTAAAAACAGATGTGATTGATTTATACTACTTACATCGTGTTGACCCTAATGTCCCTATAGAAGTAGTAGCAGATACTATGAAGGAATTAATAAAGGAAGGTAAGATAAAACATTGGGGGCTTTCAGAAGCTGGAATTAACACAATTAAAAAGGCACATGAAATCTGCCCGCTAACAGCAGTGGAAAGTGAATATTCTATGATGTGGAAAAAGCCAGAAGAAGAACTATTTCCGCTTTTAGAAGAGCTAGGAATTGGATTTATGCCATTTGCACCACTAGGAAAAGGATTTTTGACGGGCGCTTTTAATAAAAACACTGAGTTTACTAAGGGTGACCTTCGTAGTCAACTTCCAAGATTCTCATCAGAAAATATGGAAGCAAATAAGGTTTTAATTGATTTAATTTATAAGGTCGCTGAAGAAAAAAGTGCTACACCTGCTCAAATAGCTTTAGCATGGGTATTAGCACAAAAACCTTGGATTGTTCCAATACCAGGTACAACAAAAATTCATCGTTTAGAGGAGAATACAGGAGCAGCAAAAATCGCTTTAACTTATGAGGATCTTAGTAAATTAAATGATGCATTATCAAAAATTACTGTAGTGGGAGAGCGTTACCCAGCGGGATCGGATATGGCTAAAAGAGCTGGAAAATAAAATATAATAAAAAATACTATTAGAAGAAATGGAGCGGTAATAATGAAAGTTTTATTAGTAAATGGAAGTCCACATGAGAAAGGATGCACTTATACTGCAATATCGGAAGTCGCAGATACATTACAAAAGGAAGGCATTGATACGGATATATTCTGGATTGGGAAAAAGTCTTTGTCTGGCTGCGTTGCATGTGGCGGTTGCAAGAAGATTGGAAAATGCGTTTTTAATGATACAGTAAATGAATTTATGAATGTTGCTACGGACTACGATGGATTCATATTTGGTTCACCAGTACATTTTGCGGCTATGGATGGGGCGATGAAAAGTTTCATGGATAGAGCCTTCTTTTCAAACATGGGAAGAGAAAAGAACGCTTTTATGCTAAAACCTGTGGCAGCTGTCGTATCTGCAAGAAGAGCGGGAACTACTGCAGCGTTAGACCAGATGAATAAATACTTTGCACATGGTCAGATGCCTATTATTTCTTCAAGATATTGGAACATGGTGCATGGAAATTCGCCTGAGGAAGTACGACAGGATTATGAAGGAATGCAGATAATGCGTGTTCTTGGAAGAAATATGGCATGGTTTCTAAAATTGGTTGAAGCAGGAGAAAAATTGAGTGTGGAACGACCAAAGCAGGAAGATAGGCGCATCAGCACAAACTTTATCCGATAAGTGGCATGGGAGGTGAAACGATGAGGACATGGTTTATTACCGGATGTTCATCCGGGATTGGAAGAGGAATTGCAAAAGCTGCACTGAACGCTGGAAATCAGGTAGTGGCAACTGGAAGGAATGTAGAAAAATTGAAGGAACTGACGGAGGTTTATCCAGATAAGGCTTACGCAGTTGCACTGGATGTATCTAAATTGGAGGCTATAGAACACACGGTAAAAGCTGCCTGTGATAAGTTTGGAACAATAGATGTTCTTGTGAATAATGCGGGCTATGGATATCGTAGTGCCATTGAGGAAAGCGAAGTGGACGAAATTCAAATGCTGTTTCAAGTTAATTGCTTTGGACCAATAGCACTTATTCAAAAAGTGCTGCCTTTGATGAGAGAGAAGAAAAGTGGAACAATTATTAACATTACTTCCATCGGAGGCGTGAGAGGAGCAATTGGTAATGGTATGTATTCAGCAGCAAAAGGAGCCATGGAACTAGCATCTGATACACTTTATAAGGAATGCAAACCATTGGGAATACGTGTATTAACAGTTGAACCGGGGAGTTTCCGTACAGAATTTTATAGTTCTTTAAAGGGAACAAGTAAGAATATAAAAGATTATGCTGAAACAGCAGGTAAGTGGCATATAGAAAATATGGTCAATTATCATAACCAGACTGGTAATCCTGAAAATGCCGGAAAGATAATCGTTAATATGGTAGAAAAGGAAAAACTACCAAAGAGACTTGCTTTAGGCAGTGATGCTGTAAAAATCATTCAGGATGAATATGAAGAGAGATTAGTTGAACTGCGGGAATGGAGCAATATCAGTAGACAGTCTGATTATTAACAGACGATCCCGAAAAGCAGTGGTCAAAATGAGCTTGTTTGACCGTTAAAAGGTTCAATCAGACAGGCAATTCTTTATTATAGTATAAAAAAATAGAAAAGTGCTTGACTGAGAGTATACTCTCAGTAGTAAGCTGATTCTAAAATAAATTTTTTCTGAAAGTGAGTTGATTCAAAGTTAATTGACAAGGTTGAAAAAAGTGAAAATTGTTAATTTGTAGTAAATCATTTAATAAAAGAAATGGAGAGATAAGAATGAAAGTATTATTAGTAAATGGAAGCCCACATCAAAAAGGATGTACTTATACCGCATTAACAGAAGTTGCAGAAACATTAAATAATGAGGGTGTTGAAACTGAGATTTTCTGGATTGGCAATAAAGCTTTGAATGGATGTATTGCATGCAAGGTATGTGCTACTAAGAAGAAATGTGTATTTGATGATAGAGTAAATGAATTCCTTGATATAGCTGCAGACTATGACGGATTTATTTTTGGATCACCAGTACACTGGGCATCAGCAGGTGGTGCAATAACATCATTTTTAGATAGAGTATTTTATGCAGATTTAAACGGAGGCAGACAGTCATTTTATTTAAAAGCTGCAGCATGTGTTATATCAGCAAGAAGAGCAGGAACAACTGCAACTTATGATCAATTAAATAAATATTTTGGGTTAATGCAGATGCCAATTGTTTCGTCACAGTATTGGAATATGGTTCATGGTGCTACTCCTGAGCAAGTAAAACAGGATATAGAAGGACTTCAGACTATGAGAACGCTAGGAAGAAATATGGCATTTTTCTTAAAATGTAAGGAAACTGGTCTTAAGAACGGTGTAAAGATGCCAGAGAGAGAAACTGGTGTATTTACCAATTTCATAAGATAATCATTAACCTATCATCTGAGCATATAGAATAGTTAAAAAATGCAGGTAATGTGATAGAACCAATTGAAATTCTGTTTGACAGTGACAATTTGTTGCCATTCATAATACTTGCATTTCTATTTAATTAAAATACCCTAAAAATAATTAAATAAGGAGAAAAATAATTATGAAAAAGATTCTATTGACTATACTATGTTTCATGCTGTTACTCTTTTCTGTAGGTTGTGGAAGTAATAGTAATAATTCATCTTCTGCTAGGCAGGAAAAAGTTACTTCTTCAGATGGAACAGAGGATGGTGATGATATTTCTAGTGCAAGTGATACGTCAAATTCAAATGGATCTACGTTAGCAAAGAGTAATAATGGCACGAAAAGGATTCTGATTGCATATTTTTCACAAACTGGGACTACAGAAAAAGCTGCTAAAAGAATTCAGGAGCTTACAAAAGGTGATATTTTTGAAATTAAAACTGTTACACCATACCCTAATGAATATAAGGAATTAACTGATGTTGCTAAAAAGGAAAAGGAAGAGAACGCCAGACCTAAGTTAGCGACAAAAGTGGAGAATATAGATAATTATGATGTGATTTTTGTTGGTTATCCAATCTGGTGGCATACAGCACCAATGACAATAGATACTTTTCTTGAATCTTACAACTTATCAGGTAAAACAGTTGTTCCTTTCTGCACAAGTTCATCAAGTGATATTAAAGAAAGTATGGAAGCAATCAATAGCCTTTGTCCAAATTCAACTATATTGGAAGGATTAAGAGCAAATGATATTAGTGACATTGAACCATGGTTGAAAAAAATAGATATTATTAAATAAACTGAGTTATAAGATTAAGAAGATAAATACAATAATACTATTATTTTTAAGTAGTTTAGATATTTTTGAACCAGAGCTAACAATAAATTAGTGCAAACGTTCAAGTGGACAACTTCTGAATTATTAAGCTATGAAGTAAAGATTAGTTATTTTTGAAATAGGACATGATATCAAGTCCAAATTAAAGGGGGAGAAAATGGAAATACTATCATTTATAAAACAATACATAACAAAACCTAGAACAGTTGGAGCGATACTTCCTAGCTCGAAGTATCTTGCAAACAAGATGATTGAAGATATTGAGTTTAAGAGTGCAAGATATATTGTGGAATATGGTTCTGGTACAGGCGTGTTTACTGAAAAAATAGTAAAAGGAAGAAAAAAGAATACCAAAATTCTGCTTTTTGAGAGCAACAAAAAATTTTGTGATTTACTTAAAGATAAATATAAAAATGAATCTGATATTTATGTTATTAATGATTCAGCTGAATACATTGGGAAATACATGAAAAAATACAATATCCCGTGGATAGATTATATTGTCTCAGGACTTCCATTTGCAAGCTTACCTAATGATTTATCTTCAAATATTTTGAAAGAAACACAAAAGCATTTAAAGGAAGAGGGCAAATTTATCACATTTCAATACACTTTATTAAAGAAAGATTTTATTAAAAAGTACTTTAATAAGGTAAGTGTAAAAAGGGAAGTAAGGAACGTGCCACCTGCATATGTATTTTGCTGCAGTTTCTAATTTTATGTTAATTAGTGATTTACTTATGTATTGAAATCTGTAATAGATTAAGTCATAGTTTTTAATGTGTTAATATAAATTCTAGATAAAAAGGGAGAAGTCAAATTGGACAAGTTATTTAAAGGTATTGTGCTTATATTTTGGGTTACAATTTTATTAATATTTTTTAAGTATGAATTATACAATGATGGCACTGATAAAATTATAAAATTCTTAAATACATACAAGGAATATAGTGAATTATTATTTCTAATAATTGCGTCTCTAAGAATTTTTACTTTGATTCCATGTACTGTTTTTATAATCGTCGGAGGAGTTTTGTTTAATCCGTTAGAAGCTTTTATTCTAACAGCAATTGCAAATTTAATTAGTGAAATGTTATTATTTTTCTTTGTTAAACTCACATTTGGTATGAGCTATCAAAAGAAGATAATACAAAAGTATCCTAAAATATACAACATGGTAAAAAAGAATAGTGTACAAATTCTAGCATTAGGCGTTTCATCGCCTGTTGTGCCTAGTGATATAGTTTGTTTCTTTTCTGTATTAACAGAGATTACTTTAATTAAGTATATTTTAACAATACTTATAGCTGATACTCCAGTAATTCTGTTGTATACATTTTTAGGCGTAAGCATAAGATACTCTATATTTGTATTTATTACTATATTAATAGTTTTAATTTTAGTAAATCTTATTAATTTTAAAAGATGGAATAATCAAATAAGTGAATAAATAAAAAATGAGAAATAAAAAAATATTCACTGAAAGCTGAGGCAGGACTACACTGTACGTGCTTACCTGCTAGTAGAAAGAATTAATACAAAGAATCTTAGAGTAATTCTTTGTATTTCATATAATGAAAGGGTTATTCAGTATCTCCTACAGCATCTTGAAAGAACTGTTGCTTTTCAAATTCCTTTATAGGATTCTGCATTAACTCCGGAGTGTTTGTAGTACCAGCTTCTTTAGCTATACGATAGTATTCGCATTTGTAACTAATTAAATCCAGTGATTTCTGAAGAATAGCTATTTGCTTCTCAGTTTCTCTCTTTCTTTCCAAAAACATTTCATAACGCCTATCAATAGTAGAATCACCTTTTTCGCACCACTCAAAGAAAGTTTTAATTTCTTTTAATTCCATTCCAGTGTTTTTTAAACAATCTATCATATTTAACCAACGAACATCAATCTCACTGAATACACGAACGTTACCATTTGTACGCTCAACTAAAGGAAGAAGTCCTTTCTTATCGTAATATCTTAAAGTTGAAATGGGAATTTCAAGCATTTCAGAAACTTCACCAATTGAATATGTCATATCTTTCACCTCAAAAAATCATTTTACCTAAAATGTATTAAATCAAGTATTTAATTATTATATAACCTAAACCTAGCTAGAGGTCAATATTTATTTTATATTGATTGGTAAACACTAACAAAAAATAATAATGATCTTTAAGATGAAAAAATATAAAATTTATAAAAAATTTAAAAAAGTAGTTGACCTAAAGTTAGGTTTAGGTATTAGGATAAAAGTATAGAATTTTGTGTTGAGTAATTAAATAAATATAAAATGCGCAACATAAAGTGAAACTTTTCAGATGGAGTTTTAACTCTATCTGAATTTAGTTGAACTTATCCAGGAGCGTGTAGCCGTTATCGCCCGGTTAAGCAGATAAGTGAAAGTCCAAATCTATGAGTTGATGATGAACGCTTACTCTGTGAGCATTCATCCGACTTGAGGAAGAGGGAAGAGTGTTACGGATGCTAGCTATCGGATAAATTCAAGAAACAGTGTTAAATTTGGAGGCGAAATTAATGAGTAATTTAGAAGAATTAAAAGCTACTACTGTATTCCCTATGGGAGAAGAAAATAAAATGTTTGAAAAGTACTTTGTAGGAAAGAGTTATTTAAACATGCTTACTATGGAAAGAATAGGGATAGGCAATGTAACATTTGAACCAGGATGCCGTAACAACTGGCATATACATCATAAGGGTGGACAGATTTTGTTATGTACAGCGGGCAGAGGTTATTATCAAGAATGGGGAAAAGAGCCCCAAGAATTACATCCAGGAGATGTAGTTAATATTCCACCAGAAGTAAAACATTGGCATGGAGCAGCACCAGACAGCTGGTTTGCACATCTGGCAGTGGAAGTTCCAGCAGAAGGTGGATCTAACGAGTGGTTAGATCCTGTATCTGATGAAGAATATGGGAAGTTAAAATAGTAGGAGCAAAAATGGAGAGACCCTATATTGTTTTCAGTAGAAATGCGAATACAATTAATTGTATTAATGAAATTGAAAAATAATTGATGCGCAAAAATGCGCAGGAATGGAGAAAAGAATGAATTTAGATTTTACTTATCAAAACCCAACAACAATACATTTTGGAAAGAATTCTTTAGATAAGTTAAGCAGTGAACTTGCAAATTATGGTGATACCATTATGCTTGCTTATGGAAAAGGTGCTATTAAGAAAAATGGACTTTATGACCAGGTTGTATCAATCTTAAAGGAAAATGGTAAAAACATCGTAGAACTATCTGGAATTATGGCAAACCCAACTTATGAAAAAGTAATGGAAGGAGCTGCTCTTGTACGTGATAATAATGTAGATTTGATTTTAGCTGTTGGTGGTGGTTCTACAATTGATTGCGCAAAGGCTATTTCAGTATCTGCATATTGTGTTGGTGATGCGTGGACACGTTACTGGATAAATTTTGAACCTGTAGATAATAAAATAGTGCCAGTTGCATCTATCCTTACATTGGCAGGAACAGGATCTGAAATGAATGGTGGATCAGTTATTACCAATAATGATGTAAAACTTAAGAATGGACGTGTTTTCCCATCAAATGTTAACCCAAAGTTTTCAATATTAAATCCAGAATATACATTTACGCTGCCTCAATATCAAATGGTAAGTGGAGTTTTTGATATGATGTCACATTTAATGGAAGCTTATTTCTCAGGTGAAGATGATGTGACTTCAGATTATTTGATTGAAGGACTTCTTCGTTCTATCATAAATAGTGCACAAATTGCAATAAAAGATCTTGAAAACTATGAAGCAAGAAGTAATTTAATGTGGAGTTCTACTCTTGCAATGAATCCAATCATGGGATTAAGCAAAACTCAAGACTGGGAAGTTCATATGATTGAGCATCAACTAGGGGCTTATACTGATTGTGCACACGGTATGGGACTTGCAGCAATATCACTTCCATATTACAGATATATATCGAAATTTGCTTTAGATAAATTTGTTCGTTTTGCGAGTCGAGTATGGGGTGTTGATGAAGCTGGAAAGACAAAAGAAGAAGTTGCTTTAGAAGGTATTGATGCTATGGAAAAATTCATAAAAAAATGTGGTATAATAACAAGCCTTAAGGAACTTGGTGCAACAGAAGAAATGCTTCCACTAATTGCAAATTCAACTGTACTACTTCCGGGTGGATATAAAGCTTTAACTGCGGAAGAAATTTTAGAGATTTTAAACACTGCCTATGCTGCAGTATAAGACAGAGGATTGTAAGAAAGGAAAATAAGATTATGAAAAAACAAACTGCAGGCAGAGATGCTCTTGGATCATTTGCACCAAAATTTGCAGAATTGAACGATGACGTTCTTTTTGGAGAGGTCTGGTCAAGAGAAGATAAGTTATCATTAAGAGACCGCAGTATTATTACTGTAACTGCGCTAATGACAAAAGGGATATTTGATAATTCTCTAAAATATCATATCATGAATGTTAAGAACAATGGTGTAAGTGCTGAAGAAATATCAGAAATAATCACTCATCTTGCGTTCTATGTAGGATGGCCTAATGCGTGGGCAACATTTGCATTGGCAAAAGAAGTATATGGTGAATAATATAATGAACTTAAGTAATGAATAATGAGTAAACAGACCACCGAGTAAGGAGCATAAGTTCTTGTTCAGTGGTCTTTTGATTTGTCAATAATGGGGAACAATATGAAAAAATATGGTTCTTTTGATATTACATTGCTGGATGGCGGCCAGTATGGCAGGCGTTGGACTTGGATATGGAAGCTGTACAAGCTAATTTGGTCCAATAGAAAAGCCAATGACTTATGAATTAATAAGAAAGATAGCTAAATTTAGGATTGCTGAGAATATAAAAAAATCAGAAGAAATATTGAAAAAGAAAATAAGGAAAGGCAAAGTTTAAAGAAATATTATGGTATATATTTTAACATATTAATTTAAAAATCTAAGAAAATAAGATAATATTAAAGTAAATATTAAAGTATTGAGATAGGTGATTATAAGTTTGAATCGGAGATATAGAGACATTTTAAGTATAATTTTAAATACAGATGAATGTATCACTGGAAATGAATTAGCTAGACTTTGCAATGTGACTATTCGCACAATAAGACATGATATTAAAGAAATTAATGTTTTATTAAAAGAATACAATGTTGAAATAGATTCTAAAGTAAAAAAAGGTTATTTTCTTAATAAAGAAAATAAAGAAGTTTTGAAGAAAAACAATATTATAAGAAAAGTGTTGGATTATGAGTATATAATTGAAACACCAAATTTGCCATTAGAGAGACAGATGTACATACTGCTGAAATTAACAACTAAAAAATATATTACTGTGGAGGAATTAGCAGAATCCTTATATGTATCTGAAGCTACTATAAATAACGATGTTATTCTTATTAATAAATGGTTAAAGAAAGATTTGAAATTAGGAATAAGCTATTCTTTAAATGAAGGAATTACGCTTAAGGCTAATGAAAAAGAAAAAAGAAATATTATCAGCTGGGTTTTATCTATAAAGACTAATGTAAGCACTATTACTAAGTATTGGAATTATTTATTTGAAGAGAAGGATGTTATTATAGTAGATAGAGCTAGAGACCTTTACCATATTGTGAGTGCTGAAACTAAAAAATATAATTATTATTTATCAGGTCATAGTGCCCAACTTCTATGCTATGAAATATTAGTTGCAGTTAAGCGTTGTCAATTAGGCTTTAATTTAAATGATTTAGATGATATAAATGATGATCTTATACCAGTAATGACTGAGGTAAGAGAAAAAGTAGAAAAGGATTTAGAAGTGAATTTATCAAAAACAGAATGGCTTAACTTACAGCAATATTTTAAATCAAAACAATTTCTTCATGGAACAAATATTATAAACATAGAAACAGAGGAAGCTATTTGCATAGTGGATGAGTTTTTGATAACTTTACATGATAAGTTCAAGATAGATTTAAGTTTTAATCCAGATAATAAGTATAAGTTACTTTTATATGTTGCACCAATGATAAATCGTTTAAAATATAGACATTGTATACCGAATAAGATAAGGGAAAAAGTTACGCAAACCTATAAAACGGAATTTAAAATGGCGACTGAAATAGCATATATTATTAAAAGAAAACTAAATTTGAATATGGAATTGATAGAATTAGCTTATATAACTATTCATTTAGTATCTATGAGTGGAATGTGGAAGTATAAATTATATACTGCTATTGTTTGCGATTACGATGAGTCTATAATAAGTTTTATTAAAGATAAAATTGATAATCATTTTGGAGAAAAAATAAAAATTTCTAAAATTTATGATTATCAAGAATTTATGTATGAGAATGATGAAAATCTTAAAAAGATAGAGTTTATAATTTCAACTTCAACAATAGCTGATATTACTAATATTCCTTTTATTAGAATAAATCCTGAAATTGAATCAAATGACATTGATATGATTTCAGAATATCTTGATAATCATAAAAGTAAATTATAGTGAAGCAATCCTATAGACTAGAGTATTGACAAAGATGATACTCTGGTCTATAGGATTAATTTATTATGTAAGTGATAAAAATGTTAACATAAAGAATTTCCCTCTTTGGGGTGAAATTCTTTAGTTTGTAGAAATAATATTAGAGTGATTATAATAAAACTAAAGATTGGTACTGAGTAAATGATTATGGAGGTGAAATATGTATAAGCTTATTGCTATAGATATGGATGGAACGCTTTTAAAAGAAGATAAAACAATTACACCTAAAACTAAGGAAGCATTAAAAGTAGCTAGAAGCTTAGGAGTAAAAATAGTTTTGACATCTGGCAGACCAATTCAAGGTATAAAACATTATTTAAATGAATTACAACTTACAGGTAAAGAGGAGTATGTTATTGGTTTAAATGGTGCCTTGATATGCAGAAGTAGTGATTATTCAATAATAAGCAGTAATGAGACATTAAAAGGTAAAGACTTAAAATATATTTATAATAAAGTAAAGAATCTTAAAACATATTTTCATGCATTCACAAAAGATAAAGATTTGGTAAATATAGAAAGTAAATTTTCTAAAGATGAAGAGAAAAGGATAAATCTTAAAGTAAGAGTAGTAGACTTTCTTACAGAGACAAAGGATGATGATGAAATTCTTAAAGTAGTGTTAGAGGAAGAAAAAGATGTGCTTAATAAGATTATGTCTCAAATACCTAAAGAGTTATTTGAAGAATATAACGTAATTAGAAGTGTAGATTTTATGCTAGAATTTATGAAAAAAGGATGTAATAAGGCTACTGGAATAGAGAAGTTAGCTCAGCATTTAGGAATCCGCAAAGAAGAAATTATTGCTATTGGTGATGCGGTCAATGATAGAATATGCAGGCTTTGGAGTAGCTATGGGAAATGCAGAGGATGAAATTAAAATGCTGGCAAATTTTATAACAAAAAGTAATGAAGAAGATGGAGTAGCATATGTAATTAATAAATTTATAATAAATGATGTTTAAAAACAATTAGTATGTAGATAATCTTTCAGAAGTTAAGTACATCAACATAAAAATGTAAAACATTACAGGAGTAGATGAATGAGTTTTAATAAACTTAGTACATGATCTTATGTATTTAAAAATAGCCATTATATTTTAGGAGGTTAACTATGCTTACAATTGGTTATATTGGAAATGGTAAAAGTGCTAACAGATATCATTTACCATTTGTCTTACAAAGAAAAAATATTAAAGTAAAAACAATTTATCAAAGAAATCCTAAGAATGAAAAATGGAGCAGAATTGCGGGAGTAAATTATACCTCTGACTTAAATGAATTATTAAATGACAAGGAAATACAATTGATAGTTGTATGTACAATGCATAATAGTCATTATGACTATGCAAAAATGGTATTGGAACATAATAAACATTGTTTAGTTGAAAAACCATTTATGGAAACCTCAAAAGAAGCAAAAGAAATATTTACTTTGGCAAAAGAAAAAGGATTAATTGTTCAAGCTTATCAAAATAGACGTTTTGATAGTGATTTTTTAACAGTTCAAAAAGTTATCGAGGAGGGAAAATTAGGCAAATTAATAGAAATAGAAATGCATTATGACTATTATAGACCAGAAGTACCTGAATCTATTACAAGCTTTAATCCTACCTTATCATATTTATATGGTCATGGTTGTCATACTTTGGATCAAGTAATTAGTTATTTTGGTAAACCAGATAATATCCATTATGATGTAAGACAATTATTGGGATCAGGTAGAATGAATGATTACTTTGATTTGGATTTATATTATGGAAAGTTAAAAGTATCTGTGAAGTCTAGTTACTTTAGAATTAAAGAAAGACCAAGTTTTGTTGTATATGGCAAAAAAGGATGTTTTGTAAAGGAAACAAAAGATCGTCAAGAAGAGCATTTAAAATTATTTTATATGCCTGAAAACAAGGATTTTGGTATTGATACATTTAAGCATTATGGTGTGCTTACATATATCGATGAGGAAGGTGTGATACACGAAGAAAAAGTGAAATCTGTTAATGGTGATTATGGAAGAGTATATGATGATTTATATGAAGCAATTATAAATGGTAAAAGTAAAACAATTACTGACGAACAAACACTATTGCAAATGGAAATGCTAGAAACAGGAGTAAAGGATTTAATATAAACAATAGAAGGAGTCCCTGCTTCTATATAAGAAGCTGATTTTAAGGATTTCTCGTACGGATTTAGGTGAATTTTAAATACACATGTATGAAGAATGTGAATATATAAGAAATGAAATATGGAGGAATAAAACAAGGTGAATCAAGATAATTTAAGAAGATTATGTGCTGAAAAAGCTATGGAATATATAAAAAATAATACTGTAATTGGATTAGGTGCTGGAAGGAATATAGCGTATTTAATTGAGTTAATAAGCAAATCTGTACAAGATAATTTTAAAATTAAGGTTGTAACTCCATCTGATAATACAAAGAATCTTTGTATTAAATATGGCATTGAAGTAATACCAACGTGTTTTGTAGAAGAAGTAGATGTTGCTTTTGATGGATGCGGTGAGGTAGATGAGAATTTCCAAGCTTCAAAAGGTGGCGGAGGTGTATATACAAAAGAAAAAATAATTGGATCAATGGCTAAGGAGTATATTTTACTTATAGATGAACAAAAACTAACCAAAGAATTAAATTGTAAGCATTTTGTTTCATTAGAAGTAGTTAAAGATTCATTAAGTTATGTAAGTAAAATGGTTAAAAGCTTAGGAGGTGATCCTGTAGTTAGAACAACTACTAATAAAGATGGTTATTTAATTACTGATGATGGTAACTTTATATTAGATGTAAAATTTGAAAATATAAAGGATTTTAAGAAATTAAATGATAATCTGAATGATATTGTAGGCGTAATTGGTACTTCTTTGTTTATGAGCGAAGTCACAAAGTTAATAGTGGCTGGGGAAAATGGAGTAAGAGTTATTTCAAAGAGATAGAATTAAAAATATATTTAAACTATTTTTAGATAAAAAATGGAGGAATAAATATGAAATTAGGTATTATTGGAGCAGGAATGATAGTGAAAGACTTTTTGTCAATCACTTCACTTTTAAAGGATGTAGAATTAGAAGCGATGTGTGGTACGCCAAAAGATGAAGAAACAATGATTGAATTAAAGAATAAGTATGGAATTAAGAGAGTTTTGTATAGTTATGATGAATTATTAAATACTGATTTAGATGCAATTTATATTGGATTGCCTAATAATCTACATTTTGAATTTGCAAAAAAGGGATTAGAGGCAAATAAGAATGTTATTATTGAAAAACCATTCACATCAACATATAATGAAGCACTGATTTTAAGGGATTTAGCTAAACAAAAGCAGTTATTTATATTTGAAGCGATTACTAATCAATATCTTCCTAATTACAAAAAAATTAAAGAGTTACTTCCAACGCTCGGAGATATTAAAATAGTTCAATGCAATTATTCTCAATATTCAAGCAGATATAATAGTTTTAAAGAAGGAAATATATTGCCTGCCTTTGATCCTAAATTTTCAGGCGGTGCATTAATGGATTTAAATATTTACAATATTCATTATGCAGTAGGTTTGTTTGGAAAACCTGAAAATATTGAATACTACCCAAATGTTGAAAGAGGAATAGATACATCTGGAATATTAATATTAGATTATGAAACATTTAAATGTGTTTGTATTGGAGCAAAAGATTGTAAGGCACCTATTGCAAATAATATTCAAGGAGATAAAGGATGCATATATCAAGATACTCCAGCTAATGTTTGTGAAAGATTTGAGATATTGATGAATGACGGAACTAGTTCTTTAATAAATGAAAATAATTATGAACATCGTATGGTTAATGAATTTATTGAGTTTTTTGATATGATTGAAAATAATAACTTAGAAAAATGTTATAGGATGTTAGAACACAGCTTAATTGTTAGCGAAGTTCAAACAATTGCAAGGCATAAAGGTAGAATCATATTCCCTGAAGATAGTAAAAAATAGGGAATTAAAGTAAATTAAAATAATAAAAGTGAGTGATTACTTCAGAATGATACAAAAAGAAAAGTTATAATTGGTATAAAGAAGCTATAGCTACAAATGGAGTGGTTAAAAAAAGAACAGAATGATTATTTAATGGGGCTGTCAAGTATGAACTGCTCCCTGTCAAGTAGACAGTGAAAAAAATAAAAATATGGAAATGGTACAATAAAGTAGACACCAAGATAAAATAAAAATATGAAAAGGTGGTTTACTTTATGAGAAGGAGTTATGACAAACAATTTAAAATAGCAGCGGTTAAGTTAGTCATGGACGATAGTATGTCTGTTGCTGACGCAGCGAAAGCATTATCTATTCATTATAATTCTTTATACCGTATAATTCTTTATACCGTTGGATAAGTGAATATGAAGAATACGGAGAGAGTGCATTTCCAGGACATGGAACTGCACTCTATTCATATCAGTATGAAATAAAGAAGCTGAAACAAGAAAATATCGAGCTAAAGAAGGAATTAGAATTATTAAAAAAATACCAAGCCTTCTTGAAGCGAAAGAACAAATAAGATTTCAATATCTAAAAGAAAACCAAGGAAAATACAACATCAAGAAGGCATGTAGAACATTAAATGTATCTAGAGCTGGATATTATAAATATCTAAATCATAAACCTTCAAACAGAGATATAGAAAATAAAGTATTAAGTAAAGAGATAAAACAAATTTTCGAGGAACACAAAGGTAGATATGGTTCAATAAGAATAGCCAAAGTTTTAGATCAAAAAGGAATTCATATTAATAGAAAGAGAGTATCTCGTTTAATGAGAAATATGAAGCTTTTTCCTAGAGGATGTCGTTATCGTTATAAGCATTACAATCAGAAAGTTAATGCAGTTGAAAGACCAAATTTACTAAATTAAGTGTTTGAATCTAATAGACGCAATAAAATATGGGTTGGCGATATTACCTATATTCCAACCAGAAAAGGCACTTTATACCTTGCAGTATTTATAGATATATATTCCCGAAAAGTTGTTGGAGGGTCTATGAACAATAGGATGAAAGATATTCTTGTAATGGATGCATTTATGCAAGCATACGGAAAAGAACACCCTGAAAAAGGTTTAATTGTACATACAGACCAAGGATCTCAATTTACAGGCGGAAGATTTCAGGCATTATTGAAACGATATGATGCTATTCATAGTGAAAGTAGAAAAGGAAATCCATACGACAATGCGGTAATGGAATCTTTTTATCGAACAATAAAAAGAGAGCTTATTCAAGATGCCCATTACGAGTCACCTGAACAAGCTCAAAAAGAAATCTTTAAATACATTGAAATTTATTACAATATTAAAAGAATGCATTCTTCATTGGGATATCTCTCTCCATCTCAATTCGAAGAATTAAATTCATAAAATTTACTTAACTTTGTGTCTACAAAACCTTGACGATTCCAACATTTTATTATTTTATGCGTCTACCATAAGGGGAGCATATCAGTATGCGACAGCCCCATTCACTTTGTGTAATATCTAAAACATATGATTAAGGAGGAAAAGTACAAGCTATATTATAGTATAAAAACTAATATTTTTTTATTCTAATATGCTTAGAAATTATATGTGAAGCTAAGGTGTAGGTTTATAGCTTGCATTTTTCATTGATTTGATTGCCTGCGGCAGCAAAGAAATTGTCCTAGCACTAAAGGGCTGAGACAATTGAAAATATATTTGTTGGAGCTGGCACTCCAATCTTTTAATCTTTGTATATAATCACGAGTATTTGTAATTGCTTATATATATCGTATGCTTAAGCTCATAGTTTATTAAAGTTAATGTGTTATTCACCTTATATATGTTTAGTATGGTTAGTATTACTATATACGCATTTTATATAGTAAAAGTTTTTAAGACAGATAATTCTTTGGCGCCGCCATCCACCACCCAAAAAAGGACAGGTCATCAGCATATAGCTCTAAGCATATAGGAGTTTTCCGGCAAGCTTCAACCTCCTATATACTAAGAGCTATTATACATTAGACTAGTCCTTTATTTGGGTTCCCGGTGGGCGCAGAAGGCATGTACACTTCGCTAAATAACTCGTTGTCCCGTAAATGTCCAAGCTAAAATATTAAAGGCTATGAATTTTTATGTTCTTTTTGTGTTTTTAGAATTTATGAAAATTAAGATTTAGTCTTTAATTTCAGCTAGAACACTTCGGGAAACGTTATTTAGCTAAATGTACATGCCTTCTTTGTGGTAATTGGGTTTTCTGGGGCAGATTACAGAGAATGTGCTACTTATGGTATTTAGTGCATTGAGTTAATGGAGATGATGCTGCAGGTGCATAAATAAAAGGGCGCCTTGGACTTGCCCACACCAGGATAATAGAGATAAGGTTTGATGGAAGGTGAGGGCAGGTCCACAATGTACATGCTTACCTACTAGTCCTTTTTAGTAATGGCGTTCTTTCCGCTTAAGAAATCCAATCACTAAAAATAATATAAATAAATATTAAAGAGGAAATTATTTTTAGTGATTCGGTTTCTTACTCTCCAATAACACTCATTACTAACAAGGACAGGCATAAAAGCAAGTACATTGACGGCGCTCTTTAGAAAAAATTAGTTAATAGTACCTATGGTAATGTGTAGCTTATAAAAAGTATGCACTAAATAAAACAATGTTCTTTGAAAATTGAATAATGCGATGATAATATATAATTAAGGACAAGATTAATTATTATTTAAAAATTATATTAAACGAGGTGAAGTAGATGAAAGATGAGATAATAATTAGAGCTATGAATGAACTAGACGT
Organism: Clostridium sp. DL-VIII; assembly: GCF_000230835.1. Lineage (NCBI taxonomy): Bacteria > Bacillati > Bacillota > Clostridia > Eubacteriales > Clostridiaceae > Clostridium > Clostridium sp. DL-VIII. The sequence continues at coordinate 1,092,851 of NZ_CM001240.1, forward strand.
AAATCACGTACTTGAATTGTGGAGTATAGCTTTGGAGTTATCTTTTTTAAAAAATTCTGTTAAAAAAGAAGATTTGATAAAATATATCAAGAGAAATCCAGGTGTTAGTTCGGTAGCATGCACAGTAGATAGAAAAGTAATAGGAGCTTTATTATGTGGACATGACGGAATAAGAGGATTTATTTATCATATTGCTGTATCTAATGAGTATAGAGTTAGTGAAATTGCAAAAAGGATGCTAAATCATTCTTTGTTAAAGTTAGGAGAAGTCGGAATTAAAACGGGATTTATATTTACACAAAATAATAATTATGGCATGGATGAGACTTTTAACTCTATAGGGTGGGTTGTAGTTCCTAATAAACTTTCTTCAGGTGAACAGTTTGGACTATAATGCAATTGCAATTAAAATAAAAAGATATATATTTAATGACGTATTACTCAAAAAATAATAGAAATAAATATTAAAGAGGAAATTATTTTTAGTGATACGATTTCTTTCGATTCAATAACACTCATCACTAATAAGGATAGGGAGAAAAGCAAGTATATTGACGGCGCCTATATAATAAAAGTGAGATTTTGAAAATTGAAATGAAAAAGTATTAGTTGATAAAAAGACAAAAAAATAAATATTTACTTGATAAAAAAGTTGTGATATACAAAAACTGATGCTATAATTTATATATAAAATAGGAATGAGGTGATTGGTGTGGAAGTTAATGAGAAGATAGAGGAATTGATAAAAAAGGAAGAAAGGGAAAGTATATATTATATTTTGTATATTGGAGTTTCAGCATACAAAAGATTATTAGAAGATTATCCAGAATTGACAAGGTCAGATTCGTTTTCAGAAATTAGAACTAGAATCCTAAGCTTTGTTATAAAAAGACAATTTGAAGATGATGTGTTATCCAAGGAATTTCCATTTAAGGTTCAATTAAAAGATGTCAATAAATTCAAAAGTAAGGCTTTATTTTTAAATAATAAATTAACTAGATTGAAGATACATAAAACGGTTAGAAGAAATACGCTTCATAACAGTAATAAGATTTCTGATTATATGTTGAAAGAATCAGAAGTTAATGCGAAGCATAGAAAACAAATAAAAATGTTAATTTTTGAAAATAATGAAGCACAAATCGGTGAAGAAAAGCATACTTTTATGATTTTAGGATATGGGGTTAGGGAGAAAGAAATAGATCATTTAGATTTTATGATTCCTAGTTGGGATATGAAAAAAGTAGAAGAAACTTTTAATGCATTGGAAGAGTATAAACAAACAATTTTAATGGATACTAATAAAGAGCAAACTGAAAAGAGAATACTATCGCTTAAAGAAGAGGCAATAGGATTAGTAAAATAAGATTAGGAAGGTGAAAACATAGTTATGAAGGTTATAGAGTTTGGTTCTATAAAAAGTAATAAGATAGTTCCAGCAAAATTAAAAGAAGCTAGAGTTGCAAGAGCTCTATCTTTATCACAACTTTCAAAACTAATAGGCGTATCAAGTCAAGCAATATCACAATTTGAAAAAGGTGAAACAAAGCCAAGTTCACAAACATTATTTAAACTAATAGAAATTTTAGATTTTCCAATAAATTTTTTCTGTTCAAATCATAATCAAAGTCTAGAAAATGAGATAATATATTTTAGGAGTAATAAAAATATAACTAAGAAATTAAAAGATGCATGTAAGTCTAGAATTACATGGATTGAAAAAGTATATATGTTAATAGAATCATATTTTGAATTGCCTAAATTACAAATACCTAAGCTTGCTGAAGTGGATGTAGAAAGCATAGACAATAGAAAAATAGAAGAACTTACTTTAAGATTAAGAGAATACTGGGGATTAGATCAGTCTCCAATAGATAATTTAGTAGATTTATTACAATCAAAAGGTTTTGTTATTACTAAATTAAAGATAGGAACAAAAAAAATAGATGCATTTTCTATTTGGAAAAATGGAGTACCATATATTTTTTTAGGTGACGATAAGGAGTCAGTAACAAGATTAAGATTTGATTTGGCACATGAATTGGCTCATTTGTTAATGCATAGATATATAGATAAAGAAGAACTAGAAGAAGATAAAGAACTATATAACAAAATTGAGGAACAAGCAAATTATTTTGCATCAGCATTTCTATTGCCGATAGAAGCTTTTAATAAAGAAGTCATATCTTCATCTATAGATAGTTTTATTCTATTGAAGAAAAGATGGAAAGTCTCAATATCAGCGATGATAAAAAGATGTCAAAATGCAAATATTTTAACTGATAATCAAATAAGATATTTAAATTCACAGATGATAAAATATGGCTATTATAGAAAAGAACCATTAGATGAAGAAATAAAGAAAGAAACTCCATATTTATTCAAACAAGCATTTGAAATATTACTAGAAAATAATATTTATACAAAAGAAGCAATATTAGAAAAATTGGAGTTAAATAAAGATGAAGCAATAGAGCTTTATTCTTTAGATAAATTATTTTTTGATAGAAGTAATAATATATTAAAATTAATAAAATAGGCTGAATGAGTAACTGAGGTGCTATTCCAGATAATAGTATCTCTATTTTTTGCTATGAAAAACTTCAAAAATGCAGTAATTTAAAGATGGGACGTAAGATAATAATATTTATAATTGATAGTAAAATATATAATACTGAAAAAGCATAATCGATAATTAAATTTATAAGATGAGTAGTTACCTAAGCCTACAAAAAGTCGACAGATAATATAAATTTAATTTTGTTATATTACTGTCACAAATTGCAAGTATTATATAAACATAAAGTAGTTAAATATTATTTACCCCTATTAAATATATAATAACCAATATTTAGAATGATCTATTCACCCTAGTAGATCATTCTTTTTTATTTATAAAATTAGATTTGTTTAAGGTATGCTGAATATTAATGATGAAGCATTTTTGTAAGAATCATAATGAAATTTCATGTTTTATACATAAAAGGAATTTAGGATAATATGTAGAAATAATTAAATAAATGACAATAGGAGGAAATAAGAATGATTAATTTTTTATTTTTGGTTAGTTTAATTTGCCTTATTATAGGAATTATTAAGCCTAATAAGTTAATGTTTTGGCTGGAAGAAAGTAAGAGAAACAGAAAAAATGTTCTTAAATATTTTGGAACAGCAACAATTATTTTTTTGATTTTAGTTGGAGTTTTTAATTCGAGCAATTCTACAAAGGTAACTAATAGCACAATAAGTAAGAACGAAGTGGTAGAAAATACAGGAGGAGAACAAAAGCAAGAAAAAATTGAGAAACCTCAGGATGTTAAAAAAGTTGGATGGACACAAGAAAATGGGAAATGGTATTATTATGGAGAAGATGGGAAGACAAAAACAGGATGGATTAAGGATGATAATAAGTCTTACTATCTAAGTTCTTCAGGAATTTTACAGACAGGCTGGGTAAAAGATAATGGAAAAGACTATTATTTAGATGATTTGGGAGTTATGCAGACTGGATGGAAAGAAAGTAATGATAAATGGTATTACCTAAGTTCCGATGGCTCAATGGAAAAAAATACTACAGTTGATGGCTACCACTTATCAGCAAGCGGGGTAATGGAGGAGAAAAATTCAAGTAATTCTAGTGGAAGTAGTAATTCAGTTACAAGCAGTAGCTCAGGTGGTACTCAATATGTAGATGAAAATGGAAATGGTCTTATAAAAGGAAGTGTAAATCATATATATCACGTACCAGGTAGTACATATTATAGTAGAACAAAAAATGTTGCACGCTGGTTTAAGACAGTTGAGGAAGCACAGGCAGCTGGATATAGGGCACCAGAGAAATAGAAGTATATAAAAATTATTTGATTAGTATTCAGAATAGTAGATTTATTTCAGTAGATAGTTTTTTATTTATGGAATTGGATTTAATTAAGGTATATGGAAATACCAACAAAGAAATTTTTAAAAAGCTCTATATAAACAAAAATTCTAATAAATAAGATATTGTAGAATGAAGAGAAGTTTAATTTTTAGATTATAATAATAGAGCTTTCTTAAAATAATGTTTTTGGGAAGAGCAATTATACCAGTAGAACATAAATATTGTAAAGGGGATTGCGAGCACTCACCCCTGTACAATATTTATTTTCTATGGAGCTTGGTAATTACCCCAAAAACAGCAGAAGCTTGTCCTATAATTTTGGCAGTTAATGCTGTAGGTTTTCAATATTTTAAGTTTTGACGTTGGTATAGTCAGGTATTAGAGTTTTATATTTTTATAAGCTTGGTTTTGTAGCAGCAATGCTTATTATTATGAGAAATAGACCTGGGAAAGTACCTCTCCAGGTTTATTTAATTTCAATTTCAAGTTGCAGTGGTCTTGTATCAAGGTAATGTTTATATTCTATTTTATAGTATAGAATTAATTTACTTCTTACTGCGTAAGGTAATGTATTTACAAGTGAATCAAATTGAGCTTTTGATACAAAGCCTTTTTCTTTTATAAGCCATGTTGTAAATGTCATTAGGTTCATTCCCTTCATATTATATATTAAGTTTCTAATAGGCGTAGATAGGCATGTGTCTCTAATCCCATTCAGTTTGTAAATATTCTAAAAAGTATTGATATTTCTCGTGATAATAGAAATCAGTGTTTTTAGCTTCTTCTTTGGACATGGTGGACAACCAATATTTGTAGTGGCCAAATGAATTAAAAGTTTCTTTAGTATTGAGCCATTTTGTAAATGTGAATTTTCTCATGATTACGCAAATCCTCTCTAAATATAAAAGTTATTATATAAATCTTTATACTATAATTATGCCCATTAATGGGAACGAATATTCGTAAATGCTTGTACCTAAATGTACTTTTTTTATTAGGTCGGAATGTATAATACTTGAATTAATGGACACAATATTTGACAGAGAAGGAGTGACGAAAGTATGGACAATAAACAAAAACCTAAACTAGAAAAAGCACCAACTAAACAAGCTCATTTTGAGTGTGAAGTGGCATTATATGAGAAGTTTGAAGCATATTGTCATAGGAATGGAAAGAATGTAAGTAATGCATTAAGAGCATACATTAAAATGTGTGTGGGAGAATAAAGAACAATTTAAAGTATCTAAAAACAGGTACTTTTTTTGTACATAAAAATGCATAAAATTTCTAGGTATGGAGAGAATATTAATAGAGGGAGGGCATGAAAGGAAGGTTGTACAAAATGGATAAAAGGAAGTATCAAACAAAGACATTAATTGCACAATATGAATATTTAACTGAATTAGAGGACTTTAGATTTTCTGAAATGTCTTACAGATTGAAAGATGGTTCAATAATAATAGAATATGAAGGCGCTTGCCATAGTCTCTATGGGTTAAAACTAAGCTTCAGTAAGAGCATTGTTAGAAAAGGCATCTATAGTATTAATGACTATGATTTTCGAATGTGGAAATCAATAAGAAGTAAAATAGAAGGTAGCTCGTTCATTGATTGGGAAAAAGAAATGAATGAACAATTTGAGGATGAACATGAAAATGTTCTAAAGTGCGTTGGAGAAAACGAACTGTTATATTGAATACTAAGTACATAGGGGGCGAAAGTCCCCAAAAGAGAAAATATTATAGGAAAAGAAGGTTATAAGATGATATACATTGATATCAATTTAAAGATTATAAGAATAGCAATTGAAGAGGGATTTCCTGATAAAATTTATAGACATGGCAATTATTTTGTTTTTAACAGAAATTCATTTTAGGTATAGGGGAGAAATCTCCAAGAGGAAAAGGAAAAGCTTACCTAGAACAGAAAAGTGGACAAGCTTCAAAGCAGCAATGAGCTTTACAGGAGAGCGTATCCCACCAGACAGCATAATACCACATAGATTTTTTCATATTGACTACACATATTTATTTGAAATTCAAGTCAAGATTAAAGCACAGCGTGTCTTTACTTTAATTTTAAATAAATATACCCTAAAATATGAAAAAAGCCTATTTAATAGATTCTCTCAAGCTTTTGGATGAAAAAATCACAGTATATCATAAATATATCAATAAACCCAATATAAAAGAATTTTCCAAAGTTTCTATAGGGGCATTCTTGTACTTGCTTTTCAGCCTGTCATTTTTAGGGATGAGTGTTATTGAAGCGAAAAAAACCGAATGACTAAAAATAATTTCCCTGTAATATAATTTTGATTATTTTTAGTTATTGGATTTTTTGTAGCGGAAATAACGCCATTACTAAAAATGACTAGCCGGCAAGCAAGTACAAGATGGACCTGCCAGCACTCTTCCGATCAAATTTAATTATATATTAGTGATGGCATGTCCAAGGCCCCGACCTTTTGTCAGTGTACTGACCTAATATCTAAAGTTCCAGTATATCCATAAATTATAAAGTTACCATACAACCTGAATATAAGCCTTGTGCTTCACCATGCTGTTGTTTTTGTACAAGAGTCATATACTAAAGTTGCTAAGCACATAAAATAAAATATATACTTCAGTTCCTGTAAGAGGGGTGGACTAATTTTAATATACTATTAGGAAATGGAATACTGTAAATTATCTACTTATTAATGTATCAGCAAACATCACCACCCAGACGCACTCCATCGGGTACCCAAACAAAGGACTAGTTTAATCCTACCTAGTTCTTAGTTGGTAAAAGGCTCTGACTTTGGAAGAGACTTTTAACGACTTAGAAATAGGAGGCAATAACCTGTCCCCTTTTTTGGGTGATGGATCAAGTGCCCAGATATCAATTTATAAAAACAACATGTCCTTTAAAAAATACGTATATAGCTATAGCTATAGCAATACTATCTATAATATAACAGTATAGGCATATAAAATATAGTAAACTTATTAGTCATATATATAGAATTCAAATTAAGTACATAGAAATAAAACTAAACTAATGGAGTGGCGTAGCCACAAGGAGCACGCAGTGCTCATATATATTTATTCCTTGCTGCCGCAGGCTACAACAAACAATGAGAAGTAGAAGCTATATGGATTTTATTAATGTTTAGAACATACCACCATAATATTAAAGTACTAAAAAATAATGTAATCCATAAAATAGCTGGAACTTCTATTCCTTAGGAGCGAAGCGACGTTATTGAATTACAAAAGATGGACTAAATAAAGCTATAGCTAAATTTTAAATTATATCATAACTGTAATAGCTTTATTCTGTCCATCTTAACTCCTTTTATTGAGAGAAACATTAACTTACGAGTGTAACGAGCATAATTAAAAGATATTAATTAGTTCAAGCTGAAAGGAATATAGGAGAGTAGAAACTTTATTAAATGAGGTTCTTTAAAACGTAGATTTTCTTTGCTTAAAGTATATTAATATCTTCCTTTAAAGAAGTACGAATAAATTTAAAGGCAATAAACACTTAAATAAAATGTTTATCGCCTTTATTCAAGCTACTTTATTAGGATCATCACTAGAATCTACATCTAGAGCTACTCCAAGCTTTGCTGATATTATGGTATTTAATTTATTAATTGAACTTGATAAGCTAACAATTTGTTTTTCTAAGCGAATCAGCAAATATGCAGAAACAGCTACAGGGAAACCATTATTCACTATCAAATTTATTAATTCGTTCACTTCCATAATTTAATCACCTCCCATAAGGGATATATGAGCAAAAGCATATTGATTCATAAAACAAATAAAATAATATCAATATTACGATTAGCAATAAATTAGGAAAATTATTTACTACTGACTGCCACCATTAATTATATGTTCATAGTAATGAGCTATAGCTAAATCAACTATAGTACTTACATAAGTATTTAATTGAGGATGGATACTTTTAAGTTCATTAATTTTTCTAACAGTAGAAGCTCTAAGCATATAGGTTCTCTTCACATCTAAGAATTCTCCATTAATAGGTGGAGCCATACCATTTACTACAGTAGCTTTTCTATTATCTTCTAAGGTACTATTTTGATTTGATGCATTTGGATTAGTGGTAGAGGAAATATTAAAGTCTATGGTAGCTTTAGAAGAGGTACTAATATTGTTCATATTTTCATTATATATTGTAAAATTAGTTTTATTTTCATTTATGGAATCATCATCGAATGAAAATGATGAAATACAATCTCCATTTGCAACAGGTTCAGATGTAAATCTGCAAACATCTATATTCTCTTCAGCTGCGAAATCATTTATAGGTAGTTTATCTTGTTTTCTTCTTGCCATATAAATAGTCTCCTTTTAATTTTAATGAAGTTAACTAGCAGAGCTAGTTAACTAAGTTCGAATAACAAAATGCAAGATGCCCATAGGGAAAGTTCATGTTTCCAAATATAAAATTTGGGCATTCACTTTTTGATTCTTACTTATCTTACTTAGGATATATGGCTAAATGAAGCATATTCTAATATGGTTCACCATAAATATTCTAAACCATATTACCATAAATATTCTTCAGAATATGCGCCTAAAATGCTGGTTGAGAGGGTGTACAGCTATAAAAATATTCTTTAATTTAATGTTACGTCAGAGCATAAAACATATATCTATAATAGCAGCTAATAAATTTTCTTAAGCTGTAAATAAATTAATGGAAGGTGTTTAAAAATGATTAGAGATGAAATTAAGATTGGATCAGAAGAAGGAGAGGTTTTTGATAAAAAACAAATAGCATTGGCAATTAGAAATTCCACTTTTGAAGATGATTTAAAATGTTCATTGATAGAGGATGGTATATTAGATAAATGCCAAGGCTGCAGCCTTAAACAGATTTGTGATGGAATAGATCATGTTGTTGATAATTATGTGGACAAAACTACAGAGGTTGTGAATAATTTTAGTTTTGAATAGAGTATATTTTTAATCTCTAGAACTATGAAATTATAATAAATAAGAATCTGTAAACAAGAGAATTTGAGATGTTTTAAGAAATTTAAATATAGGTTATAATTACAGTATAGACAATGTGTTAAGTTAAATATGTGAGATAAAGCAATAAGTTAAAAAATGATATTATAAAAGGAGGCTTTAGATATGCTATGGAATGAGGTAAGAAAGACTTATCCTAATAAATGGGTTGTATTTGATGGATTGAAACAATATGAGGAAGATAATAAATTAATTGTTGAAGATTTAGCAATAGTAGAAGTGTTTTCAGATTTAAACACAGCTTACAAGTATTATTGTAATCTTCATAAACAGGATAAATCACGTAAATTAAATATTGGTGATACACGGAAAGAAAGCCTTGAATTTAAAATCGAAAGGATCGGATTAATGAGATGATAAATTTAAGGTACGAACATAAGTTATTATTTTGTTCCTTGGACTTGGCTATTGATAATAAGCTGCTGCATTTTGAAAATGTATTGATAGATACTGGTTCAGCTACTACTCTAATAAATAGTGATTATATTCATTTTGATGGGAATGAAGAGCTTATTAATGTGCATGGCGTTGGAGGTTATGAATCTGTTTTAATGAAGCCTTTTAAAAATGTAAATATTAATAATGATTACACTGTACATGATGTTCTTTTATGTGTTGGTGAAATGGATTATGGGATTGACATTGATTTACTCATTGTATTAGATTTATTGAAAGCACTTAATGCTGATATTAGCATCAAAAATATGTGTCTAGAGTTTTCGGAGTGTTAAATGTCAAAATAATATGCAATTAATAAATGTACAGGACAACTGAAACCATATTTTTAATTAAATTGATTAATATTGTAATAATAACAGCTCCAAGGATAACCTTGGAGCTGTTAGATGTTTAGCTTTAATAATACAATGAAATGTTTTCAAGGATTTTCATTAAAATGCTTTTCTTTTTTAGAATAGCAGTAGAGTAACACATATTTTTCAAATAAGCATATTCTTTAACAGTGTAATTTTTGTAGAATACAAAATCTATAAATTCAACTTCCTCTTCATTTAAATTCTTAAGAGCTAATTTTAAATCTTCATAGTCACACATTTCACATAATGAAGTTTCAGTGGAAATTTCAAGACCTGGAAAATCATTTTCAACATAAGCATGTAAGCTTAATGCATCACTACCTTCAGTAGATCTTCTGTTTTTAGTTCTTTTTATTAAATCATTCATATTATTTTTAATGGCATTAGTAGCATAGGCAACAAATCTATGCTTTTCTAAATTGTACCTAGAAACAGATTTGAAAAGTGAATGGTAACATTCTTGGATAATATCATATGGGTTATATCCATCAATGAAAGTTCTTTTAGAAATATTATAAATTAAAGGCCTAAATTCATAAGCTAATTTTTCTTTTGCTTCTTCATCATTATTTTTACATCTGGTAACTAAAGCTTCAATAAAATCAAAATCCATACAAACCTCCATTTTCAATATAAGAGTTATGAATTAAAGTAATTATTTTACATATATTGTGTTTGGTTTTAAATTTACCTCTATATATAGTATATATGGCTAGATTACATATAACGTATATAGGAGTATAAAAATAATTAGACTTATGTTGTTACTTAGGTTTTTTATATTGAAGTTCTTGGTTGCAGCATAGCTGCTCTTTTTAAAGGTGTATAACTTATATGAAAAAGTAAAAAAATTAGAGGTAGGTGTATAAAAATGAGCGATTTTATAATAGCTGTAGGGCATACTGCAAGTGGAAATGTTGGGAGCGGAGTTATTGATAGGCTAAATGAGAGCAATTGCAGTCGTGATATTGGAGCTTTGGTTGCAGATTATTTAAAAGAAAAAGGACATGGAGTTAATTTACTTAGAATTGATAAGAGTAATAGCTATAGCTGTGAAGATTGTTATGAAAGAGCTTATAAAGCTAATGAAATTGCAAAGACAATAGATGTGGAATTATATGTAGAAATTCATATAAATGCAGGGGGAGGAACTGGTCCAGAGGTCTTGGTTACTGGTAAATCAGAAGTAGCAAATCAATATGCAGTTAAAATAAGTACATCATTATCAAGTGCTTTGAATTTACCTAACAGAGGGATGAAAACAAGAAACTTGATTGTTCTAAATGAAACTATTATGCCTGCAATTTTAGTTGAGTGTTTGTTTGCTGATAGTGAGGATGCAGATGTGTATGATCTGGAGATTATTGCTAGAGCTATTGTTTGTGGTTTAGTTGGTGCTAATGATTCTAGTTGTGGAGAATGGAACTTGGGTTGGAACAGAAATGACATTGGGTGGTGGTATTGCTTAAATATAGAAGATAAAAGCTACTATACATCAAAAGATGGATGGCAGGAGATTGATGGAGAGTGGTATATATTTGATAGTAGGGGATATGCGTTACAAGATGCCTGGCACTATGATGAAAATAATAAAGCATGGTATTACTTAGATTCAAGTTGTAAAATGCTGAGAGGAAGCAAGGATAAACCCTTGTGGAAGTGTGTAGATAGTTGGTGCTATGCTTTTGATGATAGTGGGAAGATGTAGTGTGATTGCGTTACTCCTGATGGTTGGAGCGTTGATAAGAGCGGAAATTGGGTGGAATATTATATTATAATAATTAGGATTACTTGGGATAATATAGGTGAATTTATAAAATTTTGTAGTATAATAAGGATAGACTATTTATGATGAAAGAGATGGGTTATCATTATATACGTATCAAAAATAAACAATATAGTAATTTGAAAATTCTCATATTATCTATAGCTAGTATCTGGGAAACTATAGAGTCAAAAAACTAATTGTTTCATTAAAATTTTAGCAGGAGAAAATTATATGGATATTACTTATACACAAGATATTAAAAATAAAGCGCGGAGAATAATGCTTCAACATGCTGTAAAGTCTCTTACAATTGATAGAAATTCAGCTAGTTGTGTGGATAACTATTATGTTAGAAATATATATAATTATCTTCTTTCACTAGCTGAAGGGCATGATTATGATGAAACTCTTAAAATAGACTTAGATTATATTGTTGAATGGGAGAGACATTGGGCTGTTCAAATTGGAAGTAAGAAACCCGAAGATTTAACTGTTTGTTATTTATCTGGACCAGAACCACAAAATGATTTTAATGAGTTAATTTCTCTAGGAATATTACCACAAAATATATGGGCTTTTGAGATGAATAGAGGAATCTATACCCAAGCGCTTGACTCTTATGATAATTCTAATTTTAAGCAACCTAAAATAATAAAAATGTCTATTGAAAAGTTTTTCGAGTCTATTCCTAAAAAGTTTGACATTGTATATATAGATGCTTGTGGATCATTAATATCTGACAAACATGCATTAAGATGTATTTCAACATTATTTAAGTATCACAGATTAAATTCTCCAGGAATGTTGTTAACAAATTTTGCGGAAATAGAAGCAGGTAACCATACTGAGCGATCTATATATGTAGACATTATGTCAAAATATTTTTTATTAAAACAAAATTCGAATGCTAGACTAATAGATGATGAAAAAGCATTTTTCAAAGAAATTAATCAAAGCAAATTTAATGAATTAGATGATAATTTCGATTACTACTATGGAGAATTGATAACATCACTTATTTGTGATATAGCGTCAGTAACTGTGCCAAGTTTAAGATTTGCCAATTCACGATGTTGGAGTGACTTTATAGATGTTATTCCACCTATGTGCGATTATATAGATATCAAGGATGTTAATGCAATCAAGAATAATTCAGTTTACAAGTTTTTTCTTTGTAATAAGTTTTTTGAAGGGTTTAATTCTACAGATAGGGGTATTTCTAAGATAAATAAATTAGCCAGTGAAATGACAGGTATTACTCCTCAAAATATTGATTTGTTAAGTTCAATGAGAATAATTCAAACTATAAAGAATGGAGATAATATACGTGGAGATATTAAAGAATTATTTGAATATTTTGATTCAGGAAGTATGTATCAGTTTTTGGACAAGCCAAATAAGAATATGTTTTTAGATTTAACCATTAATCAGCTTTCGTATCCTATGCATTATGTATCTCATAATGCTAAAAGAATATCATATAGAGCAAAGGAAACAAAAATGTTTATGGATGCAATGATTTTTGATGAATGCAGATACATTTATGAATGGTTGCCAGCAGTGCATCAAATAAAAAATGCTTTCCAGAATTTAAGTTGGCAATATGTGTTTAGATTTGCAGTAGATGGTCTTGTAAAACAACGTTTTAATTATAATAATGAATTCTTTTTTCAAGGCTCAGTAGTAAGCAAAGAAATTGATGGATTTAAAGAAAAATGTATAAAAGAGAGAGAATATATAGGAGGTTAAATCATGGCACTTTTTGATCTTGATTGTAGTGATATAGTAGATGTTTTTAAGAATAATTTAAGGATAGAAAATACGGTAAAGTCAATTTCACATACTTTTTTAAACAAACGATTTTCTGATACTGTTGATTTTGAACCATATTATCAAAGAAAATATGTTTGGGACGATGATAAAGCCACATATTTCATTGAAAGTATATTATTAGGAACAGAAGTTCCTCCTATTGTACTATTTGATAATGGAATTAAAAAAGAAGTTATAGATGGTAGACAAAGATATGAAACTATAAAACGTTTTTTAGAAGACAAACTTGTTCTTTCTGAAAAAGGTCTTAAATCCCTTACTAATTTAAGTGGAAAGAAATTTATTCAATTACCAGAAGAGATATCGGATTCATTTATAAATACAAAAATAAGAATTTTACGTTTTAGTGTATTAAATGAACCTTCATTAACGGAGAGACAAAAAGACAAAATTAAGAAAGAAATATTTAGAAGATATAATTCTGGTATTACAGCACTGAAACCACATGAAATAGAACGAGCTGAATTCATAGATGATAAAATTGCACAATCATTTAGAAAACTATTTGAAGAAAACACTTCTTTCCTTAATGAAAATGTTGCTCTATTTGTACCACATAGAAAACAAAAATTACAAAGAAGAGATAGGGTAAATTACTTATTGTCGAGAATAAGAGTTCTTATTGCATTACCATTTATACCAATACATAGCTATGCTTCTGCAAAATCAAAAACAGATTCTATTAAAACCTTTTATTATTTAAAGTTTAAGAATGCTGAGGTTGAAAAGATTTTGTGTTATTACAAAAGCATAGTAGAAAAAGTTAATGAATTAAAAAAACATATGAGTAATATTAAGTCTCCTTTGGCAAATAATATACTATTTTATGAGGTGAGTTTTTGGGCGTTTACATTAATTTACAAAGAAAAGCAAGTATTATTTGAAGAAATTGATTGCTTAAAAATGGCAAGTGCTATAAATGAAGCAGAATCTAATTTAAAACTGTGGGAAAATATAAATACTGAAAATAAAAGCTTAGAAAGTATATTTGCACAAACTGGTAGTCATTATTATAAATCTGTTATTAATAGATATTTGTTGGTATCAAATTACTTATATAGAGAATATGGTTTTGATTTTACAATGTACTTTAAAAATTCAATACTATATAAAAATATAATGGAAATAGGTATTGAGAGTAATCAATTTTTGGAGTTTAAACTATCAAAGACGGATCCAGCTTCATCTTCAATATATGATATTCTAACGGATATCAAATCATCAAAATTTTCAATAAGGCCAGAATATCAGCGCTCAGAAGTAATCAGCAAACAGAAAGCATCATATCTTCTAGAAAGTATTTTACTTGGAATCAAAATTCCACCAATATTTATTTATAAGCGAGATGATTCTGTTTCAGAAGTTATTGATGGACAACAAAGATTACTATCAATTATTGGTTTTTTGGGTGAAGTTTATAAAGATGAAGATGGTGAATTTAAATCCTCTAATATAGATAAATTTAAGCTATCAAAATTGAGAATTTTAAAGGAACTAAATAATTTAGATATAGATAGAATCGAAGAAAAGGATAACAGTTTAAAGGATAAAATTTTAGATTTTCCAATTGATATTGTTGAAATTAATCAAGCAAACAATGAAAAATTTTCTCCAATTGACTTGTTTTTAAGGTTAAATACAAAACCATATCCTATCCTTCCTAATACTTTTGAAATGTGGAATGCATATATTGATATGCAAGTAGTATATAAGATTAAAGATATATCAAGAGAATATGCTAATAAATTATTTAAACAATCAGACCAACGTATGAAAAATGAAGAGCTAATCACTACATTGGCATATGCGGATTATAGATTTTTAAAAGATAAGGTAAAGTCATCTGAAACAATTAATATCTTCATTCGAAATAAAAGAATTAATGCCAGAATGAATAAGAAATCTAATATAACAACACTATTTGATAATATTACTAAAAACAATGATACCTCTTTTTTAGATTCAGTAAATAATGTATCTGTATTCATTGATAAATTAAAAGAATTAACAGGAGATAATTTTGAAAAATTTAATATATTAATATCTCATAAACGAGCCAATGTTCAAAGCCGAACAAATCAAAACTTTTATTTATTGTGGGTAGCACTATGTAATATTCCACTTGATAAAATTAAAGTATGTAAAGAAGAGGTTTTTAATAAAATAGCTAATCAATTTGAGATAGCTCAAAATGTACCAGATAATTTGAATGTGTTAGATTTTATTAGAGATTTGGAAAATATTATATAATTAAGTGAATTATAATAGTAACGTTTAAGCATTGATATTATTAAAATTATGAAATTGACGGAAGAACTAAAATTTTCACTAATCTTCCGTCCATCAACAAGATATGCTATATTATTTTAAAATACAATATGTAAAGATATGATATTTATAATCTAAGGTTTGATTTGTTTCCAATGACAAATAGATATAATAAAATATGCTAAGTTATAATGTAATAAAACCATTCAGCACACGCCTCATTAGGAAACATATCATTAAAGATAGAAAAATAAATAGGGATGAAAAAGTAGAAGAAAATTAATACTTCTACTTTTCAATTTAAGCATATGTAATAGTAATATAAATAGAAATTTCATTAGTAGTCAACTGATAATATAATAAAAGTTTCCGACATTCTTCCGACCATCAGTAAAATATACTAAAATAGAATTTAATATGGTAAATTATTCCATGTAATTTAAAGCTAGTGTTATCAATAACTATAAAGTATTTTAAGATACGATAAAGTACAATAAAATATACTAATTTTGGAATACAGAACTCGGCTTATTTAAAATGTAAAAATTAACATTAAATTTTGCTTCTACATTCAAAAAGCATAAGACTAAATATTAATATTCTTGAATTAATATTAATTTTATTGTAAGTTTATAAAATTGAAAAATATAAGTTATTTACAGTTAAGAAGATTTTAACAAAATAATTTCCAATAGCAGCACCTTGGAAAACTTTAGTGTTATTATATCCTAAATAATGTTATTTTATAAGGGGCAAAGTGAGGGGCAAAACACAATTTTAACGTTTTATGTACAAACTCAAAATAGCATGGTTATCAGATTTATTGAAAAATAGCTTTCGTAGTACGTTGTACTACGGCTTTTTTATTTTTTAAGGGCAAATTACCTAGTTATGATAAAGCTACATTATAATATATTACAATTACACAGTAAAGAATCGCAAGTTCAGATAACTTTAATAATGAGATTCAGCAATTGGCTATTTATTTTTGATAATGTATAGTAAAAGAAGATTATGAATTAAATATCATTACATATTACTTAATTTTCAACATTAATATTTATATTTACAAATTAAATAAGTAACAGCTTTTATAATTATTGCACTAGCCATAATTATTACAAGTGATAGATCAGTAGTAATGTCAATAATTTTACCATTTATCAGAAACTCAAATATACAAATACCTGCAAAAAGTATATTGTAACTAATACTTGATGATTTTTCATTTATTAATATCTTTCTTTCGTCCTCATATCTTTCTGATAGGTTATCTTGTGTTGTTTTCAATAAATATATAAAGTATAAAAGTGATAATATACCTATACAAAACATAATCAAATAACCATTCTTTTGGGTAACAAAATCAAAAATTCCTATACCTATAAAAAATATTGCCCATACTCCAGCACCTATAATTATGGAGTCAGTTTTCTTTTTATTTTCCATTTCAATAGACCTCCTATTCAAAAATAAATATTTCTTCAATTATTTTATTAAATACCTTTGATATTTTGTAAGCAAGCATAATTGAAGGGTTATATTTTCCTTTTTCAAGTGATATTATAGTTTGTCTTGAAGTTTCTAATAAATTTGCTAAATCCTCTTGTGTTAAATTTTTCTCTTCTCTTAATTCTTTTATGCGATTTTTCATATCTGTACCTCTTTTAATGTAAAATAAACTTTACATTAAAACTATATATTAAAATGCAATAAATGTAAAGTGTATTTTACAAAGTCTTTTAGTAGTAAATTTAAAAATACACAAAAATATACTTATGCATGTACTTAACTGAGATTGAAGAGAAATTAATGGAGAGCAGTCTTATTGAAGAAATGAAGTGAGAAATTATTTATTTATAATAGTGAACCCAGCAGAGAATATAAATTTTTCTGCTGGGTTCACTTTTATAACTTAAGCTTTGATACTGTTACATCTTTATTCTTTAGCATTACAATTTTTGTTATACATTTGTAGCTTTCTTTTTAAAGACGCACGTACTATTAGACTTAAGATATCCAGTACAAGAGATACATTTTGCAGGTTCTAAGTCCCTAGATTGCCAACGATTAATCAAATCACTTTCATATATGAACGCACGGCAAAGAGCAAAACAATCAATGTTATTTTCATTTAAGATTTTAGTCATAGTTTCTATATCGCGATATCCACCTACCACTTTGTAAGCAGGCAATTTGCGCTCTGCTGTTACACAAAAAGGTAGAAGCTCAGCTATTAAAGCAATACGCTACTTTATAATAATTTTTTCATTAAAATCAGAAATTAAATATTGTTTTGAGCATTTTTTTACAAAGTCTTCAAAATTATCTGCCTTAGTTGAAATAATTTCAGTAAATTTTAAATCATTAATATAAAACTTAGTATATTTTTCTAATGAAAACTTAGGAGCCTTAGCGATATCGACAATTTCATCTTCGATGCCTTCAAGTTGTAATTTGACTAAATCTATATCTAAGTTCTCATTAAATAAATGGACTCTATCCCAATTTTGGGTTGAAATTAAAGCAGTTTCTTTTGTATCTCTATTAAATAATAAAATAGCTAATGTTATGCAGTCCTTTGAAACCAAAGATGGATGATGGCATAAAATAGAATAATCAATATTAAACATGAAATCACTCCCTAATAATTAGTATTTAGAATTAAATCTGAATAGTAGTCAATATGCTCCATTCTATACAATAAATATTGAATTAATGCCTTTAATTCATTTTTATTATGTTCAAATACTTCAGGGATTTTATCAACGATACTTTCCAAAAAGTCTTTTGTTAAATTTTCTTTGAAGTAATCTACTGTTTCTTTCATAACATTAAGGTCAAGATTTAAGACTGATTTGAATTTTGCATAGTGGTACCAATTATCAGCCATTATAGCAGAATCTTTAAAATCTTCATCTATAATTTTATATTCAAGTGCGTGGGTATTCCATAACGCTTCTAGATTAAAAGTATGACTATGATCTATAATGTATAGTTGTCTATTGGATTTTGAAAGTGAAATAAGAAGATTACCCTTATTTCTATCTTTATTATAAATTAAATGATCAAATAACATTAATTTAGGCAATAACCATTCATAATTACTTGCAAGTTGCAGCATTTTGGTTGAGGTTACTACGGTAACAGGTTCTAAAAATTCTGAACAAAAAGCTAATCCAAAACAGGAATCAGAAAAGTCCTCTAGCTCTAATACTTTTTTAGATATTACTGTATTTTCATCTATAATCCCTAATTTGGCATCAGGAATTGGAAAGTTTAATTTTTTAGCTATGTAATGACAAACCAATTCATTTATTAAAGTTTTATTTCCTTCAATATTATTGAAGGTTTTTATAATATAATTTTTATTATTAACAACTCCAAGTATAGGAATAGTAGCTCCATTGCCTATTGGATATAATAATTCATCTACATGATACGTGTCCAACTTTTAATCCTCCTATACATAGTCCGATAATTCTAGTTAAAAGATAAGTGTGTTAATTATATCATATTTAATGCAACATTAGAGAGTGTGGCGAATATAATAAATATGGATTAGAAATGATTAATATATGAAGTTTAGTGTTTACTTTAGATATAATATGCAAAGGTATGCTAGGCTGCGTATTATAAATAATAGATCAAAGACAGTAAAAAATGTATATGGGGGTAATTTTCATGATAAAAGATAAATTCGATAAAAATAAGGATAGAGACAGTGTAGGTATTGACTTTGTTTTTGATAATAATGGAGACTATATTTATACAGATAGTGAATATGGCTTTGGTAAAAAAGTAAATATTCGCGGAAAGATTACAACTCCAGAAGATGGAATTTATTCTGCAGAGATTATATCTTCAGATGGCGGCGGCGGTAAATGGGATAAAGTTAGAGCCAATGAAGAAGTAACCTGTGTTATAAATACAAGTATTCTCCATAAGACAACTGTTACAGTTAAGATACATTCAAACAAGCCTAACTGTAATGGACATACTGTCATAGATTATTTTTTAGGATAATTAATAAATATAAAATAATGTAGCACGGATACTTACTATATTGTAGTAAGTATCCGTGCTATTATAATTTAATGATTAAGCATATATAATATATTTGCAATAAAGTGTTGATATATAGGTACACAATTATGTAATATTATAATAAATAAGACATAAGCTAAGGTATGCGTTAAAAATAAACATATAAAATATAATAACTTATGCGAAAGGTGGAATAATTGTGTCAAAACTTTTTTCAAAATTTAAGCTTAAGGATTTAGAATTAAAAAATAGAATTGCAATGGCACCTATGTGTATGTATACTGCTAAAGATGATGGATTAGCTACAGAGTGGCATAAGATACATTATGCTACAAGGGCAATTGGCGGAGTCGGTCTTATAATACAAGAAGCTACTGGAGTTGAGAGAAGAGGGAGAATAACTGATAAAGATTTGGGAATATGGGATGATTCTCAAATTAAAAACTTAAAAGAAATAGTTAATACTTGTAAAAATTATGGAGCTGTCATGGGAATACAGTTAGGACATGCAGGAAGAAAATGCGAAATTAAAAGCTTAGAAACAATAGCTCCAAGTGCAATAGCATTTAATGATGAGTATAAGATTCCAAAAGAAATGACTAAAGATGATATCAAGGTAGTAATAGAAGCTTTTAAAATAGCTGCAAAAAGATGCCTGGAAATAGGATATGATATTATAGAGATTCACGGTGCTCATGGGTATTTAATTAATCAATTCTTATCACCACTTTCAAACAAGAGAAGTGATGAATATGGTGGAAATACAGAAAATAGAGCAAGATTTTTAAAAGAAATTATAAAGGCAGTTAGGGAAGTATGGCCTAAGGAAAAGGCTATAATACTTAGAGTAAGTGCAGAGGATTATGTTGAAGAAGGAAATCATCCAGAGGAATTAGCACAAATAATTAACTTGGTTAAGGATGAAGGTATAGATATAATAAATGTTAGTTCAGGGGCAGTTGTTCCAGCAAGAATAAAGGCATATCCTGGATATCAAATAAAATTTGCTGAGATAATAAGAGAAAAGACAGGACTTCCTGTAATTGCTGGAGGCCTTATAACAACAGCAGAGATGGCAGAGGAAATATTACAAAATAACAGAGCGGATATGATATTTTTAGGAAGAGTGCTATTAAGAAATCCATATTGGCCACTAAATGCAGATTATGAATTGGATAATGAAACAATCTGGCCTAAGCAATATGAAAGAGGAAAAATATGATTTTGAATTGTTGACTATTTTTTTTAGCTAATAGATAATGGTAAATATATAAAGAGGTTGTAAATATGTACTAAGTATTGGGGGAGACGTTGCATGATCGGACAAAAAATCAGAGAAAGAAGACAACAACTTGGATTAAGTCTTAAAGAGTTAGCAGAGAAAACAGATTTAACATCAGGATTTTTAAGTCAAATAGAAAGAGATTTATCAGAGCCTTCGATTTCATCACTGCGTAAGATTTCTGAAGTTTTAGGTGTAGCTGTATTTTATTTTTTAGTAGATGATAAAGGTAAAAATCCGGTAGTAAAGAGAAATGAACGAAAGAAAATAAGATTCTCCGAATCTCATATGACTTACGAGTTATTATCTCCAGATATGGATAGACAGATGGAGATGTTTATGGCTAAATTAGAACCAGGAGCTATGACTTGTAGTGAACCGCTGACTCATCCAGGTGAAGAAGTAACTTATGTTCTTAAGGGAAAGATGTGGATAAAGATAGGTGAAGACGAATATACACTTGAGCAGGGTGATACAATATACTATTTTGGAACAACTCCTCATCAGATAATAAATACTGGAGATGAAGAAATGATATTTATTTCAACTATAACTCCTCCTCAATTTTAAAAATAGATAACAATTAAGAGTTCATTGACAATATTATTTGTTAGTGATATTATACTTATATTAAATAAGTTTAGTCATACTAAATTTATAAGTGGCAACGAGGTCATCGCTATTTTATTAGTGATGACCTTTTTTGCATAAAGGAAATTATAAAATTTTCTAGAGATTTAAGGTCTATGAAAGAAAATAGTTAGGCTGATTGACCTGCTATTTTTTAGATAATGCCTAATGTCATGTTGATTAAATATAAGTAAAAAAGAATGAATAAATTGATAGTGAGAAATGTACAATTGACAGTGTAGAGAAAAAAGCTTACAGCTTTTCTTAAAGTGTATTCTTAGAAATTCAATGAAGAATTTTAGAGGTATATGAGAGAAAATAATAAGTTTAAATATGCTGAGGGAATTTTGGATAATGTATTATCTTAAATTGTACATTGAAAACTGTAAGTTTAAGTGCAAGTATTTATGTATTAAAAGTAGAGGAGAAAGTCAGAATGAGTGAGGAATTTAAGAATGTTAGTCAGGAGAGAAAAAAAGGAAAGAAGACATCGTTGGAATTTTTAAACATTGATGCAGCTAGGAAGGCACAGAAATTTCATAAGAGTTTTAATAATTATAGTATTACACCTCTAACAGAGCTTAAAAATTTGGCAGATACTATAGGAGTAAACAATATATATGTAAAGGACGAATCATATAGATTTGGGTTAAATGCTTTTAAGGTATTAGGTGGAAGTTATGCAATAGGAAATTATATTGCGGAAAAATTAGGACAAGATATAGATGAACTTCCATATGAAAAAATGATTTCAGATGAGGTGAAAAGAAAACTTGGAGATATAACCTTTATTACTGCGACAGATGGAAATCATGGTAGAGGAGTGGCATGGACAGCAAATCGATTAAAGCAAAAATCTATTGTTTATATGCCGAAGGGAAGTTCTTTAGAGAGACTAAATAACATAAAGGCAGAAGGTGCAGAAGCTGCAATAACTGATATGAATTATGATGAGGCAGTAAGATTTTCAAATGAATTAGCAGAGAAAAATGGCTGGGTAATGGTTCAGGATACGGCGTGGGAAGGATATGAGAAGATTCCAACTTGGATAATGCAGGGATATACCACAATGGCATACGAAGTATATATGCAGCTGCAGGAAATGAAAGCAGAAATGCCAACACATATCTTTTTACAGGCAGGGGTTGGAGCTTTTGCAGGTGCTGTTCAAGGATTTTTTGCTAGTGTTTATGGAGAAAACAGGCCAATAACGACAATAGTAGAACCTAATAAGGCTGATTGCATTTATAAGACAGCAGAGAAAAATGATGGAGAGCTTCATTTTGTAACAGGTGATATGGATACAATAATGGCAGGGCTTGCCTGCGGAGAACCTTGCAGCATAGGATATAAAGTTCTTAGAGACTATAGTGATAATTTTGTGTCATGCCCAGATTTTATTACTGCAAAAGGGATGAGAACAATGGGAAATCCAGTTGGAGATGATAAAAAAATAATCTCAGGGGAAAGCGGAGCAGTGACATTAGGGTTTGTAGCTGAAATTATGGAAAATCCAGATTTACAGT
The DNA here is from genome assembly GCF_000230835.1 of Clostridium sp. DL-VIII. Lineage (NCBI taxonomy): Bacteria > Bacillati > Bacillota > Clostridia > Eubacteriales > Clostridiaceae > Clostridium > Clostridium sp. DL-VIII. Next base: position 1,115,954 of record NZ_CM001240.1, read on the forward strand.
GGTTAAAAGATAAATTGAAACTTGATAAAAATTCAAGAATTCTCTGCTTCAGCACTGAAGGAAATACAGATAAAGAAAGTTATAGAGACATAGTCTGGAATGGAAAGTACCCAAGTTATAGATAAATAACATTGAGTTTAGAGTTATTTGGTGGGCAGCCGAAATTTCATATATTTTTGTTCCAGAGGACTTATGAAATTTTCGTTGGAAGGGTTCTAAACTTGAGCATGCATCCATTTCAGCATGTTCCTAAAACAAGTTTAGGACAAGCAGTAAATGGAACAAGCTCCAATTAAGAACCTTCAACAGCTCAATTTCAAATGCCTCTTTTACAAAAATGTATGAAATTTCTAGTGCAATACACAAAAAAACAAAAAGTAAAGTTATATATTACTTCTATTAAGAGCTCAATAATCTTTAAATTAAATAAAGTCACAACATCTATGTTATAATTCTAATTCAAATTGAAGGAAGAGCACAAATAGCAACAATAAAGAAAAGTTAAAAAATTTTCGTACCTAAATGTAAACTGCAAACTGTGAACTGACTAAGGGGGGGAGAGTATGAGAGACCTAGAAAAGAATATAAAAATATTAAAAGGAAATATTATATATACTGAAAATAGTGATTCGTTTAATGTGGTTGAAAAGGGATTTATTATAGTTAAGGATGGCATTATTGATGGTACTTATGAAAAATTGCCTGAGGAATTTAAAGATGTGCAAGTTGAAGATTATGGAGATAAATTAATAATTCCGGGATTTATAGACTTGCATACCCATGCTTCTCAATTTGCTATAAAAGGAATTGGATACGATAAGGAGCTTTTGCCTTGGCTTGAAACCTATACTTTCCCAGAAGAAGCAAAATTCATAGATAAGGTCTATGCTGAAAAGGTGTATAAAGAATTTGTTGATGAATTATATGAAGAAGGAACTACAAGAGCAGTTATTTTTGCAACTATTCATTCTGAATCTACAGAGATTTTGATGAAACTCCTTGAAGAAAAAGGAATAGAAGCCTATGTTGGAAAAGTGAATATGGATAGAAATTGTCCAGAGTCGCTAAAGGAAAATAGTGATGAATCTGTTGAAGCTACTATAAAGTGGATAGAGAATTCCAGCAAGAAGTATAAGTATGTAAAACCAATAATTACTCCTAGATTTGTTCCGAGCTGTACAGGCCATTTAATGAAAGAATTAGGAAGTATAGCAGTAAGTAAATCTATGCCGGTACAATCACATTTATCTGAAAATTTATCAGAGATTGAGTGGGTAAAAGAATTGCATCCTGAATGTAAAAATTATGGTGAGGTTTATGATAAGTTTAATCTCTTTGGGCAGACCAAAACAATAATGGCTCACTGTGTATATTTAACAGAGGATGAGATAAATGCAATTGAGGATAATAATGTAACTATAGCACATTGTCCAACTTCTAATGTAAATATATCTAGTGGAATAGCACCTATAAATACATTGCTTAGGAAGAAAAAAGTTAAAATCGGACTCGGCTCAGATATAGCTGGAGGAGAAAGCTTAAGCCTGCTTTCTGTTATGAAATCAGCAGTTAGTTTGTCAAAAATGAGGGCTGTATGCTTTAAGGAAGAAGAAAAAGCGTTAACACTTCCAGAGGTTTTTTACTTGGCAACGAAAGGCGGAGGAAGCTTTTTTGGGAATGTTGGAAGTTTTGAAAAGAGTTATGAATTTGATGCGTTAATAATAGATGATGACAGCTTATGGAAGGTTAATAAAGGAAATATAGAAGAAAGATTAGAAAAGTTAGTTTATTTAGGTGATAAGAGAAACATAATTAAAAGGTATGTATGTGGAAGAGAAATATAGGAAAGAGGTAGTTTTATATGGATAAGGAGAAAAAAGAAAAGCTAATAAAGCTTTGTCAGGATGTTATAAAGATAGAAAGTTATTCTGGAAATGAAGGAAATGTAGTTAAATGCATTGAAGAAAACATGAAAAATGCAGGTTTTGATGAAGTTATTGTAGATAAATATGGAAGCATAGTTGGAAAAATAAAAGGAAATAGACCAGGTAATAAAGTACTTTTCGATGCTCATATAGATACAGTTCCAGTGGGAAATTTGGAAGAATGGAAGCATGATCCTTTTGGAGCGGAGATATGTGATGACAAGATTTATGGAAGAGGTACTTCAGATATGAAGGGCTCTTTATCAGCTATGATAACAGCAGCAGAATATTTTACGAAGGACACTAATAGAGAATTTCCAGGGGAAATATATATTGCAGGAGTTGTTCATGAAGAGTGCTTTGAAGGAGTTGCAGCAAGGAATATAAGTGAGCTTGTTAAACCTAACTATGTGGTTATAGGTGAAGCTTCGGAGTTAAATTTAAAAATAGGACAACGCGGGCGCGCTGAAATTGTAGTAGAGACCTTTGGCGTTCCAGCTCATTCTGCTAATCCGGAAAAGGGAATTAATGCAGTTTATAGTATGGCTAAAGTCATAAATAAGCTTCAGGAAATCCAATATGAGGAAGATGAATTTTTAGGAAAAGGAATTTTAGAGCTTACTGATATCAAATCTTCACCTTATCCAGGAGCATCAGTTGTTCCAAGCTATTGTAAGGTGACTTATGATAGAAGATTATTAGTTGGAGAGACTAAAGAAGGTGTTTTAGAACCTATTGTAAAATTACTTGAAGAGCTGAAAAAGGAATTCCCTAATATAGATTACAAAGTTTCTTATGCTAAGGGAACTGAAAAATGTCATACAGGAGAATTCATTGAAGGAGAAAGATTTTTCCCAGCCTGGTGCTATAAAGAGGAGGAAACTTTCGTACAAAAAACCTTTGAAGGTTTAAAAAATATAGGATTAGATTCTAAGATAACTAACTATTCCTTCTGCACTAATGGAAGCCACTACGCAGGAGAAGCTAATATAAAGACTATAGGCTTTGGTCCATCAAAAGAAAATATAGCCCATACTATAGATGAATATATTGAAATAGAGCAGCTTGCAGGTGCATGTGAGGGCTATTACAAAATAATGGAGACATTATTAGGCTTAGAATCATAAGCCTTAGGGGAATGGTTTCATGACATTTTGTGCTTCGAGAAAGGAAGGGTTATAAAAATGCAGTGGATGATAAGTAATGGAACTATAGTTGATGGAAGTAAAAAGCAGGCGTATGTTGGAGATATTATAATAGAAGATTCTGTAATTAAAGAAATCGGAGAGTTAAGTAATAAAAAAGAAGAAATGAAGTATATACTAGATGCTAAAGGGCAGGTTGTAGCACCAGGATTTATTGATACTCACAGTCATTCTGACCTGAAGATACTAAGTGACAGAGACATTAGACCTAAAATATATCAGGGAATAACCACTGAGGTTTTAGGGCAGGATGGTATATCAATGGCACCTTTACCTAAGAAATATATTAAGGACTGGAGAAAAAATTTAAGCGGACTTGAAGGGGACAGCGATGATATTTCATGGAATTATGAAACTGTTACGGATTATTTTCATGAAATTGAAACTAAAGGTCTCACATCTAATATATGTTATCTTGTTCCTCATGGTAATATCAGAATGGAAGCAATGGGGCTTTCAGCTGATAAAGCAGGTAAAGAGGAGCTTGAAAACATGAAGAGGATTTTAAGAAGAGAGCTTGAAGCAGGGGCAGCTGGATTATCTTCAGGTCTCATATATATTCCATGTGCTTATGGTGATACAGAAGAATTAATTGAACTTTGCAAGGTGGTTGCAGAATATAATAAGATTTTCGTGGTACATCAGAGAAGCGAAGCAAATGAAATCATAGATTCTATGAAAGAGATAATCAGAATAGGAAGAGAAAGTAAAGTGAAAATACACTTTTCTCATTTTAAGATATGTGGGAAGAATAACTGGGATAAAGCAGAGGAAATAATTTCACTTATGGAAGAAGCAGAGAAAGACGGCGTTAAGATATCCTTTGATCAATATCCTTATGAAGCTGGAAGCACTATGTTAAGTGTTATAATTCCACCTTGGGTTCACAGCGGTGGAACTAACAAAATGCTTGAGAGAATCAAATCAGAAGAGTTGAGACCTAAGATAATAGAAGAAATCTACGAGACTAACTGCAACTGGGATAATTTCGTTGAATTTGCAGGCATTGATGGAATATACATTACTTCAGTAAAAACTGATAAAAACAAAAATGTGATAGGCAAGAACTTAAAAGAACTAGGTGAAATGAGAGGAAAAGATCCAGTAGAAGCAACTTTAGATTTATTGATTGAGGAAGAAAATGCTGTAGGTATGATTGATTATTATGGTTCTGAGGAACTTGTAATTAAATTCATGAAGAGAAAAGAACAAAATTTTTGTACAGATGGATTGCTTGGAGGGAAGCCGCACCCAAGAGTATATGGTGCTTTTCCAAGAGGTCTTGGAAGATATGTAAGAGAACTTAAAGCCCTATCCTTAGAAGAAGCAGTGTATAAAATGACTTATAAGGCTGCAGAGACAATTGGAATAAAAGATAGAGGATATATTTCACCAGGCTTTAAAGCAGATATAGTCATTTTTAATAAAGACGAGATAATAGATAAGGGAACGTTCATAGAACCAGAACAATATCCAGAAGGTATATCTTATGTGATTGTGAATGGAAATATTGTTATAAAAAATGGTGAATACTCACAAGGAAATTATGGAACACTTATAAAGCAAATAAATGAAAACTAGTAAATTGGCACAAAACATGAGGAAAGAAGAATTTATATGGGTGTAGATGGAGTTATACTTGCAGCTGGATATTCAAGCAGGGCTAATGCCTTTAAAATGGAACTGGAAATTAATAAAAAGGCGATATTACAAAGGTGCATAGAGTCTTTATATGATGAATGCGATAAAATAATAGTAGTCAGCGGCTACAAAAACGAAAAGATAAACAAGTTAGTTGAAGGCTATGCTAAGGTAAAAGTAGTATATAATGAAGAATTTCATAAAGGAATGTTTAGCTCTGTAAAAAAGGGAATACGAAGTGTTACTCAGGATAGATTTTTGCTTACTCCTGGAGATTATCCGTTAATAAGTAAAGAGGTAGTTAAAAAAATAATAAAAGAGAAAAATGACATAGTTATTCCGAGTTATAATAACAAAGGCGGACATCCAATTTTGTTAAGCAGCTCACTTATAAATGATATATTAGCTGAAGATGAAGGTTCTAATTTAAAAATATATTTAAGTAAAAAGAAATGCTCATATTTAAATATAGATGACATAGGAATTTTAATGGATGTTGACACTGATGAGGATTATGAATCTGTAAAAGAAACTCTAATAAAAAAATCATATTGAAAAGATTTTTTAATATTATTGACTTTTGTGTTAATAAAGATATATAATTTTTAATAAAAGTAAAAAAATTAATTTAAATTAAACGGACAAAGAGGTCTTATTTCTGAAATTGGAAATGAGGCCTCTTTTTGCATATACATAGGTATTGGAAATTTCAAGTTACATCATAAAAATTCGAAATTTTGCTGCTTAAAGTCAGTTGAAAATATAGATTAAAAGTAATAAGTTATATTACCAAATATTAAAATTAAATATAGGAAGGAGGAGATATTATTGTTTGATTTAGGAATATTAAATGGACGATTATATTTAAATGGAAGTTTTACTCAAAGTAATCTCTATATAAAAAATGGAGTGATAGATACCATAACAAAATCTGATTTGGAAAGCACAGAAAAATATGATGCAAAAGGGAAAATGGTATTGCCAGGTTTTATAGATGCACATGTACATTTTAATTTAGGAGCTAAAGCCAATGTATCGGAAGATGATTTCTTTAGTGGATCTAAGAAAGCTGCAATGGGAGGAATAACAACATTTATAGATTTTTTAGATCCAATTAAAGATGTTAGTCAATTGGATGAAGCTTTTAATAACAGATATGAACTTGCTAAAAAGAGTGTAATAGATTATGGATTTCATGTGACTCTTGGAAATCCAGAAGGAGAGGTCAGAGATCTTTTAAATAAAAGCTGCCTGCTTGGAATGCCAACTGTAAAACTATTTACAACCTATGCTTCAACTAATAGGCAGACAAAAGATTATTATATCGATGAGCTGCTTAAATATTCTAAACAAGCTAAAGTGAGAATATTAGTTCATGCGGAAAACAATGACATGATAAAAGAGAAAAATGTTTTAGTAAAAGATCATGAAAGTTCAAGACCTGCAATTTCAGAAATTACTGAAGTCTTAAAACTTGCTGAAATGGCACGATATAGGGATGGTCTTCTATATATAGTTCATACTAATTGCGGGACAACCCTTGAAAGAATAAAAGAAATCTATTCTAAGCAATTACATTCATCAATAATATTAGAAAGTGCACCTCATTACTTTAAATTTAATTCCTTATTATATGAAAAAGAAGATGGATATTTATATACTATGACTCCTCCACTAAGAAGTGAAGAAGAGAGAGTAAAGCTGATTAATAACATAGATGCAATTGATGTAATAGGTACGGACCATTGTCCATATCCAAAAAGGTTAAAAAATAAGAAATATACAAGTGAAATTCCTATGGGCATTGATGGAGTGAAATATTCGTTCCTAAATATGTTTACTCTTTTTGGAGAAGATATAATCCCTAAGTTTACAGCAGAGCCTTCAAAAATACATGGCTTATATCCTAAAAAGGGATTATTAATGCCAGGCAGTGATGGAGATATAGTAATCTTTGATCCAAATAAAATAACAAGAGTAGTTGATGATAACTCTGTATATAATGGCGAAGTTTTAAAGGGGGAAATAACTGCAACGATTTCTAAAGGAAAATTCATAGTTAAAGAAGGAAAATTTTTGGGAGGACAAGGTCAATATCTAGCAAGGAGGTTAGAAATATGATTAAGGCGTTAATAAATGCTAGGATATTCAATTATGATTCTTTAAAAGAAAATTCTTATGTGCTGTTTAATAAACAGATAATAGAAATTGGTTCGATGGAAAATTTTAAAGGAGCAGATGAAGTTTTTGATTGTAACAATCAGATTGTAATGCCTGGATTTGTGAATTGTCACAGCCATATATATTCGACTTTTGCTAGAGGCTGGATTACAGAGTTTAATCCTAAAAATTTTGTGGAACTCTTAGAGCAGATGTGGTGGAAGCTAGATGGAGTTCTTGAAGAAAAAGATATTTATTATAGTGGAATTGTAAGTGGAATGGAATTTATAAAAAATGGAATCACAACTGTAGTTGATCATCATGCCAGTGGAAAAATCAGAGGAAGTTTAAATTTATTAAAAAGAGCTCTATGTGATTACTTGGGAATAAGAGGAGTATTCTGTTTTGAGAGTAGTGAAAGATTTCCTATAGATGAATGTATTGAGGAAAATTTAGAGTTTGGCAAAAATATCACAAACATGGAAAGAGGATTGTTTGGAATGCATGCCTGTTTAACCTTAAGTGATGAAGCTTTAAAGAAGATAGCAAAAGAAAGTGAAGGAATGCCAATTCATATACATGTTGCAGAAAGTGATGAAGATAATATAGACAGCATCAAAAAGTATAATAAGACTCCAATTGAAAGATTAGAAGAATATGGACTGCTTAGAGAAAATTCAATTTTATCTCATTGTATATATTTGACGGAGAAAGATATGGATATTCTAGCAAAGCACAAAATCTATGTGGCTTTAAACCCAACTTCTAACCTTAATAATGCAGTAGGACTTGCAGATGTATTAGAGCTTGAAAAGAGAAATATAAAATGCATTTTAGGTAATGATGGATTAGGATTCAATCTAACTAGAGAAATGTTAAATCTATTGTTTGGTATGCATCTAAAATATAAAAGTCCTACAGCATACTCACTGAATAATCTTAAAAAGGTTATAGAAAATAATTATGAATATGCAGGCAAGATTTTAAACTGTAAGCTTGGAAAAATTGAACAAGGATACGAAGCGGATTTTTTAACTTTAGAATATAATGCGCCTACACCAATGAATGAGGATAATCTATTTGGACATTTTTTCTATGGAATGTTGGATAATTTTAAGCCTAAAAATGTCTGGTGCAACGGAAAGATTAAATTAAAAGACTATAAACTATTGGAAGACGAAGAAAAGATATACGCAGAAGCAAGAAAAATAGCTAAAGAAGTTTGGAGTAAGACTCAAAAAAGTACTAAATAACAATTTTGATAATTATGCTCCAGGGATACAAAAGAAAGCAATATGTTTATTGAAGATAAGGAGAAATAATATGAATTTAAATACAAGCCTAAGTGGAATAAATTTTGAAAATCCGCTGATGCCAGCGTCAGGACCATTAGTTGGTGATAGTGAAAAAATGAAGATAATATCAAATTTTGGAGTTGGAGGAATTGTTACAAAAACAATATCCAGCAAAGGTGCAGAAGTAGTTAGACCATGCATATTTGGAGGACAAAACTTCATCATGAATGCTGAATTGTGGTCAGAATATAATCCAGAACTATGGATAGATAAGTTTCTTCCAGAGATAAAGGCAGAAATAAAGAAGCCGTTATTCGTAAGCGTTGGGTATTCAAAAGAGGACATGGATAATCTAATACCTAAACTTGATAAATTTGCAGATGCTTTTGAAATTTCCACTCATTATGTGGGTAAGGATTTAACAACAATAAAAGAAACCTTAATGACCATAAGAAAGCATACGAAGAAGCCAGTTTATATGAAAATGAGTCCTCATATACCAGATCCAGTTGGATTTGCAAAAATGGTCATAGAAAATGGAGGAAATGGAGTTGTAGCTATTAACTCCTTAGGGCCAAGCATGAAGATTGATGCAGCGGCTAGACAGGTTTTGCTAGGGAATAAGGAAGGCGAAGTATGGACTTCAGGACCAGCAATAAAACCAATAGCACTAGCTCTGATTCATAAGATTAAGAAAGCGGTGCCACAATGTGAAATCATAGGGGTTGGAGGAATAGCCAGTGCAGAAGATGTCATAGAATTCTTACTTGCTGGAGCTAGTGCGGTTCAAATGCTATCTGCTGCAATGCTTAAAGGGAAAGATTTATATAAGAAGATAATTGATGAACTTCCAAGTGCATTAGAGAAGTTTGGATTTAACTCTGTAGAGGAAGTGCTAAATACTGAATTGCAAACTGGTAATGTAAAATACGACCCTATTTATCCAACAATTAATTATGATAAATGTGTTAATTGTAAATTATGTGAAAATGCCTGTCCATATTTTGCAATCAGTACTCAGGAAAATAAAGTAACGGTAGATACAAGTAAATGTTTTGGTTGCGGACTATGTGAATCAAGATGTCCAAAGAAGGCAATTCAAAATGTGTTTTAAGGGTTAATTGCAAATTATAAAGGTATAAGAGTATAAGGCACAATAAAATAAATGATTTTTGTGAGAAATTCCGTAAAGAAATTTCATCATTAACTGTTAATTGTCAATTGCTAATTGGAGGATTTGGCTTATGGATGATATAAGAAAGTCAGTTATAAAAGCTGATCATAAAATTAAGGTGGATGGAAGTGCTAAATATATAGCAGATATTAAATTTAAAGACAGTTTATATGCCAAAACATTGCGTTCAGAAAAAGCTAAAGCAGTCATAAAGAATATCATTATTCCAGAATTAAAGGATGGATATTATATTGTTGAGGCAAAAGACGTCCCAGGAGTAAATAAGGTAAAGATAATTCAAAATGATATGCCGGTTTTTTCAGATAAAGAAGTGAATTATATAGGGGAGCCTATACTTTTAGTAGTAGGTCCTGAACTTGAAGAAATAATTAATGTTTTAAAAGCTATTAAGGTTGAATATGAAGAAGTCACTCCTGTTTTTGATATGAAAAATTCTAAAGACATAATTGATAAGTATGAATATGAAAAGGGAGATATAGAAGAAGTAATTAAAGAGTCTTCAAGAATTATTGAAGAAGAATTTTATACAGGATACCAAGAACAAGCTTATTTAGAGACTCAAGGATTAGTAGGAACTTATGAAGATGGAAAGATTTCTGTGTATGGGACTATGCAATGTCCATATTATGTTAAGGGAGCAGTGGTACAAGCATTAGGCTGCGAAGAAGATATGGCTAGAATTGTTCAAACTACAACTGGAGGCGGGTTTGGAGGTAAGGAAGATTATCCTTCTCTACTAGGAGCACAAGTTGCAGTAGCTGCTTATAAAATTAAAAAGCCGGTGAGATTAATTTTAGATAGAATTGAGGATATGTCATTTACTACCAAAAGGCATCCGGCATTGTTAACTTATAAAACAGTTTTTGATAAAGATAATAAAATAATTGGAATGGATGTAGAGATCATATTAAATGGTGGCGCTTATGCGACAGTATCTGGAGTTGTACTGCAAAGGGCTTTGTTAGCTGCAATAGGAGTTTATAAAATACCAAATGTCAGGGTTAAGGGACGTGTAGTTAGAACTAATACTGTACCTACAGGAGCCTTCAGGGGCTTTGGAGGTCCACAGAGCATCTTTGGAATTGAAACACATATGGCTCATATAGCAAAAGAAATAGGATGTACACCATTGGAATTAAAGCATAAGTATTTTGTAAAAACTGGTGATGACACATGTACAGGTGGAAAATTTACTTATGACGTGAAGCTTGAAGAAATGCTTCAAAAAGCTGAGAGGTTAAGCGGCTTTAGCCAAAAGTATGAAAAGTATTCTAAAGAGCAGGGCATTATGAGAAAAGGAATTGGAATGTCAGTATTTTTGCATGGCTGTGGTTTTACTGGAAGTGGCGAAAGAGACTTTATTAAAGCTAAAGTTAAACTTTTAAAGCACAAGAATGATGATGTAGAAATTTTAGTAGCTAATACAGATATGGGACAAGGGCTTCAAACTACTTTTAAGAAAATTGTAGCAAAAGTACTTAACCTTGATTACCAGAAAATAATATACGAGAATCCCGATACAGATAGAGTTCCAGATTCAGGCCCAACAGTAGCTTCACGATCAATTATGGTAGTTGGGAAATTGCTTGAGAGAGCGGCAATAAGGCTTAAGGAAAGCTGGATTCGAGGAGAAGAACAGTTAATAGAAGAAAATTATAAACATCCAGATTTAATACCTTGGAATATTACGAAATTTAATGGAGATGCATATCCTAGCTATTCATGGGGAATAAATGTGGTAGAAGTTCAAGTTAATACTATAACTGCTGTTACAGAGGTTATAGGAATATACACAGTATTTGATGTTGGAATTCCAATTGATGAGACCATAATGGAAGGTCAGATACAAGGTGGAGTTATACAAGGACTTGGGTATGGTTCTTGTGAAAACATGGAATGTGACGAAACAGGAAAGATAAAGCAGCACAGTATAACGGATTATATTATTCCAACTGCTAAAGATGTTGTAAATGTTAAAAATGAATTAGTAGATAATCCTTGTGATCTTGGACCATTTGGGGCTAAAGGAGCAGGAGAATTGACATTGGTAGGAACAGCACCAGCTTATGCAAATGCAATTGAAAATGCCTTAGGAGTAAAGGTTAATAGATTACCTGTAACTCCAGAATGGATAATGGAGGCGATAACAAATGGGTAAAGCAATTACTTTGAAAATAAATAATAAGACCATTACTACAGAGGAAGCTAATACTAAAAGACTCTTAGACTTCTTAAGAGAAGACTTAGATATAACAGGACCTAAAGAAGGCTGTGGAGAAGGTGAATGTGGGGCTTGTGCTGTAATCATAGATAAGGAATTAGTTAATTCCTGTCTAGTTACGATTGGTTCTGTTCAAGGGAAAGAAATTATAACTATTGAAGGCCTGGCAGGAACAAAACAGTTTGAAGTATTAGAGAAATGCTTTGCAGAAGCAGGAGCAGTACAATGTGGATTTTGTACACCAGGAATGATAATGGCAGCACATGCATTATTGTCTAAGCTTCCTAAGCCAACAGAAGCTGACGTAAGAGAAGGCATATCAGGAAATCTATGCAGATGTACAGGTTATAACATGATAATAAATGGAATACTTATGGCAGCCGAGAGAGGTGATGGCTTATGGTAGAAGGATATTATCCACGCACTTTTAAAGAAGCATTAGAAATACTGAAGGAGAAAGACGTGATGATTTACGCTGGTGGAACTGATCTAATGGTTAGGAACAAAAACACTGCGTCGCTTCTTCCAAAATTCAATAAAGACCTGCTTTATATAGGAAATTTAGAAAAATTAAAGGAAGTTAAAAAATCAGCGTCAGCTGTAGAAATAGGAACAGCATGTACATTATCCTCTCTTTTAAGAGAGGAGGAAGTTCCAGAAATATTAAAAGAAGCTATAAGACAGATAGCATCACCAGCCATAAGAAACATGGGAACTATTGGGGGAAATATATGTAATGCATCTCCTGCTGGAGATACTCTGCCAATCCTATATGCGTTGGATGCAAAACTTAAGTTAACTAGTGAAAGTTCTTCAAGAAAAGTTAATATAGAAGATTTTATATTAGGACCAAGGAAGATTGCTCTTAATAAAGATGAGCTTTTGGAAAGCATAATCATACCAAAGTTGGAGTTTAATAAAACTCATTATGAAAAGGTTGGAGCTAGAAAAGCTTCAGCCATATCAAAATTATCCTTTGTAGGACTTGCAAAAATAGAGGACAAAAAAATAAGAGATATAAGGATTGCGCTGGGATCAGTAAGTGCAACAGTAGTTAGAGTTAAAGATGCAGAAAAATTAATGCTAGGAAATGATTTAAAGGAAATACAAGTGAAATTGGATGAGATAATAAAAGCTTACTCAGAAAAAGTGACTCCTATTAGTGATCAAAGATCTACAGCAGCTTATAGAAAGAAAGTAGCATTAAGGCTTATTCAATATTTTTTAACATAAATACAAAATCAAATAAATTTAAAGGGGGAAATATTTATGAATAAGAGTATCAAAAGAAAATTATTTAAAATACTTAGTGCAGTAGCTTGCTCTACTATGCTGCTAGTTGGATGTGGTTCAACTACACAAGGTGCTAAGGATGATGGAAAGGCGAAGACAGAGGCTTCAGGGGACAAATTAAAAGTAGGCTTCATTTATGTTGGATCAGCTACAGATGGAGGCTATAGCCAGGCACATGATAATGGACGTAAGTATTTAGAACAACAACTTCCTAATGTTGAAACCATAGTTAAAGAATCAGTACCAGAAGGTCAGGAAGTAGAAAAAGTAGCTAATGACATGATTGACCAAGGAGCCAAAATCATTTTCGCAACTTCATTTGGATATGGGGATTACATTTTAAAGGTAGCAAAGGATCATCCAGATGTTAAGTTCTTCCATTGTTCAGGAGTAAAGACTGCTGATAATATGAGCACATACTTTGGTAGAGAATATCAAGGCAGATACCTTACTGGAATTATTGCAGGTATGAAGAGTAAGACAGGCAAAATTGGCTATGTAGCAGCATTTTCAATTCCGGAAGTAGTTAGAGCAGTAAATGCATTTACTCTTGGAGTAAGATCAGTAAACCCTAATGCAGTTGTAAAAGTAACTTGGACTAATACTTGGTATGACCCAGCAAAAGAAAAAGAAGCAGCTGTATCATTACTTGATCAGGGTGTTGATGTGCTTGGACAATATCAAGATACAACAGCGGCTCAGCAGGCAGCTGAAGAAAAAGGTGTAGCATGTATTGGATCTGATTTAGATATGTCAGCGGCAGCACCAAATACCAATATGACAAGTGCTATTTGGAATTGGGGTTCTTATTATGTACAAGCTGTTAAATCAGTAATGGATGGAACATATAAATCAGAAAGTTATTGGGGCGGCATAGATACAGGAATAGTTGATATAGCACCATTAACTAAGAATGCACCAGAAGGAGCACAAGCAAAAGTTGATGAAGCTAAAGCTAAAATGAAAGATAAATCTTGGGATGTATTTACAGGACCTATTAAAGATCAAAGCGGAAATGTAAAAGTAGCTGAAGGGCAAAAGATGACAGATGAGCAATTGTTAAGTTTTGACTGGCTTGTAGAAGGAGTAGATGGTCAAATAAGTAAATAAGGCTGAAATAATAATGAGGAAAGGAAAGAAGGTCTCTTATGGAACAATATGTGAGTGTTGAACTAAGCAAAATAACAAAGACTTTTGGATCTGTAGTAGCTAATGAAGAAGTAGATCTGAAAGTGCAAAGTGGAGAAATTCATGCACTCCTTGGAGAAAATGGGGCTGGAAAGAGTACTTTAATGAACATGCTATCAGGAATTTACAATCCTGATAGTGGTTCAATTTTTATAAGAGGAAGTAAAGTTCAGTTTAAGTCTCCAAAGGAATCCATAGAATATGGAATAGGTATGGTTCACCAGCATTTTAAATTGGTTGAGAGATTTACAGCAAAAGAAAATATAGTTGCAGGAAATAAGGGAAACTTTTTTACTAAAAATAAAGAAGTAGATAAAAATATTTTAAACTTATGTGAAAGATATAATCTTCAAATAGAATTAAACAAAAGAGTAAATCAAATGTCTATAGCGGAAAAGCAAATGCTGGAAATTATTAAAGTACTATATAAAGGAGCTAATATTTTAATATTAGATGAACCTACAGCAGTGTTAATGCCACAAGAAGTGAGCAGGTTATTTAACATAGTTCGAAGGATGAAAGAACAAGGGTGTTCAGTCATAATAATAACTCATAAACTGCATGAGGTAATGGAATTATGTGATAAAGTGTCGGTTTTGAGAAAAGGAAGAAATGTAAAAACCTTAAATATAGCTGATACAAATATAAATGAATTAACAGAACTTATGGTAGGGCACAAAAGTGATTTGAAAATAAATAAAGCATTTTCAAATAAGAATGATGTAATATGCCATATAAAAAATATTTCAATTAAGAATAATTTAGGAATAAATGTAATTGATGATGTGAGCTTTTCCATGAAGGAAGGCGAAATTTTAGGAGTCGCTGGAGTTGCTGGAAGTGGACAGAAGGAACTTTGCGAAGCTTTATTTGGATTGCAAAAAATTGAAAGTGGCAGGCTCCTATTTAAAGGTGAAGATATTACCAATAAATCTCCAAGAGAAGTCTATAAAAAGGGAATAAAAATGGGACTCATACCTGAAGATAGATTGGGTATGGGATTAGTTGGCAGTATGGGGATTGTTGATAATTTATTACTAAGAAAATATTATGAGCAAAAAGGACTTATTTTAAAAAGAGATGAATTAAAAAATAAAGCTAAGAATATGATTGAACAGTTAGAAATCAAAACACCAGGAATAGATCATCCAGTAAAACAATTATCAGGAGGAAATATTCAAAAAATATTATTAGGCAGGGAAATAAGTATAAGTCCCGATGTGCTTATAACTTCTTACCCGGTAAGAGGCTTGGATATTGGGGCTACATATCAGATATATGATCTTTTAAACAAAGAAAAGGAAAAAGGGGTATCAATACTATTTGTAGGAGAAGATTTAGATGTTCTTTTAGAATTAAGTGATAGAATAATGGTTTTATGCAGCGGCAAATTAATAGGCATTGTAAATGGAAAAGATGCTACTAAAGAGCAGATTGGACTTATGATGGCAGGCCATATTGAAGAGGCTGCTTTGGATTGCAATGAAAAAATACAATCTCAGAAAGGAGAAGACTTACATGATTAGGGTGAGAATAGTTAAAGCTAAAAAATTAAGTAAAAAGAAAAAGGCATCCCTTCAATTACTTGCAGTTTTACTTGCATTAGTATTAACTGGTATTTTCATTTTATTTATGGGTCACAATCCGATTGAAGTGTATATATCAATGATAAGTGGATCCTTTGGTACTGGACACAGAATCAGCGAAACAATTGTAAAGACAATACCTCTTGTAATAGCAGGCTTAGGTATAGGCATAGCTTTTAAGATGAAATTCTGGAATATTGGAGGAGAAGGTCAGATGCTCATGGGTGGATTTGGAGCAACTCTTATAGCTTTAAATTTCACAAATTTACCTAGAGTTTTATTAATACCAATAATGATAGTTACAGGAATATTATGTGGAGGTTTATGGGCTTTAATAGCAGGAATATTAAAAGCGAAATTTAAGACAAACGAAACTATTATTACTTTAATGCTGAATTATATTGCCCTAAAGTGGATCACATATCTTCAATATCAACGCTGGAAGGATCCAGCATCACTTGGCTTTCCTAAGATTGCAAATTTCAGTGATAATGCAGTTTTGCCAAAAGTATTTGGAATTCATATAGGCTGGATAATAGCACTTGTTTTAGTTCTTTTGGTACATGTATTTTTAAATTACACAAAGAAAGGTTATGAAATATCAGTACTTGGTGAAAGTGAGAATACTGCAAAATATGCTGGAATGAATGTAAAAAAAGTTATACTTTTGACTACATTTATTAGTGGTGGTTTAGTAGGACTTGCAGGAGTAATACAGGCTTCTGCTGTTACAAATACACTTAATATTCAATTAACATCCAATGTTGGTAATACAGCTATAATAGTATCCTGGCTTTCGGGACTTAATGCAATATGGACATTTGTGGTTTCGGTGGCATTTGCTGTTTTAATACAGGGAGCTTCATATATTCAGACAGCCTTCCAAATACCACAGGCAGCAGCTGATATTATACAATCTACAATTCTATTTTGTGTCTTAGGCTGCCAATTCTTTTTGCAGTACAGGGTAGTGTTTGAAGTTTCAGCTAAATCTAAAATGGAAACCAATATGACTGAAAGAGGTGAATCATATGGAAATTAGTTTGTTTTTATCATCTGCAGTTATAGCAGGAACACCTTTATTATTTGCTACACTTGGCTGTGTTTTGGGTGAAAAAGTCGGAAATTTGAACCTTGGAATTGAAGGTATGATGCTCATGGGTGCCATTGGCGGATTTATTATTGGATATAACACAGGAAATGTTATTTTGGCATTTTTATGCAGTGGATTACTAGGCGCCGTTGGAGCACTTATATATGCAGTTCTTACTGTATCTCTTAGAGCGAGCCAGGTAGTTACTGGATTAGCCTTAGCCATATTTGGGAGTGGCTTCTCCAGCTTTATTGGAAAGGCTTATGTGGGGCAGACATTGTCAGATAATTTTAGAAATGCTTTAGCTCCTGCTAAGATACCTTTAATAAGCGATATACCTTTTATAGGAGCAGCGTTGTTTAATCAGAGTGCATTTGTATATTTCGGTTATTTATGTGCAATAGTAATTTTTATTTATCTTAACTTCACAAAGTATGGATTAAATATGAAGATGATTGGTGAAAATCCTTATGCAGCAGATGCAGCAGGGATAAATGTTTCCTTATATAAATATGCTAATTTATTGATTGGTGGAGCACTATGTGGACTTGGAGGCAGTTTCTTATCTTTAGTTTACATACCTTCATGGGCAGAAAATGTAACTGCAGGCAGAGGCTGGATTGCAGTAGCGCTTGTAATATTCATAGGATGGAACCCATTAAAAGCAATTTTTGGAGCTATTTTATTTGGTGGATTAGATATATTGGGCATAAGACTACAAGGAACAGGAATAGAGGTTAATCAATACTTTATAGCTATGCTTCCTTATGCAGCTACAATAATTGTATTAGTTTTAGGAGGATTAAAGAAAAATAATCTTAACTCATCACCACAGGCTCTCGGAGAACCATATTTTAGAGAAGATCGGTAAAAGTCAGTTAGTAATGAATGAAAAAAGTTTATATATGTCATTATCATATATAATGGCATATATTGAATGAATTTATGATAAGATAAAAAACAAATTTAAAAGTCAAGATAATGAAGAATTTTCTACGAGACTGCATAAACAGAGTGACTTAAATTACAAGTCTTTTTGAAAAATATATTCAGATTATTTTGAAAAAAGAATTTATATTAATAATTTTTAATCATAATTATAAATTATTAATTCTTAATTGTATATTATCAATTAAAAAGCTATGGGCATACCAAATTTTCTTGGAGAGGAGTTTCAAAATGTTTAAGGTAAATATAAATGGTAAAGATTACGAATCAAAAACAGATATGGTATTAATGGACTTTCTTCGGGAAAAACTTAAGATAACATCTGTAAAAGATGGCTGCAGAGAAGGTGCCTGCGGGACTTGTACTGTTATTATTGACGGGAAGACAACTCGTGCATGTATTCAAAAGCTTTCCAAACTTGAAGGGAAAAAGATACAAACTATAGAGGGGTTTACTGAAAGAGAAAGAGACGTATTTGTATATGCTTTTTCAGCTGCTGGAGCTGTACAATGCGGATTCTGCATTCCAGGTATGGTTATATGCGGTAAATGTTTAATAGATAAAAATCCAAATCCTACAAGAGAAGATATAAAGCAGGCAATTAGGACTAATATTTGTCGATGTACTGGATATGCCAAAATAGAAGAAGGCATTCTTCTAGCAGCAAAAATGCTGAGAGAAGATTTAGAAGTACCTAAGCTAAAGCAAACAGGCAAGGTTGGAGAAAAAACCTGTAGGGTTGATGCTAAAGGCAAAACCATAGGAACAGCGAAGTATGTAGATGATTACAATTTTCAGGGAATGTTATATGGAAAAAATGTATTCAGTAAGTATGCTCGTGCAAAAATATTATCCATTGATACAAGTAAAGCAATTAAAATGTCAGGAGTTGTTGCTGTATATACAGCAAAGGATATTCCAGGAAATAGATACATAGGACACTTAGCTCAAGACTGGCCAGGCATGATTGATATTGGAGAAGAAACAAAGTGCTGTGGAGATACACTTGCAATGGTTGTAGCAGAAACAAAAGAAGAAGCAATAGCTGCTGTAAAAGCAGTGGAAATAGAATATGAGGAATTGAAACCAGTTATAAATCCAGAAGAAGCTGCTGCTCTTAACGCTTATCAAATTCATGGTAAAGGCTTTATGCAGTTTGGTAAATTTACTATTCCTAAAAATAATGTGTTTGATCATGAAGAAGTAAAACGTGGAGATGCGGAAACTGCTCTTGCAAATTCAAAATTTGTAGTTGAAGGTACTTTTACACTTCCACCAACAGAACATGCTTTTATGGAACCTGAAACTGCTATTGGTATTCCAGAAGATGAAGATGGTGTAACGGTGATTACAGGAGCTCAAGGGATTTATGATGAATATCACGAAATAAGTAATTACTTAGGAATTTCTATGGAGAAAATAAGAATACAAAGTGCAGTTGTTGGAGGAGGCTTTGGTGGAAAGGAAGACATGAGTGTACAGCATCAGGCAGCTCTTTGCGCATATCTTACAAAGAGACCTGTAAAAGTATTTTTTAGCCGTCAGGAAAGTATAAATTATCATCCAAAACGTCATGCAATGGAAATTTATTGTAAGATAGGCTGTAATGAAAATGGAATTCTTCAAGGAATGAAAGCAAGACTTACATCAGATACAGGTGCTTATGCATCTTTAGGCGGACCAGTTTTACAAAGAGCGTGCACACATGCAGGTGGTCCTTATAATTATCAAAATGTAGATATTGAGGGAAATGCTTATTATACAAATAATCCACCAGCCGGTGCTTTTCGTGGATTTGGAGTAACTCAGTCTTGTGCAGCTGTAGAGCCTTTAATAAATAAGCTTGCAGAAAAAGCAGGTATTTCAGCATGGGAATTTCGTTATCGAAATGCAATAAGACCTGGTCAGTCATTACCCAATGGGCAGATTGCAGATGGGGGCACTGCAATGGTAGAAACTTTAGAGGCAGTAAAAGATGATTTTGAAAGATATGAAGCAGACTCAAATTATTATGTAGGAATTGCATGTGCCATGAAAAATGCTGGAGTTGGAGTAGGTGTACAAGATATAGGACGCTGCAACTTAAAAATAATGGATGGAAAGGTTCATGCTAGGTCTTCAGCAGGTGCTATAGGACAAGGAATACAAACTGTTTTGCTGCAAATAATTTGTGAGACAACTGGACTAACTCCAGAGCAAATTATTGTAGAGCATCCTGATACAAAATATACACCGGATTCAGGTACCACAACAGCATCACGTCAAACAACTTTTGCTGGAGAAGCAGCTCATCAGGCATCTTTAAAATTAAAAGCAGATTTAAATGATGGACATACCTTAGAAGAATTAGAAGAGAAAGAATACATTGGAGAATTTGAATTTAAAACAGATCCAATTGGATCTATAAAACCAAATCCAGTGAGTCATATTTCTTATGGATTTGCGACACAGCTTGTTATTATTGATAAAGATGGAAAATTAGTTAAAGTGATTGCGGCTCATGATGTAGGAAGAATAATTAATCCACTCTCAGCAACAGGTCAAGTTGAAGGAGGAGTGGCAATGGGACTTGGATATGGATTAACAGAGGATTTTCCGTTAAAAGGTGGAATTCCACAGGCTAAGCTTGGAACTTTAGGAGTTTTTAGGGCAAATCAAATGCCGACCGTTGAAGTGCATTTAGTTGAAAAAAATAATCCTGACAGTGTTGCATTTGGTGCAAAGGGAATTGGTGAAATAGTATGTGTAATGGGGGCACCAGCTTGTCAAAATGCATATTACAAAAAAGATGGTGTATTCAGATGCAAGTACCCTTTAGAAAATACGTATTATAAAAAGCAGAAAGTTACTGCTACGAAGTAAAATAGATATTTTTAGTTAAGTAAAAGTCTAGCCTCAAGGAACATATGTGGCAAAATAAAAAATTAAATAACGAATAACTGCAATTTTAAAATTTCTATAGGTATTAAGGCACAATCAAATAAATAACAAGTCCATCCGGTAGCATATTTTTACAAATTTTGCAATTTTGGACTTATTATTTATTTTAAGGTGCCTAATAAAAAAGATGTTTATATTATAATATGGTGAGATTTCCCATAAATATAACTATAATTATATAAAGATAGGCAGGAAGAGAAGGTAAATGGAATGAAAACTTAATTATATACACATATTTTTAAAAAAAGTTTGTGTTTTAACGAATTATATTTTAAATAATAAAAAAAATATTCGACTTTTTTATTTTTTATGATAGAATAATATTGCTAAGAGATAAACTGAATAGAAATAAATTATTTATACAAATTTTCCAGCTATGTAATATTTAAATATACATAGATAAAATTGAAATTATTTAGGCATAATTTTTTCGACAATGCCTTAAATTACTTAAGAAAAATATTAAGGGGGTTTATTATGTCAAACAACAATTTAGAAAAAGAAAGTAAAATAAACGAAAAGCTGCCAGTAAGCAAGCTTGCTATTTTGGGTTTACAACATGTACTAGCTATGTATGCAGGTGCAGTAGCAGTTCCGTTAATTATTGGAGGAGCAGTTGGATTAACACCAGAGCAATTGGCACTTTTAGTAGCAGCAGATTTGTTTACCTGTGGTATCGCTACTTTATTGCAAGCAATTGGTATAGGACCATATATTGGTATTAGGCTTCCAGCAATTTTAGGCTGTACCTTTGCTGCAGTTGGACCATTAATCATTGTTGGTAAGAACTTAGGAATGCAAACAGCTTATGGTTCAATAATAGTAGCTGCAATTATTGTTGTGTTAGTAGCACCATTGTATGGAAAAATATTAAGATTTTTCCCAACGGTGGTAACTGGTACAGTAGTTACCATGATAGGTCTTTCATTAGTAAATGTAGGAGTTACAAGTATTGGTGGAGGTTCAGGGGCTAAAGACTTTGGAAGCATAGAAAATCTTTTATTAGCAGCATTTGTAATGATTGTCATTTTACTATCTAACAAATTCTTAAAAGGATTTTTTCAAGCAGTGTCTGTTTTAAATGGCATTATTTTGGGAACAATAGTTGCTGCGTTTATTGGAAAAGTAGATTTCTCTGCTATAGGAAATGCAGAATGGATAAGTTTTGTACATCCATTTAATTTTGGCTTACCACAATTTGATCTTGGATCAATAATCATGATGACTTTTGTTATGTTAACAGTCATGATTGAATCAACAGGTACATTCCTTGGAATCGGAAAAGTTTGTGAAAAAGAAATTACTGAAAAAGATATTGTACGTGGTCTTAGAGCAGAAGGAATTGCAACAATTTTAGGAGGAATTTTTAACTCGTTTCCATATACAACATTCAATCAAAATTTGGGACTTTTAGCTTTAAGTAAAGTAAAGAGCCGATTTGTTGTTGTAGCATCTGGTATTATTCTTGTTGCCTTAGGATTAATTCCTAAATTTGCTGCTTTAGCAACTATAATACCTCAACCTGTTATAGGAGGGGCTACAACTGTAATGTTTGCAATGGTTGCAGTTGCAGGAATTCAAATGCTTTCAAGTGTAGATTTTAATAAAAATTCAAATATGCTTGTTGTTGCTTGCTCAATTGGTATAGGACTTGGAATTACTACTGTACCTAATTTACTTGATAATACACCAACAATTTTTAAATCAATCTTTAGTAGTGGTATAGTTTCGGCATCTGTAGTCGCTGTAATTCTTAATGCATTTTTAAACCATGGTAATAAGGAAAAAGATAGCGATATATAAAAATACTTATAAAAAAGTATATTAGCAAGGTTAAGAGACTTTGTCAGTACAAAAAGAAGAAAAGCAATGTGCTTTTTTTCATTAACTTACAACTGATTTAAAGACTTCCTGTTATGTTATAACATCAAAATGTATAGCAATAACTGGAGGTTTTTGCTTTTTATTTCTTTAGAACTTATATTTTTTGACGATTTGTGGACTTGGTACTCCTTGTGGGGATAACTTATGGAAAAGGGAATTTCATTAGGTTTAGCGTGAAAAAAGAATAAAAAATAATCATATTCGCCTGCCAGATTTTTCTCACATGCATTCGGAAAGGCAGATGCGTAAAAAAGTCTACGGCTCAAAAGTCGCCTGCGATTTTGTTCTAGAAAAGTAATATAAATATTAACTAAAGGAGAAAGAATGAAAGTTTTCGAGTGTATTAATGGAGAGATAAAAGAACACAATTTATTAGTTAAAGCATTAAAAATAGATATTAATAAAAATCAAACCATCTCATTTGTTGGCGGAGGGGGTAAAACAAGTTTAATTTATGAATTAGGGAAAGAATTAAGCGAATTAGAAAAAAAGGTAATTGTAACTACAACTACTCATATGTTTATGCCACAAAATAATGTAGTGCTTACAGGAAAAAAGGAGGATATTATTAAGCTTTTATACCATGAGAATTTAATTACAGTTGGAATAAAGGCATTTGAAAAAGGTATATGTTCTGATAAAATGTACAAATCAAAAGAAGAAACGTTGGAAAAAATAAGTGGTCTTCCAATGGAGAGGGCTAAAGAACTTATAGAATTAGCGGATTTTGTTTTGGTTGAAGCGGATGGATCAAAGAGGCTACCAATTAAAGTGCCAGCTGAACATGAACCAGTAATACTAGAGGGAAGCAGTCTAGTTATTGGAGTATGTGGTATTGATGCTTTAGGAAAAAGTATAAAGGAAATATGTCATAGAGCGGATTTAGTTTCAGAATTTTTAAAGACAGATGAAAAGCATATTATTAATCCAAGGGATATGGCTAATATATTAACAAATCAAAAAGGCACTAGAAAAAATGTAATAGGCTCTTATAAAATTATTATTAATAAAGTAGATATAGCAGAAGAATTAGAAAAAGCTAAAGGGGTATCAAAGGAATTATTCAATTTTGGAGTAAAGGAAGTTATAATGACGACATTTAGAAATAAATTACAATAATTTAGGTAAGAAGATATAGCTGCTGTATATATTGCAATTAGTTTAAAGTCATAAAATTCTTGAATGCAATTCTAATATCCAACATATATAGAAGGATTATATTGATAAAAGGTGATAAATTTCAACACCTTTTATCAGTATAATTATTTCATTAGAATTCCTTTTTCATCTAAGGCTGATAACACTCTGTTTAAGATAACTTCATTACTACAGCTAATAGTATGAAGATGAATTCCTTGTGTTAGATTAGAAAGCAATGGTGAACTGTGTAATTGTGATTTTTTAATAAATTCATCAGCATCATAGCGTGAAAAAATATGCATAGAACCGCAAATTTGACCATATAGTGGATGTTCTACTGTTACATCTAGAATAGCACCACCATTGTCAATTATTGTATAGATCTCTTTAGATATTTCATTCTTTTTATGATTACAGGCAATTGTTTTTGTAAGATAATTTGAATTTTCTTTTAGAGTGGTTAGGTATCCGTGCGGGGTTGCTAATATTTCATTGCCTTCTGAACGTAATAATGCAATGTCACCCACAATTATTTGCCTGCTTACATTTAATTGTTTTGCTAAGAGGTTTCCACTTATTGGAGTATTGTTATCATATAAAATTTGTTTTATTTTATTACGCCTTTCTAGTGTATTCATTAATTATTCCCCCCTGTGTAAATGACATTAAAGTAAATAGTGAAAAATGCCATTACAAATTTAATTGCAATGACATCTTTGTCTAAAAAACATATATTTCGCTATTAATGATAACATTTTATATTTTTTAGGTCAAGTTTAGAAGGTACATAATAGAGTGCTTATATAAAATGTTTGTTCATAAATGTTTAATATTACATTTTAATTAAGTGAATCAATTTTTGGTTTAGGAAGCTTTATCGCAAGTGCGACTGCAATAAATGGCATGATCACTAAACATGAAATTGCTGTATGTATTCCGTGATTATCAGATATCCATCCCAATATTGGAGAAACTAAACCTCCCATTGTCACGGCTAACCCCATTGTTACACCTGATGCTAATCCCATGTGATTTGGTAAATATTTCTGACCAAGTACTACCATTGGACTGTATGGTGCATATAAGGCAAGTCCCAATGGAATTAATATTAAGCCGGCTAGTGTAGAATTAGTAAGATTTATAAATATTAACATTAAAGGGATTAAGCAAGAATAGCCAATTAATATTATTTTCTTATTTCCTACCTTGTCAGCAAGTCTTCCAGCCATAAGAGTACCAAATGCACCTACGATTATTAATGTAGATAAAGCAATACTTCCACTTACTTCTGACTGTTTTAATACATGTATCCAATATAATGGCAAGAAGGTATTTAAACCAAAAAATATTATAGATCTGCAAAGAAGTGTTAAGGTTAACCTAGAAAATGGTCTCCATTCATCAATGCTTTTTTCTTCCTGTATTTTCTTAAAATCAGTGTTAATTATTGTTTCATCTTTATCTAGCTTTGAGAAATTTGGTAATTGCCAAATAAGAATAGAACCCATAATAATTGCTGGAATACTTAAAAGTAATGTGCCTTTTAAACCGGAGGCTAGTAAGATAGCTGTTGTTATCATTGGACCTACAGCAAAACCTATATTTCCGCCTGCGGCAAATGTACTTACTCCAGCTCCTTTATTTTTTCCTGAAAGTTTGTTTGCAAGTCTTGCGCCTTCTGGATGATAAGAAGCAACTCCGATTCCACTAAGGGCTACAATAAAAAGCAATAAATAATAGTTGGAGGTAATTCCTGATAACCCTATTCCGATTCCTGCACATAAAACTCCAAAAGGTAATGTCCAAGGAATTGATATTCTATCAGAATAAATCCCAAATAAGGGCTGTATTATTGATGAACTAATATTAGCCGAAAAGATTATTAGTGCAGCAGCAGCATAGCTTAAGTTTCTATTGGCTATTATAAAAGGAAGCATAGCTGGCAATGCACCTTGATATATGTCTGTTATTAAATGCCCAGCACTTATAATTCCTACTTTTTTATTCATATATATCCTTTCCTAATTTTAAATGCATTTAAATTATATAAACTAAAAAAATTTTTTATATTGTAAAAGTAATACTTTTTTATTATTATAACAAATAGAGAACTATATTAAAAATACTTAATTTAAATGGATTCATATATAAAATATATAGATAAAGAAGGAGTAACATAAATGGATATTAAGCAACTTAAGTATTTTCTTACTATTGTTGAAGAAGGGCAAATAACAGCTGCTGCAAAGCGCCTAAATATATCACAACCGCCTCTTAGTCTGCAACTAAAATTATTAGAAGAGGAATTAGGCGTAATTTTATTTAAAAGAAACAGTAGAAATTTAGAGTTAACGGAAGCGGGACTAATTCTTCAGCATAAATCTGAACAGTTGATAAGTTTATTTACTTCTACTATTAATGAGCTGAAAGATCTAAATGAAGGTACAAAAGGAACTCTGAATATAGGAACTGTTGGTTCAGCAGGTGTTACAATACTTCCTCAAAAAATTTATGAATTCAATAAGAAATATCCTAATATAACTTTTCAGGTATGGGAAGGGGGAAGTTTTAGAATTACAGAATTACTAAATAATGGAGTTATTGATATTGGATTTGTAAGAGAACCATTTAATACCAATAAATATAACTCGTTGTATATACAAGATAAGAATTTAGAGAAGGAATTTAATGATTTATTTGTAACAATTGCTAAACCAAAATTTTATGAAAATATAGAAAAGAACACAATTCCTTTGAATGATTTAAAAGATAAGCCACTCATAATTCATCGAAGATTTCATAATATTATTGAAGATGCTTGTGCTGAAAAAGGTTTTGTACCTAAAATTATTTGCGAAAATGATGAAATTATGTCTTCTCTTAGTTGGGCGAAGGTTGGAATAGGCATTGCCATTGTTCCATTCACTTCTTCTAATTTGATACCAGATGTAAATTTAAAAATTAAAAAAATTATAGAGCCGTCAATAGAATCAAAGTCAGCTTTGATATGGATTTCAAATAAATATATATCTACTATTGCGCGGCACTTCATAAAAAGTTTTGATAAAAATATAAAGTTTTAAGTAATATATATATATAAAAGAGAGATTATTACTTGTGTAAATCTCTCTTTTTACATATTTTTAATGTATGTTTATTCCAGTTAAATCTTCCCAAACTTTAATTATAGATGACATATCTTCTTTTCCAAGGCCTTTTGCACGTGCTGCTTCAAAAATTTGAGATGTAGCAGAGGTGATAGGCAATGGCATATGCGTATCTTTTGCTGCTTCAAGTGCTAAGCCTAAATCTTTATATTGTAAATCAACTGCAAATCCACCTGAAAAATTATCTGCCATAATGAATTTATCCATTTTAGCTTCAAAGGCATAACTTCTTCCAGAACTTACTTTTATAATTTCATGCATGGTTTCAGCACTTAATCCACATTTTACTCCAAGAATCAAAGCTTCTGCTAAAGCAGCCATGTTACAGCCAAGAAGTAAGTTGTTTACAACTTTAATTGCATCTCCAGAACCAACTGGTCCTACATGATAAATATTTTTTCCAAGAATATTTAAAATAGGAGAGACTTTTTCAAAAGTTTCTTTATCACTGCCAACCATAATTGTTAGAGTACCATTTTTTGCACCAGTAACTCCGCCACTTACAGGCGCATCAATATATGTTAATTTATAATCTTGTGCAATTTTAGAAATTTCTTTTGTTGTATTTGGAGCTACGCTGCTCATATCAATTATTGTAACACCTTTATTACAACCCTTAAGCACACCATTTTTACCTAACATTACTGACTCGACTATTTTAGCATTTGGTAAAGAACTTATTATTACATCTACTTTCCTTGCTAATTCAACGGGAGTAGAGCAAGGAATTCCCTTTTCAGCTTCCATTTCTTTAATTATTTCCTCTGCTACATCATAAACATATACTTCATATCCAGATGCAATAAGGTTTAATGCCATTGGTTTACCCATAGCTCCTAAACCGATAAATCCAATTTTCATATATATCCCATCCTTTATTTTTAGTTAGCGTAAAGTATTTACACTAATCTTCTTAAATTTTTCTTTATATATCAAGGGTTCGAACGTTTTTTTGTATAAAAAAACAATGACCCCCTAATTTCATGTTATAATTAAATCTTCGAAAACCAAAAACAACATGAAAGGATGTCATTGTCTTGGATTCAATTATAACTTATTTACTTTTATATAATCAATATTTAATTAAAACTATTTATAAACTTGTTTTGTTTATCTCAAGAAATATTCCCTTGAGTCAATGGGCTTTTGATGATTCTAACAGCCCAGAATACCAAAAATTCAAAGTAGATAAACTTCCTAAAATTATTCGTTTTGAAAAAGTTGACTATAAATTTCTTTTAGCTTATTACAAGTACAAATATAACAAGGTAGTAAAACACGTCCAACGACGGAACGGTAAGTCTATTCCTAGTAGAACTATCTGCCCAAAGTGTGGTGCACCTCATTGCCCTTTCCCCAATAAAATAGACAACTTAAACTCGTAATATCTAACTTATTCGCAGAATATCGTAATATCTCAAAATCTATGCTACTTTTAATTCTTTCTTTGCATTGTTATAATATTGTTCTGGTGTTATATAACCGTTTGAAGCGTGTATCCTTTGTCTGTTATAAAATATCTCAACATATTCAAATACAGCTGCACGGGCTTCATCTCGTGTTTTAAAGTGATTTTCATAAAGCCATTCGCATTTCATTTTTCCCCAAAAAGATTCCATAGGAGCATTATCCCAACAATTACCGTTACGAGACATGCTGCAAATAAAATTATACTTTTTTATTAAATTTTGGTAATCAGTTGAGCAATATTGAGACCCGCGGTCTGAATGTAAAATAACACCATTAGGCCTTCCAGCGCTATTATACGCGTCGTTTAATGCATTAATCACTAAATCTTTTGTCATTCTTTCGCTCATTGATAAGCCAACAATTTTTTGTCCACATAAATCCATTATAGCAGCTACATAAAGCCAGCCTTCATCAGTCCATACATATGTAATATCACTAACCATTTTTTCATTGGGTTTCTCCACAGAAAAATCTCTATCAAGAATATTTTTAGCTACTGGAAGTTTATGATTTGAGTTAGTAGTAGCCTTAAACTTTTTGCTAACCTTAGATTTTATGCCATTTTCATTCATTAATCGCTCTATACGTTTGTGATTTATTGGAGGATTCTTGCCATCATTTAATTTTTTTCTGATTTTTATAGAACCATAGACTTTTTTGCTTCCATTGTGGATATCTTTAATTTTTTCTAATAGTATTTTATTTGCCTTAGATCTATTGCTCTCAGGCCTTTTATCCCATGCATAATAACTGCTCCTAGACACTTCTAGAACATTACACAGCTTCGCTATTCGGTATTTATTGCAATTAGCCTTGATAAACTCAAACCTCTTTATTTTTGGTTCTTGGCGAAGTAGGCTGCCGCTTTTTTTAATATTTCATTTTCTTCTTTAAGTTCTTTGATTTCTCTTTCCAATTTTTTTAATTTCTCATCTTCAGGTCTAAGGTGTCCGCTACCTGGAAAGGGAGTTTCAGGCGATTCTTTATATTTTTGAACCCAGCCATTCATTGTTGTTGGTGCTACTCCTAATTCTCTTGCTACTTTACTTAATTGCTCTCCCGTTTTTTCTAATCTTTTTACTGCTTCTATTTTAAATTCCACACTATATTTCTTCTTCATAATATATCATCCTTCCCTCACTTCTAATATACCACGAGTTCCTTGTGTCTATCAAAGTGGGTAAGGGTCACATCATTATATCTACGATAACAACGGCAATAGAGGTCAGTTCCAATGCAAGATTTGTGGGCAAAATTTCAACGAAAGTAATTATGTTACTAAGCCTGTAGTACTTGTATGTCCTCATTGTGGTCATACTCTTTCTCAAAAGAAAGATCGTAAGCATTTTCGCATTCATAAATGTACAAATCCCAAGTGTTCATACTACTTAGATTGTCTTAAAAGACTTCCTAGTAATATAAAATCTTCTGATAAATATAAATACAAACTTCACTATGTTTATAGAGAATTTATTGTTGATTTCTTTAAGATGAATTTACATACACTTTCTAAGCGTGCTATCAACTTTAATTTTAAAAAGTTTAATCCTCATATTATGGGATTATGTTTGACTTACCATGTTAATCTAAAGCTTTCAACTAGACAAACCGCTCACGCTTTAGCGGAGATACATGCTATAAAAATATCACATACTATGGTTGCTAACTATGCATTAACTGCAGCTGCTGTAATTAAACCATTTGTAGATACCTTTGATTACAAACCTTCTAAAATCCTTTCTGCCGATGAAACCTACATAAAAGTAAAAGGCATCAGGCATTATGTTTGGATTGTTATGGATGCTTGTAAAAAGTCTATTCTTGGTTATCAGGTATCTGACACAAGAGCTGTTGGTCCATGCATACTCGCTATGCGAATGGCTTTTGATAAGTTTCAAACATTCCCTAATAAAATGCTAAAATTTATTGCTGATGGTTATAGTGCTTATCCTCTAGCTAGACAACAATTTGAACTAGAAGAAGATAAGATTTTCGACCTCACTCAAGTAATAGGACTTACAAATGATGATGCGGTTTCTAAAGAATACCGTTGGGTTAAACAAGTAGTAGAACGCTTAAATCGTACTTTTAAATCATCATATCGTGTTACTTGTGGCTATGGGAGTGAAGACGGTGCCCTTTACGGAGTCTCACTTTGGGTTGCGTATTACAACTTTCTGCGCCCACATTCTTATAATTATTGGCGGCCTCTAAATGAGATTGATCAATTAAAACAAGCTGATAACATGCCTGCTAAATGGCAAATACTTATTAGCCTTGGTCAGCAAACTATACTTTATATGCAAGAAAACCAATGCTCATGAGCTCTTGTTAATTTTAATATAGTTTACTTTTTTTGCCTTCGCTAACGGAGGTCTTTTGTTGTTCTCAAAATTGATTACAATCTTACTAAATCAGATAATTTTAACTAATACTGGCAGCTAATTTTTTATTTCTGTTTTTCATAGCTCACTTTACACTATCTATTTTTATTTATCTACTTAAAATTTACAAAAAGCATGGAGAGCTTTACTATTAACTTTAAGTCATAATATGTGCTCACACTCATGCTATTTTTTAAATTATTTCATATAAAAATATACTATCTTAAACCATCTTCGCCTTTAATTTCACTAACTTGTAACCCACCTATACGAGGATGTGGGCGTCCTCCATTTGTAACAACAAGTGCTACAACAATTTCATTATCTTTTGGCGCATCAGGAATTCTAACTTCCATAGCATCATAATGAGTTCTAACAAAAGCAGCATCTTTATAGTGTAAAGGTACATCAAGAGCTGTTCCAGCGCCACCAGATTTTTTGGATGATGGAATAATTGCTTTACCTCCATTTACTTCTTCACGCATTGGCTTACCTAATTTAGGATGGAGAATAGCTGCCCCGTGTTCAAGTTCTCCGTTTAAACCAATAATAGCACCTTTTCCATAACTATTTACTTCACTTTTTTCAATTCCCATGGTTTTTACTGCAATGGCAGTTAAATATCCTCCAAGGTATTCTCCTATATTACTCAATTCGCTTAAGTCTTCAACGTACTTTCCTGCAAAAGGATTTTTTATTACTGCTGCAACACTACATTTTTTTATTGGATTTTCAAGTGATTTAAAACCTTCAAAAAATACTTCTTCTACATTAGTTACAATTTTTCTAATTTCAACATTCATAATCTTTATCTCCTTTTAATTTATTTATAAAATATTCCTTTGGATAGCATAAATATTTATCTTGAACATTAGCTAAAACTCCGTATAAATTTCCTAATTCAAGCTGATATTTGCTTTCTTCTTTCATTTGTTCCAATGCCATAGAAATCTCTTTATGAGATAATTGTGAGACACTAACAACTACTTCTAAGTCTTTAATATCACTATCTGGATCTATATTCCCAGCTTTTACAGTGAC
Source organism: Clostridium sp. DL-VIII (assembly GCF_000230835.1). Classification (NCBI taxonomy): domain Bacteria; kingdom Bacillati; phylum Bacillota; class Clostridia; order Eubacteriales; family Clostridiaceae; genus Clostridium; species Clostridium sp. DL-VIII. Next base: position 1,147,730 of record NZ_CM001240.1, read on the forward strand.
GACATTTTTAGATGAAACATAAGATTTATTAGCAATATGAGTAGCTAATGCATCTGCCTGGGTACAGGTTTTAGCTAATATTGTAACAGCATTAGCTATTCCTTGAGTAAAGCTTCTTCCCCCAAGTCCGCTGGTTGCTATACCGCCTATGGTATCTTCACTGGAAATTGTAAGTGTGGCATCTATATTATTTGTATTCAAATCTGATAGAACTCCAACGGTAACACTTTCTCCATCAGATAATCTTAAAGCAATGTCACCGCCATTGTTGACAATTACTTTTTTTCCTCCACGTTCATAAATCCAGTCTGCAACCTTATCTGACATTATTCCAGCTATTGTTGCCATTGGGGTTAAGTCAGGATTTTTAGTAATAATTACTGCATCATACATTTTTCTCGATAATCCTTCTAAACAATGAGGATTTATTAAGGAAGGTTTTTGTTTTAAAATATCTAGTGAAATTGAAAGTTCCTTTAAAGTTATTTCTATAACCTCAAAAGCAGAAACACATAAATCAGTTAATGGTTTTTTGTGATCAAATGCTGATATCACCATGGACACAGGACCATAATCAAAAAAAACTTTTCCATCAGATAGTATTTGTATAAATTCAGAATTCATATATTAGTCCTCTTTTTCAAAGGAATTAATGTCTACAATTTTTTCCATATGTCCGCCGATTGCTTCGTAGTCAGCTTTTGTCATTGTGTATTCAACGGGAGCTACAGTAGCTGGAGTAGGAACCCAGGTAAATGCTTTGTTAACTACCTTTTCAGTATCTACAATAAAGTTAATTCCTCCACCAGGCATTACAAAGGTTGGCGCGCCGCCAATGGTTAATACTGCTTTTCCTTCATGGACAGCTTTAGTAACTGCAATAGGATTTACAGCAACACCGCCTCTTGCACTACCTCCAGTTCCACCAACATACATTACAGAAACTTTGGAATCTTCACAGTTATTATATATAAGTGTAACTAATTCATCTGCTTCTTTTGTTAATTGAATTTCTTTTATCTCACCATTTTCTAATAATTCAAAAAATGCTCTAGTCTTTCCTGTAGTATCTGTAACAAGTATTTTCATTCCTATCTTAGCTATGTTCATGTCAAATCCTTTTATAATATCCTTTGGGTTTTTAATTGTTGTCCCACCAATTCCATCGCCCATATCTCCAAAATATCTTCCGCGTGAGCTTTTGTTTCCATTTAATATAACTCCGCTCCAAGATAAACCAACCTCTGCTCCAGCTAAATGTTCTGAAAGAAGACCTATTACATGATGATCAATTACTATTACTTCATCACAAACTTCTTTCATTTTTCTTGCAAAAAGTCCAACAGTAGCACTTCCGCAGCCAACACGCATTTTTGTTTCTTCAATACCATCTATGATTGGAGGTAAACCTGTTTTTAATTTTAAAGAAATTTTTTTATTTACAGAAAGATTAACCTCTTCTCCATTGGCAAGTTCTACTATTGTTTTAGCGACAATAAATCCCTCTTTGGATGTAAGTAGATTAGCACCACCAATGCTTAACATTTTAGAACCATATTCTTCTGTTGATACCATTCCTACAATTTTCCCATCACGATAAATTTTATCGCCGGCTTCGCCAATGTGTGAATTTGTATCTAACTTAACTGTGACACCGCTATAACTTAATGGTGCTTCGGTTACTACAGTTACAACATCAATGCCATTACGATTTTCACTGACAATATGAGGAGCTGGTCTTAAACACGGATATGTAGTTCCAGCTCCAACTCCAGTTATTATAGGAGTTGCAAGCTTTGGATTTATTTCTGAAACTTTATCATTATTAATAACAAGAGCACGATTACGAACTAAAGTACCATTTTCATTTGTATAGCGCTTGCAAGCTCCTGTAAATCCTTCTTTTACATGACATTGAATTGGACAAGAACTGCAGACAACGCTTTTTTCTGAAACTGATGATTTTTCTATGGCTTTAAATGGACATACACGTATACAAATTCCACATTCTACGCACTTAGCTTCAACCTGTGCTTTTTTATTTTCAACCTTGATAGAATTTAATGGACAATTTTTTTCGCAAATTCCACAGCCTTTACAGTTTTCATTAATATTTACCATAATAAATATCCCCAATCCTTTAAAAATAAAAATTAAATAATTTTTCCTTGACGCTTTGCTGGCGGTGTATTTCTGCTTTTTGACACTTTTATTTCGCCATTAATAAGTACCATGCTTATACCTGGAATATCTCCAGCTTCAAAGGCTTCCAAAGCGGTATCAGCAATACTTCCCATAGGTGCATCCATAATAACTAAATCGGCTTCTTTACCTACAGCTATTATTCCGGTATTTAACTCATATACTTTTGCTGTATTTCCAGTTGCCATTGCTACAACTTTATCTGCCGGGATTTCTGAAATCGATGAAATTTGACATATATTTCTAAGAATTCCAAGTGGAATTAGTCCAGTACCAGATGGAGCATCATTACCAAAAATAATTCTATGAAGCATATTTTTATTTTCAGCTTGTTTTGCTACATAATTTGCAACTTTAGGATTTCCGCATTGTACAATTTCAAGAGCAAAACTAGTTTTATCAATGATTTTATCAACTTCTTCAAGGGAAATTGCAGTTGGACCTCCATTAATATGAGAAACTACATCTGGAGCTGTTGCTATTACGTCTTCTGCAGTTACAGTTGAACTTCCTGGAATTGAAGTTCCTCCAGTATGCATTTGTACTTTAAAACCATATTTATGCGCCCATTCTACCATAGGTGCTGCATCTTTAGGAGTATTTACACTCCCAAGACCTATTTCTCCTACAATCCATACTCCCTGTTTTTTTAATTCCTCAAAATCTTTTTCTACTAAACCTTTTTCTAATATAAGACTTCCACCGTGTACTTTTACACCAGCTGGAGGTGCATTATAAAAAGATTTTGAAGCAAGAATAGCAAGTGCTTTAGTGCCTTCAGGATCTTTTGGTCTGCCTGGAGTATGGCATTCACCAGCTGAAATCATTGTAGTTACACCACCATGTAGGGCACTAGAAATATAATCTAAAGTTTTTTGACGTGGTGCAAAATCCCCTAAAGTAGTATGTACGTGAGAATCAATTAAGCCTGGAATAACAGTAGTGTTATTGGCATCAATAATTGTTGCATCAGCATTAGAATAAGAAGTTAATAAATCTTCATTACCAATTGCAATTATTTTCTTGTCTTCAATAATTATAGTGTTTTCTTTAAGAATAGGGTTTGATATATCTCCGCTTACTATTTCTCCGATATTTTTTATAATAATTGTATTCATAGAATATAAGTCCTCCTTAATTAAGATTAATAAATAAAAAAATGACGCTTTTAAAAATGAAAAATTCATTTTCGAATTAAGCGCCATTGCTTTTTTTATGAAAAAATATTTTCCTGCTATTAAGTATAGCTATGTTTAAAAATAAAGTCAATCGTAAATTTTAAAATTGCAGATTATGAAAAGTTGTAAAATAGAGCTGAATTTACAGTGTACAGTACAGTTGACTTTACAAGCAAAAATCAGCTGTCAAGACAGGTGTAAAGATAGAAAATAGAAGGTAAAAATTTCAAAATAAAATAATTATAAATCTATATTGACAAGTCCTATTAAAACATTTATGATATGAAAAAGCAATGGTGCTTTAACAAAAAAATATGTTTTTGTTAAAGCACCTTTTTTTATAAAACTGCAAGAAAATATAATATAAAATTCATTATTTTAAAATAGGGGGCGTGTTATGAAAGAATTTACATATAAATCACCAAGAACTGTAAAAGAGGCGTTAGAATTTTTGAATGAAGCCAATGAAAATACTTATATTGTAGCAGGCGGTACTGATATTGTAATAGCAATTAACGATGACAGAGTTAATGCTGAACAGGTAATAAACATAAATAAATTAAAGGAATTGAAGTACGTTCAGATAGATAAAAATGTTGTAAGAGTAGGTGCTCTTTGTACTTTTTCAGAATTAGAAAAAAATTCTTTAATTAAAGAAAATATAAAAGTGCTATATAAAGCAGTTTCAGAAGTTGGTTCACCTCAAATAAGAAATTTAGGAACTGTTGGCGGCAATATTGTTAATGCATCTGTAGCAGGAGATTCAATTACAGCCTTTTTAGCATTAAATGCTAAAGTAGTATTAAAAAATTCATATGGACAAAGGGTAATGAGCCTTAGAGAGTTTTATGAAGGAAAAGGAAATTGCCAGATTAAAAAAAATGAATTATTGACAGAAATTTTTTTTGATAAACCAACTGAAAATATGGCTACTTCCTTTTGTAAACTTGGAAAGAGAAATGCACTTGCTATTGTAGATATTGGTGGTGCTATGGTCATAGAAAGAGGTAATAATAACATTTGCACAAAAGCATCTGTTATGGGAGGAGCACTAGCGCGTTATCCATTAGAATTCTTCAATGTGGAAGAATTTTTAGTAGGAAAAGAAATCTCAAAAGAAACTTTATATAGCTGCTTTGATTTACTTTCAGAAGCAGTTTATGAAAGCATTAAAAGCAGACCCCTAGAAGTTGATTATAAAAAAGAAAGTGTAAAAGGTGTATTTAAGACAGTTTTTGATGAAGTTTTAGAATACTTTAAAATTGCATAAGAAGGGACTAGGCAATATGGAAAAAATAGAAATTTCATTAAATTTAAATGGTGAAAATGTACATATAAAGGTAAATCCAAATAAGAGAGTTGTAGATTTATTAAGAGAAGATTTTAAACTTACAAGTGTGAAAGAAGGCTGTGGAGAAGGCGAATGTGGTGCATGTACCATAATATGGAATGGAAATGCAGTTACTTCGTGTACTATGCTAGCAGGTCAAATAGATGGTGACAGAATTATTACATTAGAAGGTCTAAGTAAAAATGGTGAATTAGATAAACTGCAGGAAACTTTTATAGAGGCAGGTGCAGTACAATGTGGTTATTGCACTCCGGGCATGATATTGTCTGCAAAAGCATTGCTTATGAGAAATCCTCATCCAACAAAAGAAGAAATTAGACGAGCAATGTCAGGTAATCTTTGCAGGTGCACAGGATATGCAAAAATAATTAAAGCAGTAGAACTTGCCATAGAAGATTAGGAAAGGGGAAAATTTTTTATATTTTAACCATTAAAGTTAGCTATAAAAAATTTAATTTAGTTTATGGATGATTTTGTAGTAATAGGAAAAAGTGTTGTGAAAAAGGATTCTCTTCATAAGGTGCTGGGAAAAACCAAATTTGCGGGTGATATGGAATTTGAGAATATGTTATATGGTGAAGTTGTAAGAAGTACTGTTGCTTCAGCTTATATAAAGAAAATTGATACAAGTAAGGCTTTAAAGTTAGATGGTGTAATAAAAATTTTAACTTATAAAGACATTCCGGGGAAAAATAGAATAGGAATTATCTTAAAGGATGAGCCTGTTTTAGTGGATGATAAGGTTAGAAGGATTGGGGATGCAATAGCTTTAGTGGCTGCTAAAACAAAGGAAATAGCAAGAAAAGCAGCTGGATTAGTAGAAATTGAATATGAGGAAATAGAACCTATTTTTTCTTTTGAACGTGCAATGGAAGAAGATTCACCTAAAATACATGGAACAAGCAATATCTTAAATAAGAAAACTTTAGTTCACGGTGATATTGATAAAGGATTTGAACAATGTGATGTTATAGTAGAAAACACTTATAAAACTTCCAGACTTTCACATATGTTTATAGAACCAGAAGCAGGAGTCGCTAAATATGAAAATGGAATAATAACAGTTTATAGTTCTACGCAAAATCCTCATTTTGACAGAGGCGAAATAGCTTCAACCTTAAATTTCCCTAATAATAGAGTGAGAAGTATACAAGCTACTACTGGTGGTGGATTTGGTGGGAAATTGGATATTTCAGTACAATGCCATTTAGCATTGCTTGCATATTACACAGAAAGACCAGTAAAAATGGTAAGAAGCAGAAAAGAGTCAACTTGTGTTTCTTCAAAAAGGCATGCAATGACGATGACAGCACGAACAGGAGCGACTAAAGATGGAAAAATATTAGCCCACCATGTAATAATGACAGCAGATACTGGTGCATATGCTTCTTATGGACCTGCTGTTGTTACAAGAGCTATGGTTCATTGTACTGGACCATATATGATACCCAATGTAAGGGTAGAGACAACTTTTGCATATACTAACAATCCAATGGGAGGAGCATTTAGAGGTTTTGGAGTGCCTCAGGTAGCAGTTTTACATGAAGGGCAGATAGAAGCCCTAGCTAAAAAATTAAATATAGATTCCATTAAATTAAGATTACTAAATGCACAAAAAGTTGGAAGCGAAACTGCAACAGGACAAATATTAAAAGATAGTGTGGGATTAGTAGAATGCATTAATAAGGCTGTAGAAAAAGCAAATGAAGTAATGAAATGTGAGGTGATGGAAAAGTGAAGAAGAGAGGAAAAGGAATTGGATGTATGTGGTATGGCATTGGCAATACAGGTCTTCCTAATCCATCCGGTGCATTTATTGAAGTATTGCCTGATGCAACTGCCAATTTACTTGTAGGCTGTGCAGACATTGGACAAGGTTCTACAACGGTTATGGCACAGATTGCAGCAGAAGAATTGGGCTTACGTTATGATGATATTCATGTGATTAGCGCAGACACAGGTGTTACTCCAGAAGGTGGGGCAACATCTGCAAGTAGACAAACCTTCATATCAGGGAATGCAACGAGAAATTCCTGCAAAATGGCAAAGAAAACTTTAGGAGAAGTTGCAGCTGATTTCTTAAAAGTTCATATAGAAGATTTAATTTTTAAAGATAGAGAAATATATTTTAAAGAAGATGAAACTGTAAAAATGTCTTATGATGAATTAATGTCAGAAATGAAAAAGTTAGGTAAACTGGCACTAGGAGCAGGCTCCTACAATCCAAATACAACTTATTTAGATGATGAAACTATGGGTGGAATACCTTTTGAAGTGTATTCATATGCAGCAACAGTTGTTGAGTTAGAAGTAGATACGGATACAGGTAAAATAGAAGTATTAAAAGTTGTTTCTGCCCATGACGTAGGGCAGGCAGTTAATGAAAAAATGATAGAAGGACAAATTGAAGGTGGCTGCGCTATGGGGCAGGGATTTGCTTTATTGGAAAAGATAATTGTAGAGAATGGAACAATATTAAACCCGCAATTCTCAAAATATTTAATTACAACAGCATTAGATACACCGGAAGTTTATCCTATAATTGTTGAAAGCAATGCCTCAGCAGGACCATTTGGGGCAAAAGGAGTTGGAGAGCCAGCGTTGATCCCAATTATACCGGCTATTGTAAATGCTGTTGAAGATGCTATAGGAATTCATTTTTATGAACTGCCAATTACGCCAACAGATGTAATCAAGGAATTAAAGCAGCAGAATCAAACTCAGTAATGGATATTTGAAAAAATTCAGATATAATTATCAATTAAAAATCCAGAAAGGAGTAAAATAATAAATTTACTAAAGGGGAGGTTTTGAATAATAAAGCAATAAGTATGAACAAAATTTTAATACATAATTAAGGGGGATTTTATTAATGGAAGAATTACAACGCAATGATACATTATCTTCAAAAAAGCTTATTTCACGTATGGAAAATTTTCCGGTAGGAAAATTTCATTACAAATTATTAAATATTAATGGTGCTGCCTGGGCATTTGATGCCTTTGACGTAGGTATAGTTACATTTATTGTTGCAGCACTTACAAAGTCTTGGAATTTAACAACTGGACAGGTAAGTATATTTTTAAGTGTTGGTTTATTTGGAATGCTCTTTGGAGCAAGCATTTCAGGTGCTTTAGCAGATCGATTTGGGCGTAAATCTGTATTTAAGGTTACTATGCTTCTTTATTCGATATGTTCACTAATTTGCGCTATTGCACCGAATTACACATTTCTTTTAATTGCTAGATTTTTTGTAGGAGTAGGTCTTGGTAGTGAAACACCTATTGTTACAGCTATTTTAGGTGAATTTATTCCAGCTTCAAGGCGAGGAAAAGTTCAGGGATTACTTGATACGTTTTGGGCAGTAGGATGGCTTGCGTCAGCAGTAATAGCTTATTTTGTTATTCCAACAGTAGGATGGAGATGGACCTTTGTTATAGGTGCTATGCCGGCTTTCTTTGTTTTTGTAATTCGTAGACATTTACCGGAATCTCCAAGATGGTTAATATCAAAAGGTAGAATAAAAGAAGCCGAAGAAATTGTAAATAATATAGAAGAAACACTAATTACTCAAGGCTTATCAATTCCGGAAGTAAAAATAGAACAAATTTCTGATAATAAAAGAGAAGTTATCAATAAAAAAAGCGGTATTGGATTATTATTTTCTAATAAATACTGTAAAGCAAGTGTTATGCTTTGGGGAGTATGGTTTTTTGTGTTCTTTGGATATTATGGATTGTTTTCTTGGATGCCATCTATTTTTGTAAAAGCTGGTCATAGTATGGTTCAATCTTTTTTCTATGTTTTAATTATGCAGATAGCATTTGTTCCTAATCAATTTATTTGTGCTTATCTTATGGATAAAATAGGACGTAAGACAGTACTTGGTACTAATTTATTATTATCGGCACTAGCTACTATAGCATATGGATTGGCTTTTGGAAGTGGTGTTAGTTCAACAATAGTAGTGATTTTAGGTGCTTTAACATCATACTTTGTTTCAGGTATTTTTGCAGTTATTTATACATATTCACCAGAGTTATATCCAACCAGTGTGCGTGCTACTGGAGTTGGTGCAGCATCTGCAGTTTCACGTGTAGGATCAATGCTTGCGCCAATTGTTATTGGATATGGTTTGACATCTGTTGGTATAACAGGGGTATTTGCAATAGTAGCAGTATCTTTTGTTTTAGGTGCAGTGTTTGTATGGGTTCTTGGGACTGAAACTAAAGGAGTAATATTAGAAGATTAATTTTATAATTAATTCTTCATAAGGAAAATATATAATGATGCTAAAATTTAATTAAATGTATAAAATTCTGGAGGGATTATCATATGGATTATAAAAAAGTAGGAAATCAGATAATAGAACTTGTAGGAGGTACGGAAAATATAAAAACTCTTACTCATTGTGCAACAAGACTTAGATTTGAATTTTATGATATGTCAAAAGTTCAGAAAGAAAAGCTTGAAAAATTGGAAGGGGTTATTGGAGTTGTTAACAAGGGGGGACAATTTCAAGTTATAATTGGAAATGAAGTACAACAAGCTTATAAAGAAATTATCAGTAAGACAGGAAATTTAGAAAGCTCTAATAAAAAAGCTAACAATGCTTCTAAGGGAAAAAATGGTATATTGGCGGAATTTATAAGTATAATTTCAACAACATTTACACCAGTTATACCAGCACTTACTGGTGCTGGTATGGTAAAAGCTGTTCTTGCAATTTTAAATTTGGCAGGAATAGTATCTAGTGATAGTCAGACGTATTATCTTATCAACATGATAGCAGATGCAGCCTTCTTTTTTATGCCTGTATTGCTTGCATATGGAGCAGCTATTAAATTTAAATGCAGTCCAATATTAGCAATGACACTTGCAGGAGTACTGTTACATCCAAGTTTAAGTGCTTTAGTTACGGCTGGAAAACCAGTATATTTCTTTGGAATTCCAATGAGGTTAGCAGATTACTCATCGTCAGTTCTTCCAATATTATTTACAGTATGGGCAATGTCTTATATAGAGAGATTTGCAGAAAAAGTATCACCATCAATCATAAAATTTTTTACAAAACCGCTAATTATATTGCTAGTTACTGCTCCGCTTGCATTACTTGTAATAGGACCTATTGGAGTATACCTCAATGATATAGTTGCAGCTACTGCAGAAATTATTAATGGAAAAGCCAGCTGGTTAATTCCGATGTTAATGGGAGCATTTCAGCCAGCATTAGTAGTAACTGGTACTGCTTGGGCAATGACTCCAATTGCAACAATGCAGTTAACTAATAAAGGATCAGAAATGATAAACGGACCTGGAATGTTAGCTTCTAATATTGCTCAAGGTGCTGCAACTTTATGTGTAGCAGTTAAATCAAAAAATAAAAATCTTAAGCAGCTTGCAGGATCAGCAGGTGTTACAGCACTTTTAGGAATCACAGAACCATCTTTGTATGGTGTAACATTAAAGTTAAAGAGACCATTAATTGCTTCTATGATAGGTGGAGGATGTGCTGGAATTTACGCAGGACTTTCAGGACTTGTACGTTATGCATTTGTTTCACCAGGCCTTGCAGCACTTCCAGCATTTATTGGTAAAAATCCAATGAATATTGTAAATGCTTTGATTACATGTGTGATTGCTTTTGTAGTAACATTTATAGTAACTTGGATTTTAGGTTTTGATGACCCAGTAGATGAAGAAAAAGAAGTGATTTTAACTCATGATGGTAATAATGGTGTAAATATTAGCAAAGATGTAAATCTGTTTAGTCCTTTAGAGGGAAAATTGGTTCCATTAAGTGAAGTAAATGATGCTGCTTTTTCAGGAGAATTATTAGGGAAGGGTGTTGCAATAATACCTGATAAGGGTTCAGTGGTATCACCGATAAATGGAACAGTAGCAACAGTTTTAGAATCTAAGCATGCAATTGCACTTCAATCAGATGAAGGAGTTGAAATTCTAATACATATAGGAATTGATACAGTAAATCTAAAAGGAAAATATTATACAACATATGTTAATAGTGGAGAAAGAATAAGTGTTGGAGACAAATTAATTGACTTTGATATAGAAGAAATTAAAAAAGCTGGTTATGATACAATAACTCCAGTACTAGTTGTTAATCCTGATATGTATACAGAGATAATAAGTGAAGATTCAAAGAATGTAAAGTTTGGAGAGAAAGTTATAACTGTTAAATAAAAGAAATATATATTTAATTTTTTAGGAGATGAGCTTAAATATTATTTAAGCTCAATCTTTATATTCTTATAATAAAATTTTAACTATTAAATAAATTGAATAATTTGGAGGCATTAATAAATGATTTATAAAAAATTAAAAAATTTTCCAAAAGATTTTTTGTGGGGAGCATCTACGTCTGCATACCAAGTAGAAGGTGCTTGGAATGAAGATGGAAAAGGCTTGTCCGTAATTGATATGTGTGACCACCCGGAAAGTACATCAGATTTTAAAGTAGCAAGTGATCATTATCATAGATATAAGGAGGATGTAAAATTATTTGCAGAAATGGGGTTAAAAGCCTATAGATTTTCCATTGCTTGGACAAGAATTATTCCACAGGGAATTGGTGCAATAAACGAAAAGGGGATTAAATTTTATAATGATCTAATTGATGAATTATTGAAATATAATATTGAGCCAATTGTAACAATATTTCATTTTGATTTGCCATATTCCTTAGAAGAGAGAGGGGGATGGGGAAATAGAAATACTATTGATGCTTTTGTGGAATATTCAAAAGTTTTATTTAGAGCTTTCGGATCAAAAGTAAAATATTGGTTAACTATTAATGAACAAAATACAATGATTCTTCATCCAGGTGCAATAGGAACACCAAAAGGTTCTTCTTTGCCTACTAAAAAAGAATTATATGAACAAAATCATAATATTCTTTTAGCACAAGCAAAGACGATGGAATTATGTCATGAAATATGTCCCAAAAGTAAAATAGGACCAGCAATAAATACTACTGCCATGTATCAGGAAACATGCAAACCAGAGGATGCAATTGCAGCACACAACTGGGAATCTATACGCTGTTGGAATTTCTTGGATGCAGCGGTGTGTGGACGATATAATAGCTTAGCCTATAGTTATTTGGAAGATAGAGGCTTAGAACCAACAATTTTAGAAGGCGATATGGATATTTTAAGGAATGCACATCCTGATTTTATTGCTATTAATTATTATTCAACTGCTACTATTGCAGAAAGTAAAAATGATGCTTCTGATATATCAGCGAGAGCAGGAGATCAACAAATCATGCTAGGAGAACAAGGAGTATATCGTGCAGCTGAAAATCCGTATGTTGATAAAACAAAATATGGCTGGGTTATAGATCCAGTAGGGCTTAGAATGACACTTAGAAAAGTTTATGAAAGATACTCTTTACCAATTTTAATTACAGAAAATGGTATTGGAGGTCCGGATGTATTAGAAGATAATGATGTAATTAATGATGATTATAGAATTGAGTATATTAAAAAACATCTTAAGCAGCTGCAATTAGCTATTTCTGATGGTGTTAATGTTATAGGATACTGCCCATGGTCTGCTATTGATGTTGTAAGTACTCATCAAGGTTATGAAAAGAGGTACGGATTTATTTATGTAGATAGAGATGAATTTGATTTAAAAGATCTAAGAAGAATAAAAAAGAAGAGTTTTTATTGGTATAAGAATGTAATAGAAAGTAATGGAAAACTAGAGTAGGGGTTACTATGAAGCAGATAAAACAAGAAAAAACATTGGGGAAATTTGAGAAATTTAAGTTGAAATGGGGGATACCTATTTCAATTGTTGTGTTAATTATATTTTTACTATTACCATGTCCCAAAGGATTATCAGTAGAGGGACAACGATGTTTAGCAGTATTTTCAGCAGCCTTTGTATTGTACTTGTCAGAAGCAATTCCAGCATCAATTGTAAGTTTAGCAGTTGTACCTGTATTAGCAATATTTAATATTGTTTCAATAAAAGATGCATTGTCGGGATTTTCATCTACATCTACTTATTTAATAGTGGGATCATTCATTTTGGCAGCAGCAATGTTAAAATCTAAATTGGCAGATAGGATTACATATTTAATAATGCTAAAGATAGGTACATCAGCAAGAAATATAACCTTGGGAATTTTAATGGTAAATATTGTTCTTGCATTTATGGTTCCATCATCTACTGCACGTACAGCTATGTTACTTCCAATATGTATTAATATTATTAATAAATTTAGAGGTGAAAGTAGGGAAAAAACAAAATTTGGAGCTAATATTTTGTTGACATTATGTTGCACCAATTCAACTATTAGTTCGGGTATTTTAACATCAACTATAAGCAATCCTATGGCTGTTCAGTATATTTCTGATGCTAGTGGACGAACCGTTACCTTTGGAGAGTGGTTTACTTGGGGATTTCCTCCAGCACTAATAATGACTTTTGTAGCATGGGGGATTATTCAAATAATGTTTAAACCTGAAGTAAAAGAATTAAAGGGTGGAAAATCATTTATACAGGGGAAGATGAATGAACTTGGAAAGTTAAATATAAATGAAGTAAAAGCTATTATAGTACTAGGTATAACTATAATACTATGGGCTTTTGGAGATAAAGTTGGAGTTGATAGTACAACAGCTTGTCTGCTAGGTGCTTGTGCTTTATGTATTCCTAAGATAGGTTTTCTTTCCTGGGATGATTGTAAAAATAGTATTTCTTTGAGTGTGGTTTTTATTACTAGTGGCGGAATAAGTTTGGGAGCTGCAATGAGTAGTAGTGGTACAGCTAAATGGATGGCAGAAGGGATTTTTAATTCTCTCCATTTAGGAAATTATTCAGCGGCTACTATGATTATTATTTTGATTATTGTGGTGCAATTTATGCATGTGGTATTTGTAGGGACAGCTACAATGGCAAATGTATTTTTTCCAATACTTATAGGTATTGCCAGCGTAGCAAATATAAATCCGATTTTGACAATTATACCGTCTGCTATGATGCTAGGGGGATATCCAATAATAATGTTTTTTAATACAACTCCGAATATATTATGCTATGACACAGGTGAGATAGGTTCTGATGTTTTTCCAAAATTTGGGACAATTTTATCAATATTAGCGTGTGCAGTATATGCAATATGCGTGTTGATATATTGGCCATTGATTGGAATGATTTGATATACAGTACGGTAACTATTATAGAGGATTATATCGTTGGCTTAAAGATTGCAAGTAATTAGAATAAGTGAACATAAAGAAATTAGAGCATTTAAGTAATTTAGAATAAAAATAATATTTAAGAAGGGGATAATAATATGACAGAAAAAGTTCAAATTCAATTTACACTTAATCAAAAAAAAGTTTCTTTAGAAGTTGCGGCAAATCGCCGTGCAGTTGATGTTATAAGAGAAGACCTTGACCTTATAGGTACTAAAATTGGATGTGGTGAAGGAGACTGCGGAGCCTGCACGATTATTATTGATGGAAAAACAGCTAACTCATGCTTAGTGATGGCACCACAGCTTGATGGAAAAGATGTGATGACTATAGAAGGATTAGGCACTTATGACAAGCTTCATGAACTTCAACAGTCTTTTATAAATGAAGGTGCTGTACAATGCGGTTTTTGTACGCCTGGAATGTTATTGTCAGCCAAAGTACTGCTTGATAATAATCCTAAACCTAATCGACAGGAAATCATGGAATCAATATCAGGAAATTTATGTCGCTGCACAGGATATGAGAAGATTGCTAATGCTATCGAAAATGTTGTAAATAAGGAGGAATAAACATGGAAGAGTTATCTGTAGTAGGAAAAACTATTATTCGTAAAGATGCTTTAGATAAAGTACTAGGTAAAACTCGTTTTAGTGCAGATATAAAAATGTATGGTATGCTGTATGGAAAGGTATTGCGTAGTAAGATTGCACACGGATTTGTTAAAAAAATAGACATTAGCAAGGCTGCTGCGTTACCAGGAGTTCATGCAGTGCTAACTTCAAAGGATGTACCAGGACTAAATGGACATGGCATTATTTTTAAGGATGAACCTGTACTTGTAAGTGATAAAATTCGAAAAATAGGTGATGGCCTGGCTGTTGTTGCTGCTGAAAGTGAAGAAATAGCAAACCAAGCAATTAAACTTATTGAAGTCGAGATTGAAGAAATTCCAGGAGTATTTGATCCTGTAGAGGCTATGAAAGAAGATGCACCTAAGGTTCATGGAGACAATAATATTTTGGCGCTGAGAAAAATAATACGAGGAAATATTGATGAAGCATTTAAGAATGCTGATATTGTTGTTGAAAATGAATACCATACCCAAATGCAGGAACATGCGTATCTTGAACCGGAAGCTGGAATTGCTTATATGGACAATGATGTTATTGTTATAAAAGCATCAACTCAAAACACACATTTTGATTGTCGTGAAATTGCTCGTAATTTAGCTATGCCTCAAAGTCGAATTAGGATGATTCAAGCTCCTACAGGTGGAGGTTTTGGTGGTAAACTCGATGTTTCAGTACAAATTTATTTAGCTCTTTTAGCATTAAAAACTCGACGTCCTGTAAAGATTGTTTATTCTAGAGAAGAATCGATTATTACTTCTTCTAAGAGGCATCCGTGCATTATTAAGTATAAAACAGCAGCTGATAAGACAGGAAAGCTTTCAGCTATTGATGTGAATGTAGTGGCTGACACTGGTGCATATTCATCATATGGCCCCGCACCTATAACTCGTCTAGCAGTCCATGCTGCTGGTCCTTATGATGTACCTAACGTTAAAATTTATGCATATACAGTTTACACAAACAATCCAACTGCGGGTGCTATGAGAGGATTTGGTGTACCACAAATAGCATTTGCTTATGAGCAGCAAATGGATATGATTGCAGAAAAAGCAGGAATTTCATCTTTAGAAGTTCGTTTGCGAAACACTCTAAAAAAAGGTAGTATGACATCAACGGGGCAAGTAATGAATATTGAAGGTGATATAAGTGGTACACTAGTTCCGGCATATGATAAATTAATGGAAAATAGATGCAAGAAAGTTTTAGCTCCATATAAAAAAAGAGGTATTGGAATGGGGTGCTTATACTTTGGTATTGGGAATACCGGACAGCCAAATCCAGCTGGTGCATTTTTAGATGTAATGGAAGATGGAAGTGCAAATTTGATGGTTGGTGCTGCTGATATGGGGCAAGGCTCAAATACTATTTTAGCACAAATTGCAGCTGAAGAACTAGGAATTGATTTTTATGATATCAAAGTTATTTCAGCTGATACTGGAGTTACACCTGATGGAGGTGCATCTTCAGCAAGCAGACAGACATATATTTCTGGAAATGCAGTTTTAGAGGCAGCTAAAGCAGTTAAAAACATATTTGTTAATGAAGTGGCAATCTGGCATAATGTTTCGCCGCAAGTTGTTACATTAAAAAATAAAGCTGTATTTATAAACGGTGAATCTACGGATATTACTGTGCCACAATTGGTGTCTAGATGCAGGGGGAAAGGAATTATGACTATTGGACATGGAGGATATAATCCAACTACTACAGCGTTAGATGAAGAAACAGGTCAAGGTGAACCTTATGAAGTATATTCATTTGCAAGTCAGGTTGCAGAGGTTGAGGTTGATACTCAAACTGGTCAAATTGATGTGTTGCGAATTGTGGCAGCTCATGACGTTGGGCAGGCAGTAAACCCGTTGCAAGTTGTAGGACAAATTGAAGGTGGTACAATAATGGGCCTTGGCTATGGTTTGTTTGAAGAAGTAAAAAAATCCAATGGTAAGATACAAAATCCTTCTTTTGCTACATATGTTATTCCTACAGCTGTAGATATCCCACCTATCGATTCGATTATCGTAGAAGAAAAGGCAAATACAGGACCGTTTGGAGCAAAAGGATTAGGAGAACCTCCATTAGTTCTGCCGGCAGCTGTTATAGCAAATGCTATATATGACGCAATTGGCGTTAGAATTCATTCATTGCCGATTACTCCGGAAAAGGTATTAAAAGCCATAGAAGAAGCACGAAAACAAGGTAAATAAGGGGGGTTTATATGCTACCTACATTACCAGAAATTTTAGATATTTATACAGAAAAAAAGCTCCCAAGCACTGTTGTTGAACATAGTATAGCAGTTGCTTATGTTGCAGTTAGTATTGCAAAATGTATTATATCAAGTCAAGGTTTAACACTTGACATACAAGCTTTGACAGCTGGAGGGCTGCTTCACGATGTTGAAAAATTTCAGCCTAATCATGCAGCAAGGGCAGCGGAACTTGTTACAAGGTTAGGCTATTCTTCTTTGGCACCAATGATAGCTACTCATATGGATCTTGTTTTCCATGAATATGATCCATTGAATGAATCAGCGATTTTATATTTAGCAGATAAAATATGCAAGGGTTCCAAATTTGTTACTTTGGAAAAGCGTTTAGAAGAAAGCATTCAAACATATGGAGATTTATCTAGAATTCGCGGAAGGTTTTCTACAGCATTTGCAATACGTGAGAAAGTTTTGGAATTAGTAGATATAGAATATGTTCCTTTGAAAGAATTAATAATGTGGAAAATAATCAAAAAATATACAATGAGAGGGAGATTATATGAGTTATAAATATATAAAACCACAAACAATTCAAGAGGTTGTTAGTACTATGCAACAATATCCGGACTACCATTTGCTAGCTGGAGGCACTGATTTGTTGGTAAAAATGAAATTAGGACGTATCGAATCTGGCACTTTTGTTGATATAAGTGATTTAAATGAATTGAAACAGATTACGGTACATAATAATACAATAACTATTGGTGCGGCAGTTACGCATTCACAGATTTCCAGTTCAGCTGATATTATTGAGTTGGCACCTGCACTTGCAGCAGCATCAGCATCTGTAGGTTCGCCACAAATTCGTAATAGAGGTACTGTTGGAGGCAATTGTGGCAATGCTTCACCTGCAGGTGATACTATTCCAGCTTTACTTGCCTATCATGCCGTTGTTAATGTCAATGGACCTCAAGGTGTTAGAACAATCCCACTTAATGAATTTTTTATGGGTCCTGGGAGAACTGTACTTAAATCAGGTGAATTCATACTAAGTTTTTCATTCAGTATGCAGCAGCCAGGCCAAGGAAGTGCTTTTGAAAAACTTGGCAAGCGAAAAGCACTGGCTATCTCGATTATAAATATAGCTTCTTTTATTTCAGTGGATGCAGACAAAATAATAACTCAAGCAAGAATTGCAATGGGTTCTGTGGCTCCTACACCTATTAGGATAACTGAAATTGAAAGCATATTAGTAGGGAAAAAATTTACTGATAAGATAATAATTGAAGCAGCACAGGTTGCTGCGGATAATATAAAGCCTATTGATGATGTACGTTCAGAAGCTGAATATCGTAAAAAAATGGCATCAATATTAACACAAAGAACATTAGAAAATATTCGAACTCAGAAATTCATAAATATTATTTAAGTTGGGTGGTATTTTCCGTATAGCGTAGAAATTTTTTTATCAATAATTTATTGAGCCTTTATGTAAATGCTGTAATTATTTTTAATGCATACAAGTTGCATTAAAAAGGTTACAGTTCATAATTAGTATATGTATTTATATAATTAATCATAATGTGACGTTATTATTGCAAATTATATAGATATATTAATGTGTTAGAATTTAAATAATATTTAGAGGAGAGGATGTTTGTGGAAGAATTAAATAATAATGAAAATGAAATCATTAGTTGTTTGATTAAGGCTATTCCTATTTTTCAAAAACTTTTACATATAGATAGTGCATTTGTAATAACTGATAAGGAAAAGATTTTATATTATCGTCCAGGTAAAGAGGTTGATACAAAATTATCTTTAGGAGCACCGATTAACAAGAAGTCTGGATTGTATAAATGTCAACAGATGGGTGAAAAGATAGCATTAAATTTACCGAAAGAGGTTTATGGAATTCCTATAAAGACATGCGCTATGCCTATAAAAGGAGAAAATGGATCTATAATAGGAGCTTTTAGTATAGGGCTAAGCATTGATACTCAAGAAAAATTGTATGAATCGGCTCAAATAATTGCTGATACATCAGAAGAAATAAATGCTACAACAGAAGAAGCGGCATCTACAGCTATTAAACTTGCAGAAGACTTAGAATCTCTGAAAAATTATGGAGAAAATATGATGGTTGAAGTTGAAAAAACATCTGAAATATTGCGCTTTGTTAATGAAATTGCTACAAGTTCCAATCTTCTTGGTCTAAATGCAGCAATTGAAGCTGCACGTGCAGGTGAGCAAGGACGCGGATTTACAGTAGTAGCTAAGGAAATAAGGAAAATGGCAGACAATAGTGCAAAATCAGTAAAAGATATAGCAGAAATACTTAAATCAATTGAAAATAATGTCTCAAGTATTACTAAAACTTTATTAAACACAGCTCAATTAGGAGATGCCCAAGCAGCTATTACAGAAGAAATATCTGCATCAATGCAGCAGCTTGCATCTACAGCATTAGAATTAGAAAAAATTTCTGAAGTTATATAAATAATAAATTGTTTTAATAAATTCTATGATATTGTTTTAGTGTTAGTTTTATTACATAATTAATAATATGCTTTAAATAGAGAGGTAGAATTATGATTATACTTATAAAAGGTGCAGGAGATTTAGCAACAGGAGTTGCTCATAGATTAAAAATGAGTGGTTTTAATGTTATTATGACAGAAATTAAAGAGCCTACCACAGTTAGACGAACAGTTGCTTTTTCTCAGGCTGTATATGATAAGGAAGTAGAAGTGGAAGGAATTAAAGCAAAATTTGCAGAAGGATTAGATGGAGTTAAAAAGACTATTGAAAATGGAGAAATTCCAATAATAATAGATGAAAAAGCAGAAATAATAAAAGAACTAAAACCTAATGTAGTAATAGATGCAATTATTGCAAAAGAAAATTTAGGAACTACAATCGGAGAAGCACCAATTGTAATTGCACTTGGGCCAGGATTTGAGGCAGGAATCGATTGTCATTGTGTTATAGAGACACAAAGAGGTCATTATTTAGGGAAAGCAATATATAAGGGAAGTGCTATACCTAATACTGGAGTTCCAGGAAATATTGGAGGGTATACAAAGGAAAGAATAATAAGAGCTGCAAGTGATGGCAAAATAATGCCGGTATCTAAAATAGGTGATTATGTAGAAAAGGGTGACATTGTAGCCTATGTAAACCAAAAACCAATTTTCGCTCAGTTAAATGGAATAGTACGTGGAATGCTGCAAAAAGGGGTAGAAGTACATAAGGGAATGAAGAGCGGAGATATAGATCCAAGATGTGAAAAAGATCATTGTTTTACAATTTCGGATAAGGCTAGATCTATTGGAGGAGGGGTGTTGGAGGCAATTTTTCACCTGAGTTCTATAGTTAAGCATTAATAAACAATACAATTATATTCAAAAAATAATTACTTTTTTGTTTATTAAAAATACAGTATAATTTTAAATAATTAAGTATTTGTATATTTTTTTAATCAGAGTTAATATAGTTTAATAAATATAATATACTCAACTGTTTAAATACATATAGGAGATTAAAATATAGATAAATTGGAGGAATGCTTCATGAATAAGATAATTAATGCTAAAGGAAAGGAATGTCCAATTCCAGTAATAATGGCAAAAAAAGAAATAGATAATGGAAATAGAAATTTTACAATTGAAGTTGATAATAATATTGCGGTGCAAAATTTACAAAAGTTGGCCAATAGTCAAAGCTTATTAATAGATATACAAGAAGAAAATAATATATTTAAAGTTAAGTTTATAAATAAAGATAATGAATGTATAGAATGCAATGAAATGTTGAATGAATTTGAAGAAAATAAAAATCAAACAGGAAGTTGGTCCGTTTTTGTTGGAAAAGAAATTATCGGTGCTGGAAATGAGGAACTTGGAAAATCACTAATGAAAATGTTCTTCTATACAATAGCAGAAGCTAGTGATTTACCTAAATCAATTTTATTTATGAATGATGGAGTAAAGGTTCCAACACTAAATGAACAGGCAATAGAGCATCTGAAAGATCTTGAAACAAAGGGTGTTGAAATTTTAACTTGCGGAGCATGCCTTAACTTTTACAAGTTAGAAAATGAGCTGAAGGCAGGAAAAGTAAGTAATATGTATGACATAACAAATGCAATGAAAGAATCGTCAAAAGTTATTACATTATAACTGTAAACTGTGGACTGGAACTGTAAACTAATAAAGTGGGGTGCTATATGACCAAGAATATAAAACTTACCAGCCTGGTTAAAACTTCAGGATGTGCTGCTAAAATAGGTCCAGGTGTTCTTCATAATGTTTTGAGTAACCTGCCTAAATTTGAAAATCCCAATTTACTTGTAGGATTTGATACTAATGATGATGCATGTGTATATAAAATTAATGATAATACAGTAGCAATTCAGACAGTAGATTTTTTCCCGCCAATGGTTGATGATCCATACACCTTTGGGCAAATTGCAGCTGCTAATGCTCTTAGTGACATTTATGCAATGGGAGGGAATCCTGCAGTAGCCATGAATTTACTTTGTTTTCCGTCCTGTTTAGATACATCAGTTATGAGAGAAATACTTGCTGGTGGATATGACAAGGTTAAAGAAGCAGGAGCAGTAATTGCTGGAGGACATACAATATCAGATCCTACTCCTAAATATGGACTTTGTGTAAGCGGATTTGCACATCCAAGTGAAATACTTTCAAATAGTAATGCAAAATCTGGAGATTTGCTGGTACTCACAAAACCATTAGGTATTGGAATAATGAATACTGCTGCAAAAGCAGAATTACTAAGTGAAAGTAAAATCAAAGAAGTTACCTCTATAATGTCCACACTAAACAAATATGCTAAAGAGTGTACAAAAGGGCTTGATGTACACTCATGTACTGACATAACTGGCTTCAGTTTAGTTGGTCATAGTTATGAGATGGCAAGTGGAAGTAATAAAACAATAGAAGTTTTTAGTGAGTGTGTGCCTGTTATAGATGAGGCACTAGATTATGCGAAGATGGGGATTATACCAGAAGGAATGTACAATAATCTTGATTATTTGAAAGATAAGTTTAAGTTGGCTTCAAATATTGCACAAGAACTGCAGGATGTGTTAATAGATCCGCAGACTTCAGGTGGGTTACTGATCTCACTTCCAGAAAATGATGCTAAAGAGTTTTTGTCAAGAATTGAATCATTTACTTCTGATGCAAGAATTATTGGGCAGGTTATTGATAAAAGCGATAAACATATAATTATAAAATAGATACTTTAACGTAAAAACACTATAAGGCACATGAAAATAGGGTGGCAAATGGACTTGTTATTTATTTGATTGTGCTTAAGATGGGGGCAAGAATCATGGAGTTACAAAAAAATTTACCAGAAATATTTGAAGAATTTGCAGATGGTAGAAGGAATGCTTTTATTAAAGCCAAGGAACTAAAAGATAAAGATATACCGCTAATAGGTGTATTTTGTACTTACTTCCCACAGGAAATAGCATTAGCTATGGGGGCTGCTACCGTTTCACTATGTGCAACCTCTGATGAAACTATTGCCGATGCTGAGCAGGATCTTCCACGTAATTTATGTCCATTAATTAAATCCAGTTATGGGTTTGCAAAAACTGATAAATGTCCATTCTTTTTCTTTTCAGATTTAGTTGTTGGAGAAACAACTTGTGATGGTAAAAAGAAAATGTATGAATATCTTTCGGATTTTAAACCAGTGCATGTTATGGAACTTCCAAATTCTCAAAGTGAAGCAGGACTTAGACTATGGAAAAATGAAATTATTAAATTAAAATCAATTTTAGAGGAAATGTTTAATGTAAAGATAAGTGAAGATGATATACGAAAAGCAATTAAAATAAAAAATAATGAACGTAAGGCCTTAAAGAGATTTTATGAGATTGGTAAAAGAGAGCCAGTTGCAATGCTAGGTCAAGATATATTTAAAGTTATAAATGGAACAACTTTTAGTTTTGATAAAGAGCAAATCCCAAAGCAAATGAACGAGCTGATTGAAAAAATTAATTCAGAATATGAAACTAAAAAGAAATATGAATCTAAACCACGTATATTAATTACTGGATGCCCTATTGGTGGTGCGGCTGAAAAAGTAATTAAAGCAATTGAAGATAATGGAGCTTATGTAGTTGCTTTTGAAAATTGCAGTGTTGCAAAAGCTGTTGATGAATTAGTAGATGAAGAAAATCCAGACGTTTATGATGCGCTCTCTCGTAAATATTTATCAATCGGATGCTCGTGTATGAGTCCTAATCCTAATAGGATTAAACTGCTCAATAAAATGATTGATGAATATAAGGTAGATGCAGTAGTGGATGTAATATTAACTGCCTGCCATACATATAACGTAGAAACTTTATCAATTAAGAGATTTGTAAATAATGAAAAAAATAAACCATATATGAGTGTTGAAACTGATTTTTCTACTAACGATATAGGGCAGCTAAATACAAGGATGGCTGCATTTATAGAAATGCTTTAACATATCTGACTTTAAATTTAGAGTTATGTGATAATCAACCGAAAGGACATGTACTCTGTTATTTCGGTTACTGAGAGAATTAGTTGTGGATTTCTAACATCAAAAGTTGCACCATTTTAGCATGTTCCCAAGACAAGCTTGTGACAAGCAAAAATGGAACAACTTTTGATGAAGAAATACCTACAACAAATTCTCTAATGTAACACTGCATAAAAGAGTACATGCCCTTTCTGGTACGATATATATTTTAATTTATAAAGTTATTTCTTAATATTTATATCTGTTTATAGATAAGAAATTTATAAATTTGACTTGTATATAGAATAAGTAGTTATTTAAGTTAAACTTTTCTGGTGCAGATAAGCACAATAGTTTAATAAGAATAGAAAAATACGACATGTATAAATTATATAGGCTATGTAGAAATTCTTGAATAAGAACATAAGGAGAGGCTATGAAGGGATGTACTCTAGGGATTGATTCGGGATCAACAACTACTAAGGGTGTGGTATTTGATGGCAGGAATATTATCAAAAAAGTTATTATTAAAACTTCAGCAAAACCAAAGGAAAGTATCTATAAAATTTATAAGGAACTTTATTCTGAAGAGGTTAAATATACTATAGCTACAGGGTATGGCAGAGATTTATTAAAAGAGACTGATAAAACTGTTACTGAAATAACCTGTCATGCTCAGGGAGCAGCTTTCTTAAATCCAACTATTAGAGGTGTTATAGATATTGGCGGGCAGGATTCAAAAGCTATTTTGCTAGATAACTCTTTGAATGTTATAGATTTTGTAATGAATGATAAATGTGCTGCTGGAACTGGTAGATTTGTTGAGGTTATGATGAGAATTTTAGAAGAAGATATTGATAATATTGATGAATTTGTTAAGGATAAAAACCCAGTAAATATATCTAGCATGTGTACTGTTTTTGCAGAAAGTGAAATTATCAGCCTTTTGGCAAAAGATGTGGATAGGGGAGATATTGCTTCTGGGATTATCCATTCCGTTTGTAAGAGAACAGCTAATTTTGCACAAAAACTTAATTTAGATCAGGATATATTCTTTAGTGGAGGCTTGGCAGCTTCAGAAATATTTAGAGCAACCCTTGAAGAATATCTTAACAAAAAAGTAATAACAAATGTTTTAAGCCAATATGCTGGTGCAATTGGTGCAGCGGTTATTGGTTATAAAAAGATTGAGTCACAATCAAAAAAATAGCAAGTCTACATGTGTTAACAAATAATGAAAGGGATTATACAAAAAAATAATTTTCAGGTGTAGTTAAAAGGTAAATATTATGAAAATAAATTTGATTTTATTGGCAGCAGGTAATAGTAATAGATTTAAAGGAAATAAATTACTAGCTACAGTTAATAATAAACCAATGTATATGAATATTATGGAGAAGGTTTTAAAAATAAATTTTAATAAAATTATATTAGTTACTAAGTATGAAGAAATTAAGGAGGCCTTGCTAGAGCGTAATGTAGAAGTGATCATGAATTATAATAATGAACTTGGAATATCTCATTCAATTAAACTTGGAATACAGAAATATCAGGATGTAGATGCTTATATGTTTATGGTATGCGATCAACCATTTATAACCTTGGATAGCATAAAAGCATTAATAGATTTATATATGAAAAGTAATAAGGGATTAGCTTGTTTACAATATGGAGACAATTTAGGAAACCCAGCTATTTTTTCAAAAAAGTATAAAAATGATTTGATAAACTTAAATGGAGACATTGGCGGGAAGTATATAATAAATAGAAATTTAGATGATTTAGTAAGATTTGAAATTCATGATAAATTGGAGATAACAGATATTGATACAAGAAAAGAATTAGAGAATATAAAACAAATAGAGATAAATTAAAGGAATGACATGTTATTGTGGGTGCTATAAGAAATTTTGCAAAAAGATAATACGTTGATTGTCAAAATTTATAGAATGCGGATGGTAAGTGTGATAAAATAAATTTAGAAATACTAAATTTATTTATTGAGACTAATTAAGACATAATCAAAAATTGACATAGAATATTTAAAATCAAAGTATCCGCTAAACGTATATTAATAAATGCTTAGTGGATATTTTAATGTGTAAGGTTTATTAATGAAATATGGGAATTAACAATTGAATGTAAAAATAATATTTTTACATATGAATAAGGCATATGAAAGAAAACAACAAGTCCAAATATGCCGATAATATTTTTCATCAGACAAGGAATTAAATTGCGCATGCAATTTAACCTCCTTGTTATAGTTCTTCTGATGATGAAAAATAGTCAGGCAAATTGACTTGTTATTTTTTTGATAATGCCTAAAATGGAGGTAAGAAGAATTTGTTTACGATTAAGAATTATGTGGTAGCAGAAAACCTAGAGCAGGCTTATGAGCTAAATCAGAAAAAGAATAATACTATTTTAGGCGGGATAGCTTGGCTCAAAATGGGAAATCGTAATATTGATACAGCAATTGATTTATCTAAACTTGGACTAGATAAGATTGAAGAAGATGAGGAAGCTTTTAAAATAGGATGCATGTGCACATTAAGAGATTTAGAAGTACATAAAACTTTAAATTCTTATTTCAATGGTGCAATAACTAAATCATTAATTCATATAGTTGGAGTACAATTTAGAAATTGTGCAACTATTGGCGGAAGTATTTATTCACGTTTTGGTTTTTCTGATATTTTAACAGTATTAACGGCTTTAGATGCTTATGTAGAGCTTTATAAAGGCGGGATAATTCATTTAGATGTATATAAGGATATGCAATATGATAATGATATTTTATTAAGAATAATAATAAAAAAAGATTCTAGATTAGTATCATATTTAACACATAGAATGAGTGCAACAGATATTCCAACATTAGCAGTTGCGGTTTCCAGAAATGAAGGTAAATGGAGAGTAGTATTAGGTGCCAGACCTCAGAAGGCAATGTCAGTCAAGCATTCAGAAGAGATACTCAGTGAAATTCCAAGTAGAGAAGAAATTGAGTCTTTATTGAACAGAATAATTAAAAATGTTAAATTTGAAAGCAATATGAGAGGAAGCAAAGAATATAGACAAATTCTAGCTAAAGTACTTGTTAACAGAGCAATAGAGGAAATCACGGGAGGCACTTATGCAAATTAAATTATGGATAAATAATAAGTTGTTTGAAGATGATATACAGGCTGATATGCTGCTAATTGATTATTTAAGAAGCAAGGGCTTTTATAGTGTTAAAAGAGGATGTGAAACTGCAAATTGTGGTTTATGTACTGTACATCTAGAAGGAAGACCAATTTTATCTTGCAGCACTTTAGTCATGAAGGTAAATGGATTTCATGTAACAACACTTGAAGGGCTGCAAGATGAGGCAGAAGAATTTGGTGCATTTATGGCGGATCAAGGAGCAGAACAATGTGGATTCTGTAGTCCAGGTTTTGTAATGAATATTTTAGCAATGAAGAAAGAACTGAAAAATCCAACTGAAGAAGAAATTAAACAATATCTTGTAGGAAATTTGTGCCGATGCACAGGATATATGAGCCAGTTAAGAGCAGTGAAAAAATATTTGAATATGTAGCTGATAATGTTGGAGCGTAGTTGAAATTATACAGAAAAGTTTGTTAAATAAGGAGAATTAAGATGAGTTTTGTAAACAAGGGGATAAGAAAAAAAGATGCAATGTCGCTTGTAACAGGTAAGCCAGTGTATACAGATGATATAGCACCAAGTAATTGTTTAATTGTAAAAGTTCTAAGAAGTCCACATGCTCATGCTTCAGTGGAAGATATTAATATAGAAATAGCTAATAAAGTACCAGGGATTGAATGTATCTTAACCTATAAAGATGTTCCTAAATCTAGATTCACTATGGCAGGGCAATCTTATCCGGAGCCAAGCCCTTATGATAGATTAATTTTAGATAAAAAAATTAGATGCGTTGGAGATCCTGTTGCAATAGTTGCAGGTATTGATAATAAATGTGTAGATAAAGCATTAAAACTAATTAAAGTAAAATATGAGGTTTTAGATGCTATATTGGATTTTAGAGAAGCTAAGGACAATAAGATTTTAGTGCATCCAGAGGAAGATTTTAAGGTGTTATGTGATGTTGGAGCAAACGCTAAAAGAAATATCTGCTCGTGTGATGAACTCGAAATTGGAAATGTAGAACAAGAATTAAGCAAATGTGACTACGTAATTGAACAAACTTATCATACAAAAGCTAACAGCCAGGCCATGATGGAGACTTTTAGAACCTTTACTGAGTTGGATACTTATGGAAGATTAAATATAACAAGTTCAACTCAAATTCCTTTCCACGTAAGAAGAATATTATCAAATGCCCTTGAAATACCAAAATCTAAAATAAGAGTAATTAAACCGAGAATCGGTGGAGGTTTTGGTGCTAAGCAAAGTGTTGTAGCAGAAATTTTTCCTGCTATGGTAACCTTGAAAACAGGAAAACCAGCTAAAATGATTTTTACTAGAAAAGAAAGTATGACTAACGGAAGTCCTAGACATGAAATGGAGATAAAAGTCAGGCTGGGTGCAGACAAAAATGGTGTGATTAAAGCTATAGATGTATACACATTATCAAATGCAGGAGCATACGGTGAACATGGACCAACTACAGTTGGACTATCTGGACATAAATCGATGCCGCTTTATGGTAAAGTTAATGCATATAGATTTAATTTTGATGTTGTTTATTCAAATACAATGGGTGGAGGAGCTTATAGAGGATATGGAGCAACACAAGGAATATTTGCATTAGAATCTGCAGTTAATGAATTAGCAGCCAAGCTTAATATGGATCCAATTAAGATAAGAGAAATTAACATGGTAAAAGAAGGACAAGTTATGCCTGCTTATTATAATGAAACAGCTAATAGTTGTGCGTTAGATAAGTGCTTAGAAAAAGCAAAAGAAATGATTGACTGGGATAAAAAATATCCATGCAGAGATATGGAAAATGGAAAAGTGAGATCAGTAGGTGTTGCTATGGCTATGCAGGGATCAGGAATATCTAATGTAGATACTGCAGCGGTTGAAATAAAGTTAAATGATGATGGTTTTTACACATTAATGATAGGTGCATCAGAAATGGGAATGGGTTGTGATACAATACTTGCTCAGATGGCAGCAGACTGTTTAGATTGTGCTATTGACAACATAATTGTCCATGGAGTTGATACAGACCAATCACCTTATGATACAGGTTCTTATGCTTCAAGTACCACTTATATTACTGGTGGGGCAGTAGTGAAGACCTGTGAGACATTAAGAAAAAAGATAATTGAAGAAAGTTCTAAGTTACTTAACTGCTTAGCAGAAAATTTAGATTTTGATGGTGAAAAGATATTTTCACTTGAAGATAATAAAAGTATTACTTTAAAGGAATTAGCTAATGCCACATATATTGCAGGAAGTAGTATGTTAAGTGCTAGTGAATCAAATTCTTCGCTGATTTCACCACCACCGTTTATGGTTGGAATCGTAGAAACTGAAATAGATAAATTAACAGGAAAGCTTGAAATAATAGATTATGTTGCAGTTGTAGACTGCGGAACTGTTATAAATCCAAATCTTGCGCGAATTCAAACTGAAGGTGGAATAGTCCAAGGAATAGGAATGGCTTTATATGAGGATATTACATATGACAAGAATGGCAGGATGAGAAATGATTCCTTCCTGCAATATAAAATACCAACTCGTCTTGATGTAGGTAATATAAGAGTAGAATTTGAAAGCAGTTTCGAACCAACAGGACCATTTGGCGCAAAATCAATAGGTGAAATTGTAATAAATACACCATCTCCAGCTTTGGCTAATGCAGTTTACAATGCTACAAAAGTAAATATAAGAACATTACCAATAACAGCAGAGAAAATAGTTATGGGAATGCTTGAAAAATAAGAGCATCCATATTATTATAAGTTAAACTAAGATTAAGAGGCAGAATAGGCTTATGCTTTAATCTTAGTTAAATTTTAATAAGCAATTATAGATAATTATAAAGGGGGCAAGGAGATGAAAAAATTTTTCTATAATAAATTGGCACATTTGTTGAAGGTAAATGGGGAAGTTCATGTTATTACAATAATGAGTGGTGAATATAACGGGAAAAGTATTATAGGAGAAAAGCTCGTAAAGAGCAAAGATACTATATTCATGGAAAGTGAAAGTATTTCAGAGTTTTGGAAGAAAATTTTAAATAATGTTAATTTAAATAAAGGAACATATACAGCAGTATTAGATGATGAGACAGAAGTATTTATAGAGTATATTTTGGATAAACCTAATCTAATTATTTGCGGTGGAGGACATATTGCATTGCCTTTGTGTAATATAGGAAAGATGCTGGAGTTTAAGACAACTATAATTGATGACAGAATTCAGTTTGGGAGTGCTGAAAGATTTCCTATGGCAGATCGAGTTTTATGTAAAGATTTTAATGAAGCAATAGAAGAAGTAAAACCTAATAAGAGCACTTATTTTGTTATTGTTACAAGAGGGCATAAAGACGATAGAAAATGCTTAGAAAAGATATTAACAAAGGATTTCTTTTATGTTGGGATGATTGGTAGTAAAAGCAAAGTTGCCTTTGTCATTAATAATATGTTAGCAAATGGATATACAAAAGAGCAAATAGAAAAGGTACATACACCAATTGGACTTAATATTGGAGGTCAGACTCCAGCCGAAATAGCTGTAAGTATTGCTGGGGAAATAATTTTAGAAAAGAATAAAATAGAGACAGGTAACATAGATGAAGATATTTTAAATCCAATTTGTAATAGAAAGGAACCTATGGTGCTTGCAACGATAATTGAAAAACATGGTTCTTCTCCCAGAGGAGTTGGAACTAAGATGCTTATATATGAGAATAGAGAATTTAGTGGAACCATAGGTGGAGGAAGCGTAGAAAATGCTGTTTATGAACTAGCTTTAGATCTTATTAAAAGGAAAGAGTCACTTGTAGAAAGTTATAATCTATCAAATTCAGCAGCATCAAAGCTTGGGATGGCTTGTGGAGGGAATATAAAAGTTTTATTTGAGTATATAGATATCTAACTTTAAAATTAATCTTATGTGGTAGCTTACCGAAATCACATACATTTTTATTCCGCAGGACTTATGAAATTTTCGCTGAAAGTTCTAAATGCGAGCATGCACCCATTTCTGCATGCTCCCGAAACAAGTTCGTGACAAGCAGCAAATGGAACAAACATTAGAGGAAACTCGACTCACATTCATTCGCTGAGTACTCACAGAGTAAGCGACCATCATCAAATCATAGATTTGGGTTCTCTGCTTAAGCACTTTTAGCAGCTCAATTTCAAATGCCTGCTTCACAAAAATGTATATGATTTCTAGTATAGATACACACAAAAGTTTAACTTAACATAGATAATTATTCTATATAAGTTAAGTTTATAATTATTTTATCTATAGATATCCAATTTAAGACTTTGACATATACATTGGCGTAAGAACTATAAATTAAAAGACTTCTACAATGTTATAAATTTACTTTTTGATTTGGGTATCTATATACGAGGATTATTGGCTAGCTATGGAGAGACATATAAGGAAAAAGGAGGCAGAAGATATGAAGATGATAAAGACAACAGAGGCTGTTGGTAATGTGTTATGTCATGATGTTACTCAGATAATAAAAGGAGTAAGTAAAGGAGTTGCCTTCAAGAAAGGTCATATTATAAAAGAGGAAGATATTCCGGTGTTACTTTCCTTAGGAAAAGATAATATCTACATATGGGAAAAAAATGAGAAGATGATGCATGAAAATGAAGCAGCAGATGTTTTATTTAGGATATGCAGAGGAAAAAATATAAGTGGAACTGAAGTAAAAGAAGGCAAAGTTGAACTTATATCAGAGGTGGATGGAATTCTACAAGTTGATGTAGAAAGGTTAAATAAGATTAATTCCTTGGGAGAAATTATAGTTTCAACTCGCCATAGAAACTTTCCAGTTAAAAAAGGGGATAAATTAGCAGGAACTAAAATTATACCTCTTGTTATAGAAAAAGAAAAAATGAAGGAAGCTGAGAAAATAGCTTCAGATGAACCGCTGCTCAATGTTATTGAATTTAGTAAAAAGAAAGTCGGCATTGTTACTACTGGGAATGAAATTTTTTATGGAAGAATTAATGATACCTTTGGCCCTGTTATAATAGAGAAATTATCAGAATATGAGGTTGAAATTTTAGGACAGGAAATAGTTAATGATAATCTTGAAAATATAACTGGAGCTATTGATAAGTTTTTAAAAATGGGTGCAGACATGATAATTTGCACAGGAGGCATGAGCGTTGATCCAGATGATTTAACACCAAGTGCCATAAAAAGAACAGATGCTGAGATTATATCTTATGGTGCGCCAGTACTTCCAGGAGCAATGTTTTTATTAGCCTATTATAAAGATAATATTCCAATAGTTGGCTTGCCGGGCTGCGTAATGTATTCTAAGCGCACAATTTTTGACTTAGTTCTACCAAGAATAATGGCAGATATAAAGTTATACGATAAAGACTTAATTGAAATGGGGCATGGAGGTCTATGTTTATCATGTAATGTATGCACGTTTCCTAATTGTGGATTTGGAAAAGGAATGTAAGAAAGGGTGATAAATATGGGATTAAATCATTTTGATAGTAATGGAAATGCAATTATGGTAGATGTAACTGAAAAGGAAGTTACAGAAAGATTAGCCATTGCAAAAGGAAAAATAAAAGTAAATAAGGATGTATTTGAAGCAATAAAAAATGGAACTGCTAAAAAAGGCGATGTTTTAGGAGTTGCAAGGGTTGCTGGAATTATGGCCACTAAGAGAACAGCAGATTTAATACCAATGTGCCATGTTCTAATGATTACTAAAAGCAGCATTGAATTTGAAATGCATGAAGAGGAACTTGAAGTTGAAGCAGCCTGTACTGTTAAGATAAGTGGCAAGACAGGGGTTGAAATGGAAGCTTTAACTGGTGTAACAGTAGCACTGCTTACAATTTACGATATGTGTAAGGCCATGGATAAAACTATGGAAATAGGTGAAGTATATCTATACAAGAAAACAGGCGGTAAAAGCGGGGATATAGAAAATAAAAGTATATTATAGAAAGCGTAGTCATTAGCTGGGATAAAATTCAAATGAAGATAAATAGGGAGGAGTGCAGATTTTGTTAGATTTATTTGGACGTACTATAGATTATCTTAGAATATCTATAACAGATAAGTGCAATTTTAGATGTAAATACTGCATGCCAGAAGGTAATGTTGATTCTTTAAAGAATGATGAAATTTTAACTCTTGATGAAATAATTAAAATCTGTAAAAGTGCCTCTGAATTAGGGATTAAAAAGATTAAAATAACAGGTGGAGAGCCGCTACTTAGGGAAGATGTAATAGAACTTATAAAGTGCATTAAAAGGTTACCCCTTATAAATAATGTCACATTGACAACAAATGGAGCACTTCTCTATGATAAAATTCAAGAGCTTAAGGAATCAGAAATTGATAGTATAAATGTAAGCTTAGATTCACTGGTAAAAGAAAAATTCAATGATATTACAAGAAGAGAAGAATTTGATGCAGTTATTAAAGGTATAAAGGAAGCAATAAAGAATGGAATAAAAGTAAAAATAAATTGCGTCCCTATTAAAAATTTTAATTTTGATGAAATAACTAATATTGCATTAATTAGCAAAGAAAAAAATGTAGATGTTAGATTTATAGAAATGATGCCAATGGGTTTAGGTCAATCTTTTTCAGGAGTATCAAGCAAAGAGATATTGGAAGTCCTTGAAAAGGAGTATGGGGAGTTTTCAAAGATAGAAAACATAGATGGTAATGGGCCTGCTACATATTATAGAAATAAAGAATTTAGGGGCAGCATAGGATTTATTAGTGCAGTAAGCAATGAATTTTGTAAGAATTGTAATAGGATAAGAGTTACTGCAGATGGTTTTTTAAAACCATGCTTATGTTATGGATCAGGATTTGATATAAAAAATTTAATTAGAAATAGGATTGATGAAAAAGAATTAACAAACGCAATAAAAATTGGTATTTTAAGTAAACCTGAAAAGCATGAATTTAATGAAAAGAAGAAATCAGATAAAATTGAAATCAGGAAAATGTCACAAATCGGAGGTTAGTTATGGGGAGAGTCATAGCAGTATGTATAAGTGAAAAACGTGGTACACAAAAGACTAACATTAAAGAGGCTAATTTTATAGAAAACTTTGGAATAGAAAAAGATGCTCATGCAGGAGATTGGCATAGACAAGTAAGTTTATTGTCTTATGAAAAAATAGATGAATTTAATAAAAAGGGTGCTAATGTGATAGATGGAGCATTTGGTGAAAATCTAGTAGTAGACGGTATAAAATTTACAGAACTGCCTGTTGGAACAAAGCTACAGTGCAATGATGTGATTTTAGAGATGACACAAATAGGCAAAGAGTGTCACAGTCATTGTGAAATCTATAAAAAAATGGGAGAATGCATCATGCCAACAAACGGCGTATTCGCAAAAGTTATTAAAGGCGGAAAGATAAAATGCGGAGATGAAATGATGGTCATTTAAAAATATATTTTTTGAATTAACCTTTATATACTTGATATATAGGATAATATATGTATAATTGATAATTAAATAAGTTAATTTTGATTTGGGGGAATGAAAAATGTTAAAAGTAACAAACACAGAAAAGGCTCCAGCAGCCATAGGACCATATTCACAAGCAATAAGCTTTGGAGATTTATTATTTACATCAGGACAAATACCACTAGATCCTGTAACTGGCGAGGTAGTAGGGACTAATATAGAAGAACAGGCTCTTCAAGTCATGAAGAATATTTCAGCTATATTAGAAGCAAGTGACACTCAGTTTAAGAATGTTATTAAAACAACTTGTTTTATTGCAAACATGAGTGATTTTGCTAAATTTAATGAAGTTTATGCAAAATATTTTGTTAGCAATCCAGCACGTTCATGTGTGGCTGTAAAAGAACTTCCTAAGGGAGTTTTATGTGAAGTTGAAGTGATAGCCTGCAAAAATTCATAAAATATAAGCAGTGCATGACATATTTTGCTTTATTAATAAGTGCGTAGCTCTAGGCATAATCAAATAAAAAATGGACTATTCACAAATTTATGAACAAAATAATAAATTGTCCACAAGATTTACTTTAGAAATAAGTTGTTTTGTGGACAATTTTTTATTTTAGGCATTTTTTAGTTCTGAAACCAATTCATCCATAAGTTCTTTTACCGTCGTAATTTTAGTAATTCTACTTGCATTTTCACCACAGAATATAAGACCTTCATCAATCTTACCATTTACTGCGTTTATTAATGCTTTACTAATGCAATAAGGAGTAGTCGCAGGATTACAAGGCGTTAGACAATTGTAACAATGAGTTACTTTTTCGCCTTCAGAATGAGCCTTTTTAACAAATGGATTGCTAATAGCTCTTCCTGGCATTCCTACAGGACTCTTTACTATTTGGATATCCTCTTTTTTGCAATTGATATAAGCATTCTTAAATTCATCAGAAGCATCACATTCTTCAGTTGCAACAAATCTTGTTGCCATTTGAACACCACTAGCTCCTAATTTTAAGTACTTAGCAATATCATATCCATCAAAAACTCCTCCAGCAACTACTACTGGGATTTCTTTGTTGTATTTTTTTGCATATTTTTTTGTTTCATCTATTATATCTGCAACGGATTTGTCAAAATCTATATTTCCGTCTTCTAATTCTTCAACCTTAAAACCTAAATGTCCACCAGCTTTTGGGCCTTCGATAACAACAAGATCTGGGGCTACATTATCATGCTTATCCCAAAGCTTTAGAATTACTTTTGCCGCCTTTAAAGAAGATACAATTGGTGCAATTTTTACAGAAGAACCTTTTACTATTTTAGGTAGCATTGTAGGAAGTCCAGCTCCAGATATTATTAAATCAACTCCAGCTTCTATTGCAGCTTTTATATGAGCTTCGTAATTATTTGTTGCAACCATAGCATTAATACCAATGATTCCATTTACTGCTTTAGACTTTGCAAGAGTAATATGCTTCTTTAAAGCCCTTAAATTCGCTTCTAAAGGGTTTTTTATAAAATCATCCTCATTGTAACCAAGCTGTGCAGCAGAAATAATTCCAACACCGCCAGCATTTGCAACAGCAGCAGCCAAATTTGAAGATGAAACACCAATACCCATACCTCCTTGAATAATAGGAATAGGGGCAATTAAATTTCCAATCTTAAGAGAATTAAAATTCATTTTACATATATCCTTTCACGAGAAATTCGACAATAAAATATTTCGATAATCAAAATACTTCGAGAATCAAAGCATTATACTCTATTATAAAATAATATTTGTACTTAAACAAGAAATATTTAAAAAACTACCTTATAAATGAGTATTTACAAGGCAAAGATTCTATTTTAATAATAATATTTCTTGGATTAAAAAATTAAAATAATAATTTTCTTGACACTAACCATGATTGCATGATAAAATACTTAATGTCTTAGGGGTATGGCTCAACGGTAGAGTAGTGGTCTCCAAAACCATTGGTTGTGGGTTCAAATCCTACTGCCCCTGCCACAAAGGTCGTAGCACGTTGTGCTACGGCTTTTTTATTTTTTATAAAAAATTAATTCAATATTAGAATAGTGCAAGCATATTATGGCAATAATCCATTTTGAGGTGGAATCAAAATGAGCGAACTAATTTTATTAAATGAAGTAAGAGATGAAAAAAAGAAAAGCCAATTATTAATATCAGATAAAATTAAGAATGAAAGAGTTTGTGAAGAGTCTTATATTACGTTTGAAGAAAAATTTAATTTATTTAAAGATAGCAAAGAGTCAGATGACTTAAATAATGAAAGAGTTGATAATGAAAAAGATATAAGTTTGATTATAGATAGAATTTTTTTATTAAATAATGATACGCTAATAATAGATTTTATAAATGCAATATATAATGATAATTTAAAGATAAACACCCAAATTAGATGTATTGAAAATAGTCAAATAGTAATTTCTCAAAATTTAAATTATAATATTAAAATTTTCGCTCAGGATGAGTATAGAAATTTTGAATATGAGATACAATTTAAAATTAGTGATTATGAGAATCTAGGAATAATAATAAGTAAGAAGGACTTAACGAATAAGAACATAGTTACTTTTAGTAAAAGAAAAAATAATTCAAATATTATGAGTAACTTAAAAGAATGTCAGGATAAATGCATGATAGTATTAGACTCAGAAGTTCGAGTACCAGATGTATATGAACGCAAGCCAAGTTTTAATAAAAAAAATATGAAATATAAAATAAATGTAGTTAAAGGTTGGAAATATGATTTTAGAAGATTATTCGAAGAAAAAATGTATTTATTGTTTCCACTAAAGGTAATAGATTTAAGAAAAAGATTGTTAGACATAAATTCAGAAGCAGTATCTAAAAAGATGATTAAAGATGAAATTTTCATATTTTTCAAAGATATGAACAGATACTTGAAAAGGATTAAAAGCGCAGATTTAATTATGGATAGAGAACTTAATAAAATGAATTTGATAGCAATAGATTTATTAAATAGCTTAATTAATGATGAAAATGATATCTCTATTAATTTAAAAATGGATATACAGGCTGTATTAAAGGAAATGGTGGTATAATGATTATTTGAGTTTACTGAAGAATTACATGTTTTTAAGAAAAGTATATGAAATATAACAAGAAGTAATTCGGATTATTAGGATTAATATTGAAGATTAACCATATATTAATAAGAATAAAAGTTACCTTTAAGGTTAAAATACTATTGTCGGTAGGGGAAATAAAATATTTTGTCTATTGATGTATACCATATTAACCGAGGAGGGGATCGTTATGTCACACAATAGTAATAGAACAGTAGTTCCAGAAGCAAAAAATGGCTTGGCAAAATTCAAGACAGAAGTAGCTCAAGAACTAGGAGTTCCATTTAAAGAATATAATGGAGACTTAAGTTCTAGACAATGTGGTTCAGTAGGCGGAGAAATGGTAAAAAGAATGGTAAAGGAATATGAAAGCAGAATCTAGTTTAAAGTTATTAAATTTTAAATTAAATTCAAAAGCTAATATGTTGAAATAACATAATCATATTCTAAAATCAGGGAGATACATTACGCAGTTGCGCAATGTATCTCTTCTTTATGTGTACTAAATTTTATTTTCATATGCCTTAAAATTTTAAACATTTTGGACTGATTGTGAATTTCGTGATAAAATTAGAACAAAAGTTCGATAGAATAATTATAGGTGATTATATGAGAAAGATTAGGATTTTACATACAGCAGATTTACATTTTGATACGCCTTTTAGTGGAATGTCACCTAAAGAAGCATTGAAAAGTAAAGAAGAATTAAAACAGGTTTTTGAAAAGATAATACAGATTTCACTAGAGAAAGAAATAGATATTCTTTTAATTGCAGGAGATATTTTTGATAATTTATCTGTAAATAAAACTACTCTTTATTTTATTAAAAATTGTCTTGAAAAAATAAATACCATTAAAGTATTTATAAGTCCAGGGAATCATGATCCATTTAATGAAAAATCTTTTTATAGTATTGTAGATTGGCCTGAAAATGTTTATATTTTCAAGGGAAAGATGGAAAAAGTAATATTAGAAGATCTAAAGACTATAGTTTGGGGTGCTGGATTTAATACTTCCCATGTTAATAAATCTATGCTAAAAGAAGTGAAAAGAGTAGAGGACTATAACAATATAATGGTCATACATGGTG
Organism: Clostridium sp. DL-VIII; assembly: GCF_000230835.1. Lineage (NCBI taxonomy): Bacteria > Bacillati > Bacillota > Clostridia > Eubacteriales > Clostridiaceae > Clostridium > Clostridium sp. DL-VIII. Next base: position 1,185,909 of record NZ_CM001240.1, read on the forward strand.
AAGTTGCTTCTATAAAAGATGGAAATGAGTATAATCCTATTACAGAAGAGGATATAGCGGAAAGTAATATGGATTATATAGCACTAGGCCATAGACATAAATTTTCAGAAGTAAAGAAAATAAAAAATACTTACTATAGCTATAGTGGATGTCCTCAAGGAAGAGGTTTTGATGAACTTGAAGATAAAGGAATAGTTTTATTAGAGATTAAAGATAGATTTCTTGAAAGTAAGTTTATTAGAACATCCATTAGAAACTATTATGAAAAAGAGATAAACATTGAAGGATGTTTTGGCTATAGCGAGGTAAAGAGCAGAATTGTTAATGAAATTTCAAATGATTATAGAAAAAATAATTTTTATAAGATAATTTTAAGTGGACAGGTATCCGAGGGATTTGTAATTAATGAAGAAGTTTTGCAAGATCTTCTTAAGGGAGAGTTTTATTTTATAAAACTTATAGATAAAAGTGAAATTAAATTGAATTTGAGTGAATTAATGAAGGGATATTCTCTTAAAAGCATGTTTGCTAAGAAAATATATGATAAACTGCAAAGCGCAGAGACAGAAGAGGAAAAGGAACTTATAACCTTAGCGCTAAAAATAGGACTTCAAAGTATTTCGGGAGAAGAGGTAAAAATTTATGAAGGATAAATTAACAACATATGAACTTGTGAGTTGTAGATTTATGCTTGGTATAAGTGAACATATGGAAAAATTTATGAAGAGATACATCTTATCTTGTAAAAGAGGTGAGTTTTTTGAAAATTAAAAATGTTAATATAAAAGCTTTTGCCGGACTTAAAGAAAAAAGATTAGATTTTGAGGATGGATTTAATTTAATTTATGGAAAAAATGAAAAGGGAAAGAGTACAATTGAAAATTTCATTAAAATATGGTTGTATGGAATTGATAATTCAAGGGGAAAGTTTAATGATAGAAAAAAATATTCACCGTTAACTGGGGAAAAAATTTCTGGTGAGCTAGTATTAGAGCATGAAGAAAAAGGATATATCATAAAGAGAAGCTTTGGAGCAACCAAAAAAGATGATACTTGCGAAATCTTAGATGAGATAACTGGCGAGATTATAGAAATTGAAAATAAAAATGAACCAGGAAAGTATTTTTTAGATATAAATCTGGCAACTTTCATAAAAACTTTATTTATAGGGCAATTAGGAGTTATGGTTTCAAAAGATAAAGAAGAAGAAATAATGGAAAAAATAACAAATATATATAACACCGGAGATGAAAACACATCTGTAAAAAAAATAATTGAAAAGTTAGAAAAAAGGAAAAAACAATTAACTGGAGTTAGAAAAGGCGGAGAACTTGATTTATTGAAGGATAATGCTGATGCTCTTAAAGCAGAACTCTGGGAAGCATATAAATTAGCTGAAGAAAATGTTGATAATGAAGAAAGTTTAATAAGAAAAAAAGAGTTAAAGATTCATATAAATGAACAGATTCAAAAATTAGATTTGTATAAGAAGTATGTAAAGAAAATAAAGCTTCAAAAAGATTATAAAGAAATAAGCGATTATCTAATAAAAGGCGAAGAGTTAAAAAGAAAACAAGATGCTATAATACAAGAACTCAAAAAAGGTGATGACTATATAACTACTGAGTTTTTAGATGATATTAATGAGAAATGTTCCAGATACTTAAGTTTATTAGATGTTAAGCAGGAAAAATTAAATAAACTTACTGAGTTAGAGAAAGAACTAAAAGGAAAAAGTGATGATATTGGAAGTTATAAAGTCTTTTCTTCTATGGGAAATAATATTAAAGATAAGATATACACCTTAAAAGCTGAGCAAAAAAACTTAGAGGACAAACTTAATGATATTATTAATCTCAAAAATTCCATATCTAGACTTAAAATGGATATAAGCAAAAAAGCCGCAGCTATTGAAAATTTAGAATTATTAAGTGAGAGTAGAGAGGAAATAGAACAATTACTTAATTCATACAAGGAAGCTCTAAAAGAATTGAAATATAAGATAGAGAATCAAGGTTATGATAAGAAAGAAGTAGATTTAAAAGGCTTAAGAACAAAGGTAAATATTATATATATAGTAGGTATTGTTAGTGTCTTATTTTTTACTTATGGGGCAATTAAGCAAATAGTTCCTGCTATGATCATTTGTATTCCTATATTTATTTTATTGATAAGATTTTATTTAAAATATTCTATAGCAATAAAGAATGAAGAACTTATCAGCAAAAATAAGAAGTCAGTTGAAAATATAAAGGAAAGAATTTCGCAATATGAAGAAAAATTAAATTTGTATATTAATAAGACAAATTGTAAATCTTATGAGGAATTTATTAATAAATTAACTCAATATGATAAGTTTAAAAGCTATAAAGATAGTACTAACTTAGCGGTTAAGGGTAAAGAAGAAGAGATTAACAAATATAATATTACAGAATTAAAATCCAGTCATAACAGAAATAAAGGAGTAATAGCTTCATTATATAGTGTGTTATCATGTAGTTCCTTAGATGAAGTATTAAGTAAATTAGAAATATATGAACAATTAAAGGAAAAAATTCTTATAAGTGAATATGAAGTTGATAGAATTAAGCAAGAGATAGAAAATATAAATGAACAATTAGTTGATAAGGAAGAAGAAATTAGAAAGAAAACTTCTATATTAGGCTTGGAAAATATAGAAATAGCAGATATGCATATCTACTTAAAAGAGTATAAAGAGAAAATAAATAAGATGAAAGAAATAAAAAGTGCCATGCAAAGTGTGGAAGAAACTTATAAGGTTTTAATAAAAGATAGAAATATAGATGAAATAAAAGAGGAAATGAAACAAATAGTAAGTCAGGATATAAATTATTCTTATAAATCTGAAGAAGAAATAGATAATGAGATCAGAAGACAATCAAATGAATTATTAAAAGTTGAAAAAGAGATAAAAGATTTAGAACATCTTATAGAAAAACGGTATATAGGAAAAAGAGAAATTCCGGAAATAGAAGAAGAAATACTGATTAATAATGAAAAAATTATAAAGTTAGAGAAGGAATCTAAAGCAATAAATCTAGCAAGTGACATACTTCAGGAAGCATTTGATGAAGTTAAAAAAAATGTTGGCCCTGATTTAAATGAAAAGGTAATAAATAAGTTCAATTTTTTAACCAATGAAAATTATGAAGAAGCAAAAATATCTGAAGAATATAAATTAAGAATAAGACATGAAGGAGTATTGCTTGATGGTGACATTTTAAGCAATGGTGCAAAAGATCAATTGTATTTATCATTAAGACTTTCTTTTATAAATATGTTATTTAAGAATAAAGAAGTTCCAATATTTTTAGATGATGCATTTGTTCAATATGATGATGAAAGAAGAGAGACAGCATTAAAACTTTTAATAAATGAAAATTTTAATCAGATAATATTTTTTACATGTCAGGAAATAGAAAAGAATATCTTAAATAAGAATCAATATGAGTATAAACTAATAAATTTAAATTAAGACACATGAAAATAGGCTGGTAAATGAACTTGCTATTTATTTGAGTGTGACTAATATGTTTATAATAATGCCTATATCATGTTTTGCATAGAAATAGTGATATAGGCTGATTTATTTTCTTAACTTTATAGAATAAAAATTTCTGTTATTGACATATTAGGACTTTGACAGTAATATTATTAACAGAGCGCAAATGCAAATCAAATGCAGAAGAGGTATGAGATGAAAAAGAAAATTATGGCGGCAGCGTTAACAATACTAATGAGTATTACGCTGATTGGCTGTGGAATAAATGCAAAAACTACGTCACCACAAGTAAATGATAATAAATTAAATATTGTAGTTTCAATATATCCTCTAAAAGAATTTGCAGAGAAAATTGCTGGAGACAAGGCAGAAGTAACTTGTTTAGTTCCAGATAACATGGATCCACATGATTATGAACCTAAGACCAGGGATTTTAAGACATTAACTAGCAGCAAAGCTTTCATTTACAATGGTTTAGGGATGGAAGAGTGGGTGGATCAAGTAAGTGAAGCTATTAAGGAAAGTGGCGTGCTTGTTGTAGATTCAAGTGCTGGGATAGAAGCTCGAAAAGAAGGAGATGCAATTGATCCTCATAGCTGGTTAAGTTTAAAAAATGCAGAAATACAATCTGAGAACATAAAAAATACTCTTGTTAAGCTAGATGAAAAGAATAAAGATTATTATGAAGAAAATTATAATAAATTTAAGGAAGAATTAGAAGGCGTATATAATGAATATAAACCTAAATTTGATACACTAAATAAAAAGAACTTTATTACTGGTCATGCAGCTTTTGGTTATTTGTGCAGAGATTTTGGCTTGACGCAAAAATCAGTAGAAAACTTATTTGCTGAAGGAGAACCAACTCCGAGGCAGTTAGAAGAGTTAGTTAATTACTGTAGGGAAAATAATATAAAGACTGTTTTTTCAGAATCATTGGCAAGTCCTAAGGTCTCAGAAACATTAGCAAAAGAAGTTCAAGCAGATGTGGTGCCTATATTAACATTAGAATCTAAAGAAGATGATAAAGATTATATAGAGGCAATGAAATACAACTTGGATGAAATATATAGATGTCTATCAAGTGAATAAATTTTATTAAAATAAATGTTGAAGTTACTGCAAAATTATTTTTGTAGCAGCTTCAACTTTTTTATTTATTCAGAATATTAGAAAGAAATATAATAAAGCTAAAAATTTAAGTAGTAATCAATTTCAATTAAATTAAGTTCAAGAAAAAATTTTGTCTTAATTAGTATTTTTGTTACTATAATGCTAATATTGTTAAATTTATCTAAGAATTATATCATAATATAGTATATTTTGATATAATTGGTCTATGGGCAGAAGTTAGTATAGAAAGGACGGGAATATTTATATGAATGGATTAAAAATCAGGGGTAAAATAGGTCTAGCTTTTATATTGATAATTGTAATGGAGGGAATTTTATTTACTGTAGCTTATAAGGGCATGGAAAACGTACAATTAATAAGAGAAGTACAAAATAATATGGTCATTGCCTCAGCATTATCTATTATAGTTACAGCGATATTGGGATTATTATTAATAAATTCAATTTGTAAGCCTATGAAAAAACTTAATGATATCGCTAAGAACATTGAAAATGGATACCTTTATGAAAATGAGATAGATATTAAAACTAATGATGAAATAGGCGAATTAGCTTATTCGCTTAAAATAATATCAAAAAACATAAATGACTTTAAAGAACAGATACACTGGCTTCAAGGCACTTTTAGGGTTGGAAATACACGAGATAAAATAGATAGCTCTAAATTTAAAGGAGTTTACAAAGAAATGGCGGATTCTATAAATAATGCCATGTGGATATCAATAGAAATATTTATAAAGTTATTTGCAGTACTAAAAGAATATTCAGAAGGAGATTTCTCCACTGAACTTGAAAAATTCCAGGGACGATATGGTTTGGTTAATGAATATGCAAATAATTTAAGAATTAATTTACTAAACATATCAAAGGAGCAGATAAATATAATCAATGAAATTAAACAGGGCGATTTATCAAAAAGAGCGGATGCATCTAAATTCAAGGGCTCATGGGCAGAAATGATTCAAGGAATTAATGAATTAATAGAAGTAATTGTGAAGCCAATCGATGAAGTTATTAGTGTAATGGGAGAAATGTCCCAAGGGAATTTATCTGTACTGATTACTGGAAATTATAAAGGAGAATTTGAACTATTAGGAAAATCAATTAATAATCTAGGCGAACGCTTAAGAACAATTGTTAAAGAAATTTCTGAAGTTACAGGAAAAATTTCAATGGGAGATCTTAATATTGAAACTGTAAGAGAATTTAAAGGAGACTTTAAGGGAATTTCTAGTTCGTTAAATGTGATAATAGAATCTCTAAATTCTGTTATAAGTGAAATAAATACTGCATCACATCAGGTATTTTCAGGAGCAAATGAAGTTTCAACTGGCAGTCAGGTTTTATCACAAGGGGCTACGGAGCAGGCCAGTGCTATTGAAGAGCTGACATCATCTATGGCTGAAGTGGCAGCACAAATTAAGGAAAATTCCGATAATGCCAATGAAGCTAAGGAACTTGCACTAGCAGTAAAAGAAAATGCAGAGGAAGGGAATAAGCATATGGGAGAAATGCTTGAATCTATGAGAAAAATAAATGAATCTTCTGCAAATATATCTAAAATAATAAAGGTAATAGATGAAATCGCATTTCAAACTAATATACTTGCGCTTAATGCCGCTGTAGAAGCTGCAAGGGCAGGACAGCATGGAAAAGGCTTTGCTGTAGTAGCAGAAGAAGTAAGAAACTTAGCAGCAAGAAGTGCTAATGCAGCAAAAGAAACAACAACACTTATAGAAGGATCTATAAAGAAAGCAGAAAAAGGAACTGAAATTGCAAACAATACAGCAAAAGCTTTATATGAAATAGTAGATGGAGTATCAAAGGCGGCAACTCTTGTATCAGAAATAGCTGCAGCTTCAGAGGAACAGGCAGCTGGTGTAGCTCAGATAAATGTAGGTATTGAACAGGTATCGCAAGTGGTACAGACAAATTCAGCAACTTCTGAAGAAAGTGCATCAGCTAGTGAGGAACTTTCAAGTCAAGCTAAAATGCTTAATAATATGGTTGCTACTTTTAAATTAAAAAATAATAATATTGATAGAAGCACTCAACTAAATAATGAAGCTATTAAGCAGCCTTACAATAGAGTAAATGATATGGAATTTAGTGAAACATCATCAACATCTAAGAATACTAAAATAGTTTTAAGCGATAGAGATTTCGGAAAATATTAAATAATATATATGTTACAATCAAAAATTTACTGTAAACTGTGCATTGCAAATCGCAATATATATTAAGAGTACAATTAATCGAATTATTAATTACAGGCAAAAGATAAATAGTAAATTGTAAGCAAAAAAAGTAATAAGTTTAGCAAGTTAGTCTAAACTTATTACTTTTGTGTTATTTACTATAAAATAGTCTGATTTTTATTTTACAACTATATTTACAAGTCTTCCCTTGATTACAATGACTTTAACTATATTTTTACCTTCAGTATTTTCCTTAATAGTATCATTTTCTAGAGAAGCTTTCTTTATACCTTCTTCATCTAAGTTTGAAGGAATATTAATCTTAGCTTTTATCTTACCATTTATTTGAATGGCAATTTCAACTTCATCTTTAACTAAAGCAGAAGGATCAAATTCTGGTAATCTTTGATTAAAGATTGTTGAAGTATTTCCAAGTAAGCTCCATTGTTCTTCAGTAAAGTGAGGAGCAAATGAAGCAAGTAATTTTAAGAAATCACTTACAGTTTCTTTTAAGAACTTAGTATTCTTAACTTCTTCTTGAAGGTACTTACTGACTGCATTTGTAAATTCCATAAGTCTTGCTATTGCAGTGTTAAATTGCATTTTATTTCCGTCTTCAGTAACACCTTTTATAGCTGTATGCTTCCAGAAGTTTAATTCTTTTTCAGGAGAATCAATAGAATCCTTTGTATTTTCAGTTGAAGCTATGGCTTCTCTACAAGTTTCTAAAGTTCTTTCGATTCTATCTACGAATTTACCTACGGATTTAATTCCATCGTCACTCCAAGCTCCGCCTTCAGTGTATCCAAAACCAAACATTAAGTACATTCTAAATACATCAGCACCATATTCTTTAATATAATCATCAGGAGAAATTGTATTTCCTTTTGATTTACTCATCTTAAGTCCATCTGGTCCTAAGATCAAGCCTTGGTGAGTTAAACTTAAGAATGGTTCATCAAAGTTTAAGTAACCAGCATCTCTTAAAGCTTTTGTTACAAATCTTGCATATAATAAATGCATACATGCATGTTCCGGTCCACCAACATATTTATCAACAGGAAGTACCTTATTGATTTTTTCAGGGTCAAAAGGTGCATCTGTATTTTTATTATCTGCATATCTTAAATAGTACCATGAAGAACATACAAAGGTATCTAAAGTATCTGCTTCTCTCTTTGCAGGCTTTCCACAACAAGGGCAAGTAGTATTTATGAATTCTTCAGATTTACTAAGTGGTGATTTACCATCTGGAGTAAATTCAACATCATAAGGAAGTTTTACTGGAAGATCTTTTTCAGGTACTGGAACTATGCCACAATCATCGCAGTAGATAATTGGAATTGGAGCGCCCCAGTATCTTTGTCTTGATACTAACCAGTCTCTTAGTCTGAAGTTAACCTTCATTTCACCTAACTTATCTTTTTCTAGTTCTTCAACTATTTTCTTCTTAGCTTCATCTGTTTCTAAACCGTCAAATTTACCTGAGTTAACAAGTATTCCATGTTCGCAGTATGGAAGCTTAGGATCAGTATTTTCTTTATCAGTTATAACTCTTTCAATCGGTAAATTGAACTTAGTTGCAAAAGCAAAGTCTCTTTCATCATGAGCAGGAACTGCCATAACGCACCCAGTACCATAAGTAGCTAATACATAGTCAGAAATCCAAATAGGAACTACTTTACCGTTGATAGGATTTATCGCATAAGATCCAGTGAATACTCCTGTTTTTTCCTTTGTAACGGATTGTCTTTCAATTTCAGATTGTTTAGCTGCCGCTTCTTTATAGCTTTCTACAGCATCCTTATATTCAGGCAATGTTAATTCATCTACTAATTTGTTTTCAGGAGCTAAAACTACATAAGTAACTCCATTTAAAGTATCAACTCTTGTAGTAAACACATCAAATTTTAAATCTGAATCTTTTACCTTGAAGGTAACTTGTGCTCCGAAAGACCTCCCAATCCAGTGCTTTTGCATAGATTTAGTCTTTTCAGGCCAATCTAAATCATCTAATTTATCAAGTAACTCATCAGCATAATCTGTTATTTTAAAGAACCATTGAGTAAGATCTTTCTTTACTACTTCTGTGCTGCATCTTTCGCAAACTCCATCAATAACTTGCTCATTAGCTAAAACTGTATTACAAGATGGACACCAGTTTACAGGAGCTTTCTTTCTGTAAGCCAATCCTTTTTCATAAAGTTTCAAGAATAACCATTGAGTCCATTTATAGTAATCTGGAAGGCAGGTAACAACTTCATTATCCCAGTTGAACATAGCTCCCATGGATTTTAATTGCTTTTCCATTGTTTCAATATTTTTTAAAGTAGAATCTTGTGGATGTATACCAGTTTTTATTGCATAGTTTTCTGCTGGTAATCCAAAAGCATCAAACCCCATTGGCTGGAATACATTGTAGCCTTGCATTCTTTTAAGTCTAGCCCATGAATCAGTTGGTCCATAGTTAAACCAGTGGCCGGCATGAAGCTGAGCACCTGATGGATAAGAGAACATTTCAAGTGTATAAAGCTTCTTAGCTGAATTTTCAGGATTAAACTTATAAGTTTCATTTTCTTCCCATATTTTTTGCCATTTTTCATCGATTTTAGTTCCGTAATTTGACATAACAACCTCCACTTAATCAGTTAACAGTTAACAGTTAACAGTTTACAGTTGAAGGAGGAGATCACTGCGCGATCTCTAACAATTGTAAAATATTATCTGAATAACTGCGTAGAAAATTTTTATAATTTTAATAATATAAAGCTAACTTAATCAGTTAACAGTTAACTAAAAAAAGGCTTTCATCTCTTAAATAAAAGAGACGAAAGCGTAATTTCCGTGGTACCACTCTTAATTAGAAGAACAAATAAATTGATTCTTCTCACTCGATATTATAACGGTATTACCGTACTTGCTTTTGGCAAGTAAGCTCCTAGGCAAGTTCATAATAACACATCACTGTTTTGCACCTAAGACAGAATAAAATGTCTAACAACAGCTCTCTTAAGATATATTTATTACTAATACTCCTATTCATAGCACGTAATATAAAATTTAATATCATTATATATTAATAAGCTAAAAAAAGTCAATAACATGTATTGAGGAATGGATCATTCATGAAAATTTTAATTTCATATTAAAAAAATAATAATATAAGCGTATAATTTAATATGTTAGATATACTTTTATAGAATTGAAAGAAATGAATTGGAACTTTAGTACTATTGAAATACCTTTAAGATGAGTTTACAAGAGGTAGAATTGTAATCCATACAAAATATTCAGTATAAATTTTGGAGGGGTATATGGGAATTAAAATAGTTATATTTGTCTGCAATTTAATTATTCCAATCATAATGCTGTTTTTTGGCGTGAAGTTTAAAGAACATAGTCCTAAAAATATTAATGGGTTTTATGGTTATAGAACTTCAAGGTCAATGAAAAGTAAAGAGACTTGGGAATTTGCTCATAAATACTGTGGCAAGTTATGGACAAAACTAGGCTTAATAATGTTAGTTGTATCTATTGGCTTTAGTATAATTGGAATTATACTAGATGATAAAGTTCAAGGAATAATTAATTTTACATTAATTATCATACAAACGATTATAGTAATTGTATCTATTTTTCCTGTTGAGAAGGAATTAAAAAAGAATTTCGATGAGAATGGAAACAGAAGAGATTGATAATTTAAACAATATTTTATTATATGGAAATATTGTTTATGAACATGTAAAGCTTTAGGGTATTAGGAGGTAAGTATGGAGGCAAAAAGAATTGCTGCAGAAAAAGCAACAGAATATATAAAAAATGGAATGATATTAGGATTAGGAACTGGTTCTACAGCATATTACATGATTAAAAAGGTTGGAGAACTGGTTGAAAGTGGAATGGATTTAAAAGCAGTTGCAACTTCAAAAGGTACTGAGAAGTTAGCAAAAGAATTGAAGATTCCATTAGTTAAAATAGATGAAATAGATAGAATTGACTTAGCAATTGATGGTGTTGACGAAATAGATATGGGATTTAGTGCAATTAAAGGAGGTGGAGGAGCATTATTTAGAGAAAAGATTGTTGCTAATTTAGCTAAAGAAGTAATATGGATTATGGATGATAGTAAATTAGTAGACAGTATAGGTGAATTTCCTTTGCCAGTTGAAGTATTACCATATGGCTATACACATGTAATAAGAAAACTTAAAGAATATTCTTTAAGTCCTATAACAAGAATGAAATCAAATGAGTTTTTTATAACTGATAATGGTAATTACATTGTTGATTTACACATAGGAAAGCCTATAGATATAGGTAAAATTTATAGTGAAGTTAAAGAAATACCTGGAGTTTTAGAAGTTGGTTTATTTATAAATATGTGTAATTATATTATTATTGGAACAAGTAATGGAGTTAAAGTTATTAAAAATAAAAAACTTGCAAAATAATATCATTTTAGGAAGTGTACAGGTAAGTACACGAGATATGAATAGGAGATGGATAAAAATGAAATTAGTAATCTTAGAACCATTAGGGATAAGCAAGGAAAAATTATTGGGAATGGCAAAGGATACCTTAGGCGATAAGTTAGATGTAATATATTATGATACAAGAGTAGAGGATACTGAAACTCTAATAGAGAGAAGTAAAGATGCTGATGCTGTAGTGCTTTCTAATCTTCCATATAAAAAAGAAGTAATTGAAAATTGTCCAAATTTGAAAATGATATGTGTAGCTTTTACTGGGGTGGATCATGTTGCTATGGATTATTGCAAAGAAAGAAACATTACGGTATGTAACTGTGCAGGCTATTCAACAGTTGCGGTTGCGGATTTAGTATTTGGAATGGTGATTTCTCTGTATAGAAATATAATACCTTGTGATAAGGTAACAAGAGAAGGTGGAACTAAAAATGGACTTGTTGGTTTTGAATTAGCAGGAAAGAAATTTGGAATTGTTGGTGCAGGTGCAATAGGTGTTAGAACAGCAATGATTGCCAAGGCTTTTGGATGTGAAGTATATGCTTATAGTAGAACTAAAAAGGAAATAGAAGGAGTTAAATTTGTGGATTTAGATACATTAATGTCAACTTGTGATATTGTATCACTTCATGTTCCATTAAATGAAAATACTAAGGGATTAATAAATAAAGAGAACCTATCTTTAATGAAGAAAAATGCAATTTTAATTAATACAGCAAGAGGACCTGTTGTAGATAGCGAAGCTCTTGCGGAAGCTTTAAACAGCGAAAAAATAGCAGGGGCAGGGGTAGATGTATTTGAAGTTGAACCTCCAATTCCTACTAACCATGTATTATTTGGAGCAAAGAATTTAATAGTAACACCTCACGTTGCTTTCGCTACAGCAGAAGCTTTTGAAAAGAGAGCTGTTATTGTTTTTGACAATATTGAAAAATGGCTAAAGGGAACTCCTCAAAATGTAATGTAAAGGTTAGTTGAAAGTTAATAGTTAGGATGAAAAAGCATTAGTACTTTTCTTTCTTTAATTGAATTTTTAGAAATCCCTTAAAAGGGATTTCTATTTTTTAGCCTAATTTAGCTTATACTTTTATCGATTTAACACCTTTGCCTTAATTTTAATTCATGTTGATGATTTAGCATTATGTTTTACCATGGAACGGTTCCATTTTCATCGAAAAATCCACCTGTAGGGCCATTTTCATCTAGAGTCGCAAGTTTCACTATAATTTCTGCAGCCTGCTGAACAGTCCTGTGGCCCTTGAAGTCGTTAATTGCCGTAATTGTGTAGCCGGGAGCTGCTGAATTAATCTTAATATTAGTGTCGATTAGTTCTTTTGAGAAAGTTAATGTAAGCATATTAACAGCAGATTTGGAAGTATTGTAAGCCAAGGCGTTTAGGCTTTTGTCAACAGGCTTGAGATTGTTTGCAAATGAACCTCTTCCACTAGATATATTTACTATCCTGCCTGCAGTAGATTTCATTAATAATGGAAGCATAGCCTTAGTAGCAGCAAACAATCCGAAGAAATTTGTCTCAAAAGTTTCCTTTAGGTCTTGAGTATCCAACTGGCTTGGTTGTCTTCCTTTCTCGACAGCTATCCCGGCATTATTGATAAGAACGTCAAGAGAACCGTAATTATTTTCTATAAATGTTGCAGCTTTATCAATAGTATCCTGCTTTGTTACATCAAGCAGAACAAAGTGTGCCTTAATCCCTTCTTTTACAAGAGTTTCTTCAGCTTCTTTACCTCTATCACTGCTCCTAGCTCCTAGAAGTACTGTAAACCCCATAGCTCCAAGTTCTTTGGCTGTTTCAAAGCCAATTCCTTGATTAGCTCCTGTAACTAAAACTGTCCTTGATTTATTCATAAATTTATTTCTCCTTCTAAAATTATTATTCATAGATACCGCTTAATTTGCTAAGCATCTATTTGTATATTTTATTATTATCATCTTGTTGGGTTTATAATAACATACAAAACCTTGACAACTGTATGTCATGGTTTTATATTAATGTCAAAAATATTTTATTTGAGGTGGTATAAGTGAAAATTGCTAGATTAATATCAATTATTATGGTATTGCTTGAACATAGAAAAGTAAGTGCCACAAAGCTTGCTGAGATGTTTGAAGTCACACCGCGAACAATATATAGAGATATAGAAACAATAAACTTAGCAGGTATTCCGATTATTTCTTATCCTGGTGTTAACGGCGGTATTAGTATTATGGAAGAATATAAGATAGAAAAAAAGATCTTTACAATTTCAGATATAACAGAGCTATTAATAGGACTTGGGAGTGTTCATTCACTCCTTCCAAGTGAAGAAATAATTAATATAATTGCAAAAGTGAAAGGTCTAGTTCCAGCAGAACAAATTAAAGATATTGAATCAAAATCTGACCAAGTTGCTATTGATCATTCCCCTTGGTTTGAAAATAAAACCACAAAACTATATGTTCAAAAAATCAAAATTGCTATTCGTGAAAATAAATTTATATCTTTTAATTATTTTGATCGAGTGGGTAATAAGAGTCAAAGAAAAATCGAACCATATAAATTATTCTTTAAAAATTTAAACTGGTTCATCCATGGCTACTGCACTACCAAAAAGGATTTTCGAGTTTTTAGACTATCCCATATGTCATCGCTTGAAGTACTTAATGAAAAATTTTTTTTAAGAGAGTTTGATTATGAATCCCTTAATGAACCATTTGGAACAGATAGAGAAATTATTAGAATTAAAGTTCTTATTGATGAATCAATAAAAGATTTAATGATAGAATTTTGTGGGAAAGACAATGTTGAGCCTTTCAAAAATAATAAATTTATAGCTTACCTTCCATTTGTAGAAGATGATTATTGGTATAGTATCATACTTCACTTTGGTGATAAATGTGAATGTCTTGAACCAGAAAATATTAGATTAGAAGTCATCCGAAGACTTGAAGATACATTGGCAATTTATAAAAAATAAGTTTATAGATAATAACCTGTATATAAACTATTGATATAAGTATGCTTGAAAGTAGATTTACCTTTACATTTTTTTTATATTTTTTTATAAAATTTTTAAAATTGTTTTAAGGGATTTTTAAAGTTGGATTTTATAATGAACTCATAACATCAAGGAAAAATACTAAGATACTTAAGCAGACAATGGATGCGAGTAGAGTTTTCTTGAAAATATTAGGAGGCGTTATAAATGAATAAAATTAAAGTATTATACGATGTTTTTAAGACTATGAAGGAAAAAGAAGTTTTCAAAGGGAATATAAAGCTAGAAGCAGCAAAAGGAGATGTGAAAGTATTATCTTTTTCTAATGAATTTGAAACTAATACTAAAAGTGGAGAAACAAAAGCTAATATAAATGTTGATTTAGATGCTGAGGGTAAAAAAGTAAAACATGAAAGTAATTCAGAATTTAATATAAAGGATTGTCCACATCATGGATTCCACAGAGGAATGCATATGCATAATCATGGAATGCATGGTCACGGTGGAATAAAGGGAGGCCTTTCAAAAATTACTTTTATGTTGAATCTATTAAATAATGTACAAGTTGAAGAGAAGGATGAAAAAACTATAATATCTTTAGAATTGAAAGAAGTATTCAAGGAAATCAAAGATATGCATAAAGAATTCCATGAGGGAATAGATAAGGAAAAGTTGATGGAGCATATAAAACAAATGAATGAAGGCAGTGATAAAGATTTTCACAAGCATCATGAATTTATAAAGAAATTGTTATTTTCTGAAGATAGTGATGCTAAGCTAAAAATATACGCAAATAAAAATAATGAAGTTGAAAAAGTTGAAATTTCGTCTACAGGTGAGAGTGCTGTAAATGGAGCGTTAGATCTACTTTGGTAAGTTAATAAGAATCAATTAACTTATAAAATGCACATCTATAATGAATATAAGTGCATTTTAGGGCTTTCTTGAGAGTAGTAGCAGAATCATTATAAAATATATAAAAAGAGTAACATCCATAAGGTGAATATGAATGTTGCTCTTTATTAGGATTATTAATATGTGAGTTTAATGTAATTTAATTTATCAAAAGGTAATTTGCAATGTTATAATCATTGTAACAATTAAAATTTATTTCAAGGTGGTGGACGTGATTAGAAGACTTAAAAGAAAAATTCATTCTCATTTTCGTCATAAATTTGATGAAGAACATCGGGAATATTTTGAAAAGCTTAATGAATTGCATAAACTGCGTAATGAATTAGTTTATGAGCATCAAAAATTACATCATGAATCTCATCATAAACAATTTAATGAATTTAATAGAATACATAGATATTTAAGATGGATGCGTCCAACGGGAATCTTAATAAGTATACTACTTGTTTTTTCTATATTTAAATTCGTAGATATAAAGGCAGTTACCATATTCTTTGCAGTAATTTTTGTTGTTCATCAGAGTTCTCATATATATGTCACTATGAAAATGGAAAAAAGAATTATGAAACCCATAGAAAAATTAAAAGATGGTGTTGAGCAGATAGCTAGAGGTAATTATGATATAAAAATTGATAATGATGTATATAATGAAATTGGAATTTTAATATATGATTTTAATAAAATGGCTGAAACTTTAAAGCAGTCTGAAGAAATGAAGCGGGAATATGAAGAAAATAGAAAAGCACTTATAGCAAATATTTCTCACGATTTAAAAACGCCGATTACCTCAATTAATGGATATATTGAGGCATTGGTAGATGGTGTTGTAACCTCACCAGATAAGGTAAATAATTATCTGAATATAATTCATAATAATGCTATTTATATAAACAATCTTATTGACGATTTATTTTTATTTTCAAAATTAGATATGCAGAAATTAGATTTTAATTTTGAAGTAGTTAAGCTTAGACCATTTATGAATGATCTTATGGAAGAATTTGATTTCATCCTTAAAGAAAAAAATATTAAATTTAAATTTGAAGACAGGTTATCTAAACAATTAGAGGTTAACATAGATGGAAAAAGAATATATCAAGTTATTAGAAATGTTATAGGAAATGCTATGAAATATGGAAGGCAGGAAGATGCGATAATTCAAGTAGAATTAAGTAGTAATAATGAATGGATTAAAATAGAAATTAAGGATAATGGACCTGGAATTCCAGAAGATAAACTTTCTAATATATTTAATAGATTTTATCGTATAGATACAGAACGTACAAAAGATTTTATGAGCACAGGTTTAGGTCTTGCAATTGCAAAGGAAATGGTAGAAGCTCATGGAGGAAAAATTTATGCATCTAGCATCATTGAAAAAGGAAGTACGTTTACTATAGAGCTCCCAGTAAATAATAAAAAGGAGGAAGTACATGAAACAAATATTAATTATTGAAGATGATATAAATATTGCAGAATTAGAAAAAGAATATCTCCAATTAAATGGATATAAGGTTGAAATAGTTCAAGATGGAAGTCAAGGCTTAAAGAGAGCCCTTACGGGGATATTTGATCTTATTATCGTCGATTTAATGCTTCCAGGTAAAGATGGATATTCAATAGTAGAAGAGATTAGAAAAAAATATGAAATACCTATAATAATTGTATCAGCAAGAAGTGAAGATATTGATAAGATAAAGGGCCTGGGTTTTGGAGCAGATGATTATTTAACAAAGCCCTTTAGTCCAGCAGAATTAGTAGCTAGAATAAAATCGCATATAATCAGATATGAAAGGTTATCTGGAAAGAAAACACAAGTTAGCATTATTAGCCATAAAGCTTTAGAGATAATGACTGATTCACATAAAGTTTTTATAAATGGAAAAGAAGTTATTCTTACAACAAAAGAGTATGAACTCATGGTTTTTCTAGCTTCTAATCCTAATATAGTTTTTACTAAGGAACAATTATTTGATAAAATATGGGGAGAAGAGTACTATGGAGATACAGCTACTGTAGCGGTTCATATACAGAAGCTTAGAAAGAAGATTGAAAAGGATCCTGGAAATCCAGAATACATAGAAACGCTTTGGGGAACAGGGTATAGGTTTAACTCATAGAATTATATATGCTGCAATAATAAAATTAAATTATAGAAAAAGTTTATATAATGACTATTATTTTAATAATTATCTACGAAATTGGGTAAGATGAAAATAATTAGAGTTCATTGAAAGCTATCTTAGAATGAAAAATAATTTTAAGATAGCTTTTTTAGTGAGGTTTTAGAGGTATAAGTCACAATCAAGTCGTTAATTTATTTAATATACCTTCGCAATATATTAGATTATTATGATAAAATAATATGAGAGCATAAAAAAAATAAGAGATATTTGGTAAACTGAATAAAGATATGTCATAAAATAAGGAAGTGAATTGATGAATATATTCTTAGGCTTAACAGTTATAATCTTAATTTTAAATACGCTTCTTTCTCTATCGTTAATCTTTATAGAGAGAAAAGATCCTACCACAACATGGGCATGGCTTTTAATAGTTATGGTTTTACCAGGCTTAGGATTTATTATTTATATTCTTCTTGGACAAAATTTAAGCAGACAGAAGATTTTCAAAAAGAAAATAAAATTTGATGAGAATAAAAGAAAAAACTTAAGTGATAAATATGAAATAGGCAATGATGATTGTCATCATGTAAGGGAGAGATTTCTCGATTTAATAAATATGAATTTCAACCATTCAGGGGCAAGGCTCACAACTAATAATAGAGTTAATGTATATGTAAATGGTGAAGATAAATTTAAACAATTAATAGAAGACATAAAAAATGCAAAGAAATATATTCATATTGAATATTATATTTTTAAGAATGATATACTTGGAAAAAGTATAATAGATGAACTTACAAAAAAAGCAAAAAGCGGTCTGGAAGTTAGACTATTAGTAGATAGTATGGGTTCAAGAAAATTAACGAAAAAAGCACTTAAAGAGTATATTCATGCTGGAGGAAAGTTTTCGATATTTTTCCCAGGAATTTTACCACATCTTAATACACGTATAAATTATAGAAATCACAGAAAAATTGTTGTTATTGATGGTAAATTTGGATATGTAGGTGGATTTAATGTTGGAAAAGAATATATAAATAAAGATCCTGAAGTTGGTTTTTGGAGAGATACACATGTGAGAATACAGGGTGAAGCGGTTGATTATTTAAATGAAAGATTCTTGCTTGACTGGTGCCATGCTTCTGAGGAAGATATAGAGAATTATGAAAATTATTCAGAAGAATTTAGCGAAGATTTTGGTGATGTAGGCATGCAAATTGTAACAAGCGGACCTGACCATAAGGAAGAATATATTAGGAATGCATATTTAAAGCTGATTAATAATGCTAAAAATAATTTATATTTAGAAACTCCATATCTTGTACCGGATGGACCAATATTAGAATCATTAAAAATCTCAGCGTTATCAGGAGTAGATGTTAGAATTATAATACCAGGAAAACCAGATCATTTCTTTATGAAGTGGGCGGCAAGCTCATATATAGGTGAGTTATTAGAAGCAGGAATAAAGGTCTATAATTATGAAAAAGGTTTTATCCATTCAAAAACTATAGTTGCCGATGGTGCAGTAATGAGTATAGGAACAGCTAATATGGATATCAGGAGTTTTAAGCTTAATTTTGAGGTAAATGCATTTATTTTTGATAATAGAATTGCAAGAGATGGAGAAATTGAATTTATGAAAGATATTAAAGATTCTGAGGAAATAACAAAGGAAATATATGATAACAGAAGCATTTCACTTAGAATCAAAGAATCTTTAATTAGATTAGTATCTCCAATACTATAGGCATTTAATATGTCTTCATTATTTATTTAAATTATAAATAGAATGAATAAAAAGATGGTTTCTCAATAAAGAAATCATTTTTTTATTCTTTAAGGAATTAATGATAAATTAGGAATCTATGTATAACTTATAAAAAAGCTTGACTATACCTAAGTTAAGATATAAATTATAAGCTATGATAAACAAAAGATATGAAAAAATATAGCCTTTGAATATTGAGATGAATTATCCATAATACGCTATTTTCATATACTTTGGATAGGAGCAGTATTGTGAAAGACAAAATTAAGTTTTATTATTCATTATCTACCTACATTGTTTATGGAGTGTTAAGTATAGTAACTACCTTTTATGTACCGTATTTAAATCAAGTGGTTGGATTATCATTAAGTGAAGTTGGAAAGGTAGTATCCATAGGTGCACTATCTGCAATTTTTTCTCAGCAATTTTTAGTAGGCAGACTTTCTGGGAGTAACAATAAAAAGAAATTTGTTATGATACATTTTAGTGCATTGATCCTTATGACTATATTTTTTATTATTGCAAATAAATTTACAATATACATTTTTGCAATTTTATATGGAATTATTGTACAAACAACTGGAAATATATATGAAATATATGTGGAGAGACTATCCGTGAAACAAGGTATGGAATATTCTCAAATAAGAAAATGGGGATCTATAGGTTTTGGCTGTATAGTACTTTTGTGTGGAATTATAATTGAAAGATTTGAATTTAAAACTATTTACATAATGGGAATTGCTATGATAAGTATTGTAATATTTATTATAGGATTGAAATTTAATAATATTGAAGCAGATGCTAAGAAAAATGAGGTAAAACTAAGAGATATATTAAAAAATAAAAATTCATTAATTCTTGGTCTCACTAGTATTTTAATTATTGGAACATACAATGCAATAGAATTTGCATATTCAACCTATTTAATAGATATAACAGGAAATACTGCTTTAGCTAACTCAATATATAGTAAATCTATATTTTTCAGGGTTGTTGTTGAGTTCTTATCATTTATGTTTGTTGGTAAGGTTTTAAAGAATAATAAACCTAAAAAATATTTAATTGTGGCTTTTATTATAGCATCAGCAAGAATATTATTATTTTCAACAGGATATGTGCCTTTGGTTGTTTTAGGTGATCAACTACATGGATTAATGTATGGGTGTTATTTGACTTTCTTATTTAAATATATTAGAAATGTTGTTGATGACAAATTTGTAGCAGGCACATATTCAATAGTAACAATATTAGGTTCAGCAGGTGCTAATTTTGTTTATCCTCAAATTTTTAGTGCAATCCAAGGTAAGTTTGGGTACAATATAATGTATTTATCTGGATTTGCAATTATAATAATTTCTACATTAATTGCTGCAAAGATTCTTCCAGGAGAGAAGAAGTATATTGTAGCTAAAACTTACTAATTTATGAGTAGGAAGTTAAAGATCTGTTACTTTAATCATTTTGAATCCCTTTTCTTCTAATATGCCGATTAACCTTTTTAAGATTGAGTTCTCAGCATAAGTAAAGGTTGGGGCGGAATTATCATCTTCAGTTAAAGATATATAATCATTTTCTAAAAAAGGATGAAAAAATACACTGCCCATATTATTTGTACTAGTTTCTTTAATCTTAGCTAAAGCTTCTTCCTCTTTTTTAGCAGGAATATAGTCAAGAGGAGTTGAAATATAAAATGATGATTTGTTATAAGGACTACGCTGAGGCTTTTTTAAATCAGCTTTTTCCTTGCCAAAATCATTAAATGGGTAATATAAAATTTTGAAATATTTTTCTGCAATTTTATTTTGGGCTGGTGTAATTTCGTAATGTGGTGCTTCAAAGAAATCAATCGGTATATCCAAGTATGATGCAGTTTTGATAGCCTTTTCGATTTTTTCTTTAAATGTACTCTCAGAAGGATTAAGTTTTCCGAATTCAAAACCAGCACCAGATTCAGTATTACCAGATTGATGAGTATAACCATGGAGGCCAATTGATCCATTATGTGTAGTAAAAAAATCTAAACTATATACCATTTCAGCTATTTCAAAATTATTTTTAGTTAACGGGTCATTATCAACTTTTTGACTAGGAATTACATACCTTGGAATCCATGCTATGTGATAAGGGATTTTCTTTTGATTCATATAGTCTGCTATTATGCGGAGTTTTTCAAAATATTCTTTGGAGTAAGGCTGTGAATTTACTCCTATATCTTCAAAACGAATAAGACCTATTTGTTTTATTTTTGATTTATATGGGATGATATTTGCACTTGGAAAACCATCTATTTTACAACTTATTATTTTATTATCCTTATCCCACCTGGTGTAAAGTTTAAACATGCGTGAAAAATCAGATAATCCAATATAATAAAAATTATCTTTAACTAATAATGGTTTCTTTAAGGGAAAATTATTATTTGGAGATTTTATGATATTATCATGTAAGTAAATTGTGTAAATATCGTTATTAAGACGTATAACTAGATTGTCATTACGTTTTTTTATTTTTCCATCAAGTTCTTGAATGAATTCATTTAGAGATATATAATATCGATTTTTATCTAAGTATATTGGTAAATTAAGCTTAAGAGTTTTGCCGTTAATTATAAATTTTACATTATCCTTAGGCATATCAAAGCCAGTAAAGCTAGAAAAATCTGTGTTAAGTCCATCATTTTTTTTTAAGGAATCTTCATTTAAAATTTTTCTTGAACTGTTATTTTTAAGTAGACTATTATTACTACAGCCTATTGAAAGTAATATTAAAATTATCATAAAAGTATACAGAAATCTTTTACTTGTCATTTGCATCATCACCTTGCTTTTTATGTGTACTTTTATTATGTGTACTTATATTTTTTTTATTTTTATATTTATATTTTGGTTAGAAACATACAGATAGAAATGTTAAGGACAAACTATCATATGGAGATATTTCTTTAGGAATGAGCAGTATTAAAGATAAAACAGTCAAGGGCGGGTTTTGTTAAATTTTAAAAAAATAAAGTCTAAAATTGTGAAAATAATAAATAAGTAAAATTTTGAATGATAAATAAATATTATATAGAGATAAAAAATGAAAAAGTAATAATAAATATTGACATTGTGATATAGTTTGTTATAATGGAAAAAAGATAAATTTTAAAAGAAAATTTTGTGTTATTATTCGTAAATAATAACTATTAATTTAGAAATGGAGAAAATCATGGAAAAGGATATTGTAAAATCAGTTATGCAAAAATTTTATAGCTTTTTTTATTTTATGTTCTGGGGCTTTTATTTTAGCGCTGGCTATTTATTTTGCAAAAAAACTGAAAAAAATATCTTTCTAATGAGTTTTTAATTTTCATAGAGTATTTCAATATCTTATAACATCGATATTTCATGGAACTCATTATATATGAGTTCCATTTTTTTTAAATATAATTAAATATATGTAAGGGGGCAAATATAAATAGAAGTACTGAAGGTTATTGAAGGGACTGCTTAATAAGTAGTTTATTGGAATTTTTATTCAAACAATGACTATAGAAAACAGAAGTATAGTAGGTTACACGATTAATAAGAAGGAGAGTGTTAAGTAGTGGAAAATCTAGTTGTTGAACTTGGAGAAAGAAGTTATCCAATCCTGATCAAAAAAGGATTGATGAATGAAGTAAATGTTGAAATTGAGAAGATTTACAAAGGAAAAAAAATATTTATATTAACTGATAAAAACGTAAATTCTTATTATGGAGATAAGATAAAATCATGCTTAGTTAATTCAGGATATGATGTTAAAATAATGGCTTTAGAAGCAGGCGAAGAAACAAAAGCTTTCAGCACTTTGCCTGTAATATACAATGAACTTTTAGATTTTAAAATTACAAGAAGTGATTTAATTATAACTCTTGGTGGCGGAGTAATTGGAGATCTTGGTGGATTTGTTGCAGCTACTTTTTTAAGAGGGGTAGATTTTGTTCAAATACCAACATCTTTACTGGCTCAGGTTGATAGCAGCGTAGGAGGAAAAGTTGCAGTTGACTTAGAAAGAGGTAAAAATCTAGTTGGAAGTTTTTATCAACCTAAAGCTGTTTTAATAGATCCCTATGTATTAAAAACTTTAAATGAAAAGTTTTTTAAAGATGGTATGGGTGAAGTAATTAAATATGGATGTATAAAGGATAGAGAATTCTTCCATTTCTTAAAGAGTTTGAAAACTAAAGAAGAAGTTATGCACAATATTGAAAAAATTATCCACAAATGCTGCTTTATAAAAAAATGCGTTGTGGAAAATGATGAAAAAGACACAGGAGAAAGAATGCTGTTAAATTTTGGACATACTTTAGGTCATGCAATAGAGACTTATTACAATTTTAAAAAATTTACTCACGGAGAAGGCGTTGCTATAGGTATGTATGAAATAAGCAGAATTGCAGAAAATAAAGGACTTACTGAAAAAGGTGTAAGTGAAGAAATTAAAGAAATACTAATTCAATATGGGCTTCCTTATGAAGTCGAGATAAAAGATAATTCTGCAATTTTAGACACCATAGCTTTAGATAAGAAAAATATCGATAATTCCTTGAAGGTAGTATTACTAAAAAATATTGGTGAGTCGTTTTTAGAAAAGACTAGTGTGGAGTTTTTCAAATAAGTAATATACATCATGAATTTTATATTGTGAATTAAGGTGCATGAAAATATGCTGGCAGATGGGCTTGTTATTTTTTATATTGTGCCTAACTAAGAGGTGATGAAATGGGAGATTTTAAAATATATCCAAAGAAATTAAATGGCGAAGTTAAGATACCACCCTCTAAGAGCATGGCTCATAGAGCAGTAATCTGTGCGGCCCTTGGAGATGGAGTAAGTAAAGTTACAAATATAGATTACTCTGATGATATTATAGCAACAATTGAAGCTATGTCATCATTAGGAGCAAGGATAACAAAAAAAGAAGAGTATCTTGAAGTTTGTGGGATTAAAAGTCCTGAAAATATTGAAGTTAATTTAGTAAAGAGCGAAAGGCTTATAGATTGTAATGAATCAGGCTCAACCTTAAGATTTTTAGTACCTATTGCAGCGTTATTTGATGGTGTTAACAGATTTGTTGGAAGAGGTAATTTAGGGAAAAGGCCTTTAGATACATACTATAATATATTTGATGAACAGAATATAAAGTATTCCTATAAAGAAGGCGTATTAGATTTAAAGACAGAAGGTAAATTACAGTCAGGGGAATTTAAAGTTAAAGGAAATATCAGCTCGCAGTTCATAACAGGTTTATTATTTACTCTTCCTCTTTTAGATGGAGATTCTAAAATTCTAATAACAACAGAAATGGAATCAAAGGGATATATTGATTTAACCTTAAGTGCAATGAAAGACTTTGGTATAGAGATTATAAATAACAATTATGAAGAATTTATAATAAAGGGAAATCAAACCTATAAGAGCAGGGACTATCGAGTTGAAGGAGATTATTCTCAAGGGGCATTTTTCTTTTGTGCAGATGCACTTTTAAATAATGTAATTTTAAATGATTTAAAGTTAGACTCTCTTCAAGGAGATAAAGAAGTAATAGATATTTTAACAAGAATGGGATTAGATATAATTAATAAAAATAATGGGTTAATCGGAATAGCAAATGAAAGACTAAAAGCAACTATAATTGATGGTTCTCAATGCCCAGACATAATTCCTGTAGTAGCTTTAGTTGCAGCACTAAGCACAGGTACAACAGAAATAATAAATGCTGGAAGACTCAGGATTAAAGAATGCGACAGATTAGCAGCTGTAACGTCTGAGCTTAATAAGTTAGGAGCTAAAATTAAAGAAAGAGAAGATGGTTTAATAATAGAGGGAGTTAAAGAGCTAAAGGGCGGAGCAGAAGTCTGGAGTCACAAGGATCATAGAATTGCAATGACTATAGCTATAGCATCTACTGTATGTAAAGATCCAATAGTGCTTAAGGATTACGAATGTGTTTCTAAATCATATCCTCAGTTTTGGGAAGATTTTAAAAGTTTAGGAGGTGTATTTGATGAGTGGAATATGGGGAAATAAATTAAAGGTGTCTATTTTTGGTGAGTCACATGGGACTGGAATAGGAATTACAATAGATGGTCTTCCTTCTGGTGTTGAAATTAACCTAGAAGAAGTTATGAAGGAAATGGCTAGGCGTGCTCCAGGGAAAAGTAACTTATCTACAGCAAGAAAAGAAGCTGATGCACCAGAAATTTTAAGTGGATTTTTTGAAGGAAAGACCACAGGAACTCCTCTTTGTGCAGTGATCAGAAACGCAGATATGCGCTCTAAGGATTATGGAAAGCTTAAGGATTTAATGAGACCAGGTCATGCAGATTATCCAGGGTATGTTAGATACAATGGATTTAATGATTATAGAGGTGGCGGATCTTTCTCGGGAAGAATTACTGCACCATTAGTATTTGCAGGTGCTATTTGTAAGCAGGTACTAGCAGGTAAGGGAATAAGTATAGGGGCTCATATTAAAAGTATTGGTGATATTGAAGATAAAAGTTTTTATGAGGTCGAATTAAATAAAGAACTTTTAGAAGATTTAAAAAATAAAGAATTGCCTCTTTTAATTTCAGAAAAAGAGGAAGAAATGAGGGAGACAATCCTTAAAGCAAAAAAAGAGCAGGATTCTGTTGGAGGAACTATTGAATGCACTGTTCTTGGTATAAATGCAGGAATCGGAAATCCGTTTTTTGATTCAGTTGAGTCAACTTTAGCTCACTTAATGTTCTCTGTTCCAGCGGTTAAGGGAATAGAATTTGGAAAGGGCTTTGAAATGAGTAAACTTAAGGGTTCAAATTGCAATGACGAATATTATTATGATGGTGATAAGGTAAAGACTTATACAAACAATAATGGTGGAATTACAGGCGGAATTACAAATGGAATGCCAATATTATTTAAGGTTGCAATGAAGCCGACGCCATCAATATCTAAAGTTCAAAGAACAATAGATATTGCAGAAAAAAAAGAATCAGAGCTTATAATTGAAGGAAGACATGATCCATGTATTGTGCAAAGAGCCGTTCCAGTAATTGAAGCAGTAACTGCAATAGGAATATTAGATTTAATCAGTTAAAGGTCAAGAATTAAGAGTTTAGAACGCAAGTTTTATAAAATCTTTATTCAAAACTGTTAATTGTGGATTTATAACAGATCTAAAAGGAGAGAGTAAAGTGACGGAATTAGATGATTATAGAAAGAGCATTGATGAAATAGATAAAAAAATAACGGAATTATTTGAAAAGAGGATGGATGTAGTTCTTAAAGTTGGAGAATATAAAAAGAATAATAATTTAGCAGTTTTTGATGAAAGTAGAGAAAAAGAAGTTATTGAAAAAAACTTAGGATATCTTAAAAATAAAAACTATGAAGAAGGAACTAGAGAGTTCTTCACTCAGATAATGGAAATTGCTAAGAAACTTGAAAATAAAAAAATTGAAAAGGCTGTTGGAGAATATAAATTTACGCAACGTCAAAGTTCTATAAATAAAAAGAAGATTGGTTATTATGGGGTTAAAGGATCTTTTACGGAGGAAGCCATGATGAAGTACTTTGGAGATATCAAAGCAGCAAAGGCTTATGAAGAATTTGAAAATGTTTTTGCTGCAGTTAAAGATGGTGAAATTGATTATGGAGTAGTTCCAATAGAAAATTCGTCAACAGGTGCTATTTCACAAGTTTATGATCTTTTATATAAATATGGTTTTTATATTGTTGGTGAGGAATGTATTAAGATAAATCAACATTTAATTGGTGTAAAAGATACAAAATTAGAAACCATTAAAGAAGTATATTCACATCCTCAAGGCTTCGAGCAAAGTACGGAGTTTCTTAAAAAGCATAATGATTGGAAGCTGATTCCTTTTCATAGTACTGCCGATAGCGTTAAACTTGTAAGTGATTTAAATGATAAGTCTAAGGTAGCTATTGCAAGTAAAAGAGCTGCAAGTATATATAATTTAGAAATAATAAAAGAAAATATAAATAATCAAAGTGAAAACTCTACAAGATTTATAATAATATCAAAGGAACTTGAAACAAATTCTAGTTGTAATAAGGTAAGTGTAGTGTTTTCTCTTGAACATAAAGCTGGGACATTATATAAATTATTAAGTCATTTTGCAGAAAATGACATAAACATGATGAAGATTGAGTCAAGACCAATGGAAAAAGGGGCATGGAAGTATTTCTTATATGTTGATTTTGAAGGAAATCTGGAAAGTGAAAAAGTCAGAAAAGCATTAAGTCTAATAGAGCAAAGCAGTGCTTACTTTAAACTTATTGGAGGATACAAGAAATATAGTTAACTGTTAACTGAATAAAGTGGGGGGATTAATTTGGATTTTTATGGATTGTTCGGAGAAAAATTATCTCATAGCCTTTCACCTAAAATTCATAATAATTTTTTTAAAGCTTCAAATATTGAAGGTGCATACAAGCTTTTTGAGGTCAAAAAAGAAGAATTAGGTAAAGCAGTAGAGGCAATAAAAGTTCTTAAGGTAAAGGGAGTAAATGTTACTATTCCGTATAAGCAGGATGTAATGAAATATTTAGATTTTATATCGGAAGAAGCACAAAAAATAGGTGCAATAAATACAATCCATTTAGATAATGGAAAGTTATATGGTTATAATACAGATTATTTTGGCTTTGGAACTATTATTAAAAATAATAGTATTGAAATTAAAGATAATATAGCTATGGTGCTTGGAAATGGTGGAGCAGCTAAAGCTGTTATAACCTATTTGCTGGATCAAGGAATTAAAAAGATTTATTTAGTTTCCAGAAGAAAAAGTATCAGTTCTGATTATAATGATGAAAAAATTGAAATTAAAACTTATGAAGAAATAGGCGATATAAAAGGAGATATTTTAATAAATACGACTCCTCTTGGAATGTATCCTAATGTAGATGCTACACCAGTTGATGAAGACATAATAAATAATTTTAATACCTTAATAGATATAATTTATAATCCTAAGGAAACAAAGTTTTTAAAAATAGGTAAAAAATTAAGCAAAAAAGTATGCGGAGGAATCGAAATGCTCATTGGGCAAGCTATAAAATCTGAGGAAATATGGCAGGAACATTCTTTGGATAAGGATGTGACAGAAAAGTTACATTCACTGTTTGAAGATGAATTTAAGTAGGTGGCATATATGAAAGACAAAGTAGTGCTTATTGGGATGCCTGGGTGTGGAAAGAGCACAATCGGCAAAGTAATAAGTAATGAACTAAAATTAAAATTTTATGATATGGATGAATATATTGAAGATATGACATCTAAGACAATTCCTCAGCTTTTTGAAATGGGAGAAACTTACTTTAGAGATTTTGAAACCTTAGCCTGCAGGGAATTATCTAAAAAGGATAATATACTGATTTCTTCAGGTGGAGGCGTAATAAAGAGAAAAGAGAATATGGATATATTAAAAGAAAAGTCTTATATTGTCTTTATAGATAGGCCTTTAGAGGAGCTTTTGAAAGATATAGATATTTCAGGAAGACCCTTGTTAAAAGAAGGCAGAGATAAATTAATCAAGTTATATGATGAACGCTATGAATTATATAATTTATATGCAGATGAAATTATCAGGAATGATAATGAACTTGAAAATGTAATAAGTATAGCGAAAGAAGTTATAAAACTTAATTTAGAGCTAGATTAGGAGGAATATTAATGAAGATTATGGTCATTAATGGCCCTAATTTAAACATGGTTGGAGTTAGGGAAAAAGGAATCTATGGCACAAAATCCTTTGAAGATATATGTGAGTATATTAAGGAAGAAGGCAAAAATAGAGGTCATGAAGTAACCTTGTTTCAAAGCAATTGTGAAGGTGAAATAATAGATGAACTTCAAAAAGCATATTTTGAGAAGTATGATGGAATAATAATAAATCCAGGAGCTTATACTCATTATAGTTATGCGATTCATGATGCTATAAAAGGAATTAATATAGATACAGTTGAAGTACATTTATCTAATGTACATTCAAGAGAAGATTTCAGAAAGAAATCTGTAACTGCACCAGCATGTATAGGCCAAATGTGTGGTTTTGGAGAACAGGGATATATATTAGCTATGAAGGCGTTAGAATTGAAAAAGATGTCTAAATAGTTTATTATATAAGTTAATTAGCAATTAATAATTTGCAGTAAATAGTAGAAGAAAATATATAAATATAATTTTGAAAAATCTAGTCAGATATTTCAAATACAACTATGAACTGCAAACTGTGAACTGCTAGTTGACAAAAGTAGTATAGAAGTATAGTAGTAAAAAATTAAAAGTAGGAGTACAGGAGGAAAGTAAAAATGATAATTATTATGAACCCAAAGGCAACAGAAGAAGAAGTAAGAAAGGTAACATCAGTAATCGAAGCAAAAGGATTAGAGGTTAATCTTTCAAAAGGCGACACTTACTATATAGTAGGTATTATAGGAGATACATCTATAATTGATCCTAAAAAAATGCAGGTACTTAAAGGCGTTGATAGAGTTATGAAGGTTCAAGAACCTTTTAAGAAAGCCAATAAAATATTTAAACCAGAAGATACAATAGTTAATGTTCAAGGATCTATAGTTGGTGGTGGAAGACTTGGAATAATGGCTGGTCCATGTTCTGTAGAAAGCGAAGAACAAATCATTGAAGTAGCTAAAAGAGTAAAGGCTGCTGGAGCTAACTTCTTGAGAGGAGGAGCATTTAAACCAAGAACTTCACCTTACAGCTTCCAAGGATTAGAACTTGAAGGTTTAAAACTATTAAAAATAGCAAAACAGGAAACAGGCCTTCCAATAGTAACAGAACTTATGTCAACAGATTATTTAGATACTTTTGTTGAAAATGTTGATATGATTCAAATTGGTGCTAGAAATATGCAAAACTTTGATTTGCTAAAGCAAGTTGGTAAGACTAAAACACCTATCTTATTAAAGAGAGGTTTATCAGCAACTATAGAAGAATGGCTTATGTCCGCAGAATATATTATGGCTGGTGGAAATGAAAATGTAATTCTCTGTGAAAGAGGAGTAAGAACCTTTGAAACTATTACAAGAAATACATTAGACTTACAGGCAGTTCCAGTGATAAAGAAATTATCACATTTACCTATTATTGTAGATCCAAGTCATGCAGGAGGTTATGCTTACCTAGTAGAACCAATGGCTAAAGCAGCAATTATGGCAGGAGCAGATGGTCTTATGATAGAAGTTCATAATGATCCAGAAAATGCATTAAGTGATGGACAGCAATCACTTACTCCAGATCAATTTGATGCACTTATGGCTAAAGTTAAAGCAGTAGCAGATATCGAAGGTAAAGAAATTTAATTCTGTGTAGATAAAGGGAGCTATTAATATGAAGATAGTAGTTGTAGGTCTTGGAGTAATTGGAGGATCATTTACCATGGCATTAAAGGAAGCTGGGTATGATGATGTATATGGTATAGATATTAATGAAGAGTCCCTAGAAAAAGCAAAAAAACTTGGATTAATAAAAGAAGGGTTTACTAGTGGGGATGAAATAGTTAAAAGTGCAGATTTTATAATTATTTCCTTATATCCTAGATTAGTTAAGAAATTTATAACAGACAATAATGAAAACTTTAAGGATGGTGCTGTAATAACAGATGCAACTGGAATTAAGAAAATGTTTATTGATGATATAATAAAGATTTTACCAGAAAATATTGATTTTGTTTTTGGCCATCCAATGGCAGGAAGAGAAAAAAAGGGAATAGATTTTGCAAGCAGTACAGTTTTTAAAGGCGCAAATTATATCTTAACACCAGTAGCTAGAAATAAAGAAGAAAATTTAAGAATGATAGAAGACTTAGTTTATAAGCTTGGATTTAAGAGAATTAGAAGGATAACTCCTGAGCATCATGATGAGATGATAGGATATACAAGTCAGCTTCCTCATTCTTTAGCTGTAGCACTAGTTAATAGTGATTTAGAAGGAAGAGAAACTGGAAGCTTTATTGGAGATAGCTACAGGGATTTAACTAGAATAGCAAATATAAATGAAGATTTATGGAGTGAACTTTTCCTGGGAAATAAGGAAAATCTGCTGACGAGTATAGAAAATTTCGAGGTTGAATTAGACAAAATAAAACACGCAATAGAAAATGATGATAAAGAAGCTCTAAAAGAGTTATTTATAAAATCTACTAAGAGGCGTGAAAAATTATAAGTATGTAGGGCTTTTGTTATTTAAGATAATAACAAAAGCCCTATTTTACTATATACTAATTTTAGAGAAAATATATGTAAAAATAAAAAATAGAGTTTAAGTGTTATGAAAAGAAGGAAATATACATTGCTTATTTCATATATGGTTTTTTATGTTGAAATAAATAATGTAGAAAAAATATATTTATTAAAGTTAATTGTATAAAAAGTATATTTTTTTAATTAAAAGATATGACATATGTTGAATAATTGTATATACTAATATATAATTGAATTATAAATTATGTGATAGAATAATACATTTATTTATAAAGAAGTTTAAGGAGGTGTTTAAAGTGTCTTATTTAGTTGGAATCGACATAGGAGGGACAAACTTAAGAGCTGCAGTTATTTCTAAAAAAGGTGAAATAATTGATGTTTTTAAAGTGAAGAATGAAGTGAGCAAGGGTGCACCTTATAATTTAGATAAGCTGGTTAATCATATTGAAAAAGAATGGAGTAAATATGAGATTGAGAAAGTTGGAGTTGGAGTGCCAGGACCTATAGACTTAAAAGAAGGAAAATTATTAAATCCAGTTAATTTAAAGGAGTGGGCAAATTTCAATATAAAGCAATATTTAAGTGAAAAGCTTAAACTCCCTGTAAACGTTAATAACGATGCTAATGTGGCAGGACTTGCAGAAAGTATAGTTGGAAGTGCAAAGGAATGTACATCGGTATTTTATATAACCATTTCCACAGGGGTAGGTGGTGCGTTTATATTAGACAAGAAAATCATAAACGGAGCCCATAGCCAGACAGGCGAAATCTATAACATGATAATAAATGAAGATAATTACAGTCAGGGAGGATTAAATAAAGGTGGCTTGGAAGGCCAATGTAGTGGAGTAAATATAGCTAGAGTAGCATCAGAACAATATGGACAAACATTGATAACTAAAGAAGTATTTAATTTGTATAAAAAGAATGACGAAAAAGCTATTTTTGTAATAGACAAATGGATAGACAATATTTCAATAGGAATTGCCAATATAATAGCAGTAGTTGACCCAGAAGCTATAGTTATTGGCGGAGCAGTATTGATAAATAACACGTTTTTACTGGCTAAGATTATTGAATGTGCAAAGAAAAAGGTTGCCGATCCTAAAATCGTAGATATAAGAATAGCTGAACTTGGTGATAATGCAGGTCTTATTGGAGCAGCAATGCTTTAAATAGTTAGCAATTGACAGTTAACTTAAATAGAATATGTAATCTATCAAAATAAAAGTGCCAATAAACATAAGAAGCAGGAGGAGAAAAATATGAGTATAAAATATAAATTCCCAGAAAGTTTTTGGTGGGGATCAGCAACATCAGGACCACAAAGTGAAGGAAGATTTAACAAAAAACATGATAGCGTATTTGATCATTGGTTTGATATAGAACCAGAAGCATTTTTTAATGGAGTAGGACCCGATGTAGCATCAAACTTTTATAATAGCTACAAAGAAGATTTAAAACTAATTAAAGAAATCGGCTTAAATAGTTTTAGAACGTCAATTCAGTGGACAAGATTAATGAAAGATTTTGAAACAGGAGAAGTTGATGAGGACGCAGTAAGGTTTTATAATGATGTAATCGACGAATGTATAAAGAATAACTTACTTCCAGTCATGAATTTGCATCACTTTGATCTTCCAGTTGAATTATATGATAAATATGGAGGCTGGGAGTCAAAGCATGTTGTAGATTTATTTGCGATTTTTGCGAAGAAATGTTTTGAGCTATTTGGAGATAGAGTTAAACATTGGACTACATTTAATGAACCTATGGTAGTTGTTGAAGGAGAATATTTATATAAATTCCATTATCCAAAGATAGTAGACGGAAAGAAAGCAGTACAAGTTTTATATAACTTGAACTTAGCTTCTGCAAAAGCAATAAGAGAGTTTAAAGCTTCAGAATGTCATAAAAATGGAGGAAAGATTGGTATAATTCTTAACTTAACTCCATCATATCCAAGATCGCAAAATGAAGAAGACATAAAAGCAGCTGGATTTGTAGAAGATTTCTTTAATAATTCATTTTTGGATCCTGCAATAAAAGGTGAATTCACACCATCTTTAGTAGAGGTATTAAAAAATGATAAGGTTATATGGGAAGCAACAGATGAAGAATTAGAAATAATTAAAAATAATAAGATTGATTTCTTAGGCGTTAACTATTATCAACCAAGAAGAGCTAAGGCTAAGGAAACAAAGTTTGATGAATCAAATGGATGGATGCCTAATAAGTACTTTGATGATTATGAAATGCCAGGAAGAAGGATGAATCCTTATAGAGGATGGGAGATATATCCTGAATGTATGTATGATATTGCAATTAATATAAGAGATAACTATAATAATGTTCCTTGGTATATTTCAGAGAATGGAATGGGTGTTGAAGGAGAAGAAAAGTATATAAATTCCGAAGGCATAATAGAGGATGATTATAGAATAGATTTTTATAAAGAACATTTAGAATATCTTCATAAGGGAATAAGTGAAGGTTCAAATTGTTTTGGTTATCATACATGGACACCAATAGATTGCTGGTCGTGGTCAAATGCTTACAAAAATAGATATGGATTTATTGCTGTAGATTTAGATACTCAAAAGAAAACTATTAA
Source organism: Clostridium sp. DL-VIII (assembly GCF_000230835.1). NCBI lineage: Bacteria > Bacillati > Bacillota > Clostridia > Eubacteriales > Clostridiaceae > Clostridium > Clostridium sp. DL-VIII. The sequence continues at coordinate 1,219,932 of NZ_CM001240.1, forward strand.
AAAATCAGGAAGATGGATTAAAGAAGTGTCAGAAAATAACGGGTTTTAAGTAATTTATAAAGATGCTGTCTTAAATTAAGACAGCATCTTGAATTATGTAAAAGTTTTGTATTAAAATACATATATGTAATAAATTTCTTATATGATAATTATTTCATATATCAAATCGAAATTTAAAAAGCATCGGAAAGGGGAGCTTATAAAATGAGAAATTTTATGGTTTTTGATATTGGGGGGAGTTCTACAAAATGGTCAGTCATTACTGAAAAAGGAGAGTTCAAAGAGAGCAATAAACTTGCTTGTGCCAAAACAGCTGATGAATTTTTTAGTGAATTAATTAAGATATCAAATGAGATGAAGAAAAAATACGATGTTAAAGGAATTGCAATAAGTGCTCCAGGAGCAGTTGATAGTGATACTGGATTAATTGGTGGTACAAGTGCAATACCATATATACATGGACCTAATTTTAAGGAAATATTAAAAGAAGGTACAGGAATAAATGTTGAAATTGAAAATGATGCAAATTGCGCAGCTCTTGGAGAATGCTGGCTTGGTGCAGGAAAGGACAATAATGATTTAGCATTTATAGTCTGTGGATCAGGCATTGGTGGAGCTATAGTTAAAGACAAGAAAATTCATGTTGGAATTCATAAACACGGTGGAGAATTTGGATATTGTGTAATGAATTATGAATTAGGAGAAATTCCTAAATTCATAAGTTGGAGTAAAATTGGAGCTACTAAAGTATTAGCAGAAAATGTTGCAAAGTTAAAAGGTTTGGACGAGGGAGATCTTAATGGTGAAGAAGTATTTGAATTGTGTGATAAGGGAGATAAAATTGCCTGTAAGGAAGTTGATAAGTACTACTTTATGATGGCTATGGGTATTTATAATATTCAATATACTTATGATCCAGAAGTGATTATCTTAGGGGGAGCAATAAGCGAAAGAAAAAATTATGTTGAAGAAATAAATAAAAGATTGGATATAATGACTAAGCATGGTTTGGAGGGACTCATAAAACCTGAAATAAAAACATGTGAATATGGGAATGATGCAAATAAATTAGGCGCATTATGCAATTATTTCCAAAGAGAAAAATAATAGAATACTTTTATAAAAAAATTGTCTAAGTATTATTTGTTAATTTGTTAAAGAATCGATAAAAATCATGAAGCAGCTGCTGAAAAGTAATACAGCAGCTGCTTTTGTTTAATTAGCTCAATTGGAAAGATTCACAATCAGTGCACTCTTTTTGTTTAGGGCTTGATTCATGAGTTCCAACCTTAATTTGCTCTAAGGTACAATAATTTTCATCACCACCGTGCCATTTACAAGGTCTTACTGAACATCCTATACTTTTATTACATGACATATAAATCACTCCTTAAATTTAATTTCAGTAATATTATTTGATAAAAAAATCTTTTTATACTTTTAAATAAATGGGTATATATAGATGGATATCCAGCGTATAAATTAAATTTAAGTGTAAATTAATTTTTTAAAAGTATGTGTGATTTATTATATTTCTTTCCCTGAAACAAATACTTTCTTTATATTAATGTCATCATCAAACAATACTAAATCTGCATCATAACCTTCCTTGATTTGTCCTTTGTGGTCATCAACCTTACAATGTTTAGCGCCGTTAAAAGAGGCCATCTTCACAATTTCATATAGTGGTATATCTGAATTTTTATATACATTTCTTATAGCTTTATCAAGAGTAAGTACAGATCCTGCAAGAGCACCATTCTCTAAACGCGCTTCATCATTAATTACAATGACTTTTTGCCCGCCTAATGAATATTCTCCATTTGGCATGCAGCAGGCCATCATAGCATCTGATATTAATAAAACATTATCAGTTCCTTTTTGATTATATGCAATTCTTAAAGCAGGATATGAAATATGAATTCCATCTGAAATGGTTTCGGTGGTTATATTACTATCAAAAACAGCACCTACAGCTCCAGGATTCCTATGATTTAAAGGAGTCATAGCATTATAAAGGTGAGTTGAATGACTTGCTCCGCATTTAATTGCCTCAAGCATTTCTTCATAAGTTGCATTTGTGTGGCCTAAAGAACAAATAACCCCACTATCAGCTATATACTTAATAAGCTCCTTAGCCCCATCGACTTCTGGTGCGAGTGTTATGGAGACAATAATATCTTCATAATCTTTTATTATATCCTGATACGCCGAAATTGATGGAGATAAAAGGTGGTTAGGATTTTGAGCACCAATTGCCTTGGGACTTACGAAAGGACCTTCTAAATGAACACCTAAAATATGTGCCCCGTCATTACCAGTTGTTTTCAAATCTTTTATTACTTTCAAGGATTTTCTGATTTCATCTATAGAAACAGTCATGGTTGTAGGAGTAAATGAGGTTGTTCCATGTTTAATTATGGTATTGGCAATTGTATTAATTGCTTCACTGGTACCGTCCATTGTATCATAACCGCCTGCACCGTGGATATGAACATCTATAAAACCAGGGGATACATATAAACCTTTTGCATCAATTATATTTTCATCACCATAATCATTAGGATTTATTGCTTTGATTTTGCCATTCTCAACAAGAATTGAGCCTTCTTCTATTCTATCTAAGTAAATAATATTACAATTTTTTATTAACATTTTTCTCCTCCTTTATATAAAGAAATTTTTAAAATCATATAGTTTGCAGGTATAAATGTTTAGAAAAGTAGAATACTTTTCGTCATTAAATTTATAAGTTTAAACTGTGAATCTGTAGTTGATGAAAAGTGGATATTATCAGTTGTATGTATTAAGTATACCGCATTTATAAAAGGTTTTTCAAGTATATATTGACATGTGGCATATAATAAATTATACTGTTATTGAAGTGGTAATTACCACTTTAGACTTAGTTTTTATAACAATATTTTCAAATAATCTACTTAAATTGAGCGATTTATATTTTCTTTTCAAATAAGTAAGAGTATAATTGTTGATAAACTGCTAGAACTAAATGAGGTGTATTTATGGATGCAATAGACAAGAATTCAACAATTCCTTTATATGTTCAATTGATGAATATTCTTATTGAAAAAATAGAAACTAGTATGGAGGAAAATGACAAGCTCGATTCGGAAAGAGAAATTTGTAAAAAATATAATGTTAGTAGAACGACAGTCAGAGAAGCTTTAGACGAGCTTGAAAAAAACAAATATATCTATAAAGTACAAGGAAAAGGAAACTTCATATCTCCAAGAGTTGTAGAGCAAGATTTAATAAAGGTTTCTTCATTTACTGAAGAAATGAAAAAACATGGGAAGAATCCTACATCTAAATTATTAAATTTTGAGGTTATAGAAGCCAGCAATAAAGTGGCTAGAAAACTGGAAATGGAAGAAAATGAACTTGTATTTAAAATTTCAAGAATAAGAATTGCTGATGATATACCAATGATATATGAAATAACATATCTGCCATATGAAAGATTTAAAAAGCTTTCTAAAGAGATGATTGAAGAAAATCCTTTATATGAAATATTTAAAAATGTATTCAATGCTCAGATTACTTCTGCAGAAGAAGTGATAGAAAGTGTATTAATAAACAAATTAGAAAGTGTTTATCTAGAGGTACCGCAAGGACATGCAGCCTTAAAATTCGAAAGAATAGCATATGAGCAAGAAGAAATCATTGAATATACCATAACTATAGCAAGAGGAGATAAATATAGATATAGAGTTTGTTTGAAAAATTAACAATAAAGGAGAGTATAAACAATGAAGTTACTAGTAGTTAAAGATTATGAAGAAATGAGTAAAGTTGCAGCGGAAACATTTAAAGAAGTTATTAATGAAAAGCCAGAGGCTATTTTAGGTCTTGCAACAGGTAGCACTCCAGTTGGATTATATAAATATCTTATTGAAATGAATAAAAATAAAGAAATAGATTTTTCTAAAATAAAAACCGTGAATCTAGACGAATATGTTGGACTTGGAGAAGAGAATCCCCAAAGTTATAGATATTTCATGAACGAAAACTTATTTAATCACGTTAATATAAATAAATCGAATACTTTTGTTCCGAATGGATTAGCAAAAGATCTTGACGAAGAAACTAAAAACTATGATAAAAGAATTGATGAATTAGGTGGAATTGATTTACAAATTCTTGGGATAGGAAGCAATGGTCATATTGCATTTAATGAACCAGATGAATTTTTAATCTCAGAAACACATGTAACTAATTTAGCTCAAAGTACAATTGAAGCAAATTCTAGATTCTTTAATTCGATAGAAGAAGTTCCTACTAAAGCTATATCTATGGGAATTGGACAAATAATGAAGGCGAAGAAGATACTATTATTAGTAAAAGGCGAAGATAAGGCAGATGCAATAAAAGAATTATTGAATGGAAAGATTACAACAAATAATCCAGCAACAATCTTAAAGCTGCATAAAGATGTAGTTGTAATAATAGATGAAAAGATGGCAGAAAAAATTAAATAAGAAAACTAAACTATTATTAAAATAGATGATTTGAGTTTGAAGTTATATAAAATTATTTTTATATAGCTTTTTTTATTTAAATATAGCTTTTTTAGGTTAAAATATTAATGGAGTAAATAAAGAAAAATAGGTAAAGTTGCGGAAATAGCCGATTTTAGTATATAATAAGATAAGGAAAAGATATACTTAATAAAGTAAAAAGTTATATTATAAGGAATGGGGAAAAATATTATGGCAAAGTATGAGGAAATTGCTGAAGATATACGAAATAGAATATTAAGTGGTAAATATAATCCTAATGAACAGCTACCCTTAGAAAAAGAGATGTGTGAACAATATGGTGTGAGTAGAATTACAATAAAAAAAGCAGTTGATGAGCTAGTTATCCAAGGGTTAGTAATAAAGAGGAGAGGTTCAGGAACTTTTGTAAAGGCACTTGATGATGATGATGTTCAAGAATTAAGCTTGGCAAAACAATTTGGCGGATTTTCCCAAGCTCATAAGGACAAGAAGGTAACTTCGAAAATTATTAACTTTGAAGTTATTCATCCAAGTGAAGAAATAGCAACTAAATTAAAAATAACTTGTGATGATTTTGTTTATTATATGATAAGAACTAGATATGCTAATGATGAACCATATGTAGTTGAATATATGTATATGCCTATAAGCCTTATACCAGGAATTAAAAATGATGTTCTATTGAATTCAATTTATAGTTATATTGAAAAAGAGTTAAAGTTAAAAATAAAAAGTGGTCATAGAATAATTCGTGCAATTTTACCAAACGAATTGGAACAGGAGTGTCTTCAGATAGCAGATAATTTTCCAATATTAGAGGTGGAACAGGTAGGCTTCTTGGATAATGGTCAGCCGTTTGAATATTCAAAAGCACACCATAGAAGTGATAAAATAGAATTTAGAACTGTAAGTATTAAATAAACAACAAAAAGTATTACTAGAAGTGCTGATTTCTAGTAATACTTTTGTTAGATCGCAAGTTGATGCAAAGTTTATCCTATTTCATTTATAAGACCTTTTCTATAAGCTTTTAGCAGCAATTTTAAATCTTTAATTTGGTTTTTAAGTTCTTTTCCCACATCTGTGTCTCCAACTTTTTTTCGATCCAATTTTTCTACTATTTTAGTTGAAGATAAAATATCTGTTTCTCTACTAAATGCATCTTCAATTGATTTAAAAGGCTGATGAGATATTAATTGCAATCCATATGAATTATAAGTCAATGTATATCCAGCGAGTCCAGTCTGACTTCTGTAAGCTTTAGCAAAGCCACCATCAATAACTATTAATTTTCCATTGCATTTTATTGGATTCTCACCAAATTTATTTCTTACTGGAACATGTCCATTTATTATTTTTGATTCTGATGGATCTAAGCCGAATTCTTCGAAAATCATATTACACATTTCTTCAGAATCTCTAAAATCATAATATGGATTTTTCTTTTCTTTATGGGTAGTTTTGTCGCTTATAAAATATCTTTCAAAGGTGGCCATATCTTCTTTACCAAAAAGAGAAGAGCAGGCACCAGTCCATAAATACCACATTATGTCCATTCCATATAGTTTTTCTTCGCTACCTCTATTACTGAAGTAACCTTCTCTAGCTAAAGAGTCAAACTTGTCCAAGAGCCTTCTGCCTTGATAATCCTTTCCATTAATAGTCATACTTTTAAAAGTTTTATCTTTATTTAAAGGGATGCATCCGTGAAATAATAAATTTGAGTTAAAGGTTAAGTAGATTCTTCCCTTATTAAATAAGAATAAAACATGCTTTTGAAGTTTTTCACTATTTATAAATGAACTTTGCAATTTTTCGATTAATTTTCTTTCGTCACTTGTAAGCTCAAAAGGCCTTTTCGGATTAATTGTAGGAAAATTTTTGTCATTAAGTTCATAAGTATTATTGTTTAAGGTTATGGTACCGTCTTTATAATTTATCTTACTTAAAAGCAATCTATGCTCCATTTTAAATTCAGGTCTTCGCGTAATTATTTCATGTTCAAGTTTAAATTGAATAATTGTAATAGCTTTATGCATTTTTGAAATAAGTTCAATTTCAGAAGTTCCGTGTACAGTTTCATCAGAATTTTTAGGTATAAATTCAGTACAAGAATCATTCTTATAGTGCTTTAGTGCAAAAGTTGCAAGCGGTAATAAATTTATACCATAAATATCTTCAATTACATCTAAATTTGAATATCTCGCTGCTATTCGTAAGACATTTGCTATGCATGTTGTATTACCTGAGGCAGACCCCATCCATAATATGTCGTGATTTCCCCATTGTATGTCAACAGAATGATAATCAATAAGAGTATCAATTATAATATCAGGTCTTGGGCCTCTATCATATATGTCACCTATTATATGGAGCCTATCTATTACTAGTCTTTGGATTAACTTGGATAAGGCTATTATAAATTCCTGGGCTCTTTCGATTTCAATAATAGTATTCATTATTCCGTCATAATAACCTTGTTTGTCAGCATTATCTGCTTCTTCATGTAGTAATTCTTCTATAATATAGCTAAAATCTTTAGGAAGAGCCTTTCTTACTTTTGATCTTGTATATTTTGATGATACATGTCTGCATAATTCAATTAATCTATATAAATTAATTTTGTACCAATCATTTATATCTTTTTCTTCCTTTAGAACAATTTCTAATTTTTGTTCAGGATAATATACTAGCGTAGCTAAGCTTTTTTTTTCACAGTCCATTAAGGAATTACCAAAAACCTCTTCAATTTTTCTCTTTACTGCACCTGATCCATTTCTCAAAACATGAACAAAAGGCTCGTATTCACCATGAAGATCGGCTAAAAAATGTTCTGTTCCTTTAGGCAGGTTTAAAATTGCTTCCAAATTAATAATTTCTGTGGATGCAGCTGCAATTGTGGGATATTGCTTGGCTAGTAAATTTAAATACTTTAAATTTTCACTATAACCTTCCATAAGGTCCTCCTTTTTATGATTGTGCCTTATCAAAGTCCTTTAGGAACTTTATTAAGTAATCCTCTTTGAGATAAAATATCGTAAATAGTTTGAGAAGTTGTATCATCGAGTGCGTATCCAAGCAGTTTTACTACTCTCTCTAATTTCTCTTCAGATGTAGTTTCTATTTCTAAATAAGGAAACGGACAAAATTTTTTATCATTTATATCTATTTCAATTAAGCAATCATGTAATTTATAACTCTCTCTATATTTTTTATTAGATTCCTTGAGTACTAATCCTAAAGATTTAAAGATGCCTTCGCCCATATTTTTATTATTAATTATGACTTCATTTTCTTCCATTACTTTAAATCTTTCTTGTGACAACATTTTCTTTGTAGTCATGAAATATATAATTTTATTATTAAGCATATCATTTACTGTTCTGATACGTGCATAGCCTTTCTCAGCTAAAAGCCTGCCGTCTTCAAAATCATATATGTCATTAATTTGATTTTCCATTTTAACTTTTTCTGCACCATTTAATAACAAGATATTTCTTATAGAGTCAACATCGATATCAACAATTCTAGTTTCTAATTCTTGCATAAAAGCTATCTCCTTTTTAGTTTTTTTATGTAATCTCTGCCATTAGTAAATTTTTATAATATAGCAGTTTAACTATTTGAAATAGTATTCATTTATTAAGTATAACTTATTCTAATTATTTCTGCTATGGGTATATAAAAATTCCCAATGTTCTTGCAAGTGGAAATATTCGTATTATATAATTAAGTAAAAACTGGAAAAATATGTGCGAAATCATTTAATCTTGGGCTTCAATAAAACTATCTATTACTAGTGAGGGAAAAATTTATGGGAGAATTAACGAGGAAAGAAGAAGTTATAAAGTGCTTAATAGAACTTGAAAATGATAAGAAGAGGGGAATAACAGCAGCAGAATTAAGTTCATACATAGGATTAGATAGAGCTAATATAAGCAGATACTTAAATAGATTATACAAAGAAAAAAGGGTAAATAAAAGAGATGGAAGACCGGTTATATATAGCAGTATTAAGAATTCAAAGCCTCATAATAAGGAGTTGTTGGAAAATGGATTAGGCAGATTATCTAGAAAGCAGGATAGTTTAGAAAAACTTGTAGGAGCTAAGCAATCGCTTAAATTACCCATACAGCAGGCAAAGGCGGCAATATTATATCCACCTAGAGGTTTACACACTATTTTGCTTGGAGAAACTGGAGTTGGAAAGTCTTTATTTGCGGAAGTTATGTACAGTTTTGCTAAAGAGTCAAATATGATAGAGAATGATGCACCATTTATTAGATTTAACTGTGCAGATTATGCTGATAATCCACAACTAGTAGTAGGTCAGATATTTGGGGTAAAAAAGGGAGCATTTACGGGTGCAGATAGTGATAAAGAAGGATTATTAACGAAAGCAGATGGAGGAATATTTTTTTTAGATGAAATACACAGGTTATCGCCACAAGGTCAGGAGATGTTATTCACTTTTATTGATAAAGGATATTTCAGGCGTCTTGGCGATACTGAAAAGAAAATAAAGGTTGAAGTTCAGATTATAGCTGCAACAACTGAACAACCTCAATCATTTTTGTTAAAAACTTTTATGAGAAGAATTCCTATGATGATAGTCTTACCGCCATTACGAGAAAGAACATTTGAAGAACGATATTATTTATTAAATGAATTTATAGTAGCAGAATCATTACGATTAGGGAAAAGTATATATATTAGCAAAAATTCAGTTATATCTTTTTTACTATATGATTGCCCTAATAATATAGGTCAGTTAAAAAGTGATATTCAACTTTCTTGTGCTAAGGCATTTTTGAATTACAAAATAAACAAAAATAACTATATTTTAATTGATGAAAGTGATTTACAGCCAAAGGTTCAAAAAGGAATAATGAAGATTCGTGAATACAGAAAAGAAATAGATAATCTGTCAAAAAATATGACAGATATTTTAAGATTTTCAAGTGAAGATAATGTATTAAAAAATTTGGATTTAGAGCTTAATAAGTCAGAAACTTCTGAAGATAGCAGCTTTTATTCCATAATAGAAAATAAAATGGAAGATTTAAAAAATCAAGGTATTGATGAAAGTAAGATTAATGATATTTTGAATATTGATTTAGAGAAGTATTTTAAAAAATATATTAGTACCATAAATTCAAATTTTAAAAAAGATGAGATTGCTAAAGTTGTTGATTTTAAGGTAGCAAATGTAGTTGAAAAAATGCTTAATATAGCATCAAAAAAATTAAACAGGGAATTTGAACAAAAGGTTTTCTTTGGGCTATCACTTCATTTGCAAGGGAGTATTAAAAGAATTGTTTCAGGAAAGAAAATATATCATCCAAAGTTAAATGTTGTTAGGGTACAATATAGAGACGAGTTTATTGTGGCAATGGAGATAGTTAAAATTATAGAAAAAGAATTTAATTTAGATGTTCCACTGGATGAAATCGGTTATATAACTATGTTTTTATCTGAATATAATGAGGAAAGTAATGAACAGCTAGAAGAAACTGTTAGAATATTGGTCATGATGCATGGGACAAGTACAGCCAGCAGCATGGCAGAAGTGGCAAATTCTTTGATAGGAGAGGAATATATACAAGCATTGGATATGCCACTGACAATGAAGCCGGAGTACATGTTAGAAAAGGCTAAGGAAAAAATCAAAGGAATGAATAGTGGAAAAGGCATTTTAATATTGGTAGATATGGGATCATTGATTAACTTTGGAAGTATTATCGGAAGCGAATTAGGAATTAAAATTAAAACAATAGATATGGTAACAACGCTAACTGTTATGGAAGCTGGAAGAAAAGCTTTAATTGGAAGAAATTTAGATGAGATATATTGTTCATGTAAAGATATAGGAAAGGCATCTATACAAATGTCTAATGAAGATTATGAAGAAGAAAAAGAACTTGCTATAATTACGACATGCTTTACAGGTGAAGGGGCAGCAGAGAGAATAAAAACAAGAATAAACCTTAGTCTGGAAAATATAGAAAGAGTAGAACTTATTCCTCTGGATATTTTAGATAGAGAGGACTTTTTAAAGAAAGTAAGTGAATTAAAAAAAAGGTATGTAATATTAGCGGTTGTAGGAACAGTAAATATATTTATTAAAGGGGTACCATTTATACCCGCACAAGATATTTTTGTAGAAAAAGGCATAAAGGAATTAGAATATTTAATAAATATTGAATATGATTTCTTAAAAGTACAAAAAGCATTAGTCAATGAGATAAAGGAATTAAACTGCATAAAATTACTTTCAGATATTAGAAGAATAATAAGACAGATAGAAGAAAATTTAAATGTCGAGATACAACATGATGCACAGATTGGAATATTAATTCATGTCAGTTTCCTCATAGACAGATTAAAACACGGGGGAAAAGAAATTACATTCAAAAACTTAGAAGATTACAGAAGTAAGTATAGCAAGGAATTTATATTAATCAAAAAAGCTGTGCAAGTTTTAGAATATAATTATGAAATAAGAATTAAAGATGATGAGTTAGCCTATATACTTAGAATGATCAAAGAAAATTTAATTACTGTGTAAGAATAAAGAAAGTGTGTAAAGTGAATTGCACACTTTCTTCCATATAACACACATTAAAAATTATAATTGAAACCAAGTACTTAAGGCACTTGATAAAATTTACAGGTATGCTGAAAGTTGGCACTATAATTGCTATATATTAATGGTGTAAGAAAATATAGCTAGTATATTGAAAATAATATAGTTTAAAGGGGGACGTTTACAGTGAAAAAAATATTATTGGTTTGTTCAGCAGGAATGTCAACAAGTTTATTAGTTTCTAAGATGGAAAAAGCAGCAGAAGAAAAGGGGATTGAATGTAGTGTTCAAGCTACAGGAGAATCAGAAGTTAAAAATTATATAAATGATATAGATGTGTTACTATTAGGGCCTCAAGTAAGATTTTTATTGTCAAAATTTAAAAAGAGTTTAGCAGATAAAAATGTACCAGTAGAAGTGATAAATACGATGCATTATGGAACGATGGATGGAGAAAAGGTTTTAAAGAGAGCATTAGAGCTTATAGGAAATAAGTAGTTAAAAGGAGTAAAACATAATGGAAGAAATAATTATGAATCTTATAATACACAGTGGAGAAGCTAGAAGTTATTCAATAGAAGCAATTCAATGTGCTAAAAATGAAGACATAACTGAGGCAAGAAAGTTAATAGAAAAAGCTGAGGTAGAATTATCAAAAGCACATAATATACAAACATCATTAATACAAAAAGAAGCTGATGGTGGAAAAACAGAACTTTCACTACTTATGGTACATGCACAGGATCACTTTATGACTAGCATGACATTAAAATATCTTGCAATTGAGATCATAGATGTGCATGAAAAATTTATAAAAGAGAGAACTTTATTTGCAGAAAGTAGAAGGTAGAGATTATATATAGGCAAATTAAAAGAAGAAAATGGAGTGTGAAACAATGAAGAAGCTAGGAATTTCAGTTTATCCAAGCCATAGCAATATAACTCAAATTGTAAACTATATTCATTTGGCTGGAAAATATGGATTTAAAAGAATATTTACATGTTTAATCTCTATAGCGGATAGGAATATAGAAGATATAATATCAGAATTTAAAGTTATTACAAAAGCTGCAAAGGAAGAAAATATGGAGATCATTGCAGATTTAGAGCCGAACATATTTAAAAAATTAGGTGCTTCTATTTATGATTTGAAAGTATTTAAAGATATTGGATTAGATGGGATAAGATTAGACATGGGCTTTAGCGGACATGAAGAAGCAATCATGAGTTTTAATGAATACGGACTAAAAATAGAATTAAATATGAGTAATGGAACAAAGTATATTGATAATATTTTATCTTATCAAGCTAATCCAAATAATTTATATGGATGTCATAATTTTTATCCACACAAATATACAGGAATTTCTCTTGAACATTTTATAAAATGCTCAAAACAGTTTAAAGAACTCGGGTTAAACACAGCAGCATTTGTAAATTCAAAAGATGCTAAGTATGGTCCGTGGCCAGTTTCAGAAGGCCTATGTACATTAGAAATGCATAGAGATCTGGCAATAGATATACAAACTAAACACTTTTTGGCTACTGGATTAATTGATGATGTAATTATAGCAAATTCCTTTGCATCAGAAGAGGAACTTGAATTGTTGAGCAAATTAAATAAAGAAAAATTGACATTTAAAGTCAACTTTAATGATAGCGCAACAGAATTAGATAAGAAAATTGTTCTGGAAGAATATCATTTTAGCAGAGGAGACGTTTCTGAATACATGATACGGTCTACACAAAGTAGAGTTAAGTACAAAGGAGAAAGTTTTCCAGCAGCAAATACCGTTGATATTAGACGAGGAGATATATTAATTGATTCAGATTTATATACTAGGTATGCAGGTGAGCTTCAAGTCGCTTTAAAAGATATGAAGAATTCAGGTAAGACTAATGTGATAGGAAGAATAGCAGATGATGAAATATTTTTATTAGATTATATCAAACCTTGGATGAACTTTGGCTTTAGGTTAAATTAATATTTTTATAATAAAGGGGGAATTTTATTTATGAACAAATTTTTTGAGTGGATGGAAGAGCATTTTGTTCCTATAGCATCCAGAATTGGCTCTCAGAGGCACCTAGTAGCAATCCGTGATGGTTTTGCTACAATTACACCTTTAATAATTGCAGGCGCTTTTGCGGTATTGTTTAATAACTTAGGATTTAAAGGATATCAAAATTTCATGAACTGGTTATTACCAACAGGTTGGACAGCTTGGGGTGGTGCTATATGGAATGGTTCTTTTGGCGTTATGTCAATATTAATTGTATTCACAATATCATATCATTTGGCAACATCATACGATAAAGATGGACTAGCAGCTGGAATTGTAGTAACAGCAGCTTCAATAATTTTGTATTCAACAACTCCTGACGGGGCATTTCCAATGACATTTTTAGGTTCACAGGGTTTGTTTATTGCATTAATAGTAGCATTGGTTGGCACAGAAATCTTTGTTAAATTAATAGGCAATCCTAGATTAGTAATAAAAATGCCTGAAGGGGTACCACCAGCAGTTGCTAAGTCATTTGCAGCTTTATTTCCATCAATTATAATTTTAGCAATAGCAGCAGGTGTTAAGGAATTATTTATGTTAATGCATGTAGCAGATATACATCAAGCTTTATTTTTCACATTACAAAAACCACTACAAGGAATTGTAGGAAGTTTAGGCGGAGTTCTTATAATAGTTTTCTTAATACAACTATTATGGTTCTTTGGATTGCATGGAGCTAATATACTTGCACCAGTTATAAATGCTTTATTGCTTCCATTACTTTTGGCTAATACAGATAAATTAAATGCTGGATTGCAGCCAGAAAACATATTGAATAGTCAATTTCTGGATTCTTATGTGAATATGGGAGGTTCAGGAACTACTATAGGATTATTAATTGCCGTATATATTTTAAGAAAGAGGGCAGGATCTCAACAAAGAATGATTGCTAATTTAGGTATTGGACCAGGATGCTTTAATATTAATGAGCCAGTAATTTTTGGTTTTCCAATAGTTTTAAATCCTATGTACTTCTTCCCATTTATACTTGCTCCAATGGCTTCTGTATTAATAGCATATATGCTAACAGCAATAGGATTTGTACCAAAGGTATCATTAATGGCAGGATGGACCACACCACCAATTTTAGGAGCAATAATATCTACTAATTCAATTATGGGAGGAGTTACAGCTTTAATATGTTTAGTTGTAAGCGTACTAATATATATGCCATTTGTATATGCTGCAGGCAGGCAAGCAACCGCTGGAGAAGAAGCTTCGAAAAGTATTAATATGTAAGTTTAATTAAGTGTAAAATTCCACAATTAACTGTAAAACTGCACAAATTGACAAGCATAATTGTTAGTGATATAATAAGCAAATATAATTTGGTTTTATACTAATAAATGTACGCAATGGGGCGGATTCTTTTGAATCTGCCTTTTAATTTTATGTAAAATTTTTGCAATTAACATAGTAAAATATTTTTCACTATATACTTTACAATAAAATATATATTACGTTAAAATGAATATAAAAAAGTAGAATTATTTAACATAAAAATAATATATTTTACAAAGTAAGGAATTAGAAATGGAATTTTTAATTTAAAGAACATATAATAAAAAATTAAGACTTTTATAATGAAATATGTTTTAATAAATGTGATGCTAGAAATTTTAAACGTAACAATTTAAATTTATATAAATATTAAGTGGTAATAACCTTATGATTTAGGCACATGAAAGAAAATAATAGACCAAAGATGTGGCGCATATTTTGCGTCAGGCAAGGAAGTAAATTCTACTCATAGCGGGTCTATTAGTAAAATTTGCTGACGCAGTATGACACAAAATAGGTAAGCATACTGGCCTATTATTTTTTTGACTGTGCCTTAGCCTTAAGTCAACAGGAATAAATAAAAGGTATTTTAATTTAGTGAAGAATGAGGTCGCCACGTACATAATATATTAAAATTAAATATATTATAATAATTAATAAAAAGGGTGGGAGCATGAGTACAATTATTGATTCAGCAGTCATAATAAAGTCTTATAATAATAATATAGTTTCTGTAAAAATGAATGAGAAGGAAAGAGTACTTTTTGGTAAGGGCATTGGATTTGGAAAGAAGCTTGGAGATGTTATTGAGAAAGGTACTGAAGTTGAGAAAATATTTGTTATTGAAGATGACGATAATTTAAGAAATTTCAAGCAGGTAATTGAAAATGTTGATGAAGAATTTTTAATATTATGTGAAAAAATGATATCTTATATAGAAGCTGAATTAAAAGAAAACTTGGATGAGAGAATACACATTGCATTAGTGGATCATTTAAATTTTGCACTAAAAAGATTGTCCAATAACGAGGAAATAGAAAATCCTTTCATAGTAGAAATTAAAGCTCTATATCCTAAAGAATATAAATTAGGAGAAAAAGTTTCAGAAATTTTACAAAATGAAACGAAGGTAAGCATTCCAATGGGTGAAATTGGGTTTATAGCATTGCATATACACTCAGCTAGAAATTCTGGAAAAGTATCAAATACAATAAAAAATACATATTTAATAAATTCTATAATTGGCTTTATAGAAGAGAAGCTAGGAATACAAATAGATAAAACGTCTTTAGATTATGCAAGGTTCTTAACCCACTTGAAATTTGCAATAAAGAGAATAGCAGCAGATATATCAATCAAAAATGATTTTATAAAAGAAATAAAGTCCAAGTATAAATTATCATATAAAATAGCAAAAGGAGTATCCAATATATTGATAGATAGATTGGAAAAAGATATTGCTGAAGATGAGATAGCATATTTAGCAATGCATATAGAAAGATTTAGAAGGGCTACTATAGAGGCATAAAAAAATAGCTAACATATTGAAAATATGTTAGCTGTTTTTTATAAGCTAAAAGTAACTACTTCACTTTGACCTGCAACTACATCTTTATTAACATCAGCTTTTAAATCTTTTACTGCATCCATATTTGTAACTAAAACAGGAGTTATTAAAGAAAAACCTTTGCTTAATATAAAATCTCTGTCAATCTTTATAATTGGTGTCCCAGCTTTAACTTTATTTCCAGCTTCAACTAATTGTTCAAAGCCTTCACCATTTAAGGAAACAGTATCAATTCCTATATGAACTAGCAATTCAACGCCATTATCTAATGCTAAGGCAAATGCATGTTTAGTGTTAAATACGAGAGCTAGATGTCCATCAGCAGGTGCGACTATGACATTACCAGTAGGATCTATAGCAACTCCATCCCCAGCCATTCTTTCTGCAAAAACTTGGTCAGGTACCTGTGATAAATCTATTGTTTTACCAGTTACAGGAGCTAATAATTTTGTTTCATTTGTTGTATTCTTTTTGAAAAAATTAAACATATTTTATATTCCTATAGTTACTAGGAATAGTCACTTCCTTTCCTTTGTTATTTCATGTGTATTAGTAATAAAAAAAAAGCATAAGCTTCCGGAAAAAACGTAAACTTATGCCTGATTTAACAGTAACACATCTATATTGATAATTATATTATTTTAAATTATTAGTGTCAATAATAAAAAAAATCAAAAAGGTATTGATTATAGAGAAAAATTAAGGTAAGATATGTATAAGAAAAATGTGTAGGCGTGTAACCGATTAAAGTGGGCATTAGCTGAAAAGGATAAATTTTCAATTATCCTTTTCGGCTTTTTTATTTTCTATAATTATAGTAAATAAAAAAGTCTTTTTTTATTATTTAAGAAGTTATATTGAGCTTTATAGCCACTTGTGATTTTGTTCTTAATTATGTATTTTAGGATATAAAATCCTTAAAATAAAATTTTATATATCATATATGATGAAAGGGGAATTATATTATTATGATGAAGTATTTACAAAAACTAGGGAAATCACTAATGCTTCCAGTAGCTTGTTTACCTGTTGCTAGTATATTAATGGGTATTGGTTATTGGATTGATCCTACAGGCTGGGGAGCAAATAATGTGGTTTCAGCCTTCCTTTTAAAAGGAGGTAGTGCTTTAATTGACCACATGGGAATCTTATTTGCAATTGGTGTTGCTGTTGGAATGTCTGATGATAATGATGGAACAGCTGGGCTTGCAGGTCTTGTTGCATGGCTTATGATTACAACTTTATTAGATCCAGCATCTGTAGCAATGTTTAAGCACATTGATGTTAAGGAAGTTCCAGCCGCTTTTGGAAAGATTCAAACACAATTTATTGGTATTTTATCAGGATTAATTGGTGCATCTTGCTATAACAGATTTAAGGGGGTTAAATTGCCAGATGCATTAGGTTTCTTCAGTGGAAAAAGGTGTGTTGCTATTGTAACAGCATTATATTCAATTATTGCATCAGTAATATTATTTTTCGCATGGCCTATTATATTTGGAGGATTAGTAGCTTTTGGTGAAGCTATTATATCTACAGGTGCAGTTGGAGCAGGTATTTATGCATTCTTTAATAGATTATTAATACCATTCGGTCTTCACCATGCATTAAATTCAGTATTCTGGTTTGATGTAGCTGGAATTAATGATATTGGTAAGTTCTGGGGAACTACTGGAGGAGGAGTAAAAGGTCAGACAGGTATGTATATGACTGGATTCTTCCCAGTAATGATGTTTGGTTTACCAGCAGGTGCTTTAGCTATGTATCATACAGCTAAAGATAAAAAGAAAAAAGTAGTTTATGGTTTATTATTAGCAGCAGCATTATCTTCATTCTTCACTGGTGTTACAGAGCCATTAGAATTTGCATTTATGTTCTTAGCTCCAGGATTATATTTAGTTCATGCAGGTTTAACAGGACTTTCAGCATTCGTATGTACATTATTACCAGTAAGAGCTGGATTTAACTTTAGTGCCGGTTTTGTAGATTGGTTCTTAAGTTTCCAAGCTCCAATGGCTGAAAATCCGCTTATGTTAATTCCAATTGGTTTAGTTGTTGGTGTAATTTACTATGTTGTATTCCGTATAGTAATTACAAAGTTTAACTTAAAGACACCAGGTAGAGAAGATGATGATGCAGAGGAAGTTAATGTAAAACTTTCAAATGATAACTTCACTGAAGTAGCAGCTGTCATATTAAGAGGTGTTGGTGGAAAAGAAAATATAACTTCTATTGATAACTGTGTAACTAGATTACGTTTAGAAGTTAAAGATCAAACATTAGTAGATGAAAAAGTCATTAAATCTGCAGGAATATCAGGCGTAATTAGGCCGGGAAAAACAAGTGTACAAGTCGTTGTAGGAACACAAGTACAATTTGTTGCAGATGAATTTAGAAAGTTATGTAAATAAAAAGTTATATCATAATTTATAAAACATATCTTAAGTAAAAGTATCAGAGAGTGAAAAAGAGACGTTTAAGAATCATAATGGATTCGTAAAAAATGTTCTCTTTTTCACTTTTTTTATTTTTGAGTTTATACTTGAAAAGTATAAAGAAAGTATTTAAAGTAGAGTTAGTACATAAAAATAAGAGGCGTTTTTAAATAAGTATTAATAAGAAATAAAACGATTAGATGAAGAGGGGAGAGAGCAATGAAGTTATTGAATTCAGTAAATAAGGTGCCAGCTGGAACAATGATTATACCATTATTTGTGGCAGCTATTTTAAATACACTTTGTCCATGGATTTTAAGGATAGGTAGTTATAGTCAAGCGCTGCTTTCTGATGATGGATTAAGAATTATCATGTTTTTAACCTTATTATTTACAGGAACTCAGATGAAAGTTAAAGACATTCCAGAAGCGTTAAAACGTGGAGGTAGTCATGTTCTATTTAAATATTTAGCAGGAGCAGGTGCATATATTCTTGTATTTCATTTCTTTGGATATGAAGGGATTTTAGGAGTATGCAGCTTATCACTATTATGTGCTTTAACAAACAATAATGGAAGCTTATATATGGGGCTCATGGAGAATTATGGAGATCATGCTGACATTGTAGCAAGATCCATGTTTAATTTAAATTCGGGACCTATGTTATCATTAATGACTATAGGGGTTTCAGGTGCTAGTTTCATCAGTTGGCAGGAATATGCGACTATTTTGCTGCCAATATGCATAGGGATTTTACTATCAAGTATTGACGAAGAAATTAGAGTAGCGACAAAAACAGGTAATGCATTAATATTACCAATAATGGGATTTATATTAGGAGCTAATATTGATCTTGAGAAAGTTGTAACAGCTGGATTTAGCGGAATTTTACTTTTTATTATAGTAATGCTTGTAACTGGACCAGTTGCGTTTATTGTAGATCGTTTTATATTAAAGAGGCCGGGATATGGTGGAATGGCAACTGTATCTGTTGCAGGAAACACTATTGCAGTACCAGCGATGATTGGACAAATAGTACCTGCTTTTCTTCCATACGTAAAGGTAGCAACTATACAGATATCCTGTGCAGCAATTTTATCTGCAGTTTTATGTCCTTTTGTTGTGCAGTGGTTTGCAAAGCACTTTGGATGCCCTAAATATGAAAAAGCATTTGGAAAAAATCAAGAAATACCAGCACATTAAAAGAAAATATTGAAAAACTTTTTTTTATTTTAATTAAAGTTTATAATATCTAATGTACAAATATTTTTGGATGGTGAAATACATATGGAATACATAAATGAAATTAATATAAATGAAGCAATAATTCACATATTAGATAGTAATGGGGAAGAACCTATTTTAAACGAATATAGTTTAGAATTAGATGAAGACATATATGCATTTTTATATAAGCATGTAGAAAAGTGTTTAAAGGATGATGAACTTAAATATGGAAGATTTAATTATGAAAGAAATATAGTAAAAGAAGTTGTACAAAATTATTTAAAGGGTATAGATAATGATTTAGTTAATGTATCAAAAGAATTGGCGAGTCAATTATTTTTGATAATGAAGACTAATGTGAATATTCCATCTGGGGATTTAATCATAACATCAATAACAACTGATCAAGGTCCAATGGTTGGAATACTTAAAATGGATTATGTTAAAAATTTTACTCATGAAGTTCAGTTTATTGATGAAAAAATAGGAATAGGAATAGTGCCACAGCTAGCAGGTCTTCCAGGTAGTGGGCAAAAGATTCAAAAAGCTGCATTTATTAAGCCTATTAAAGATACTGATAGATACAATCTGATGATTTTGGATAAGCAAAGAAGCGGTAAAGAAGATGAATATGGAGCAAACTATTTTATAAATACATTTTTAGGTGCCAATATAGTTACAAATGAGAGAGATATGACGAAAACTTTTGTAAAGGCAGCTGAAAACTGGACTAGAAAAAATATTACAGAAGATGCAGGAAAGGCAGAAGAGATTAGAACAGCCATTAAAGCTAAGCTTAAAGAAGAAGACACAATAAATATTGATGACTTTTCAGCAGAGTTATTTAATGAACAGCCCGAAGTAAAAGAGGGATTTTCAAGTTATATAAAGCAACAAGGGCTAAATGAAGAAGTAGCAGTCGATAAGACCTGGGTTGAGAAAAAATTAAAAAGAGTCAGACTTAATATTGATAAGCAAATTGATTTGTACATAAATGAAAACACTTATCATGATTCAAGTAAATTTGAAATACAAAGAAATGGCGATGGAACAATAAATTTAATAGTGAAAAATGTAATTAATTATATTGAAAAATAATTATATGTTACATAATAATAAAACTTTAGTCTATTTAGTGAGGCTAGAGTTTTATTTATACTTTTTTCTATAATTAGAAGGAGTGATTTTTAAATTTTTCATAAATACTCGACTAAGGTAAAAGCCATTATCATAGCCACATTTGGAAGCAATACATTCTAGTGTGTCATCTGTTCTTAGCAATAATACCTGAGCTCTTCTTAAGCGTAGAGAAGTCACATATTCTATTGGAGTCGTCCCAATACATTTCTTAAATCTTCTTGTGAATTGTACAGAACTAAGTCCTAATGAATCAGATAAATCTTTAATTTTAATTGAATTATAAGCATTTTTATTTAGATATTTAAGAGAGTAATTTATAAGTTCATCTTGAACGAAGTTCTTAGGAAAATTACCGAATTGTGTCTCTATATAATAAAGTTTAATAATGTCACTTATTAATGAGTTTTTCCATTGATTTAGCTCTTTATTATTGTTATGACAAAATAGCTTTAAGTAATAATATGTATTATTAAGTCTTTTTAGATCAGAGACCGATATTTTACCAACAGGAAAAGAGCTTACATCATCTTGATTATGTATTGAAAAATTTATGAAGTGAAAAGTCAACTCATTTATAACCTTTCTTTTGAAAATCATGCCAGGAGGGCAAATAATAATATCTCCAAACTTCCCCAATCCTTTATGAGATGAGATTTCAAAATCACATTCACCATCTTCAATAGCATATAACACCCAATTAGAATCTATATCTTCATCCAGTAAAAAATGCTCTTTCTTATCCCAGAAAATATGTTGATTAATAGTTATATTTAAATTATTTAACGCAAACATTTTGTAAATCCCCCCTAAAGAACAAAAAAGTATATAGAAATTATAAAGAAATAAAGTTAAAATGTAAACATTTTAATTTTGATTTATATTATTTAGTTAAATTAAGAAAAGTTCTAGTTCCTATATGAAATAAAGTATATGGAAATGATATGTTAGTGAATTCAAAAAATAAGCGTGTTGATATATTATAGAAATATAATCAGTGAGGATGAGATAAGAAAAATAATGTATAATCTTGTTTAATGCTGGTTATGGAGAACTATACAATGCATTGTAAACATTTAAATAAAAGTTAGTTAAAGCATAAAAGTAAATTAATCTGTCTATAAAGGGAGCGCGTTATGGATTACAAAAATGTAAAAAAAGATATAACTATAATAGGAGGCGGATTAGCAGGTGTATGTGCTGCAATTTCTGCTGCTAGAAATGGAAAAACTGTCTCACTAATTCAAAATCGTAGCGTTTTAGGTGGAAACTCTAGTAGTGAAATTCGTGTATGGGTTTGTGGAGCAACTAAGCATGGTATTAATAGATATGCTAGGGAAACAGGAATCATGGGAGAATTGTTCTTAGAAAATCAATATCGAAATCCAGATGGGAATTCCTATATATGGGATTTATTGCTACTAGAGAAAGTAAAGGATGAAGAAAATATTTCATTATTTTTAAATACAGAAGTGTCAGAGTTGGATGTAGTTGAGGTGGAAAGAGAAAATGAAATAAAATCTGTAATAGGATGGACTGTTGGATCAGAAATAAAGACTAAATTTGAAAGCGATATATATTTGGATTGTTCAGGGGATGGCTTAGTTGGGGCATTGGCAGGAGCTAAATATAATATTGGAAGAGAATCACGCCATGAGTTTAATGAGTTATTAGCACCTGAAAAGGCTGATAAGATTTTATTAGGAAGCACTATATTATTTTACACTAAAGATGTTGGACACACAGTTAGATTTGTACCGCCTAATTTTGCAAAAGATATTAGTAAAACTAGTATTCCTAAAAATAGAGTTATAAAATGCAGCGATTCTGGATGTTGTTATTGGTGGATAGAACTAGGGGGAGAAATAGATATTGTTAAAAATAATGAAATCATAAGGGATGAATTATGGGCATTAGTTTATGGAATATGGGATTATATAAAAAATTCAGGAAATTATGATGCTGATAATCTAACATTGGAATGGGTTGGATCAATACCAGGTAAGAGAGAGTACAGAAGATTTATTGGAGATTATGTCTTAAATCAAAATGATATTATTAATCAGACTGAATTTGAGGATAGGATTGCATTTGGCGGATGGTCAATTGATCTTCATCCTGAAAAGGGAATATATGAAGAAAGTAGTGGCTCAAGAAATATACAAGCAGATGGCATTTTTCACATTCCATTCCGTTCCACTTATTCTGTAAACGTATCAAATCTGATGTTTGCCGGAAGAAATATTAGTGCATCACATATAGCTTTTGGAGCAACTAGGGTTATGGCTACTTGTGCAACTATAGGTGAAGCAGTTGGAGCAGCAGCAGTCCTATGCGTTGATAAGAAAATCAAACCAAGAGATGTGTATAAGAAATATATCACGAAATTACAGCAAATGTTATTAAAACAGGATGGATCTATTATAGGAATAAAAAATCAGGATGAAGAGGATAAAGCTCAATTTTCATCGGTAAAAGCATCTGGTTATCTAAAAAAAATAGAAATCAATAATTCAGAAGCTGAGTATAATTTGATTACTGATATTGGTATATTATTTCCAATCGAAGGAGAGATAGATGATATAGAAATATTAGTTTCAAGTTTAGAAGAAACTAATTTGGAAGTCGAACTTTGGAATACAGGCAGGGCTGAAAACTATATCCCTAAGAGTCTTGAAAAGAGTGCGAAGATAAGGTTACAACAAGGAAAAAATCAATGGATTAAAACTGGTTTAGACTTAAAATCAGAAATAGGGAAAAATATATTTTTAATTGTAAGAGCTAATGATAAAGTATCAGTACATTTATCTTATAAACCATTAACAGGAGTACTTTCCTTTACTAAAAAAGCAATAGAAAATACAAATTTAGATGATTATATAGGAGCAAACCCAATTGTTGAATGGTCAATGAAGGATATGGTTAGAAAAGAATTTTGCTTTAAGATTAATGGGGAAACAGATATATATTCTCCTGATAAAATCATAGATGGTTATCTAAGACCTTATGGGGGTTCACATATGTGGGTATCTGATGAAATAAGAGATAGTAATCAATGGATTGAGCTTGATTGGGAAAATAATATCGAAATTAATGAAATTCATATTACTTTTAATGACGATGTAAATGAAGATCTTATAAATCTTCATCATCACTACACTGATTTTTCGGTGATACCTGAGTTAGTAAAAGATTATAAGATTGATATATGGGAAGATAATCAATGGAAAACTATTATAGTTAAAAAAGATAACCGTAAGAGAAAACAAATATTTAAGGATTTAAAGGGAATTTCAACAAATAAATTGAGAATTATTATTGAATCCACAAATGGCAGTCAAAGGGCTGAACTTGTAGAAGTAAGAGTTTATTGACAAAATAACTTACTCACATATAAGGAGGAATAGAATATGAATATTAACGGAAATCATGAAATTAATGGGGTTCAAGAGAAACCTACTAAAATCAGGTACTTTGTATTAGCTTTAATATTTATGAATATAGTAATAAACTACATGGATCGTTCTAATATATCTGTAGCAGCATCACATATGTCAAAAGATTTACAATTATCAACTGTTCAAATGGGATTAATATTTTCAGCATTTGGCTGGGTATATGCAGCATTACAAATACCTAGTGGATATTTAGTTGATAAATTTAAACCACGTGCTGTATATGCCTGCAGCTTATTTATATGGTCACTGGCTACATTATTGCAAAGCCTTGTTGGTGGTTTCGGTTCATTATTAGGATTACGTTTATCTATAGGATGCTTTGAAGCACCAGTAATGCCAGCTAGCAATAAAGTTGCGTCGAGCTGGTTTCCAACAAATGAACGCGCATCTGCCATTGCAATATATTCATCAGCACAATTTGTTGGATTAGCGTTTGTAAGTCCATTGTTATTTATACTAGAAGATAAGTTCGGGTGGAAATTTTTGTTTATACTAACAGGAGTAGTGGGCATAGCATGGTCTATAGTGTGGTATGCTTTATATAGAGATCCAAACAAAAGTAAACGTATAAATGATGCTGAATTAAATTATATAAAAGATGGAGGGGCCATAATAGAGGCAGATGCAAGTTTAACTTCTGTTAAACCTAAAACACAATTTAAATTTAGTGATTTAAAGATGATGTTTTCTAATAGAAAGTTGATAGGAATATATATTGGACAATTTACTATATCATCAACATTTTGGTTTTTCTTAACTTGGTTCCCAACTTATCTTGTAGAATACAGACATTTAAGTTTTATAAAATCTGGTTTTGTATCATCAGTCCCATATTTAGCAGCATTTTGCGGAGTTTTAGTTTCAGGCTTTGTATCAGATAATCTTATAAAAAGAGGGGTTTCTATGGGCGTAGCAAGAAAAACTCCGATAATAATAGGGTTATTATTAACAACTACTATAATAGGAGCTAATTTTGTTGACAGTACTCCATTAATAGTAATGTTTATGGCTATAGCATTCTTTGGAAATGGACTAGCTACTATTACCTGGGTGTTTGTATCATTATTAGCACCTAAAAATTTAGTGGGTTTAGCTGGTGGTGTATTTAATTGTACAGGAGCCTTATCCTCAATAGTAATTCCAATTGTTATTGGTATAATTGTATCAGGCGGAAACTTTACCCCAGCAATAGCATTGATAGGAATTTTAGCATTAATAGGTGCGTTGTCCTATATATTTATTGTTGGAAAAATAGAAGAAGAAAACTAAATTAAAAAAGTATATTTATAAAATTAACTCAAGATAAAAGTTAATGCTTTAATATTATTGCATTAGCTTTTTTTATTATTATTTGTAGATTTGAACGAAAATTTATATATATATATAAGTTCTAAATAATATGATTCATTCTTTATAGAGCTACTTGGTTAGTAATAACTGAACTGAGAGGTTAAATTAGATATTTATGAACTAATTTTTTTAGAACCTATATAATAAATACAATTTTAAATAACTTTATATTTAAATTGACACATGTTATATCGATTTTGCGGAATAATATTCTAGAAGCTATTTAAAGCATTAGTAAACACGAAGTTTTAGATGCATAAAAGTGGAGGGAAATATTATGAAGAAAAAATATAATGGATTATCTGCCTGGCAGATTACAATGATGGCACTTGGAAGCATTATAGGAGGGTCATTTTTTCTTGGCTCATCTGTGGCTATAAATGCAGCAGGGCCTGCTATTATAATATCGTACATATTAGGAGGATTCATGGTGTATTTTATATTATACGCTTTATCGGAAATGACTGTGGCTAATCCTGATTCAGGATCTTTCAGAACTTTTGCAACCCAAGCTTTTGGACCAGGAATGGGATTTGTTGTAGGCTGGGTTTATTGGGTTGGAATGATACTTTCAATGTCTAGTGAGGCTACAGCTGTGTCCATTTTGTTACAGGAATGGATTCCAAGCATATCAATAGCCATTGGTGGTACTATTATAATAATAGGTGTAACGTTGCTCAATCTTTTAGGGGCAGACAAATTAAGTAAGCTCACAAGTGGACTTTCTGCAATAAAATTAATAACTATAATTTCTTTCATAATTATATCATTATTATTAGTTACAGGAATAATTTCAGGAAGAGCAGCTGTTGGGGCAGGAGAATTAATGCGTGAACCTCTAATACCAGGGGGAACAGGAGGCATTGCCGGAAGCATGCTCATAGTTGTTTTTGCTTATGCGGGGTTTGAAATAATTGGGCTCGCAGCTTCAGAAGCATATAATCCTAAGGAAACAATTCCTAAAGCAATTAATTATACGGTCATAACTCTTGTTGGTTTATATATACTTTATATTGCGGCATTACTACCATTAATTCCCACTTCGGAGCTTAATGAAGACATAAGTCCCATGGTAGCAGCACTTAATAGATGGGGAATTACATGGGTAGGTAATATTATAAATTTGGTACTTATTACAGCTATACTTTCTGCATCTCTTGCATCTATGTTTGGAATCGCAAGAATGCTAAGATCTCTTGCAGATGAAGGAGATGCTCCGAAGTGGTTGAAAGATAAAGGAGATATTCCTTATAAGGCAATATTAGTTTCAGGTTTTTCTATGCTTTTAGGTTTAGGCTTTGGATTATTATTCCCTAGAATATACCTATTCTTAATAAGCTCTGGTGGATTTGCATTACTGTTTACCTATGCAGTAATTATGGCAACTCATATACGCTTCCGTAAAAGAAATGGATGTCCGCCAGATGGAAAGTGCCAAATGCCTGGGTATCCATACACATCTTGGATCGGTCTAATAAGTATGATAATTGTTATTTTTAGTATGCCTCTTATTCCTGATCAGGCTCCAGCACTTATAGTGGGATTGCTAATGGTAGCATTTTTTTCATTAATTTATATGGGAATGAATTTCTTAAATAATTCGACTAAAAATACATACATGAAGATAAATAATAGAAAATATAAATCTAAGTTTTCAACAGAATTTTCGGAAGAGTTAATGGATGGTAATCATGAAGAAAAGAGTAGCAAAACATGTAAAGAAGAATGTGATACCTGCAATAAGAAGTAATTTTAAATAAAATCTAAATTTATAAAGTAATATATTTTTAGAATTATAAATACTTAAAAATGGGACTGTAAAATTAAGAAAATCACTCATAATACATTGTATTGAAATTTGAAAATCTAATTAAATGTATTGTAGTTTTTCTTCTTTATATAATAGTCCTATTTTTCTTCCATAAGTAAGAAGTATATTAATTTTTAGAAAATATTATTATTTAAACACAGCAAGGCTTGAATTCTATCGTCTGCAGTAATATTGGAGTTTATTCTCTCGCGTTGTACTTATAGAATACTCATATATTCGTTTATTAGTTAAATAACCTATGTTTTCAATTTGCATAACAATAGATTCATTAGGTAAATCTAATAACTGACTTTTATATTCATTTAATTTAACAGGACTCACAGTTCTAATACCATGGCTTATTTTATAATCATATTGAGATTCAATATAAGAAAGAAGACTTGCCGTACAATCCATAGCAGTAAGATTAGGAAATAGAGAATAAGGCATATAAATTTCCTCCATATGAATAGGACGTGAGTCTATATAGCGGACTCTTTTTATAAGCCAAACCTTAGAAGTTTGTTCAATTTGGAGCAATTCACTAAGTTTAGCCGAAGCTTTAATTAATTCAAATTCTTTAACCTCTGATTTAATATTTTCTGAATTAAAATAATCTGATAGAGAAGATAAAAAAAGAATACTATTATTATAATGAGTGATATCACTGACAAAGGTTGAACCATCATCAGTTTTAAATAAATATCCTCGCTCAATTAAGTGTCCAATTGCCTTTCTTACGGTGTGCCTATTACATTCATATTTGATTGATAATTGGGTTTCAGAAGGAATACGAGAGGCTATTTCAATTTTTCTTGATGTAATCTTTTCTATTAAGTCATTAATAATATAATCGCTTTTCAATTTTAACCTCCAAATAATAAGCTTAATAATTAAAAACATTATAACATAGCTTCAAAATTTCTTGTATAGACAGGTAATGAAAGTTGAATTTAGTGAGTTTACAATTAATATAAGATTTAGATTTTGTGAATAAGAGGAGGAACTACTGTGAAGGAAGAAAAAGTTAAAATAATTCCAAGAGGATTTCTATGGGGAAGTGCAGTTACGTCATTTCAGAGTGAAGGAGCTTCAAAAGAAGGAGGCAAAGGAATTTCTATAGTTGATGAGAGAGAAGTAAAAGAAGGTTTTTCTAATTGGGAAATAGCTGTTGATTTTTATCATAGGTATAAGGAAGATATTGCATTATTTAAAGAATTGGGCATTAATAGTTATCGTACAAGCATTTCGTGGACTAGAATCATTCCTGATGGCGAAGGTGAAGTAAATGAAGAAGGTTTAAGATTTTACCACGATTTATTTGATGAATTAATAGCTAATGGAATAGAGCCAGTTATTACTCTTTATCATTTTGATTTACCACAAGCTTTGGCTGAAAAATATAATGGGTTTGCATCAAGAAAAGTTGTAGATTTGTTTGAAAGATATGTAAAAGTTGTATTTGAAAGTTTTAAGGATAAAGTTAAATATTGGATAACCTTTAATGAGCAGAATTTAGTACTTGTTCGTCCACAATTATGGGGTGTGACAATAACAAATGCAGTGGATAGAGAAGCACTATCTTATCAGGTATGTCACAATGTTTTTATAGCTCATGCTAAAGCTTCGAAGCTCTTACATGAAATAATTCCAGATGGTAAAATGGGCGGGATGGTTACTTATATGACAACATATCCAGCAACCTGTAAACCGGAAGATGCATTAGCAAATTTAAAGTTTAAAGAGTTTTTTAATGATTTATACTTTGATGTATTTACTTATGGAGAATATCCATCGTATGTAACAAGTGATTGGGAAAGGAAAAATATAAAGCCAGTATTTGAAGATGGGGATGTAGAGCTCTTAAAAGAAAATACAGTTGATTATTTGAGTTTCAGTTATTATCAAAGTACAATTGTAG
Organism: Clostridium sp. DL-VIII; assembly: GCF_000230835.1. Classification (NCBI taxonomy): domain Bacteria; kingdom Bacillati; phylum Bacillota; class Clostridia; order Eubacteriales; family Clostridiaceae; genus Clostridium; species Clostridium sp. DL-VIII. Next base: position 1,249,290 of record NZ_CM001240.1, read on the forward strand.
AAAACTATGGAGAAGAAGATAATGATATTATGAAAGGCGTTAGTCCAAATCCGCTATTAAAGAAAAATGAATGGGGATGGGCTGTTGACCCCATAGGTTTTAGAATAGCTTTAAAAGATATATATGCAAAATATAAAATGCCGATTTTTGTAACAGAAAATGGGATTGGTGTAAAAGAGGAATTGAATGAAAATAACACAGTAGAAGATGATTATAGAATAGAGTATTTAAAAACACACATTGAGCAAATGAAGCTTGCAATAGAAGAAGGTGTAGATGTCATAGGCTATTTAACTTGGGGATGTACTGATATTTTAAGCTCTCAAGGCGAAATGAAAAAAAGATATGGATTTATATTTGTCAATCGTGATGAAACTGATATGAGAGATTTAAAAAGATATAAGAAAAAAAGCTTTGAATGGTTTAAAAATGTAATTGCCACAAATGGAGGAAGTTTATAGAAATACGTATATAAAATAGATTCATAGCTTGCAACATATATTTTTGATATATGTTGCAAGTTACAATATATATATTAAAGCAATGTATTGGACAGTGATGACTATATATAGTTCTTCATAAATAAACAACTCATAAATTTAGCTTATATTATATAATAATTATTTATTTAAGCTAAACTTTTTGTGTATGTTATTTCGATAAGCTACAACATAAGTCTAAGTTTAAAGCTGGATAACCATAGTTTTATCTTAACGTATAAAGTTAGTAGCAACTCTAGGTTCTTTTTCTGGTAATGAGACTCCAGCCTTTTTTCCTGCTTCTATAGATTTTAGAAGCCATGCCATGTTTCTACCTAAAACTCTCATAGTTTGCATTCCCTCTAAATCCTGCCTTACTTCTTCAGGAGTATTTCCATGAACCATATTCCAGTATTGTGAAGATACAACTGGCATATTAGAAATTGTGAAATACTTATTTAATTGATCAAAAGCAGCAGTTGATCCACCACGACGGCAGCTTACGATTGCAGCACCAGGTTTTAATTGGAATGTACTTCCTCCAGCAAAGAATGCTCTATCTAAAAATGATGTGATTGCACCAGATGGAGCTGCATAATGGACAGGTGAACCAAATATAAAGCCATCAGCCTCTTTAGCCTTTTCTAAAAAAGCATTTACAACATCATCGTTAAATACACATTTACCATCTCCATTTTTATGACAGCCTCCGCAACCTGCACATCCACGTATAGGCTTATTTCCAAGATGGAAAATTTCTGTTTCAATATTTTCTTTTTCTAATTCATTAGTTATTTCGCTCAAAGCAGTATAAGTACATCCTTGAGCTTTTGGACTACCATTAATAAGTAATACTTTCATTTAAAATCTCACCTCATTATAATTTAAGATTTTTAGGCATATGAAAATAAATAACAAGTCTAAAGTTGCCGTGAATATTTTGCATCAGGCAAGGAAATAAATTGCTCTTATAGTAAGCCTATTAGGTCAATTTACCGATAAGCAGATAAGCAAGGGTACAAATCTTTGATTTCGCTACTTGAATTTAGTTAATTCGCTTATGAGTTAACATCCCTATAAAAATGATTTTGTGTGAATCGGTTAGTTAAGTAGACATCTCAAATCTATGATTATGATTTGATGAGGGTCGCTTATTCTGAGAGTACTCAGGGAGTATATCCGAGTCGGGCTTCCTTTATGATGGAAAATAGACCGGCAAGTTGACTTGGTATTTATTTGATTATGCCTTAAATTCTTGTTATTACTAATATACAGTAATTAAATAGAAAAAGATAGAGTTTTAACGGGGTATAATGGCCACATTAAAAATTATTTGTTCTTAAAATTGGTGTATTTGCTTTTAAATCTTGTATATTTTTCTATAACAGACGGCTTTATAACTAGAATGGAAGTATAAATTTTCAATTTTATCAATAATTATATTATATGAAATAAGTATATGGATTGTTTATTTTGTGGAAAGAAAAAATGAGGAGAAGTAAAGGTTGAAATATAAAACTCTACGTACCAAGAAAGAGACAATAATTATAGGAGGGTTTACTATGTGCTTAGCAGTTCCCGGGAAAGTTTTAAGTTTAGATGGATTTAAAGGAGTTATAGAAATAGGCAGTATTAGAAGAGAAGTTTTCATGCATTTAATTCCAGATGCAAAAATTGGACAATATGTTCTTGTTCATGCAGGCTGTGGAATAGAAACGATCGATGAGGAAGAAGCAGAAAAAACTCTAGAATTAATAAAGGAGTTATCAGATAATGAAATTTGTTGACGAGTTTAGAAATGGAGAATATGCTAAAAGCCTCGTAAAATTGCTGCAAAATATAACAGATGAAAAGATAAATATCATGGAAGTCTGTGGTACACATACTAGGGCTATATTTAGATATGGTATAAGAGATATACTACCAGGCAATATAAAGGTAATATCTGGACCAGGATGTCCGGTATGTGTTACTCCTCAAAGTTATATTGATACTTCTTTAGGACTGACTTCAAATAAAGATGTCATAATTGCGACCTTTGGAGATATGATAAGAGTGCCAGGAAGAGAGACTTCTTTAATGAAAAGAAAAGCAGAAGGTGCGGATATCAGAATTGTATATTCACCGATGGATGCATTAACGCTTGCAGAAAACAATTCATCAAAAAAAGTAGTATTTCTTTCAGTTGGATTTGAAACAACAACGCCAATGACAGCAATAACTGCCATAGAGGCAAGGAAGGAAGGAATAAAAAACTTATTTTTCTTGACAGCTAATAAGATTGTTCCTCCTGCAATGAAAGCTCTTGTAGAGGATAAAGAAATCAATATAGATGGATTTTTACTTCCAGGACATGTTAGTGCTGTTATAGGTAAAAGACCATATGAATTTTTAAGCGATGAATATAACATTCCTGGAGTAATAACTGGTTTTGAGCCTTTAGACATACTTAAGAGCTTAAATACACTTATAAATATGATAGATAAAAGGGATTATAAAATAGTGAATGAGTATAAAAGAATAGTAAGAGATGATGGAAATTCAGAGGCTTTAGAATATTTAGATAAAGTTTTTGAAATAACTAAAAGTACATGGAGAGGAATAGGCACTATTCCTAATAGTGGATATAAGATTAATAAGGAATACGAAGATTTTGATGCTATAAAGCATTTTGACATAAACTATAAAGATTATGATGGAAGTCCAGGCTGTAGGTGTGGTGACATACTTAAAGGAAAGATAACTCCTTTTGAATGTCCATTGTTTAGAAAAGCCTGCACGCCAGAGAATCCAGTAGGTTCCTGTATGGTATCCTCAGAAGGTACCTGCGCAGCTTACTATAGGTATAGTTCTTAAGCAGAGAACCCAAATCTATGATTTGGCGTGAATCGCTTACTCAGCGAACGAACGTGAGTCGAGTTTCATCTAGAGCTTGTTCCATTTACTGCTTGTCACGAACTTGTTTCGGGAGCATGTAGAAATGGATGCATGTTCACATTTAGAACTTTTCAGCGAAAATTTCACAAGTCCTGTGGAATAAAAATGTATGTGATTTCGGTAAGCTACCACATAAATTTAGTTTTCAAGTTGGATATCTATATAACAGTAAACTTACTCTTGGGGGTGTATAAATAATGGATAATAAAATATTATTAAGTCATGGCAGCGGAGGAAAACAAACAAACAATTTAATTAATGATTTGTTTTTAAAGTATTTTAATAATGAAATAATAAATGAAATGAATGATTCAGCGCAGTTTGCCTTAAATAGCAGTAAAATTGCTTTTACCACTGATTCTTTCGTAGTTAAACCTATGTTTTTTAATGGTGGAAATATTGGAAAGCTTGCAGTTTGTGGTACAGTAAATGATTTAGCCATGAGTGGAGCTAAGCCTTTGTATTTAACAAGTGCATTTATGATAGAAGAAGGCTTTGAATTAGAAAAACTAGAACTTATTGTGAAATCTATGACGGAAGCAGCAAAAGAAGCAGGAGTTCAAATTATTGCGGGAGACACTAAAGTGGTTGAAAAAGGCGGTGTGAATGGAGTATTTATCAATACTTCAGGAATAGGGACGATTTATGAAAATACAAATATTAAAGCAAGCAATGCCAAGGCTGGCGATGTAGTTATTGTAAATGGAACATTAGGAGATCACGGAATGACTATTATGTGCCAGCGAAGTGGAATAGACATACAAGGAGATTTAAAAAGCGATTGTGCACCTTTAAATTCTCTTGTAGATTCCATGATTGAAGTATGTTCTGATATCCATGTGTTAAGAGATGCTACAAGAGGCGGTGTTGCAGCGGTATTAAATGAAATTGCAGAGACAAGCCAAGTATCTATTGAATTAGACGAAAATTCAATTCCTATAAGTGAAGAAGTGAAAGGAAGCTGTGAGCTTTTAGGTTTAGATCCTTTATATGTTGCAAATGAAGGCAAGCTGTGTTGTTTTGTCCCAGAGGCTTATGCAAGTTATGTGCTTGGAGTAATGAGAAAGCATTCACTTGGGGTTAATGCAGCGATTATTGGGAAAGTAGTAGAACAATCATCACAAAAGGTTTATTTAAAAACTATTATAGGTGGAAAAAGAATAGTAGATATGCCTTCAGGAGAGCAATTGCCTAGAATTTGTTAGGATATCGATGAACAATATATAATGTAAGGCACATGAACTTGCTATTTATTTGATTGTGCTTAAGCATATTTAATAGACAGATAAGGGATTAAGCAATGCATCATAAAATTAAAAAAACAAGTATATATCTTGAGGTATGAACTATACTCATATTTTACAGAAATATGAAAAAATTTTTGAAAGGCTAAAAGGAAAATCTCTGAATTTTTATTGATTGAAGGTGTTATTATTAAGAGATTATTTTTAAAAGTTGAAGGAATTGTACAAGGCGTGGGATTTAGGCCTTTTGTTTATAAGCAGGCGATTTCACTAGAACTGAAAGGATGGATAAATAACAATTCAGAAGGAGTATACATCGATATAGAAGGACAAGAAGATAATTTAAACACATTTATTAATAATCTTAAATTCAAAAAGCCTCCCTTAGCTAAAATAGACAACATAATTGTAAATAAAAAAGAGCTTTTTAATTATGAAAATTTTGAAATAAGAGAAAGCGAAAGCAAAAAAGAAAAGTTAACTTTAATTTCTCCAGACATAGCTGTTTGTGAAGAATGTATTAAGGATATTAACGATCCATCCAATAGAAGATATAAATATCCTTTTACTAACTGTACAAATTGTGGTCCAAGATTTTCAATAATAAAAGCTATTCCATATGATAGAGCCAATACAACCATGAAAAAATTTGTTATGTGCAGAGAATGCCAGGAGGAATACATAGATCCAGTTAATAGAAGATTTCATGCCCAGCCTAATGTTTGTAAGGAGTGTGGACCTAAGCTTTGGATTGAAGATACTTATGGAGTGGAGATTAAAGTTGATGATGTATTGAAATGGACAAGACAAAAGCTTAAAGAAGGTAAAATTTTTGCAATTAAAGGTCTTGGAGGATTTCATTTAGTTTGTGATGCTGAAAATGAGGAAGGAGTGAGGCTGCTAAGAAGTAGAAAAAAAAGGCCTGACAAAGCCTTTGCGGTTATGGTAAGGAATATAAAGACAGTAAAAAAATACTGCCATGTAAATGAAGAAGAAGAAAAAATCCTTACAGGTTCAAAAAAGCCTATAGTAATACTAGGACAGATTGATAACTACAATTTATCACAGTACATAGCACCAAATCAAAAAACTTTAGGGGTAATGCTTCCATATACTCCTTTGCATTATTTATTGTTTGAGGATAGCGTAAAGGTTTTAGTTATGACAAGTGCAAATATTAATAGTTTACCTTTAGAATATAAAAATGAAAGTGCAGTTAAGAAGTTAACTGAGATTGCAGATTATTTTCTACTACATAATAGAGATATTCATATGCCAATAGATGATTCAGTAGTACGGATGATAAATAATGAAGTTTATATGATAAGAAGAGCAAGAGGATATGTACCAGAACCTATAAAAATGGAGAATACAAAAGAGATTTTAGCTTGTGGTTCCAATATGAAAAATACTTTTTGTGTAGGAAAAGAAAATAATTTATTTTTAAGTCAGTATAATGGAGATTTAGAAAATCTGGAGACCTTTGAACATTATGAAAATAATATAGAATATTTTAAGAATATATTTAATTTCGTCCCAAAGTATGTAGCTTGTGATATGCACCCAAGCTATGCTTCAACACAATATGCCTATAATTCAGCAATACCCAAAATTGAGGTTCAGCATCATCATGCACATATTGTAAGCTGCTTAGTAGAAAATAATATAAATAAAAAAGTTATTGGGATTGCTTTTGATGGAACGGGCTATGGAACTGATAAAAAAATATGGGGTGGTGAATTTTTAATCTGTGATAATAAAGAATTCACACGACTTGGATATTTAGATTATGTAAAAATGCCAGGTGGTGAAAAAGCTGTTAAGGAACCTTGGAGGATGGCTGTATCGTATATATATAAGATGTTTGAGTCAAAGATGTGGAGTGAATACAACACAGACCTATCAATTGGAGAAATATTAATTAAATTATATGGTGATAAAGCAGCTAATATTATAGCTGTGCTTGAAGCAGATATTAACTGTCCAGAAACTTCAAGTATGGGACGTTTTTTTGATGCGGCAGCCAGTCTAATTGGAGTTAGAGATAATATTACTTATGAGGGGCAGGCAGCCATAGAACTTGAAAATATTGCGCTAAATAATAGTTTAAGTACTTATGATTATGATATAGTCAAGGAAGAGTTCTATGTTATAAAGCCAGAAAAAATTATTTTAGGTATTATAAAAGATAGATTGTCAGGTAAACAAGCTTCTACTATGTCAGATAAATTTCATAATACAATAATTAGCTTAGCAAAAGATATGTGCAAACTAATTAGAAAAGATACAGGTATTAATGAAGTGGCATTAAGCGGAGGAGTATTTCAAAACTGTATTTTGCTTAAAGGTCTAATAAACGAACTAGAAAATGAAAATTTTAGTGTGTATACAAATAAATTAATACCAACTAATGATAGTGGCGTAGCATTGGGACAAATTGTTATAGCAAATGAAATTTTAAGAAATATATAATTATAAAGATTAATCTATGGACAATATATTATGAGTTAGTATAAATAAGTATAAAGCTGAAAAGAGCATGTTAGGAAATAAGTATATTGTATTTATCATAAAAATTGATATCTATTTAGGGATATCAATTTTTATGACTATATCCCTAAATAGATATTAGTTTATCAAGCTCGTTTAATATATTCATGTAACCATCTGGAGTGTTTAACCATCTCTCAAGAACTATAAAATATTTACAATTATTAGACTTATTTTTTAAATATGTATAAATTATTTGAGACTCATCTATTTCTTCACGGCCAATTTCTATTGGATTCTTTAAATTTTCATTATTAAAGTAAAATGAAATATTGTTTTTTATAATTAGTTTTAACTTTTCTAAATTCAAATCATTCATTGAATATTTTTCACTAAAGAGCATTTTATTGCCGTTAATAAGAAAAAGTTTAATTACGCTATTGTTTAAAGATTCAAGCAAAACAATATTTTTATTTTCCTTTACAAATTTTACAACTTTCACATTATTGATTAAATAATTTACTGCCTGTATATAATCTCTGTATTTAGCAGCTGTTTCAAAGTCAAATTTTTCTGATGCATCAAGCATTTTTAGTTCCAGTTCTTTAAGAATACTTTTATCAGTTCCGTTAAATAAATAGATCAATCTTTTTAATATATCAATATACTGTTTTTTTGAAGTATCATTTAAACACATTCCAATACATAATCCCAAGGAATAATTAATACAGGATGAAGTTTTTTGTAAATTATTATTGCAGATTATTTTAAAGTATTCTCTTATGTTTTGAATAGCCTTCCTTAACGTGTTTTTATTGGTATATGGTCCGAAATAAATACATTCATCGCTACTTTTATGTTCATTGCATATCAATATATCAGGATTTTTTTCGTTAAGGTTTATTCTTATGTAGCAATAAGATTTAGGGCTTTTCATTTGCTTGTTATACGCAGGTTTTATTTTTTTTATTAACTCACATTCAAGTAAAAATGCTTCAAATTCTGTATCAGTAATTATATATTCAAAGTCCTTAAGATTTTGGACTAGTTTTATAACTTTTGGAGAGTGAAATTTTGAATTTTGAAAGTATGAACTAACTCTATTTTTTAAATTCTTAGATTTCCCAACATAAATGACATTTTTGAGAGAATCTTTCATGAGATATACACCAGGGCAGGAAGGTAATATTTTAACTTTTTCTTTTATGTCCACGTAATCTCCTCCATAAGATGATTAATTATTTTACTATTATGATTCTATCATGTGCCTTAATTAATAATTTTATGATATGTGGATTTTTAACAATTAAGTTTGGAACTGGAAATATGACTTTTTATTTTACAAAGTGGCATCTGGTCTTTCAATTAACCATTTCTATATTTTATATGAAGCCATGGACAAGCACCCTTGTCATGATGACAAGTAAACTTGACAATATGTAAAATTAAGGTATAATAATCATTAATAGGAATGGAGTTGATTTTATGAATAAAGAGGATATATTGGAAAGAAACAAGAAAAGTAATATAGATAATGAGGATGAAATGGAACAATATATTAATGGAAAAGCGGGATTAAGTGCAAAATTTATCTTTAGCTTAATAATTTTAGCTTTAGCAATCTTTAAATGTTATAAACATCTTCCAACAGGGGATATATGGACAATTTTTATGGCTTATGTTGCAACTGAATCATTTTACAAATATTATTACTTGAGATATAAAAAACTATTGATATTAGGAAGTTTTTTTAGTATTAGCGGTATGTTTTTTTTATTTCAATTTCTTACTATAACTTGTAAATAGAAAGGGCATTTATGGAGGAAAAATTAATTTTACAGAATCGATTAAAGGTAGCTAGAGCAGAAAAAAATTTATCTCAAGGAGATTTAGCAGAAATGGTTAACGTATCTAGGCAGACAATAAGTTCTATAGAGACAGGACAATTTTGTCCAAGTGCAAAATTGGCATTATTAATATGTATAGCATTAGATAAAAAATTCGAAGAGATGTTTTATTTTGAATAAAAATTATTAAAGTAATGGTTAATATGGAGGTATTAAGAGATGATTAGAAACGATAATAAAGTATTGAATTCAAAGAAAATCACAATTAATAATTCAAGAAAAAATACTAAAGTGCGAATAGTTAAAAAAAATAATATGAATTTCTTTAAAGAATGGATCATACCAGTAATATCAGCAATAGCAGTAGCATTATTAGTAAATAAGTTCATATTTTTTAATGTATATGTACCAACTCCTTCAATGGTGCCAACTATAAATATTAATGATAAGTTTATTGTAACTAAAGTATACAATAAAGAAAATCTTAAGGTTGGTGATATCATAGTTTTTCATTCTAATGAATTTAATGAGAGATTAGTAAAGAGATTAATAGGACTTCCAGGAGATAAAATAGATATAAAAGAAGGGGTCGTATTTAGAAATGGCGAAAAGCTCAATGAAGATTATGTAAAGAATAAAGATGCATTTAATGGAACATATGAAGTGCCACAAGGAAAGTATTTTTTCTTGGGAGATAATCGGCCAGATTCTGCAGATTCAAGACTTTGGAAGAATCCTTATGTGGATGCAGCTGATATTGAAGGAAAAGTTCAATTTAGATATTATCCACTAAAGGATTTTGGAACTGTAAAGTAAAATTAATAAAATATATGACTTTAGATATAAAAGCAACTATAAAAATAAGTAATATCATTCTGTCATTTTTGTGCGCAGTAACTATTTGGAGTTTAACAAATTTACTTATAATTAGAAATAGAAAAGAAAAAACATTAGATCACGTAAAAAGTACTTAGGCACATGAAAAATAGACAAGCATACTTATCTGTTTTTTCATGTGCCTAAAATTTTGATTACTTGTTTTTTGACACTTATACATCAATAATTTACTCTAAAGGTCTAATAAATTTATTTCATTAATTTAACAAGTACAGCCTTTTGAGCATGTAATCTATTTTCAGATTCATCAAAAATTGAATCAGCATGTTCTTCTAAAACTTCAGCAGTGATTTCTTCACCTCTGTGGGCTGGAAGGCAATGGAGTACCATTACGTTTTTATCAGCAGCTTCTAATAATTCTTTATTAATTTGAAAATCCTTAAAAGCCTTAGTTCTTTCAGCAATTTCTTTTTCATGTCCCATGCTTGCCCAGACATCTGTAATTAATACATCAGCATCTTTAGCAGCCTCATATGGAGAAGTAGTTACTGTGAAGTTTACTCCTTCAATTTTAGCAATTTCCTTTGCTCTATTTAAATATTTATCAGATGCCATATATTCTTTTGGAGAAGCAATTGCAAAATTCATTCCAACCTTTAAGCAGCCAATCATTAAAGAATTTGCCATATTGTTTCCATCACCTATAAAAGCGACCTTTAGTCCTTCTAGGATATTTTTATTTTCTCTTATTGTCATTAGGTCTGCTAATACCTGACATGGATGTTCATCATCTGTTAAGCCATTTATAATAGGAATCGATGCATATTTAGCAAGTTTTTCAGCTTCTTCTTGAGAAAAAGTTCTAATCATTATGCCTTGTATGAATCTTGAAAGAGATCTTGCAGTATCTTCAATTGGTTCACCACGTCCAATTTGAAGATCTTTATCAGTCAAGAATAACGAATTACCACCTAGTTGATACATGCCAGTTTCGAAAGAAACTCTAGTCCTAGTAGATGATTTTTCAAATATCATTCCTAAACTCTTACCTTTTAAATGATGATGTTCTATACCATGTTTTTGTTCATATTTTAGTTGATCTGCTAAGTTCAATATATCTAAGATTTCTTCTTTAGAAAGATCATCCATTTTTAATAAATCTTTTTTCATAATAAATGCCTCCAAGCTAATGTACAATAGACAATTAACAATATAGAATTATGGAAGAAATCTTAAAGAAACTTATTAAATGTAAGAAATCAAATTCTAATTGTCAATTGCTAATTCTTAAATTATTAATTATTCTTTTATATTGGATAAAACTTCAAGAATAATATCTATACCAGCCTTTAATTCTTTTTTAGTTATAACAAGTGGTGGAAGAAGTCTTACTGCATCTCTTCCAGCTGTTAATACCAATAAACCTTTTTTCATGGCCTCTTTTTGAACTAGAGCTGGATCACATTTTACTTTTATTCCAATCATTAAGCCTATGCCACGTACATCTTCTACTTGAGGATTTTTAGCTTCTTCAATAAGCTCTTTTACATAAGCACCTCTTTTGGTTATTTTCTCAAGATATTTTTCATTGCAAATTTCATCAAGAACAACTAAAGCGCCAGCGCATACAACAGGATTTGCTCCAAAGGTTGAACCATGATCTCCAGGTTTGAATACATCTGCTACTTTAGATGAACAAAGTATACCACCAATAGGAAGCCCTGCACCAAGACCTTTAGCTACAGAAACTATATCAGCTTCTACATCAAAGTTGTTATAACCAAACATTTTTCCAGTTCTGCCTATACCGCATTGAACTTCGTCAAATATTACAAGCACATCTTTTTCATTACAGATTTTAACTACTTTCTGAACAAATTCTTTATCAAGAGGAATAACTCCACCTTCTCCTTGAATTGCTTCAAGCATTATAGCACAGACATCATCTGAAAGTTTTTCTTTAAAATCTTCTAAGTCATTTGCTTTTACATAATCAAAACCTTCAGTGAAAGGGTAGAAATACTTATGAAATTTTTCTTGGCCAGTTGCTTTTAGCGTAGTTACTGTTCTACCATGGAAGGAATTTATTAGAGTAAGAATTTTATTTCTTCCGTTGCCATATTTGTCATAACTGTACTTCCTAGCTAGTTTAATTGAGCCTTCATTAGCTTCTGCACCAGAGTTAGCAAAAAATACTTTACTCATATTTGCTTTTTCAGTTAATTCTTTAGCAAGCTTTAAGCTTGATTCAGTATAAAATATGTTAGAGGCATGAGCAAGAGTTTTTATCTGCTTACTTGTAGCTTTAACCCATGCTTCATGTCCATATCCTAAACTGCTAACACCAATACCGCTTGTAAAATCCAGATATTTGTTTTCATCCTGGTCATAAAGATATACACCTTCACCGTGAGTAATTGTAAGACCTAGACGACCATAACTGTTTACAACATGCTCTTTTGCTTCATCATAATTATATGACATGAAATCACCCCTTTTTTTAGTTTACAGTTAACGATCTACAGTTAACTGCCTTTGTTAGAAACTCCTTCAGAATTTCTGGAAATTATATTATGTTATATTTTCATTGTATCTCAATTTAACAGGTATTCAAAGTTAACAATTTGCATAAAGAGTCTTAAGGAAATTTAAAAATGTATTTAAGAAATTCCGAAAGAATTTCGGCCTTAACTGTAAAATAGATTTAGTAAATTATAGTTCCAATTCCCTCAGGGGAAAATAATTCTAAAAGGAGAGAGTGAGGTACACGACCATCGAGAATAGTCGATTTTTCAACGCCCATTCGAATTGCTTCCACACAACAATCAATTTTTGGAATCATACCGCCCTTAATTACACCTTCAAGGCATAATTTAGGTATTTGATGTAATCTTAATACACTAATAAGACTGGAAATATCTTTTGGATCTTTCATAACTCCAGGCACATCAGTAAGTAGTATTAATCTTTCAGCTTTAAGTGCAGCTGCGATTTTTGAAGCACAAATATCAGCATTTATGTTATACGGCTTATTGTCATGTTCACCTAAAGCTACGCTTCCAACAACAGGAATATAACCGGAATCCATAGCAATCTTTAAAATCTCAGTATTTACTTGAGTTATCTCACCTACATAACCTAAATCAACCTCAGATTCTAATTTTTTAGCTTTTAGAAGAGAACCATCCATGCCACATAAGCCAATGGCTTTTCCTCCGAATTTTTCTATTAAAGAAACTAAATCTTTATTTACTTTTCCACCAAGAACCATTTGAACTACATCAATAGTAGTTTCATCTGTATATCTTAAGCCATTAATAAATTGACTTTTTTCACCTAATCTATTTAAAAAATCTGAAATATCTGGTCCGCCTCCATGGACTACAACAGGCTGAATTCCAACACATTTCATTAAAATAATATCATTTATAACTGTTTCACGAAGTTCATCGCTCACCATCGCATTTCCACCATATTTTACTACTATGATTTTTCCATAATAGCGTTGAATATAGGGAAGTGCATGAACTAAGACTTCAGCTCTTTCTGTATAATTCAAAATAAACCCCCCATATATTTAGCTTCTGTAGTCTCCATTTATTTTTACGTATTCATAGCTTAGATCGCAGCCCCAAACATAGGCACTATGATCACCTAAGAATAAATCGACCTTGATGATAATTTCATTTTCACTTAAAACTTTTTTTGCTATATCTTCATCGAAAGGTAAGGAACTACCAGCTTCACAAACTTTTATATAACCAGCAGCACTTTCGAAGGAAACATCAACTTTTTCAGGATCAAAGTCAATATTTGCATAGCCAAGTGCACAAAGAATTCGTCCCCAATTTGCATCGCTTCCAAACATTGCTGTTTTAACTAAACTAGAATTAATAACACTTTTACCTAAAGTAACTGCATCTTTTTCACTTTTTGCACCTATTATTTGGCATTCTAATAATTTAGTTGCACCTTCACCATCTTTAGCAATATTCTTAGCCATATGTGTATTTAATTCAGTAAGAACTTTAACAAAAGTATCATAGTTATCATCTTTTTCTGTTATAGTAGGATTCTCAGCCAAACCGTTAGCTAAAATTAATATCATATCATTAGTGCTTGTGTCTCCATCAACACTGACTCTGTTATATGTTACACTAACGCTTGATTTTAGGGCTTCATTTAATAATTCTGGAGAAATGGATAAGTCAGTTGTGAGGAAAGAAAGCATTGTTCCCATATTAGGTTCAATCATTCCAGAGCCTTTTGCCATTGATCCAATTGTTATTTTCTTATCGCCTATATAAAATTCTAAAGCCATTTGCTTTTTGAAGGTATCTGTGGTCATTATGGCAGAAGATGCATCGTTAAAACCTTCTTTAGACAATTTCTCAGTAAGCAGTGGAATGCCATTTTTAATAGCATCTATGTTTAAAGGAACCCCAATAACTCCTGTAGATGCAACTAAAACATCGTCAGTTTTTAAATTTAACTCCTTAGCCTGAAGACTGGTCATTTTTTTTGCTTTTTGTAACCCATCATCGCCATTGCAGGTATTTGCATTACCGCTGTTTATGATTATTGCTTGTGCATTTTTGTTAGTTAGATGCTCTTTTGTAACATAAATAGGAGCACCTTTAACTTTGTTTTTGGTATACATTCCTGCAGCAGCTGCAGGAACTTCTGAATAAATCAAAGCTAGGTCCTTCTTCAGACTGCCTTGTTTTAATCCGCAGTGTACACCAGAAGCTAAAAAACCGTTGGGAGCTGTAACTCCACCATCTATATAATTTATATTCAAATTAATAACCCCCTTTTAACTCTTTAAAATGCTGGTGCAATTAGATTTAATCCATCAGTTTCATCAAAACCTAGAATTATATTCATGTTTTGAATTGCTTGTCCGGCAGCACCTTTAACCATATTATCTATTGTGCTTACAACAATAATTTGGTCTTTTCTATGATTTAAGTGTAATGAAATAAAGCAATCATTCGTTAATCTTACATTTTTAATTGAAGCAGTTTCCCCAAGAGGTAATATATTAACAAATGGTTCATCTTTATAAAAATCTACATATAATTTATGAATTTCTTCAAGATTAACTGTATCTTTTGGAATACAATAAATTGTAGAAAGAATTCCTCTATTAATTGGAAGTAAGTGAGGCGTAAAAGTTACACTTACTTTATCTTCTGCCATAGCAGATAATGTTTCTTCAATTTCAGGCGTATGTCTATGGGCACCAACTTTATATGGTGCGAAAGTTTCATTTTCTTCTGGAAAGTGAGTATTTAAAGTTAAACCTCTTCCAGAACCAGTAGTTCCAGATTTTGAATCACAAATGATGTTATCTAATTTTATCAATGAATTTTTTAAAAGCGGCATTAAGCCAAGTTCAATAGTTGTCGGATAGCAGCCAGGATTCGCAATTAGGGAACAGTTTTTAATTTTTTCCCTATTCAATTCTGGAAGTCCATAAATACTTTCTGAATGGAGAGCGGGCTGTGTAAATTTCTTGCCGTACCACTCTTCATATTCATCTTCACTAGATAATCTGAAATCAGCACCCATATCAATGCAGATTTTATTATTGTCAATAGCCTTTTTCGCAATATCTTCACTTAAGCCATGAGGTAGAGCAGTGAAAATAACATCTGATTTTTCAATTACATCCTCTGCAGTTTTGCAAATCAAATTTGTTTTATTAAAAAAAGTTTTATATACATTACTAATTTCCTGACCTTCAAAAGAAACTGAGCTTAAAGCTGCAACTTCAACTTTAGGATGAGATAATAGTAATCTTAAAAGTTCAGCACCAACATATCCAGTAGCACCGATTATTCCGATCTTAACCATTGTAAATTACCCCCGATATGACAAAGTTAACAATAGATTTGTTATTTTTTTGATTGTGCCTAATTGTTAACTGATTTAAATTCATTAATAAAGTTTTCTAATGCAGAAATTTGCATTTTTACTGATTCTGTAGAAGGACCGCCTATAACTTTACGTTCCTCTACACAAGTCAATAAATCTATTGCGTGGTAAATATCTTCTTCGAAAATAGGAGAGAAGACTTTAAACTCTTCAAGAGATAATTCTTCAATCATCTTATTTTCTTTTATACATGCGAGAACTATTTCTCCAACTACCTCATGAGCATTTCTAAATGGCATTCCTTTTTTTACTAAATAATCAGCTACATCAGTGGCATTAGTAAAACCAAGAGCTGCACCTTTTCTCATGTTATCTTTCTTTACTCTCATAGTCTTAATCATTCCACAAAAAGTTTTAAGTGAAAGGGTAGCAGTATCTATTCCATCAAAAAGAGCTTCCTTGTCTTCCTGCATATCCTTATTATAAGCAAGTGGAATTCCCTTCATAACAGTTAATAAGGTAATAAGATCACCATAAACTCTTCCTGTTTTGCCTCGAACTAGTTCTGCAACATCAGGATTTTTCTTTTGAGGCATGATACTGCTTCCAGTACTATAGCCATCATCGAGTTCAATGAAGCTGAATTCATTAGTACACCAAAGAATTATTTCTTCAGAGAATCTCGATAAGTGCATCATTATAATTGAAAGACAGGATAATGTCTCAATTACATAGTCTCTATCAGAAACAGAATCTAAACTGTTTAAGGTAACTTTTGAAAAACCAAGATCACGTGCAACCGATTCTCTATCAATTGGATAAGTAGAAGTAGCCAATGCTCCAGCACCTAAAGGCATTTCATCCATTCTGTTATAGCAGTCAGTAAGTCTTCCAATATCTCTCTTAAACATTTCAGCATAAGCTAAAATATGATGCGCAAAGGTTATTGGCTGAGCTTTTTGCAAATGAGTATATCCAGGCATTATAGTATTTATATTCTCTTTAGCTTTATCTAGAAGTACTTCTTCCAAAGCTATGATATCTTCGTTTAAAGATATGATTGCTTTCTTTAAATGCAATCTTAAATCTAAAGTTACTTGGTCATTTCTGCTTCTTCCAGTGTGAAGCATTTTTCCATATTCACCTATATAATAGGTTAGGGTACCTTCAACAAAGCTATGAATATCTTCAGAAGTTTGATCGATCTCAATAGCTCCACTATCAATTCTTTTTAATATTTCAAAAAGACCGGAAGTAATTCTGTCGCTGGCTTCCTTTGGAATTATATTTTGTTTTCCAAGCATTGAAGCGTGAGCTAAACTTCCTTCGATATCTTCTTTATACATTCTCTGGTCAACATTTATAGAGGAGTTAAAATCATTAACTAATTTGTCAGTGCCTTTTTTGAATCGTCCGCCCCAAAGCTTCATTATATTTCCTCTTTCTTGACTTTTTCTAGCATCTTAGCTCTTACAACAGTTGGAAGACCGTATAGATTAATGAATCCAGCAGAATCCTTTTGATCGTATACTCCATCTTCTCCAAAGGTTGCATATTCTTCACTGTATAGTGAGTATGGACTAGTCATACCGGCATTGACAACATTTCCTTTATATAATTTTAATTTAATTTCTCCTGTAACTGTTTCTTGAGTTTTAGTAACAAATTCAGATAATGCTTCTCTAAGTGGAGTAAACCATTGTCCGTTATATACTAAATCAGCAAATTTTAAAGCTATTTGTTCTTTATAATGAGCTGTTTCGCGATCAAGGCAAAGTTCTTCTAAATCCTTATGAGCCTTGTAAAGAATAGTTCCGCCTGGAGTTTCATAAACTCCTCTAGATTTCATACCAACAAGTCTGTTTTCAACCATATCAGTAATTCCTACAGCATTTTCTCCGCCAATTTTATTTAATTCATCTAGAAGCTCAACGCTGTTCATTTTCTTTCCATTTAAGCTAACTGCAATTCCTTTTTCAAAATTTAAGGTAATATAAGTTGGTTCATTTGGAGCAGCTTCTAAAGTCTTTGAAAGTTCTAAGATTTTAGCATATTGTGGTTCATTTTCAGGAAATTCTAAATCTAAACCTTCGTGGCTTAAATGCCAAATATTTTTATCTTTACTGTAGTTTGTTTCACGATTGATCTTTAATGGAATATTATTTGCTTCGGCATAATCTATCTCATCTTCTCTTGATTTTATATCCCATATTCTCCATGGAGCAATTATTGGCATACCAGGAGCAAATGCTTTAACAGCCATTTCAAATCTTACTTGATCATTTCCTTTACCTGTACATCCGTGGCAGATTGCATCTGCACCTTCTTTTTTTGCAATCTCAACTAATCTTTTTCCGATTATTGGTCTAGCAAATGAAGTTCCAAGAAGATATTTACCTTCATATATAGCACCAGCTTGAATAGTAGGGAAGATATAATCATCAACAAACTCTTGAGTTAAATCTTCTATATATAATTTTGATGCGCCTGTTTTTATTGCCTTTTCTTCTAAACCGTCTAGTTCATCCTTTTGACCTACATTAGCACATACAGCTATAACTTCACAGCCATAGTTTTCCTTAAGCCATGGAATAATAATTGATGTATCTAACCCCCCAGAATAAGCTAAAACTACCTTGTTGTATTTTGTCATTTTAAAAGCCCTCCTTATATAATAGAAATATAAGACACATAAGATAAAATGCTAGTTAAAAGATGCCTTATAATTAAATATTTTCTAACTTGATTTATGTTTATAATTATACAGCTACATACAAAAATAATCAAGCAATAAATGCAAAAATATTCATAAAAATATATTAAATATACATAATTAAATAAAAAAATAAGAAAAAATTAATATTTTATGCAAAGTATATTGGATTTTATGCATAAAATTCAATATAGTATAAAGATATAAAACGATGCATAATTATAAAAGACTAAAATATATTTTCAATGCTTGGAAGCTGTAATTTTTTTAGATGATCACTATTATATTTAACTAAGTGTAAAGATGCGTGAGCTTCTGTTTCATCATCATGAATTAAGTACGTAGATAATTTCACAGCCTCATTTAACAAATTATCAAATTCTTGATGGCTGAGATACAAGGAAGTTAGGAGATTTTTTTCTTCAATTGAGTTTAGTAATTCAAGTGATTCAGAATATGCATCTTCAAGTTTTCCATCATTAATTTTTAATTCTATATCTTCTGTTTGTGTTTTGATGTTATCACATAAATTTAGGATAGAATTATTTAGAAAATATACGCATATCATAGTTAAGATAAATAGAAATATTGATAATATTGCATTTCTCATTTTATATGCTCCCTTTCATATTCATCAAAAAGTTGATATTTAAACTTTCCTTCAGTATCATATAAGGCAATTAATACATGTTTTATTGATGAAATATTATGCTTACCTAATAAATCAGTTATCCACTTTTCATCTTTATTAATTGAGGTTAACGAATTGTTATTTATCTTACCGTCAGAAATTAGAACTTTAGGCAATTTAGCTTTAATAGTTTTAGATGTATTATCAGAACTTGAATTGGATTTTTTTGAAGAATTATAATCTACAGGTAGTATAGATATTTGTCCATCATTCTCTAATATTGCATATTGAATTTCATCAAGATTGAAATAATTTGCTAGACGTAACTCTTCCAATAATTCATCTATATTTAATTGCTGTTTTTTTAAAGTTGGATAATTGATTTTTCCATTGTGAACTAGTATACATGGTTCACCGTCAACAATTTTTCTTGTAGATTGAAATTTTAAACCTATTTGAGTTAGAATTGTCTTTAAAAATAATAAGGTTATTATAGGAATAATTCCAAGGAGTAATGGTAATCTTGTATCTTGCATTGGCAAAGATGCCAAATCTGAAATCATAATTGTTATTACAAACTCGTAAGGTTGAAGCTCACCTATTTGTCTTTTTCCCATTAATCTCATTGTTAATACAACTAGTAAATATAAAATAGCAGTTCTAATTGACACTACAAACATATAAAAAATCACCTCGAAAGTAATATTTGCAAAAATAAAATTTAATATACTAAGGGCAATTTAAAAAGTAACAGAATAAAGAATTAGTTTATTTTAAATATTTATTCTACATAAGATTGTTTTAGCAAGTCAGCTATAGGTAAGCTCATTTCTTAGCTTATGAAAATATATATGACAAATTCAGACTTGTTATTTTATTTCATATTTCTAATAAAAATACTTTTATCTTTTTTAGGAAAAATGTATATAATATAGTTGATGCTACCTATACAGGGTGCAAAAAATTAAAATAATTGAGTATTTTGAAAGAATTCATGCTTTTGGGGGCAGATGAGTTTAAAGTCTAGTGAAATATTATTAGAAGGAAAGGGTTAATTGTATGAGGAGTAAGAATGGGTTTGAATTAGAAAAAGGTATTATTAAAGCTAAAAAGGGCTTAACATTTTATGAATTAATTATTGACAATTGCAAAGATATAATTAAAGATGTTGCTATATGTAAACTTAATGGGAAATACTGTGAATTGACTGAAATAATAGAGGATGATGGAGAGGTCGAACTCATTGGCTTTAATACTGAACTAGGAATGAAAATTTATGCTAGAACATTACAGTTTGTTTTTATAAAAGCTGCTTTAGATTTATTTCCAGAAGCAAAGATAACAATTGACCATGCTATAAGCGATGCTATATATGGTGAAGTGCATAAAGATGTTCCTCTGAGCAAAGGAGACATTGACAAAATTAAAGTAAAAATGCAAGAAATAATAAGTAAAGACATACCTATAAAAAGTATCAGAACAACTAAAAAGGATGCTATGGACATTTTTAAAAGTTATAAGATGAAAGATAAAGTTAAACTTTTAACATACTATGATATAAAATATGTCCATCTTTACGAACTTGATGGAAGATATGATTATTTCTATGGATGTATGGGATATTCTACTGGAGTAATAAAAAAATTTGATGTATTTAAATATGAAACAGGGTTTATATTGCAAAGGCCTCAAGAACAAAATATGGATGAACTTGCTGAGTTTATGGAGCAAAAGGGCTTAACTAAGATTTTTATAGAAACACAGAGATGGTTAAATATATTGGGGTTAGAGGATGTTGGAACATTAAATGAAAGAATAGTTAATAATGAATTAAAAAATATAATCATGGTTGCAGAAGGGCTTCATGAAAAGAAAATTGCCAATATTGCTGATGAAATTCTAGATAGAAAAGATATTAAAATTATTCTAATTGCAGGTCCATCTTCTTCAGGAAAAACTACTTTTGCAAATAGGCTGAGTATACAATTAAGAGTAAATGGATTAATCCCTATACCATTATCGTTAGATAATTACTTTGTGAATCGCATAAATACACCTAAAGACGAAAATGGTGATTATGATTATGAGTCGATTAATGCCTTAGATTTAGAATTGTTAAATAAAGATTTAGAAAAATTAATGATTGGAGAAGAAGTCGAACTTCCGATTTATAATTTTAAAACAGGTGAAAAGGAATGGAAGGATTATAAGGTTAAATTACCTAGAAATGGGGTGTTAGTAATTGAAGGAATTCATGGACTAAATCCAAGTTTAATCTCAAACAATTTAAATAGTAATGTTTTTAAAATTTATATTTCAGCATTAACGCAGCTAAATATAGATAATCATAATAGAATTTCTACAACTGATGTAAGAAAAGTAAGAAGAATAGTGAGGGATTCATTATCTAGGGGATATAAGGCAGAAGATACTTTAAAAATGTGGCCTTCCATTAAAAAAGGAGAGAAAAAGAATATATTTGTTTATCAGGAAGAAGCTGATGTGGCGTTTAATTCTACACTAGTTTATGAACTTGGAGTATTAAAGCCATATGCATTACAGGAGTTAGATAAAATAACGGAAGAAAGTTCAGTTTATTCAGAAGCTCTAAGATTAAAATCTTTTTTAGGTTTTTTTACAGAAATAGAAATAGCTGAAGTGCCTAAGAATTCATTATTAAGAGAATTCATTGGAGGATCTATTTTTTATGAGTATTAATTTATCACAATGTATAAGCCATAATGATTGGTGAAAGTTTAAATAGCGAAAAGAAATGTTAGCAAGAAATAATGGAAATGATAGCCATGATTTCTTGCTTTATTTTTTATTGATAAAAATAATTTTTTAATTGTTCTATTTTTCATTTTTATTACTTATTGAGGATACTTTGAATAACTATATAGTGTTTACAGTCATATTCAGCATATGCTACACTATTATTATATATACTTGTTTTTATTTGGATATTAGTATAAATTATAGAATATAAGTAATTAAAAGCTTATTTATTGTTATTTTGAACTTTTTAGTATTAAAATGGAGGAGGGCCTATGAAAAATCTATTTGTAAAGGTTTGCGGAGGGGTAATGACTTTAATTTTAATTTCTGTGGTCTTTACAACATGCGGTACAATTGGAAAGAAAACGGGTAATGTGATTAAAAATAACTGTGACGAAGAAGGGTGGAAGTCAGATACTACACCAATAACATTTGATTGGTACATTGATTTTTCATGGTTTCAAACTAAATGGGGCACTAATCCTGTTTCGAAATATGTTACTGATAAAACAGGTGTTAGCTTAAATTTAATAACTCCAAGCGGTGATGAGGCAGAAAAACTAAATTCTATGATTGAAACAGGTAAATTGCCGGATTTTATTACACTAAGTTCCCAAGATGATGGATATAAAAGAGTTATAGAAAACGGTTTAGCACTACCTCTTGACAAATTATCAGAACAATACGATGCATACTTTATTAAAGTGGCAGATAAACAAAAATTGGACTGGTATAGGCAAAGTGATGGACATGTTTATTGCTATCCAAATTTTTCTAGTCCAGTGACTGATTTTAATAATTATAAAGAAGAAAAACCATCAAATCAAACATTTTTAGTAAGGAAAGATATTTATGAAGCTTTAGGAAAACCGGATATGAGTACACCAGAGGCATTTTTGAGTGCGCTTGAAAGAGCAAAAAAGCAATTTCCAATCGTTGATGGTAAAGAATTAATACCATTAGGATTTCATGAGTTTAATGACGACGGAAATCTTTCGTTAGATAGCATTTTACCAAATTTTTTAGCAGTTCCACGAGAAGAAAATGGTAAAGTATATAATAAAATTACAGATAAAGACTACATAAGATGGTTAAAAACATTACGAACAGCTAATGAGAAAGGATTGCTTTCAAAGGAAATATTTGTAGATAAAAGAGCTCAGATAGAAGAAAATATTACAGAAGGAAGATATTTTGCAATGCTTTATCAAAGTTCTGATATGTCTGCTCAGCAACTAGAATTATATTCTAAGGATAAAAATAAAATATATATGGCAATTGATGGACCTTCAAACTCTAAAGGTGACACACCTAAACTCGCAGGAGACAGTATTTCGGGATGGACAGTTACTCTGATTTCAAAAACATGCAAAGACCCAAAACGAGCTATAAGCTTTTTAAGTTATTTAATTAGTGAAGAGGGCAATAAAGATTTATATTTAGGAATAAAAGGTTTTACCTGGGATGAAATTGATGGAAAAGAACAGTTTAAACCTGAAGTTGTAGATTTACTAAATAAGGATAGAATAGCTTTTGATAACAAATATGGTGCGGCAAGTACTTATTGGATGCTGGAAGACGGGGATTTGGTACAGAAATGGACACCACCTAGTGAAGAAGCGATAAAGATGATAAGTGATTGGTCAAAGGGAAAGACATATAATTATTCTTTATTTGATAACATTTATCCATATGGAGATAGCGAGGAAGGCGTAGCGTTCTCTAGAATAAATATAAGGTGGGGAAGCACTTTGAAAAATTTACTTATAGCTAAGAATGAGGATGAATTTGATAGAATATTAAATGAATTTATTGCATATAGAAAAGAACAGGGTTGGGATAAGATACAAAAATATATTCAGCAAAAATATGAAGAAAATAAGAAAAAGCTAAATGTAGTTAAATGAATGAAAATAGGAGCTGCTTAAATGAAAAATAATATTGTAATTTTGTGGGGGAAAATTAAGCAAGTACTAAATAATGAAAGTTTAATAAAAAAATTAATAACTACGTATATATTCATTATCGGTATTCCGATACTAATATTTTGCATATATATATTTCATTCACTTTCAGATAATGCGAAGCATAATGCAATAAGTAGAGCTAATTATGATCTTAGTACTGAATATGATAGCGTTGAAAAGAATGTGTACATAATGCGAAATATAATTAACGCTATAGAATCCGATAATAAAGTAATGGGATATTTACAAGGTAATAATAATAAAGAAGCAAAGGAACTAATTGATTTTAGAGAAACAACTTATAAACAGCTAATTAATCTGCAAAATAATAATCCAACAATTAAGCAAATAAACATATTTACTAGCAATTCAGAAGTTAATGAGATTTGGCCTACGTTTTATAAAATAGATAGAATCATCGATAATGAATGGTATAAAAAAGTTATTGAAAAAAATGGTGGGGAATATTGGAATGTTAGTCACTATGACAATGATATTGTAGTTAAATCAACCTTAAATGATGAATCAAAAGATATAGTAGTCTCACTTAATAAGAAAATTAATTATCCGAGTGATAAATATTTAGGCATAAGTAGAGTTACTATGCGATCTAAAGACTTCTTTCCCAAAATGTATGAAGATGATGATTTGAAAAGTGGACAAATATTGTTAGTAAATAAGGAAAA
Source organism: Clostridium sp. DL-VIII (assembly GCF_000230835.1). Taxonomy (NCBI): domain Bacteria; kingdom Bacillati; phylum Bacillota; class Clostridia; order Eubacteriales; family Clostridiaceae; genus Clostridium; species Clostridium sp. DL-VIII. The sequence continues at coordinate 1,273,779 of NZ_CM001240.1, forward strand.
CATGGACATAGAAACAGATGAAAATAGTGCACTACTTAGAAGTTTTAATTTTGATAAAAAAAATTTTCAAGAATTTATTAAAGATAAGTTAGAATATGAAAAAGGAGAAGTGAATTATAATCAAGGGAATGAAGGCTATATCATATTATACAAAGAGTCGCCGATTCCAAACAATTATTTGGTAAATGTTATACCATTAAATAGTATTTCACAGGAAATCAAAAACTCTAGACACGTGGTTATTTGGGGCTCTGTTTTTTTACTGCTACTTTTATCTGTAGTTGTATATTATGCAACTAAAACTATTCTAAAAAGATTATATAAGATAATTGCTGCAGTTAAGCAAGTCAGAACTGGAGATTTAATGCCGAGTATAGAGGTATATGGTAATGATGAAGTAGGAGTACTTGCTCATAACTTTAGGCAGATGATGAAAACTATAGATACACTGATTAAGGATAGTATAGATAAAGAAATAATAACCAAGGAAGCAGAGTTGAAAGCATTAAAAACTCAAATAGATTCACATTTTTTATATAATACTCTTGAAAATATTAGGATGATGGCACTTGTTGAAGAGAATTATATGGTATCGGATTGTTTGGCATCTTTAGGTGATATGATGAGGTATAACATGAAATGGAACAATGAGTTTGTTCCACTAAGTGAAGAAATAAGCCATATTAAGAATTATATATCATTAATGACTCTTAGATATGATTTTGAAATAATTTTAAAGATTGATATTGATTCTGAATTTCTTGATAGAGAAATATTAAAATTAACTATTCAGCCTTTAGTAGAAAATGCAGTGAAGCATGGTCTTTCAGAGAAATTAATGAGTGAAAATGGTATAGTTTCTATATCTCTTGATATTGATGAAACATATCTGTATTTAAATGTGAAGGATAATGGAAAAGGAATGGATATAAGTAAAGTGAATGAACTGCAAAGCCACATAAATGGAAAGACAGATAAAAGATATGGCCTTGGTCTTAAAAATGTTAGCGACAGAATAAAACTTTTCTATGGAAAACAATATGGTATTATGATTGAATCTAAAGAAAGGTGTTATACTCAAATAACACTTAAGCTGCCTAATGGATTAGACAATTAGTGAAAAATTAAATTAATAAAATAAGAACTTTTAAGGGGGGAGAAATTTGTATTCAGTAATGATTGTAGATGATGAACCAATTATTAGAATGGGGCTAAAGAAAATAATTAATTGGGAAGAATACGGTTTTAATATAGTCTGCGAAGCCCGTAATGGGGAAGAAGCGCTTGAATTACTTAAGGAGCATAGTATAGATTTCATTGTATCAGATATTAAGATGCACAAAATGACTGGAATTGAGCTACTAAGGGCAATTAGGAAAAAGGAATTAGATACGTTAGTTCTATTATTAAGTGGATATGATGAATTTTCATATGCGCAGGAGGGCATAAGACTAGGAGCCTTTGATTACATACTAAAGCCGTTAGATTCTCAAAAACTAAAAAACATATTAATAAGTGCTTACAATAAACTAACTACGAAAGAAAAAAAAGATTATGAATACAATGTAAATAAAGTTATATCTGGTGAGAAGATACTGTATGACTTATTAAGAGGAAAAAATCTAATGATGATGGATGAATATATTTCCAAGTATAATCTTCCTCTTATTAAAGGTAAAGTTCAAGTGGCGATTATTGAAATCAATGAAATTGTTATTAGTAGTCAGGATTTAACTGAAAATGGTGAATGGAACCATTTGAATAACAAGGTTAATGATTTAATAGAAAAAGAATTAAATGATAGTGTTATAAAATATTTCTCTGTATTAGAAGGGGACTTTGGAAAAAAAGTTATCATTGTACAAGCTAGCGATGATAGTGAAATATCGGATTTTGATCAAAGTTTTCGTACAGTACTAAAAAGAATACTTGCAAATGGCAGCGAAGGCTTGCAAACAAAATTAAATATTGGGGTTGGAAAAGCCTATAATCAAGTATATAGTATTTACAAAAGTTATTTGAATGCTAAAGAAGCACTAAAATACAAATATGTGTTAGGCACAAATAAGTTAATTCATGTAAACGAATTGACAGAGCTTAGGCAGAAGAATTTTGTTTATCCGATTGAGAAAGAAAAAGAATTAATAAATTCAATACTTATAGGTAAAGATGATTCAGTAATTATGCTTAAAGATCTAGTAAAAGAAATAGCGAATATATTGAATTTTAATATCTTTAGTATTAATATTGCGTTAACAGAGTTAATATATAATATTTACAATAATGTGCTCAAAAAATATAGTTTTTTACAAGCAGTATATGATTTAAGCCAAATAATTAAGATTGGTTTTGTAGGAGTTGAAACTCTTGACAATATTGAGGAACAACTTATTGGAAATATAGAGAAGCTTATAAATATTATAAAGGAATACAATCTAAATAAGAGTGATAATATTGTTCAAAAAGCTTGTGAATATGTGCTTAACCATATAGATGAGGATATTACATTAATGTCTATAGCTAATAGTTTAAATATAAGCAAGAACTATTTATGTTCAATATTTAAGCAGAAAACAGGGGAAAACTTTTTAGAATATGCAACAAAAGCAAAGATGGAAAGAGCAAAACTATTATTAAAGAGGTATGACTATAAAGTTTATGAAGTTAGTGATATGCTTGGCTATAAGGAGAAAGCGTATTTTAGTAAATTATTTAAAAAGTTTACTGGCTTTACTCCAGCCGAATATAAAAAAAGCAATATTTAAAAACTAAAGGAGATTCTGCAAAGAGTCTCTTTTTTTGTGTAAATGTTTAAATTGAGTAATTTTTTAATACTATATCGTAATTTTATACCATTCTAGTAAACGTTTTTTTTATGTATCATAAAGATGTAATAAGGATTGAGGAGGAAAAAGCTTAAATAAATTTAAATTTATCAACTTTCGAAACTGGTTTTGAAATACTGCATTATAAAAAATATTAATAAATATTTTTTTATAAATTATCGAAAGGGGTTTCTGGAAATGAGTTTTTAAAAAATTTCAAAAACTGAGCTAATTTTTTTAGGACATATATTTTAATAGAAATTAATTATAAGGGAGAAATTGTAATTATGAAAAAAAATTATTTAAAAAAAGTATTAATATTTGCAATGTCAGTTGCAATAGTGGGATCTGTTTTCACAGGTTGTGGTAGCTCAAAAAGTGAAAATGAATCAAAACCAACCGCTTTTACAGAGAAGGATCCAAAGGATTATAAAGGAACAATCAACATGTGGTCATTTACAGATGAATTTCAATCATCACATTTTATCGAAAAATTTAATGAAGTATACCCAAACATTCAGGTTAAGTTAACAGTTATACCGACTGATAACAATGCATACTCAACAAAACTTTCATCAGTATTAGCTTCAGGATCAGGTGTACCTGATGTTTTCACTTCAGAAGTTGCAAATGTAAACAAATATGTTAATACTGATTACTATGAAAATCTTTCTAAGGCTCCATATAATGCAGAAGACATTGGAAAAACTGAGGCTCAATATGTTGTAGATCTTGGAAGAAATGTACAAGATAATAGCATTAGAGCACTATCTTGGCAAGCAACTCCAGGTGGATTATTCTACAAGAGAAGTTTAGCTAAACAATATCTTGGAACAGATGATCCAGACGAAATTTCTAAGAAATTTAGTTCATGGGATTCGTTAATTGAAACTGGTAAAGAATTAAACGAAAAAAGTGGTGGCACAGTTAAGCTACTTCCAAATTATTCTGAAGGATTCGTTATTGCATCTGGAAGTAGATCGCATGGCTGGGTAGAAGACAATAAATTAGTTATCGATGACAAGATGATGGAATATGCTGATAATGCAAAGAAAATCAGAGATGCAGATATAGATGCTAAGTTTAATACATGGTCAGCACCATGGTCAGCATCAATGGCTGGTGCAGTAGATGGGACAAACGTATTAGCTTATGCACTTCCAACTTGGGGATTACCATATGAAATAGCTACTAATGCTAAAGACTCAAAGGGAGATTGGGGACTTGCTAAGGCACCAGCAGCTTACTACAATGGTGGTACTTGGTTAGGCATCTACAGTAAGAGTGAAAATAAGGAACTAGCATGGCAATTTGTTAAGTTCTTCAATTCTAAGGAATTCCAAACATGGGACATGAAAACAAATGGTGATTTCTCATCTATGCCAGACGTAAGTAAGCAATTTGCAACTACTGATGATGGAAAAAATGCTTTTTGCGATGGACAAAATTTAGCTAAGACATATAATGAGATAATTCCATCTATTTCTGGTAAGTTAGTTACTAAGTATGATGAAACTATCAACAATAAATTTCAATCTGATTTAGATTTATATGTAACAGGACAAAAAACAAAAGAAGAATTTTTACAACAATTTAAAGCAGATGTTAAGGCTGCATTCCCAGATATAACTGTAGAATAACTTTATAAGAACTTATTAGCTGTTTATTATATTTTAAGCAGCTAAGGCACAATCAAGAAAATAATTGATCAGTATGCTAGCCTATTTTACGTTATAGAGGAAGCTCGACTCGCATATGCTCGCTGAGTAAGCGATTCACACAAAATCATAGATTTTGGTTCACTGCTCATCAGTAAATTCTACTAATAAGCCCGCTATGAGCAGAATTCACTTCCTTGTCTGACGCAAAATATGCGTCGCATCTTTGGTCAATTATTTTCTTTCATGTGCCTAATAAGTAATTTAAATTAGGAGGCGGTTTGATGCCAAAGAAAAAAAACAGAGTAGATAAAGGGAGATATGGAATATACTTTATTATTCCATATTTTGTTGTATTCTTATTATTTTCATTATATCCGATTATATATACTTTAATTATAAGTCTTGAAAAGTGGGATGGGATGTCACTAAACCAAACTTTTGTAGGACTTAAGAACTATGTTACTCTTATACATGATTCTTTATTTTATCAGGCTATAGCCAATACATTGATAATGTGGATTTGCGCTGTAATTCCACAGATGGTTTTGGCACTTCTACTTGCAGTATTGTTTAATAGTGCAAAAAAAATTAGGGGAAAAGAATTTTTTAGAGCAGCTATGTATCTTCCTAACCTTGTTACACCAGCAGCTGTAGCCGTGTTATTTGTATTTCTATTTGACTGGCAAACTGGTGCGGTTAATAAGGTTCTTTTAAATTTACATTTGATTAAGGAACCTGTTAACTGGTTTTTGAGTGAATTTTCTTCTAGAGGAATAATGTCACTTATATCATGGTGGATGTGGTTTGGATATAGTACGATAATTTTTGGAGCTGGTTTGAATAATATACCTGCAGAATTGTATGAATCTGCAAGCATAGATGGAGCAACTCCTTGGGAGAGTTTTAAGAGTATAACAATGCCACTTTTAAAACCAACTTTATTATTTGCTGCTGTAACATCACTTATTGGTGGTATGCAGACATTTGATATTCCTTATGTTATGACTGGTGGACAAGGAAATCCTAATAATAAGACATTAACGGTAGTTATGTATTTATATAATACTGCTTTCCAAAATTCAAACTATGGATATGGTTCTGCTATTGGATATGGTTTATTTATATTGATACTCATATTTTCTATAATAACTTTCAAGTTTATTAATAGAAATGTTGAGAATGATTAGGGGGGATATTAATGGAAACAAAAGTTAAAAGAACTAATAATATGAGGACAAGTAGTAAAACAATAGTTAGGTATATCTTTTTAATCTTACTTACTATAATATGTTTAGTTCCCTTTTATATAATGCTCATAGATTGTACACATACCAATGGAGAAATAGCATCAAAATTATGGCTTTTACCAGGTACAGCATTATTAGATAATTACCATAGGTTAGTGGAAAGTGTACCTATATGGAGAGGATTTGCCAACAGCTTATTCATTGCAGTTGCTGTTACAGTAGTAAGTGGATATTTTAGTGCACTTACTGCATATGGATTTTCAAGATACAAATTTAAGGGTAATAAAATGCTTTATGCAATTGTATTAGGTTCAATGATGATTCCTATGCAGTTAGGATTCATAGGATTTTATCAATTAATAAGCAAAATGCATTTGCTTAACAGTTATATTCCTTTAATAATTCCTTCAATAGCTAATGCGAGTTCTGTTTTCTTTATTAAAGGTTATACAGATGGTGCAGTTCATGAATCCTTAATTGAAGCAGCAAGAATAGATGGTTCTGGTGAATTTGCTATATTTAACAAAATAGGATTACCTCTTATTATGCCTTCTGTTGCAACTATGTCTATATTTACATTTATAGGAACTTGGAATAACTATTTAACACCTCTTATTCTAATATCAGATATGAATAAGTATACACTTCCAATTATGCAGGTTGTTGCAAAAGGTGTTTACAAGACTGAATTTGGTGCAATATATACATGTATTGCAATTTCTGTTGTTCCAATAATGATAGCATTTGCATTCTTGTCAAAGAAGATAATTGGTGGATTGACAATTGGAGGAGTAAAAGGTTAAAGGTAAGAGTAACATAGGATTAATTCCTTGTGTGTAGTTGAAAATAAAAAAGAAATAATACTTTTTCTAAATTTAGCGATGAAATTAGGAGTATTGCTATATCAATTAAAGTTGTTGATAGAGATAGGAAAAAATTATGAGTAAAAAAAGAGAATTCAATGATGGTGTTATTGTTAAATTTTTTAATTATGTATGGTGGTTTTTATTAGCAAATTTTTATTTTTGGATTTTAAATATTCCATTTATATTTGTAGCATTAGGAATGAACAATTATGAGACTATAGATGTGTATATGATTATTATTTTAATGTTGTCATCAATACCTATTGGACCTGCGTTAACAGCATTGTTAAGTATAATGGGTAAGCTAACGAGAGAGGGAGATATTGATATTACAAAAGACTTTTTTGAAGCTTATAAGGTAAATTTTCTTGATTCAGTATTTTTTTGGACATTAGAGATAATTATTTTAACTTTAGCTTGGATTGAATTATTATACTTTAATAATAATTTTAGTTTGACTCTAGTGAAAATTATACCTGTGATTTTGATATTTATATGTGTTTCTATATGGTTTCATATATTTCCTATATTATCAAGGTTTTATTTGAAGAAAAAAGAGATTTTTGCATTATCATTAATGTACCTAATTAAGAAAATTTATGTATGTATAATTTCAATTGCAGCTGCTTTTATATTATGGAATATATTCATTAAAATAAAGTTTATAGTGATACTTCCATTGTTTTTTGTAAGTATTGTATGTTACTTAGTGATGCTTATGGAAAAAAGTATGCTCATAGATATTGAAGAAAAATACAATAATAAGGACGCTGAAGTTCAATAAAAATAGACATATTTAAATAATGAAAATAAAAGTATAAAAATTAATATATATTTGGGAGGTAAATAATGAGAGAAGTTGTAGCTAGAAAAGTTGAACAGTCTGCAGAGCAGAAATTAAGAGAAATATTTAATGAAAGGCTTGAAAAGCAAGCTGTTATAGATGGTATCTTCTACGATAGCACATATAGGAAGTCAGTGGGAGTTGCTAATTTACCAATCAAAATTCCTGTTACTTTAGAAATGTTTAAGAATAGAGAAATAGCTATATTATTAGATACGATTTTAAAAGACAATGAATCTGTGATCATTAAATTTACTAAAAATGTAGATGACACTATTTTATTATCATATAACAAGGGATTAATTACTGAAATAAAGTTAGACCTTGAGATTAGTAATAAGATAAACACAATAGTAGAAAAGATAACTTATGGTGTGGGAAGCATCAATGAAGAGGGAGAGCATGAAATAGATTTATTAGCTCCAGCTCCTGGTCCACATTTTTATACTAATTTATTGTTAGGAAATAGAATTGATTTTTCTCATCCTTTACAGACTACCCCGAAGAGCGTAGTGGATAAACTAGGAAGAGGAAGCTTTAGATCTCATGCAGCTACTCAAGTATTGGCCACAAGATGGGATATGCTTCAAGAAGAAAATGGCTTTCCTGCAAGTCGTCAGTTTTATTTGGTGGAGGATGGAAAGCAAATATTCTATTCAGCAAATGTTACAGACAAAAATATAGAATCAGGGAAATGCATTCATTCTCAAAATCATACTAAAATTATTTATAAGACTAAGTGTGGATTAGAAATTGAAAGATTGATTTTCTTACTTCCTCAAGAAGAAAATATGCCTATAGCTGTTGAGGCACAACAAATTAAAATAAAGAATAATACAAATAGTGTAAGGAATATAAAAATAGTTTGCACTGGTATGTTTGGAAGTGCTGCGCCAAGTGCATTGATGGAGGATGTTTTATACAGCAATGTAATTATGCAGGCAAAGGTATTACTTGATGACGAAGGCTCAGTAATGGCTATATCTTCAGATTATTATCCAATGTATACAAGTGGTGACTACAGATTTCATACAATGATCACACATAATGAAAAAGGGGTAGTTCTTCCTAAGGAATTTTGTACAAGTTATAGTGAATTCGTTGGAAGTGGTTCATTAGAAAGACCAGAAGGGTTATACAAACTTAGCAGTAATTTAAATAGAAAAGGACCAGGTTTCTTTGCTGTTAGCAGTGAAATCACATTGCAACCTGTAGCTGAAATTTCTATTAATAACTTAACAGGATTAGTTTCAAATAAGACAAACGATAACTTTAATGAAAATACTTTTAAAACTGAAGTGCAAAATTTAATTGTTAAATATAGTAATGAAAAAGAAGTGCAAAATGCTTTTAATAATAGCATGAGCTTTATAAATAAATATAGTAGTTACCTACAAGTTAATTCTTGTGATAAGCAATTCGATACTTATGTTAATAAAAATCTACCTTTCCAAGTTTTATATCAAACTTTTGTATCACGTTCCTTTGACCAAACACAAAAAGGCTATAGAGAAATAGGTTTTAGAGAAATTCAAGATATTTACGCATCAATGTATTACTTTATAGGAATGGGTAAAAAAGATTTAGTTAAAACTTTAATAAAGGAATGGGCTGAAAAGGTATTTGAATTTGGTTATGCATACCATAATTTCTTTTGGATTGGTAAAGAGCCAGGAAAATGGTCAGATGATGGATTGTGGTTAATCCAAGCTGTATATAGATATGTAAATGTTACTGGCGATGTTGGCTTCTTGGATGAACAGTTCGTTATTGGTGGAAGTAATCCAATAAAGAAAAGAAGCTTATATGATACAATGAAAGCTATTTTAAGATATTCAGGAGAAATTTCAATAGGAAAACATGGAATACCTCTACTTGATTTTGCAGATTGGAATGACTGTCTAAAGCTTGACACTAATTTTATAAATGGGGTTGAAAAAGAGAGAAGATACAAGGCACAGGTAGCTAGAACAGGAAGAGATGGAGAGCCATTTGAAAGTGATTATTCTGAAAGTGTTATGAATGGATTCTTATTAAAGGTTGCTATGGACGAAATGATTGAAATTGGAAAGCAGAAAGAAGATACATTATATTTAAGTAACATTGAAAAGGCTTCTAATAAACTTTATGATAATCTGCAACAATATGCTTGGAAAGAGGATTTCTTTGCAAGAGTTTTATTTAATAGATACAAAGATGGGAAATTTACTTATCTTGGTGCTAAAGGTGATAATCTTTCGGCAGATTCCAATAAAGACGGCACATATTTCCTAAATTCTTTCAGCTGGGCAGTTTTATCTAATTCTGCAACAGAAGAACAAATTAAAATAATGCTTGAATCTATAGAGGCACATTTAAAAACTCCTTATGGATTAAAGCTTATTAGTCCAACAGATTTAGGGAAGGTTGCAAGTGGAACTGCTACAGGAGAATATTTTCCTGGAGATAGAGAAAATGGTGGAATATTTAAGCATGCTACAATGATGGCTACTAGTGCTATGCTAAAAGCTGCTAAGATAGTTGAGAGTGATGAATTAGCAAGAAAGCTAACTAGTACAGCATATTGGATGATAAATCTAGTCTTACCTTACAACACAATGAAACATCCATATGAAACATGTGGAAATCCAAGATTTTGTACTCAATATAACAATAGTGATACTGGAGAAAATATAGGGCCTACACTTAGTGGTACCTCTACTTGGCTTACATTATCACTATTTGATGCATTTGGTGTTGAATATACAGTAAGAGGTATAGAGATAAATCCAATACTTGCAGAAGAGCAAGAATCCATAAACTTGATTCTCAATACTGGTAAGGCTAGCTTTGATATCAGAATCTCAAAACCTAAAGGTTTTTACAGAATGAAAGATTCTTCATATTATATAAAAGTTGATGGTGAGAAAATTGAAGGTAATATCCTAAAGAATTTTGAAGATGGTAAGGAGCATAACGTAGAAATAATCTTCTAATATATATGCAGTGCTAGGGTGTGAAAAGTAAAAGTTTTTGTGGACTTAAATATTACTAATTATCACCTTAGCAGTAGCTATTGGAACTAAATTGATTAGGAAATAAAAATGGAAGTATGACCTATAGATAAGAGGTGTTTTAATGAAGAAGAAAAATGAATTTAAGAAGGATTATATAGATGAGCTAGGATTTTATGTTATAGAAGATTATGATAAAAAAGCTCCTTTTGCTAGTTTTTTATCAGGTATTGCGGGTATAGAAGGAATACCTATGTGGTCATTTTACGTTAACAGAGGACAAGCGATAAGCAGTATTGGAATAAGGGATAAAAGTAATTGTATAATGGAGTTTTTTCCAGCTAATGAAGCTTATAAAATGGTGTATAGTAATGGGTTTAGAACTTTTATAAAGGTTAAAAGCAATGAAGAAGAATTTGTTTTTGAACCATTTTCTATGACTACAAATGAGAATATAAGTAGAATAATAAAAATTAAGAATAATGAATTAAGATTAATTGAAATAAATAGCAAATTAAATATAAATATTGAAATAACTTATTATACAATTCCTAATGAAGAATTTTCAGCACTTGGAAGAAAAGTAGAAGTTGTAAATACATCTAATGTAAAAAAGGAAATAGAAATATTAGATGGATTATCTGCAATATTACCATATGGATCCGATAATAAAACCTACAAAGCAATTGGAAATACGTTAAGAAGTTATATGCAGGGAGAAATTAAAGGAGATGGAACTGCTGTCTATAAGTTAAGATCTTCTTCTGAAGACACAACTCAAATGGGAACAGTAGAAAATAGTTATTTTTACGTAGCATTTGATGAAAATGAAGATATATTAAATCCCATAGTAGATTCGGAAAAGATATTTGGATATGATACATCATTAAAAGAACCAGTAGAATTTAAAAATAATATTATCGGAACATTACTCAATGGTAATAATATTTCTTATAATAAAGTTCCTTGCGCGTTTACAGGAAAATCAACATTCTTAGATAGAAATAATACAACATGTATATACAGTTATATAGGATATATGAATAATAGTGATGATGTTAATAAATCATTAAATAAAATATGCAAAAAAAGTTACTTTGATGTGAAAATAAGTGAAAGTAATGAATTGGTAGATAGTATTAGCAAGCATGTGGATACTAAAACTGCATATCCACTATTCGATGAATATATAAAACAATGCTATATAGATAATGTTTTAAGAGGCGGATATCCATTAGAGTTTGGGAATGTAGATAAAAAGATATACTATGTATATTCTAGAAAACATGGGGATTTAGAAAGAGACTATAACTTCTTTAGTATAGAACCGAATTTCTATTCTCAAGGAAATGGAAACTTTAGAGATGTAAATCAAAATAGAAGAATGGATATATATATTCATCCATTTACAGGAGTAGAAAATATTAAATTATTTAATGATCTAATTCAGCTTGATGGTTATAATCCTTTGGTTATTAAAGGAAAGAAATTCTATATAGAGGAAAATAAAAAAGAAAATATATTAAATTTAGTTAATACATTTGAAAATGAAGAATTGATAAAAACTTTAGATGGTAAATTCACTGTTGGTGAATTGTATTCTTCATTAAGAAATATAAATGGTATTGAAAGTAAAAAAATCAATGAGATTATGAATAATATTATAGAAATGTGTAGTGAATCTATAGAAGCAGACTTTGGTGAAGGGTTTTGGAGTGATCACTGGACTTATAATCTTGATTTAATAGAAGAATATTTAAATATATATCCAGATAAGATAAGAGAATTATTAATTAAGGATGAAAGTTATAAGTTCTATAATTCTCCAGAATACGTATTGCCTAGAAAATATAAATATAGTATTGAAGATGAAAAAGTTAGGCAATATGCAGCTTTAGCCAAAAAGGAAAATATATGCGATAGCTGGATTTTTGATAGTCATGGTAATTTATATAAAACAAATTTATTTTCAAAGTTATTAATTCTTGCAGGAATTAAATTCATGACTTTAGATCCTATGGGATTTGGAATAGAGATGGAAGCAGGAAAGCCAGGTTGGAATGATGCTATGAATGGACTTCCAGGGTTACTTGGTTCAAGTTTTTCGGAAACTGCAGAGTTAAAAAGATTATTACTATTCATAAAGGGAAATTTAAATGTCGCAGAAGACTCAGTAAAATTGCCAGAAGAATTTTATGAATCTATATGCGAAGTAGAAAAAGTTCTTTCATTAAATTTAAATGAGGAATTAACTCAATTAGAATATTGGGACAAGGTTTCTACAATAAGAGAAGAATATAGAGAAAAAATCAAATATTCAATAAGTGGAAATAATTCGAATATAGAAGTCACAGCTATTGAAATTATAATTAACAAAATGATTTCTAAGCTTGATTTGGGAATTGAGAAAGCAAAGGACATGAATGAAGGTAACATTCCTACATTTATGTATTATGATGTAGCTAAATATGAAATAGATAATAAAGGAGTTAAAGGAGTAATAAAACCATTAGAGTTTAAAATTAATTTCTTACCACTATTTTTAGAAGGTCCTACCAGATATTTTAAAACCAAATTAGATTATGTTGAAAAGCACGGATTATATAAATCTATTAAGAAAAGTAATGTTTATGATAAAAAATTAAAAATGTACAAAACTTCAGAATCATTAGAAGATGTATCTTTCGAAATTGGGAGAGCAAGAAGCTTTACAGCTGGTTGGCTTGAAAGAGAATCAGTATTTATGCACATGGAATTTAAGTACATTTTAGAATTAATAAAAAATGGATTATATGAAGAATTCTTTGAGGATATAAGAACTGCAATGCCGCCGTTTATGAATCCCAAAATATATGGAAGGAGTATACTAGAAAATTCATCGTTTATTGCAAGTAGCAGCAATCCAGATGAAAGAATTCATGGAAGAGGATTTGTAGCAAGATTAAGTGGTACAACTGTAGAAATGCTTAATATTTGGAAATTAATGATGGTTGGAGAAAATTTATTTGTATATGAAGATGGAATTTTGAAATTTAGGCTAAATCCTATTTTAACAAAAGATTTCTTTAAAGATAGTGCTTTGATTACTACAATATTAGGAAATACTAAGCTTGTTTATGTAAATAAAAATAATAAGGACACTTTTGGATCTGAAAAAGGAATAATAGAAGAAATTATTTTAGTTGATGCAAACAACAATATGAGTAAATTTAAAGGAAATGAAGTATGTGGAGAGTTAGCTGAAAAAATTAGAAATAAAGAAGTAGTAGAAATTCAAGCTACTATTCTATAAGAGAGTAGGAAATTAATAAATTGATAAAGAAAATAAAGATAAGCCTGTGAAGTTAGAAATAGATAATGAGTTTGAAGATAAATTTTATTTATACTACTGCAGAGACAATATAATTGATAATGTAAAGCTTATAGAAGGGAAGATATACAGCATGAGTACAATTTATGAAATAGCAAAAATAGCAGGAGTTTCTCCAACTACAGTTTCAAAAGTAATAAATAATTATCCTGATGTAAGTAATAAAACAAGAGCCAAAATACAAAAAATTCTTAATGAGGAAAAATTTTTGCCAAATGCACAAGCTCAGTTCTTATCCACCAAGAAAACATGGACATTAGGTATTGTATATTTTGAAAATCTTGGAGTTGGACTTAATCATGCTTTCTTTTCAGGAGTAATAGAAGCTTTTAAAAATCAAGCAGATAAGCACGGATATTCATTATTATTCGGCTCTAAAAACGATAGATTAAAGAATGATACTTTTTTAGAATATTTCAAATATAGATGCGTAGATGGAATCGCTATAATTTGTACGGACCCATATGATAAAGAAACTTTAGAGCTTATAGAAAGTGATTTCCCTATTGTAGTAATAGATATAATTAATAAAAATACATCAACAGTAACTTCAGATAACTTAGAAGGTTGTTATTTGGCTATTAAGCATTTATATGATTTGGGACATAGAAGAATTGCACATATAACGGGTGCAAATAAATTAGATAACTGGCCAAGCATAATAAGAAGAAAAGGCTATGAAAAAGCTATGAAGAAATTTAATTTAGAAATACTTGATGGATATATTGCAGATGGAGTAAATTTTGATGTTAGTGGTGGTTATAATGCAATGAAAGGTTTACTAAAGCTTAAAGAAATACCAACAGCAGTTTTTGCATCAGCAGATAAGATAGCAATTGGAGCAATAGATGCATTAAAAGAGGAAGGTTTAAGTGTGCCAGATGATATTTCAATAATAGGGTATGATGATATAGAGTTAGCGAGATATATCACACCTAAATTAACAACTATAAGACAAGATCGTAAAGAAATTGGAAAAACTGCAGTTGATTTATTAGTAAAGCAAATTAATGAAAAAGCTAAACTCAAAATTAATAAAATTATACCAGTGCAGCTTATTGAAAGAGATTCTTGTAAGAAATTAGATTTAGTAGAAACAAATAAAAAATAATATTTAATAAAACATTGTAAAGGTGGTTTTCGCGGTATGGCAAATTGTAAATTTATAAATAATAAAGGAACATTTAAGCTTAAAAATCCAGAAAATAATAGCTATTTGTATTTTCCACTTGCAAATGAGGCTGGAGTTATGTCTAGTATAACCCCAACTTTAAATGGAGATTGTAAGATGGGGCAGAACACATTTTTACTTGCACCAGTAAGTAGTGAAGAGCTTCATAATAATAAATCATCGAGAAATTTTTGGATATATGTTGAAGGTATAGGTGCATGGTCAGCTACAGGAGTTTCAGCAGCTCAGCAAGCAGAAGCTTTTAGTGAGGATAAAGAAGAAACAGAATTAGAAGCAGGAATTATGTGGCATAAGATGACTAGGAAGTCAAAGAAATATGGTATAAAAAGTGAAATAATATCTTTTGTACCTTCCAATGATGAGAAAATAGAATTAATGAAGGTAACAATTACTAATACAAGTGATAATTCTAAAAAGGTAACACCAACTGTAGCAATACCATTATATTGCCGTTCCGCAGATAATATTAGAGATCACAGACATGTGACATCTCTTTTAAATAGAATAGAAACCACAGAAGATGGAATTATAGTGAATCCAACATTGACATTTGATGAAAGAGGACATAAGAAAAATACTGTTGTTTATGGCGTTGTTGCAGCAACAGGTGATAGAGAAAAGCCAGTAAGTTTTTGTCCAATAGTAGAAGAATATATTGGAGAAGGCGGATCATTTGAAGTTCCAAAGAGTATTTTATTAAATGAGGAATTTAAAGTTAAGGCGGATACAAAATTAGAAGGTTATGAGGCAATTGGAGCTATTCGTTTTGATGAGGTAAAAATTGAGCCTAATGAATCTAAAACATATATTGTAGCAATAGGTTTTGGAGATTCAAAATCTGATTTTAATAATATTGCTGAAAGAAATTTGAAAGAAATAGCTTTTGATAAGCTTCTTGAAAAAACTAAAGCATATTGGGATAAAAAAATTAATATTTCATATGAAACAGAGGATAAGCAGTTTGATAATTGGATGTATTGGGTTAATTTCCAACCAATGCTTAGAAGGATTTATGGCTGTTCATTTTTACCACATCATGATTATGGTAAGGGCGGAAGAGGCTGGAGAGATTTATGGCAAGATTGCTTAGCTCTACTTGCAATGGATCCAAGCGGAGTACGTGGTATGCTTTTAGATAATTTTGGTGGAGTTCGTTTTGATGGAACTAATGCTACAATTATCGGAACTAAACAAGGTGAGTTTATTGCAGATAGAAATAATATAACACGTGTTTGGATGGATCATGGAGCATGGCCTTTCTTAACAACTAAGCTATATATTGAACAAACAGGAGACATAGATTTTCTTTTAGAAAAACAAAGCTATTTTAAAGATCTTCAAGTAGGAAGAGGCACAGAAAAAGATAATTTATGGGACTTAAGTCAAGGAAATAGAGTTCGTACAGAAAATTTAGAAGAACATAAAGGAACTATTTTAGAGCATCTTTTAGTACAACACTTAACAGCATTTTATGATGTTGGAGAGCATAATAATTTAAAATTACATGGTGCAGACTGGAATGATGGTCTTGATATGGCAGAAAAACACGGTGAAAGTGTTGCTTTTAGTGCTCTTTATGGAGGAAATCTTACAGATATTGCTGAGTTATTAAAGTACTTAAGAGATGTAAAGAAAGTAAAAAGTATAGAGTTAGCTGAAGAGTTACAATTGCTTTTAACTGGTAATAATGAAGTTTATGACAACGTAGAAGAAAAACAAAGTATATTAAAAAATTATTGTGATAAATGCAAGCATAATATTAGTGGAAAAGTAGCTAACATAGACTGTGATGAATTGATTAGTAACATTGAAGAAAAAGCAAAATGGCTTAAGGAACATATTCAAAGAAATGAATGGATAAGTAATAAGGATGGCTATAGTTGGTATAATGGCTACTATGATAATAATGCTAGAAGAGTCGAAGGAGATGGAGAATCAGGAACTCGTATGATGCTTACTGGACAAGTGTTTACAATTATGAGCAATACGGCAGCAGAGGAGCAAGTTGAAAGTATTATTAAAGCAGCTGATAAATATCTTTATGATAAATCTGTTGGTGGCTACAGATTAAATACCAACTTCAATGAAGTAAAAACTGATTTAGGAAGAATGTTTGGATTTGCGTATGGACATAAGGAAAATGGCGCTGTATTTAGCCACATGGACATTATGTATGCAAATGCACTCTATCAAAGGGGTTTTGCATTTGAAGGATTTAAGGTTATTGATACACTTTACAGTCATTGTAATAATTTTGATGTTAGCAGGATATATCCAGGTGTGCCTGAATATATAAATGAAAAAGGAAGAGGTATGTATCATTATTTAACTGGATCAGCAAGTTGGTTGATATTAACAGTATTAACTGAAATGTTTGGAATAAAAGGTGAAATGGGGGATTTATTATTTGAACCTAAGATTCTGGCAAGGCAATTTAATGATGAAAGTAAAGCTTCTATTAAAATGAATTTTGCTGAAAGACGACTTAAAGTTGAATATATAAATAGTTATAATAAAGAATATGGAGAGTATAAAGTGAGCGAAGTTTATATTGATGGACAAGAATATAAATTCTATGGACAACCTGTTATCAAAAGAAAAGTGATAACTTCAATGGGGGAAGATATTGAGCATATAATAAGAGTTATTCTTAAATAAATTATTAAAAATGCGATTCTCGAGTAGTCACTTTTGTTTTATTCTCTAGTGATTTATAATGCAATAATATCCGTGAATGGAATATCACTTTATCGTATGACTTATGAAGATTGGCTATTAATTAGGATCTATATGAAAAGAGAATAAAAAATAAATTATATAAGGATTGTTATATTATTAACTATCCTTGACACTAAGAAATAAATGTGTGATACTAATAACATAAAGAAAACAATTACATTTAGATTCTGTGGGGAGATCCCTTTGTAAATGTAGGCTATAGAGAATTAGAGAAAAGAGCCACATAAAACTAAATTTACTTAGAAGAACTACTTTATTTTAGGTAAATTTAAAGCTTATATATTTAGTCAATATGAAGAATTCATTATTGTTTAAAGTATAAGGGTGTTTTATGTGGCTATTATTATTGGCAAAATTAATAGCAATTTAGAATTTTTAATCAATCTTACTAAAATAATTCTTAACGCTGAAGATTGCTGATGTATTGCTTTCTAGGATTATCAAACAAAATATTTATTTTGAAAGTAGGTGTATATCAACTAAAATATGTACTACATTTTAAGAGTAAGGAAAAATAAATTAAATGTTGTAAGAATAGAAAGGAGATAATGCTATGACAATTTTTTTTGCAGAACTAGTAGGAACTTTATTACTTATTTTATTAGGTGACGGTGTTGTAGCCAATGTCGTATTAAAAAAATCAGGTGGATCAGGAGCAGGATTAATAGTAATTGCAATAGGATGGGCTTTTGCGGTAGGAATTCCAGCATTGATTTTTGGAAATTATAGTGGGGCTCATTTTAATCCAGCATTAACAATTGCGTTAGCAGTAATAGGTAAAGTAGCGTGGGCTCAAGTTCCGATTTATTTAGCTGGACAATGTATTGGTGCATTTTTAGGAGCAGTTTTGGTATTTATTGTTTATAATGATCAATTTAAAGCTACTGAAGATAAAGGAAGCAAACTTGGTGTATTTTGTACAGGCCCTCAAGTAAAGAATACTTCAATTAATTTTATAACTGAGCTTGTAGGAACATTTGTACTAGTTTATGCAATTTTAGGAATGGGAGATCAAAATCTATCAAATGGAATGGGAACATTGTTTGTAGCATTTTTAATTTTGGCTATTGGTGTAAGTTTAGGAGGTCCAACAGGATATGCAATTAATCCAGCAAGAGATTTAATGCCAAGAATCGCACATGCAGTATTACCTATACCTGATAAGGGAGATTCTAATTGGGGATATGCATGGATTCCTGTTGTTGCCCCAATTGTAGGAGCAATTTTAGCTGCATTATTTTATGTAATGTTACATGGAATATTATAAAAACTTATTAATATTTGGATTTGACAGTGAAAGGTAAGTATGCAATACTTAAAATAAAAAGAAAACAATTACATGGGAGTATATATGAATATTAAAGAATTGTTAGAGGAAAATCCAGTTATAGCAGCAGTAAAAAACGAAGAACAATTAGGATTAGCAGTAGATTCAGATGCTCAAATTATATTTGTTTTGTTTGGAGATGTGATGAATATTAAAGAAATAAGTGAAATTATTACATCTAAAAACAAGATAGGAATAATTCATATAGATTTAGTTGAAGGATTTACAAATAAGGAAGTGGTTATAAGATATATCAAAGAAAGAACAAAATTTAGTGGAATAATCAGCACAAAACCACAGGTTGTAAAACTCGCTAAAAAATATGATTTATTAGGAGTTCAGAGAGTTTTTATTTTCGATACTCTATCATTGAGCACTGTTAAAAATCACATGATTTCTGAATGTGATGCAATAGAAGTATTACCAGGAATAATTCCTAAGGTACTTGGAATTATATCAGAACACTCTAATAAGCCAGTTGTTGCTGGCGGACTAATTGAAACCAAAGAAGAGGTAATACAGGCATTAAATTCAGGAGCAACATGCGTATCTACAACCAAAAAAGAAATTTGGAACATGTAGGCTATAGAGAATTAGAGAATAAAGCCACATAAAACTAAGTTTATTTAGATAAGTTTATTTGGACTAAATAGATTTTAAATTTATACAAGGCAGTAAGGATAATATATTATATTGCAGGAGTATGAATTAATGTTTTATGGGGCTATAATTTTCAGCAAATTTACTTACAATGCTTATATATTCCATATTTAAAGCTTAAATAAGAGAGATATAAATTAATCTAGATGTTTAATATTAGAATTTTAATGAAGTATTTTAATAAAATATGTTAAGAAAGAAAGGTGCAATATTATGAATAAATATATAATAGCGTTAGATCAAGGAACTACAAGCTCAAGAGCAATAATTTTTGACCAGGATCAAAACATAATGGGAGTGAGCCAAAAGGAGTTTACTCAAATTTATCCAAAACAAGGTTGGGTAGAGCATAATCCATTAGAAATATGGGCAAGCCAATATGGAGTTTTACAAGAAGTAATGGCAAAAACAAGTATTACTCAAGATGAAGTAGCAGCAATAGGAATTACAAATCAAAGAGAAACAACTATAGTATGGGATAAAAATACAGGGGAACCTGTTTACAATGCAATAGTATGGCAATGCAGAAGAACTGCAGCTATAGTGGAAGAGCTTAAAGAAGATAAAGAGTTCGCACAATATGTAAAGGAAAATACAGGATTATTACTAGATGCATATTTCTCAGGAACTAAGATAAAATGGATATTAGACAATGTGGATGGTGCGCGAGAAAGAGCTGAAAAAGGTGAATTGCTATTTGGTACAGTAGATACTTGGTTAGTTTGGAAGCTTACAAATGGTAAAGTTCATGTAACCGACTACACAAACGCTTCTAGAACAATGCTTTATAATATAAAAGAATTGAGATGGGATGAAAGAATTTTAGAAAAACTTAATATTCCAAAATCAATGTTGCCAGAAGTTAAGAATTCCTCAGAAGTTTATGGACATACAAACCTTGGTGGTACTGGAGGTGTAAGAGTTCCAATAGCTGGTATGGCAGGAGATCAACAATGCGCACTATTTGGCCAAACTTGTTTTGAAGAAGGTAGTGTTAAAAATACTTATGGTACAGGCTGCTTCTTACTTATGAATACAGGAGAAAATATGATTCAAAGTAAAAATGGTCTAGTAACTACTATTGCAATAGGAATAGATAATAAAGTTCAATATGCATTAGAAGGTTCAGTATTCGTTGGAGGAGCTGTTATTCAATGGGTTAGAGATGAGCTTAAGTTAGTTAATGATGCTGCTGATACAGAGTATTTTGCGAGTAAGGTAGAGGATAATGGTGGTGTATACATCGTTCCAGCATTTACTGGACTTGGTGCTCCATATTGGGATATGTATGCAAGAGGAGCCATCTTTGGATTGACTAGAGGTGCAAATAGAAATCATATAATTAGAGCAGCATTAGAGTCTATTGCATATCAATCAAAGGATCTTATAGATGCAATGCAGGAGGATGCAGGATGTAAGTTAACAAGGCTTAAAGTTGATGGTGGAGCTAGTAGAAATAACTTATTAATGCAGTTCCAATCAGATATTACAGGTGCAGAAGTTGTAAGACCTATAATAACTGAAACAACAGCACTTGGTGCAGCATATTTAGCAGGTCTTGCTGTAGGTTTTTGGAAATCAAAAGAGGAGATTGCTGAAAAATGGGCTGTAAGTCAGGCTTATACACCAAATCTATCAGAGGATAAGAAAGAAAAATTATATAGAGGATGGAAGAAAGCTGTTAAAAGAGCAGAGGGCTGGGAAGAAGAATAAGCTCAGTTAAGAATTATGAGTTAAAAGTTTATAGTTGAGGAGGAGATTCCTCATAGGAATTTCTAAAATACATTATTTTTTGAAAAGCTATCGGCTTTTCTTCCTCAACTCATAACTTTTCACATATTACTTTTAACTAAGTGAGACCTTTCTTTAGAGTATTTTTTAGAAATTTGGGACAGAATCACAAATTAATCAGAAAAATTTTAATATTAAGTTATTAGGACTGGACAAGTATACATTTACAGAGTATAATATAGATATAATTAAAGATAAATGCTTAGAGAATTTAGAGTCAAGCATAAAAACAGAGGTGATGTTACACCTGTTTTTAGCTTGGCTTTTTTTGTGCAAAGAAAATCAGAAATAAATCACAATTATAAGTAATTGTAAATTGTGAACTAAATAAAGGGAGGATTTTATATGTATGATGTAGCAATAATTGGAGCAGGAGTTATTGGAAGTTCCATATTTAGAGAACTAACAAAATATAACTTAAAGGTAGTCACTTTAGAAAAAGAAAAAGATGTATCGATGGGAACAAGTAAAGCAAACTCAGCAATAGTTCATGCTGGATATGATCCTAAAGAAGGTACATTAATGGCAAAGTACAATGTAAAAGGAAATGAAATGTTTGAAGACTTATGTAAAGAATTAAGTGTTCCTTTTAAAAGAAATGGATCATTAATTTTAGCATTTGACGAAGAGGATATGAAAACAGTAAATCACCTTTATGAGAATGGAACTAAAATTGGTGTAAAAGGATTAAAGGTTTTAACTAAGGAAGAGGTTTTAGAAATGGAACCGAATCTTAGTGAAGAGGTGCAAGGAGCTTTATATGCACCAACAGGAGGCATAGTCGGACCATTTGAATATACAATCGCATTAGCTGAAAACGCAGTTCAAAATGGTGGAGAGCTTAAACTTAAAAAAGAAGTAGTGTCTATAGAAAAAGGTGATACATTTAGGATTTCAACTAGTGATGGAGAAGTTATAGAAGCTAAATTTGTTATAAATGCTGCTGGGTTATATGCAGATAAAATTCACAATTTAATTTGTAAGGAAAGTTTCAAGATAATTCCAAGAAGTGGCGAATACTTTGTAATGGATAAAAGTCAAGGAAGCGTAGTAAGTCATACAATATTCCAATGCCCATCAAAGCTTGGAAAGGGAGTTTTAGTAACTCCAACTGTTCATGGAAATTTACTTGTTGGTCCTGATGCAAGAGATATAGAAGATAAAGAAGACCTAGGTACCGTTTCAGAAGGGTTAGATTCTATAAGAGAAGCATCAATGCATACAACTAAAAAGGTTAATTTTAGAGAGAGCATAAGAAATTTTGCAGGTCTAAGGGCTAATCCAGATACAGGAGATTTTATAGTAGAAGAAAATGACGAAGTTAAAGGATTTATTGATGTAGCAGGAATGAAATCACCAGGTTTATCTTCTGCACCAGCTATAGCTTTAGGTGTGGTAGATATATTAGAAAAGGCAGGATGTAAGTTAGAAAAGAATGAGAATTTTAAAGCTAAGAGAGAGCAAATTCACTTCATGGAGTTATCACCAGAAGAAAAAGCTAAACTTATAAAGGAAAATCCACAGTATGGAAGAATTATTTGTAGATGTGAGACTATAACAGAGGGTGAAATCGTTGATGCAATAAAGAGAAGCTTTGGAGTACTTTCTTTAGACGGAGTAAAGAGAAGATGCAGACCAGGAATGGGAAGATGCCAGGGTGGTTTCTGCGGACCAAGAGTTCAAGAAATAATTGCAAGAGAATATAATGTACCACTAGAAAGTGTTGTTTTAGAAAAAGATAATTCTTATTTATTAGTAGGAAAATCTAAGTAGAAGGGCGAGGTAGTATTATGAGTTATGAATTAATAGTAGTAGGTGGAGGACCAGCAGGCCTTGCAGCAGCATATGAGGCATATAACAATGGAATAAAAAAGATATTAATTTTAGAAAGAGATAACGAATTAGGTGGAATCTTGAATCAATGTATCCATAATGGATTTGGACTTCATACATTTAAAGAAGAACTTACAGGACCTGAATATGCAAGCAGATTTATTGATATGGTTAAGGATACAGATATTGAGGTTAAGCTTAATACAATGGTATTAGAAATAACAAAAGATAAAAAGGTGTATGCTATAAACTCAGAAGAAGGATATATGGAACTTCAAGCAGAGGCTGTAATTCTTTCAATGGGCTGTAGGGAAAGAACAAGAGGAGCTATTAATATCCCAGGGGATAGACCAGCAGGTGTATATAGTGCAGGTGCAGCTCAAAGATACATTAATGTAGAAGGATATATGCCAGGTAAGGAAGTTCTTATCTTAGGGTCAGGAGATATAGGCCTTATAATGGCAAGAAGAATGACACTTGAAGGTGCAAAAGTTAAAGCAGTTGTTGAATTATGTCCTTATTCTAATGGATTAAATAGAAATATAGTTCAATGCTTAAATGACTATGATATTCCATTATATTTATCTCATACAGTAGTAGATATTGTTGGAAAAGAAAGACTTGAAAAAGTTATAATAGCTGAAGTAGATGAAAATAGAAGACCAATTAAAGGAACTGAAAAGGAATTTGATGTAGATACTTTATTGTTATCAGTTGGATTAATTCCTGAAAATGATATATCATTTAATGCAGGAATTGAAGGTGATAGGAGAACAAATGGTTTAATGGTCAGCGAAAGTATGGAAACTTCTGCAGATGGAATATTTGCATGTGGAAATGTAGTACATGTTCATGACTTAGTAGACTTTGTAACAGAAGAATCAAAGCGTACTGGTATTTCAGCAGCAAGATATATTAAGAATGAACTTAAGAAAGATAAATATGTTAATATAATAAATGGTACAAATGTTAATTACACAGTACCACAAAGACTTGATATAGATGATGTTCAGGATAAATTAACTATCTTTATGAGAGTAAATAATATATATCACAATAAAGCATTAGTAGTTAGAAGTGGTGAGGAAGTTATAGCTAAATTTAAGAGAGCTCATTTAGCACCATCAGAAATGGAAAAAGTAGTTTTAAGTAAGGTACTGCTAGATAAGATTAAAGGTGATATTACAATATCATTAGAGGACGGTGAATAAAATGGAAAGAGAATTAATATGTATAAGTTGTCCTAAGGGATGTCATTTAAAAGTTGATGAAGAAAGTTTAACTGTTACTGGTAATAGCTGTCCTAAGGGAGCTGAATATGGAGTAAATGAAGTTACAAATCCTGTTAGAATAGTAACTTCAACAGTTAAGGTTACTGGCGGAGAAGCACCAGTAGTTCCAGTGAAAACCGAAAAGGCAATACCAAAAGGTCTTATTATGGAATGCATGGAGGAAATCGACAAAGTCACAATAAAAGCTCCTGTTAAAATAGGTGATATTATAATTAAAAATATATTAGAAACTGGTGTAAATATTATTGCAACAAAAAACGTAGTTTTATAATTAGAATTGCACAGTAAGGATTAAGACTAATGCTAAAAAAGTATTAGTCTTTTCTTGAAGTTATTAAATAAGATTCTAAGAGGTTTAGGGTAATGAAGGGTGAACCATATCATAAACTGATGATAAATTTATTAAAAACAAATAAAATTAGATGAGATGAACGATACACCATATAAAACTATATTTAGGTGATGTAGTATGTGTAAAAGTAAAATGATTTAATAATATAGCTAACGCTAGCAATAAGCAATAAAAGCTTTTTGCCAGCGTTAAAATTTTATTTTACTATATTAACAGTTCCTTCTTTTCTAGGTGCTGCTTTAGGTTCTTCTTTACTGTTATAGCCCAAAACTGCAGTACCAAACACTGCATAATCTTCAGGAACACCTAGCTCTGTAAGTATGCTTTTAACTTTAGGATCTTCTCCTGTAAGAGCTAATATATGAATCCAGCATGATCCAATATTAAGTGAATGAGCTGCTAAAAGCATGTTTTGAAGTGCAGTAGCACAATCAGATTCCTTTGTAGGTAAAGTTTCATCATAAGCTGTAATTACTATTGTAGGTGCATTATAAAATGGATTAAAATTAGGATTTTCACCCATTTTTCTATATTGTTCTATAGATGACTTTAACATAGCTTCTTTGATTGCAGAAATTAACTTTTCAATTTTTTCTTTATTTTGAACTGCTGTGAAATGCCAGCCTTGTTTACTCATAGCTGTTGGTGCAAATTGGGCAGCCTCTAAAACTGTATTTAAGTCTGCATCAGAAATTTGATCTTCTTTATAAGTTCTTATACTTCTTCTTGTTAAGATATTTTGTATTACTTCATTCATAGTTTTTCTCCTTTCAATTTAAAAGACATTTTAATTTATATATTTACTATATGATAATAAAATATGTAAACTTCTTGCTTAATAAAAAAACATCATTATTTTTGACTAATATATAAATTAAATTTATAATTAACCTATCAAAATTTAAATGTAATTTATAAAGTAATATAATGATATCAATATATGTATTGTATGTCTAATTGATATTTTTCATCAAATCAATAACTAAAAGTTATAAATTGTTATTGGTGTTATATAACTTAAAATATTATAAATTAAGGAGTGCATTTATGAACTGGCAGCAACTAGAATATTTTAAAACTATAGCAGAAACACAGAATTTTACATCAGCAGCTAATTTACTTTCTGTAACTCAGCCAGCCTTGAGTAAAGCTATTTCAAAATTAGAAGAAGAGTTAAATGTACCATTATTTGAAAAAAATGGCCGCAATATAAAATTAACTCGTTTTGGCAGTATGTTTTTAATACATGCTAACGCTGCAATAAATGAGATTAGTAAAGGAATTCAGGAATTACAGGATGCAATTAATCCTATGGTAGGCACAGTTTCCATATCTTCACTGTATACTATTGGAACACATTTTATTCCTTCGATTATAAGTAATTTTTTGAAGGAAAGTCCAAATACAAAATTTGAATTTGGGATTCAATCAACTTTTAATATTTTAAAAGACCTTAAGGATGGTAAGTTTGATTTTGGTTTTTATGATGAATTTGAAGATATTAAAGGATATGAAGAAATAGAGTCAGTCCCTATAAAAAATGAGGAACTTGTTGTCATAGTACCTAAAAATCATCATCTTGCTGATAAAACAGAAGTACTACTAAAAGATTTGAAAGAAGAGACTTTTGTGTTTTTTTCAGAAGGAATCAAAGGGAAAATGTGTTCTATTTTTGAAAGTATTGGTTTCATCCCAAAAACATCCATGGAATATAATGAAAGCAGTATGGTGGTAACAGGGTTTGTTAGTGCAGGTCTTGGTATTTCTATAGTTCCTAACACCCAAAATTTAATAACTGAAGAAGTATCGGTATTAAGAATAAAAGAGCCACATTGCTATAGAACTGTGCATATGGGATGGTTAAAGAATGGATATATGACTCCTTCAGCTAAAATATTTAAAGATTTTGTTATAGAATCTGTTTCAAAAATTAAAATATGATAGAAAAAGAGTGTAGTTTTCATAGATAAGGAATTTTGAAATTGGAATTACAGCTGTGAATAATGATTAATTTTATATACTAAAATTAGTGATATTGTGGTTTAATTAATATAAAAAATATACAAACTAAGGATAGACTTATATAAAAGTTGTAAGAAAGAGGAGAAATATGAAAGGTATAGGAGTTTTTGATATTATAGGGCCTATTATGATAGGTCCATCAAGTTCGCATACAGCAGGCGCAGCAAGACTTGGAAAAGTTGCGAGGAGTATAGCTGATGGAGAGATAGCAGAAGTGACTTTCCTCTTACATGGATCTTTTGCTCAAACCTATAAAGGTCATGGAACTGATAGAGCATTAGTTGCAGGTATATTAGGCATGGAACCAAGTGATGAAAGACTTAGAAATTCAATGGAGCTTGCAAAAGAAAAAGGTATTGAGTTTTTATTTAAAGAAGCTGATTTAGGAGATGTCCATCCTAATACAGTAAAATTTATTATGAGGACAAAGGATGATAGGCATTGTGAAGTTATGGGATCATCTATTGGCGGGGGAAGTATTCGAATTATAGAGGTAAATGGTAATGAAGTTGATTTCTCTGGAATGTATGAAACTTTAATAATAGATCATAAAGATGTTCCAGGAGTTATTAGCAGTGTAACAGGTATTCTCTATAGTGAAAATATAAATGTAGCATTTATGAGAGTTTTTAGAAATCATAAAGGTAAAGAAGCTACAATGATTTTTGAAATGGATAATAAGGTAAACAATGAATTAATGCAAAAAATTAAAAATATAGAATTGGTTTATAATGCAATTTCAATAAGTCCAGCGAGAAATAGTTAAGAGTTATGAATTAAAAGTTATAAGTAAAAAAATATTATTTTTGAAAAGCTATATGCTTTTCTCCATTAACTAATAATTCATAACTAATTAAGGCATTTTATTGTATAGAGATTATTTTAAGTAAGGCAAATTTAATAGACCAAAAGTTATAGGATTGAAAATAAAGGAAGGCGGAATAGTTATTTTATGATAGCAAGAACAGGATTAGAGCTTTTAGAAATATGTGAAAAAAATAATATTTCACTAAGTGAGTATGCGATAATGTGTGAAATGGAAGAGCAGAACTTAACTAGAGAAGAAGTAATGAATAAAATGAGACAAAATTTAAAGGTTATGGTATCAGCAGCAAACGAAGGAATGGAAAAGGAAGTTTATTCAGTTAGTGGGCTAATAGGTGGAGACGGACATAAATTATATAACTATGCAAAGAGTGGGAAAACCCTTACTGGAACTGCGACAACAATGGCAATGGCAATGGCAATTTCTTCTTCAGAAGTCAATGCTTCAATGGGGAAAATAGTAGCTTGCCCAACAGCTGGTTCATGTGGAATTTTACCAGCAGTAATTCTATCAGCAGGTAGAGAATTAAATTTAGATGAAGAAGAAATGCTGAAAGGATTATTTGCAGCAGCAGCAATTGGAACTATCATAGGACTAAATGCAACACTATCTGGTGCAGAAGGTGGGTGTCAGGCAGAGTGTGGTTCAGCATCTGCAATGGGAGCGGCTGCCGTTGTGGAAATGATGGGCGGAACTCCTAAAATGAGCTTAGATGCAGCAGCTATAATAATTAAGAATGTCTTAGGGCTTGTATGTGATCCAGTGGCAGGACTTGTTGAAATACCTTGTGCTAAGAGAAATGCACAAGGTGCTGTAACCGCACTTTGTACAGCCGATATGGTAATGGCTGGCGTAACTTCTAAAATTCCCTTTGATGATACTGTAAGTGCAATGTACAAAGTAGGTAAATGCTTACCTCCAGCACTTAGAGAAACAGCTCTTGGCGGAGTAGCAACAACAAAAGAAGGACTAAGGCTTAAGGAGCAAGTTTTTGGAAAGCAATAAAAATTATAAGCTAAGACTCAAAATGTGTAATTATAAAATGTAGAGCCTGAATCATAATTTACTAACTGTGAATTGTTATATGTTATTAATGAAGGGAAGGAATATTATGAATTCATTAACAAGAGGACAAATTACTATTTTAGTAGTGGATGACGAAAAAAGTATAGTTGATTTTATTAAAATGGGTTTAGAAGCAGAGGGGTATGATGTATACTCTGCATTTGATGGAAATGAAGCGATTGAATTAGCTCAAAAAATTAATCCACATATAGTTATATTAGATATTATGCTGCCAGGAATGAATGGATATGAAGTGTGTTCCAGAATTAAAAAATATATTAGAGCATCAATAATTATGCTTACAGCAAGGGATGATGTTGATGATAAAGTTAGAGGTTTAGATATTGGAGCGGATGATTACATGGCAAAACCGTTTAGTTTTAAAGAACTCTTAGCGCGAATTAATGCAAGAATAAGGAATAGTTTTCCAGAATTAAATAATATTCAGCAGCTAGGTAATTTTGTGATAGATGATAGAGCACATGAAATTACATATAATGGTAAAGTATTAGATTTACCACCAACTCAATATAATTTATTAAGATTTTTAGTTGTAAATAATGGAATGGCATTAAGTAAATCTTTAATTCTTGAGAAAGTTTGGGGATATGATTTTAATGGTGAAGAAAATATTGTTGAGGTTTATATAAGATACTTACGAGATAAAATTGATGATAAGGAACATAGTATTATTAGAACTGTTCGTGGTGTTGGTTATAAAGTGGTGATATAATGAAAAACTTAAAAAGTAAATTTAAAATAAAGAGTCTCAAATGGCAGTTGTTGTTTCGTTTTTTCGTAATATTAATAATTCTATTGATTGCAATGGGAATTTTTCAATACATAGATATGGAGCATTACTTTTATGAAACTAAAAGACAAGTATTACAGCAAAGGTTTCATAGTCTGGATTTTATTGATGTGGTATCTAAAGAAGATGTTGATACTATGGATGAAAAAGATGCCATGCAACTTTTAAACAATTTAGCAAGTAAAAATATGAGAACTGCATTAATTAATAAAAATGGGGAAGTGTTATTTAATAATGCAGAGGGATTAATACTAAAAGATGATAATGATGGGGATGATGATTCTAAGGATATAAAAGAAAAGAAAAAACCAGAGGTACAAGTTCCAGTATTATCAAAAGATCAATATATAGATATCTGTAATCAGTCAGGGAATTTAGAACATGTATATAAAATTGTAGAAGACAAAAATAATAATTGTCAAATGGTTGCATGGATAAAAGTTGGAAACATATCTTCTCCATCTGGATTGATACAAATAAGCACACCTATAGATGATATTAATGAAATTTTGGCTAGACAGTTTTATACCCATGCAGGTCTTTCAATTTTGATTCTTATAATAGGTACAATACTTGGAACCACAATTTTTAATAAAACATTAAAGCCCTTATATGACATAACAGATACAGTTGAAGGAATAGGAATAACTGATTTGAATAAGAGGCTTAAAGAAGGAAATGGACAATTAGAAATAGATAGGCTGGCTAAATCCTTTAACATTATGTTTGCGAGAATAGAAGAATCTTTTGATAAGGAACAGGAAATTAAAGAAAAAATGAGACACTTTGTATCAGACGCTTCACATGAATTAAGAACACCATTAACTTCAATTCATGGATTTGTTGAGGTTTTATTAAGAGGGGCAGCTAGAAGTAAGGAACAG
Source organism: Clostridium sp. DL-VIII (assembly GCF_000230835.1). NCBI lineage: Bacteria > Bacillati > Bacillota > Clostridia > Eubacteriales > Clostridiaceae > Clostridium > Clostridium sp. DL-VIII. The sequence goes on from NZ_CM001240.1 coordinate 1,304,379, forward strand.
TTAGATTTAGCTTTAAATAGCATATTGATAGAAAGTGAGAGGCTCACAAAACTTGTAAATGATCTTTTGATTTTAACTAGATTAGATGGGAAGCCAGTTGTAGAAACTAAAAAAGAAGATATTAACGAATTAGTGCAGGAAGTTGAACCTCAGCTTAAAATACTTTGTAAGAATAGGTCATTGCAGCTTAAACTTAAGGATAATATACAGGCAATTATAAACAAGGATCAAATGAAGCAGGTTATATTTAATTTAACTCAAAATGCTGTACTTCATACAGATAATGATAATGGAATTATAACCATAGCGACAGATTTCGAAAGTATAAATGGTGAAAACTTTGCAGTCATAAAAGTAACAGATAATGGAACTGGAATATCTGAAAAAGATATTACTAAGATATATGACAGATTCTTTAGAAGTGAAAGTCATAGATCAAGAGAGCAGGGAGGATATGGCTTAGGACTTTCAATAGTTAAAGCCATAGTAGATAGTAATAGAGGAAAAATTGAAGTTAAAAGTAAGATAAATGTTGGTACAACATTTACGGTATACATGAGAATAAAAGATTAATGAATTGAAAGTTTAATTAACATTAAAATTACAGATAATATTAAGGATATTTTTTGTGGAGACTGCATAGTAGTCAAAACAATATAGTATCCTTTATTTAATTAGTAATTCTCAGTAAATTCTAAGCTTATGCTAAGAATAAACTAAGGCCTAAGTGTTATGATTTGGTTATTATAAAATTAATAGTGTGTTTGGTAGGTGAGTATTATAAATATTTTATTAGCAATATGTGCAATAGTTATTATTTTTCTTTTAATTAGTAAGTTTATTAATAAATATAATAGGAGTAAGGAAATGCGTGAATCGGCTAGAAGCGGTTATGTTCTTGGAACGTTAATTAATTTGAGAGCATATGGAAATGCGCCGGAAGCTGCAATTGATGAAGCCTTTGAAAAGTTAAATGATATTGATGATAAAATGTCCGCATTTAAAGAAAATAGTGAAATATCAAAAATAAATTTTGGTTCTGGAACAAATGCTGAGACTGTAAGCGGTGATACATATTTCGTGGTTAAAAAATCTATAGAGTACAGTAAAATTTTAGAAGGAACCTTTGATCCTACAATAAGACCTTTAGTGAAATTGTGGGGGATAGGTACAAAGGAGGAAAGAATTCCACAAAGGTCTGAAATAGACAAGGTATTAAAGCTTGTAAATTATAATGATGTTATTTTGGAGGAAAGTAACTCTTCAATAAAGTTAAGACAAGAGAAGCAGGCCTTAGATGTTGGAGGTATAGCAAAAGGTTTTGCTGCTGACAAAGTTAGGGATATTTTTATAAAGAATAATATTAAAAGTGCATTAATTGATTTAGGTGGAAATATTTTTGCATTAGGTAATAAGCAGGATAATACATCTTGGAAGGTTGGAATTCAAAATCCTTTTAAACCTAGAGGGGAATTCATAGGTATTCTAAGTGTTAAGGATAAGTCAATTGTTACTTCAGGAAATTATGAAAGATATTTTGTAGAAGGTGGAAAAAGGTTTCATCATATAATGGATCCTAGAACAGGATATCCATCAGAAAGTGAAATTATAAGTGCAACGATTATATCAGATAATTCAATAGATGGCGATGGGTTATCAACAGGAATCTATATTCTTGGAGTAGAAAAGTCCTTAAGGATTATAGAGTCAATTGAGGGTGTTGAAGCAATATTAGTTACAGAAGATAAAAAGGTATATACCACATCAAGCATTAATGAAATTTTTATAGTAACAGATGAAGAATTTACCTCAGAAAATAAATAAGATACAATAGCGGAATAATAGGCAATCATAAGACTGTCTATTATTTTTTGGTTTTATAAGTGTAATTCTCTATTAATTTCACATTTTTAGCTATTCTCAGCAAATTCTAAGCTTACACTAAGGTTGTCTTAAGGTTTAATTGTTATAATTTTTATTGTTGAAAGGATTAAATAGCGCATTTAGGGCAAGTGATGTTTTTTCTAATAATAAAAAATTAACCATTAATAAGGGATAACTAATAATAGGATAAATAATTCTTAACTCTTTTAATTTGCAGCTATAAAAATATTTCCAGTTATAAAAATACAAGATTTTATTAGAAGGAGAAAAAGAGATGGCTAAAAAAATAAAGAAATCACAGGTCTTAAGGCATGCTGTACAAATAATTATGTTTTTTATAATGCCTGGACTTTATTCCATGACATTTAGTGAAATAAAAACAGTGTACAAAATGATTATAGAAGGTAATTTTAATTTCATTCAAGCATTTCCAAGCTTAATAGAATTCACAGCTGTGATGCTTATAACAATACTAATGGGAAGATGGTTTTGCGGATGGGTATGTACTTTTGGAGCATATAATGATTTTGTATATGCTATATCTAAAAAAATATTCAAAGGAAAATTTAAAATAAGCGAAGAAATTGATTCAATATTAAAATATACAAAGTATGTGATATTACTGCTTATAATAATTATTTCATGGACATTAGGAAGTAATATTTTACAAAGTACAAGTCCTTGGGATGTGTTTGGACAAATGTCTGATGTATCTGGTATATTTAATAACTTATTTATAGGTTTAGTGCTTTTGATTTTAATTACAATAGGAGCAGCGTTTATTGAAAGATTTTTTTGTAGATATTTGTGTCCATTAGGTGCAGTATTTTCTATAATTTCCAAAATTGGAATAGTAAAAATTAATAAACCTAAAACTGATTGTGGAAAGTGCAGAGCTTGTACTATGAATTGTTCTATGGGATTAAAGCTTTATAAAGTGGATGGTGCTAAAGGTGGTGACTGTATCAATTGCTTAAAGTGTACAGAAATATGCCCTAGAGGAAATGCAAATATAAATATTCTTGGACAAGATGTAAATAAAAATTTAGCAGGGTCTGTAGCATTAGCAGCAATGATTGGAACATATGGATTAAGTAATTTTAGTGCAGATGCTTTAACTAAGGCAGGTGTAATATCAAGTGGAACTTCAAATGAGGTTTCTCAAGGTTCTGTTTCCAATAGTTCTGTACAATATAAAGATGGAACATATACAGGAAACGGACAAGGATTTAGAGGAGGGACAACTAAAATTTCTGTAACAATAGCAGGTGGAAAAATAACAGATATAACAACATTATCTGATAAAGATACTTCTAATTATTATAATAGGGCCTTTGGAACTATATCTAAGGGAATAATTTCAAAACAGACAGCTCAGGTTGATACAGTTTCTGGTGCTACTTATAGTTCAAAAGGAATCATGAGTGCTGTAGCTGATGCTTTAAGTCAGGCAAAATAATATATTTAGACACAATTATATTAATTATTAATATAATAATCTCAGGATTATAATATTAATAGGAGTATGAAATAAAATGCCATCTAAAAGCAGAACTAACATAGGCAGAAAACCTGCCGTAATAACAGCAGAACGTGTTAAGAAAAAGAAGGAAACAATTTTAATTGAGGTTGCTAAAGATCAAGTGATAGGCGAACTTATCAACGGATTTGAGGTAATAAAACCTGTTAAAAGATATGGAAAATACTATGTATTAGTAAAGAACAATTAGATCAGTTAAGAATGATAAGTGACAAAGTTAAGAATAAAGCTAACAGAGAAAGTTATGCTAATCATATATAAAACTTAAACATTCACTTTCTAGATTCTTACTTTTAGTAGCATAACTCATAACTTTTAATTTATCACTAAATATTGATTGTTGTTTATAATTTATCACTAAAAATATTGCTTGACGTTTTAAGGTTAATGGTATAATGTTTAAATTGTAAAAGATAATTTTATAATTGAATAACTAGGGGAGCTAATATTTTAGCTGAGATTGGAAAAATTGATTTCCTAGACTCTTATAACCTGATTTGGTTAGTACCAACGTAGGGAAGTATATTAATATTTTTGTGTGCATATGGTTGTTAATGTATCCCGTTGGGATACATTTTTTTTGCTTAAAATATTTAACTTCTTCAAAGTTAATCAATTAAAAAATCTTAAAAAAATAATCTATTTTATTTTTTAGGAGGTCATTAAAATGAAGGAAAGAAGTAAAGCGCAGAAAATTGCATTAAGTGGGGTGTTAATTGGGATTTCTGTGATATTTGGAACATTTTCTGTACCAATTGGAGCGGCCAAGATATCTCCGGTGCAGCACTTTGTAAATGTAGTTGGTGCAATAACCCTTGGCCCAGTGTATGCTCTTGCAAATGCATTTATTACATCACTTATAAGAAATATTATGGGAACAGGAAGTTTATTGGCGTTTCCAGGAAGCATGGTGGGTGCGTTTCTTGCAGGTATTCTTTATAAGAAATTTAGAAAACCAAGTATAGCTGTACTTGGAGAAATAATTGGTACAGGAATATTAGGAGCATTATTAGCTTATCCAGTGACAGAAATTATTTTGGGTAAGAATGTTGCAGTATTTGTCTATGTAATACCATTTATATCAAGCTGCACAGTTGGAGCAATAATAGCATATTTCTTTGTAAATATTCCTGTTATAAAGAAAATGTTAATAGAGAATGAGTCACCAATAGATGAAAAACATAGTACTAATCAAATTTAAATGAAAGGATGATTTTATGTTTAGAGCATTAACTATTGCAGGATCAGATACTTGTGGAGGAGCGGGAATTCAAGCGGATTTAAAATCTTTTTCTGCAAATGGAGTTTATGGAATGAGCGTTATCACGGCTGTAACAGCTCAAAATACCATGGGGGTTTTTGGAATTCAAGATATAAATCCAGAAATGATAGAATCACAAATAGATGTTATTTTTGATGATATTAGGGTTGATGCAATAAAAATAGGTATGGTTTCTAAAATTGAATCAATAAAAGCTATAGCTAAAGCTTTAAAAAAGGTTGAAAAACTACCAGTAATAGTTTTAGATCCTGTTATGATTTCAAAAAGCGGTTTTAATTTATTATCAAAAGATGCTAAGGATACCTTAGTTAAGGAATTATTTCCTTTAGCAACACTAATTACTCCTAATCTACCTGAAGCTGAAGAAATTTTAGGTATAGAAATAAGCAATTTAGAAGAAATGAAGGAAGCAGCTTTAAAACTTAAGGAACTTGGACCAAAGGCTGTTTTAGTTAAAGGCGGACATTTAGAAGAGGATGCAACAGACTTACTATTTGATGGAAAGAACTTTATGTTTTTACCGCAAGAAAGAATAAATACAAAGCATACTCATGGAACTGGCTGCACTTTATCATCTGCTATTGCAGCAAATTTAGCAAAGAATATGAGTATTGATGAAGCTGTTAAAGAAGGAAAGAGATATATAACAGTTGCAATTGAGCATGGTTTTGAGCTTGGTAAAGGTGTAGGACCTACTAATCATTTTTATGAACTCTACAAAAAAGCAAATATTTAAATTAGCTAAGGGTTAAGAAGTAAGAGTTAACTAGCAATAAGATACAATCTTTACAGAATTCTAAAGAAATAGTGGTTTAAAAGTTATGTACTAGAATTAAAAAATTGTAAATTTAAAATTTTGTTATATAAAAAATGTGATAAAGGAGAGAAAATAAAATGAATTATAAAACTCAAATGGAAGCAGCAAGAAAAGGTATAGTTACTAAAGAAATGAAGGTAGTAGCTGAGAAAGAAAAAATTTCAGAAGAAAAATTAATTAAGCTTATAGCAGAGGGTAAAATAGTTATTCCAGCAAATATTAATCATAAATCACTTAGCCCAGAAGGAATCGGTGATGGACTAAGAACAAAAATAAATGTTAACTTAGGCATATCTGGAGACTCAGTGGATTATTGCAGAGAAATGGAAAAAGTAAAAATGGCAATAGACTTTGGTGCTGAAGCTATAATGGATTTAAGTAATTATGGAAAGACTCAAGAATTTAGAGAAAAACTTATTGAATATTCTCCTGCTATGATAGGAACAGTTCCAATGTATGATGCAATTGGATATCTTGAAAAGGATCTTTTAAACATAAAAGCAGAGGATTTTCTTGAAGTAGTTAGAGCTCATGCGAAGGCTGGAGTTGACTTTGTTACTATTCATGCAGGTATAAATAAGAGAACAGTTTCAATATTTAAAGAAGATAAGAGAAAGATGAACATAGTATCTCGTGGAGGATCTTTATTATTTGCCTGGATGGAGATGACAGGAAATGAAAATCCATTTTATGAGCATTATGATGAATTGCTTGAAATTCTTAGAGAGTATGATGTTACAATAAGTCTTGGCGATGCTATGAGACCAGGCTGCCTTGATGATTCAACTGATGCAGGACAAGTTACAGAACTTATAGAATTAGGGTTATTAACAAAGAGAGCTTGGGAAAAAGATGTTCAAGTTATGATTGAAGGACCTGGACATATGGCTATAAATGAAATAGCAGCAAACATGCAGATTGAAAAGAGATTATGTCATGGAGCACCATTCTATGTACTTGGACCACTTGTTACTGATATTGCCCCAGGATATGACCATATTACTTCAGCAATTGGTGGAGCTATTGCAGCAACTAATGGAGCAAACTTCTTGTGTTATGTAACACCTGCTGAACATTTAAGACTTCCAGATTTATCAGATGTTAAGGAAGGAATCATTGCTTCAAAGATTGCAGCTCATGCAGCAGATATAGCTAATGGACTTCCAGGAGCAAGAGATAGAGATAATGCAATGGCAGATGCTCGTCAAAAATTAGATTGGGAAGAGATGTTCAAGGTTGCCATAGATGGAAAGAAGGCAAGAGAATATTTTGAAAGCATACCACCAGAAGACAAACATAGCTGCTCAATGTGTGGAAAAATGTGTGCAGTAAGAACAACTAATAAAATTTTAAATGGTGAAAAAGTAGAACTTTTTGATCAAAAATAAATTTGGAGTATATAATCATGGCATATTTGAACTTGATATTTTCATTCATGTGTCTTATATGATGGAAAAAAGGATTGCTTAAAGGAGGGAGGTTAGTAAGAATTTTGATATTACTATTATTAAAGATAAATTCTTACTGAAGTTTTATGGAGAATAAATTAGTTTTAGAGATTGGGAAGTTATTAGATGAGGTTAGGAATAACAAACCTCTTGTGCATAACATAACTAATTATGTGACAGTAAATGATTGTGCTAATATTTTGCTTGCATTAGGAGCATCACCAATTATGGCAGATGATATTAAAGAAGCAGCAGATATTACTAAAATTTCATCTGCACTTGTAATAAATATTGGTACATTAAACGAAAGAACTATTGAATCAATGATTGCATCAGGAAAAAAGGCAAATGAATTAAACATACCAGTTGTTTTTGACCCAGTAGGTGCAGGGGCATCAGAATTTAGAAATGCTACCACTAAGAGAATAATAGATGAAGTTAAAATAAGTGTTTTACGTGGAAATATGTCTGAAGTAAAATTTATAGCAGGTTTACAAGCAACTACAAAAGGTGTTGATGCTTCAGAAGCTGATACAAAAGGTGGAAGTGATGAAGGCATTAATGTAGCTAAAAATTTAGCTGATAGACTTAATTGTACTGTAGCTATTACAGGTGTAATAGACATTATATCTGACGGGGAAAGAGTAGCTATACTTGAAAATGGAACAAAAATGTTATCAAATGTAACAGGAACTGGCTGCATGACAAGTGCATTAGTTGGAGCATATTGTGGTGCAGGTTCAGATTATTTCATTGCAGCTATTTCAGGAATTATTTCAATGGGAATTGCAGGAGAAATTGCATTTGAAAAGGCAGGGAATATTGGAACAGGTAGTTTTCATATTTCCATTATAGATGCGATAAGTAATTTAAATTCTGAAATAATTAAAAAAATGGCTAAAATTAAAGAATAATAAGACATTTTTTAAGTGTGTTTTAAGCGTATATCTAGTAAAATTAGATATACGCTTAAATTAAATAAAAAAATATTAATAGAGAAATGGAGTGGATTTATATATGAAACCTAAAATAGATTATAGTATCTATCTTGTAACAGATAGGGATTTAATGAGTACAGAGACTTTAGAAGAAGCTGTAGAGCAAGCTATTATTGGAGGATGTACATTAATTCAATTAAGAGAAAAAGATTGTTCATCCCTTGATTTTTATAGTACTGCTGTGAAAGTTAAAGAAATCACTGATAAATACAATGTTCCACTTATAATAAATGACAGATTAGATATTGCACTCGCAGTAGATGCAGCAGGGGTACATGTAGGTCAAAGTGATATGCCGGCAGCAATTGTAAGAAAGATAATTGGGGAAGATAAAATTATTGGAGTGTCAACAGGTTCACTAGAACAAGCTCTTAAAGCACAAAAAGATGGTGCTGATTATTTAGGTGTTGGTGCAATGTATGCAACTGGAACTAAAAAGGATGCAAATCCAACTAGTATGAAAGAGCTAAAGAAAATAAGAGAAAATGTATCTATCCCTATAGTAGTGATTGGTGGAATAAATAAAGTTACAGCTAGAGATTTTAAAGGAATTGGAATTGATGGACTTGCAATAGTTTCTGCTATTATTGCGCAAAAGGATATTGCAGAAGCTGCAAAAGAAATAAGTGAAATATTTAAGCAAATTTAAGATGTAAAATTAATAAATAAGTAGAACTTTTATAAGTAAATTTATTTTCATGCACAAGAACTCTAATCATTTCTTAGAAAAAGATGTATAATATTTTTATGTGTAGAAAACATACTAGGAGGGATTTTATATGAAGATATTAGAATTAAAAAAGGATTTATACTGGACAGGTGTTTTAGATCCTAATTTAAAAGTATTTGATATTGTAATGGAGACAGAATTTGGAACTTCTTATAACTCGTACTTACTTAAAACAAATGAAAGCGTGGTTTTATTTGAAACAGCAAAGGCTAAGTTTTTCGATGAATATTTAGAAGCATTGAATAAATTAGTCGATATTAAAGACATTGAATATATTGTTGTGAATCATACAGAACCAGATCATGCAGGCAGTGTAGAAAAACTTGTTGATATAAATCCTAATATTAAAGTTATTGGGACTCAAGTTGCTATAGGTTTTCTAAAAAACATTGTAAACCATGAATTTAACAGTATAATTGTAAAGGAAAATGAAACTTTAAAATTAGGAAATAAAACTCTACGTTTTATGATGCTTCCTAATTTACATTGGCCTGATACAATGTATACATATATTGAAGAAGATAAAACATTAGTTACTTGTGATTCTTTTGGAGCTCATTATAGCTTTGATGAAATTTTATTAAGTAAGGTTACAGATAATGAGGGATACCTAAGAGCTCTTAAATATTACTTTGACTGCATAATTGGACCTTTTAAAAATCCGTTTATGTCAAAAGCCTTAGAGAGAATTAAAGATTTAGAAATTGATATGATATGCACAGGTCATGGGCCAGTACTTGACTCTCGAATAGACGAAATTATGGAATATTACAAGAAGTGGTGTAATGTTGTTAATCCAAATCCTAAGAAGACAGTAATTATACCATATGTAAGTGCTTATGGATATACAAAGGAATTAGCTTATGAAATTACTAAAGGAATTCAAGAAAGTGGAGATATTGATGTAAGGCTTTATGACATGGTAGAAGCAGATCAAGCTAAGGTACTTGAGGAACTTGAATTTGCTGATGGTATTTTATTTGGAACTCCTACAATAGTAGGTGAGGCATTAAAACCTATTTGGGATTTAACAACATCAATTTTTGCAAGAACTCATTGTAATAAATTTGCCAGTGCTTTTGGAAGCTATGGATGGAGCGGGGAAGCAGTTCCACATATCATAGAAAGATTAAAGCAGCTTAGAATGAGAGTTGTTGATGATGGACTTCGTATAAAATTTAAACCAAGTGAGGATGACTTGAAACAAGCTTTTGACTATGGTTATAATTTTGGATGTGTTATGCAAAATAAAGAGAATCTAAGAAAAGATAAATAAAAGAATAATTGTATATTACGAAGAAGTTAAAAAAATATATTGAAATATTAAAATTAGGGCTTGATTTACAAGCCCTAATTTTAATATTTCAAGGAAAATTACAACATTTATGATTAAATTACTCTTATAATCAAGAAGTTACCTTTTCATTTTAGCCGTCAATCTTAAATTGATTATTGACTTAGAGTATGCTCTAAATAATATACTAAAAATAATTTAAAAAATTTTAAAATGGTTAATATTTTTTAAAGTAAAAAATCAAAATAAGTATTAGAAGATAGGAAGTGTGTTTACTGATGAAAACTTTATTTGATAAAACTAGAATAGGAACTATGGAGCTAAAAAATAGATTAATTCGAGCAGCAGCAGGAGATCGATATGCTGTAAATGGTCATATGACAGAAAAGGACTTAGAAGTTTATGGGAATCTTGCTAAAGGTGGAGTAGGAGCGATAATTACTGGATATACATATATTCTTGATTCAGATATTCCAAGCGAAGGATCTTTTGGAATTTATGACGATTCATTTATACCAGAGTATAAAAAATTAACAGACATGGTACATGAATATGATTCAAAAATAATCCTTCAACTGGTTCATTATGGCTCCCATGCATCAGGGGAAATAGGAAACAAAAAAATATTGGCACCAAGTGCAGTAGCACTAGAATATAGAGGTGTAGAAATTATGCCTAAGGAAATGAGTAAAGAAGATATTAAACATATACAGAAGGCCTTTGCAGAGGCAGCAGTTCGTGCTAAAAAAGCAGGATTTGATGGTGTTGAACTTCATTCAGCTCATGGCTTTTTACTAAATCAATTTTTAACACCTTATTATAATAGAAGAACTGATGAATATGGTGGAACAATTGAAAACAGAGCAAGAATGGTTTTGGAAACTTATAGTGAAGTTAGAGAAGCAGTTGGAAACGAATATCCCATTTTTGTGAAAATAAATTGTATGGATGGTATTGATCAAGGGATAACTTATGAAGGATTAAGATATGCATGTAAAGAACTTGCTAATAAAGGTATTAATGCTATAGAAATTAGTGGAGCGTGGTATCAGTTATTTAATTCTAAAGATGAGTTTTATTTTAAAGAGTATACTGAAAAAATTGCAGCAGAGAATAAAGTTCCAGTTATATTAGTTGGAGGAAATAGAAATTTTGATTCTATGAGTAACATATTGAATGAAACAACAATCGAATATTTTGCTATGTGTAGGCCTTTGATTTCGGAGCCTGACCTAGTTAAAAGATGGGAAAGTGGAGATACTAGCAAAACTAAGTGTGTATCTTGTAATGGATGCCTTGGAAAAGGAAAGTGTATTTTGAATAAAAATTAAACTAATTCAGGATTAATTATGCCATAAATATTATATTTAGTAGGATAAATGAATGTTAATTAACCAGCTTAAAAATATAAATTAATAATATGACTATATGTTGTCAAGTTATAAATATTATAATTATCTTATAGATGGATATAACTATATCTGTAATAAATATAGAATATCGACTATATTTAAAGATAAAACTGGAGGGATAAAAATGATTACAAATAATCTGTTAATTAAGCTCAAGAACAATAACAAGGAAAGTATTGAAGAGGCTAGAAATACATTATTAAGCATGAAAGGAAAGATTGAAAGTCTTAGGGATATAAAAGTAGAGGTTGATGTACGTAAAGGAAATTATGACATCATGTTGATTACTAAATATGATTCATTAGAAGCCTTAGATGCTTACTTAATTCATCCGGTACACGTTGAAGTGGCTAAATATATTGGAAGTGTATTAGAAAGCCAAGCATCATTATGCTACGAATCTATAGATTAAGATAATAATTGCAAAATTAAAAGTGTCTGTTGAAAAACTTTAGTAAGACATCTATATGTAAGATTAAAACCTAACGTCTACAATCAAAATAACTTAATAAAGTGGAGGCCTTGAATTTTAGCAGAATATATTTTCAATTTAAGATTGCTTAATATATTCTGCTATTTTTTGTGGTTTAATTGTAAGTAAATTGAAGATAGAAAAAAGTTTTTTATTCATGAATATAAAGGAACGTATGAAATTAATGACGTTTAAATCTATTGTTGGAGGATTGATGGCCATTACAGCTACAATAATACACGAATTTTTAATATAATTATTTATATACTTTAGAATTTTATAATTAATAATTTAAAAAATATATAAAAGTGAAGTTAGGAGCATTAAGTATGAAGAAAAATTTAACAATTGTATTAGCACCGGATTCTTTTAAAGAAAGTATGACAGCTAAAGAAGCCTGTGAGGCTATGGAAAGAGGAATAAAAAAAATAAATAGTAATATCAATTGTATACATGTGCCTATGGCTGATGGAGGAGAAGGAACAATGCAGTCCTTAGTAGATGCAACTAATGGGAAAGTATATTCTTTACAGGTTATCGGACCGCTTGGAAATAAGGTGGAAGCGCAGTATGGAATTTTAGGAGCTGGAGACGTAGGAGTATTGGAAATGGCTAGTGCAAGTGGAATACAGTTAGTTCCAGCAGAAAAAAGAAATCCACTGTTGACTACAACTTATGGTACTGGTCAGCTTATAAAGACTTGTTTAGATCATGGAGTGAAGAAATTACTAATAGGTATTGGAGGAAGTGCCACTAATGATGGGGGAGCAGGAGTTATTCAAGCGCTTGGCGGAAAATTGCTAGATAAACAAGGTAATGAGCTAGACTTCGGTGGTGGAGAATTAGGAAAATTAAATTGTATTGATTTATCAAACTTTGATTCTAGATTGAAAGAAGTTGTAATAGAAGTAGCTTGTGATGTTAATAATCCACTTTGTGGGAAACAAGGAGCTTCAAGTGTATTTGGTCCTCAAAAGGGGGCCACAAAAGAAATGATATCAATATTAGATGATAACTTAAAGCATTATGCAGAGGTGATTAAAAAGGATTGTGGAAAAGATGTGTTAAATGTACCAGGAGCAGGAGCTGCAGGAGGACTAGGAGCTGGGCTTATGGCATTCTTAAATGGTACTTTGAAGAAAGGTATTCAAATGGTTATAGAATATGCTGCATTAGAAGAAAAGATAAAGGATGCAGATATGGTTTGGACAGGAGAAGGAAGTATAGATTTTCAAACTCAGTATGGTAAGACTCCTTTAGGGGTTGCAACTATTGCAAAAAAATACAATAAACCAGTGATTGCACTAGCTGGAAGAATTGGCGAAGGTATAGAGAGTCTATATGAAAATGGAATAGATTCAATATTTGGTATAACTAAAGGGGCAACTTCTCTGGATGAAGCTCTAGAAAAAGGACAAGAAAATATCGAAAAGACAGCTGAAAATATAATAAGGCTTATGAATTTGTTGTAATTATTTAAAAGCTGTTTATCACAATATTCAAAGTAGATAAAGTAATATAACTTAGGATTATGGCATTGAGCTAATAAAAAGATGTTAGGCTATTTTGGTAGAAGGTAATATAAGCCAAAATAATTTTAACATTCCTTAATAAGGCGGTAATATTTTATTTGAATAAATTTCGTTAAAATATATATTGTTAATTTTTCAATAAAGGAATAAAATTATTAAATAGAGGTAAAATGGTGCTTTAGGATAAAAATTGATTGAAGGTGAAATTTATGAATGTTAGCAACATACTTGTATTATTACCTATAAATGAAAAACAAAAAATGTTAATAGAAAGTGCAGTACCTAATGCTAAGTATACATATGAAACATATGATACTGTAAATAAAAAGATAGTTCAAAGTGCTGATATAATAATTGGAAATCCACCTGCAGAAATGCTTAGTGATTCAACAAACTTGAAGTGGTTACAGTTAAATAGCGCTGGAAGTGATGCTTATATAAAGAAAGGAGTATTAAATAATGGAGTAGTGCTTACAAATGCAACAGGTGCATATGGGTTAGCAATATCTGAACATATGATAGGAGTACTTCTTCAAATATTTAAGAAACTTAATGTCTATAGAAACAATCAGAAATTACATCTTTGGCAGGATGAAGGTGAAGTTAAATCAATCTATGGTTCTAGAGTTTTGATAATTGGACTTGGAAACATTGGAGAAGAATTTGCAAAAAGAGTAAAAGCATTTGGAGCTTATACCATAGGTGTAAGAAGGTCAAACAGTAGAAAACCAGATTGTATTGATGAATTATATCTAATGGATAAAATAGATGAACTGCTTCCAACGGTAGATGTTGTTGCATTATCACTTCCTTCCACTAAAGAGACCTATAAGATGTTTTCTATGGAAAGATTAAAGTGTATGAAAAAAGGAGCTGTTCTATTAAATGTAGGAAGAGGAAATGTATTGGACACAGAAGCGCTATGCGATTTGGTGGAAAGCGGACATATTTTAGGAGCAGGGTTGGACGTAACTGATCCAGAACCACTTCCTAAAGATCATAGAATATGGGACATAGAAAATATAGTAATTACTCCACATATTTCTGGTGGATATCATATTCCAGAAACATTGGACAAGATAGTTAAAATTAGTGCAAAAAATTTAAGAAGTTTTATTAATGGAGAAAAACTTATGAATGTTGTTGATTTTTCAACAGGTTATAGAGCTTCAAATAAATAAAAAATTTAATATAGGTAATGTAAATTAAGAAGTGTCTGAAAAGGTACTTCTTAATTTTTTTACTATATATCCTTAAAATCAGGCGCTTGGACATAATTTACAATTGTAATTTCTCATAATTATGCTAAAATGGAAAATGGAAAGAAAGGGGATGTATTATGCAGATTAAAAGGAAATTTATTATGCTTGCAATTTTTATTGCTATGATAATAAGTTTATTTCCAGGAATGGAAGCAAAGGCAGATAGCAGTGATGTTAACATAATATCAAAGAGTCAAGTTACTGCTGATCAAGCTAAAAGTTGGGCAAAATCAAGAGGAGCAACAGATACATTTGTTAGTTTAGCAGAGTTGTATTTTAAATATTATTCAGATCATGGAAATATAAATCCGGCAATTGCTTATGCACAAGCGGCAAAGGAAACCAATTTTGGTAACTTTGGTGGCGTGCTGGATGAAAGTTTTCATAATCCTTGTGGGTTAAAGATAGCAGCTGGTGGATCTGATACAGATAAGGATGCTCATATAAGATTCGATAATTGGGATCAAGGCGTACAAGCTCACTTGGATCACTTAGCACTATATGCAGGAGCAGATGGATATCCAAGAGATAATACATATGACCAAAGACAATTCAGAACAATTAAAGGAGTCGCACCTACTGTAGAATCATTAGATGGAAAGTGGGCTCCAAGTGTTACATATGGTGATGAAATCAGTGCATTATATCAAGAGATGATTTTACATTCTGGAGCTAGTACAGTTACCGGCTGGACAAAATCAAATGGAAGTTGGTATTATTACAACCAAGACCATAAGATGGCAACAGGTTGGATCAAACCTGATAATAATTGGTATTATTTATATGGTGATGGAACAATGGCAACTGGCTGGCTTAAATCAGGCGAAGCATGGTATTACTTAAAAAGTAGTGGAGCTATGGCAGCAGGAAGCTGGATTACATATAATGGTAGTGCATATTATTTGGACCAAGCAGGTAAAATGCTTACTAATACTAAAATAAATGGCTTTAATATTGGAGCAGACGGCAGAAGAGAAGGCGGTAATGGCCAAATAATAGCAATAGATGCAGGTCATGATTACGGCAGTGATGGTGGAGCAGTATATACAATAAATGGTGTAACTTATAAAGAAGTAGATCTCAATATTCAAATTGCAGCTAAGTTAAAAGATGAACTTGAAAAAAAAGGTTACACTGTAGTTATGACAAGAGATGAAGGCGAGATGCCAAATTATGGTTCATTAAGTTCAAGCCTTGCGCATAGAGTTGATACAGCTAATAATACTAATGCAAATTTATTTATAAGTATACATCATAATGCTGTTGACGGTATACCAACAGCAGAGGGAGTTGAAACCTACTATAGTGTACATCCTAAAGATGCAGCATATGGAGGTGACTTAGACTCTGACAAAATAGAGAAATCTAAGGAAATTGCTCAAGCAATAAATGATAAGATTGCAAATGAAATTGGAGCAAATAATAGAGGTATTAAAAGTGATGCTAATGCGGCAGTAGGAAGTTTATTTGTTCTTAGAAATACTAAGATGCCAGGGATATTAATTGAAGTTGGATTTATTTCAAATGCAGAAGAGGCAGCAAGATGTGCAGATCCTAATAGTCAGCAAAAAATAGCAGAAGCGATTGCAGAAGGTGTTTCAGAAAACTTACATTAGACACGTTAAATAAAACAGTAGTTAGTTTTTTATATAGAAAATCTAACTATTGTTTTTTTGTTTAAGATTTTGAATATGTGGTATATACTATAACTAGTATGAATTTAAAGAAAAAGGTTACTTTTGTAAAAAAGGTTTCAAATTATATTCTTATTATTAAGTGAAAGGTAATGCAAGTATGGATATTAAACAAAAAGTTTTTTATGCTTTAAAGAAATATTATGGTTTTGACAGCCTAAGAAAAGGCCAATTTGAAATCATAAATAGCATTTTGAGTGGTAAGGATACTTTTTGTCTTATGCCAACCGGAGGCGGGAAATCTATTTGTTATCAAATACCAGCAATAATTATGCAGGGCGTAACTATAGTAATATCTCCTTTGATTTCACTTATGAAAGATCAGGTGGATAATCTGCTTGGGGTTGGAATAAAGGCAGCATATATAAACAGTACTCAAAATATGGATACAATAAAAAATATATTAATTGAAGCATCAATGGGAGAATATAAAATACTTTATATTTCACCAGAAAGGCTTGAATCTAAAATTTTCCGAGATATGATTAAAGACCTTCATATTTGCCAGATTTCAATAGATGAAGCACATTGCGTATCTCAGTGGGGACATGATTTTAGAAAGAGCTATTTGGAAATTTCACGATTTTATAGCAGTCTTAAAAATAAACCTGTAATTTCAGCTTTTACTGCAACTGCAACTGAGGAAGTAAGAGAAGATTCTATAAAACTCTTAGGATTAAATAATCCATATGTATATAAGGGCGATATTAATAGAGAAAATCTTAATATAAGTGTACTTAAAGAAATAGATAAACTGGAAACATTAAAAGATATAATACGAGAAAAAGAGGGAGAAGCAGGAATAGTCTATTGCGCATCAAGAAAGGAAGTAGACAGTTTATATTATTATTTAAAAGATTTAGGATATAATGTAGGTAAATATCATGGTGGTCTTAAGGATGAGGAAAAAGAAAGATTTCAAGAAGAATTTTTATATGAAAATATAGATATAATAATTGCAACCAATGCCTTTGGTATGGGGATTGATAAATCAAATATTAGATTTGTAATACACTTTACTCTTCCTCAAAATATAGAATCTTATTATCAGGAAATAGGCAGAGGAGGCAGAGATGGAGAAAGGTGTGACTGCTATTTATTTTATTGTGAGGCAGATATAAGCAGGGTAGAATACATAATAAACAAAAGTTCCTTAATAAGTAGAAGGGAGATTCAACTTAAAAAGTTCCAAGCTTTAATTGATTATTGTATTTTTAAAGAGTGTTATAGAAAGTATATATTAAATTATTTTGGAAATGAGCGTAAACTGAATTATTGCAATAATTGCGGCAATTGCTTAAATAATGATGAATTAAAAGACTTTACAAGAGAGAGCCAGATGATACTGGCAACAGTTTTTAGAACTAAAGAAAGATATGGAATATCAGTGCTTATAGATATTCTAAAAGGATTTAAGGGACCAAAGATAGTTCAAAATAATCTTGATAAGATAACTACATATGGATTAATGAAGGAATATGACAGCACATTTATAAAGGATTTAATTAAGAGTCTTCTAAATGAAGGCTTTGTTGATTTAAAAGAAGGTACATATTCAATGCTGAAGTTAAATGCTAGATCAATGAAACTATTAAAAAGTCAAGAAACGGTGGTATTTAAAATTCTAGATAAAAAGGAACCTCTTTTAAATAAACAACTTTTCGAAGCTTTAAAGAAGTGGAGAAAAGACAAAGCTTATAGAGAGCGCATAAAACCATATATAATATTTTCTGATACAAGCTTAGTTGCAATATCAAATAGTAAACCTCAAAATTTTGATGAATTATTAGAAATTAGAGGAGTTGGTGTTAAGAAAATCGAAGCTTATGGGAAGGAAATATTAAATATAATACAGGCATTCGGAGAGGAAGAAATGACAAAATAAGGCACATGAAAATAAATAACAGATCCAAGGTTGCCTTGAATATTTTTTATCAGGCAAGGAGGTGAATTTACCTCATAGCGAGTCTATTAGGCCAATTTGCCGATGCAGGATGATGGAAAATAGGCTGGCAAGTGGACTTGTTATTTATTTGATTGTGCCTAAAAGAACATATGGTGATTTATGAATATATAAATAGAATTGAAAATATGTTAAAATTAATATAAGCTTATAACATATAAGAAAATAGTCAATAATTAGATTAATTTATTATTGGCTATATATTTTTTGCTCGAAAACACATTGGCAAGTTATAAGTGTATCTAAATTAAGACAAGTATAGAGATTTAGATTAAAAGCGTTACTGTAAAAGGAGTTTAATTAATGAAATATTTCAATGAAAGTATACAATCTGTTTTAAAAGATTTAGATGTCAATTTAGAAAGCGGCTTAGAAGAAACAGAAGTTGAAAAAAGAAATCAGACATATGGAAAAAATGAATTTACAACTAGAGAAGAGGGCAGCATATTTGAAGATATAAAGGGCGCTTTGCTAGAACCAATGATGCTTATTCTTTTAGTTGCAGCTTTGGTAAGTGCAATTATTGGTGAGGTTTATGATTCTATTGGCATTGTATGTGCTGTAGCCATAGGAATAACAATTGGTATAATCACAGAAGGAAAATCAAAGAAAGCTGCTGAAGCTTTAGCTAAAATGACAGAAGATATTGTTGTGAAAGTATTGAGAAATTCTACTGTAGTACAAATAAGCAAAAGTGATTTGATACCAGGAGACCTTGTTTATCTTGAAACTGGAGATATGATTCCAGCAGATGGCCGGTTTATTGAAACTATAGATTTAAAGGTCAGAGAAGATATGTTAACTGGAGAATCTGATGATGTAAAAAAAGATGCTAAGGCCATAATTCAGATGGAAGAAATAAAAATAAGCGGAAATAAAAAGGCTCAAGATCCAATTCCTGCAAAACAGGTTAACATGGGCTTTTGCGGAACTCTAATTGCTTATGGTAAAGCAATGATGGTAGTAACAAGTATTGGTGATAATACTGAAATGGGTAAAATTGCAGAAGAACTTCAAAGACAGGAAGAAGAAACCCCTCTTCAAAGAAAATTGGGTGACTTTGGGAAAGTAATCACTCAAATATCTAGCGTTATAGCAGCAATACTATTTATATTTATGGTAGTAAAGATGATGTTGTCAGATAAATTAAATATTGATACATCTGGAATAATACCTTTTTTAGATTCAATAGATCCAGTTAAAACTGCATTTATAGTATGTATTGCCTTAATAGTTGCAGCTGTGCCTGAGGGGCTGCCAACAATGATTAACATGACTTTAGCAATTACAATGCAGAAAATGGCTAAAATTAATGCATTGGTAACTAAGAAAGAAGCATGTGAGACAATAGGTTCTGTCAGTGTGATTTGTTCGGACAAAACAGGAACTCTAACACAAAATAGAATGACTGTAGAAAATCTTTATTTGAATGGAAGATTTCTAGAAGATAAAAAGGAGATAGATGAATATTTCATAAAAAATTGTCTTATTAATTCCACTGCTCATATTAATTTTGAAAATGGAAAGTTCAATTATTTAGGAAATTCAACAGAATGTGCATTGCTTTCATATTTGCAGGAATATGATTATCAAGATGAAAGAAAAGAAAATAAAATAATTCATCAGATACCATTTAGTTCTAAGAGCAAATTTATGGCAACAGTAGTAAAGATAAATAAAGATGAAGTAGTGCTTGCTAAAGGTGCTCCAGAAGTAATATTATCTAATGCTACTCATGAAATTTTAAATGGTAGTCAAAAAGAGTTAACAAAAGAAAGAAAAAATGAAATTATGCAGGATATACAGAAGCTTCAAGCTAAGTCAATGAGGATTTTAGGCTTTGGATTTAGAATTATAGACGAGGTAGAAGCGGAAGCTGCTGTTACTAGTGAAATAAGTATTTTAAGACAAGTGGAATCAGGTAAGGAAACAAGTGGATTAATATTTAGCGGCTTTGTAGCAATAAAAGATCCATTAAGACCGGATGTAGCTAATGCTATTTTGATAGCTAAGAATGCTGGCGTTGAAACTAAGATGTTAACTGGTGATAATATAAATACAGCAGTTGCAATAGGAAATGAGCTCGGAATGCTTAAAAATGGAATGAAAGCAGTGGAAGCAACATATATTGATACCTTAAGTGATAAAGAGTTGCAAAATGAAATTAAAAATATAGCAATTGTAGCTAGAAGTAAGCCAGAAACAAAGATGAGAATTGTAGAAGCACTCCAAAATAACGGGGAAGTAGTTGGAGTTACAGGAGATGGAATAAATGATGCACCAGCATTAACGAAAGCAGATGTTGGTATAGCAATGGGAATTTCGGGTTCAGAAGTTTCTAAAAATGCAGCTGATATAATTTTAACAGATGATAACTTTGCCACAATTATTCATGGTATAGAGTGGGGAAGAGGAGTATATGAAAACTTCCAAAGATTTATACAGTTTCAGTTAACAGTAAATATAATTGCATTTTTAATCGCGATTATATCACAAATTTTAAACTTTGATATGCCATTTACTACAATTCAGTTATTGTGGATTAATATAATAATGGACGGACCACCAGCATTAGTTTTAGGATTAGAACCTATAAGAAATAATGTGTTTAATAAAAAGCCAGTAGCCAGAAATTCAAGTATAATCACCAAAACCATGATTACAAGCATATTGTTTAATGCTATATATGTTACATTGGTTTTATTTATTCAAATGAAATTTAATGTTTTAGGTGCATCTAAAGAGAAGATTGGGTCAGCAAGTGAAATGGAAACTGTTTTATTTGGATTATTTGCGTTTAATGCATTATTTAATGCTTTCAATTGTAGAGAATTTGGTATAGATAGTATATTACCTAATTTTTTAAAGAATACTACAGCTATTAAGACAATTTTAATTACAGGAATAGCACAAATCATATTCACTCAGTTTTTCACCACATTTTTCAATTCTGTGACATTATCATTATTAATGTGGATTAAAGTAGTAGCGTTATCACTTTTAATAATAATATTGAATGAAGTTATAAAATTTATTCTAAGATTCACGAAAATGATTAAAAAAAATAATGAATGTTAATATTATAAAAAAGGATATTGTGTTATTTTAAAGTTAATACTGTAAAAATAACCTTAATTTTAACAAATATTTGTTTAAACAAAGTTAATAGTGTGATAATATATGAAATGAGGAGAAGAAAGCAAAAAGGGTGGTGAAGAAATGCTTGAGGAATATAATTATGATATGTATCAGGATATTATAAACAGTATGGTAGCTACATTAGAAGCTAAGGACTTTTATACATATGGTCATTCAACTAGAGTGGCGGAAATGGCATATACTCTAGGAAAAATTTTGGGAATGACAGAAAAGGAATTAAAGCTGATACACATTGCGGGAGATTTGCATGATATCGGAAAAATTGGAGTGCCCGATAGTGTTTTAAATAAGCCAGGAAAACTGGAATTTAATGAATGGGAATTAATGAAAAAGCACCCTTTCATAGGATACACTATACTTAGTAAAGCAAGTACTTTTAAGGATATTTCTGAAGTGGTCTTATATCATCATGAAAGATGGGATGGAAGTGGATATCCCAAAGGGTTAAAAGAAGAGGAAATACCATTAGCGTCAAGGATACTAGCAGTCTGTGACTCTGTAGATGCAATGAAGAGTGATAGACCATATAGGAAGTCAATAAGTGATGATATATGCAGAGAGGAAATAAATAAAAATAAAGGTATAATGTATGATTCTCAAATAGCAGAATGTATGCTTAAAAATTGGGATAATGTGGTGAATAAGCTTTACAACTAGAATTGTAACTATAATATAGATTTATCTATATTATAGTTACAATTTTTTACAATAAAGAAGAATTATTAGAGTTTAGTTTTCGACTATAATTGAAAGTATATTTATTAATAAAATAGACTTAAAAATAAGGTAAATTACCGCCTGTCAGAAAGTTATATATTTCAATTCTATTTAGATAAACATCACCTATTAAGCCGTGAGTTCTATGAAATTTATTATAATTATGAAAATCTGAACCCGCTGTATAAAGTAAATTTTTATTTTTTGCTATTTCTAAAAAATATTCAGTATCTTCAGTTTTGTTACTAAAATATTTAGCTTCGAGACCATCAAGGTTCATTTTTATAATTTCTTTGAAATCAGATCTATTTAAAAGCACAGGATGTGCTAGGATAACTACTGCACCAAAAAATTTCAGAATTTCTATTCCATTTTCTACACATAATTTATCGTTTCTATTATCAAAAGGCATATGAGCTTCAAATAAGTACTTAATCTTAGAAATTTTATGTTTTTTTATATTTTGTAATATTTTTGTTAGAAGTTCGTTTTTGTAACTATTATCTTTAAAATATCCTAAAATATGAACTTTAGATTTTTTATAAACAGTTGAAAGTTCAACTCCTGGAATTACCTTAATACCAAGTTTATAGCCTTCTAAAATAGCTTCATCTATGCCATCTGTGTTATTATGATCAGTTAAAGCAATAATGTCTACATTTTTTTTCTTAGCCATCATCACTATTTCTTTAGGGGTACATCCTCCATCTGAAAAGGTTGAGTGAATATGAAAATCACCTTTATTATACATCACAAATCCTCATTAATATTATCTAATGTTTAGTATATGATTTTATATATAAATTGTTAAAAGTCTTCATTACAGATAAGGATTAGTAGTAAAAACATTGTATTTTAAAATAATATAAATATAATGTTAATTTAGAGTTAATCAATGAAATAATCTATTATGAACCATTGAAAAATGGCGGATATGTGTTAAAATTAAAATATGAGACCTAATAAAAGAATATAAATGAAAACGTTTAATAAAGAAGGATGATAATTGTAGTAACTACTAAGTACAAAAGAAGAGGAGAAAAGCTATGAAAAAAGCTGTATCGAGAAGAATCATTAATGTATGTATTGCAACAGCAACAATTACTGCACTATTACCGTTTAGAGCATCTGCACAGTGGTATCAAAATTCTGATAGAACATGGAGCTATCTAGATGAAAATACTAAGGTTAAAGGATGGAAAAATGTTTCAGGAATATGGTATTACTTAAACACAAATGGGATAATGCAAACAGGCTGGGTTTCTGATAGTGGGAATTGGTATTATTTGAATTCGGCTGGGGAAATGAAAACAGGATGGATTATGGATAACGAAAAGTGGTATTATCTAAACTATTCTGGAGTTATGCAAACGGGATGGATAAGAGATGATGGAAAATGGTATTACGCAGATAGCAATGGAGTAATGGAAACAGGAACTGTAAATATTTCAGATAAGCTATATTGCTTTAATGAATCTGGTGAATTACAGCAAACAAAGGATTACTTAGCAGAAAGCAGTAAGATTGCAGCAGATAGTAGTGCGGTAGATGTAAGTGGCTTGCCACAATTGCCAAACAATTATTCTATAAGTGTACAAGCTTCTGCTGAAAGTCAAATTCTTGAATTAATGAATGAGAAAAGAACAGAAGCTGGATTACAACCATTAATGCTAGATAATACATTAGTACAGATTGCCAGGTATAAAAGTGATCATATGATACAATATAATTATTTTGACCATACTACTCCAGAAGGAAATAATTGGACAAGCTGGCTAGATGCAATAGGTTATAAGTATATGTCCACGGGTGAAAATATAGCATATAATAATTATGATCCTGTTGAATTATTTAATCAATGGTGGAATTCACCAGAGCATAAGGCAAATATGATGAAACCTTCTTATAATAAAGTTGGAATAGGCGTTATTAACGGAAACGGAAAATGTATGGGAACACAAACATTTTCTAACTAACAGCATACATATCCAACTTTAAGTTTAGAGGTATGAGATAACTAACCGAAAGGACAGGTACTCTATTATTTCGGTTACTTAAGAGAATTAGTTGTGGATTTCTAACATCAAAAGTTGCACCATTTTAGCATGTTCCCAAGACAAGCTTGTGACAAGCAAAAATGGAACAACTTCTGATGAAGAAATACCTACAACAAATTCTCTAATGTAACACTGCATAAAAGAGTACCTGTCCTTTCTGGTATGGTATATATTTTAACTTATAAGTCCATTTCTTAAGATATATCTATATAGATAATATTTAGCTTATGTAGATTATGAAGAATTATAATAGTTACAAGTGACAATAAGTAAGCAGTTAGGAAGGAATCTCAAATATAAGATTTGAAAACTCATTTTTTCATAAAAGAGATTTTACTCTTAGCTTATAACTTACTATTTATCACTTGTAACTATTTTTGTCATTGACTTAACTTAGACGAAGGAGCAATTTTAAGTTATAAGCATAATTTGATAGATATTTATAAAATTACTGTCAATATTGTTCAAGTTATACAAAGAAGCTTAAGGAAAAAATGAGGACATATTAAAGATGAGTTTGGAAAAAATATAGGATGAATTATGAAGTAGAAACAATTGGAATGAGTAGAAAGTGCAAGAAGCTTCTTAGTGTTATTAGATAAATTCTGCTATAATAGATATTGTTAGAAGCATAATGTATAAGATTAAGGAGATGATTTCAAATGATAAAACTTATTGCATCAGATATGGATGGAACTCTATTAAATAAAAATCATAAAATAGATAAAGAAACTGTAGCAGCTATAAATAAAGCAGAAGAAGCAGGAATCGTATTTGCTATTTCAACAGGAAGAGAATATGATACTGTGGAGCCACTTTTAAAAGAAAATAATATAATATGTCAATGTGTACTCATGAATGGTGCAGAATACAGAGATGAGTATGGAAATATATTAGAAGAAATTAATATAGAACTTGATAAAGCATCTAAAATTATAAATATACTTCACCAAGAAAAAGTATCTGCACGAATATTTACAAATAAAGGTATATATACAACGGATAGTAAAGAAGAAGCATTAAAAGAGATGGTATATAGGACTTTGTCTTTTAATCCAAAACTTACCGAAAATGAGGCTATAGAAATTGCTAAAATGCAGCCATATTTTATTAATCTCAATTATATTTCGGATTTAGACGAATTCTTAAATAGCGGAATAGAAGTTAGAAAATTTGTGGCCTTTCACAATAACATAGAACTTATAAATAAAATGAAAAAAGTCATAGGAGAAATAGAAGGAATTGCTGTTTCCTCTTCGTTTATTGATAATATAGAAATTACTCATGTTACAGCACAAAAAGGAATTATACTTGCAAAAGTAGCTGAAAAGATGGGCCTTAAAAGAGAGGAAGTTTTAGTACTTGGAGATAGTTTTAATGACTATTCAATGTTTACAGAATTCACAGAATCAGTAGCTATGGGAAATGCTATTCCTGAAATAAAGGAAATAGCAAAATATATAACTGATACAAATGATAATTTAGGAGTTGCAAAGGCAATTTACAAAATTTTAGAAGAACAGAAATAAGAGTATACATGTAAAATCAAGTTTTATGAAATGCTGAATATAGGAAAATTGATATCATAATTTTGTTATTAAAAACTGAGAAATTCTTTACTTGTCCAATTTATAAATAATGAGACAATTAAAGAATCACTCAGCTTTTATTGTAATATTTACTTATATTTTTATGAATAGAATAACATATAGTTAAGCATAATCAAAAAATAACAAATCAATCTATGAAGCCTATTTTCTTTCATAGGCATTAACTAATAAATGTATTCTACATTATTGTTTATTATAATGTAGAAAACTTATAAATTGTTCTATGGTTATATTCCTCTCCAGCCTTAAAGAGCGGAGATTTAAAGCTGTTACAATTTATAGAATTAGGGAAATATTGAGTTTCAAGACAGAATGCATTTCTTCTATTATAAACGGATTTATTTTTACCAATATCAGACTCATTCAAATAATTTGCACTGTAAAATTGAACTCCAGGAGTAGTTGTATAAACATCTAAAACTATACCGGTATTTTCATCAATTGCCTGAGCAGCTTTTATTTTATCTGAACCATTAGTGTTTAATACCCAGTTATGATCAAAACCTTTTCCAAGAATAATTTGTTCATAATCACTATTTATATTTTGGCCAATTGGAGTGAGGTTTCTAAAATCCATAGGAGTTCCTTCTACAGCTTTTATTTCCCCAGTAGGAATTGAATACGCATCGTTTACAGTGAATTTATCTGCATTGATCATAAGTTTTTGGTTAAGTACATCTCCAGAGGAATGACCAGATAAATTAAAATAAGTATGATTAGTAAGATTTATTATTGTGTCTTTATCAGAAACTGCGTTATAATTTATTTCTATAGCGTTATCATCTGTAAGTACATAATTCACTTTAACTTTAAGATTACCGGGATATCCTTCTTCGCCGTCAACACTGAGATAGGAAAGCTGCAATGAGTTGGATTGACTATCAATTATTTCTGCATCCCACACAACTTTGTCAAAACCTTTGATTCCACCATGAAGATGATTTTCACCATTGTTTTGAGCTACATTATATTCCTTATCGTTTATAGTAAACTTTGCATATTGGATTCTATTTGCAAAACGTCCTATTAAAGCACCAAAAAATCTATCTCCTTTTAAATAATTTTCTAAAGTATCATATCCTAAAACTACATCGCAAAACTCACCTGTTTTACTAGGAACAAGTGATGAGACAATTGCACCTCCATAAGTACAAATTTCTACTGCCATTCCATTAGCATTTTTTAAAGTATAAATATCAACTTCTCTTCCATCAGGCATTTTTCCAAAAAGTTTTTTTTCTATTGCCATTGTGAACACCTCCTAATAATAGTTAAGTAAAATTCTTATTGTATACATTTACATAAAGACCTGATTTCATGTATGTACAAGTATATTATAGTACAAAGAGATTATACATACAATTGTTCAAATAAAATAATTTTCCATATATATTGAAATAATGTAAATATACATTTAATATAGATATTACTAAGTATAAAAAGGAATTTATTGGTAAAAAATAGAGCTGGAGGTTTCTATGTGGAAATTAGTTATTGCTGATGATGAACCTAAGATTAGAAGAGGAATTGAAGGTATTTTAAATTGGCAGGATTATGATATCGAGATAGTGGGGGAAGCAGAAGATGGGGAACTTGCACTGAAAGTGATAACTGAAAAAAAACCAGATATAATTCTTCTAGACATAAATATGCCATTCTTAAATGGATTAAATCTTTTGGAGAGGTTAAGAGCTATAAATAATAACAGTATTGTAATAATAATAAGTGGGTATGATGAGTTTGCGTATGCACAAAAGGCACTAAGATTCAATGTTTTTGACTACATTTTAAAACCTGTAAGTAGAAAAGATATTGAAGAAATAATTAAGAAGGCAGTTTGTAAAATTGCTGAAGATAGAAAAGAAAATAATTATTTAGAATGGGTAAAAGCGCAAGTAAATGAAAACATAGATACATTAAAAAAGAATTTTTTTAGTGAATGGTTAAGTAATAAGATAAATGATGAAGAGATGTTAAATGAAATAAAATTTTTTAATATAAAGTTTGATAAGAAAGTTGGAATAATTGTTATAAAACTTTTGGGGAAGTTAAATTTTGAAGCGATTGGTGAAAAGTGGAATAAAGAATTATTGGATTTTGCTATTGCTAATTTATTAAGTGATAAATTTAAGGAATTTAAAGAAAAGTTTATTTTTAATGATGACAGTGAAAATATTATATTAATAAGTAGTATTCAGGATATGATCAAGTGGGTAAGTATTGGAAATGAATTAGAAACAGAAATAATAGAGTATTTAAAATGCAATGTAATAGTTGAACAGGCAAATGTGTGTGATGGAATTTTAAAAGTGAAAAGTGAGTATTTAAAATTAATAAATAGTGTTAATGTAAAGAAAAAATATAATCCGATGACCTTGGCAGCTATAAAGCATATAGAAGAAAGCTACTATTTAAATAATTTAAGTATAAATGATATATCCGATAAGCTTGAAGTAACATCTTCTTATTTAAGCAAGTTGTTAAAAAAAGAAACTGGATTATCATTTATTGATTATTTGACAAACACAAGAATAAAAAAAGCAATGTATCTTATGAAAGAACCTACAATTAAAATATACGATGTAGCTGAGCTTATTGGATATAGTAATCAACATTATTTTTGCAGAGCTTTCAAAAAGGTTGTTGGAGTTTCTCCAACGGAATATAAGAGAGGAAAATAAAATGAAGAATAAAAAGCATATAATTTATTTTTGCATAATTATAATGTTTGCAGCATCATTGATTTTTTTAACAATATACGTTTATAGGACAAACTCTGAAAAAAAAGATATTTTTATAATTGGAATGTCTCAAGCTAATTTATATGAGCCATGGAGAGTTCAAATGAATAAAGAAATTCAAGAAGAAGCTAAAAAGTATGATAACATAAAGATAATATTTAAGGATGCAGGAGGAGATACTGAAAAACAAAAAAAAGATATTCAGGATTTGATAAATTTTGGGGCTGATGTACTTATAGTATCAACTAATGATTCGAAAGAACTTACAGGAACAGTAGGGGAAGTGAACAAATCTGTACCTGTAATAATGTTAGATCGAGCTGTAAGTGGATACGATTACACAATATATATAGGATCTGATGCTGAATCTATAGGGCTTCAAGCAGGAAATTTTGTGAGAGAATTGGCGAGTGATAATAAAGTTAATGTTATAGAAATACAAGGAGTACTAGATTCAAGCACAGATAAAGAGATTACTAATGGTTTCAAAGATGCTATTAAAAACTATAAAAACATTAATATTGATAGAACGATTGTGGGAAATTGGCAGGAAAATGAAACACAAGATAAAATAGAAGAGATATTAAAAGATGATAAAAATGTGGATATAATATTTGCTCATAGTGATTATATGGCACTTGGAGCATATTATGCTGCAGTAAATACAAATTCAAGAAATATCAAAATAATAGGAGTCGATGGACTTGAGGGACATGAGGGTGGGATTGAATTAGTCAGAAATGGAATATTACAAGGGACATTTACTTGCAAAACTGGAGGAAAAGAAGCAGTTGAATATGCTATAAAAATTCTAAATAAAGAAGGGGACATTCCTAAAAAGGTATTATTAGAATGTAAAAAAATTACCAAGGATACATTGGAATAAGACATAATAAAAAAATAACAAGTCCATCTGCCAAGCCTATTTTGGAATTGTTATTTTCTTTCATATGCCTAAAATATAAATTCAATGAAATCATAAAAGTGCACAAAAGTGCTAATTAATGCAAATACAATTTTAAACTATAGATATATAATTAATTTATGAAAACGAGATCATAAATATAGGGGGAAAGAATTATGAAGTTAAAAAAGATGATTGCATTAATGGCAAGCGCAGTTTTATGCGTTAGTATGTTTGTGGGCTGCGGAAGCTCAGGATCAGGAGGTCAGTCAGCACAAACTGCTGCTAAAAGTTCATCTGCTAAAAAGGTAATTGGCTTTGCACAAGTTGGAGCAGAAAGTGGTTGGAGAACTGCAGAGACAGACTCAATAAAATCAATTCCAACCTTAGATCCTAATTTTGATTTGAAATTCTCTGATGGTCAGCAAAAACAAGAAAATCAAATAAAAGCAATAAGATCATTTATTGCTCAAAAAGTTGATTTAATAGCTTTAGATCCTGTTGTTGAAACAGGATGGGATACAGTGCTTAAGGAAGCTAAAGATGCTAAGATTCCAGTAGTAATTGTTGATAGAAAAGTAACAGTATCAGATGATTCACTCTATAAGTGTTTCCTAGGCTCAGATATGGTTGCAGAAGGCAAAAAAGCAGCACAAATAATAATAGATCAATTTGGAAAAGATGCAACACTTAATATAGCAGAACTTCAAGGTACAGTTGGATCTACAGCCATGGTTGGAAGGCAGCAAGGATTCAATGATACAATAAAAGACTGTCCTAACTATAAGATAATAAAATCACAAACAGGTGATTTTACTCGTGCAAAAGGTAAGGAAGTTATGGAAGCTTTCTTGAAATCTGATGGAGATAAGATAAATGTGCTATGGTCTCATAATGATGATATGGCAATGGGAGCTATACAAGCTATAGAAGAATATGGTAAAAAACCTGGAAAAGACATATTTATAGTTTCAGTTGATGGCATTAAGGATATATTCCAAGCAATGGTTGATGGTAAGTCAAATGCAACCGTAGAATGTAACCCTCTACTTGGACCACAATTATTAGAAGTTTCAAAAAATATACTAGATGGTAAAGAAGTTGAAAAGAGCATAAATTCAAAAGAAGGTCAATTCTTACAAAAGGATGCAGCAGCAGAATTACCTAATAGAAAATACTAAGTCTAGTTAAAAGTTGAGAGTTTAAAGTTAAGAGTTAATGAAGAAAAGCCCGAAAGGGCTTTTCGTAAAAAATAATAAATAAAATATTAAAGAGATTTTATCTATTAACAATAACTTCTAATTGTCTAAGAGGAGTTTATCTTAAGCTTTTAGCACCTGCTTTTTAACTATTAATTGATTTTATAAAAGACGGGGAGTGATATAAATGGGGAATTTGGATATAGTTTTAGAAATGAAAAATATCAGTAAATTCTTCCCTGGAGTTAGAGCTCTTTCAGACGTAGATTTTAATCTTAGGAGGGGAGAGATTCATGCCCTTATGGGTGAAAATGGTGCAGGTAAATCAACACTTATTAAAGTATTAACAGGAGTTTATGAAATAGATGAGGGATCAATTATATTAAAGGGACAAAATATCAAAATCTCATCTACGCAGGAAGCTCAAAATCTTGGTATCAGCACTGTCTATCAAGAGGTTAATTTATGTTCAAATCTAACAGTTGCAGAAAATATATATATTGGGCGTGAACCAAAGAAAAATGGAAGAATAGATTGGAAAAAGGTTAATAGTGATGCAGATAAATTATTGCAAGAGAGATTAAACTTAAAGATAGATGTAAAAAAAGCATTGAATAATTATTCTGTTGCAGTACAGCAAATGGTAGCTATTGCAAGGGCAGTTGATATATCGCAAGGAATATTGATTTTAGATGAACCGACATCAAGTTTAGATGATAATGAAGTAAAACAACTATTTAAAATCATGAAAAAATTTAGGGAAGAAGGTATGTCAATAATATTTGTAACTCACTTTTTGGATCAAGTGTATGAAGTATCAGATAGAATTACAGTACTTAGAAATGGGGAATTAGTTGGAACATATGATGCGAATGAACTGCCAAGAATTGAATTGGTTTCTAAAATGATAGGTAAGGACTATAGTGAAATAGAAAAAAATACAAGAAGCAAAAAGGAAACTGAAAATGTTAAAAGAGAAAATTTTATAGAAACTGATAACTTTGGAAGAACAGGAACCATTAATCCATTTAATATAGAGATAAAAAGAGGAGAAATTCTTGGATTTGCAGGACTTCTTGGCTCCGGTAGAAGTGAATGCGCAAGAACAATATTTGGAATAGATAAATCTACAAGTGGTAAGATAACTATAAATGGAAAGAAATATTCATATATTTATCCTCAAAAAGCAATTGAAGAAGGCTTGGGATTTTGCCCAGAGGATAGAAAGGTAGAAGGTATAGTTGGTGATTTAACCATAAGAGAAAACATAGTACTAGCCCTTCAAGCTAATAGGGGCATTTTTAAATATTTGCCCATGAAAAAGCAACAGGAAATTTCAAAAAAATATATAGACCTATTAAAGATAAAGACACCAAGCATGGAACAGAAAATAAATAATTTAAGTGGCGGCAATCAACAGAAGGTAATCTTAGCAAGATGGCTTGCAACTGAGCCGGAATTATTGATTTTAGATGAGCCTACAAGAGGAATAGATATAGGTGCAAAAGGAGAAATAACAGAATTAATTTTAAAATTAGCAAGAGATGGTATGACTATTTTATTTATTTCATCTGAATTACCAGAAATAATCAAATGTTGTGATAGAGTAATAGTACTTAGAGATAGAAATGTTATAGGTGAATTAACTGGGGATGAAATAGAGGAGGCTAATATAATGAAAACTATAGCAGGAGGGGCAACAGCATGATAAAGAATAAGGAAAAAAGCAGTTTTCAAAAAATCTATAGTTCAAAAATATTTTGGACGTTGACTAGTCTGATTGTATTGCTGCTGTTCAATTTCATAATGACGCCTGGCTTTTTAAGTATAACAATGAAGGATGGACATTTATTTGGAAATACCATTGATATATTAAATCGTGCATCTCCCCTTATCTTAATATCTATAGGTATGACACTTGTTATAGCAACTCAAGGAATTGATATCTCTGTTGGCTCTATAATAGCAATAAGTGCTGCACTTTCAGCAACCGTAATAGTTGATGGTGGGTCTGTTCCGCTAGCTGTGATCATAGGAGTTATAAGTGGAATTATATGTGGGGGCTGGAATGGATTTTTAGTATCTTATATAGGGGTTCAGCCTATGGTTGGTACACTGATTTTATATATAGTAGGAAGAGGAATTGCTCAGCTTATAACAGATGGACAAATATTAACCTTTACTAATAAAGATTTTATATTTATTGGGACAGGTTATATACTGCTTCCGGTAGCAATATACATTGCCATAATAATTGCATTTTTAATGTATCTTTTAATAAGGAAAACAGCCCTAGGGTTATTTATAGAATCTATAGGTGTAAATAGTAATTCATCAAAGTTTGCAGGGATTCAATCTAGAAAAGTTGTGTTTTCTCTTTATGTTTTAAGTGGAATACTTGCAGGAATAGCAGGGATTATACTTTGTTCTAATATAAAAAGTGCAGATGCTAATAATGTAGGTTTGTGGCTTGAGCTTGATGCGATACTTGCAACGGTTATAGGAGGAACTTCTATGTCTGGAGGAAGATTTTATCTTGCAGGTACTGTAGTAGGCGCTTTATTTATTCAAACATTAACAACCACAATCTATAGCTTAGGAGTTCCGCCAGAAATAACCTTAGTGGTAAAGGCCATAGTTGTTATAGTCGTATGTATAATTCAATCTCCAGAGTTTAGAAAAATGCTTAAAGTGAAAAAAACTCCTAAAGGTGAAATAAAAGAAAAAGGGGTGATTAGAGCATGAATAGATCAATAGCAAATAAGAAAATATTTAAGATTAACAAGGACTATATTGCAATCTATGCTACAATCGCACTATTTGTAGGTCTATTTTTAATAGGCTCTATTCTATATGATAGCTTTTTATCATCGCAAGTATTTGCTAATTTATTTATAGATAATGCATATTTGATAGTAGTTGCAACAGGTGAAGCAGTGGCAATATTAACAGGAGGAATAGATCTTTCAGTAGGAGCTATGATAGCTTTTGTAAGTATGATTGCTGCAAGCTTACTGCAAAAGGGAGTAAATCCATTTTTAGTAATAATAATAGTTCTTATAGTAGGACTATTTTTTGGAACAGTTCAAGGCGTTTTAATCCAAAAATTCAACTTACATCCATGGATAGTAACCCTTGCAGGAATGTTCTTTGCAAGAGGCGCTAGTTATATTATAAGCATAGATACAATTATAATTGATAATCCCGTATTTACTCAAATTTCATCAATTAGAATACCGATATTGCCCGATGCATTTATATCGATTAATGTTGTTGTAAGCTTAATAGTAGTAGCTGCAGCTTATTATATGCTTAGGTTCACAAAGTTTGGAAGAACAGTGTATGCTATTGGTGGAAATGAAAATTCAGCTAAGTTAATGGGCTTGCCAGTTGAAAGATCTAAAATACTTGTATACACATTTTCAGGATTTTGCTCATCTTTAGGCGGTTTATTATTTACAATATATACACTTTCAGGTTATGGACTTCATTGCAATGGTATGGAAATGGATGCTATAGCTGCATGCGTAATAGGAGGTATACTTTTAACTGGTGGTTATGGAAATATAATAGGACCATTATTTGGAGTGCTTACAACAGGAATTATTCAAAGCCTTATAATGTTTAATGGAACCTTAAATTCATGGTGGACTAAAATAGCAGTTGGAATGTTATTGTTTATATTTATAGTGTTACAAAGAGTTATCGTTATTAGAGATGAAAAACGAAAAAATGCTATAACCTAGTATATACAGGATAATTTAGACTTAGGCATATATAGGATGAAATTAGATACATGATAGTTAAGATGATATCAATGTATCTGTTTTTCTAGTGAAAATATATGTTTAGGTCTAGTGTCAGTTATAGATATGTTAATTACACGTATAACTTGCAACTGACATTTTGATAGATTAATTCATAACCTATAATTGTGAGTTGCGTAAACTAAAATTTATATTACATATAAGATACATTAAATGGTATAATTTGGATGAAGAGTGGCTTTTTATGATTGGGGGAATTATGTTGAATAAATTGAGAGTATACTTTATGAATAAAAGCATAGGCAGTAAGCTTATATTTTATTTTTTTTGTGTCATTTTAATCTTAACAACAACTATTACTCTTTTAGGGAACTTGTCATATAGAAATTCAATTAATTTTTCTCAAAATGAAAATACTAATCAAATAATAAAGCAAATAAATAACAATATAGAATCTTATGTTAACAATACTGAAAATATAATCAATTATATGTCTATAGATCCTAGGATAATAAAATTTTTAAACGATAATAAACTTGAGAATGATGATATAGAAGATGAGGCATATAAGTCTATATATAATTTTGTGAAGTTTAATCCAGAAATAGCTGGAATAATGATAGTTAACAGTAATGGTGGCTATATAAGCGATGTTATGAATAAGGTATCGAGAGAATCATTGACTAATGAAGAATGGTATTCAAAGGCTTATAACGATCCATGGAAAATACACTTATTCACTAAGCCAACTGGGAGGAATATTGATAATATTTTTAAGTATTCAGCTGATGAAGTTTTTTCAATATCGAAAGCAGTTGTAGATTTATCAAAAGATAAGATAAAAGGAGTAATTTTAATTGACATTAAGTTAGATGCCATAAAGAATATTATAGAAAATTCAAAGCCAGGTACAGCAGGCTTTGTTTATATTATGGATAAAAATAATGATATAGTGTATACTCCGGTAAATAATATAGTGTATAGAATAAAAAACGAGTGGATTGATGATAGTGATAATAAAATAATAATAAAAAATATAAATAGGGAAAACTATCAATTAACTAAAGTTGAATCTGAGTATACTGGTTGGAGGACGATAGGAGTATTTCCGGAAAAGGAAAGTTTACGTGTTATTGAATATATAAACTATTATTCTGTAGCTGTTGCTATTATAGCACTTATAATAGCTGAAATTTTGGTTGTAATTTTCACAAAATCTATTGTAAAGCCAATTCATAAATTAAAGAAGCTTATGAAGATGGCTCAGGAAGGAAATTTGTCAGTATCTTTTAAAGCTAAATATAATGATGAGATAGGTGAACTTGGAAATTCTTTTAATACTATGGTTAAAGAAATTAATAATCTTATAAATTTGGTTCAAATAGAAGAGAAGAATAAGAGAATAGCTGAGATGAATGTTTTGCAAGCTCAAATAAAACCACATTTTATGTATAATACTCTAGATACTATAAGGTGGATGGCAGAAGAACATAAGGAGGAAGATATAGTAGAAATAATAGAGGCATTTACTAACTTGCTTAGAATAAGTTTGAGCAAAGGAAAAGAAATCATAAGTGTAAAAGAAGAACTTAAACATATAGAAAGTTATTTAAAAATACAAAAGATAAGATATGAGGATAGATTAAATTATGAAATTAATTTTGATGAGGATATATTGCAATATAAATTAACAAAACTTATATTGCAGCCTTTGGTGGAAAATGCAATTTATCATGGAATAAAAGAAAAGAGAGGAAATGGGAAAATTATAGTTAGAGGCAAGGTTAAAGAAAATTATTTATGTTTTACTATAATTGATAATGGGAAGGGAATACAAAAAGAAATGTTAAATAAAATAAATCATATGCTAAGAAATGGAAACATAGAGGAAAATGAAATAGGATATGGAATTTTCAATGTTAATGAGAGAATAAAGATTATATATGGGGATGAATATGGATTGACTTACAAGAGCATATATGAAGAAGGAACCATCGTGGAACTTAGGCATCCAATAATTAAATAAAAAAGATAAAGCTCTCTTCCTAAGCTTTATCTTTTTTATTAATAGGGAAATAAGATGGTAAATATTATTTTATGGAGGAAATATTTATTTGCAATTTTAGTACTTTAGGTTTCCTGAATTATAGTATATTTACCATTT
Source organism: Clostridium sp. DL-VIII (assembly GCF_000230835.1). NCBI lineage: Bacteria > Bacillati > Bacillota > Clostridia > Eubacteriales > Clostridiaceae > Clostridium > Clostridium sp. DL-VIII. The sequence continues at coordinate 1,341,025 of NZ_CM001240.1, forward strand.
AATCTATATAATTATGGGATTAACAATAATTGATTATTTCCAAGCAATACTTGAAAGCTTTAGTTCATTTTTAAAAGTTGAAAGCTTAGTATCGTTATTGATTACTACACATTCAATACCTACCATGTCAGCCCAGTCAACTAATTGCTCTTCGTTAATTACAAATGAAAAACTTGTATGGTGAGCACCACCAGCAAGAATCCAAGCTTTAGCACCTTCCTTTAATGATGGTTGTGGTTTCCAAAGTACACTTGCTACTGGTAAATTAGGCATATCTTCAGTCATTTCAACAGCATCAACGCTGTTAACAATTAAACGGAATCTATTTCCCATATCAATTAATGAAGCAGCAACGGCAGGGCCGGAAGCACCTTTAAATACCAAACGAGCAGGATCTTCTCTATCACCAATTCCAAGTGGATGAACTTCAATAACTGGCTTTGTACCAGCTAGAGTAGGGCAGACTTCAAGCATATGTGCTCCGAGGATTAATCCATTTTCGGAATCAAGGTTATAAGTATAATCTTCCATTAGGCCTGTACCCTTTCCGTTCGCCATAATTTTCATAGCTCTTAAAAGTGCAGCTGTTTTCCAATCACCTTCAGCCCCAAAACCATAGCCTTCTGCCATTAAGTGCTGAGCAGCAAGTCCAGGAAGCTGCTTCATTCCATGAAGAGCTTGGAAATTAGTTGTGAAAGCAGTATATCCTTTAGAATCTAAGAAAGTTCTTAGACCTATCTCAATTCTAGCTTGTTCACGAATTGAGTCTATAGAAGATTTAGGGTCTATATCATATAATTTAGAGTATTCATTCATAAGTTCATCAATTTGACCTTCAGTAACTTTTTCCATTGAATCAACTAAATCACCAACTCCGTAGTAATCAATAGTCCAGCCAAATTTGATTTGAGCTTCAATTCTGTCACCATCAGTAACTGCAACATCTCTCATGTTATCACCAAAGCGGGCAACTTTAATGTTTTGCCCTTCAGTAACTGCAACAGCAGAAGGCATCCATCTAGCTATATCGGCTGCAACTGAAGCATCAGTCCAATGACCAACTACTATTTTACGAGGGATATCTAATCTAGCTCCAATATATCCAAATTCTCTATCTCCATGAGCGGCTTGATTTAAGTTCATAAAATCCATATCAATTGTTCCCCAAGGAATTTCTTTGTTAAATTGAGTATGAAGATGAAGTAAAGGTTTTCTGAGCTGGGTCAAACCATGAATCCACATTTTAGCTGGAGAAAACGTATGCATCCAAGTGATTATACCAGCACAGTTTTCATCATTATTCGCATCATTACATACTTTTCTAATTGATTGGGAATCAGTAGCAACTGTTTTAAATGCTATCTTGTAAGGTAGATCTTTGGTATTTAAACCTTCAACTATTATTTTAGAATTTTCAGATACTTGATCTATTACTTCAGGACCATAAAGAGGTTGACTTCCTGTAACAAACCAAAATTCATAGTTTTTTAATTTTATCATATAACATTCCTCCTAGATATAATGAATATTAATTGAAACTAGATATAGCTTCTCATGTACATAAATAATCATGATATATGTACAACAATATTATAATATAATAACATTGTACGTACAAGCTTAAAATTTAAAAAATATAAACATTATTTTAAAAAGTGTTTAAACTTTAAGCGAATTTTTAAAGTGTGCATAAGTGAAATATCGGTATTCGAACAAGTATATCAAGCGTTATACTACGTTTTTATAAAGAAATTAAACGCCATATAAATAATTTATGAAAAGTAAATTTGTAATAAATAAATTTGTAATAAACTGTTGATATAATTTTGAAAACAATATATAATCTAAATATCAAGTGCGTACAAATTAAAAACTACAAATTAGTTTGAGATAATGACGCACATTTTATTCGATGAAAGTAGTTGAAAAAATGAAAGAAGCTGAAACAAAGCACGAAATTATTGAGAAATATTACATTAACCTTATGGAAGAAAATAAGGTTTCAGCAGGAGACCAATTACCTTCTGAAAATGAAATAGCTAATAAATTCAATGTAAGCAGGCACACTGTAAGACAAGCGCTTAATTATTTGGTACAGGAAGGCTGGATATACAAAGAAAGAGGAAAAGGAAGTTTTTATTCTAATAAAAAGGCAAATGAAACTAAGAAAAATGTAGCTGTACTCACAACTTACATATCAGATTACATTTTTCCTAAAATTATATCCGGTATAGAAGAAGAACTAAGAAAAAAAGGATATAACCTGTTATTATTCAATAGTAATAATGACATTCAAAATGAGAGGATTTGTTTTGAAAACATTATAAATCAAGATATAGCAGGATTAATAGTAGAACCAGCACAAAGTACCATAAACAATTTACATCATGATAGCATAAAAAAATTAGAAAAAAAGAATATCAAATATATTGCAATAAATGCTAATTGTGATGAAGAAAACTCGGCTTATATTGTGGTAGATGATGAACAAGGTGGTTATAAACTAACAAATTATTTACTAGAGCTTGGCCATAGAAATATTGCAGCATTGTTTAAAGCTGATGACCTGCAAGGTGAAAAGAGAAGAAGAGGTTATATAAAAGCTCTTAAAGAATACAACTTGAATTTTGACAAAAATATAGTTGGAGAATATATAACTGATAATCAGGAAATGTATATAGATCAATTTATCAAGAGAATATTAAGCCTTGATAATAGACCAACTGCAATCTTTTGTTATAATGATAAAGTTGCTTTAAGAATAATAGATAACTGCAGAAGAGAAAATATAAAAATACCAAAAGATTTATCAATTGTAAGTTTTGATGATTCAAGTTTAGCTATTTCATCTGATGTTAAGCTTACAACAATTAAACATCCGAAAGAAGAAATGGGAGTAAGGGCAGCAAAATGTATCATAGATATGATTGAAGGTAGAATAGATAAGCCTCAATATACTTATAGTGCTGAACTTATTGTTAGGGATTCATGTTCAAGAATTTAAGTTTTATTCTTACTTTAATAATATAAAGTAAGAATAAATTTAAATATAATTTAAAATATTCCGCATATACTTGTACGTACATATGTACAACAAGAGGAAACGGAGGAATAAAGTTTAAGTGTTTTATATAAATAAAGTATGATGCTTAATTCAGCAGGAAGAAGTTAATATTTATAAAAAAGGCTGCAAGATTAAAATTCATGTAACCGTATACTGATAAAAATAAATGTTAAGTATTCTTCTTGAAATCTATAGTAAAATGTCATGAAAAAATAAGAAATAATTGCTGATAAAAATTATTCTCTATAATTTTTAATATTAATCTATACTATAATAAAACGAGGTGTTAATATGCTTGAAAAATTAAAAGAAAAAGTTTATGAAGCTAATATGGAACTTCAAAGAAAAGGACTTGTTATTTATACTTGGGGAAATGTAAGTGAAATTGACAGAGAAACAGGATTAGTTGTTATAAAGCCAAGTGGGGTTAGTTACGATGCCATGAAGCCAGAAGATATGGTGGTTGTGGATTTAGAAGGCAATGTTGTTGAAGGAAGATATAAGCCATCAACAGATACTCCAACTCATTTAGTTCTTTACAGGCAGTATTCTAATATAGGAGGGGTTGTGCATACTCATTCAGAATGGGCGACAACTTTTGCTCAAGCAGGAATGTGCATACCGGCTTTTGGAACAACTCATGCAGATTATTTTTATGGTGATATTCCTTGTACTAGAGATTTAACAGACGAGGAAATCAGTGGCGAATATGAAAAAGAAACAGGAAATGTAATAGTAGAAACAATTGGAGATAAGGATCCTTTGGAAATTCCTTCTATTGTAGTAAAAAATCATGGTCCATTTGCATGGGGAAAAGATGCTGATGCAGCAGTCTATAATTCAGTTGTATTGGACAAGGTTGCTGAAATGGCCTATAAAACAATGACATTAAACAAAGATGTAAAAGGTGTTAATCAACATCTTTTAGATAAACATTATCTTAGAAAACATGGTGTAAATGCATACTATGGTCAATAAGATATGATAAACTCAAACTTATATTTTTAAGAAGAATTTCAAAATTATGATTGGAACTCCTATTTTGAAATTCTCCTTAAAGTAAAATTTATGGTTTTGCTCTATGGAATTATTTAATAGACGAATGAAAGTTAAGTTTACTTAAATAAATGTGTAAGAAGTAATTTATTTTTATATATAAAGAGGAGATGTTAAGAGAATGAGATTTTTTTTAGACACAGCAAATGTAGAACATATAAAAGAAGCAAATGAAATGGGAGTAATAAGTGGAGTAACAACAAATCCATCACTAATAGCAAAAGAAGGAAGAGATTTCAATGAAGTAATAAAGGAAATCACAGAAATAGTAGATGGACCAATAAGCGGAGAAGTAGTAAGCGAGGATGCAGCAGGAATGATAAAAGAAGGAAGAGAAATAGCTGCAATCCATAAAAATATGATAGTAAAAATACCAATGACAGCAGAAGGACTTAAAGCAACAAAGGTATTAGCAAGAGAAGGAATCAAAACAAATGTAACATTAATATTTTCAGCTACACAAGCCTTACTTGCAGCAAATGCAGGAGCAACATATGTAAGCCCATTCCTAGGAAGAGTAGATGATATATCAATGATAGGAATGGATTTAGTTAGAGATATAGCAGAAATATTTGCAGTACATGGAATAGAAACAGAAATAATAGCAGCAAGTGTAAGAAATCCAATTCATGTAATAGAAGCAGCAAAGTCAGGAGCAGATATAGCAACAGTACCTTATAACTTAGTAATGCAGATGATAAAACATCCTTTAACAGATCAAGGACTTGAAAAGTTTAAGGCAGACTGGGCAGCAGCGTTTAACAGTTAACAGTTGAGGAGGAAAAGCTTACAGCTTTTCTTGAAAATATAAATTCTTATATTCTTAAGAATATATAGACAAATAACTTTGAACTTAGATTTATGTGGTAACTTACCGAAATCAAATACATTTTTATTCCACAGGACTTATGAAATTTTTGCTGGAAAGTTCTAAATGCAAGCTCGCATCCATTTCTGCATGTTCCCGAAACAAGTTCGTGACAAGCAATAAATGGAACGAGCTCCCATTAAGAACTTTCAGCAGCTCAATTTCAAATGCATGCTTCATAAAAATGTATATGATTTCTAGTATAGATGCACACAGAAGTTTAGCTTAAATAGATAATTATTCTATATATAAGTCAAGTTTATAATTTGTTTATTTATAAGAATATAAGAATATAAGAATTTACAAATAAAGCACAATAAAAACAGTTAAGAAGTTAAATTTAAAACAATAAATCAAGTTAAAATAAAAGAACTTAAAAAGAAAGCAATTAATAAAGTTAATAATTAAACACTTTAAATATAAAAACATAAAAGAATTTAACTTAAAAAACAATATAACAATAAAACAATATAAAAAGTTATAGTAATAATGAGGCTTAAGCCGTAATATTAGAAATTTTAAAAGTGAAATGAGGAGAAAAATGAGTAGAGAGTTAGATAAATTATCTATTAATGCAATAAGAGTATTATCAGCAGATGCGATAGAAAAATCAAAATCAGGACATCCAGGACTGCCACTTGGAGCTGCTACAATGGCGTATACTTTGTGGACAAAGATGAATCATAATGGAAAGAATCCGAGTTGGGATAACAGAGATAGATTTGTATTATCTGCAGGACATGGTTCAATGCTTGAATATTCATTATTACACTTATTTGGATATGGACTTACAGTTGAGGATTTAAAGAACTTTAGACAAATAGGAAGTTTAACACCAGGGCATCCTGAATACGGCCACACTAAAGGTGTTGAAATTACAACAGGACCACTTGGACAAGGTATATGTAATGCAGTGGGAATGGCTATTGCAGAAGCACACTTAGCAGAAAAATTCAATAAGCCAGATTATAAGGTAGTTGACCATTATTCATATGCAATAGTTGGTGATGGATGTCTTATGGAAGGAATTTCAGGAGAAGCATCATCACTTGCTGGAACCTTAGGTCTTGGAAAATTAATCGTATTATATGATTCAAACAACATCTCAATTGAAGGAAATACAGATATAGCATTTAGAGAAGATGTAGGAAAGAGATACGAAGCTTATGGCTGGCAAGTATTAAAAGTAGCAGATGGAAATGATATAGATTCTATAGAAGCTGCAATAGAAGAAGCAAAAGCAGAAACAGCTAAACCATCAATTATAATAGTTAAAAACCAAATAGGATTTGGATGTCCTGCAAAACAAGGTAAAGCTTCAGCTCATGGAGAACCTTTAGGTGCTGATAATGTAAAAGCTATGAAGGAAAACTTAGGCTGGAAGGCTGAGCCAGCATTTTACGTACCAGACGAAGTGTATACAAATATGAATGAGCACATAGAAAAAGGTATGACTAAAGAAACAGTATGGAATAACTTATTTAAGGAATATGAAAAAGCTTATCCAGAACTAGCAAAAGAATATGGAATTTGGATGAGTGGAGAAATCGATAAGGAAAGCTTATTAAATAATGAAGAACTTTGGAGCTTTGATAAAGAAATGGCTACAAGACAATCTTCAGGAATAATGATAAATAGATTAGCTAAATTAATTCCAAACCTTATAGGAGGTTCAGCAGATTTAGCACCATCAAATAAGACTCATATGGATGGTCGTAGCGACTTCTCAGCAGAAGACAGAAGTGGATCAAATCTTCATTTTGGAGTTAGAGAACATGCGATGGCAGCTATAACTAACGGTATGTATGCTCATGGCGGACTTAAGGTATTCTGCGCAACATTCTTTGTATTCAGTGATTACATGAAGGGTGCTATGAGATTATCAGCTCTTATGAAACTTCCAGTAACTTATGTATTAACTCATGATAGTATTGGAGTAGGAGAAGATGGACCAACTCATGAACCTATTGAACAGTTAGCAGCACTAAGAAGTATGCCAAACATGACAGTATTTAGACCAGCTGACTCAAAGGAAACAGCAGCAGCTTGGTATTATGCTGTAACTAATGGAACTACACCAACATCATTAGTATTAACAAGACAAAACTTACCGCTATATGATGGATGCCCAAAGAGAGCCTTAAAGGGTGGATATATTCTTAAAGATTCTAAGAAAGAAACACCAGATGTACTATTAATGGCATCAGGTTCAGAAGTAGAATTAATCTTTAAGGCAGCAGAAGAACTCTCAGCTAAAGGAATCGATGCAAGAGTAATAAGCATGCCAAGTTTTGAGCTATTTGATGCTCAAGAGGAAAGCTATAAAGAGTCTGTAATGCCAAAAGCAGTAAGAGCAAGAGTTGCAGTAGAAGCATTAACAAGCTTTGGATGGCATAAATATGTAGGACTTGATGGAGAAGTTATTTCTCTAGATACTTTTGGAGCTTCAGGTAAAGCCGAAGAATTATTTAAAATGTTTGGCTTTACTGTAGAGAATGTGGTTGAAAGAACAATTAAAGTTGTTTCAAAATAATTAATACTTTATCTATAAAATATTAGAATTAATAGGCTTCCTTTGAAAAAATAAAATTTATAAAAAGATATGTATAAAGATGTGTGTAATAAAAAGAGTAGCTTATTAATATAAATTATCTTAAAAAATTAAATATATAAGGAAGGATGATTAATTGATAATTGAAAAAGAATGAAAATAATATGGATTAGGCATATATAGAAAGTAATATAATAAGATAATTTATCTGATGTCTGACCACTGAAAAAAACTAAATACAAGGAATGGTGGCAGACACTGGGTAAGTTACTCTTAATATTAAGCTGATTTACATACCATGTTTTATAATAAAGTGGAATTTAATAGTAACATATCAATATTTTTATGAGCGTATAAATAACTAATATAAAAAAATATTGTGTGTTAATGATATTTATAGCTAGATAATATATAAAATGATTCATGTATGCACAAGATGCGGGGCAATCCCCTAGAATGAATTGAATATGTTAGAATTACTAAATTCTTTCAGAAAAGAATTCTATTCGTATTAGTTTTGAAATTTATTATGAAGTACTAGAAACACGCGGTTTATGGATAAATAAAAAACTGAAAAATGTATATAACAAAAAAGACCAGGCGAGGATTTTTGGCTCTTTTTGTATTGACATGTACGTACAAATGTGATATATTTGTTTTAGGTTAACCGTTTACTATTATTTTAAGGAAATAGTTTGTGATTATTTTGAGGGGAGGTCTTTTATATGACTATAAAGGAGAAAAGAATAGAAGAAATTCAAAATGGTAAGACATCATTAGGAATAGAATTTGGTTCTACGCGTATTAAGGCGGTTCTTATTGGAAACGATTTTTCACCATTAGCTAGCGGAAGCTTCGAATGGGAGGCAAGCCTAGAGGATGGGATTTGGACATATTCACTAGAAGAAATCTGGAGTGGTCTTCAGTACAGTTATCAAAAACTTTTTGCCGACGTAAAAGAAAAATATGGAGTTACGCTTTCAAAAATTGGTTCGATCGGTTTTTCGGCAATGATGCATGGATATATGGCTTTTGATAAACAAGGAAATCTTCTTGTTCCTTTTAGGACTTGGCGTAATACGATGACAGAAGAAGCAGCAGGAAAGTTAACAGAATTGTTTAAGTTCAATATTCCTGAAAGGTGGAGCATAGCACATTTATATCAGGCTATTCTTAATGATGAGCCTCATATTGAAAAGTTGGATTTTCTAACTACATTAGCTGGATATATTCATTGGCAATTGACAGGTGAAAAGGTTTTAGGTATTGGTGATGCATCAGGAATGTTCCCAATTGATATGAATACACATAATTATGATAACGATATGTTGAAAACATTTAACAATTTATCAGAAGTTACAAAACATTCAATAGATGTAGAAAAGCTTTTACCTAAAGTATTATTAGCAGGAGAACATGCAGGTATATTAACTCCAGAAGGAGCAAAAAAACTTGATGTGAGTGGAAATCTTGAAAGTGGAATACCGATATGTCCACCAGAAGGAGATGCTGGCACAGGAATGGTTGCAACAAATTCAGTTGCACAGCGTACAGGAAACCTTTCAGCAGGTACATCGATTTTCGCTATGGTTGTACTTGAAAAACCACTTGCTAATGTGCATACAGAGATTGATTTAGTAACTACACCATCAGGAGATTTGGTTGGGATGGTTCATGCTAATAATGGTTACTCTGATATAGAAGCATGGGTTAATATATTTAAACAATTTACTGAGGCGATAAATGTAAATATTCCAATAGATCTTCTTTATATGGGACTATATAGCCAAGCGCTTTTGGGTGATCCAGATTGTGGAGGAGTTCTTGCATATAATTATTTCGCAGGTGAAAATATTACTGGTGTTTCGGAAGGAAGACCTTTGATAGTAAGGAAGCCAAAAAGTAATTTTAGCTTGCCAAATCTTATGAAAGCACATCTTTTTACTTCTTTAGGTGCATTGAAAATAGGAATGGATATTTTATTAAAGGACGAGGGAGTAAAATTGGATAAATTACTTGGGCATGGAGGATTATTTAAGACACCTATTGTTGGACAAGAAGCTGTTGCAGCTGCAGTAAATACGTCAGTATCTGTTATGAAAACAGCAGGAGAAGGTGGCGCTTGGGGAATTGCATTATTGGCTAGTTATCTGAAAGAGAAGGAGAATCACTCTATATCATTACCAGAGTTTTTATCAAAAAGAGTATTTGCTGGTTACGTAGCTGAAGAAGTAAAACCTGAACAAAAGGATGTAGATGGTTTTGAACAATTTATGAAGCGTTATAAAAAAGGAATTCCTATTGAGCAAGCAGCAGTAGATTACTTGATTTAAGTATGAAAGTTGAAATTACTTAAGAAATTAAAGGGTATTTTTATAGAATATAAGTAAACGTAAACAGAAATATATATTTCCGAATGTAGATTGGCCAATATGAAGCAGTTTCAATCTTATAGTTGTAGCAATATAAATAATTTAAACCTAATTTGCATTCATTTGTAGCAATTTCTATTTTAACACAACAGTATATTTCTAATTCAATAATCTCTTGAATTAGAAAATGAGAGTTTACCTGAATAAATATTATAAACCAATGTTAAGGAGGAAGATTACAATGAAGAGAAAAATATCACCAGCACTAATTTACTTTTTTGGAGCTTTTGGAGGGTTTATGTTTGGGTATGATATCGGGATAATTAACGGTGCTTTACCTGGAATTAAGACAACATGGAATATTGATCCATGGTTAGAAGGGTTAATTACTTCCGGATTATTTGCAGGAGCTATGATTGGAGCTTCGCTAATGGCTTCATTAGCAGATCGCTTTGGTCGCCGTAAGATGATTATGTGGAGTGCAATTGTATTTGCAATTGGTGCCATAGGTTCTGGTATTTCTAATAGTACAAGTTTTTTGATTGCTTCCCGTATTGTTTTAGGAGTAGCTGTAGGAGGAGCTTCAGCTTTGGTTCCAATGTATATGGGAGAAATTAGTCCTGCTGAGACACGTGGAAAGCTATCTGGTTTAAATCAGTTAATGATAACTGTAGGAATGCTTATTGCATATGGTGTAAATTATGCATTTGTACATGTATTTGAGGGATGGAGATGGATGCTTGGTGGTGCCATGGTTCCAGCTGCGATATTATTATTCGGAGCTTTCTTATTACCAGAATCACCACGATTCTTGGTTAGAATTGGTAAAAACGAATTAGCACGACAAGTATTACTAGCATTACGTTCTTCTGAGGAAGCAGAAAGTGAATATAAGGAAATTATTAATGTAAACCACTCTGATTCAGGTTCATTTAAAGATTTGTTTGGAAAAAGAGCTCTACCTGCCGTAGTTGCAGGCTGTGGTTTAACACTATTACAACAAATTCAAGGAGCTAATACAATTTTTTATTACTCATCACAAATTTTAGAGAAGGTTTTTGGTTCATCAATAGCTGGAGTTATCAGCACAGTTGGTATTGGTATTGTATTTGTATTAGCAACAATTGTAACTCTACTAATTGTAGATAAATTCAAACGCCGTAGTTTATTCATGTCAGGATCTATTGGTATGGGAACATGTTTATTATTGGTAGGATTAATTTATCCTGCGGCACAAAGCAATCATGCATGGGCAACTTGGACTGTATTTTTCTTCATCTGCTTATATGTTATATTTTATGCATACTCTTGGGCTGCTGTTACTTGGATTGTAGTTGGAGAATTATTTCCAAGTCATGTTAGAGGACTTGCAACTGGAATTGCGTCAACAGTTAATTGGTTCGGAAATATTTTAGTAGCACTATTCTTCCCAATATTGCTTGAGACAGTGGGATTGTCTGTAATATTCTTTGGTTTTGCTGCAATTTGCGTAATAGGATTTTTATTTGCAAAATATGTCCTTTATGAAACAAAAGGAAAATCATTGGAAGAAATTGAAAAGTACCTATATGATCGTTCTATTGGAAAAGTTGTTGGGTTAATGGAATCTTAAATAATATGTAGGTATACGAATTGCAGAACATTGAAATAATTTATTTCAATCTTTTGGATAAATATTGATACATTTTTATAATAAATATTCTTATTAGGTTTTATAATTTAAGAATTGCATATAGATAAAACTCCAATATATTCTAGTAGTAGAATTTATATTGGAGTTTTTCTTTTTCTACATCTTAAATAGAGTTAGCTTAAATGGAAACAATTAAGAAAGGAAAATGTAGTAAAATGAATAAAAGCCATAAAGAACTAAGAAAAAACTGAAATTATATAAAGCAACTTAAATAAATAGCCTAAGAAATTTATTACTTAGTTAGATATTGCTTATGGAAGTAAATATAAAAAAAACTGTTAATGATAGCAAAATTAATATATAATTAGGTGAAAGTATAAACTAAATAATAAAAAACTTAATATTTATATAGATTAGAATTGAATGAAAAGATGGGTGAATATAATGGAAGCTAGAATAATAGTGGACAGTTGTGTAGATTTTAATTATGAAGTCTTCGGAAATGAAGAGTATATGGAAAGAATACCCTTTAAAATTATAATTGATGATGAGGAAATAATTGATAAAGATTTAGATAGAACTGTACTGCTTGAAAAAATGAAAAATAGTAAAAATAAAATAGGAACTGCTTGTCCATCACCGAATGATTTTCTAGAAGCGTTAAAAAAATCTAAAGACAATTTTATTGTTACTATTTCGGGAAAACTTAGCGGCTCATACAACAGTGCTATTTTAGCTAAAGAAATGTTATTAGAGGAATTTCCAGAGAGCTTTGTGCATGTTTTTGATTGTAAAACAGCGGTTTCAGGGGCTGATTTAGTTGTTTTAAAAATAAAACAATTGATTGAAGAAAAAGTTCAAAATAAGCGCATTGTAGAAGAGGTCACAGAGTATATACATGGTATGAAAACGTTGTTTGTATTAGAAAAGTTAGATAATTTGGTCAAGAATGGAAGGATAAGCAGCATGAAAGCTTTAATGGGTTCATTACTGCAAGTTATTCCAATTATGACTGCTTTAGATGGAGAAATTACTCTTAAAGAACAGGTAAGAGGAAAGAAAAAGGCTTTTAATAGACTGGTTGATATGATTGGTGAAGAAAGTATAGATTTTAAAAATAAAATTCTCGGAATAGGGCATATAAACGCAAAGGAAAAGGCAGAGAAACTTAAGGAAGCAATAAAGAGTAAATACAATTTCAAAGATATTATTGTTTTTGAAGGTGGAGGTTTAAGTACAGTCTATGCTGATGATGGAGGAATTGTAATCTGCTATTAATCATAGGAGAACATTTCTACAATAGATATATATGGTATCCTTGTGCCTTTTTTGGCACAAGGATTTATTTTTTCAAAGCTTGATATAAACAATATTTGTGTTAAAATAAAATTGTAGTCTGACTTTAATGGGAAGCCAAAGAAGAAAGACTTCTAAATGGTAATCGTTCTGAGATACATGAGGGTTCGGCCCAAATGGCAAGGCGGTATTATAGATATAGAGATATATGCTATCCTTGCGTCTTTTTTGGCACAAGGATTTATTTTTTCTATAGCATAATTTATCTGATGCTTAGCAACTGTAACACTCCCATCTTATATCAAAGTGGTAGATAACAGTGGCGCGGCCCTAGATAAGTTCAACTAACTTTCAGTTGGAGATTAAAACTCCCTCTGAAGCCAAGTTTCACTTTATATGAAAAGATAGGTAATTTCTTCTTGAAAGGGATAAAAGATATGGAAACAAGAATTGCATTGATAGGAATTATAGTGGAAGATATGAATTCAACAGACAAACTTAATAGCATCTTACATGAATATTCACAGTATATGGTTGGAAGAATGGGCATACCTTACCGTCAAAAAAATGTCGGTATAATAAGCGTAGTTATAGATGCCACAAATGATATTATAAGTTCATTGTCAGGTAAGCTTGGTATGATTGAAGGCATAAGTGTAAAAACAATGTATTCTAAAACTGCAAAATAAAACTGTTTTTGCCCAAATTGAATCATAAAATTTTAAATCAGAGCGTGTTACACAACAAAAAATTCAATTAAAGAAAGAAGCGTTGATTGATGTATAATGTTAAATCAAAAGTAGCAACAGAATTTATCGATGAAGAAGAGATATTAGAAAGTCTCGAGTATGCAAAGAAAAATAAGAATAATAGAGAACTTATTAATCAAATTTTAGAAAAAGCTAAAGATTGCAAAGGGCTTTCCCATAGAGAAGCGATAGTTTTACTTGAATGTGAATTAGAAGATGAAAATGAAAAAATGTACAAGTTAGCTAAAGAAATTAAGCAGAAATTTTACGGGAATAGAATAGTAATGTTTGCACCATTATATCTTTCTAATTATTGTGTTAATGGATGTACTTATTGTCCATATCATTATAAAAATAAACATATAGCAAGAAAAAAACTTACTCAAGAGGATATTAAAAGAGAAGTTATTGCACTCCAAGACATGGGGCACAAGAGACTCGCTCTAGAAACTGGGGAAGATCCAGTAAATAATCCAATTGAATACGTACTAGAAAGTATAAAGACAATTTATAGCATAAAGCATAAAAATGGCGCTATTAGAAGAGCTAATGTGAATATTGCAGCTACTACTGTTGATAATTATAGAAAACTAAAGGAAGCAGGAATAGGAACATATATATTATTCCAAGAAACATATAATAAAAAAGCATATGAAGAACTTCATCCAACAGGACCAAAACACGACTATGCTTACCATACAGAAGCTATGGACAGAGCTATGGAAGGCGGAATTGATGATGTTGGAATGGGAGTATTATTTGGATTGAATATGTACAAATATGATTTTGTTGGACTTCTTATGCATGCAGAACATTTAGAAGCAGCAATGGGAGTTGGACCACATACAATAAGTGTACCAAGAATAAGACCAGCTGATGATATTAATCCGGAAGAATTTAGTAATGCAATTTCAGATGATATATTTGCAAAGATAGTTGCAGTGCTTAGAATTTCAGTTCCATATACAGGTCTTATTGTTTCAACAAGAGAATCTCAAAAATCAAGAGAGAAGGTACTTGAACTTGGAGTTTCTCAAATAAGTGGAGGATCATCCACAAGTGTTGGAGGATATGCAGAAAGAGAAAAAGAAGAAGACAATTCAGCACAATTTGATGTAAGTGATAATAGAACTTTAGATGAGATCGTAAACTGGTTACTTGAAAGGGGACACATACCAAGTTTCTGTACTGCATGTTATAGAGAAGGAAGAACTGGAGATAGATTTATGAGCCTTGTTAAGTCCGGACAGATAGCAAATTGCTGTCAGCCTAATGCTCTTATGACTTTAAAAGAATATTTAGAAGACTATGCATCTGCTGACACAAAAGAAAAAGGCGAAGAAGCAATCAAAAATGAAATTCCAAGAATACCTAATGAAAAAGTGAGAAAAGTTGTATTAGAACATCTTGAAGATTTACATGAAGGAAAACGTGATTTTAGATTCTAATCGATAATTAATTGACTTATCCAAAGCATATATTTTGCAAGGATAAGTCTATTTTTATTTGTACGAAACTATAGATTCTCTAAGGTTAAGAAAATTCATGTAATGAAATTGATAGCATTTTAGAAAATATTTCCTAAGAATTTCGATAATTTTGTGAAGAATTTCATATGGAGATTAAATTATAAAGCCTATATAATTAGGAATGTAAACGAGTAACAAAAAACAAATCTTTATTCTAAGGCATATAAAGAAATAATAGATAAAGATGTTATATCTATCTTTTGATTGTGCCGAAGTATACTTAAAGAATGTGGAGGGGTATAAATGAAAAGGTTTAAAAAATTATTACCAATCGTTATGTCAGTAGTTATGGTGGCTGCCACAATGGCAGGCTGTGGATCAAGCAGTAATTCAGGAAGTGCTGGAGGAGATAAGAAATCAGACTCTAAATCTTCAGATGTTTTAATTGGTTCAGCTATATATAAATTTGATGATACTTTTATGACAGGCGTTCGTACAGCTATGGAAGCTCAAGCTAAGGATAAGGGTGCAACTATTGAGTTAGTGGATTCTCAAAATAAGCAGCCTACACAAAACGAACAAGTAGATACCTTTATTACAAAAGGTGTAAACGCTTTAGCAATAAATCCGGTTGATAGTACATCTGCAGGCCCAATTATTGAAAAAGCAAAGGCTAAGAATCTTCCAATAGTATTTTTAAATCGTCAACCATCAGATGCTGATATGAAGACTTATGATAAAGCATGGTATGTAGGTGCACATGCAGAACAATCTGGAACCATGTCAGGTGAATTAATAGCTGACTATTTCAAGGCACATCCAGAAGCTGATAAAAATAAGGATGGAGTAGTGCAATATGTAATGCTACAAGGAGAACCAGGACATCAAGATGCAACTCTTCGTACACAATATTCTGTAAAGGCTATAGAAGATGCTGGACTTAAAACAGAAAAGCTTGCTGCAGATACAGCAATGTGGGATAAAGCAAAAGCAACTGACCTTATGAAAGCATTTATTACAGGACAAGGTATTGATAAAATAGAAGCAGTTCTTTGTAACAATGATGATATGGCTCTTGGTGCAATAGAAGCGTTAAAGGCAGAAGGATATAATAAAGGAGATGCTAGCAAGTATATTCCAGTAGTTGGAGTAGATGCAACAGCACCAGCATTACAAGCTATGAAGGAAGGTTCTCTTCTTGGAACAGTATTAAATGATGCAGCAAACCAAGGTAAAGCAACTGTAAACATTGCTTTAGCAGCTGCTCAAGGTAAAGAAATCAATAAAGATAACATTGGTTATGATGTAACAGATGGAAAATATATATGGATAAACTATGTAAAGGTTACTCAAGACAATTATAAAGATTATATGAAATAAGGCACAATCAAAAAAATAACAAGTCCATTTGTCAGCATATTTTATATCATGCTGTAGCGGCAAATCGACCTGATAGTCCCACTGTGATGGCAATTTATCTTCTTGCCTGATGAAAATACTCATGATAACTTTGGACTTGTTATTTATCTTCATGTGCCTAAAACTTATAAAGTTAAGAATTAAGAGTTATGAGTTTGGGATAAAGTCCTCATAGGGATTTTATAAAGGATATTTTAAAAGCTATGGGCTTTTATTCCTTGACTCCTAACTCTTAACTCATAACTTAAATAGGGATACGTGGTAAAGTCCTCATCCCAGAATTGTTATTTATAAAAGGAGGATGGTTTTAATGGGTGAATATGTACTGGAGATGAATAATATAACAAAAGTTTTTCCAGGCGTAAAAGCACTAGATAACGTAACACTCAAAGTCCGCAAGGGAAGCGTTCATGCACTAATGGGAGAGAATGGTGCAGGAAAGTCAACCTTAATGAAGTGTCTTTTTGGTATTTATCATGAAGATGGTGGCGAAATTATACTAGATGGAAAGAAAATGGAGATAAATACTTCAAAGCAAGCATTGGATTTAGGCGTATCAATGATCCATCAAGAATTACACCCAATTCGTTTCCGTCCAGTTATGGAAAACATTTGGCTTGGCAGATTTCCAATGAGAGGAATTGCAGTTGATAGAAAAACCATGATTAAAAAGACACAAGAATTGTTTGATGAAATTGAGTTAGATATTAATCCAGAAATATTGGCAGGAAAACTCTCAGCCTCTAATCTTCAATTAGTTGAGATAGCAAAGGCTGTTAGCTATAATTCAAAAATTATCATTATGGATGAGCCAACTTCATCCTTAACAGAAAATGAAACTAAGCATTTATTTAAAATAATAAAACAGCTTCAAAATAAGGGATGTGCAATTATATATATATCCCACAAGATGGAGGAAATTCTTAAAATATCAGATGAAGTAACAATTATGAGAGATGGTCAGTATGTAGGAACTTGGGATGCAAAGGACCTTACAACAGATTTAATAATAAAGCGTATGGTTGGACGTGATATGACTAATAGATTTCCACCAAGAACATATAAACCAACAAAAGAGGTGGTTTTAAGAGTACAGGATTATTCATCTCCGCTACCTAAATCCTTTAAAAACGTAAGTTTCGAATTGTACAAAGGCGAGATTTTGGGAATAGGCGGACTTGTTGGTGCACAACGTACAGAATTAGTAGAAGCTTTGTTTGGACTTCGTGAAGTAGAATCTGGAAGGATAGAGAAAGATGGAAAGGAGATTAAAATTAAAACTCCAAGAGATGCGAAAGAGAGTGGCTTTGCACTTTTAACTGAGGAAAGGCGTGCTAGTGGAATTTTTGGTATTCTTTCTGTATTAGATAATACTGTAATTGCAAGTCAAAAGAAATATTCTAAAGCTGGTGTATTACAAGATTCTAGCAGATATGAAGCTGCTAAAAGGTCAAATAATGAACTTAAAACTAAAACTCCAAGCTTAGAACAATTAATTCAAAACCTTTCGGGAGGAAACCAACAAAAGGTTTTAATTGCCCGCTGGCTTCTTACAAATCCAGATATTCTTATATTGGACGAGCCTACAAGAGGAATTGATGTTGGTGCTAAGTATGAAATTTACACCATAATGCATGAATTGGTTAAGCAAGGTAAATCAATCATTATGATATCTTCTGAAATGCCAGAATTGCTTGGAATGTCAGATAGAATAATGGTTATGTGTGAAGGTAAGGTTACTGGAATTTTAGAGCAAAGCGAAGCTGATTCTGTAAAGGTTATGAATTTAGCTACAAAATTTATGCAATAAGGCATATCTCCTCTGTAAATAAATCTAATAATAAATGGACTTTTATAGGAGAAAGAAAGTGAGGTATATAATATGAGTGGAGAAAAGATAATTTCACGAAAAGAATTCGGAAAAATATTTTTAGGTATAGGTGTTCTTTTTGTGGTTTTAGGAATTGTTTTTAAATTTATTCTAAATCCAAGGGTTTTTTATGATTTACCAATTTATATTATGGGAGTTGGTATAGCAGTACTTATCTTTGGAGGCAAGCAATATATAGATAAGAAAAATGCGGATATGGATGTTGTTTTTTCAGCAAAAACTGTTAAGAACTTTTTGACAGATAATGCTATCATTTTAGCACTATTAATACTAGTTATTGTAATCATGGTAATTCAGCCAAGGTTCATGCAGTACGCTGTATTTCTTGATATATTAACACAATCATCAACAAAAATGATTGTTGCCCTTGGAGTTTGTTTTACATTACTTATTGCTGGTACTGACTTATCAGCAGGTCGTATGGTTGGACTTGCAGCAGTAATATCTACTTCAATGCTTCAAAATCCAGACTATGCTAATAGGTTTTTCCCAGGATTACCGCAGATAGCAGTTATTATTCCTATAATACTAGCTGTACTTGCCTGCGCTTTATTTGGAGTATTCAATGGATTTTTAGTAGCAAAATATGACATGCATCCATTTATAGCTACCTTGGCATCGCAAGTTATAGTTTATGGTGCAACTTCTTTGTATTTTGATATGCCACCTAATAAATCACAACCAATTGGTGGTATTAGACCGGATTTTATAGCTTTAGGACAGACAAAACTATTTCAAATAGGAAGTTTCCCAGGAATATCAATTCTAGTTCCAATTGCTGTAGTATTTATTATTCTAGTTTGGTTCATCTTGAATAAGACTGTATTTGGTAAGAATGTATATGCAATCGGAGGTAATCGTGAAGCAGCTATAGTTTCAGGTGTTAATGTATTTGCAACTATAATGGGAATATTTATCTTCGCAGCACTTTTATATGGTGTTGGAGGTGTATTAGAGGCAGCTAGAACAGCTGGTGCAACCAATAATTATGGTAATGGTTACGAACTTGATGCAATTGCGGCCTGCGTTGTTGGTGGTGTTTCACTAAATGGTGGTGTTGGTAAAGTAGGAGGAATAGTAAGCGGTGTTTTAATATTTACTGTTATTCAGTATGGATTACAATTTATCGCTGTAAGTCCTATGTGGCAGCAAGTTATTAAAGGTATTATAATTGCCGTTGCTGTTGCTATCGATATGGCAAAGTATAGAAGAAAATAGAAATTAAATAAGGAAAGTGTATAATACAGGTAAATCTTTTAATGTAATATAAAAGATTTACCTGTATTTTTGTTACAAAGAAGGTTGTGGAAAAAATTTGTAATGCTACTGGTAATAATTAAGTTCTTAATGTATAATAATATCTGAATCTTATGAAATGTTTGAATAATTTAGTTCATCTATTGGAGGTAATTAAATGAGTTTATATAAAATCATGATTGTAGATGATGAGGAAGAAATAAGACTCGGTATTATAAAAAAGATTGATTGGAATGAAAACGGATTCATGGTGGTTGGAGATGCAGAAAATGGACAGGAAGCACTTGAAAAAGCTGAAAAGCTTCAGCCAGATGTCATAATGACTGATATTAAGATGCCATTTATGGATGGACTAGAATTAGGGGAAAAACTTGTAGAATTAATGCCATCTACGAAAATAATAGTATTTTCAGGATATGATGACTTTGAATATGCTCATAAAGCAATCAAAATAAATGTAGTTGAATATGTTTTAAAACCAATTAACTCAATCGAACTAATTGAAGTTTTAAAAAGGCTTAAGGAACAGTTAGATAGGGAATATAGTGAAAAGAGAAATTTAGAAAATTTATATAAATACTACGTGAAAAGTCTTCCGGTAATCAGAGAACAATTCTTAGTAGGAGCTATAGAGGGAAAGATAACTGAAGAAAAATGGAAAGAACAAGCAGAAGATTTAAGTATAGACTTTAACTATAAATATGTAAATGTAGCACTAATTCATGCGGATGGTACTTTAAAATTAAATGAGGGTAGCGATGAATTAATTGAAAAAGAAACAAGTCTGGTACCAATATCCATAAAAAATATAGTAGATGAAACCTTATATAAATATTGTAAGTTTGTAAGCTTTCTTTATTCTGATACGGTTGTAGTTATAGGAAATTTTCAAGAAGAGGAAGATATATTATCTTTTATAAAAGGAATAAATGAGGTTTGTAAGGTATATGAACGTATTATGAATTTAACAATATCAGCCGGAATAGGTTATACTTACCCTAGCTTTTCAGAAATAAGCTCTTCATATAGAACTGCGCGAAATGCACTAGATTATAGATTTATACTTGGTACGGGTAAAGCAATTTATATTGATGATGTAGAACCAGATAATTCTATCCAGCTTAGATTTGATGAAGAAGAGGAACGTGCAATGTTAAATTCAATAAAAATATCTACAGAAGATGAAATTGCGAAAACAATAGAAAATTTATTTAAGAAAGTAGAAGATTTACTTTTGCCATTTAACCAATATAGAATTTATATTATGGAAATGATGACATCTTTATTAAAACTTGTACAAACTTATAAGCTAGAAATGAATGATATCTTTGGAGGAGACTTTAATTGTTATAGCTATTTGGATTCTTTTGATTCTATACACGAAGTAAAAGAATGGCTAATACAAAAGGCTGTCAAGGTAAACGTTTCTATAAAAAAGGAACGTATAAATTCATCAATGTTACTTATTGAAAAAGCAAAAGAGTATATTGGAGAAAATTATAGTGACTGTGATATTTCTGTGGAGAAACTATGCTCTGAATTACACGTTAGTCCTACATATTTCTCTACAATTTTTAAAAGAGAGACAGGCATGAATTTTGTTAATTATTTAACATCAGTGCGCTTAGAAGAAGCTGTGAAACTTTTAAATACTACTGATTATAAAACATATATGATAGCAGATAAGGTTGGATATCCAGAAGCAAATTATTTTAGTTATGTTTTTAAAAAAGAGTTTGGAGTATCACCGTCAAAGTACAGAAAGAATTGAGTGAATTATTATGCTTAATTTATTTGAAATGAAAAGGATAATAAAATGGTTTAAAAATGCAAGTATACAATATATAATATCAGTTTCATTTACAGTAATAGCTGTTGTAGGAATGATAATTGTTGGAGGAGGTCTATATTTACGTTATATAAATTCAACTGAGGAGATGATATCTGAAAATAATAAATCTATCCTTGAACAGGTAAATTTAAATTTAGATAATTATTTAAGAAATATGATGAAGGTATCTGATACAACTTATTATAATGTAATAAAAAAGAAGGATATAGCTACGGATAGTTTGGATAAGGAGATGGATCTGCTCTATGAGACCAACAAAGATTCACTTATAAGCATCTCTGTATTTTCAGAAGATGGTCAAGTTGTTGCGGCATCTCCAGTAGGACAATTGAAAAGTTCAGTTGATCCAAGAGAAAGCGATTGGTTTTCTAAAGCCATGAGTAGAAAAGAAAATTTACATTTCTCAACACCTCATGTACAAAACTTATTTGTAGATTTAGACAATAAATATCATTGGGTTGTGTCCTTAAGCCGTGCAGTAGAATTGACAAGTAACAAAAAAACTACCTTTGGAGTGTTATTAGTAGATATGAACTTTAGTGGTATTGAGCAGATTTGTAAAAATGTAAACATGGGTAAGACTGGGTATGTATACTTAATTGACCGTGAAGGAGAAATAATATATCATCCTAGACAACAATTAATTTATTCAAATTTAATTCAAGAAAATAACCCAAATGAAGCTGCTTATGATGATGGAGATCATATAGAAACCTTTCAGGGAGAAAAGAGACTAGTTACAGTAAAAACTGTTGGTTATACAGGATGGAAGATAATAGGCGTGACCCCGATGGCCGATATAACATCGGATTATTACCAAATGAAAGTTTTTGCAGCATTTATTATGTTTTTTGCTATTTTTATTCTTGTTTTTCTTAATATGTTTGTATCCTCACGTATAGCTAATCCTGTTAAATCGTTAGAGAGGTCTGTAAAAAGACTTGAAAACGGAGAAAAGGATGTAGAAGTTTTAATTAGTGGGTCATATGAAGTGCAGCATTTAGGAAAAGCAATAAAATCTATGGTTAATCAAATGCATCTGCTTATGGATAATATAATGGCTGAGCAGGAATCTAAGAGAAAAAGTGAATTAAACGCACTTCAGGCTCAAATTAATCCACACTTTTTGTATAATACATTAGATTCTATAATATGGATGATAGAAAATGAAAATTATGATGGAGCTATTATTATGGTAACAGCTTTGGCAAGACTATTTAGAATAAGCTTAAGCAAGGGAAAAAATATAATAACGGTAAAAGATGAAATTGAACATGCACGTAACTATTTAACAATTCAAAATATACGTTATAAAAATAAATTTACATATAGCATAGATGTTGATAAAGACGTACTCAATCTCGCAAGCATAAAACTAATAGTTCAACCTCTAATTGAAAATGCTATTTATCATGGCATGGAATTTATGGGGGGAGATGGTGAGATTTTAGTAAGAGCTCATGCCGAGAAAAATGATTTGTTTATTGATGTTGTTGATAATGGTCTTGGTATGCCGCAAGAAGTTGCTGATGCACTTCTAACTAGTGAAAGTAAGATAGAAAAGAAGAGTTCAGGTATTGGACTAAAAAATGTTAATGAACGTATACAATTATATTTTGGAAAAAGGTATGGTCTTGAAATTTATAGTGAACCGGATGAAGGTACTACAATTCGGATTCATATGCCATGCATGGATTATTATGAGCTTAAGAAGAAAGGGGAAGAAGATTAGTGAAAAAAAGAAAAAAAATAATAATTATTATTGCCTTTCTATTATTAATTTCATTTTTTCCACTGCTCTTAAATGATACTCTATGGCATGAAAAAGACAAAAAAATATATAATATATCAATTATAACTAGAGGAAAGAATAGTGAAAGTCTACTGATAATGAAACAGGGAATTGATCAGGCGGCTTCAGAAATGAATGTAAATACAAGTTTTGTTACTTTATCAGAAGATAATAGCATTGATGAACAAAATCAACTAATAGAAAGGGAAATTAAAAATAACGCGGATGCAATAATCATATCACCTGTAGATTTTGAAAAAATGGCTAATCCAATAGAAAATGCAATGAAAAAGGTGCCTGTTATATTATTTGAATCAACTGTTGACTCAAAGCATGTCGAACCAAGTATTTCCTGTGATAATTATAACCTTGGGGTTAACTTAGGAAAAGAAGTAATAAAAAATGGAAAGATGTGCAGTAATATTGCCATTATAAAGAATAATTTAAATTGCAGTAGTATAAAGGAAAGATATGATGGTTTCATGAGTGTTATGGAGAATGCAGAAAATAATTATATTTTTTGGGAACTTAAAGATGAAAAGCAGCAGAATTACTATAATCAAGGAAAGAGCTTGTTGGAAAATAATAATGTTGATGTAGTAGTTACCTTTGATACAGGAATACTAGAAGGTATTTCTGAGGCAAAGAAAGATTTAATAAATACAAACAAAGAGAAGGCATCCATTGAGATTTATGGAGCAGGAAGCACAAGCAAAATAATTTCTTTATTGGAAGATAAAACAATAAAAGCGATTGCCATTCAAAATGAATTTAATGTAGGGTATTTAAGTATAAAATCAGCAGTAAATAGAATTAAAGGTGAAAACATGGACAATAGTAATATTTCTTCAACTGTAGTAAATAGAGAAAATATGTATTCAGAAGAAAACCAAAGGTTATTGTTTCCATTCATTAGATAAATATTTAATATAAATATATTGCGGAGGGATTTATAGTGAGGTTAATTAAAAAATTATCAGGATTCTTAGCAATAATTTCAGTATTTAATGTATTATCAGCATGTGACGCAAATGTAAAGGCAGGAAGTTATAATAACATTAAAGAGATAAAAATTGGTGTGACCTTGTATAGGCAGGATGATGCATTTATCTCCCTAATTGCTCAAAATATTCAAGAAGCCGCAAAAGAAAAGGAAAAAGAAAATGAAGGCAAATATAAAATGAGCATAGATGTTTTGGATGCAAAGGGAAGCTCTATTAATCAAAATAATCAAGTAGATAAATTTGTTGCTCAAAATTACGATGTTATATGTGTAAACTTGGTTGATAGAACTGCAGCATCAACTATTATTGACAAGGCAAAGGCAGCCAATATACCGATTGTTTTCTTTAATCGTGAACCAGTGGAAGAAGATATGGAAAGATGGAATAAATTATATTATGTAGGAGCTAAGGCGGAACAATCAGGGGAAATGCAGGCAGATAT
Source organism: Clostridium sp. DL-VIII (assembly GCF_000230835.1). Classification (NCBI taxonomy): domain Bacteria; kingdom Bacillati; phylum Bacillota; class Clostridia; order Eubacteriales; family Clostridiaceae; genus Clostridium; species Clostridium sp. DL-VIII. Next base: position 1,365,740 of record NZ_CM001240.1, read on the forward strand.
TATTATAAATGCTTATAAAGAAAATAGCAGAAATGTAGATAAAAATGGGGATGGAAAGATTCAATATGTGATGCTTGAGGGAGAACCAGGTCATCAGGATGCCTTAATTAGAACTGAATATTGTATTAAAACTATAACTCAAAGTGGAATCGAATTAGAAAAGCTTGCAGATGATACAGCAAATTGGCAAAATGCTCAGGCAACCACAAAAATGACACAATGGATTAAGAATTTTGGTGATAAAATTGAGGTGGTATTCAGTAATAATGATGATATGGCACTTGGAGCTATATACGCATTAGACAATGCTAATGTAAAAAATAGACCTCTAGTAGTTGGTGTTGATGGAATTCCTAAAGCTTTAGAAGCAGTAAAGAATGGAACCATGATTGGAACTATTTATAATGATTCAAAAAAACAGGCAGAGGGCATTTTCAATATTGCATATACATTAGCTACACATGGAAATATCAATTCAGTTGATGGATTAGAAAAGGGACAATATATTAGAACTTCTCATACTGAAGTCACAAGCCAAAATGTAGATTCATTTTTAGAAGGTAAATAATATAACGATTATTTCAGATGCGCGTAAATTTATATTATATACGGAATTGTTAATTGATAAAGTGAAATTATAAATAATGAAAGAATATAATCAAGAATAAGAAAAGCCGTAAAGGCTTTTTTTATTTAATTATATATTGTAAATTAGTAACTGTAAAATGTCTTATTTGTGCTATTAGCATAAATGCTTTTACTAATACGCATAATAAAATTAGCTTTTAATAGATAATGATAATATGGAGGCTAAAATGAAATTATTAAGGAAGATATTAATAGTAACTGTAGTTGTAACATCAATCATTGAGGTATTTTTTTATAGTCCAGCTGCATATGCCCAAGCGGAAACGAATAGACCAGTTAGAGCTAGTGTATTGTTACGTGAACCAGCTGATCCATATAATGCGTTGCTAAAGGAGAATTTGGAGAATATTCAAAATCAAGATAAAGGAAAAATAGAATTTAATTTTTATGATTCTAAAAATAATCAGGCAGAGCAAGACAAGTTACTTAATAATGTACTAGAAGAAGGAAATACAGATCTTATATTAATAAATATAATAGATCCTAAAGAAACACAAAGTATCATTAATAAAATTAAGGTGAAAAACATTCCAGTAGTTTTTTTTAACATAGAAGAACCTAATATGGATGCACTTAGGTCATACAATAAAGCTTATTTTGTTGGAACAAATCCAGAAGAAGCAGGAATGCTTCAAGGGAAAATACTTGTAAGGTTGTGGAATCAAAATAAAGCAGCCATGGATAAAAATCATGATAATATAATGCAATATGTTATTTTAATGGGAAATAAGGATAATTTAGAGGCAATTGGAAGAACTAAGTATTCTGTATCAACAATTAATGATGCAGGAATACAAACTCAGGAACTAGCTTTAAAAGTTTGCAACTGGGATAAAAATCAAGCCATAGTGGCAATGGAACAAGTGTTTCTGCAAAATGGTGATAAAATTGAAGCTATAATTTCTAATAATGATGCAATGGCAATAGGGGCTATTGAAGTATTACAAAAATATGGGTATAACAAAGGAGATGTAAATAAGACCATACCAGTAGTTGGAGTTGATGCTATACCAGAAGCAAGAGAATTAATTAGAAAGGGAGAAATGGCAGGAACAGTTATTCAAGATGCATATGAGATGACAAAAGCAGTCTATGATATTGGAATGAATTTAGTTCATAATAGGCCTCCACTTGAAGGTACAGAATATAAATTTGATAGCACTGGAGTTTCTGTTCGTATTCCTTATAGAGAATATATAGAAAACAATAGTTAGCTTTACAATATTTTAAAGTTAATATAATATTATAATAATAAAATAAAATTACGGAAACTAGATTGAAAAATAAATTTAATGAGGATGTGGGGCTAAATGAGTAAATTAGAAGAAATAATCGAATACAACAGGAGATTTGTTGAAAACAAAGACTATGAACAATATGTAACAACTAAGATACCTAAGAAGAAAATGGCTATATTATCATGTATGGATACTAGATTAACAGAGTTACTACCAAAGGCAATGAACATAAAAAATGGTGATGCAAAAATAATTAAAGATGCAGGGGCAACTGTTATGCATCCATTTGGCGGAGTAATGAGAAGTATATTAGTCGCTGTGTATGAGTTTGGTGCGGAAGATGTTTTTGTAATAGGGCATCATGGCTGCGGAATGAGCAATCTGGATACAAGAAGTCTTGTAGATAAAATGATAAATAGAGGCATAAAACAAGAAACTATATTAACCTTAAATAATGCAGGGATTAATGTTGAAAAATGGCTTCGTGGATTTGAATCAGTTGAGGAGTCAATAAAGGAAAGTGTAAGAATGATAAAAAACCATCCATTATTTCCTAAAGAGGTAAGGGTGCATGGCTTACTTATCAGTCCTGAAACAGGAGAACTTGAAGTTATAATAAACGGAGATAAACAATAACTAGTGACAAATAGTAAGTAATAAATGATAAGCTTTAGGAGGAAACTACAAGGAGAAGGTTCTGCGTCTCCTGTAAAATATTAATTGTGATATTAAGGTTTTTTCTTCCTAAACTTGCCACTCTTAATTTATCATTTATCACTAGCATCTGTTTCTAGTATGTGTTTCCAATATCTTTTTGGCATCATTCTGCGCTGTAATCTAAGATTCTTTCTTTCCTCAATAGTTGTTGCTTTAAAATAAGTTTTCCAAAGTTCTGTATATTCATCATTATGAAGTCTAAGCTTTTCATATATATCTGCAGCCATTTCTATAATTTCATAGGAAAGGGTATCATATATTAAGGCTTTTTCTCTAGAGATATCATGAATAATAAAATACTCCTTAGGGAACCTTTTCTTAAAATGCTCTCCAATAAGCTCTAAAATATCATTGTCAGGTTCTATAGAAGCATATAAGAATTTTTCATCAAGATAATTAAATCTTATAAAACCTTCAAAGTTGTGACATTCAAACATAACCCGTCTGTTTATATCATCAACAAGCCTTATTACATCAATATTAAGAAAACTGTGAACCTCATGCTTAAGCTTAAATGCTATCTTCAAATAATTAAAGATGAGAATGGATTTATCTTTATAATTGCTTAAGTAAGTCATATATATTTTTTTTAATGCAAGAAGATCTATCGTATTTATAATTGCATTTTTGACTTTATTAAATTTAATTTCATCAGTTGTCACTTCAATAATTTCTCCTAGTAAAAGAGGGATATTAGATTCAGATTTACTATAAATAAATTCAGGTGGATTCTTTGAGTAAAAACCATTATATACAGCAGTTAATAACCCTTCAAAAGTATTGTCATAAATGTAAATTAACATAATTAAAATTCTCCGTTTATTGCAGTAATTTTTTCGCCTAAGCTAATAGCATTAACTTTAGGTAATAAAAAATTTGATGATACATTTTTATTGTGGTTAATTGCATTAGAAGAAAAATCATAACCATTAGGAAGGATGATTCCAGAAGGTGTATATGTCTCATCTAACGAGAAGCTGTCAAAAAATGATATCTGATCAGGATTTATATTTGCAGTTTTTGAAATAGACCCTTCTAAAAGTTTATTTTTTATTCTAATATGATCAAATAAAACATTACCATGATATTTACCGTTGCAGGTAATAAAATATTTTGCTCTTTTAAGGGTTATTCTCAGTTTTCTCAAGTCTTCAAAGGTCAAGTTATGAACTCTCCTAATTTTTAAGATTTTTTTAGCAGAAGTCACACCTATACCAGGGATGCGTAATAATTTCTCATAAGGAGCTTTATTAATTTCTACAGGAAATTCATTTAAGTTTGATAAAGCCCAGTAAGTTTTAGGATCAAAATTTAAATCAAAATTGTCATCATCATTTTTTAAAAGTTCTTTTGCCTTAAAGCCATAATATCTAAGAAGCCAATCAGCCTGGTAAAGTCTATGCTCTCTAAGCATAGGTGGATGAGTTATATCTGGAAGCAGTTTGTTATCCTTAATTACAGGAACATAAGCGGAGTAATAAACTCTTTTTAAACTGTACTTGCTATAAAGAGCTTCTGAAAGCTTGAGTATTTTTCCATCATTTTCAGGAGTAGCTCCAACAATTAGCTGAGTACTTTGTCCCCCAGGAACAAAAAGGGGAGTACTCTTTATGTTTTTTTTCATTTCAGTATAATTATTTATGGAATTTTTAATTACGCCCATTGGTTTTAAAATTTTATCTTTACTTTTTTGAGGAGCTAAGAGTTTAAGGCTGTCACTTGAGGGAAGTTCTATATTAACGCTCATTCTATCAACATAGATTCCGGCTTTTTCAATTAAAGCTTCATCAGCACCAGGTATCGCTTTAAGGTGAATATATCCATTAAATTTTTTATCAATACGAAGTTTTTTCACAGTTTTAAGTAATAGTTCCATAGTATAGTTAGGATTATTGATTACAGCAGAGCTTAAAAAAAGTCCTTCTATATAATTACGTTTGTAAAAATTGATAGTAAGCTCACAAACTTCATCAGGAGTAAAACTAACTCTTAAAAAGTCTCTTGAGGCACCATTTATGCAGTATTTGCAGTCGAAAACACAATCATTAGAAAATAATATTTTAAGCAGGGAAATGCAGCGGCCATCAGGGGTGAAGCTATGGCAAATACCACTTTCAGAAGCATTACCTATTCCATTATTAGTATTCTTTCTTTTTGAGCCGGATGAAGAACATGATACATCATATTTAGCTGCATTAGATAAAACTTTTAATTTTTCCATTAGGTCCATTATCTTAACACTCCTTTATAAGTGAGGATTTATAGAACATACATTTGTATAATATTATATACGAATGTATGTTCTAATTCAATAAGTAATTTTAACCTAGATTTTACTTATAATACGCATATTTCTTCATTATTTAGATTTAGTTTTTATAAAATTATTCGATAACATAATTATTGAATATATAGATATATAACTTAGAAATTTGATTTGTATATAAAATAATTATCTATTCTTATTAAATTTTTGTGATTTCGGTAAGCTACCACATAAGTTAAGTTCAAAGCTTGATATCTATAACAAATATTGGAGGGATATATATGATTAATGTTTTCAAGAGAAAAAGTACAGAAAATGAATTTGTTGAAGAAAAACATTTAGATGAAGAAAAAATTCAAACTCAAACAAAAAATACTGATACAATAGAATTTTTAAAGAAAATTAGTGTTCAGATTGAAGATATAATAAATCAACATAATAAAGTTAACAGTGAACATGATGTGCTTGCAGAGTTAGCTGGACAAATTGAAAAGCAAATGAAAATAGTATTAAATTTAACTGAGCAGACTAATAGTTCAACAGATGAGCTGCATAACCAAGGAGAAAATTTGTTAAATGCTACAAAAAATACTGTGGGAAAATCAATTGAAGGTAAAGAGTCAATTGAAGGCATGGTTAAGGTAATTGAAAACCTAGACGTAGAAACGAAAGATACCTATAAAAATATTACTTCTTTAGGTGAAAAACTTAAGGAAATTGGAGAAATAGCTCAATTGATTAGTGGAATAGCATCGCAAACAAATCTTCTTGCGCTTAATGCAGCAATAGAAGCTGCCAGAGCGGGAGAGCAGGGAAAAGGTTTTTCAGTAGTTGCCGATGAAGTTAGAAAATTAGCAGAAATGACTGGTGAAAGCAGTAGTAATATAACTAAGTTAATCAGTGGAATAGATACACAAACAAGAGAGGTATTGAAGAGTGTTGAAAAAAGTACATTAGTAGTGACAGAAGGTGTAACCTCGTCAAAAGGTGCACTTGAAAAGATAGAGGAAGCCTTAAATTCATTTAATAGTGTTGAAGGTGAAGCAGGAAAATTAATTAACACAATTAACTCACAAAAAAATAATGTTGATAAAACATTTAATACAATAAACGAAGTTAATAATATTCTTACAGTAACTAATAATCAAATTACACAACATATTGAAGAAGCAGGAAAAGTAGATAAGAAATTAGAAAAAAGCGTATCGCATATATCTGATTATGTGAGAGGATAATTAATAAACCAAAATCATCTTAATAAAATATCAGTTATATATATTGCAATGTACAGTTTACAATTGTACATTGTAAATTTTTAATAGCAACATATATAGTTACTATAGAATCTAAATTAAATACTTAAACATAAAAACAAGCTTTAATTCTATAAGCTTGTTTTTTTATTCTAATATTAAATAAGTAAGATATAAAAGATTAAATTTTATGATTATATAGAATTTACAGTATCGCGTTCAATTAAAGAATTTATGAGTATTATACGCTTACTTAAAGAATTGTTAGAATCTATTTTTTCTAATAATAAAATGGCTGCATTTGTTCCAAGGAGAAACATATTTTGATCGATGGTAGTCAGTTTGGGTTCTACAAATTTGCTTAAATCTATATTATCAAATCCTATTATAGATAATTTAGCAGGTACTTCTAAATTTAATTTCTTGCAGGCATTAAGAACTCCAACAGCCATAAGGTCATTACATGCAAAAACAGCAGTAGCGGAAGAAGTTTTTAATACATCTATAAAAATATTAAGAGTATTATCAACAGTTTCGCTGCTGTTTCCATTACCTATGTTGATAATATTTTCGGGTTTAAAATTATTTAGTGCTGTCATTGTTTCTTTATATACTTTTTCTTTTATATCGTAAGAGTAACTATCTTTTCCCCTGACAAATAAGATATCTTTATGATTGTTTTCCAAGAGGTGATTTAATGCCATACTTGCTCCCATTGCTTCATCATTGGCAACAGATGAAATATTTGCAGACACTGAATGTCCATTGACAAAGACTATGGGAGTTTGCTTTGATATATTATTATAAAATTTAGATTTAATATTTTCGGTATTTGGATCTATAACAATTATTCCGGATACATTTCTAGATAGTAAATTGTTAATACATGTTTGTTCTTCTTTTTTATCATTTTCGCTGCAAACTAAAACTAGAGATTGGGAATTAAGTTTTAGGATGTTTTGTATACCATTAATAACTTCAGGGAAAAACATATTATTAATACTTGGAACTACAACACCTATAGTAGATGATTTCTGCCTAGTAAGCTCGCGTGCCTGCATGTTAGGAATATATTTTAGTTCTTCTATTACTTCTAAGACTCTTTTTTTAGTTTCTTCTTTTACAGGATAATTCCCATTCATTACTCTAGAAACAGTTGCAACGGATACATTTGCTTTTTTAGCCACATCTGCTATAGTTAATTTCATAATTATTCCACCTCATAATGTATTTTGCTATATTCATAAAATATTAAGTTATATATAGCATATCTGATGTATTACTTTATATGACTTACAAATTTATCAAAAGCAGCAAATCCTTGTTCATTTCTTTTAAATACTCCGGCATGGCATAATACTTCTAAAAATTTAAAACCAACTTCTGATTTTAATATGTCGTAAGCATTGTCAGAAGATATATTAGGATATTTTTTTAGAAGATATTTATACCAATCTGAATGTTTGGATATGGATTCATCAGTCGAAATATCTGCTACCTTATTAATTAATTTATCTTTTAATATATTCAGTTCTATTTTTAATCTTGCAGGAAGAACTGCAAGCCCCATGACTTCTATAAGTCCTATATTTTCTTTTTTTATGTGATGAACTTCGTTATGTGGATGAAAGATACCAAGTGGATGTTCATCACTTGTTCTATTATTTCTAAGCACTAAATCAAGTTCGTATTTACCATTTCTTTTTCTTGAAATAGGAGTTATGGTATTATGAGGTTCATTTTCAGTATGACTTAATATATTTACAGATTCATCAGAATAATTTCTCCAGGAAATTAATATACGGTCTGCTAAATCTAATAATAGATTTTTATTTTTACTAGAAAGTCTAATAACAGACATAGGCCATTTTACTCTGCCTATTTCTACATCATCATATCCTGAAATAGAATAACTTTTTTCTACAGAAGCCTTTTCCATGGCAAAAGTATAGTGTCCGCCTTGATAATGATCATGAGAAAGTATAGAACCGCCAACTATAGGAAGGTCTGCATTAGAACCGGCAAAATAGTGGGGAAGTATGTCTGTAAATATTAATAGGTTTCTAAAAGTATCCCTATTTATCTTCATAGGTATATGGTTATCGTTTAAGATTATGCAATGCTCATTATAATAAGTATAAGGAGAGTATTGCAAGAAATACTTTTGATTCTCTCCAAAGTCTAAAGGGATAATTCTATGAGTTTGCCTGGCAGGATGATTTAAAGTGCCATAAAAGCCCTCATTTTCTTTACATAATAGACATTTTGGATAAGAACTTGATTTAATTAATTTAGCTTTGGCTATATCTCTTGGATCTTTTTCTGGTTTAGACAGATTTATAGTTATATCTAGATCACCATACTCAGTAGGTGCTTTCCAGATAATATTTTTATCAATTCTATCTTTTCTTATGTAATTTGAAGCTATGCTTAAATTATAATAATATTCAGTAGCCCTTTCAGGGGATGAATTATATAATTCATTAAATTTATTTATGACTTCTGAAGGTCTTGGCATTACGCAGTTCATGATTTTTGTGTCAAATAAATCTCTTTCAGTAGTAGTATTTTCTAGTAAATCCTTTTCACAAGCATAATCTAAAATATTTTCTAAAATAGGTGCTGGAGTTTCTAAATTTTCTTCAATATTAATGAATTCAAATTCATTTAAATTTAATGTGCCAAGCAACATATTTGTAGAATAAATCATATCCTCAGCAGTTATAAGTTTTTTATTTAATGCAAAGTTTATAAGTCTGTTTATTTCAAGGTTTATATTTACCATGCTAAAACCTCCCTGATTTTTAGTGATGAATTATAAATAATAAGTTATAAGTTAAAGATGAAATCCCCAACTTGGGGATTTCTTAAAATGTTTTTTGAAAAGCCTGAGGATTTTCTTCCTTAAACTCCTAACTTATAATTCATAACTAGTATTTATTATCTGTCTTCAAAGCCATTTGGATGAGTTTTGTGCCATCCCCAGGCGGTACTTATTACATCTTTAACATCTGTATATTTAGGGTTCCAGCCTAATATTTTCTTTGCTTTTTCATTTGAAGCAATTAATCTTGCTGGATCTCCAGCTCTTCTGTCACCTATAATGACTTTAATTTCTTCATTAGTAGCTTCTTTCGCTGAATCTATCATTTCTTTTACGCTAAAGCCAACTCCATTACCTAAGTTAAAAATATTACTTTCATTACCCTTTAGTAAATAATCAACAGCTTTTATGTGTGCATCTGCTAAATCAAGTACATGAATGTAATCTCTAATGCATGTTCCGTCTGGAGTATCGTAATCTTCTCCAAAAACAGTGATGGCCTCTCTCTTTTTTAGAGGAACTTGAAGAATTAATGGTATTAGGTGGCTTTCAGGAGAGTGATCCTCACCAATGCTTCCATCTTCTATCGCACCAGCTGCGTTAAAATATCTTAAAGAGACAAAAGTTATTCCATGAGCCTTATTAACCCATTTCATCATCTTTTCCATAGTAAGTTTTGTTTCACCATAAGTGTTAGTAGGATGTGTTTCATCGTCTTCAAGTATAGGAATTTTCTTAGGTTCTCCATATACAGCTGCAGTTGAAGAGAATACAATATGCTTAATATCGTGTTTTACCATGCTTTCAAGTAAAATTTGCATACCATATACATTATTATTGAAATATAATAATGGTTTTTCCATACTTTCTCCAACTAGGGAATTAGCAGCAAAATGTATTATAGCCTCAATATTATTTTCAGAAAAAACCTTATCTAAAAATTCAGAATCTCTTATATCACCTTTGTAAAATTTTGCTTTTGAATTTACGGCTTTGATATGACCAGATTGTAGGTTATCAACTACAATTACATCTTTATTTTGTTTTATAAGTTCATGTACTGTATGTGAACCTATATATCCAGCTCCGCCACAAACTAAAATTGACATATTAACATCTCCTCTATTCTTAAAAATATATGCTCTAAAAAGCTAATTCATCTAAATTTACACTATATTGTAATAATTATCAACAGTATAACTTTAAAAATGAGAAGTTTAATAAATTTAGAGCATATATATTATGATAAACCTCTTTTGTTACAATTCAACGTATAGAGTATAAATTTTTCATGGGCCTAAATTAATTTTCTCGCACCATCTGAGATACTAACAACATAGAAACTTGGTTCATAGCCTATTTTATCAGTATATTCCTTTGTAACTTTTTCAATAAAAGAATCGATGCAGTTTTCTTGCACTATATTGACTGTACAGCCGCCAAAACCTGCACCAGTCATACGAGCACCTATTACACCTTCTGTTTTCCAAGCTAAAGAAACTAAAGTATCTAATTCTACACCAGTAACTTCATAATCATCTCTCAAGGAAACATGAGAATCATTCATAAGTTTTCCGAATAATGATAAATTATTTTTTTCTAGGGCTTCTACTGCTTTTAATGTTCTTCTATTTTCATAAACTGCATGCTTGGCTCTCTTTATTTTTATTGGATCAGAAATGCAATTTTTTATTTGATCAAATTCTTCTTCTGTAAGCTCACCAAGGGAAGTTATATTTTTGATTTTTTGAATTTCTGCTAGGGCAGTTTCACACTCACTTCGTCTTTCATTATATTTTGAATCAGCTAATCCACGTTTTTTGTTAGTATTAGCGATTACTATTTTATAGCCGTCCATATTTATATTACTGTAAGAATAATTTAGTGTGTTGCAATCTAGAAGAATGGCACAATTATCTTTTCCCATTCCAACAGCAAATTGATCCATTATTCCACAATTCACACCTATAAATTTATTTTCGGCTTCTTGACACATTTTAACTATATCCACCATATCAATGTTTAAGTTAAATAGGTCATTTAATATAGCTCCCATTAATACTTCGATTGAAGCAGAGGAAGATAAACCAGAACCATTTGGAATATTACCATAGAAAAGTATTTCAAAACCAGCAGGAATATTAAATCCATGATTTTCAAAAGTTTTAATTACTCCTTTAGGATAATTAGCCCAATCATGTTGTTTGTCATAAATCATATTTTCTAAACTAAATTCTATAATTCCTAACTCTTTAAAGTTTAAAGAACTAACTAATACATTCTTATCATCTCTTTTTCTTACCAGAGCATAAGTTCCAATAGTAAGAGCACATGGGAATACATGACCTCCATTATAATCAGTGTGTTCACCAATTAAATTAACTCTTCCTGGCGAAAAGAAAACATTTTCATTTTCCTTATTAAATAGTTCAATAAAATTATTTTTTAACACATTAATATTTTCCATACTTTATTCCTCCTTTATAATTCTATAGTAACCGCTTACTATAAAAAAGTAAATAGTTATGAAAAAATTTTTTATAATTAATTTCCAAATATAAAATAAAGTGACTAATCTATTAGGAAACAACAGGTTTTAAGCGACCTAGCTTATATACTAAGTATATATAGTAATCAGTTTCTATATTGCACTTTAATTTTAATCTATATATTAGTTCTACATAGATATCTAACTTTAAACTTAGGCTCATGTAGTAGCTTACCGAAATCACATACATTCTTATTCCACAGGGCTTGAGAAACTTTCGCTGAAAGTTGTAAATGTGAGTATGCACCCATTTCGAAACAAGTTGGTGACAAACAGCAAATAGAACAAGCTCACATTAAGAACTTTTATGGGCGAGACGTATGAAGAAAATAAATCTTGTCTATTATATTTCTTAGTCATTAAGTTGATATCTCCACTAGAAATTATAAATATTTTTGTGAAGAAAACATTTGAAAATGAGCTGTTAAAGGTTCTTAGTTGTAGGTTGTTCCACATTAGCTTGTCAAACTAAAAGTTGGAGCATGCTAATGTGGATGCAACCTGCAACTTAGAACCTTCAGCGATGTTTTCATAGTTTTTCGGAATAAAAATATTTATAATTTCGGTTAGCTATAACATAAGTCTAAGTCCAAACATGTTTACCTATAAATCCAAATAGGCAGCTTAAGTTTTAAGCTGCCTATTAGCATTCTCATTATCTTTTGGAATGAGAATTTCTACCTGAATTATTATTCATGCCATTCATGTTATTCATATTGTTCATATTCATACCATTAGGGTTCATACCATTTTGATTGCCCATAAGCATATTTAAGAGTGAACCAATATCATTCATGTTAGCATTATTTCCATTATTAAATTGTGGATTACCATTGCTATTACCCATGTTGCCGCTGTTGTTGCCCATGTTGTTGTTATTGTTAGCACCACCCATGTTATTTCCCATGTTTCCCATTAACATGTTCATTAATGGATTTCCATTCATACCATTCATGCCGCCACCTAGGCCGCCCATAAGCATATTTAATAATGGATTGCCAGTCATCATATTAGGATTATTCATACCATTCATTTGATTTGTTCCATCCCGGCTATTTTGATTAGGCATCATAGGATTATTCATTCTATTTCCTCCCGTAATACCGTTAAAAATGGAAGCAAGTATCATATTTAATAGAGGATTCATTTTACCACCTTTTTGTTAATTGTTTTACTATAGTTTATTGCAAAGATGTATAAAACGATACTACTTTAGGGATATTTAAAATTTAAATTGATCAAAGCTTTGTGTCAATTCATCAGATAAACTGCTTACCTTTTGAGCAGAAGCAGCAACTTCAGAACTTGCAGAGTTTAATTCATCAGATGAAGAATAAATTTCTTGTGTGGTTGCTGAAATCTGCTCTGATACTGCAGAAATATTTGTAATATTAGTTACCAGAGAATCTTTCTCGGAATCCAATTCAGTAAAATCTTTAGCTATTGAATACATTTTAGGAATCATATCTTCAACTGCTGTGGAGATATGTTTAAATGCAACAATTGTATTATTAATAATATTTGTTTGATTTTTAACATCTTGGGTAATACTATCTGTGCTAAGTACTATATCATCAGTATTTTTAAGAACCTTTGATACTATGGTATAAATCTTTTTAGCAGAACTTTGGCTCATTTCTGCAAGCTTTCTTATTTCATCTGCAACTACAGCAAATCCTTTTCCAGCTTCACCAGCTCTAGCAGCTTCAATTGCAGCATTTAGAGCAAGCAAGTTTGTTTGTTCAGATATTCCATTTATTAAATCTGTCATATTATTAACTTCTTTAATATCTGTAGTCATTAATGTCAGTGCATTACTAAAGTTATTGAAATTGGTATTTAATAGTTCTATTGAAGCAATTAGTATTTTTAGTTCATCGTTACTTTCTTTTGCCTTAGTACCAATATCTGAAGAAGTAATAGTAACGTCATTAACCTTATTTGTAAGAGTTGAAAGTTTATTTGCAAATTTGTTTAAATTATCGGTGCTACTAGTTAAATTATTAGCTTGATTGGCTGTTCCTTCTGAAATATCACTGATTGCTTTTGCTATAGTCCCAATAAGTGAAGATAATTCTTCAGAGATAGATGAAAGACCAGTGGACTGCTCATTGAGATTCTCAGAATTTGTTTTAATTGTATCAATACTGTTATTTAAAGAATGTTGAATATTTGTTAATGAATGACACATAACTCCAGTTTCAGAAGAATCCCTTAAATGTTTTTCATCTATTTGAGTAGAAAAATCACCTTGTGAAAAATCTTTCATTATACTGACAACATATAGTATTTTTTTAGAAATCCTTGATATTGAAAAAATTAAAACTAAGGATATTACTATAAGACTTACAATACCAGTTACTATATTAGCAAATTTTAAGGAACCAAATGATTTTAGTAAATCACTTTTTTCAGCAGTTACGATAACACACCAGCCAGTGCTTGGTACTACAGAATAAGATAGAGTTTGAAGTTTATTGTCAGAGATAATTTCAGCAAAACCACTTCCTCCTTGAGAAATATTACTGATTAAATCATAAGGAGCTGATTTATCAGGATTTGTTATGATTTCACTAAGATTAGTACCTTTTTGCACATACTCATCGTTTGAATGTCCAATTATTTTACTACTAGAATTAACTACATATGCTTTACCAGTATTTAAAAATGATATTTTTTTACTAAGATTTGATATATCATCTCCGTGTCTAAATGCAACTAAAACACCAATTGTTTTGTTTTCATCTTTTATTGGAGCCGATATTGCTATTAATAAATCTTTACTAAAATTACTTTGAAAAGGTTCTGAAACATATGATTTCCCAGAAAGGGCAAAAGTGAAATAGTCATAAGATTTAATATCAACTGTAGCTCCACTTAGAAGTGTTAACTTTCCGTCAGGAGTAGCTATACCCATATCAGAATACTGCTGAAAATTCTTTTCTTCAGATAATATATTTAATTTATCATGTATAGTTGCCTGTTGATCTACAATAGTTGGATTATGAGCTAAACTCTCAATTGCTTTAACTTTTTCATCCATTACATCACTTATATCCTGCGCGGTAATATTACTTATTTGAGTAAGTAGTTCTTCACTATTAGAATATAAAGCATTTTCTCCTAGAGTATAAGTAAAAATTGTAAGTAATAATAAAGTTATAATTACAACTGGCAAAACTGTCAAAAGTACCTTAAAGCTAATTGAACTTTTGCTTAACTTAATTTTACTTTTGGTAAGATTACTAGTAGCTGGAGAACTATAATTTTTTCTTGGTTTAAAATTTAATTTCTTAATCTTTTCGATTAATGATGCCTTTTTTAATGAAGAATTACTTGATTTGTTTTTAGTATTAATAAAGTTATGGTTAACTTTCTTTGAAATTTTCATTATTTCCTCCTAATGTTTCACTAATTCGTTATAAAAAGAATTAATTATTAACAAATTGTTATATAATGTATATTGCTATACATTATACATTAATTTTATAAATAATACCATGTGTTTGTGGAGAAGATGGTAAAAGCTTGCAGGAGGTTCAGAGATAAAAAATCATATAGAATATGTAGAAAATTAATAAAATATAGTAAATCTTTTAGAAAATAAATAAAGTAAAGTAGACAATACTTAAATGGATAGAATAAAAGAAGAAAAAATGAATAAAATAAATACAATAATAAGAGCTGAGAAAGACAATCTTAGTTCTTTTTTATGTATTTTTTACCAATTGATTTGCGAAAAGAAGAAAAATATAAACCATAAAAATTAGGAGCAAGATATGAAAATTGGAGAAACTGAATTAGCGATAATTGATATAATAACATTTACAGGAATACTAATAACATTTTTGACGGGTGTATTAAATTTATCTCAAAATAAAAAAAGTCTCTACATAAATAATATTACAAGATTTAGAGTAGTATGGATTACCACATTTAGAACACATATTGCATGTTTAAAAGAATTAAGTAATATAACTAATTTATATGTAAGAACAAAAGATGGAACTAATAAAATAGCTTATAGAAGGGAATTGGAAAAAGTCGTAGCATTAATAAAAATGCACTTGAATTTTACAGGAAAGCTTGATATAGAATTAATTTCTAAGGTAGAAGAACTAAAATCTACAATTAATAGTTATTTATTAATGTATTATTGTAAGAATAAAATCAAATCTATAGAAAACAATAGTGAACTTGTGAATGAATTTTATGAAGTTATTGAAGTAATAAGTGAAAAAAAAGTATTGCAGGATATTTGGGATTTAGCAATGAGTAATAATAATTTTGAGAAAATGGACTCAATAGAGAGATTAAATCTGATAGGATTAAAAAATCAAGTTAAACTAGCATGTAAGAACAATCCGGAATTGGTAAAAAGAATAAATAATGAAAGTAATCAGATAATAGAAAAATATGAGTGTGAAATTGGTGAATTAAATGAAGATATTGATGAAATTGTACAGATATATTTGAAAGCTGAGTGGATAAGATGTAAGGTGGAAACGAGAGTATGGCCATATAATAGATATAATGAAAAAAAAGTCATAAGCAGACTGAGAGACAGGTCACATAGAGAAAGTGAAACAAAATAACAAAAAAGCTTTAGTTTTCAAAAATTCTTATTATTTTATGAGAAGTGCAGTTTTTTGCTAAAATGTTTTTTGGCTGCGTAGTAATATTTTTTACGATAAATCTCAAGCGTATTAGACTTGAGATTTATTTTTTATAGTAAAAGAGCCTCACACTTTAGTGCGACAGCTCCTTGCTTTTTTAGTGAAGAGTTTGTTTAACATTAATTATTTTAGAATTTTTTATTTTTGAGCTGAGAAAGTTTGCTTAACTTGATTTATTTTATTTTGATCAGCCTGCTCTGAAGGATACCATCCTTTTTGTGACATCTTATTGTAGAGCTGATTTTGCATGTTTAAGGTATCTTTCAAGGCTGTATCAAAAGCACAATGAACATTTTGAGTAGAGGATTCTATAGTTCCGTGTAATAGTAAATCAGAACTAGTTTTTACTGCTACTAAAATGTCTTCAAATAACTCTTTATCATTCATAACTTAAATCTCCTTTATTTATTATAATAATTGATAGAATTGATTAAAGATTCTTTGGTGAGTATTAGCTAATTGCTGAACATATGATTTTAGCTCAGCATCTTGAATTTGATTTGCACATTCTGTGCACTTTGTTTGCATATGTTTTTCATGACTTAGTGTATCTTTAATATACGATAATTCTTTTGGACTCATAATTTAAGCTTCCTCCTATAAATTAGAATAATGTAATTAACAATTGTATTATGTGATAAATGATGTTTTTTATACTTTATAAATAAAGAAGCTCAATCATTTGATAATATTGCTTGAAAAGTATTATAGTGGTATTATCTTGATAATAATTTTAAGGAGGGAGAAAAATTGGTTAAGAATATAATATTTGATCTTGGAAATGTAATGATAGATTTCAGCCCTAAAGAATATGCTGAATCCAAAATTGCTCAAGAAAAGGTGGAAGAAATATATAAATGCATCTTTCAAAGTGAAGAATGGCCAATGCTTGATAGGGGAACAATTAATGAAGAAAATGCTAGAAGAAATATAATTAGCAGAAATATAGAGAATGAAGATTTAATAAATGCAGTTTTCGATAATTGGTACGATATCTTAATTCCTATAGAAAATAGTGTGGACATATTAAAAAAATTAAAAGAAAATGGATATAAAGTATATTATTTATCTAATTTTCATTGTGCTGCATTTGAATATATGGATGAAAAATATGATTTGTTCAAATTATTTGATGGAGGAGTATTTTCATTTAAAGAAAAATTACTTAAGCCTGAGAGAGAAATATATGACAAAATAATACAAGAATATAATCTAACGTCAAGTGAAACTATATTCATTGACGATACGGAAGTTAATGTGAAAGCAGCTAGAAAATTAGGATTAAAAGGAATTGTTTTAGATGATCCTAAAAACTTGTTAGCAGAATTACAGAAATTCGATATAAATATCTAGACATAAACGTATGTGGTGTATTGCTGAAATTGCATATATTTTTATAACCGTAAAGACTTCGATGTTTCAAGGGATTGATGAAGTTTTCCTTGAAAAGTTCTATGAATTAAATGCATATCTATTGGGCAATATTATAATGAAGCTTTCTAGAATGAATTTATATTTATAAGCTAAAAAGTGGAGGTGTTGGTTATGGAAAATGCATCAGGTGATGCTGGTAAAAATATCTCGGAATTTGGTAAGGATAACTTAGAGTCTAAATCATATGGGAATGCTGAACAGAATTCCATAAAAGCAATAATAAAGCATTCTGGAGAAATAACAGGATATGAGCTTTCAAATGGAGAAAAAATAACTAAAGAAAAAGGTGTAGAGTTAGCTAAAGCTGGATCTATATCAGGAGTATCTGTTTCAACCTCAAGAAAAGGCGAAGAATATTTAAGAAGTTTAAGAGATGATGATGAATCAAACAATTTAAGTTCATTGCCAGTAATAGATGAATAATTTGTATTTTACAGGTTATGACGAAATAATTAGAAATCTGTAACAATTGAAATTAAAAAGGAATACATTTAATTAAAAAACTCGTATCATTTATATGCTTAAATGATATGAGTTTTTTTATAAAAGTGTTAAAATAGTTAAAGAGCATGATATTAGTGAATATATATATGCTTATAGGAAAAAATTAAGAATTATAGGAACCTAACTATAAGTGTAAGGGAGATGTATCAATGAGCGATTTACGCGATTTAAAAGAATTGACAAAAGCTAAAGCAGTGGAGGAAATGCAGGAATTAAAAGACAAAATATTAGAAAGATTAAACTCTGTTAAAAGAGATGGAATAGATGAATTGATAAATTACCTTGTAGAAAGAACGGATTATTTTACGGCACCAGCCTCAACAAAGTTTCATTCGAATTTTGATGGAGGGCTTGCATATCATTCGGACAATGTTGTTGAATTAATGCTTCAAAAGAACAAACAATATAAACTGGGACTTAGTGATGATACTATATACTTAGCAGGGTATCTGCATGATTTATGTAAATGTAATCTTTATGAAAAAACTATGAGACTAAAAAAGGATGAGATTACTGGAAAGTGGATAGGATATGCTTCTTACGAATTTGATGACAGAATTCCTTTAGGTCACGGAGAAAAAAGTGTAATTTTACTTCAGCAATTTGTCAAACTATCTCTAGAAGAATGTTTAATGATAAGATGGCATATGGGAGCGTATGTACCTAAAGATGAGTATAGAGATTATAATAAGGCTATAGAGATGTATAAATCTGTTTTGGCCTTTAGTAATGCTGATGCTGAAGCCTCACATTTCTTAGAAGAAGTACGAGAACCGGAAGTTTATCCAATAGAAGAATACAATAAGTATGTGAAAGAAAAAGCTATGAAAAAAAACAATTAAATAATGTATATATGTATGAGAAATAAGAAGTATTCTTGAATAAAATGAAGAAATAATGACTTCAAATAAATTTATGAAGCATACTAAAGAAATATTGACGTAAACAGTAGCATTTTTAAAGATAATATAGTAAAATGTCAATGTTGTATGATAAAAAATGTTTTTATAAGTTGCAACTATAATTTTATTTTAGCCAGAAAGGTTGTGATGTTAGGGTTGGAAAATAAGCTGAAGTTATACGGCTTTAACAACCTCACAAAAACACTTAGCTTTAACATCTATGATGTATGCTATGCAAAAAGTGAGCGGGAGCAAAAGGACTATATTGCTTACATTGATGAGCAATACAATTCAGAAAGACTTACAAGAATTTTGTGTGATGTAACAGGGAGTATTGGCGCACATGTACTTAATATTTCAAAACAAGACTATGATCCTCAAGGTGCAAGTGTAACTATTTTGATATCGGAAAAAAATATAGGGACACAAAAAATAGATGAATCTTGTAATAAAGGTGAAATTGAAATTTTGAAATCCAGAGATACTGTCGTAGGGCATTTAGATAAAAGTCATGTAACGGTGCATACTTACCCAGAATATCATCCAGATAACTCAATTGCTACTTTTCGTGTGGATATTGATGTATCCACTTGTGGAGAGGTTTCTCCATTAAATGCATTAAACTATCTTATAGGAAGTTTTGATTCAGACATCATAACTATAGATTATCGTGTCAGAGGTTTTACCCGAGATGTTGATGGTAAGAAGTTATTTATAGATCACAAAATAACATCAATACAAGATTATATTGATGAAGGAACATTAAAGAAGTATGATGCTATGGATATAAATGTATATCAGTCAAACATATTTCACACTAAAATGTTGATAAAAGAAATTGAACTTCAGAATTATCTTTTTAATAGAGATGTTTATGAGATTAAGCCAAAACAAAGGCTTGAGATTGAAAACAATTTAAGGAAAGAAATGATCGAGATATTCAGTGGAACTAATATATATTAATGGGGGATGAATGCAAATGAAAAATAAAGAATCCCACTCAAGAGCACCAATTTATGAAGCACTAATAGAGTATAAGAAAGCCAGAGTAGTTCCATTTGACGTTCCAGGGCATAAGCAAGGGCGAGGAAATGCTATGCTTAGGGAGTTTTTAGGAGAGCAATGTTTGTCAGTTGACGTTAATTCAATGAAGCCACTAGATAATCTTTGTCATCCAGTGTCAGTTATTAAGGAAGCAGAAGAACTTGCAGCAGATGCATTTGGTTCAAAACATGCATTTTTTATGGTAAATGGAACAAGTTCTGCAGTTCAAGCGATGGTTATGAGCGTTTGTAAAAGAGGGGAAAAGATTATAATGCCTCGAAATGTTCATAGGAGTGCTATCAATGCATTAGTAATAACTGGAGCTGTTCCTGTTTATATAAATCCAGGAACAAATAAAAAACTTGGAATTCCACTAGGAATGTCAGTAGATGACGTAAAAAAGGCAATCAAAGAAAATCCAGATGCTAAAGCTGTATTGGTTAACAATCCAACTTATTATGGTATTTGTTCGAATCTAAAAGAGATTACTAAAATTGCACATGAACATGGTATGTATGTCTTAGTAGATGAGGCGCATGGAACTCATTTTTATTTTGGTGAAAATATGCCTGTATCTGCAGTTGAAGCAGGAGCAGACATGGCGGCTGTCAGCATGCATAAAACTGGAGGGTCTTTAACTCAAAGTTCCTTCTTACTTTTAAACTGTGATTTACATGTAGGATATGTTCGTCAAATAATAAATTTAACTCAAACAACAAGCGGATCATATCTCTTGATGTCATCACTTGATTTAGCGAGAAGAGATCTTGTGCTAAATGGAAAAGAAATATTTGCAAAAGTGACACAAATTGCAGAATATGCAAGAAACGAAGTAAATAAAATTGGTGGTTACTATGCTTTTTCAAAGGAATTAATTGATGGAGATGCAGTTTATGATTTTGATATAACAAAGCTATCTATATTTACAAGAGATATAGGTCTTGCAGGAATTGAAGTATATGATATGTTGAGAGATGAATACGGCATTCAGATAGAGTTCGGTGACATAGGAAATATTCTTGCAATAATTTCTGTAGGAGATCGTAACCTTGCGATTGAAAGATTAATAGCTTCTTTATCAGAAATAAAGAGGCTTAATTCAAGGGACAAGGCAGGAATGTTTGATCATGAATATATAAATCCGGAGGTTGTCCTTACACCTGAAGAGGCATTTTATTCAGCAAAGAAATCTATACCTATGAATGAAAGTCACGGGAAAATATGTGCTGAATCTGTAATGTGTTATCCACCAGGAATTCCAATTCTTGCACCAGGAGAAAAGATAACTAAGGAAATATTAGATTATATAAATTATGCAAAAGAAAAAGGATGTTTTTTAACTGGAACGGAAGATCCTAAGATTGAAAATATTAATATTGTGGAGGAAAAATAAATGGAGTTATGGTATACAGAACAACATACTGAAAATGTAAGATTTTCAATTAAGGTTGAGAAGGAAATTCATACTGAACAAACCGAGTTTCAAAGAATAGATGTGCTGGAAGCTAAGGAATTCGGTAGATTTTTTACGTTAGATGGTCTAATGATGGTAACGGAAAAAGATGAATTTATTTATCATGATATGATAGTTCATGTACCAATGGCAACTAACCCTAATATTAAAAAAGTTCTAGTTATAGGTGCTGGAGATGGCGGAACAATAAGAGAACTTACAAGATATAACACAATCGAAAGAATAGATATGGTGGAAATCGATAAAAGAGTTGTAGATATATGTAGAGAATACTTTCCTATAACAGCATGTAAGCTTGATGAGCCACGAGTTAATCTATTTTATGAAGATGGCTTGAAATTTGTACGTGATAAGAACGATGAATATGATTTAATAATAGTAGATTCTACTGATCCATTTGGACCAGGAGAAGGACTATTTACTAAAGAGTTTTATGGAAACTGCTACAAAGCATTAAAGGAAGATGGAATTTTAGTTAATCAACATGAAAGTCCATATTATGATAATGATGCAGCAGCAATGAAGGATGCTCATGAAAAAATCACAAAGTTCTTTCCAATTATAAGGGTGTATCAAGCACATATTCCAACATATCCATCAGGACATTGGTTATTTGGCTTTGCTTCGAAAAAGTATCATCCTGTTAGAGATTTAAATGCAGAAGCTTGGAATAGTTTAGGAATAAAAACAAAATACTATAATACAGATCTTCATGTAGGATGTTTCGCTTTACCTAATTATGTTAAAGAAATGTTAAATGGACTTACAGATTAGCTAGAAATTTAATATTAAGAATTAACATTTGTAAGGTACAATTAAGAATATTAAGGATTATATATCGTATGATAAATTGTCGATTAGATAAATTTATGAAGAAACTGGAGGAATTAGAATGGGAAAAGCTTTAATTATTGGTGCAGGTGGAGTTGCAAGTGTAGCAATTCATAAATGCTGCCAAAACTCAGAAGTATTTGAAGAAATTTGTATAGCGAGCAGAACATTATCAAAATGTGACGCAATAAAGGCTTCATTAGAAGGAAAAACTAAAACTAAGATACAGACAACTAAAGTAGACGCTGATAATGTACCAGAATTAGTAGAACTTATTAATAAGTTTAAACCAGATGTTGTTATAAATCTTGCACTTCCATATCAAGATTTAACTATTATGGATGCATGCTTAGAAACAAAGGTTGATTATGTAGATACAGCTAATTATGAACCTCTTGATACAGCTAAGTTTGAATATAAATGGCAATGGGAATACAGAGAAAAGTTCGAAAAGGCAGGAATAACAGCATTACTTGGAAGCGGTTTTGATCCAGGTGTTACAGGAGTATTTAGTGCTTATGCGCAAAAGCATCAATTTGATGAAATTAATTATATAGATATATTAGATGCTAATGCAGGTGATCATGGATATCCATTTGCAACAAACTTTAACCCAGAAATAAATATTCGTGAAATAACAGCTAAGGGAAGCTACTGGGAAGAAGGAAAATGGGTTGAAACAGAACCTCTTGAACTAAAAAGAGTTTATGATTTTCCAGAAATAGGACCAAAGGACATGTATTTACTTCATCATGAAGAATTAGAATCTTTAGGTTTAAATATTAAAGGAATCAAGAGAATAAGATTCTGGATGACTTTCTCACAAAAATATATAACACATTTACATGTGCTTGAAAATGTTGGTATGACTTCAATTGAACCAATTGAATTTGAAGGAAAACAAATAGTACCACTACAATTTTTAAAAGCTGTATTACCAGATCCAGCATCTTTAGGACCAAGAACAAAAGGTAAAACAAATATAGGATGTATCTTCCAAGGTAAAAAAGATGGAAAAGATAAAACTTATTATGTATATAATGTTTGTGATCATGAAGAATGTTATAAAGAAGTTGGTTCACAAGCAATTTCTTACACAACTGGAGTTCCAGCTATGATTGGTGCAAGCTTAATCTTAAAAGGTTTATGGAAGAAGCCAGGTGTATATAATGTTGAAGAATTTGATCCAGATCCATTCATGGAAGAACTAAATAAGTGGGGCTTACCATGGAAAGAAAGTTTTTCTCCAACACTAGTAGAGTAGAAAGTATGTAACTTGAACTTATGTGATAGCTTACCGAAAGAAAGGGTACTCTGTTGTTTCGGTTGCTTAGATAATATAGTTGTGGAAAAGTGAAACTCGACTCACTAAGTTCGCTGAGTAAGTTCGAGGAACCAAATGCAAGATTTGGACTCTCACTTAACATTATGAGTTGTACCCATTTCAGCTTGCTCCAAACCATAGGTTTTGACAAGCTGAAATGGAACAACTCATAATGAAGAAATCCTACAACTATATTCTCAGATGCAACACTGCACAAAAGAGTACCCTTTCTTTCTGATATAAGCATACTTCAGAGTATAAGTTAGAATTTCGATGATATACTTATAAAGTTACATTTGTCTATCTTTAAATCGCTGCTTGACCATAATATTAGAAAAGTGAAGGTATAAGAAAAATGCAATAAGTAAAAATAAATATATGAGTTGTGTTTTTTACCAAAAAGTTAATGGTAAAAACTTAGTAAGGAGGTCAACTAATGAAAGATATAGATATAAGTAAATTACCATCACCATGCTATTTGGTGGATGAAAGACTTCTTAAGAGGAATTTGGAGATTTTAAATCAGGTACAGGAGAGGACTGGAGCTAAGATTATTTTAGCAACAAAGGCTTTCTCAATGTTTTCAACGTTTCCTTTAATAGGAAAGTATTTAAAGGGAGTTACTTCAAGTTCTTTGCATGAAGCGAGACTTGGATATGAGGAAATGGGCAAGGAAGTGCATATATATTCTCCAGCTTATAGAGATGATGAATTTGATGAAATAATGAAATATAGTGATCATATAGTATTTAACTCATTTAGCCAATGGAGAAAATACAAAGATAAAGTTAAGAGTAATAAAGATAAAAAGATAGAATGCGGTATTCGTATAAATCCTGAGTATTCAGAAATAGAAACAGATATATATAATCCATGTTTCGAAAATTCAAGAATGGGAGTTACTTTAGCTAACTTTGAGGAAGATGAGCTTGAAGGAATTGACGGATTGCATTTTCATACAATGTGTGAGCAAAATTCTGATACACTTGAACGTACAATAAAAGTTGTTGATGAAAAATTTGGTAAATATATTAAGAAAGTAAAATGGGTTAACTTTGGTGGCGGTCACCATATTACAAGAGAAGATTACGATATAGAAACCTTAATTAAATCTATTAACTTCATAAAAGATAAGTATGGAGTAGATGTATATCTAGAACCAGGTGAAGCAATTGCGTTAAATACAGGTTTTCTTGTATCAACAGTTTTAGATACTATGAAAAATGGAATGGATATAGCTATCTTAGATACCTCTGCTGAGTGTCATATGCCAGATGTACTTGCAATGCCATATAGGCCTAATATTATAGGTGCTGGAAAGCCAAATGAATATGAATATACATATAGATTTGGAGGACCAACCTGCCTTGCTGGAGATATTATAGGAGATTATTCATTTAAGGAACCGTTAAAACCTGGAGATAAATTAATATTTTGTGATATGGCTATTTATTCAATGGTTAAGAATAACACCTTTAATGGTGTAAACCTTCCTGCAATTGTAAAGTATAGCGAGGAAAAGGGAATAGAAGTAATAAGAGAATTTGGATACGAGGATTTTAAAAGGCGATTATCGTAATTTGCTATCTAAATTTTATACATTCACAATTAATTAGTAAAAAGCAATTTTTAATACATATTGCAATTCGCAATCATAGTTTACAATTGTTAATTGGACATTGTAAATTTTTAATTGCAACATATAAATAAAATCGTAATAAGCATGTTTTATTATACTTTTCTATAATTTTATTTTGATAATAGTAGAGATTATCAAGGGTAGAAAGAAAAGCTTAATAGAGGATGCTTATTTTTTTATCTGAAAACATAAAACTAAATTATAGAATAAAAAATACAATATATCAATACAAAAGATATAAAACGTATATAATTTGTAATAAATAATAAAATAAAAATAAAGTTCCGTTTTATTCCCAATTTTGTACGTTTTATTACATTGCATAAAATTAATATATAGTTAATAAATCTAAAATTATCAGTGTTTAAGGGGTATAGAGCATTAGGTAAAAATATGTTTTTATAATTCATATTATACTTTAGTATAATATGAAAAATATTGGATTAATATATAATTTATTGTAGTTATATTTTACTTAAAGTATATAAAATTCAATAAATTTCATAAAATGGTTAAGTATTTAATTATACACTTGACAATTTTTGAATAAATACTATAATTTTTATGAAATGTAAAAATAAGGGTAGTGGAATTTTAACTTAAAATTGAGAAGAAAATCATTAAAACAGGGGGATGGAAAAGTGGATGTAATAAAGCAAACCAATAGGACAATATTATTCGAGGAAATTAATCCGGAAAAATTAGATTTAATTACTGTAATAGGTGATACAAAAGGATTAAATAGCTTAAATGATGACAAAATTAAAGAAATAAATGAAAATTTCTTAGTTAACAGCTTTGATGAATTCTTAGATAGATTTTCACCTGTAGTGTATTCATTTTATAATGCAACAAATCAAAAGGTAATCTACACATTAAAGAAACCAGAAAACTTTCCAAGTGAGTTAATAACAGAAATTCCAATTAATAAATCTAATGACTTTTTAAAGATGTTATTTACTTTAATTGATACTAAAAGAGCATAAGGAATTGCAAATGTAGACTTTAAGTTTGAAAATTTACTAGATATGATATCACCTAAAAAAGTAATGGATGATATAAGGCAGACTAGAAAGGAAATTCAGTATACATACGGTAAATATGATGCCTTAGATGATGAAGATCCAAGTAAGCTGGATTTTGGGGACAAGCTTAACGTAATGTTTGAGGAAGCAAGTGCAAATTATAACAATATAATGGCAATGCTGCCACTTGCAATTGAAGATATAAAAACAAGATTGCTTCTTGGCGGAGATGACAATAAAAATTCTAATGAATCATTTCAGCTTGGTGTGTTGAGCATGGGAGAAAATGGAGAGTTAAAGGTTTTGGAAGCTCCAAAGGTAGAGGAAACTTCATTAGTAGCAATAGATGATAAAGCCAATCTTGGACTAATTGAAGCCTTTGAAGAAGATTATGAGGAAGTCAATGAGACAAAATCAGATTATGTAAAGAGCTTAGTGGTAAGAACCTTCTGTCCGCTTTCATCAACTATGGAAAGTTCTGTGGATACAGAGCTAGAAGTAAGTAACTACAATACTTACTTGGAATTTTACAAAAGTTCCAAAGATGATTTTATAAAGACAGTAAAACCTCTAATAGAAAAAATATTAGGAGTTAAAATGTTCTTTGATCAATATAAAACAAAGAGCAAAGGAATGAAACCAAGCTTATTAGTTACTAATACTAAACTTTCAAGATTAGTAAATGCTCAAAATCTACCAAGATTAAGTACATTTTTAAGTTCAGTGAATGATAAAAATGATTTTGATAATACAATATGGTTTGGAATTGTTCCATCAATTGAACTTGAGGCACAAGCTAAAAATAGAGTTAAGAGAGAGAGATTCAAAGCAAATAAACAGGTGGAGAAGACAGATTCAAATTCTATGGAAGATTTAGCAATGCTGCTAGACGCAGTACAAAAGTATCGCATACAAGTTTTCTTTAGTTTTGAGCCAAGAGAAGATACAACCTTTAATCATGTAGCAACTGCCGGAATTGATAAATTTATGGACAAGTGTGAGTCGTTAATGAACAACTCATATAGTGAATTTGCAATTCCATGTGTTCCTAATTTTACAGTTATTCCAAAGGAAAAGTCAGGAATTGTTTTAGATAAACGAATGATACTTACAGATAATGGAGCAGTAGAATTATCTAAAGAGAAAGAAGATATCTTGAAGCTTTGGATAGAAGGAGTTTATATTGGAAGTTCATATATAGCAGCTGGTATTGTAGCAGCATATCAATGTCCAGAATATTTGAAAGAAAACTTTAAAGATGTTTATAGCGAATATCCAGGAGTTAGATTTGATATAGAAGCAGGATCGAATGCTTTACAGATTACAACAACATTAGCAAAAGAAATATCTGGATTTACAAATGAAATTAAAAATTCTATAAATAGGAGAAACTTTGGATTTGTCTTTTCATCTGAAAATGCAAAAATTCAAGGTAAAGATATAAAGCAGATAACAGTATATAAAGCTAGAAGTCTGCAGGCTAATGAAAATGATTTTGAATCAATCTATAAGACATTAGTAACAACATATATTGAGAGAATCTTAAGATTCTATACTAATGATTTTAAAGAAGATAATATTATAAAATTCTTTAGCAATAATCCAACAAGTGTTAAGAGCAAATGGATGGCGCATAAAGAATATACAAATGCTATCGTACGAGATGGTGATGATATTAACTTCGTAATAAATGAAAAGAATGGAACATGTAATATTGATCTAGTATTTAACGGTAATGTTAAAAACTTAGAAGTAGAAATTACACGTAATGATGCACGTAGTATAAGCTAATTACAATAGATTCTAAAAATCTATTTTAATTATAAATAAAAAAGTAAAGGGAGGACAAAAAATGGGATTTAAAGTAAAAGTTGAGGGCGCAGAAACTATTGATTTAGACATCGAAAGTGTTGAAACTGTAGAATTTAAAACAGATACTCCAGATGATTCTAACGCACGTTCAACAGATTTAGGAACAACATTAGTAATTGCTGGTAAAATTTTAACACCAGTAGGTGGAGAGGCAGCAGATAGCACAATTAAGCTAGCACAATGGTCATTAGTGCCAGCAGAAAAGGCTGATTGTTATAGAAAAATAACTATAGATGTTATTTCAGCTTCTCAAGTAGTAAGACAATTTACTTTACCTAATGCATTCGTAGTTAACTATGAAGAAGAGTATGGTGATACAGAAGGTGTAGGTACATTTAAGTTGTATGCTAAACAAAAGAAGGATAAAATTGCCGGAGTTAAATTTGAAGGCGGCTTTGCTGAGTAAAAATTAAAATAAGGAGGAAACATAAAAATGGGATTTAAAGTAAAAATTGAAGGTGCAGAAACTATAGATCTTAGTATAGAAAGTGTTGAAACTGTAAAACTTACTACAGATACTCCAGAAGATTCAAATGCAAGATCAAAGGATGTAGGAAGTACAATGGTTATTACAGGTAAGATACTAACAGCAGTAGATGGAGATCCATTTGATAGTACAAGTAAAATGGGTATATGGTCATTAGTACCAGCAGAAAAAGCAGACTGCTATAGAAAAGTGACTGTAGAAGTGATTTCAGCAGATCAAGTTATAAGAAAAATAACTTATCCAAATGCATTTGTGGTAGACTACAGAGAAAATTTTGGAGATACTGAAGGAATAGGTACTTTTGAACTTGTTGTAAGACAAAAGAAAGACAAGCTAAGCACAGTTACAGTAGAAGGCGGATACAGCGCTTAGTAATTCCTAGACCTATGTGGGTAATAAGCCGAAATAAGTAACAGATTATGTTCCGGTTTCTCTAAAATTTTGATGGATGATTCTAAGACTAAATGTTGTACCCAAACAGCTTGCTTCAATAGAGGAAACTCGACTTACATTCGTTCGCTGAGTAAGTTCGAGAAACCAAATCAAAGATTTGGACTCTCACTTAAGCTTTGAACAAGCTGTTTAGAACAACTTCTAGTCAAGAACCATTACTATCAAAATTTCAATGAAACACTCCACATAACATGTTACTTAGGCACAATCAAATAAATAATAAGTCCATTTGCCAGCCTATTTTCCATCATCCTACGGCGATAAATTAACCTAATAGCCCGCTATGAGGGCAATTTGCCTTCTTGCCTGATGAAAAATATCCATGGCAACTTTGGACTTGGTATTTATTTTCATGTGCCTTATTTCTGGTATAGATACCCACATAAATTTTCATAAATATTAATACTAAATTTATGTGGCAAATGATTTAAAGAAATGTTATAAGAAATTCCATCGTTAACTATAAATTGTGGAATATTAACTGTAAATTGTTAATTATAAACTTTAAACTGATAAAGTTGGGGGTAAGATGAAAGATTATTATAAGATATTAAATATATCCATGAAAGCAACCAATGATGAGATAAAAAAGGCTTTTAGAAGCTTAGCAAAAAAATACCATCCAGATAGAAATAAAGATGATAAAGATACATTAAGAAAATTTCAAGAAGTAAACGAAGCTTATGAAGTTTTAAGTAATGAAACTTCAAGAAAAAAATATGATGACGAAAGATCAAAATTTAATCGAAAAACCAATAAAGATACAAATAACGAGAATAACAATAATAGTAGAAATGATAAAAAATATCAAGCTAAAGGTGAAAATATAGAGAACTTAAATAAATATTTTGAAAGTTTTTTTGGATTCAATGCAAATACTAATGATATAAATAAAGATAAATTAAAGAATGAAAAAAATCCAATAGATACAAGTAAAATGTTTGAGAGCTTTTTTAATATAAAGTAATATGCCAATATGCAGGCATATGTGGTGCATTAATTATTATATGTACTGAATGGAGTGATTACTTTGAATGAAGAAAATAATCTAAATTATGATAGCAGATTGTTAATGAGTCTGCAGTTAATAAATGTATTTATAGGAGTCATAATTACACTTATATGTGTAGTTGCCTACATTACAATAGAATCAATTTATATAAGAGGAATAATCATAGCAGCAGTAATATGTTTAGGTGCAGCAGGTTTTATTAAACTTCACAAAAGACTTAATAAAGAGGAAATAATTGAGGATAAAAGCAATATAAGCAGAATTGAACTGGTTAATGAGGAAAATGAAATAATAAAAGCTTGGGATATAGGAGAAAAAGTGTCTTTTATTATTGGTAAAAATGGAAGAGATAATAACGTACTTGTAGATTTAAGCTGTTCAATATATTCAGAATTTATTGAAGATAATCATGCAGTTTTAAATTTTGCAGCAGGAAAGTGGTATGTAGAAGATTTGTCAGAAGAAAGTGGGATAAGCATACAAAAGGCTGACGATGAAATAAAATATGGAATTATAAAAGATGCTCCTTGTGAATTAAAAAAAGGAGATGTTTTATTTATTTCCAAAGTAAAATTATTGCTTAAATAAATAATTAAGAAAAGCATATGGCTTTTCTAAAAGATATTAAAAAATCCCGTATAGGGATTTTATCATGAGCTGTATTGATTTGAGAATGGAGTGATAATAATGGGACTTATTAGATGTCCAAATGGACATATGTTTAGTGAAAGGCGTTATGGAAGTATATGTCCATACTGCAATATTGATACTTCAAAAAAAGAAAAACAAGAACCAGTACAAGAACAAATGGATATAGAAACTAATCTTTTATATCAGGAAGTTGACCCAGTATGCGGATGGCTTGTATGCATTCAAGGGACAAGGGTTGGCAAGGACTATAAAGTAAAGAGTGGGAAAAACTTCATAGGCAGAGCAGATGATATGGATATTCAAATAATAGGGGACAACGAAATTGCTGCAAGAAATCATGCAATAATCGTATATGATCCAAAGAAAAAGAACAATGTATTATTGCCAGGAGACTCTTCAGGAATTGCTTATCTAAATGGGGAACCTGCTTATATGCCATCAGAATTATCTGCCTACGATGTAATTGAACTAGGAAAGAGTAAATTTCTGTTTGTACCATTTTGTGGAGAACACTTTGAATGGCAAGATAATGCAAAAGAATAGGTATGAGATAAATGCTAAAGGTTAATTATTATGAAAATTTTAAACTTATTCTTTTACTCTTAGGCATATTAATACTTTTATTAGCAATAAGAAGTCTTTTATTAAAAAAGATATATAGAAGAAATTTAGAAATAGCAAAAGAAGTAAGCATTGGATATGAAGAAATTCAGGAAGATTATGTAGATGCTATAAATACTTCTAATGGAACCGTGGCAGTTTTAGCCGATGGCTTAGGGAAGAATGAAGCAGGAAGAATTTCAAGTCTTACGGCAGTTAAAACAATAATAAAAATGTTTATAGAGGAAGGCAGCAAAGAAAAGTTAACTTATTTCTTTACTAAAGCCTTTAATAAGGCAAATCATGAAATTATAAATAGGGTTGAAAAAGATAAGGGCGGAGCAAGCGTAATAAGTGTAATAATAAATAAAAATTTATTATCCTATGCTTTAGTAGGAGATGCAATGGTTGCAGTCTTTAGAAATAAGGAGCTTGTCAGATTAAGTGAAGGACATTCTATAAGTGAGGTAGCTAAAAAAGAATATTATAATGGCAAACTTCAAAAACAGGAAGCTATATATGCGTTAAATGATAAGAAGCTTTTATATTATGTTGGACAAGAAACCTTTAAAAATATAGAAATTTCTGAGCCGCCAATTGAGCTTTACAAGAACGACATAATTTTACTTATGAGCAGAGGTATATATGAAGGCTTAAGATGGGTAGAATTCGAAGAAATTTTAAGTAACAAAAGGGCAAAGCTAAATGAACTTTGCACAGAAATAATTGAAAGAGTTAAGAATAACGATAAGGACAATTGTAATGGAAGCATTATACTTATGAAATACAACGGAAAAAATAGAAACTGTTAATAAAAAATAAGTTATAACTAATAAAGCTAAGTTAGGGTGAATAAAATGAGGAAGCTAAACTCAAAATTTAATACAAGTTTCATATCAGAAGAAGGAACTTATCTACAAAATAAAGATTATTTTGCTTTTGTTGAATTAGATAATTATGCATGTTATGTAATAGCTGATGGAATAGATAAAGATAAAGAATTAGAAAGTGCAAAAATAGCAGTAACAAATTTTATAAAGAATTTTACAGCAAAACCTACTATGAACAGATTCATTTTAAGGAAATACTTAAAAAATGTAAATGATGAACTTATAAAAAGCAGCAGAAATGTCAGGTTAAAGGCATCAATGACAGTGGTTGTAACTAACTATAGCAAATTAGTTTATTCAGTTATAGGAAATACAAGATTTTATTATTTTAGAGATGGATATCTAAAGCAGAGAAGTAAGGATCAATCTTTAGCACAACAATTAGTAGATGATGAAATGATTCCTCTAGATGCAATGGCAAAGCATACTGAGAGGAATAACCTTTCTGCATATTTAGGAAAAAGTGATTTTAAAAGGCCATATGTGTCAAAGAAAATAAAGCTCTTTGATGGTGATGTGTTTGCACTTTTAACAAAGGGAATATGGGAGAATTGTGATCCTAAAGAAATAGAAGATTCTTTAGAAGGTGCAAAAGAGCCTAAAGAAGTAATTGATAATGTTGAAGATATGATTTTATCAAGACAGGGAAAAGAAATAGAAAACTATACTTTAGCTATGACTTTTGTAGAAAAAGCATATCTAGATCCAAAGAGAAGCAAAAAAATAAAAATAGCAATAATAGTTTCAATACTCTTACTCTTAATCATAGCAATAGGAGTAGGGGCATTTATGATATATAAACATAAGAAAGCTAATGACATTGCCGTAATGAATAAAGATAAACAGGATGCAGAAGAATACATTCAAGAGGACAATATGGAAAAAGCCAATGCATCATATAAGAGTGCTCTAGATATAGCAGAAAAGTACAAGCTTCCTGATGATGAAAAAACTTTAGATGCTGATTATAAATACACAGGAATAATACTTGATGGTGATAAAGCTCTAGATGATAAAAAATATGATGATGCCTTAGATAAATATACCCTGGCCTTAGAAAAGGCAGGAGACTCAGAAGATGCAGCAAGAGATTATATATTAAATAAAATAGATATAGCAAAACAATGCATCAAGATTTCAGACCTATTAACCTTAGCTGATAAACAATTTGATGATGGAGATTTAGATGGCGCTCTTCAAAATTACTTAGATGCTAAAGATTTGGCTTTGGATTCTAATTTAAAAGATGAAAAGAAAGAAGCTATGGATAAAATCCAAAAGATTTATGATCAAAAAGCAGCAGATGCAAAGCAGCAAAAGGCTGATGCAGATAAAGCAGCAGCAGATCAAAAGCAGGCAGATGATGATGCAGCAAAAAAGGCAGCAGATGATAAGAAGGCAGCAGATGATAGTGAGGCTAAAGCCATAGATTTAAGAAAAAATGGAGATTTAAAATATACAGCTGGTGATTATGTAAGTGCAAAAATGTATTATGAATTAGCTAAAGAAGCCTTTGAAACAGCAAAAGATAACAGCTTAGCTGATGAATTAGTAGATAAAATAGCGCTTATGGATAAAAAAATCAGTGAAACTTCAGATAAAAAAAGTGAAGCCGATCAATATAAGGCAGAAGCTGATAAAAAATATGCAGCAGGTGATAATACATCAGCAAAAGTATTATATGGTTTAGCTAAGGATGCTTATACAAGTATAGGAGATACTGATGATGTATCACAAGTAACTGAAAAATTAAAAGCTATAGATCAGGCTTCAGCGGCAGCTTCGGGTTCAAATCAAGCTCAAACTGCAACAAAATAAATAATTAAACGCAGGTGAAAAAATGGATGAGAGAATTTATGAGAAATTAAATGATATAAAGGATTTAAAGGATAGAGTCTTATTAAAAAAAATAATGAGCAGTGTATTTGAAGCTCTGGAAGAACATTCAAAGGATAGACTTAATGCTATAGAAAAAAGAGTATTTAATGAAGTTCCTTATATAAAAGAAAAGTATAATATTTATTCAACAATAGTTAAAAGGGATAAGTTAGATGCAACTGATGATTTCTTATATCCAATGACAGCTGAAGATGTAGAAGAAAAGACTTATGATGTTGCGGAGATTCTAGAGGCACTTGAAAATAATGAAACTAAAAATATTTTTAAGGTTTTTCTTAAATGTGATTATTTAATATTTAAAGAATTTATAGAGAAAGATTTTAATATAAATGGCCGTATAACAACAAACAAGAAAATTTATGAAGCTGATTTTAAAATAATAGAAAACAGACAATATATTAACAAAATAAGCAAGCTATATAAAAGCTTTATAAAGAATAATATTCCTTGGACTACGTTAAATAATCCATATATTTATAAATTTGCAGATGTAGTTTTAACAAGAGTAGAAGGAAATATTACTAAGGATGAAAACATAAGTTCTATTGAAGTTGACTTTGGAGAATATGCTAAATTCATAGAATATGATATGTTGCCACTCTGGAATATAAAAGAACTCAGCTTAAAGTGTGAAGGCTTTCCAGTGCCATGTATAGATAAAGTAAGTCATGAACATGAAATTTCTATTGTAAAGGAAGGAACAAAAAATGGGTACCTAGTAGATGAAGAAAATGATTATTTTAATTATGTTACCTTTACCAAGGAAGCTGTAATAATATGTGCAAATGCAGACAAGCCAGTTGATTGGAGACTTTTATGCGTTGTGGATTCACATAAAAATAAGAATAAGAAATACAAGTACGAGGTTATGACTAATGAAGTAAAAGTAAATTTTACAAATAAATTAGCTTTTGAAAAGCCTTATACAATAAAAACTAAAACGGAACTCGCAAGACTCATAAATTCGTATAAGGTTTCTAAAGATTTAGTGTTTAATGAGGTTAAGCTTATAGAAAATTATCCAGAGGAATCAAAACAGACCTATGAGGTAAATGATTTTATAATAGATGAAATAAGAGAAGAAAATATAAAAAAATTTCTTGTTTTATATTTTGAACCGGTAAACAAAGAAAACTATTTAAACAAGGATATTCTAAGTTTCCTAGTATCAGAAATTCAATTGCTTTATCCAGAATATAAGTGTGAAGGAAGATTAATATGAATTATATTTGGGAGATGCTGTTAAAGGCAGATAAGCAAAACATGAAAAGAGAAGATATAAAGTTTGTACATGCAAAAATGAGTAGTCCTTATATGGAGATTTCTCTTAACGACCTTAATTTAACTTCCCTTCCAGAAGATAATGTAATAGAAGTAAATGAATACTATAGATTTTATGAGATTTTTAAAGATTTATTCAATATTAATATAGAAGAAAACCAAGAACTCAGAGAGGTTCTCTTAGATGTATTGTTACATTATTTAGGAGAATTAGACTTAAAAATGGGATTATGCAAGACAGAATTTTATAAGAAATTCTTGTTTAAGGATATTTTAAATTCAGTATTTGGAGAGAAACTTGCAAAAGATATACTATGCTTTGAAAAAGAAGAATTAGATGTTTTATTAAATGGTTTTATCACTATATACAGAGCTGGAATATCTCTTCAATTATTTAAAGAAGTTTTAAGAAAAATTTTTGTAAATAGTGTGATCTATATAAGTAAGGAAAGACCTAAAAATGTTTATATTTACTTAGATGAATACCAAGAGAAGAAACTTGAAACTAAAATTAATGTTATAGTTGAAACCTTTTTACCTATAAACATGAAGCCGCTGATATTTTGGGACAAGCATTTTGGAATTATAGGATTAGAGAATACCATGAAGATAAATGAAATAGTTATGATTGAGTAATACTTTTGATTTTAGTATTAATTAAAATGCCAGAAAAGCATTTGTAAATGGGAGGACAAGATGAGTTTATATTCATACAAGCTACATAAGGTGAATGAAGAGGAAAATAAAAAGAATAAGTATAAGGAAAAAGACTTAAGACTTATGAATACTTTTCAGCTAAGAGAAATATGTAACAAAGAAAAGCTCGTTAAGAGCATAATAAATCCTCTTGATAAAGAAGAATTAATAAGGCTCATAATGAAGTACAGAGGGGAAAAAGAAAGTAAACTAATAAATAATTACTTAGTTGGTGGAATTGAAAGAATAGAAAGGCTTTTAGAGAGAAGTAAAAAAGAAATAGTTACAAATAATGATATAGACTATCCAGGGAAAATTACACTTTATGAAAATTTAGCCCTCGATATTTATGATAATTATGTTTTAAAGAGTAAGGAAGAAATAGAAGAAGGAAATGTACTTTTAGTTGATAATCACTATAAAATCTGCACTGTATTTAATGTAAAAAAAATAGTGAAAAATAATGAGGAAAAGTATTTCTTAACAAAGGGTGAAACAGTAGAAGCAAAGGAAGCAGAAAGCAGGAACTATAGCCTTTTATTCTTTTCAGAAAAAACTTCAGAGCTTCTTTATGACACCTATGAAGGTGATACTATCGAAGTAGATTATTTAATTAAATTTACAGCTTTACCAATACTACAATTTGAAGTAAAGGAATTGAAAGAGACAAAGATGCCGCTGGCTATTGATTTTGGTACGTCAAATACAACAGCTGGTATTTATATAGATAAAGAAATATTTCCAGGATTAAATGAGAACTTAACCGAAAGTCGTGAATACTCAGATTATGAAGAGGACAAAGTAAAATTTGTAAAAATAATCAATGGAACTAAAAAGGATATGGAAATAACTCCTCTTATACCGAGTATTGTAGGAGTTAAAAATATAAAAGAAGATGAGATAGAATATGCCTTTGGATATGATGCCATTATTGAATCGAGAAGAAGATATATAGATGATGGTATGAGCTTATTTTATGACATAAAAAGATGGATAAGTGATTTTGAAAAAGAAGAAAAAGTAATTGATATAAAAGAAAAAACTACTTTTATAAAAAGAAAAGATATCATAAAAGCTTATTTAAATTACATTATATCTTTAGCACAGCAGAGATTTAAATGTAAATTCAAGAATATTTATATATCCTGTCCATCAAAGCAGAAATATAAATTTCATACTTTATTTAAGGATATCTTAAGCGATTATACAGTTGAAAATGCAAATATATTAGAAGAAAGTGTTGCTGTGCTTTATAACACCATATCTGAATTAATAGAAAAGAAGAAATATGTCCAAGGTGAGTGGTATAAAGCGCTTATTATAGACTGCGGTGGAGGAACTACGGATCTTTCAGGCTGCAGCTTCAGCATAACCAATAGCAGGGTAGCTTATAAGCTGGATATAGAAACCTCCTATAAGAATGGTGATACAGATTTTGGAGGAAATAATTTAACCTTTAGAATTCTTCAGTTTATAAAAATATTAATGGCAAATGCTTTAATAGGTGGAGAAGACGGCATAAAAAAAGCTATAATAGATGAATTTAAAATAGATGTATTCAGATTTGTAGATAAGAACGGAATAAATGAATTATATGAGACCTTAAATGAAGAATATGAAAGAGCAGAAGTTATAATTCCAACAAAATTTCAATTATATGAGACAAGAAGTAAAGAAGATTACTGCAAGGTTAGAAACAATTATTATTTCTTATTTGATTTAGCAGAAGAAGTTAAAAAAATATTCTTTGCAAATCCTGAGCTTTTGGAGGTAAAACTAACACCAAAAGATGAAAAATTAAAGGGCGAAAATATAATTAACTTTGATAAATGGAAACTTTCCTATATGAATAAAGGCAGCCTGCAGGTAGTGAAAGAAGCACCAAGTCTTTCACTTAGCATATATGAGATAACTACCTTAATAAAGGGCGATGTCTATAACATAATAAAGAAATTCTTAGAAAAATTATATGAAAATGATGAGTTATATGACTATTCCCTTATTAAATTAACAGGACAATCCTGTAAGGTAGATATATTTAGAGATGCTTTAAAAGAATTTATACCAGGCAGAATAATTGAAGTTAATAAAAGTAAAAAAGAGACTAAGGAAGAATACGAGTTAAAGCTTGCATGTCTTAAAGGTTCACTAAAATATCTATATGCAAGAAACTTTGGCTATGCAGATATAAATATAGAAAGCAAGACTCCAACCCTTCCATATGTTTTAACAGCCTATACTCATACAGGAGAACAAAAGACTTTAATTAAAGGCAGAGAAATAAATAAAGGCTTCATATCAAGATTTATGGATAGAATTCTTCTTAAATTATATCTAAAGGATAATAATGATAATGTAAAATACGAATACAATTATCAGTTTAATGAAGAAGAATTAGAAAAGACAGATGCAAAGATAATTGGTCAGAGATATTCAAATATAAGCCAGCACGAAACAGATAACATAGAAAATAATGAAGTGAAATTTTTTGTATGGGAAGAAGAAGAACTGTGGGGATTTTATGTACTAGCTATCTTAAGAAAAGAAGAAGAACTATATATAGGAAAAGAAACCTTCTTCTATTTTGAAAATGACAAGTGGGAGAGAAACTTCTTTGATGGACTTAAGTAATTAAGTTCATGACTGAATACCGAAATCTGATACATTGTTCTTCCACAGGACTTATGAAATTTTCGCTGGAAAGTTCTAAATGAGAGCTTGCAACCATTTCTGCATGCTCCTGAAGCAAGTTCGCAACAAATAGAACAAGCTCCAGAGGAAACTCGACTCACGTTCGTTCACTGAGTAAGCGATTCATACCAAATCATAGATTTGGGTTCTCTGCTTAAGAACCTTCATCAGCTCAATTTCAAATGCCTGTTGCAGAAAAATGTATAAGATTTCTGGTTTAGTATGAACTTAATTTTATAGAGTTATAGTTTAGATGATAAATTCGTGTAGGATTATTATATTTATTTTAAGAAATTTTGAGCCATATATATGGCAAAGAATAAGTATTCTGAAGAATATTTATTCTTGAGAATATTAGAATATATATTCTTCAGAATTTGTTTGTGAAATGAAAACTGAGAGGGTTTTGAGGAAAAGGAGGGAGAAAGGTGTTTGAAAATAGATATCCGCTTTTTAATAGTGGACGGCTTTTGAAAATTGAAATGCTTGAGGAGCTTAGGGATTTTCCGAGGGAGTTTTTTGATGCACAGTTTAAGGGATATTCTGAAGGGATAATTTCTGGATGTGATTTAGAGGTTTTTGATAATTACATAAAAATATCAAAAGGAATAATAAAGTACCATGATGTGATTTATATTTTGCAGGAAGATAACGAACTTGAATACACCTGCAATAATAAGCTTACGATTTTAAAAGTAAAATTTCTGCCTGAAATGCAGGATAGCGACTTTAAAATAAACTCTACAGAAATAAGTTTAACAGAAGAATTAAATCTTGAAGAAAATGAAATTGAAATATGCAGATTTAAGTTAAGAAATGGTGCAAAGCTTAGAAGTAATCATACAGACTTTATAGATTTGGGTACGGAATACGATACTGTAAATACAATACATGCACCATATGCAGCTTATGGAGAAAGCAGCTTAAATCCTGAAATCCTAAGAAGATTTGGAAGAGAAATGTTAGAATGCAATTTAAATGAGCCTTGGGATATTTCTTTTGCTATGATGTGTGTTCAAAGTAAAGATGCTATTCAAAAGGAGATAATACAGAGTTATTTAGCTTATAAATTAAGTATTGAGATAGGATATTACAGCAATATAGATCTATATTATTATCTTTCAGACATATTAAAAGGTGCAAAAGATGGTATGGGAAGCCATGGACATAGAGGGAATGGAAGATTTAAGAAGATACTTATTGATTAATATACGATTAACAATTGACAATTAGTAATTAATGAGAAAAGCCTATGGATTTTTTCAGTAAAAGATAAAAGGAGGAGAGGATATATGGCAGAATGGGTTGACGAAAAAATTTTGGATTTCATAAATGCAGTGGAAGCCAAAGAAGCAAGAAAAGATATTAAAGATAAGCCAATTAAAATTGGAAATAGGTATTATGAATTTGAAGAAACAGACTTTTTTGAAGGAAAGCTAAAGATGTATATCCCAAAGGATTTTGAGGACATGCCAGATGAAGCAAGAAAACTAAATTATCCACAAGAAGATGAACCTGACATAATAAAATGCGATGAAAAGGGAGATACTCGTATAACTTTTAAAATTATTGATAAACCCTTAGATGAAGGAAGTGTTGAGAAAGTAAAAGATAAAATAAAAGATGGAGCGAAGAATTCTAATCCTATAAATGTCTTTTATGAAGATGGTGTAATAGAAGTTGATTCTAAAAATATAGGCTTTTTTGAATTTAAAAGCTATACGATAGATGAGCCTATATGCAGTTTAGTGTTTCTTCTTGAATTTGAAGGTAAAGCACTAATAGGGACATTTATGTGTCCATATGCTGGATACGGAGAATGGAGAGACATTGCTTTTCAATTTATTAAAACTATAAAAGTAATAAAAGAAGATAAAGGAGAGGAAAATTAATGAGTGAAGAATATGTATATGGTCAAGGGGATATTATAGTTGAACCTTATAAATTTCAAAAGTTAACAAAGCTTAAAATAATTAATGAATTAAATGAACACTCAAAGCTTTGGCTTAGCGGAATTATAAGTGATGAAAATACAGATAAATATGTTGAAAATGCAGAAGCAGAGGAAACTATTAATGTGTCACTAAAGGATGATGATGGAAATACAACAGTTTTATTTAATGGATATGTAACTAAGATCGGCATAAAAGCTCAAAATGACGTAAGAACCTTAGAGGTGGAAGCGTTAAGTAAGACTTTTTTAATGGACGTAAGAAAAGTCAGCGGTTCATATCAAGATACCAAGCTTACTTATGGTGAGATTTTTAAGAAGAAAAATGCCAGCTATGGTGATTTAGTAATGGTAGATAACATCACTAATGGAACTAAAATAGATGGACTAATAGTTCAATATAAGGAAACAGATTGGGAATTCTTAAAGAGAATAGCATCTTATTTCAATGTTGCACTAGTGCCAGAATGCAGAATGACAGGAATAAAATATTCCATAGGCGGAGCAGGAGAAAGTGTAGTTTATGATATTGACGAATTTAACTATTCCATAGAAAAAGGCTTGCAGGAATATAATAAGAAAACAGCTAATGAAGCTTATGAAATAAATGATTTAAACTTAGTAAGTTATGAAATAACAACTAATAAGTTAATGAAGTTATATAACAAAGTTAATTTTAAAGGTAGAACACTTTTAGTATATAGAGATGAAACAGAGCTTGAAGGTGGAGTAATCACTAGTAAATACATATTAAGAGATGAAGATGGAATGAAGGTAAATAGAGTATATAACGACAAAATGGTAGGTCTATCACTTCAAGGAAGAGTTTTAGATACTCAAAAGGATAAGGTTAAAGTTTCACTAGAAATAGATGGAAGTCCAACAGATAAAAATTCTGCACGATGGTTTGAATTTTCAACTATATTTTCACAGCCAGATGGTACAGGCTGGTATTGCATGCCTGAAATTGAAGATGTAGTTAGATTATATTTCCCGGACAATGAAGAAAAACATGCGTATGTAATAAGCTCAATGCATTATGACGGAATTGATGATAGTAAACGAAGCGATCCATCTGTAAAGAGCATAAGCACAAAGTATGGAAAAGAAATTGTTATGAGTCCAGGTTCCGTTGAAATAATAGGAAATGGAAGTCTTCTTATGAGAATGACTGATGACGGTGGCATAGAAGTAAATAGTAATAAAAAAATAGTACTAGATGCTAAAGATGACATAGAAATAAATGGCGGAGCTAAGGTGGAAATTAAAGGGCATAAAGGAATTAAGCTGACTCAGGCAGGCGCAAGTATGCTAATAAAAGATGATATAACAATGAGTGGAGGAAAGGTGAACGTTCAAGAGTAAAAAACTTCACAGGTGCTAAAGAGATGATAATAAGAGTTGATAAAGATAAAGTATTAAAAGAATTTCAGGAGAAATATGTAGAGAATAGATATAAGGAAGAATTAAAAAATATTCTGGAAAATTATAATGAGCATAAAGACAGTATAAAAGAAGAGCTAACTTCAAAATTTGATTCTGTATGTAAAGAAGCCATTTTATTTCAAGAAAAAGATTTAAAAGGAGAAATAAAGTATATTTATTTTTCAATGCTTAGAACCAACCTTCTTGAAAATAAAGCAGAATGGAGAATCGATTTATATGATGAAAAGTGGTTTTTAGATAAAGAAGAATGTTCAATAAATATAGATTTAAACTTCATTTATGAACCTCTTTTTGAACATATGAAAGAGCTTTCAGAAAAGAAAAAAGAATACTTAAGAACCATTAAGGAAAAGGATATAGAAGATATAAAGCTTAAAGAAGCAAATAAATATAACAACGTAGCCTTAAACATAATCAGAGGAATACTTAAAAGCTTTTTAGAATGCGCTTCATATAGAGAAATGAAAAAGAAAGAAGATATAGTCATTATGGCAGGTGAATATATGGATGCTGGAATTCAAATAAATGCTAAAAAATCATAACTGAATTTTATCAGAAAGGAAAAAACATGGATTATTTTTTATTAAAGCAGGATGAAGAATATACAAATGCACCAGTGCTAATAGATGTGTTTAGTAAATTAGATGTTAGAAATATAAATTTATTAAATGCTCATAAGATTGATGATATTCTTATATTTAATGTTAAATGTCATGAGGAAACAGAGTTTTTAGACATTTTAGATAGAAACTTATTCCTGATCTCAGAAGAAATGA
The DNA here is from genome assembly GCF_000230835.1 of Clostridium sp. DL-VIII. Taxonomy (NCBI): domain Bacteria; kingdom Bacillati; phylum Bacillota; class Clostridia; order Eubacteriales; family Clostridiaceae; genus Clostridium; species Clostridium sp. DL-VIII. The sequence continues at coordinate 1,408,792 of NZ_CM001240.1, forward strand.
AGAAAATAATTGAAAAGTATGATCCGGGAATTCTGTTTAAAACTGTTCCGCTTATAGATTTGCAGTATAAGAAACAAGGCAACTATTATATGCCAATATTTGAAGAGCTAGAATGCTTGAGTGAAAAAGCAGAATTAAATTTAAATAAGACGATAGTAAAAAAAGTTATATTAGACAAAGAAAAAATTAAGAATAAGAAGATTTTTAAAATAAAGGAAAGTGAAAAAACTCTTGTAGTAGTAAGATTAGAGGTTGCAGAAAGTCTGCTTAGAAGAGAATTTAAGGGAATGAGTCTAAAAAGATTAGAAGTTTATGATAATGCATAATGAAAATAGGAGATGATAAAGTTGGAAATTGGTACAGCCTATGTAGTCAGAGGAGCACAGATGATATGTAATAAAGGAAATGAGATAAAAAGAATAAATCTGCCTGTAAGTCATGGAGCTTATTCAAATGGAAATCCAATAATGAATGAAAATGATAATATAATAGGTTCAAATATAGGAACTTTTGGAATATGCAGAGGAAGCTGCCCTTCAAATGGCAGCGATGAAAGAACAAAAAAGTGTCAGATTATGATATTAAACAAGTGGATGAACTCTAAGGAAGATACCTTAATTGAAGGAGCAGGAGCATTAACTACAGCTTCAGTTTTAATATGTGCCTATGGAGGAGTAATAGGATTCATTACAGATGGTCAGGAGTAAAAACTTAAGAGATTAAAGGGAGGTAAATAGATGGGAGAGATTCATAAACTAAGGGTAAAGTCACCATATAAGTTAATGAAAATAGTAGATATAAAAATCGAGAATAAGCCTAATGAACATGGTTATCTATACTTAAAATGTTTAATAGATGAAAGTATAAATTTTGATTCTGCTATAAAAGCTTCCACAGAAGATGAAATATGTGTTTATGAGGAAACAGAAAATACAAAGGATGAAGAAACCGTTGATATAAACGAAGTTGATGAAAATAACAGCACAAGATTATTTTATGGAATAGTTAAAAGTGTTAAAACAACAAATGTAAATTCTGTTTATTATTTAGAAATTCAAGCCTTAACTTCAAGCTCAAAACTAGACATAAAGAAAAATAGCAGATCCTTTCAAAATGTTAATATGACCTATGATGCTGTTATAGGAAAAATATTAGAAGATTACTCAGGTTTCTCCTTCAGTCAGAATGTAGGAAATGGAGAAAAAATTAATAAGCCATTATTTCAATATAAAGAAACAGACTGGGAGTTTTTAAAGAGAATTGTCAGTGAATTAAATTCAGAACTATACTGTAATATAATAAATTTAAACTGCATGTTTAATTTTGGAATTGTCAATAATCAAAGCTATGAATTAGACGATAATATAGATTATGATGTCTATAAAGATATTAAGGGATTTCATGAAGCAGGAGGATATGATGCAGGCTATGATGATACAGATTTCTTTTATTATGAAATAGAGAAAAAAGATATTTTTGAAATAGGCTCAAAAATTAATTATAAGCAAAAGGATTTATATGTCAGAGAATATGAAGCCTATAGAGATAAAGAAGAAATCTTTTATAAGTACAAGCTATGCAGAAAAGATGGAGTTTGGCAAAGGATAATTTACAATAAACTCCTAAAAGGAGCAACTTTAGAAGGTAAAGTCATTGCAACACAAAAGGAGCAGGTAAAGCTTAATTTAAACATAGATGAAAATCAAGATAAAGGTACAGCCTACTGGTTTGATTATGCCCCACCTTCAGTAAACATAATGTATTCAATGCCATTAGTTGGAGAAAGTGCAAGGCTTTATTTCCCAAATGAAGAGACTGAAAATCCAATAGTTACAGGCTGCGTAAGGAAAAATGGAGATAGCTGCAAACAAACAGCAGATCCAGAAAATAAATACTTTCAGACTGAAAGGGGAAATGAAATAGCAATGCTTCCAGAAGAATTGAGTATAAAGGCTGGAAATAGAAAAAATATGAGCATAAGCTTTGATGACAAAAAAGGAGTTCATATTAAAAGTCCAAAGAAACTAAGCTTAAATGCAGACGGAGAAATAACAATCAAAACACAAAAAAGAGTAAAAATAAAAGCTCAAAGTCAGATATTGCTGATGAAAAGAAATAACTCACATAAAGTTTCAATAGAAGGTGATTTCTATATCAAAGGAAATAATGTAATAATGGACGGAAGCAGTAGAGAAACTTATGTTTCTCTTGAAGAATGAGGGGAGGATAGATAATATATATGAGCGAATGGGTAAAAGACAATGGAAGCTATTATTATTACTATTCTGATGGTACAATGGCTACAGGGTGGCAGGAACTAGATGGTTACTGGTACTATTTTTATGATGATGGATCGATGACCTGGAGCAACGAAGTTGATGGATATTATCTAGGTCCTGATGGGCGAATGGTAACAAGTGAAGGATGGGTAAATACTAAAGAGGACAATAGCGGTACCTGGTATTATGTAGGAGGCTCTAATGGAGAAGTGGTCAAGGGGTGGAATAGGATAGACGGTGATTTCTACTATTTCAATTATCCTGGTGGATCTATGACATGGGATAATACAATTGATGGATTTTATTTAGATAATAGTGGTAAAATGGTCAGTGGTACAGGCTGGCTGCAAGATGGAATCACTAAAGATTGGTATTATTTTTCAGATGGAGAAATGCAAAGTAATGATACAGAAGATGGATATCATTTAAATTCTAGTGGAAAAATGGTTACAGGAACAGGATGGGATCCTGTAGATAGCTGGTGGTATTATCTTGATGACACTGGAAAGGTTGTAACAGGTTGGCTTTATGATCAAGGCAATTGGTATTATTTGTATCCACAAGGATCTATGGCAGAGGGATGGATTCAAGTTAATGGTGAGTGGTATTATTTAAATTCTAGTGGCGAAATGGAAACAGGATGGGTACAAGACAATGGTAATTGGTATTATTTAAATTCTAGTGGTGAAATGGAAACAGGATGGATAAAAGATGCTGGAAGCTGGTACTATTTGAATGATGATGGTTCCATGGCAAAGGATACCACAATCGATAGATATTATTTAGATGCAACTGGCAAATGGATACCTAATTTTGTTCCAGAAAATCTAAGTTCTACTCAGAAAGATGCAAAGGAACTTTTGGATAACCAGACAGCTGTATCATTAACTCAATCTGATGAAACAAAAGATGCTTTTGCAGCAATGAATTTTGAAAAGGATGAAAATGGAGTTTATCACGCTAGTCAACCAGATTGTTGGCAATACATAGGAGGCTATTGTGATTTTTATGATTACGTATTTAATGCAGCGACAAGTATGAATAAGTTAAAATATCCGTTTAAAGTGGGGGACATAGAGTATATAATTTGGATGTGGAAAGGCGATTATTTAAATTTGGGTGCTGGTGGAGAAGTTGGAATATATGACAATGAACACAGTATACCATCAGTGGACATTGCTGGTATAAATACACCGTCAATCGATAATATTCCAGGGCTATATGAACCTTCAAAGGATAATGTCCTAAATATGACTTTACATGCAAGTATAGATGGTATAACAACTATTTTTGATTGGGATCCAGGAGAACCAAACTGGTGGATTACAGGATGGAATCCCAAATTTCAAAATATAGCTCAAGAAAATATAGTACTTTCAGGTACAATAGATTTTTCTGGTTATGATGATTTATGGGAAGAGTTTTATGATGAATATGAAAAAGATGAGTATTTAACTTTTAATACAGATACACATATTGTAGATTTTGAATGGCAATAAATGTTGAAGGTATGGTGATATTATGAAGAAAAAAAACAAAATATATATTTTAGGTAAGCTCATGTTGATAATAACAATGATTTTAGGATTAACTTCATGTTCTTTGCCAATACCGCCACAATTTATGTACAGTCCTCCCAATGAAGAGCAACAGGTAGAACAACAGGAAAAATTAGTGCTTGATACAATAAATAAAAGAGATGTTTCAGCAATAAAAAGTTTATTTTCCAAAAGTGCTCTTACCCAAATAGATGATATTGATGGGAATCTTAAGGAATTCTTTAATTTTTATTCTGGAGAATATGTTTCCAGCAAATATAGTTGTCCAATAGATGATAATTTTGAAAACGGAAATCATAAAAAATCTTTTTATTTGATTATTTCTATTACCACTGATAAGGACTCGTATGTAATAGCTTGCACTGATGTAATTAGCAGCCCAAAGAATCCGGATGATGTTGGAATTTGCCAACTTAAAATTATACGTGATGCTGACGCTGATTCATCATATGCTTGGCATCATAGTGGCAGTAAGGATGTTCCTGAAGTAAAATGCTTTTATAAAAATGATGAAAAAGAGCAGTAGACAAAGTGAAATTAGAAAGATTTTTATTAAATAAGCTAAAAAGAAAAATATCTGTTTTATGTAAATTTATATTGATTATAACAATTGCTTTAGGATTAACTTCATGCTCTTTGCTAATGCAGCCACCATTTATGTATAGTCCACCTGATGAAAAGCAGCAAATTGAACAACAAGAAAAATTAGTGCTTGATACAATAAATTCAAGAGATATTTCTGCTATTAAAGGATTATTTTCAAAAAATGCTATTTCTCAAATAGATGATATTGATGGAAAGCTTAAAGAATTTCTTGATTTCTATTCGGGAGAATATGTTTCAAGTAAAGATGGTAGTTCAATAGATGACATATATGAAAATGGAAATCACAAAAAGACTTTTGATTTACTCATTACTATTACTACTGATAAAGATTTGTATTTAATATCCTGTACTGATGTGGTTAGTAATCCAAAGAATTTAGATGATGTAGGAATTAGTCAGCTTGAAATTATACATAAAGCGAGTGCAAATTTATCATCTGCTTGGCACAGTGTAAGTAAGGATGTTCCAGAAATAAAATGTTTTTATGAAAATGATGAAAAGGGACAGCAGACCAAATGAAGTCAGAAAGATTTTTGTTAAGTAAACTAAAAAGAGAAATATTTGTTATATATAAGTTTATGTTGATTATAACAATGGTTTTGGGATTAACTTCATGTTCTTTACCAATATAGCTACCATTTATATATAGTCCACCAAATGAAGAGTAGCAAGTTGAACAACAAGAAAAATTAGTGCTTGATACTATAAACACCAGAGATATTTCAAAGATCAAAGGATTATTTTCAAAAAATGCTCTTGGAAAAATAGATAACATTGATGGAAAGCTTAAAGAATTTCTTGATTTTTATTCTGGAGAATATGTTTCAAGCAAATACAGTTGCTCAATAGGAGATAAATTTGAAAATGGTGATCACGAAAAGTCTTTCTATTTTAGTATAGCTATTATGAATGATAAAGATACATATGTAATAGCTTGTACTGATGTGGTTAGTAGTGAAAAGAATCCTAATGATATAGGAATTTGTCGGCTTGCGATTATTCGTAAAGAGGATGCAAATTCAGCATCTGCTTGGCATAGTGGCAGTGATGATATATTCGAAATAAAATGCTTCTATAAATAAAGATTACAAAAGTATGCTAGGGGCAGACTGAGTGAAAATACAAATAGTTCTATAAAGTGAATTGAAATGTATAAATTAGATAGATAATTGATACTAAAAATTGTGACACTTAGGTTATTTATATATTGTAAATAGTAAACGAATTAGAAAGAAAAAAGATATTTATTTAAAAATATTTGCAATATTAATTTCAACTACTGGGATGCTGATGTTTTTATTCAAAGTTATTGGTATAAATGGAGTTTTATTTAGAAATTTATTTTTCATCTGTACCGCAGGATTAGCAATCGATATGACAGTTATGGCATGGAAAGCAAGAAAAATTCCAGAGAAGAGAGGTGGTGCATATATTTGGTTCGGTACACTTATTTTCTTATGTGTAGCCTTAATTGCAATTTATATAATGTCAAAAATGGGCGTATACGGATAGATGAATTATCCATATATGGGGGAGTAAATCGGTTGTGAACTACTGAATAGACAGTGTTTTACAAGTATAAGTAAAGATGAATATGCAAATAAAGAAGGCAGATGATAATACCAAGAAGAGTCAAGTATTACTTGCGTTAACTAATGTATACAACGTTGCTATATCAGAGGATGCCAACGAAGCCAGCAAACATACTGGTGATCCGATTTGGTTCAATAATAAGAGAAAGGCGGAGCACCATGGGATATTAAGTTACAAAAAAAATTGGGTGAATGCTATGCCTAATACACTCTATCTTGGTCGATCGGGAACATTTGTTGTGTATGGACAAATAATGTGTGCTGATGATCTGGGAAATTTACACTATGGCTATGTCGGGAATGCAGAGAATTTCACTGTTGAATTTTTGAGTCTAGCAGCCGGAGCAGCTAATATACGTGATAATAGCAAAGTTTCCTTACCAGAAGCATTAGAAGAAGCTCAGAATCAGAATGCAGGACCACCGGGTTATTGTGATAAGAAAGGCGATAACGATTGGATAAGAGAAGGATATGCGTGGGCAAATTCTGTCTGGTAATTCAATTTAATTATAGAAACGGGGATGTTGAATGTTGAAAATCAATATTGTAAAGAAGGTTTTAGCTATATCTTTACTTATATTTTTACTTATATTTTTGGTAATATCACATTTGGATGCTTCCATCTCCATAAATTCTATAAGCGGTAAACCCAAGGTTTATACCAAAGATGAAGCGTTAAATATGTTTGATGACGAAAGAAAAGAATTTGATGAGATTGCTAAAATACTTTTATCAAATGAATCTTTTTGGCAAAATGTAAAAGACAAGGAAACCGGAACTGTAGCAGATATGTATTTCTTGGACGGTGAGGAAAAGAAATATTTCTCGAAGGAAGAGTGGGATAAAATAAACAAATTTTTTAATAACACAAGACCATATTCTATTTCACGAAGAGGTGATTCCGTTATAATTTTTGATTATAGAACTAGCGATAAGCAAAAGAATATAGGTATTTATTATTTTAGTAACGCTCAAACAGATAGGGCTTATTATAGCCAAATGTATCTTCATTTTGATAATATTGACGACCATTGGTATGTAGGATATGGAATAAGTAAAGCATTCACCAAATAAATCAGTTGTATAGTATGAACGGCAGTGGGTAGGTTCCTCACTGCAAAAAGAAATGCAAGCTGACTGCTTAAGAATGGATGAACAAACCTACAGATCAGATGTGTTCGAAATGGAACAATAGTGGTACTTTGTGAAGAACAAGACTTACCACATGATAATAATTCTGCAGTAAGTACAACTAAATAATTAATTAAAAGCAAAATGGCAACATGGAAGGAAAACTCCTGTATTTCCTTTTTCATGTCTAAAATGGTACTCAGGTTTCTCCTTCAGTCAGAATGTAGGAAAAGGAGAAAAAATTAATAAGCCATTATTTCAATATAAGGAAACAGATTGGGAATTTTTAAAGAGGATTGTCAGTGAATTAAATTCAGAACTATACTGTAATATAATAAATTTAAACTGCATGTTTAATTTTGGAATTACCGATAATCAAAGCTATGAATTAGAAGATAATATAGATTATGATGTTTATAAAGATATTAAGAGCTTTCATGAAGCAGGTGGAAGTAATGCAGGCTATGATGATACAGACTTTTTCTATTATGAAATAGAGAAAAAAGATATTTTTGAAATAGGTTCAAAAATTAATTATAAGCAAAAGAATTTATATGTAAGAGAATATGAAGCTTATAGAGATAAAGAAGAAATCTTTTATAAGTACAAGCTGTGCAGAAAAGATGGAGTATGGCAAAGAATAATTTACAATAAACTTCTAAAAGGAGCAACTTTAGAAGGTAAAGTCATTGCAACACAAAAGGAGCAGGTAAAGCTTAATTTAAACATAGACGGAAATCAAGATAAAGGTACAGCTTACTGGTTTAATTATGCCCCACCTTCAGTAAACATAATGTATTCAATGCCATTAGAAGGAGAAAGTGCAAGGCTTTATTTTCCAAATGAAGAAACCGAGACTCCAATAGTTATAGGCTGTGTAAGGAAAAATGGAGATACCTGCACACAAACCTCAGAGCCAGCAAATAGATATTTTCAAACTGAAAGCGGAAATGAAATAGCAATGCTTCCAGAGGAATTAAGTATAGAAGCTGGAAGCAGAAAAAATATAAGTATAAGCTTTGATGACAAAAAAGGAGTTCATATTAAAAGTCCAAAGAAATTGAAATTAAATGCAGATGGAGAAATAACAATCAAAACACAAAAAAGAGTAAAAATAAAAGCTCAAAGCCAGATATTGCTGATGAAGAGAAATAACTCACATAAAGTTTCAATAGAAGGTGATTTCTATATCAAAGGAAATAATGTAATAATGGATGGAAGTAGCAGAGAAGCTTATGCTCCTTTTGAAGAATGAGGGGAGGGATAGTAACATGGATGATAATGAAGCAAGATGGGTAGAAGAAGATGATGGCAGCTATTATTATTACTATTCTGATGGAACAATGGCAACAGGTTGGATGCAATGTGGTGATTACTGGTATTACTTTGATGAGAGTGGAAAGATGGCCACAGGCTGGAGAAATATAGATGGTGACACGTACTATTTTTATTCTACTGGTGAAATGGCAACAGGTTGGATAGATTCTGGTAACGGTTGGTACTATTTGTATGATAATGGATCCATGGCATGGGGAAGAACAGTTAATGGATATCTTTTAGATAAGAATGGCAAAATGGTTACAGGGACTGGTTGGGTATATGAAGATGGTGATAATTGGTCCTATTTATATGACAATGGAACTATGGCATGGGGGAGAACAGTTGATGGATATTATTTAAATGATAATGGTGATTGGGTAAAAGATAAAGGCTGGAAAACAGAAAAAGACAATAATGGTAATGTAACTTACTATTATGTCGATTCTGAAATAGCAGTTACAGGCTGGAAAGAGATAGATAGTAAATGGTATTATTTTGATGAAGATGGAAAAATGAAAACAGGGTGGATAGAAGACAACGGTAATTGGTATTATTTAAATTCAAGTGGTGCAATGGAAACTGGCCAGAATGATATAGATGGTAACACGTACTATTTCTATTCTACTGGAGAAATGGCAACCGGTTGGGTACAATATGGTGATAACTGGCATTATTTTTATAAGGATGACAATGGATCTATGGCACATGATACCATGATCGGTCAATATTATGTAAATGCTAATGGTGACTGGGAACCTAGTGAGGACAATAATACACCTGAAAATATTGATAGCAGTAATTCTCATGAGACAAGTGATGGTGATTTAGCTGATGAGGTGAGTAATACGGAAGGAGATAACTCATGGAAGCAAGAGTGTTTAGAACGTGGATGGGGGCCATTAACAAAGGAGGCCTATGATGAAAAAGTTGCAGAGGCAAAGTCACAGGGAACTTATTTTCAAATTGTACATGCAAATGAATTTGATTGGAGAAATGTAGTTTGGGGAAGCGTAACAGGAGTAGATACTGTAACTTCGGAGGGAACAATAATTGTATCTTCAGTATCAAAATATATGGCCAAATATGTTTATAATAATAGTGTTTTAACAAATAGCTCAAGTAGAAAAGAAGCATATAAGAAGATGTTCGATATTGCGAATAGAGCTGATGATATAAGAATGGTTTCTAGAACAATTGATTCTGGAGGGTGGAAGTCGTTAAGTACAAAAATAGGTGTTGGAGGTACAGTTATCGCTGGAGGAATAAACATTTTCAATGATTTAAATAATACAAATTATGATAATGAAGGCAAAAAGAAAGCGGTAGTAGTTGATATATCAACTACTTTGGTTTCAACTGGGACTGCTATAGCTATAGCTGCATTCATTCCTGGTGTAGGATGGGCCTTCGCAGTAGGAATTGCTGCGAATATAGCTATTTCGGCAGCAGGTGAATTTTGGAAGGAGAGTTGGATAGAGTGATTAATACAATTAAATATTTTTTGGTATTAGGGATATCAATATCACTTATATACTATGCAATTTTTGTTGTAAAAAAGGATATTTACTTGAAAATACTTGCAATATTATTTTCTATTACTGGGATATTGCTGTTTTTATGGAAAGTTAGCGGCATAAGTGGAGTTCTATTTAGAAATTTATTTTTTATCTCTATTGCAGGAGTGGCAATACATATGACGATTATGGCATGGAGAATGAGGAAGATCCCAGAAAAACGATATGGTGCTTATGCTTGGTTCGGTACACTTATTTTTTTGTGCTTGGATCTAATTGCAATTTATATAATGTCTAAGATTGGTATACTTTGATAGATGAATTATCTATATATTATTTAGAAAATCATTTAAACTTCTGAATAGATGGAGATACCTGCACAGAAACAGCAGATCCAGCAAATAGATACTTTCAGACTGAAAGCGGAAATGAGATAGCAATGCTTACAGAAGAATTGAGTATAAAGGCTGGAAATAGAAAAAATATAAGTATAAGCTTTAACGACAAAAAAGGAGTTCATATTAAAAGTCCAAAGAAATTGAAATTAAATGCAGACGGAGAAATAACAATCAAAACACAAAAAAGAGTAAAAATAAAAGCTCAAAGTCAGATATTGCTGATGAAAAGAAATAACTTACATAAAGTTTCAATAGAAGGTGATTTCTATATCAAAGGAAATAATGTAATAATGGATGGAAGTAATAGAGAAGCTTATGCTCCTTTAGGAGAATGAGGGGAGGGATAGATAATATGAGCGAATGGGTAAAAGACAATGGAAGCTATTATTATTACGATTCTGATGGTACAATGGCTACAGGGTGGCAGGAGCTAGATGGTTACTGGTACTATTTTTATAGCGATGGGTCAATGGCATGGGACACAATGGTTGAAGGATATTATGTTAATGATGATGGTCAATGGACAAAAGATGAAGGCTCGAGAAAAATAACAGATAATGATGGTAATGATTTTTGGTATTATGTGGGTCCGGAAGGAAAAGTGGTTACAGGATGGAACAAGATAGGAGATAACTTTCATTATTATAATTATCCTGGTGGATCTATGACATATGAAAATACAATTGATGGATTTCAGATAGATGAGTATGGGAACATAGTCAGCGGTACAGGCTGGATACAAGATGAATATAGTGGAAATTGGTACTACTTTTCAGAAGGCTCAATGGCAACGGGCTGGATACAGGATGGTGATAATTGGTATTATCTTAATGCTGATGGCTCAATGGCAACTGGATGGAAGAATATAAATGGTGACTGGTATTATTTTCATTCAGATGGTACAATGGCAACAGGTTGGGTGAATGATGGTACTGGCTGTTATTACTTGTATGGTGATGGAAATGGATCTATGGCATGGGGAAAAACAGTTGATGGATATCTTTTAGATAATGGCGGTAAAATGGTTACAGGTACTGGCTGGAAGAGCTTAAATGGCGACTGGTATTATCTTAACAATGATAAGGAAGCAACAGGTTGGTTAAAAGATGGAGACAACTGGTACTATTTATATGGTGATAATGGATCTATGGCATGGGGAACAACAATTGATGGATATTATTTAAATAATGATGGGGAATGGGTACCTGATACAAAGACTGGTTGGATGAAAATTGGGGATGATTGGTATTACTTTAATGATAATGGTAAAAAATTAACAAATACGTGGATACAAAGCAGCGATGGTAATAATTGGTACTATGTAGATTCTGATGGCAAGATGAAGACAACAGACTACATAGAATATGGCAATGGTAGAAAAATTTATTTCCATCAAGATGGTACAGCATTTGAATTTGATTATGATGGTGGGGATGCTCAAGAGAATGATGATGTTACAAACGCTATTATGTTAGCATCAGGTGCTAGAGACGTAATAGCAATCGGCGCAAAAATAGGTAAAGCTGTTATTGGAGGAGTTGTTAAAACTGCTATTAAGATTGCAGGAAAAGATGCTGCTAAGGATGCAAGTGAAGCTGCTATTAAAGATGCAGGAGAAGATACTGCTAAGGGGGTAAGTAATCCTAATAATTTCAAAATAATTAATGAAACATCTGCGGAAGAAACTAATAATTGGTGGAAAGATGTTATGAATTATGATAACCCACCATATAAGCCAGGCACTACAGTTAATGAAATAGAGTTAACTGAAAAAACAACATTTGTAAGGGTATATGATGGAGATACTTCAGGAATGTATGGTGGTTGGGTGATGAAAGCAGAAGATATAGAAGGATTAACACCTGCACAAATACAAGATAAATTTGCACTTCCTAGTACACCTAAATATGTCGCAGATGTTAATTTAGAAGCAGGTACTCATCTTCGTACAGGAGTTGTAAATCCACTTGACGGATGGGGAAATGGTGGTGGAATACAATTTGATTTAATGGGACAAAGAACTGGTGAATTCGTTAATCCAAGACCATTACCATAAGGAGGTAAAGTTATATGAATGAACAAATAAAAATAAATGAAAATATATTAACTATTAATACTATTGATGTTAGGTTTGACCATAATATTAGAGATGTTAAAATATGTGGGGAGTTAATAATTGTATTATTAGCAATACCTTTTAATGAAACAGAATTAGATAACTTATATGCAATTTCTAAGTATGGAAAAACAGTATGGAGAGTTCAAGGGTTGAATAAAGTATTTCCAAATCAAAATAATCTTCCGTATGAGCAAATGAATGTTAAAGAAAATGAAATAACAGTAACAGATTTTTATGCTAGAAGATATTTTATTAATCCTTTAAATGGGAATATTGAGAAACGAGATATTGGAAAGTAATAAAGTCAGTATATAAATATTTTAAAGGTCAGAAAAAAATACTTTTAGATAATTTCAGAAGTATTTTTTCTTGAAACCTATAATAAAGTTTATATAAAATATAAATAGATAGTTGGAATTAACTAATTATTTAAGAAGGTATTTAGAACTATGGAATTTATAATAAATTTAATTAGGTATTAAGAACAAAATTTATTTATAGAAAAAAGAAAGAATGTCAGGTCAAAAGCCAACAGGAAAACTGTTATGACATTACTGCTACAGAAGGAATGACTTCACTTATTTTGTTTATAAGAATGCAGCATCATTGCTAAACTAATATGAAAAGTATACGCCCCATAGTCTCAATATATTAATTGAGACTATGGGGTATATTTCACTTAAAGTATTGATTTTACTAATGTGAAATAATTTTAGTAAAAGAAAAATTAATGAAACATTATAAAATATCTATTGATAAAAATAATTTATAAAAAAACTTGAAACTCATTAATATCATTAAACATAATATTTCTAAACCTAGAAAGGGTGTGGTATTTATGAATGATAAATGGGATTTTAATATGGATGAAAAAACAACAAACATATATAGGAATTTAAATGAACAAATAGATAAGGTATTTAGGCATACTTGTCAAGGAAGTATAAAGACGAGGTATCGCTATGAAGATGGCATGAATCATTTTGCTAAGTTTTTAGCAGAAAATTTTAAAAAGCAAAACTTAAATAAAATTGCAAGTAAGCATTTACAAGCATATAGTGAACAAATGCAAGAAACTGGATATTCTAAATCTTATGTTACTACTAATTTATCTGCTATAAGATTTTTTGTAGATATAAAAGGTGGCAATAGTAAAAAACTGCCTACTAATAGACAATTAGGCGTATTACCTAGAACTAAGGAAGATAGAATAGGTACTAATAAGGCTTGGAGTGATACAGAAGTTAAAAAATTTATTGAATATGCCAATAGCAAAAGCGAAGTCAGATATGCTGACATGGTAAGTATTGCATATTCTCATGGATTAAGGATTCATGAAGTTGCAAGGCTTGATAAGAGTCAATTAGGAGTTGCATTAGAAGTAGGATTTCTAACTGTAAAGGGTAAGGGTGGGTTAATAAGGAGCATTCCTTTAAGTAATAAGGAACTAGTTAAGAGACTGTATATAGAAACAAAGTCTGGTGAAAAGGTATTTATAAATAAAGAAGAAAAAACACATAAGGTTATAAATAACTTACAAGTATTTATTTATAATCATAATAATGACTTTAGGGCTGGAAATAAGAATCTGACATTTCATGGGTTAAGACATGCTTATGCTCAAAATTGATATAGACAGTTTATGGAAAACGGATTAAATGATTATAGTGCAAGGCTAAAAGTGTCCAAAGAATTAGGTCATTTTAGGGTTGAAATAACAGATATTTATTTAAATTAGAAAATTTAATAAAAAAACCTACTGATTTCTTGAAAGTAGAAAAAACATTTATATAATACATCAATGAATTAGATAATAACTTTTCAAGAGATTGATAGGCTGTTGCCCCTTGCGAACTATTTGTAATTAACGCTGTGATTGAGGTTGCCACTTTTTCTTGAAAAGATATTATAGATATAATTCCCTTGGATATACTCCCGGGAGTAATTAAAAAGGTCAAAAGATTCTATGAAAGAAAGACAAAATTATATTTATATAGGTGCAGATGTTCACAAGGAGCAACATACAGCAGTAGTAATTAATTGTTGGACAGAGGTACTAGGAGATTTTACTTTTGCAAGTAAAATCTCTGAATATCCTAAAGTAATGGAAGAAATAGAAAAAATTATACCAAAAGGTCTAATTCCAATATGGGGATTAGAAGATGTGGGAGGAAATGGGAGGTCATTAGCCGTTTTTCTAAAGGAAAATGGATATATAGTTAAAGAAGTAAATCCTTCTTATTCATCATCTGAAAGAAAAAATCATCCTACAACAAAGAAAAATGATACTTGGGATGCAGAATGCATTGCAAATGTATTGGTTAAAAAAGTAAATGAATTACCAGATGCAAATCCAAGTGATTTATATTGGACATTAAAACAGTATGTTTATAGAAGAGAGTCAATGGTAAAGGCATTAACTACAACTAAAATTCAACTTCACGAACAATTAGTGAAAAATTACACAAGTTATAAGAAGTTTTTTAGTGAAATAGATGGTAATACTGTTTTAGCATTTTGGGAAAAGTACCCTTCACCTTCAAAAATAAGTGGGGTAGAAGCAAAAGATTTAAGATTATTTTTATTAAAAGTAAGTAATAATGCTTGTTCTATGAAAAAAGCAGAAAGTATTTTAGAATTTATAGAAGGAGATGGAGATACTTTTAGAGAATATCAAAAAGATAGGGATGAATTAGTTAAAAGTTATGTAAGAAACATAAAATTCTATAAAAAAGAAATAGAAAATCTTAATAAAGGAATTAAAACTATTTTATCAAAGTTAAATTACAAATTAGAAACTTTGACAGGAGTTGGAACAGTTACGGCTGGACAACTTATAGCAGAGATAGGCGACATAAATAGGTTTAAAAATCCAGATAAATTGGCTCAATATTCTGGTATTGCACCAACTAGATTTAGTTCTGCTGGAAAAGGGAAGGATAAAAAGAGCAAACAAGGTAATAGAAATTTAAATGGAGTTTTATATTTCCTTGCAATGCAACAAATTCAGATAACAAAATGCACTAAACAGCCAAGAAATCCAATACTTTATGAATATTATCAAAAAAAATTAACAGAAGGAAAAACAAAAGTACAAGCGTTGATATGTATTATGAGAAGACTAGTGAATATAATTTTTGGAATGATGAAAAACAAGACATAATATGTTATGGAATATAGATAAAATCAAGTTTAAAAGGTGGTAGGTAAGTCTATCACCTTAATCTTTAATAAAATTTCATTTGATTGAGGGGGTAAGAGAAGCTGGCAGTAAGATTATTAAAAGTGTTAGTGATTTAGATAAATCACAAATCGAAGCATTGATTAAGTATACAGGAGATGATTATGTAAACATTAATAATTCTTTACGAGGATTTGAGACTTTGAGTGCAGATAATGCGGAAGCAGTGGATATAATGAAGTCGACTCTTAGTAATGCATCATTGCCAGAAGACATGATTCTTTATAGAGGAACTTCTATAGAAGAATTAGGTTCTTTGAAAAATTTACCACCTGATGAGTTGATAGGAAAAACTTTTACGCAGCCAAGTTTTTTGAGTACATCAACTGAAAATTCTGTAGCTACAGGAACTTTTTCAGGAAATATGCAAATAGAAATAGAAGCCTCACAAGGAGCACATGGATTAGATGTATCATCAATTAGTGAATATGGAAGTGATGAAGCAGAAGTGCTATTTAATGCAGGTCAAAAGATGTTTATTACAGATGCTGAAACTAAGGGTGGTATACTTTATATTAAAGCAATAATAAAATAAAGGAGAATATATTTATGAGTAAAGAAAAAAAACAACTTTCAATTAGTGAACGTTGGAAATTGGATATAGAATCTTATAAAATGTACGGAAGTGGAGGAAATATTTTGACATCTACACCACAATGTGAAAAATGCAAGCATTTTGTAAAAGGAAATGCATTGCATTGCAAAATTTATGATGATGAAAGGAAACCTGAATATGTTATGTTTACAAGCAAGGAATGTCCAAAGTATGAGAATATTGAATTATTAGATGTTAAGATAAATAACCAGTATGATAGTAAAATGTTTGGTGGACTATTTGGATTTTGTGTGGGAGATGCTTTGGGAGTCCCAGTAGAGTTTTCCACTAGAGATGAAAGGAAAATGGACCCTGTAAAAGAGATGCGGGCATATGGAACATATCATCAACCATTTGGTACATGGTCAGATGATACTTCATTAACATTATGCTTAATTGAAAGTATTAATAACGATTATTCTGTGCAAAGAGTAGCAGATAATTTTATAAAGTATTACAGATATGGATATTTAACACCATACTGTGAGATTTTCGATATTGGAAATTCTACTAAGGATGCTATTGATAGAATGATACATGGGATAAATGCTGTAGAATGTGGTGGGAAAACTGAACAAGATAATGGTAATGGTTCATTAATGAGAGTTTTGCCATTAGCATATTTTGCAAAAAATATGTTGCCAATTAAACGAATAGAAATGATTGAAGAAGTATCATCATTGACTCATTCACATAAACGTTCTAAGTTTGCTTGTATTTTCTATATAGAGTTTGTGATAAATTTACTGAATGGAAATAAAAAGGATGAAGCATACAAGAAGACTATTGAATTTGTAAAGAAATATTGTATAGAAAGTTATTCTGAGGAAATAGATAATTACAGAAGAATATTGGATGGGACAATAGCGGCTTGTGATGAAGAGCAAATAAACTCATCTGGATATGTAATAGATACACTTGAAGCAGCATTATGGTCATTTTTAACAACAGACAGTTATAATGAAGCTGTTCTTAAAGCAATTAATTTGGGAGGTGATACAGATACTATTGCGGCAATTGTTGGCGGAATAGCAGGAACATATTATGGTTTTCAATCTATTCCTGATAATTGGGTGCAAAACTTGGCAAGAAAAGAAGAAATTTATGAGATGTTAACTATATATAGAAATGTAAAAAAATAATTGTTATTTTTAAAATATTGTACTCACTGCAAAAAAGTAAGTATAGTGACTGCAATATATTAATAAGAATATAGAATTAATAGTAAAATCTTTATTCTAAATATCTATCAAAAACTCAGTAGAATAATTTTCACTGCATAATATTAATTCTGTAGTAAGTTTGCCAGCAGTTTAGCTTCTAAATTTTAAATCCATTGATATCACTAGTGTTTTTAGAAATTTAAAAAGTGTATCAAATTCGGAGAATTTTCACTATAAATGAAGCCTCATTTTTGTTAAGCTATTAACTGAAATGAGGTTTTGTAATTGAGAAAAAATTACTTTGCAAAATTAGTAAAATATATGAAGAATGTTTATAATATTAATGATGGATTAAATGAATTAACAGATGGAAGAATTAATCCTACATATGATACCACAAAGGTTGTAACACTTGTACTTTTAGGCTTTTTACTTAGAATAAAAAGTTTTAATGAATTAAATTAAACGTAGTTTTCAGTTTAAGAAAAGAATTTTATGGTATATAATAAAAGTATAAATAAGCAGAGTAAGGTGTGGTGAGTAGAGTGATAAGAAGAGAAGTTTTAGATGATGGATTTATAATGTCACCGAAGAATGATTTTGTGTTTAAATTATTATTTGGAGATGTGAAAAATAAGGATTTATTAATAGAATTATTAAATGCTATACTTAAAATGCCACAGGATGAATTAGAAGATATAGAACTCATTAATACAGAATTATTAAGAGAGTTTGCAGAAGATAGAAAAGGAATATTAGATGTTAGAGCTAAAACTAAAGATGGTGAGCATATAGATATAGAAATTCAAGTTTTGTATACGGAGTATATGGCTGAAAGAACTTTGTTTTACTGGAGTAAGATGTATAACGGACAGATAAAATCAGGAGATACATATGATAAGCTAAAAAAATGCATAACAATAAATATAGTAGATTTTAAATGCATAGAAATAAATAAACTTCATACAAGTTTTCATATAACAGAAGATGAGACAAATAAAAAATTGACGGATGTATTAGAGATTCATTATCTAGAACTACCAAAATTATTTGATGACAATATTCCCAAAGATGAAGATGAGCCAATTATCCAATGGATGATGTTTTTACAAGCAAGAAATAAGGAGGCATTTGAAATGTTAGCAGAAAAAAATGAGAAAATAAGAAAAGCCTATAATATTCTTGAGGTCATAAGTAAAGATGATAAAGCAAGGGCAGCATATGAATCTAGAGAAGCAGATCTTCATGATCAAATGACAAGACTAAAAAGTGCGAAGGAAGAGGGGATAAAAGAAGGATTAAAAGAAGCAACAATAAAAAATGCTAAGAACTTTTTAATTATGGGATTAGATGTTGAGATGGTTGCTAAGGGAACAGGATTAAGTGTTGAGGAAGTTCAGAAAATAAAGAAAGAATTAAATTAATTTATAAATGAGACCTCATTTTTGTTAAATTATTACCAGAAATGAGGTTTTATTTTTGAGAAAAAATTACTTTGATAAATTAGTAAAATATATGAAGAATGTTTATGATATTGAAAGAGGATTAAACAAATTAACAGATGGAAGAATAAATTCTACACTTTGGGTAAAAGTTTGAAGAGACTTACAAATTGGTTATAATAAATATATACCAATGGTTTTATACTTCAAAGTTTGTTAAAGATTGTGATAAATTAGTGGAATTCGATTTTACTAACATAAAAAAGCGTCAAAGATATTTTCTGTCAGATATAGGAATGGCAAGTTATGTCTTAAATAAATCCAATATATTATTATCAGAATCAAATGGTGTATTGAACGAAACTTTTGTTTATCAATGTTTGATTGATAAAATATCAACTGTTCCAATGTTTGCTGTATATGGTGATGGAGAATTAGATTTTGTTTATAGGAATAGAGAAAATGGATATGTTTACGGTATAGAAGTCAAAGCAGGAAAAAAACCAGGAAAAACTATAACTAAGTCATTAAATAATGGGAAAATAAATTTTGTTATTTATCTTAAAGGGTTAACAGAAGGTGGAGTAGCAAATAAAATATATACAATTCCAATATATTTATTTCCACGATTTGAGTTTGAAGATATTAAAAATATTTAGTTGTAAAAATTGTAAGGCTATAGGTATTTCATATAGCCTTTAGTCCATATGCAATAATAATTATTTTAAATGAGATAGAAATTGTCTATAATAATATATAATGATAGTAAAGCTAACCTAAGGGAGCAGGTGGGATGATTGAGAAAAGGAATACAAATAGGAATATCAGATTTTAAGAAACTAATAGAGGAAAACTATTATTTCGTAGATAAAAGTTTATTAATACAAGAATTTATAGAAAATGGTGCAGATATAGTATTAACGCCTAGACCAAGAAGATTTGGAAAAACATTAAATTTAAGCATGTTAAGATACTTCTTCGATATAGGAAGTAAGAAAGATTCTAAGGATTTATTTAGAGGACTGAAGATAGAAAATGAAAAAAAGATAATGGAACTTCAAGGAGAGTATCCGGTAATTTTTATTACATTTAAGAACCAAAAACATTTGTCTTATGAAGATTTTAAAACTGGAATACAGATGTTGCTATCTAATCTATATAAAGAACATGAATATCTACTAGAAAGCGATAAATTATCCGAGTTTGATAAAGCAGATTTTAAAGAAATAATATCTAGAAAAGCTCCAGTAGGAATTTTTTCTGAGGGTATAAGCAATCTTATGATGTACATGAATAAGCATTATGGGAAAAAGGTAATGCTATTTATAGATGAATATGATGTACCTATTCAAGAAGCGTATATACGTGGATTTTATGATGATATGATTGTATTAATGAGAAATTTATTAACATCTGCACTTAAAGATAATATATATTTAGAAAAGGCAATGATAACAGGTATACTTCGAGTTGCAAAAAAAAGCATTTTTTCAGGACTTAATAATTTGCAGGTAAATACTATATTAGGCTTTAAATTTAATGATAAATTTGGATTTACAGAAGCAGAAGTAAAAGAGTTCTTAGGTTATTATGATTTAAGTGATAAAAATGAAGAAATAAAAAATTGGTACAATGGATATATTTTTGGTGGTCAAGTAATATATAATCCTTGGTCAGTTTTAAATTATATTGATAACTATGAAGTTGGTTTTATGCCATATTGGATTAACAGCAGTAGCAATGATTTAGTAAAGAGGTTACTTCTTAAAGGAAATAGGAGTATGAAGCTTGAACTTGAGGCACTAATTAAAGGAAATACAATAAGTAAAACAATTGATGATAACATAGTTATGTCAGAAGTTGAAGATTCTAATGAAAATATTTGGAGCTTTTTACTTATGAGTGGGTATTTAAAAGCTTTAAAAACGGAAAATATAGAGGGGATGCTAAATTGTAAGCTCAAAATTCCTAATAAGGAAGTTTTAATATTCTATAAAAATTTAATTGAAAAGTGGTTCAAAGAAGCGAGTAATAATGAATATTATAATACAATGCTGGATACATTAACAAATGGAAATATAAAAGTGTTCGAAGGTATATTTAAAGAATTTGTAATTAATAATTTAAGCTATTTTGATATATCAGGAAAAGAACCTGAAAGAGTATATCATGCTTTTGTACTTGGAATGCTTGTATCACTTTCTAATGAATATGAAGTTAACTCTAACAAAGAAAGTGGATATGGAAGATATGATGTTATTATAATACCTAAAGATATTTCTAAAATAGGAATTATTATTGAATTTAAGAAAATCGATTATTTCTTGGATGACACTATAGAAAAAGCAACAAAAGAAGCATTAAAGCAAATTGATGAAAAAAGATATGAAACAGAGTTAGTGCAAAAAGGTATAAATAATATACTAAAGCTTGCCATTGTATTTAAAGGAAAAGAAATTAAGGTTACTCAAGGCTAAAATATAGAATTTATAAGGTGGTTTAGAAAAAGACTACCTTATTTTTATTTGTTAGTCTTTTCTGATTATAATGAAAAATTTAATTAAATTATGACGTTTATTTTTTTACGGATAACTATAGTAGTAGAAAAAGTAAAAATTAAACGATACTTTTAGAAATACTATTTAAGTATAAGAATAGGATGTTACTCATATTGATACACTAGCTAATAAATAACAGTACTCGATTCTTGTATTTATGATATAATTAATTAAAATTCTAGATACTTTTTTTATAAAAGAGATGTAGAATACATAGAATGTTTAACGTTAACATAAAAAAGGGAGAACGAATATGAAAAAGAATAATTATTTATCAACAATTTTAATTCTGGTAACTACTGTATTTAGTTTTTATATTATAGGGAAAAACTTTTTTTCTCAGGTAGATCAGGGAGGGATTAAAACAGCTTTACCACTTCTGATTCCAGCATTAATTTTAATTATTCCTTTAATGGCACTGCTTATAATGATGATAGTTAGAGAAGTTAAGTATGGAAAGCTTCTTGCTGATGGAGTAAAAAGCGTTGGAATTATAAAAAAATCAACACAGACAGGAAATTATATAAGAAAACGACCAGAAGTAAAATTTGAGCTTACTGTTTTAGAAGAAGATGGTGCTGAGTTCAATGGAGAAGTAATAGCAACTGTTCATTCAGGCGAATTAGAATTTCTTAAAGAGGGGGAACCAATTCCTATTATCTACAATATCAATGATAAAAAGCAGATATATGTTGATAGAAAACCAAATATAAATAAGCTTAAAGAGCAAATTAATAAGTATAGAACAAAAAAACAATATTAAATAGCTTAAATAATATTAAAAATAAATTTTTAGTATAGACAGCATGATTTTTAGCAAATACTAGCTTTATATGAAATACATAATAAAGCAAAGGAAGGAGTTAAAATCAGCATATTTTATGCGGATTTTTATGAAAAGATGTTTATACCTAAAAGAATTATATTTGAAAAGGATTCATTGAATTATGAAACAGCTCAGAATATTTTAAATAAGTTTAAAGATAGAAATGATATTGAAATTATTAATTTGACTTCTAATAAATTGAAGCAGCACATTCCAGGAGAGGATTTTTATTCTCAATATAGGGAAGGGAAAAAGACATTAGTGGTTGGAATAAAAAAAAGCTTAAAATTTCAATCCTGCAAGCCATCAGCTCATTATCAGTTACCATTAGTATCTGGATGCATTGGACAATGTGAATATTGTTATTTGAATACAAAGCTTGGTGATAAGCCCTTTGTAAAAGTTCATGTTAATATTGAGGAGATCCTTGCTCAGGCTCAAAGGTATATGAGTGAAAGAGGTAAAGATATAACCATATTTGAAGGAGCTGCTACATCAGATCCTATTCCTGTGGAGCCATATACTCATTCCTTAGAAAGAGCTATAGAGTTTTTTGGAAGCAATGACAATGCTAGGTTTAGATTTGTTACTAAATATGATGATGTGGATTCTTTACTTAACTTAAAACATAATGGTCATACAGAAATGAGATTTACTATTAATACTTCATATGTTATAGATCAATATGAGCATGCAACGGCTTCACGTGATTTAAGGATAGAAGCAAGCATTAAAGCAGCCAAGGCTGGATATCCTATAGGCTTCTTAATTGCACCTATATTTATATATCCAAATTGGAAGGAAGAATATCATGATTTATTACTAAAATTAAGTAAGAGACTTCCAAAGGATTTGAATTTTCCTGTTACCTTTGAAATAATATCTCATAGATACACGACTACAGCTAAAAATATAATCCTTAAGGTGTTTCCAGAAACTAAGTTACCAATGAAGGATGAGGAGCGCAAGTTTAAATATGGGCAGTTTGGATATGGAAAGTATGTATATCAAAAAGAGAATTTAGACGAGATGAAAGAATTTTTTATAAGTGAGATAGACAGACTATTTATAAATAAGGAAATTAAATATGTTATTTAAATTTGTAAGAAATTATATGTAAGCTATAGATTAACAAGGATAGTAGTTTTTCTGCTAAATTACTATAGAATATGGTTGTAAACTTTAGGGATACAGAAGTTTACAGCTATATTTTAAAAGTAATACTGGCACAAGGCTACTATTTTTGCATTAGGGCTGCTAATTTTTCATACAAAATAAAATTGCTGGTTATAATACTAAAGATAATAGGATTTTATAGTAAGCTTCTTATAATAGATTTTCTAAATCATATAAGAATTAATTCGTATAAAAATTATAAGAATTATCTAAAAAAGTCTTGACTATGTGAATATGGAGGAATATACTAATAACATAGTAAACAGATAAGAATTATACGGAAACTGAAGGAGTGGTTTAAATGTCAAAGATATATAAGAATTTAGCTGAATTAGTAGGAAGAACACCATTATTAGAAGTAGCAAACTATAGTGCAGGAAAAGATTTGAAAGCAACTATATTAACTAAATTAGAATATTTTAATCCAGCAGGAAGCGTTAAAGATAGAATTGCAAAGGCTATGATTGAAGACGCTGAAAAGAAAGGCGTACTAAAGCCAGGATCAGTAATAATTGAACCAACTAGTGGTAACACAGGAATCGGAGTTGCATCTGTAGGTACTGCAAAAGGTTATAAAGTTATAATTGTTATGCCGGAAACAATGAGTGTAGAAAGACGTAGTCTTATAAAAGCTTATGGTGCAGAAATAGTTTTAACAGAAGGAGCTAAAGGAATGAAAGGAGCAATTGCTAAAGCTGATGAATTAGCAAGTGAAACTCCAAATTCATTTATACCAGGACAATTCGTAAATCCAGCTAATCCTGAAATACACAAAAATACAACAGGACCTGAAATTTGGGAAGATACAGATGGAAAAGTTGATATATTTGTTGCAGGTGTAGGAACAGGTGGAACTGTAACAGGTGTTGGAGAATATTTAAAATCTCAAAATCCGAACGTTAAGATTGTAGCAGTAGAGCCAGCAGATTCACCAGTATTATCTGAAGGTAAATCAGGCCCACACAAAATACAAGGCATTGGTGCAGGATTTGTTCCAGATGTTTTAAACACTAAAATATATGATGAAATAATAACAGTAAAAAATGAAGATGCATTTACAGGATCTAGAGAGTTATCTAAAAAAGAAGGATTACTTGTTGGAATTTCTTCAGGAGCTGCTATATTTGCCGCAACTGAACTTGCAAAACGTCCAGAAAACGCTGGAAAGACAATAGTAGCATTATTACCTGATACAGGAGAACGTTACTTATCAACTGCTTTATTTGAAGAAAAATAAAATATGATTGTAAAGAGATTAAAGAATCATTAAATATATATAAGTATTAGAGGTGTTGTGCCAGAAATTAGCACAGTACCTTTTTTTTATTTGCATGGAAAGTTATAGAATTATATTAGACTGGAAAATTCATAAAATAAGGAGCTAGGCAGGTTTTTATTGACAATTTACAATGAACAATTGAGAAGTAGCATAGAGACTTTTTATTGTATATGGCATTAAGTAATTAATTAAGTTGAAGATAAAAAAAATTCTGATATAATTAAAGTTACAGGTGTATATACACTTGTAATACGAATCGGAAAGAAGTGTAAATATGAAGGCAGACTTAGTAAACGAAATATTAAAACTGAAAAAAGAGAAGAATGCAGTTATTCTTGCTCATTATTATCAGCCAGGAATCATACAAGAATTAGCAGATTTTGTAGGGGACTCGTATTATTTAAGTGAAGTAGCCAGAGATTGCAGCGAGGAAGTTATAATGTTTTGTGGAGTAAGATTTATGGCAGAAAGTGCAAAGATACTATCTCCGCAGAAAACAGTTTTAATGCCATGTCCTAGTGCTGGCTGTTCTATGGCAGATATGGCTAGTGGTAAGGCGTTACTAGAACTTAAAGAAAAATATCCTGATGCCTATGTTGTATGTTATATAAATTCAACTTACAACGTAAAAGCACATTGTGATGTAGCAGTAACTTCTTCAAGTGCCTTAAAGATATTAAAAAATGTTGAAAATAAACAGATAATGTTTTTACCAGATAGAAATTTAGGACAATATGTTTCGGAGTTTTTTCCAGATAAAGAATTTATATTATGGGATGGATTCTGCAGATGCCATAACAAAATAAGCAGGGAAGACATATTAAAAGTAAAAGCAGAGCATAAGGATGCTAAGGTACTAGTTCATCCTGAATGTCCAAAAGGAATTAGGGATATGGCAGATTATATAGGAAGTACTAGCGGAATAATAGATTATGCAACTAAAGATACGGGAAGTGAATTTATCATAGGAACAGAAGAAGGGATTTTACATGAACTAAAGAAGAAAAATCCAAACAAAAGTTTTTTCATTCCTGGAGATAGAATATGTTGCCAGGATATGAAGAAGACAACCCTTGAGAACATATATGATGCCCTATTAAACATGAATAACGAAATAACCTTAGATGAAGAAACTAGAATAAAGGCTCTAAGATCTTTAGAAAATATGCATAAACTAGGATCTTTAGAGGCTGTAAATAAGTAAGAAGGTTATATATGAATAAATTTGTTGATGTATTAATAGTAGGTTCAGGGGTATCAGGCCTTTATTGTGCATTAAACTTAAATAATAATTTAAATGTCTTAGTTGTATGCAAGGATAAAATAGATTGCAGCAATACTTATTTGGCACAAGGAGGAATATCAGTTGCCAGGGATGAAGAGGACATTCCTTTATATATTGAAGATACATTAAAAGCAGGACAGTATAAGAATAATTTAGAAGCTGTTAAAGTTCTAGCAGCTGAATCAAGAGTAAATATAAATAAGCTGATAGAAATGGGGCTTTATTTTGATAGAGATGAGGATGGAAGTTTAAATTATACAAAGGAAGGCGCTCATTCCTTAAATAGGATAGTTCACACAAAGGATAATACAGGAGAGAGCACTGCGAAAATTTTAATTGAAAAAGTAAAACAAGAGGATAATATAAATGTTTATGAAAATACTTATTTCGTAGATATTATAGAAAAAGAAGGTATATGCATTGGTGCAGTGCTTATAAGAGAAAATGAGCAGATAAACATTTATGCAAAGGCTGTAGTACTTGCTACTGGAGGCATAGGTGGCTTATATAATAATTCAACAAACCAAAGAATTTTAACTGGAGATGGAATAGCAGCTGCAGTAAAACATGATATAGAATTAGAAGATATAAATTATATTCAAATTCACCCAACTGCCTTTTATGAGGAAGAAAAAAATCAAAGAAGATTCTTGATATCTGAATCTTTGAGAGGGGAAGGTGGAATCCTTACTAATGTATATGGAAAAAGGTTTATAAATGAACTTTTGCCAAGAGATGTGGTATCTCAAGCTGTATATGAGCAAATTAAGGAAACCGAGACGCCTTATGTGAATTTAGATATAAGATTTTTAGGAGAGGATTATATAAAAAATAGATTTACTACTATTTATAAAGAATGTTTAAAGAGAGGTACTGATATTACCAAGGATTATATTAAGGTTTCACCTGCTCAACATTTTTTTATGGGAGGAATAAAGGTAGATCTGAATTCGAAAACCTCCATGGAAAATTTATTTGCAGTAGGTGAAGCAAGCTGTACAGGAGTACATGGAGCTAACAGGCTTGCGAGTAATTCACTCCTTGAAGGACTTGTATTTTCAAGAAGAGCTGCAAAATTTATCAACAATATTGTGGATAAAATGGAAAATAAAGTTTTAACTGTGGATAACTTAAATAAATCTGTAGAAGAAATATCTATTGAGAATAAAGAGCTTGTAAAAGCAGTTATAAGAGAAAGAGGTGGCATATTAGATGATCAATTACTTAGTTGTAGATAAGATAATAAAAGCTGCACTTATTGAGGATATTCCAAATGAAGATATAACAACTAATTCAATTATAAACGAAGAAAGCATAGCGACTGTGGAATTGTTATGCAAAGAAGAAGGCATAATTGCAGGGCTTGAGGTATTTAAACGGGTATTTGAGATATTAGGGAATGTAGAAGTAGAATTTTACAAAGGCGATGGAGATAAAGTCTTTCCAAAAGAAAAGGTAGCTTTTTTAAAGGGAAGCACTAGAAATTTATTGATGGGAGAAAGATTAGCATTAAATCTGCTGCAAAGAATGAGTGGAATAGCTACCTTGACAAATAAATTTGTTCAAGAGATATGTAAAACAAATACGAAATTATTAGATACAAGAAAAACAATACCTAATCTTAGAATTTTAGAAAAATATTCAGTGAAAGTTGGGGGAGGCTGCAATCACAGATTTAATTTATCTGATGGAGTGATGCTTAAGGATAATCATATAAGTGCAGCTGGAGGAATAAAAAATGCTGTAGAGCTTGCAAGAGAGAATTCTTCATTTGTAAGAAAGATTGAAGTTGAAACTGAGAATCTTGAAATGGTAAAGGAAGCATTGGAAGCAAAAGCTGATATAATAATGCTTGATAATATGAGTTTAAGTTTAGCAAAAGAAGCAATAGAGCTTATAAATAAAAGGGCTTTAATAGAGTTTTCAGGAAACGTGGAATTAAGTAATATTAAAAAAATAGCAGAATTAGGAGTAGATTATATATCAGTTGGGGCTTTAACGCATTCTGCAAAAATACTTGATTTAAGTATGAAGAATTTGACTTTGGTTTAATATATATCCAAAACAAGAATTAGATTTATGCAACAATTACCGAAATTACATACATATTTGTTTTAGCGGACTTATGAAATTTTCGCTGGAAAGTCATAAATGGGAGCTCGCATCCATTTATGCATGTTACTCACACAGGTTAAGGATAAGCAACAATTGGAACAATCTCTCGTTAAGAAACTTTGAAACAGCTCAATTTCAAATTCAGATTGTACAAATATGTATGTGATTTCTAGTATAGATGGATAGAAAAGTTTAAGAAGAATATATTATTCATTAATTTATATATATAATACACCAGTTAGGAATGTTGTGAACTACATTTAAATACTAATTATGTTTATAAAGAGAATTCCAATTGATAATCTCTTGTGTCACATTCATATAGTTCTTTGTTTATTTCTTCGGCCTCTTTACATCCTATTGCAAAGTAAAATGCAATTGTTTCCTCAGCAGAACCAGCACAAATGTAAATTTTATCTGCGTTCCATTCTCTTGCTACATTTGCAGAAAGCATAAATAATTTTTTGCCTATTCCTTCATTTCTACATTCTAATGTTATAAACAATTGGTCTAATAAAACATAATTATGCATTTCACCAAAGAACTGGCGATTAATTGTTGCAAAGCCTAATAATTTATTATTGCTATTAAAAGCACCAATTGCACTTCCCTTATTTAAAACAGTTTCTTTTAAATGGCTGATGTGATATTCATAACCATTCGGCCAGTCGCAATCTTGGTAATTTATTTCTACTAATTGGCATTTTCCATCTACTTCTCTCCACGCTTTTCCTATATATTGAGATGGGTTTATTTCATTTATACACTGACACTCTTCTAATGTTAATTTTCTATATATAACACTACTCATAAAGTTACCTCCACATATACTTAATATCTATAAACATCCTCTTAATCTACGATTATGCATATTATACCATAATTGTATTTATGTAAAAAATAATACATGCAAATACTGAAGTTATATACATTTACTTTGATTAAGGATAAGTTAAAATGCCCAGAATATAAGAATATAAGAATATAAGAATATAAGAATATAAGAATATAAGAATATAAGAATATAAGAATATAAGAGCATAAATTAGTTTGATTTCATTTTATATATGGAGATGCTATAATAAAAATAAATTTAGCTTTGAATTTAAAATGTAAATAATAGACTTAGATCTATCAGATTTGAGGCGTTAGAAATCGATCTTTCAGAGGTTGAATTAATAAGAGAAGAGTAGATTGTAAGTCTAGATTTATTAGGAGGAAATAACTTGAATTTAGAAAAGAGAATAATTGATGAAATAATAGAGATATCAAGAAAACATGAATATATTAATAAAGTTATTCTTTTTGGATCAAGGGCTGGGAGATAATTCAGTATTCAGGAGGGATTAATGGAAGTAAGAATTTTAGATATTCATGATGACTATTGGAATAAAACAATTGAAATGTCTGAAAATTGCTCATGGCATGCAGGGGCAAACCTTGGATATAAGATGCGTTCAAATAAATTTGAGGATTTTGAATGTGTATTTGCGGCTGTAGAAATTGATAAGGTTGTTGGTTTTTGCACGATTACAAAAACAGACTGCATACCAAATTGCTTATATACACCATGGATTGGCTTTGTGTTTGTTGATGAAAAATATCGTGGTAATAGAACAAGTCAGAAAATGATTGAGAAAGCATTAAAATATGCCAAAACGAAAGATTTTAAGAAAGTATATATTTCAACACAAGAAGAAAATCTATATGAGAAATATGGTTTTGTTCAGATTGATACTTTAAAAAATCATAGAGGTACTTTAGAGAAAATACTGATGTTTAATGTTTTATAAGCCAATTTTACTTAGCAGGTTAAAAATATTTTTTTATAGTTTCAAGTCTGTTACAAATGAAACAGAATGGAAACTGTAATTTTAGTATAATGACATCATAAGATAAATTATTTAAGAAGACAAGCTTATTTGAGCATGAACATAATTTAAGTATGAAAATAATAGGGATGGTGAACTTTATGATAAGAAAAGTTATTAAAATTGATGAGGAAAAATGTAACGGATGTGGACTTTGTGCAGCAGCTTGCCATGAAGGTGCAATTGGAATGGTAAACGGAAAAGCAAAATTATTGCGTGATGATTATTGTGATGGATTTGGAGACTGCCTTCCTTCATGTCCAGCAGGTGCTATTGCTTTTGAAGAACGTGAAGCAGCGGCTTATGATGAAGAAGCTGTAAAGATAAATATGGAGAAAAGAAAGATAGAGCAGCAAAAAGCAGAAGAAAATAAGAAGGGGAATATGCAGTTTACATGTCCAGGAACACAAGGCGGAGCAATAAAGCGTGGCCCAATGGAAATTAAGAGAGATACAAATAATGGAGAAGTAACCTCACAATTGAATCAATGGCCAGTGCAGATTAAACTTGTGCCACCAAATGCTCCATATTTTAAGAATGCCAACTTACTTGTAGCAGCAGACTGCACAGCTTATGCATATGGGGATTTCCATAATAAATTTATTAAAAATAGAATTACAGTAATAGGCTGTCCAAAACTTGACGAAGTTGATTATTCAGAAAAGCTTACAGCAATCCTAAAGATGAATGATATAAAAAGTGTCACAGTAGTAAGAATGGAGGTACCTTGCTGCGGAGGAATAGAAAATGCAGTCAAAAATGCATTAAAGCTTAGTGATAAAATGATTCCATGGCAGATAGTGACTATTTCAAGAGATGGAGAAATTCTTGAGTAGAAATGAAATTATTAGGGTGTATTTGTATATAAATTTATATATGAATATACCCTATCTTTTTTATATTATTTGGGTTCTCGAACTTTCAACTTGTGTACATTTTGTATTTAATTAGTAGGATTTTCCTTGTGAGCTTTCAACATTCATTGTTAATTAGAATATATATAGTAAAAATCATAGATTAAACACTGATAAAAGAGGATATTAATAGCATTGTGTAGAATACTATATAATATAAAAGATAGGTTAAGAGGGGGAGTATATTATGAACAAGAGAAAAGTATTAATACCAGTAGATGGAACAGAGAGCAGTATGCATTCTTTAGATTTTGTAAAAGAGATATTTCCCAAAGACTCAATTGAAATCATGATAATGAATGTAAAAGAATTGATATTGGTCAATGAAATGATTGTTGCTGATGAAATAAAATTTGCTGAAGAACTAGGCGAAGAAATATTAGAGGCAGCAAAAGAAAAGATGAAAGACTATAAAGTTGAGACATTCTTTACTTTTGGATATCCGGGAGATGAAATTGTAAAGAAAGCTCAAGAAGAAAATATTGGTGTAATCGTTATGACGAAATCCACAAGAAAGGGATTGAATAGGATTATAGGATCGGTAACAACTAATGTTGTAAAACGTGCTAAATGCATTGTAATGATAGTTCCAAATGATTTCACAATTAGTATTAAGTAATTATAAGTATAATATGAATTTTTTATAGATTATCTTAAAGTGATATTTTGAGATAGTCTATATTTCTGAATATAGAATTTTATATTATATAATGATATAATAAAACGAGGATTATTTGCTATTATTTCAGTAAATAGGCAATAATAAGAAAAGAATAAGTTTTAAAAATCTAAATTTATCAGTGGAAATTAATATTCCAGCTGAATTCAGTTAAGCTTTTTAGATTCTTGCTATTTTTTGTGTATAAATACTCGTAGTTAGAATTTAGAAAAGCTGAACAACAGATAAAAATTATTTTTTAATATTAAGGAGTAAGAGATGAGAGCAGTTTATAGAAACCCAAGAGAATTAGCAACATGTTTAAAGGATATTGTGGATACATATTATGATGATTTAATTTCATATGAAAAAATGGAAGAAAGAATCATAAAAATTGTCGATGCAAATAGGGATTCGATTTACAAGGATAAAAGTATGTCAGTAAAAATAGCTAATGTCTTAGGTGAAAGAAGAGCAGAAATCATTAACAACGTAGTTGAAAGTAAAGCAAAATTAGAATCTTAATTTGCTTTATATAGTTTAGGAGTGAAAATTTAATGGGCAAAAAAATAATATTAACAGGAGATAGGCCAACTGGAAAGTTACATATAGGACATTATATAGGTTCTTTGAAAAATAGAGTAGCACTACAGGAATCAGGATTATATGAAAGCTTTATAATGATTGCAGAT
The DNA here is from genome assembly GCF_000230835.1 of Clostridium sp. DL-VIII. Taxonomy (NCBI): domain Bacteria; kingdom Bacillati; phylum Bacillota; class Clostridia; order Eubacteriales; family Clostridiaceae; genus Clostridium; species Clostridium sp. DL-VIII. The sequence continues at coordinate 1,441,125 of NZ_CM001240.1, forward strand.
CAGCAGGCATTAACTGATAATGCAAGAAATCCAGAAAAAATAAGAAATAGCTTAACAGAAGTTGCTTTAGATTACTTAGCAGTTGGAATTGATCCAAGTAAATCTACTATATTTGTACAATCGCAAATACCTGAGTTAAATGAACTTACTATGCATTATTTAAATCTTGTTACTTTATCTAGATTAGAGAGAAATCCAACAGTTAAAGCAGAAATACAGCAAAAAAACTTTGAAAACAGCATCCCAGCAGGATTTCTTATCTATCCTGTAAGCCAGGCTGCTGATATTACTGCATTTAAGGCAGATACAGTTCCAGTTGGAGAAGATCAATTGCCTATGATTGAACAAACTAGGGAAATTGTTAGAAGTTTTAATTCAATATATGGAGAGGTTTTAGTTGAACCTGAAGCAGTATTGCCAAGTTCTAATGCTGGGAGATTACCAGGAACTGATGGTAAAGCTAAAATGAGTAAATCAATAGGAAATTGTATATATTTATCTGATGATGCAGATACAATTAAGAAGAAAGTCATGTCAATGTATACAGATCCTAATCATATAAGAGTGGAAGATCCAGGACAGATAGAAGGAAATACAGTATTTACTTATTTAGATGTTTTTGCAACTGATAAAAAGGCAGTTGAAGAAATGAAGGAGCACTACAAACGTGGTGGACTTGGAGACGTAAAAGTAAAAAAATATTTAAATGAAGTTTTACAAGCTGAATTAGAACCAATAAGAAACAGAAGATTAGAGTTTGAAAAGGACATTGATGCCGTATATAAGATGTTAAAAGATGGCAGTGATAAAGCTAGGGCAGTAGCAGCGAATACTTTAAAGGATGTTCGTCAGGCAATAGGAATAGAGTATTTCACAGGAAAATAAGAGAAGTTCGCTAAGGGGGAAACCGAAATGAAGGCTATTGGCGTATTAAATTATCCAGTTGAAGATGTGTTTCGTATTTTTATAAAAAGTGCTGGAAGAGATTTTTCAGATTTTAATGAAGAAAATGCTATAGGATGTAAGATTGAAAAAAATATAGATACTGGAAGACCAACTCCAGTAAAATGCACTGTTGAAATAACGGATTATGAGAAAAACGGGAAATATCAAATTACTACCATAACGAGCTTTTCAAAATGTGTTTCAACATATACTTTTAAAGGTCAAAAAGATGGAACAACTAAAATGCAAGTGGAAGAAACTCAAACATCAGAAAAGTTTTTTGGATATATGTCATTATTAGTTCAAAGGTTTATGTTTAGACGTAACTTTAAAGCGAGATATAATGGTATTATTGAATCTTTAGATAATGAGTTAAAGAATTATTTTAACAATTTAGAACGAAGTAAGGCAAAGAAATAATACACGAAAATAAATAATGCAGGATTATTTTGAGATATTTTATTTTAGGATAATCCTGCATTATTTATTTTTAATATATTTATAAGTGATTAAGGCACAATTAAAAAAATAATAATTCCATTTGCCTTTTTGTATGATGAAAATATCCAAGAAAATTTTGCATCTATAATGTATTTTCATGCACCTAACATAAAAATTTCAAATATATGTTAAAGTAAGAATGCACAAAAGAACATAAGGAAATAATATTAGAGAAATTCCATATTACAAGGGATATAGGTATACTTTAAGTTAAACAATATAGTATAATAAATCTAAATGATGTTTGAAATAAAGAGAACATATCTTTTGTTTAAATAAATTTTATGATAAATCAAGGAGGTTTTTAATGAAAAAATTATTACTTTTAGATTCAAATTCACTTATGAATAGGGCGTTTTATGCCTTGCCTCCTCTTACAAATAGCGATGGAATAAATACTAATGCCATTTATGGCTTTATGAATATGTTATTTAAAATGAAGGAAGAAATTAATCCAGACAGCATAATTGCTGCCTTTGATTTAAAGGCACCAACTTTTAGGCATAAAGAGTATTCGGAATACAAGGCAGGAAGGAATAAAATGCCTCCAGAGCTTGCTGAACAATTTCCGATTATTAAAGAATTATTTAAGCTTATGGGAATAAAGATTTTTGAAATAGAAGGTTTTGAGGCAGACGATATTATAGGTACAGTTTCTAAATTCGCTGAAGATAATGATTCAGAAGTATTTGTAGTTACAGGAGATAAAGATGCACTTCAACTGGCATCTGGGAGAACTAAGATTGTAATTACTAAAAAGGGAGTTAGTGAGACAGCCGTATATGATGAAGAAGCATTTATAAATGAGTTTGAAGTAACTCCACATCAATTTATAGATGTTAAAGGGCTTATGGGAGATAAATCAGATAATATTCCAGGAGTTCCAGGTGTAGGAGAAAAGACTGCCTTTAAGTTAATTAAGGAATATGGTTCTATAGAGGAAGTTCTAAAGAATATAGATAATATTGCAGGAAAAAAACTAAAGGAAAATTTGGAAAGTAATACTGAGCAGGCAGTATTCTCTAAAAGGCTTGCTACAATAATGAGGGAAGTTCCAATTGAATTGACCATAGAAGATATAAATTCTAATGGAAAAGAAAATATATTAGAAATAAAAAAGATGCTTATGAAGCTGGAAATGAAATCAATTTTAAATAAGTTTAAAGATGATACAGTTTCAGAAGAATCAAAGGTTGAAGTAAAAACTATAGATACAATTGAAAATATGAAGGAATTATTTTCAAAGAAAAAGGATAGAATTTATATTGATTATTCTTTAAGTGATGCATCTGTATTTTCAAAATTAGAACTTGATCTTTTGATTCTTGGAGAAGAGAACATTGGAAATATAATAAATTTTAAAGAAATAAGTTCTAAAAATAAAGAAGAAGCATTAGATGTATTAAAAGCTTTAATGGAAGATGAAAGTATTAAAAAGGTAATACATAACGGAAAAAATTTAGTTACCTTTTTAAATAAAAATAATATTGAAATTAAAGGCTTTGATTTTGATACTGCAATAGCGGCTTATTTAATTGATTCATCTAAGAGTAAGTATGAAATATTAGAACTTGTTAATCATTATATTGGAGAAAATCCAAATGAAAATGATCCAAATATAAAAGGAGTTCTTTGCAGCTATTTACCAGTGATTTATGAAGAATTAAAAGAAAGCCTTCATAAAGAAAATATGGATAAACTTTATTATGAAGTTGAACATCCTCTTATTTATGTGCTATCATCCATGGAGAGTATTGGATTTAACATAAATGAAGGTATGTTAGATGAATTACAGATAAAATTTAAAAAAGAAATTGAAGAAACTCAGAGTGATATATATAAATTAGCAGAAGAAGAGTTTAATATAAGTTCACCTAAGCAGTTAGGTAAGATATTATTTGAAAAGTTAGATTTACCAGTGATTAAAAAGACAAAGACAGGATATTCAACTAATCAAGAAGTTTTAGAAAAATTAATGGATAAGCATGAGATAATAGCTAAAATAATGTATTACAGACAAATTACAAAAATCAATTCTACATATGTAGAAGGATTAAAAAATGTAATTGATAAGGATGGACGTATACATTCTAATTTTAATCAAACTGTAACTACAACAGGAAGATTATCAAGTACAGAGCCTAATTTACAAAACATTCCTATTAAATATGAAATGGGAAGAGAAATAAGAAAAGTGTTTATACCTATGGAAGAGACTGATACTATAATTTCCTGCGATTATTCTCAAATAGAATTAAGGGTTTTAGCACATATTGCAGGAGATGAGAATATGATAGATGCATTTAAGCACCATAGTGATATTCATACAAAGACAGCTTCAGAAGTATTCAAAGTTCCAGTGGATGAAGTTACTTCTATAATGAGAAGTAGAGCAAAAGCTGTAAACTTTGGAATAGTATACGGAATAAGTGCGTTTAGTTTAGCGGAAGACTTGAAGATTAGTAAAAAAGAAGCAGAAGAATATATGGCAATTTATCTTGAAAGATATCCTAAGATAAAAGAATACTTAGAGAATGTAGTTAAAGAAGCTCAGGAAAAGGGATATGTATTAACAATTTTAAATAGAAGAAGATTCATACCAGAAATAAAAGCTTCAAATAAAATTGTAAAAGCTCTAGGAGATAGATTGGCAATGAATGCTCCAATTCAAGGGAGCGCAGCTGATATAATAAAGCTTGCAATGGTTAATGTATATAACAAATTAAATGAAAAGAAGTTAAAAAGTGAATTGATACTTCAAGTTCATGATGAACTTATACTAAATGTTAAGAAAGACGAATTTGAAGAGGTTAAAAAATTAGTTGCAGACGAAATGGAAAATGCAATTAAGCTAAAAGTAGCACTCGATGTAGATGTTAACTTCGGTAAAACTTGGTACGAAGCGAAGTAATATTTAATGAGTTTATGATTAAATGTACTACTTATAAGTTTTGTTATATATGCAATGATGGAATAACATATTAGCTAAGAGTTATAAGATAGGAGTTAAGAGTTTAAAAGAAAAGCAATGGGATTTTATAATTAACTCATAATTTTTAACTCATAACTACTAACTGAACAAAGGGTGGTTTATAAAAAAATGATTAAAATTGGTTTAACAGGTGGAATTGGTACAGGAAAAAGTACTGTATCCAATATTTTGAAAGCTGAAGGATTTAAAATTATAGATGCAGACGCTATAGCTAAGGAAGTTCTTGAGAAAAATCCTAAAATATTAGAAATGGTCCGTGCGCAATTCGGAGCAGGTTTCTTTGATTGGAGAGGGGAATTTAGGCGAAAAGAATTTGGAAACCATATTTTTAGATTTCCAAAGCAGAGGGTAAAATATGAAAGCATTATAATGCCATACATTAAAGAAGCTATAGAAGAGGAAATAGAGAAGTTAGAAAAAAAGGGTGGAAAGATAATAATATTAGATGCACCAACTATAATTGAAAATAATATGCATAACGAAATGGACTATATTATACTTGTATATGCCGATAATTCAGTCCAGATTCAACGAGTTATGAACAGAGATAAATTAAGTAAAGCTGATGCAGTAAGCAGGATAAATTCTCAAATGTCCATGGAAGAAAAAAAAGAGTTTGCCAATATTATTATTGATAATAATAATGATCTTGTTGAAACACAAAAACAAGTTTATGATTTGATCGATTTTATAAAATTATTATGCTAAGTTAAGGAGAAGATGATGAGATTTATAAGAAAGATCTTTTATTCACTAATACTCATATTAATAGCAATAATAGTAATAGGACTAGGTTCTAGATATTTGATAAAGGAAAAGTTCTTTCCTTATAAGTATCAGGAATATGTAGATAAATATAGTTCACAGTATAATTTAGATCCACTATTAGTACTAGCAGTGATAAAGACTGAAAGTAAATTTGATGATGATGCTCATTCACATAAGAATGCGGTGGGACTTATGCAAATAACAGTAGAAACAGGAGAATGGGCTGCCAATGAAATGGGATATGGTACATTTTCTAAAGAAGATCTATATAATGAGGAATATAATATTAGAATGGGCTGTTGGTATCTTCGAAGATTAAATGATACCTTTAATAAGGATTTGGATTTGACAATCGCAGCATATAATGCAGGTCCATCTAATGTGCAATCATGGCTTATAGATGAAAAATATTCATCAAACGGAAAGAGTATAGATTATATACCTTTTGGAGAAACAAAAAAATACGTAGATAAAGTAAATACTTATTATCATATATACGAATATCTTTATAGAGATAAGAAAAGCTATTTTGATGTAGATAAAGTACTAGAATTAACCAAAAGTTTATGGAGCGTAAAATTTTTAAATTAGCACACTTATAAATAGACAACTTTGACCTTGAACTTATGTGATATCTTACCGAAATTACATACATATTTCTTCCAGAGGACTTATGAAATTTTCGCTGGAAGGTTCTAAGTGGAAGGTTGTGCCCATCCCTGCATGTTCCTGAAACAAGTTCATGACAAGCAGTAAATGGAACAACCCTCAGAGGAAACTCGACTCACATTCGTTCGCTGAGTAAGCGATTCACACCAAATCATAGATTTGGGTTTTCTGCTTAAGAACCTTAAGCAGCTCAATTTCAAATGCCTCTTGCACAAATATGTATGTAATTTCTGATTTAGGTATACACAAAAGTTTAACTTAAATGCATAAACATTCTATATATAAGTTGAATTTTTAATTTGTTTATCTATATGGATACAAAATATGTAAGCTAAACTTAAGTGTATATCGACCTAAAACAGATACATTTAAGTCTAGTGCAGAAGTATATTTAAAATTATAAGTGAATGAATGAAGTGGAAGTTTATATATTGTATCTAAGTATATTATTTTTTATAATAAATTTGGATAGCAATCGTGAAATCAATATATAATGAAAACATTTAAAAAATTTTGCTTGAATTTTTTATTAAAATGAATTATTATTAAGGAGTTAACGGTATTTGCAGGTGTGCTGGAATTGGCAGACAGGCACGTTTGAGGGGCGTGTGTTGAATAACGTACGGGTTCAAGTCCCGTTACCTGCACCAACACAATATATATCGTAGGTGATATAGAAAATTAACACACGATTATTTCGGAAAAATAGCCGAATCGTGTGTTGTTTTTTTGTGTAAATGTGGTTTATGTGTTGAAGAAAAAAATGATAGAAATTAGGCATAATAAGTATAAAATATCAAGAATAAATTTTATTTATTATATCCGATTTCAATCAAGAAATCTCCTAAGTCTTTATCAAGATTCATTATATGATTTTTAAGCCAATCAATTAAGCTTTGTTGAATATTTAAAGCTAATAGAGTTGAAGCGCCATGTGTCTCAAATACTCTTTTAAACTCTTTAAGATCATTTTTGAAATTTTCATGTTGTATATGTTGTATATCAAGCAGAGGATAATTTGTTTTTCTTTGAATTTCTTCCTCTTCATTAAAATGTTTAATTACATAATCTTCAAGAAATTTTAAAGTCTTAATAACTTCATCATCACTTTTCAGATTTTCAATAGACACTAATAATTTATCAATACAATTAAACAATTCTTTATGTTGATTATCAATATTATCAATTCCTATAGATAAACTGCCATCCCAAATAAAATTCATAAAAACCACCTTCCATAAAATATATTATTAATCTCAATATAATTTTCGACATGTTGGGCACAATCAAAAAAATAACAGACCAGTATGCTTGCCTATTTTGTGTTATACTGCGTCAGCAAATTTTATTAATAGACCCGCTATGAGCAGAATTTACGTCCTTGCCTAACGCAAAATATGCGTCACATCTTTGGTCTATTATTTTCTTTCATGTGCCTTATGTGAAATACCTTTATTTTAGAGCTTGTTTTTTTGATTCATATAATATGTTTATCATAACACATATGATGGATGAATACGAGTCAGACATAGGTTTAAGAATTACACTTTTATTTAAATAAGCGAGTTATGTGGCATTAAAGACTTTAGTAGAGATATTAAGGTATTTCTTGATCAAATAAAGTAGGCAGACAAAGGTTTATCTCTTATTTTACTAAGCTTTTGCTCTAAGTTAACTTATATCCAGAATATTTATTTCTATATTCAGAGGGTGTATAGTTTGTATGTTTCTTAAATATTTTTCCAAAGTAGCTTATTCCATTAAATCCTACGTCAAGGGCAATATTAGAAATAGGAGCCTCACTTTTTACAAGCAGTTCTGATGCCTTTGAAATTCTGTATTCAATTAAATATTCAAAAGGTGTTACATTTAAAAGTCTTTTAAAACAGCGGCAGCATTCACTTTTACTGATATGTGCAGCCATTGCAATGTTATCTAACAAAATATTATGTGTATAGTATTTGTGTATATATTGCATCGCTAATTTTACACGTTCATCATCATTTGACATTGTAAGTGGTGAACTATTTATTTCATTTTTCATTTCTTTAATTAGATTTAACCAAGCAATACTTAAATAATTTCGCATTTCTAATTCATATCCATATGGTTTTTCATGAGATAAGGTAAATACCTTTTTTAAATGTTTTAGTATGCTTTTTTGCCATGGAATATTAGGTTTTAAAGAGATGTATTTTAAGTTTCTATTTTTAATAATTGGAGTTAAATATTTCTTTTCAATAAGCGACAGTTCGGCACCTCCTATTAAAGTTGAATTGAAATCAATAGAAAACATCATACAATTATTAGTGGTATATGGCTTAATTTGATGAAGTACATTTGAATTTATCATAACTCCTTCATTAGGCGATAAAATTATCTTTTCATCCTCAATAAAGAAAACTACTTTATCATAAAGTGAATATGAGAATTGTATTTCTTTATGCCAATGCCATCTGATATATCCTTCTTCGAATAGATTAAATTTATCAGTATAAATTGCTATTGGGAAATCATTAGAACCATGTTTTAATGTTTCCTGTAAATCATCGTTTACTTCTATTTTTGTTGCTTGCATCTTTATCATCTCGCTAATATAGTTTTAATCTTTGACAATATAGTAATTGTTATATATTTGAAATAATATTAGAATTATTACAGATTTATTTAAATAAGTCAATATATCAACACTATTAACTTAAAAAAGAATAATAAAGAAAATACTCAATTTATGGAGATAGGAGATGAGTTAAAAGTTATGCAGCATTTACGTTATAAAGGATATATAATGGCCATTATCGGGGCTACCTTGTGGGGAGTATCTGGTACCGTTGCACAAAAGCTTTTTCAAAATGAGGGCTTTCAGCCTGGTTGGTTAGTCACAGTAAGAATGATAATAACAGGTATACTATTACTTTTATTTGCTGGTATTAAGAACAATAGGCAATATAAAGTTTGGTCAATTTTGAATGATAGTACTGGAAGGGTAAGTATATTAATATTTGGAATAGTTGGGATGCTTGGAGTACAATATGCTTATTTTATGTCTATTGAATCAGGAAATGCAGCTACAGCTACATTGTTGCAGTATTTAGCTCCAATGTTTATAGTAATATATTTAGCAATACGATTCAGAAAGATTCCAAGTTTATATGAAAATATTGCAGTTTGTTTAGCAATTTTGGGAACATTTCTTCTAGTAACAAACGGGACGTTTCAAAGACTTACTATTTCATTATCAGCAGTTGCTTGGGGAGTTGGATCAGCTATTGCCCTCGCATTTTATACATTATATCCGAAAACATTACTTGAAAAATGGGGGGCTGTTATTGTTGTAGGATGGGGGATGATTATAGGAGGAATTGGGCTGAGTTTAATAAATCCACCATGGCAGATGTATGGTCAAAATTGGTCTTTAATTTCTGGTGCATATGTAGTATTTGTGGTCATATTTGGTACTTTGATTCCATTTTATTTGTATATCGATAGTTTACGATATATTGGACCAACTGATGCTAGTTTGCTAGGAAGTGCAGAACCATTATCAGCCACTATTGTATCAGTATTTTGGTTACATGTTCCATTGGGGATGTTCGAAGTAATTGGAGGATTATGTATTATAGGCACTGTAGTTACTTTAGCCTTAAGATCTGAAAATAGAAGTAAATCTTCAATTTGAGAGAAAATGAGAATATAGCAATAAGCATTTTCTTAACTTAATTGAATTTATCTAATATTGATATTGAAAGTAAATATACTTTATCTTCTAATTCAACAAAACTTAATAAAGCAACATCAAATATATGAAAATAACTGCCCTACAATTAATATTAATTGTGTGGCAGTTATTTCTTATAAAAATGAAAAATGCATAAAGTATATTTAAAACATGTATTTATTTAACTTATCTTTAATAAAACTACAAATATTGAATAAAAAGTAAAAACTTTACAAATTATAAGTAATATAGTAAAATTGCTATTAAGAAGCAAAAGAAGTTAAATAATAAACAATATTTGGAGGGAAATTATGAGGCATATGATGAAATTTGAAGAAAAATTAAAAAACACAAAATTTGAGCTGTTAATAGAATGGAGTATATTTTTAATTTTTATGGTATTCTTATTAATAATCAATTTGCACAGTAATCTATTCTTTCACACAGCAATTGAACTATTTATTAATGTTATGTTTATATTAGTATTTGTGTTTACGTTTAATACGTATGGCATAAATAGAAATAATTCAATACTTATTCTTGGTACCGGTTGTTTTTTCGTAGCTGTAATTGGAATATTTCATCTATTAATGTATCAAGGAATGCCATTTTTAGATAATGCTAATAATATGGATATTTCAGCTCAATTATGGATCGCTGCAAGGTATTTGGAGGCTTTTACAGGTTTAATTTCATTAAATTACATATTAAAACCTAGTAAGAAACTTAGTGCTTACGGTATGTTGATAATATATATTTGCATTAGTATATCTTTACTATTATCAATAGTAATTTTTAATATATTTCCTACTTGCTATATTGGAAAAATTGGTTTAACACCATTTAAGATAATCAGTGAATACATAATTTCTATAATGTTTTTAAGTACGGCTGTCATTTATTTTAGATTAAAAGCAAAAATAGATAGATATTTATTTTTTTGTATTGAATCTTTTTTTATATTATCAGCAATAACTGAAATGTTTTTTACAAGCTATGTGTTTTGGGGTGAGTGGAGAACTGTCGTAGGGCATATAATTAAAGTTATTGCTGTGTATTTCTTATACAAGGGAATTGTTGAAACAGGCTTAAAAAAGCCATATTATGATTTAAATTATGATTTGGGTTTAGCTGATGATAAATTAAAACAATTCGAAGAGATTTTATATAGAAATGAACAATGTTTTAACATGATAATAAATAATTCAGATAACGCTATTTTTGTTATTAATGACAATAAATTTATATTTGCCAATAAAAGAATGGCAGAGCTTATGGGGCTAGAGAAAGTTAACGATGCTATAGGATTGGATGTAGAAACAATAATGGTTAAAGAAACTAGAAATTCAGCTTATGATAGAATTAATAATGCAATATATAATAAGCTAAGTACTCCATTTACTGAAAGCAAAATGTTAAGGACGGATGGGAAAATCATTGATATTGAAGTCACAAATTGTTTTTGCATGTACAAGAATAAGCCATCAGCTATGGTTATGTTTAGGGATATTACTTTAAAAAAACAATTGCATACTCTTGAACGTAATGTATTGGAGAACAAAAAAGTAATAAATGAAACAAATGAACACAATAAAATGATGGTTGAATTTTTCTCTAACATATCCCATGAGCTTAAAACACCTTTAAATGTTATACTAGGTGCTATTCAATTATTATCTTTAGCAGATAATGCTTTAATTAACTATACAATTGAAGCAAAATTAAGTAAATATTTGAAGACTATGAAGCAAAATTGTTACAGGCTTGTAAGGCTTGTGAATAATTTGGTGGATATGTCAAAATTTGATTCTGGTTATTTTAAACTTGACTTACATAATCATGATATAGTAAACGTTGTTGAAGGTATAACTCTGTCAGTTGTGGATTATGCTGAGAATAAGGGCATTGAGTTAGTGTTTGATACTGATGCAGAGGAAAAAGAAATGGCAATTGACTTAGATAAAATTGAGAGAATTATGTTAAATTTATTATCTAACGCTATTAAGTTTACAAATGAAGGTGGACAGATATTAGTAAGTTTATGGGATAAGGAAGATAAAATAGTTATATCTATTAAAGATAATGGAACTGGTATTCCAGCAGATAAATTGGATTTTATTTTTGAAAGATTTGGACAAGTAGATAAAACTCTTGCAAGGAATAAGGAAGGCAGTGGCATAGGATTGTCACTTGTCAAATCCATTGTAGACATGCATGAAGGAAATATTAAAGTTCTTAGTGAATTTGGACAAGGAAGTGAGTTCATTATAGAATTACCATCTAAACTTGTTGAGGATGAACAAGTATCTGATAAGTGTGTATATGAAAGCAGAGTAGAGAAGATAAACGTAGAATTCTCGGATATATATTCATGATTGTAGTGAGCATCCATTATATATAATGATTTCAATAGAAAAATTATACCAAGTTGAAAAATGGAAGCCTTAATAATATATAAAAGGCTTTTATTTTTTTGTACTCAGAAGATTTCTAAGCTCATAAATTTAAATGTAATATAATGAATAATATTAAAAAAGTAATTATCAAAATGACTATTGGTCATTTTGGTGTTATAATTTATATAGATAAATTATTCATAAATTTTACTTATATATAAAATAGTTACCTTAGAGGGATAAGTTATGAAGAATGTAGTAAAAATTTTTATAAGGGACATAAAAAATATATTTACTAATTGGGCAGCTTCGGTTGTGGTAATTGCATTGATGATAATACCTTCTTTGTATTCTCTAACCAATATAGAAGCATCATGGGATCCCTATGACAATACAAAAGGAGTAGAAGTTGCAGTTATCAATGAAGATAAAGGTACGGCATATAAAGATCAAGATATAAATCTAGGTAAGGAATTAGTTGATAAACTTAAGGATAATGATAAATTAGGCTGGGTTTTTGTGGATAAGCAAACTGCAGAGGAAGGGCTAATTAATGAAAAATACTATGCAACAATTGAAATTCCAGAAGATTTCTCAGAGGATGTTGTTACAATAACTAAAAAAGATCTTATAAAACCAAAGCTAATATACACAGTAAATGAAAAGAAAAATGTAATAGCATCTAAGATAACTGATGCAGGAGTAGAGACAGTGAAAACTGAACTGGATCAAAATATAGTTAAGAATATTTCAGGAATAATGTTTAGATTATGTGATGAAATTGGAGTGGATATACAGAATAATAGACCTCAGCTTAGAAATATAATGGATTCGGTTTATAAGTTAGATGATAATATGCCAGAACTTGAACAGATGCTGGATGAAGCAATTAACGGAACCATAAGTGCATCGGATCTAATAGATAAAACTAATGAACTTATACCTACAGCTGCAGATACCATAGATGAAACTACAGAATTTTTAAATAACACTCAAAATGTTTTGGATGAGAATCAAGAGGATTTGCAGAAAGAATCACCTAAAATTAAAGAGGATTTAATAGAAGCTGAAAATGCACTTGATACTACAAATGTAGAATTTAAAAATATTGATGAAAAAATAATGCCCGAAGTTGAAAAGAAGACATTACTTCAAGCTCTAGATACTGTCAAGGCTACTAAGACAAGCGTTGATGATGCAAAGACAAAACTTAAGGATATTAAGAAAGCCATTGATAAGCTTAGTGAGATTGAAGTTCCTAAACTTTCAATTCCAGCAGGGCTTCAAGATTCAGAAGAAATTAGTAAAATTCAAGAGAGCCTTGATAAGCAGAGGGAAGCGTTAAAAAATGCACAAGATGCATTAAATGAAGAAAGCAGGGAAATATCAAAAGTTATTGATAGGTTTGATGCTATTGATGATAATTTAGATAAATTAATAGATAGAATTAACGGAGATCTTGATAAATTGAATAATGGCGGTAATCCAATAGATACACAAAATCTAACTGATACTATCAAGGTATTAGATGATGTTCATGCTTTGATTTCAAATATAACAGACAGCTATGATTCTGAAATTGCACCAACAATCAATAAGGGATTTGACTCAATGAGAGAAATCTTAGATGACGGATTAAATTTATCAGCTCAGGGAAAGAAGACTTTACCTGATGTTCAAGAAATGTTAAATACATTTAGAAATACGGCAGATTTATCTAATGATGAGCTGAAAAAGTTAAAAGAAAAATTTCCGGATATTAAGAATAATGTTCATGAATTGGCGGAGAGACTAAAAAAGATAGATAATGAAGATGATATAAATGAGCTTTTAGACATGATAACTAATGATTGGAACACTCAAAGTGATTTTCTATCTAGTCCAGTGGAAATTCAAGATAATAGGCTATTCCCATGGCCTAATTATGGTTCTACAGTAACACCATTTTATACAGTTCTTTGTCTTTGGATTGGAGGATATATACTTTCAGTATTAATTGAAACAGAGGTACAGCCATTGGAGGATAAAAAGGAATTAAAAAATTATGAAAAGTATTTTGGAAGATTGTCATTATTTATATTCATAGGAATAGGACAAGCACTAGTTGCAAGCTTAGGAGCTTTGCTTCTTCTACATTCTTATGCAGTACATCCTATAATGTTTGTATTATATTGTATATTCATAAGCATTGTGTTTAATTGCATAATTTATACTTCGGTAAGTCTTTTAGGCTATGGGGGAATAGTAATTGGAGTAGTACTTCTGGTAATACAGGTTGCAGGAACTGGTGGTAATTTCCCTATAGAAGTTAATCCAGTAGGTTTTCAAGAGTTATTTCCATTCCTTCCGTTTACATATGCTATAAGCGGAGTTCGTCAGATAATGGCTGGAATAGTATATGCCATCTTATTTAAAGATAGTATCATATTGGGTTTGTTTATGATAGGATCAATTATCATTGGTGTGCTATTTAAGAAGTCAATAAATGAGAAAAGAATAAATATAGTTAAAAAACTTAAGGACAGTTCGATTATGAATGGTTAAGGCACACAAAAGAAAATAACAGATCAAAGGCTGCACGCAATATTTCTAAAGGTGCCTAAAGCAAGTAATATTATAAGTATCAGAGGAATTAATTATGAAGAATGCATTTAAAATTTATAAAAGAGATATAAATAAAATACGAACCAATTGGGTAGCAAGGCTTATGATTATAATAATTATAATTATTCCATCAATGTATGCCTGGATTAATATAAAAGCTTCATGGGATCCATATTCTAATACTGGCGGTATTAAGATTGCAGTCATTAATGATGATAAGGGAACTGTTTATAAAGAACAAAATATAAATTTGGGAAATGATTTAGTTGATAAGCTTAAGGATAATGATAAATTAGGCTGGGTGTTTACAGACAAGGAAAGTGCGCAAAGAGATCTGCTATTAGAAAAGTATTATGCAACAATTGAAATTCCAGAAAATTTTTCTGAGGATGCAACTACCTTAATGGAGAAGGATGTTGAAAAGCCAAAGCTTATATATACAGTAAATGAAAAGAAAAATGCAGTCGCTCCTAAAATGACGGATTCAGGAATAAAAAGTGTAAAAAACGAAGTAGATGAAAATATAATAAAAACTGTTTCAGGAATAGTATTTAGAGTCTGCAATGAAAGAGGCGTTGATGTACAGGATAATAGACCAAAACTTAGAAAAATTGTAGATAATATTTATGAATTAGATGATAATATGTCAGAGATAGAAACTCTTTTGGATACTGCAAGCAGTGGAACAGAAGATCTGACAAAGGTACTAACAAAAACCAGCGATATGCTTCCAACTATATCAGATTCTTTATATTCTTCACAGGATTTCTTAAAAAACAGTAAAGGAGTTTTGAATGATACTCAAGGAGAAATATCAGACATTTCACCAATAATAAAGGAAGATTTAGAAAAATCGGAGAATGTCCTTGATAATTCAAGTGTGGAATTAAAGAATTTAGATAATAATATAATCCCAGAGGTTTCCAAGAAAACTTTGTTAAATGTACGAGATACTGCAAAGGCAACAAAGGAAACTCTTAATGATACTGAATCTAAACTTAGAAGTACAAAGAAGCTTATTGATAAATTAAGTAAAATAAATATAGAGATACCTTCATTTGGCGATGAGGTTGATAATTTAGATGAGGTGAAGGGATTAAGAGACCAACTTGATAAACAGGTAGATACAATAAACAATATGCAGAATGATTTAAAAGATATAAGTAAAATAATTTCTAATACTATAGATAAATTAAATACAATTGAAGATAAATCACAGATAGTAGTTGATAGATGTAATAAGGATATTGAGAAAATAGATAATCAAGACTTAGATACTCAAGATCTTAAGGATCTTATAGAAGTAGTAGATGAAGTTCATACTTTAGTGGCTGATGCTGAAGACAGCTATGATTCTGAGATTGTACCAGGAGCCCAAAAGGGATTTGATTTAACTAGAAATATTGTAGAAAACAGTTTGGACATTATAGAAGAAGCAATAAATACATTACCAGATGTTGATAATTTGTTAAACGTTTCTCAAGATGCAGCTCATATATCTCTCGATGAATTAAATAATTTAAAAAATAAGTTTCCAGAGAATAGAGATAAAGTTCATGAATTAGCCGATGATCTTAGAGAGAAAGATGAAGATGATAGTATAGATGAATTACTGGATATGATGATAAATAATTGGGAAAATCAAAGTGACTTCGTAGCAAGCCCAGTTGAAATACAAGATAATAGACTATTTCCATGGGTGAATTATGGTACGGCTGCAACGCCATTCTATACAACACTATGTTTATGGGTAGGAGCTTTGCTAGGTTCAGCACTATTATCTTTAAAAGCACCAGAATTTGAGGATGGTACAAAGATTAGGCCTTATGAAATGTATTTAGGCAAGCTATATTTGTTTCTATCTGTTGGGTTATGCCAGGCAGTTATTGCAAGTGCAGGAGTGTTACTTATATTAAAGATTTATGCAGTCCATCCGATAATGTTTGTTTTATATAGTGCATTTATAAGCATAATATTTATAAGTATTGTTTATACTTTTGGTAGTTTATTAGAAGCAGTAGGAAAAGCAATTATGGTAGTTGTGCTTGTATTACAGATGGCTGGATCTAGTGGGAATTTCCCGATTGAGGTTACGCCGCCTATATTCCAAAAAATTTATCCATATTTACCTTTTACTTATGCTATAAATGGAATGAGACAAGTTATGGCAGGAATTATGTATCCAATATTGTTTAAGGATATGGCTATGTTAGGTGTTTATGCAGTTATAATACTTGTCGTTGGAATAGTAGCAAAAGGTACAATAAATAAACTAACATCAGTAACAATGGAAAAATTAAATATGAGTGGTATAATGCGCCACTAAATTTTAAAAAATAAAATATTAGAATAGCCAAAGTTATCATTTGTTGGCTATTCTTTTTTTGAAAACTTTTATGAGACATCATATAAATGGCATATTGAGATAAATAAGTGACATAAGTTATAAAAAATTGATAATACTTAGCAAAAAGCTTTAAAAAAGTATTACTTTAAATAAAATTATTCTTATTTGGTTAAATTTTAAGGAAAATGAAGAAAAAGATAGTAAAAAATGGTATTATAAATATTGGTATATACATTATAAATTTAAGGGGGAGAAGAGTATGGAGACATTGAAGAAATTTCTTATGAATAAATATATGATTGCATATCTGTATATATCTAGTATACTTGCATATTTTATATTAAATCTTGTAGTTAGTGATAAGATGCATATATTATTAATATTTAGAATCTTTTATATAAGCTTAAGCATAGTTATATTTATGTTTTTTAAACAAGTAAGAAAAATTCGTGAGGAATATATTTCTAGAATTGTAATAATGTTTTTTTCATTGATGATTTTTATATGTACATTTGAATTTATAATGGATATTACTGGAGTTGGTATTATAAATGAACCTTTTAAAGGAATAGAATCGAGTAGAGATAGCATGCTTTTAATGGAAAGTTTTGTAGGATATATATTAAGTGAATACTATTTAAATAAAAGACAGCTAAAAAGATTATCATATATTGTATTTAATTTTATTATAATTCTTACTATATTAACTTATTTTGATGATATATTTTTAAGTTTCATAGAAAAAGTTTATCCTGCCATTGAAGGAGTATTATTTATAAAAATAGCTTTAAGTTTAAAAAATGAAGATCCATTAAAGGAATATGGATGGAATATCATTAAAACTTATGTCTTTTATACGGCAGTTATAGTTATGATAAATATATATGGCTTTGTTCGCAATGACTCATATTTACCTTTAATATTAGCTGAAGTTATTCATCTAATAAGCTTTAGAATAGCATGGAATATTGTTATATTTCAATTAGTACGAAAACCATATAAAGCTTTATCAAAATCATTAGGTAAGCAAAATAGTTACTTAGATGAATTAAATTATAAAATATCAGCTAGTAATAAAAGATTAGAAAAATCAATAAATCTTTTGAAAAGTAAAGAATATTTATATTATACATTTTTTAAATTTATGCCACATCCAATTATTATGTTAAATTCAGAGAATGACAGGATTATATTTGTAAATAAACAATTTTTAAAATTTGCTGGCATTCATAAAGAAAGGAATATAATAAACAAACATATAAACAATTATATTGAATTTATAGATAGAAATCATGATAAGACGGATTATAATGCAATCTTTCATATTGGAAGTCAGAAAAAATACATTGAGGCAAAATATTTATCAAATTATGAAGATTTCACAAAAAAGTTATTATTAATTAAGGATAATACAACTAAAGTACAAATTGAAGAAATAAAAAAAGAAGTTGAAAGCAATAAAATTGATGAGAGTATTAGGAAAGAATTTCTTTCAAGCATAAGCCATGATTTGAAAACTCCTGTGAATGTAATTTATTCAGCAATGCAGGTGGAAAAAATATATATTGAGAAAGCGGATGTATCTTTATTAACGAAATATCATAATATATGTAAACAAAATTGCATCTCACTTATTAAATTAACTAATAATTTAATAGATAATTCTAAAATAAATTCTGATTATCTTATTCCAAGAATAGAGAATATTAATGTAGTAGAAGCTATAGAAGATAATGTAATGTCACTAGTTGACTATGTTAAGCTTAATAATATAGATTTAATTTTTGATACTAATACAGAAGAATGTTATTTAAATATTGACATTGAGTTTATGGATAGAATAATTTTAAATTTAGTTTCAAATGCTGTGAAGTTTACTCCAGATGGAGGGAAGATAGAGGTAATATTACATGATAGAGGTGAAAAGGTTGAAATTTTAGTAAAGGATAGTGGAAGCGGAATTGACGAAGAATTTATTAGCAATGCATTTAACAGATATGCAGTAGGTAAAAATTGTAAGTTCAGCCGCAAGAGTGGGACAGGAATTGGTCTTTGTGTAGTAAAACAATTGGTTGAACTACAAAGTGGAAACATAGAAATAAAAAGAAATGAAGATATAGGAACAACTGTAAAAATGGAATTCCCAAAAGGAGAGTAGTCATGCATAATAATGTTTTTCTTTTAGTAAGCAAAATAAGTATAGATAATAGTATGAGAAAGTATATAGTTGGAAGTATATTATTAATTATATCTGTAGTTTTTGTGAAACATTTTGAAATTTATCTGCTATTAGATAATGTTATTACAATAGCAGCAATTGTGGCTTTTATGTATGTCAATATGATAAGAACAAGATTTGTTGATAATACATTTATGAAAGGTTTTGGAATTATGTATTTAATTCTAACTTCAATAATAAGCATAAATTTTATTGGGATTATGTCTGTAGTTGAATTTGTTCCAAAACATTATATATTTCTCTTGTGTAGTATTCAAGCTATCTTTGAGTACTGCATAATAGGAAATGTTCTTAGATTAAAAAACAGTAATTTAATGAGTCTTATAATCTGTATATTTTATACTGTGATAGTTGCAGTATTACTTGCTGTCGGGGAGGATTACAGAGAGACATTTTTAATCAATAGTATTGTTTTAAGTTTATTATTAAGTATAGGTATATGTATAACATATTTAAAAAATATTTTAAAAATTAGATCTAAGTTTTCAAGTGAAGAAGCTACTCAAGTAGTAGTTTATGCAATTTCTATAATGAGCAACTATATAGGGTTGATATCCTTTATTTATGGCTATATTGAAATTACTGAAATTATAATAACTATAAAGACTGTTGCTTTGCTAAAGTTTTACAACTATATGACAAGTGAAATACTTTGTAATTCGGCGGAAAAAATTAATAACAATATAGAAATAGCAATTAAAACAAAGAAAGATCTTAATAGCATATTAAAAAGGAGAAATGCAATTTTAAAAGATATTAATATTATGATTAAAAGGAGTGGAGATAAAAACAATAAATTAATAGATTCTATTTATGGAGGGGTATTTTTATTCTATTCCAATAAGCTTCAATATATAAATAAAAGTGCTTCAGAAACATTAAATATAAGTATAGATGAAATTTTAGGAATTGATTTATGCGATTTTATAAATAAATATTTTGATATAACTTTAGAGTATATAAAAAAATCACAAAATTATATTCCTTGGGCAAAGATGAAAGGCAGCAATTTAGATGTAGAAATATTTTTAATTTCTATAGATAATAATAGTAAAGTTTTATATATTCACGATATAAGTGAAATAAATGAAAATAGAAAGATAAAAGAGGCGCTTGAAGAATGTCTAAAGGAAGATGAAATTAAAAAAGAATTTTTTGCAAATACTTCTCATGAGCTTAAAACACCTATAAATTTAATATTTTCCGCATTACAAGTTGATCAGATTTATTTAAAAGAAAATAATATGGATGGGGTAAACAAGAATAGGAAGATAATAAAACAAAATTGTCTTAGATTAATAAGGACTATAAATAATTTTATAGATGCTAATAAAATTTCAGAAGGTTACGTAAATCCTGATTGCAGAATATACAATATAGTAGAACTTGTAGAAAGTGCTGCACTAGCATCAAATAAGTATATAAGATTAATTGAAAATACTTTGACTTTTGATGCAGATGAAGAAGAAATTTATGTATATTGTGATAAGGATATGATTACAAGAATTGTACTAAACATACTTTCAAATTCTGTTAAGTATGGAAAAATGGGTGGAAATATAAATGTCAGTGTAAGAAATTATATGGATAATTATGTGGTTATAAAAATTGAAAATGATGGTTTAAAAATTGATAAGGAAACAATTCCGTATATATTTGATAAATTCACTAAATTGAATAAAGCTTTTAATAGATTGAAGGAAGGCAGTGGATTAGGTTTGTTTTTAACTAAAGCACTGATTGAGCTTCAAGGCGGAACTATAAAACTTTTATCAGATGAAAGTGGAAATAAATTTATAATTACTATGCTTAGAGTAGCGAATCCAGAATATAAAGAATCAATTGAAGATCACTGGAATATGAATCCATTAGAGGAGAAAGTGGATGTAGAATTTTCTGATATATATATAGAATAACAATATAGATACAGTTAAGAGTTAAGGATGAAACTCAAAGAGAAAGCTCGAAAAGCCAATTGCTTTTCTTCCGTAACTCCTAATTGTATTTTACATTTCATTCAGCATCCAGATAAAGAAGTTAAGTGCTGCTGCATATATGAGCCAGATTAAGTATGGAAACATTAATAATGCTGCTTTTTTACCAGCTTTATCATAAAATCTTTTGATTGTTAAGATTACAAATATAATAAGTATGAATAATTCTAAAAAGGCTAAGCCATAAAGCCTGAAGCCAAAAAAGATTATTGTCCATAAAAAATTGAGAAGTAATTGTATTAAATATACAAACATTGCAGAACTCACATCAACAGATTTAAACTTTTTTATATATACCATATATGAAGCTATTCCCATAAGTATATAGAGAATGGTCCATACAATTGGGAATACTATTGGGGGAGGTGCAAAAAATGGTTTGTTTAAGCTTTTATATATTGAACTCATGTTTGGAATTATTAATGATGATATGCCTCCAATCAGAAGAGGAAGTCCTATTGATATAATTAGTGGGATAATTCTAAATTTTCTATTTTTCTCGGATTTACCAATCATATATTATATCACCTCGAATTTTAATGGTTCAGATTTTTTCTATTTATAATTAAATATATGTTAGTAAAGACAAACTATGAATGTTGATTGAAATTTTTTATTGAAAGATTGCTTTTAAATTTCTTATATAAATAAATATTTCAGAAGTTAGACTTAGATATAGATATAATTATATGTATGTGATTTCGATTGGTCATCAAATAAGCTATATTCATATTCGGATAATATATATTAAAATTTTCGAAAAAAAAATATATCTATTTTGATATCTAAAGAATATTAATATTATATACTATTAATTTAGGGAGGAGTCTGCTTTGAAATATTTTAGTTATATTTAGTTGTAGCTTCAAAGTAGAGCAGAATATGAAGAAAGAATTAACTCCAAGTGAAATTATTTTTTGTGCATCTTGCACAGATACAATTAAAAAAAACAAGAATGATAGAATACCTGAATTAACGCCTACTTTAAATAAAATCAAGAAGAGTTTAACCATTCAAAAAGACGGATACAATATATATTATGTGGATTCATTTTCAAAAGAAAAAATGAAAAAATTAATAGAAAATATCAATGGCGTGTATGAAACTCTACCTCCGCCTAAAGATATTTGCTATGTGACATCTTTAGATCAACTAAATCCTATTGCTCTATTTTTACCAAATGGTAAAGGTAGTTTACTAAAGGAAATGATTGAAGATATTAAAGAGAAATATCTTGAATGCATAATAAATTTTTATAGTAACTCTTCAGATGATGAGAAGGAAGAGATAATTGAAGAGATAAGTGAAAAAAGAAGTAATTATATAACTAAACTCATGGAATCTGCAAAAACTAAAAATTTTGATGTTAAAGCAACTAGCGGTGGATTTGTTTTTATACCATTAAAGGACGAGGGCAATGAAATGACTGAAAATGAGTATGAAAAGCTAGAATCTACGACCCAGGAAACTATAGAGAGTCAAGCAACAAAATTAAAAAAGGAAGCAGAAGGTATTTTAGAAGCATTAAAGGACATTGAGATAAGATCAATTGAAAGACTTAAAAATATTTATAAAGATTTTATTAAAAAGAGTATGCAGAAATATAAAGATGATTTATTATTACAATTTATTTCTCAGGATGATGTTTATAAGTATTTGCTTCAAATGTATGATGATGTAGAAGAAAAAATAATCGAATGTTATACCATAAATCTAGATGAAGATGAGGAATATATCAAAGAAATATTTTCTAAATATGATGTAAATGTAATTGTTGATAATTCTAGCATAGATCATCCAAGAGTCATTTATGAAGATGATCCAACCATTACAAATTTAATCGGAAATATTGAATATAGAAACAGTAATGGAGGGTATATCACGGATGTTTCATTGATTAGTGCAGGCAGTTTGTTAAAGGCTAATGAAGGTTGTTTAATATTAAGATTAAATTCTTTAATAAGCAGTGGGGTAAGTTATTATTATTTAAAAAAGACATTAATCCATGGGAAAGTAAGTTACAATTATACCAGGAATTATCTAGAAATGATTTCTATTGCAGGATTGAAGCCGGAATCTATTCCAATAAACCTAAAAGTGATTTTAATAGGAGATTATGAGAGTTTTAGAATACTTTACGATAATGATGAAGATTTTAAGAGAGTCTTTCCAATTAAAATTGAAGCGGAATCTGAAGTGAAATATAATATAGCTATCAGGAACTCTATTGAATCAATAATTAAAGAAAAAATAAAGAAGGATAATTTATTAGAAATAGCAAATGATGCATTTGATGAAATAATAAAATTCTTATCTAGGATTAGTGGAGAAAAATATAAGATATCAGTAGATGATTATTATATAAATAAGCTATTGTATTTAGGTAACAATAATGCAAAAGAAGCTGGAAGGAAAGTTATAAAGAAACAAGATATAATAGATGTTGCATATGAGGATGAAAAGATTTTGGAAGATATGATGGAAGGGTATAAAAATAGGAAAATTTTAATCACCACAAGCGGAAAAATGGTTGGAGTAATCAATGCTCTTTCAGTAGTTGGAAATGGATCGTATAGTTTTGGAAAGCCAATGAGGGTAACATGTTTGTCATACATGGGTGATGGAAGAATAATAGATATTCATAGGGAATGCAAAATGAGTGGAAATATTCATGAAAAATCTATTAGTATACTTCGGGGATTAATAACAAAATTAGTAAGCCCTTATGAAAGGCTTCCGGTAGATCTTCAATTGAGCTTTGAACAAACCTATGGAATGGTTGAAGGTGACAGCGCATCTGTTGCAGAAATTATTTGTATTCTTTCAGCTTTAAGTCAAAAGCCTATAAGACAAAATATTGCGGTGACTGGCTCTATAAATCAGTTCGGAGAAATTCAGGCAATTGGAGGCGTTAATGAGAAAGTTGAGGGGTTTCATAGAGTATGCAGTATAGTAGATAAAATAAATGATAAGGGCGTTTTGATTCCAAGTGCAAATGTAGATGAATTAATATTAAGAAGTGAAGTTGAAGAAGATATTAGAAAAAAGAAATTTCACATTTATACAATGGAAACTTTAGATGATGCTATTGAATTATTAATGTTAAGTGAAGGGGAAACTGTAAAAAGTTTTTATAAAGAAATAGAAAATGAAATGCTAAAATATAAGAGTGGGAAAAAGAAGAAATAGTTTAAAGCATGTTTAGGTAGGAAATTCAAAAAGAAGTTATTAGAAATATAAAATTAATATAGTCTTTTTATTAGATATATATGATAAAAAATAGATGAAAGAAAGATATCCCAGCATGAATTTAAAGTTTGTGCAGGGATATTTTTAATATAAAAATAGAAAAAAATGTAAAAAATGTTTGACGTTGAACAAAACATTATGCTAAAATATGGTAAAAGGGAAAATGGATATGAGAAGGAGGCGAAGGGAGGATATCTCTTATTATATAAGTTCACATAATATTATAGGAAGTTACAATGATAATTAGGTTATTTTTCATTGTGAATACCAATAAATGATATTATTTTGAATATTATAAGTTTAAAGTGTTAGTTTGAGATATTCTTAAATAATATGTATTTGAAATTTGAAAAGCATGGAAATGCTTTAATAGTTATTCTTAGCGGCGAATTAGATCATAATAGCGCTGAAGAAGTTAGAGTTAGGATAGATGATAGGATTGATAGAGATAATATAGATAAAGTTATTTTAAATTTTTCAGAGGTTACCTTCATGGATAGTTCTGGAATAGGAGCCGTTCTTGGAAGATATAAAAAAATATCTAATAAGGGTGGAAAACTCTGCATTGCAGAACCAAATAAAAACGTTAATAGGATATTTGAACTTGCAGGTTTATATAAAATTATTAAAAATTATAATACTGTAGATGAAGCAGTAAGGTGCATTTAGATGGAGGGGTTATCATGGCTGACAATAAAATGAGCATAGAATTTGTAAGCAAATCTCAAAATGAGGGTTTTGCAAGAGTTGCAGTTGCGGCTTTTGTTGCTCAATTAGATCCAACAATTGACGAAATCAATGATGTTAAAACGGCAGTATCAGAAGCGGTTACTAATTCTATAATACATGGATATGAAAATAGAGAAGACGGAATTATTAAAATCGAAGCAGAGACTAATGAGAATGAAGTAACCATAGCAATTACTGATAAAGGAATTGGCATTGATGATGTAAAGCAGGCTATGGAACCACTATATACATCAAGACCGGATTTAGAAAGATCAGGTATGGGCTTTACTGTAATGGAAACATTTATGGATGAGTTAGAAGTAGAGAGTAAAAAGGGAACTGGTACAAAGGTGGTAATTAAGAAGAAATTCAACATGGTAAGTTAGGTGAAATAATATGGACAAAGAGGATTTAAGTAGAGAGGATTATAATTATAATAAGAATCCTGAGTTATTAATTTTAGCAAGAAATGGTGATGCCGATGCAATGAATAAATTAATCGAGATGAATCTGCCATTGGTATCATCCATAAGCAAAAAGTTTTTAAATAGGGGATATGACTATGAAGATATATTTCAAATTGGATCAATTGGACTTGTAAAAGCTATAAATAATTTTGATTTAACTTATAATGTTAAATTTTCAACTTATGCAGTTCCTATGATTATAGGAGAAATTAAAAGATTTTTAAGAGATGACGGAATGATAAAAGTAAGCCGTAATGTTAAAAGTCTGGCACGAAAGGTACATTTTTATAAAGAAATTTTAACTAAAAAGCTTAAAAGATCACCAACGATAGAGGAACTTGCGGAATATGCCAATGTTGATAAAGAAGAGATTTTATTTGCAATAGAATCTTCTAATAGTTTACAGTATTTGTATGATACAATACATCAAGATGATGGAGCACCAGTGCTTTTAATAGATAAACTAAGTGAGAAAAGCATAGATGATGGGAATCTCATTGAGAGGATAGCGTTGAAGGAGGCACTTAGAAGCTTAGATAGCAAAGCAAGACAAATTATAATGCTGCGCTATTTTAAAGACAAAACCCAGGTTCAAGTGGCTAAAATGCTTGGAATAAGCCAGGTTCAAGTATCAAGAATCGAAAAGAAAGTCTTATCCGAAATGAAAAAGAAATTAGAAGAATAAATTCACATTTACAAGACTTAAGACTAGTGGCTAGTCAAAATAAGTAACATATTATGCTCCGGCTTCTAAGGCATTTACATGGATGATTCTAGGACTAGAAGTTGCACGCAAAAAGCTAGATTCAAAGGCACGCTTTGAACTAGCTTTTTGGAACAACTTCTAGTCGAGAATCATTACCATCAAAATTCCAATGAAGCACTTCGCATAACATGTTACTTATTTTTGGTATAGAAATAAACTTAAGTCTGAGGAAAGTTATATATATTTAATATAAGTTGAATAAAGAATTTTTATGTATATGGTAAAGAGAATGCATATTTGTTAGAAATAATAAAAAGTTAAACAAATGCAAGCTTCTTTTATATTTAAATTGTTTTTTATGGTGCATTAGCAGGAAGTCTAGCTTCAGCTTGAATTTAGACTGCCTGTTTTTAGCATGCGTATCAATAATTTATTCTCTAATAGCTATAAATCAGAATCTAGAAGACGTATATTTAAAAAATTAATTTTTTACTTTTTGAAAAATCAGTAGCTTTTTCTTTAGCAACTGTAAACTGAGATAACTGTGGGAAAAAATAACACGACTAATTTTTATGATTGCGCAAATGCTAGATATATAGATAAAAAGGAGGCTGATCATTTTGAATATTAATGAAACTATGAAAGAAGAAAAAGTTAAGCAAAAGTTTCAAACTATGGCAGCTGAAGCTACACCAAAATCTAAAATAATTACAGATTGTTTAAAAGCATTTTTAGTTGGTGGATTAATTTGTGATGTAGGTCAGTTTATTTATAATACAGCAGTAGGACTTGGATTTCCGGAGGAGCAAGTGATGAATATTG
This sequence comes from Clostridium sp. DL-VIII, assembly GCF_000230835.1. Taxonomy (NCBI): domain Bacteria; kingdom Bacillati; phylum Bacillota; class Clostridia; order Eubacteriales; family Clostridiaceae; genus Clostridium; species Clostridium sp. DL-VIII. Next base: position 1,468,271 of record NZ_CM001240.1, read on the forward strand.
TACCAATAATAATGATATTTTTAGGAGCACTACTCACAGGAACAGGCATATATTCAAAGTTAGCCAATTTCGGAGGAGCAGGTACAGTCGTTCCAATAACAGGTTTCTCAAATGCAGTAGTGTCACCAGCTATAGAGTTTAAGAAAGAGGGCTTTATATTTGGAGTCGCGGCTAAAATGTTTACTATTGCGGGTCCTGTATTAGTATATGGAATTGGAAGCTCTGTGATTGTAGGGATAATCTATTACATAATTACATTATTTTAAAAATAGTTAAAAATGTTTTTAGACAAATATTTTTGAGAAAAATTGAAGACTTTTCAAGATCAACTGTAAATCGCCCATAAGATACCTAAAGGGCATAAACTGTAACTGATTGAAGGAGTGGTGTTTAATATGCAAATTCATAATAAAAAGATAGGTGGTCAGACAGTAAAATTAGATAATCCACCAAAGATAATAGCAGCACATTCAATAGTAGGTCCTAAGGAAGGTGAAGGACCTTTATGTAGTTACTTCGACGAAATATTAAATGATGACACTTTAGGAGAAGAGAGCTTTGAGAAGGCAGAAAGTCAAATGATGTTTACAGCCATATCAGAAGCTTTAAAAAAAGCAAATTTAAAGGAAACAGATATAGATTATTTATTCTCTGGAGATTTATTAAATCAAATAATATCGTCAAGTTTTGCAGCTAGAGAATTTAGTATTCCTTTTTTTGGATTGTATGGAGCATGTTCTACTATGTCAGAATCATTGAGTTTAGCGTCGATAATAATGGATGGCGGCTTTGCTAAATATGTGGTTGCAACGACTTCTTCTCACTTTAGTTCAGCTGAAAGACAATTTAGATTTCCACTTGAATATGGATCACAAAGGCCACAGACATCACAATGGACAGTAACCGGTTCAGGAGCAGTAATTCTTGGACATGAAGGAAATTATCCTGAAGTAACCTATGTAACAACTGGGAAAGTAAAAGATTATGGACAGAAGGATGCAAATAATATGGGAGCAGCTATGGCACCAGCTGCTGTTGATACAATTGCAAATCATTTTAAAGATACAGGAAGAAAACCTGAGGATTATGATATTATAGCAACAGGAGATTTAGGTGTAATAGGAAGAGAACTTGCAGATAAGTTAATACAAGAATTTGGGTATGATATTAGAAAGCAGCATATAGACTGTGGGGAAATTATATTTGATAATGAAAAACAAAATACTAAGTCCGGTGGAAGCGGATGTGGATGTTCAGCAGTTGTATTTACCGGATATTTATATAAAAGGCTTATAAAGAAGGAAATTAAGAAAGTATTACTAGTTTCAACAGGTGCACTTATGAGTACGACATCATCACTTCAAGGAGAAACTATTCCTGGAATAGCTCATGCGGTTGCTATTGAAATGAATTAAGTATATCAAAAAGCAATTATTGTATAGATGTCTATTAATATAATTATTAAATTTTTAGAAAATATTTTATTAGAAAGGAATGAAAATTTATATGAATTATATAAGTGCATTTATAGTTGGCGGGATTATCTGTGTTATAGGACAAATACTTATAGATACTACTAAATTAACACCCGGAAGAATATTAGTAGTATTTGTGGTTATGGGAGTTGTTGTAGGAGCCTTTGGATGGTACGATAAATTAATAAACATTGGCGGTGCTGGTGCTACAGTTCCTCTTCCGAGTTTTGGAAATGCATTAGCTAAAGCAGCAATAAAGGATGTAAAAGAAACTGGACTTATAGGTGCTTTCACAGGGGGAATAAAAGGTGCTGCCGGCGGGATAACAGCATCAATATTTTTTGGATATTTAATGGCACTTATATTTAACCCAAAAACAAAAAAATAGTATTATAATATATATTATATATTCCGTTAAAGTGTTAAGAAAAGATAAAAATATATCGAAAAATAAATAAAGTGATACTAATATTTTGCCTTTTAATGTATAAGAACGTATAATTATACTATATATGAATATTTACATATAAAATGATAAATATAGTATAATAATTTAGGGATATATAATGAAGTGAGTTAGAATGGTGGGGGTTGTTATTGGAAAAGTATTGTAATAGTTCTTGGGCTGAAATAGTCGAATTATTAAATAGTAATATTCAACAGGGGATTAGTGAAAATGATTGTGAAGCTTTGAGATCCAAGTACGGTACAAATAAAATTGATTTACCTAGTGGAAATAAACTTTACAAACATATATTTAATGCATTAAAGCAAAAATCTATGATTGTATACATATTGATTGCAATAATTTTATTTGTATTAAAAAGTTATTTACTTGGAGGACTGGTAACATTATCAGTAATATTAAATTTAATGATGCTTATAATGCATACTACTAAGAGAGATAAGGAAATTGATGCTTTAGAGAGATTAAATTCAGCAGATGTAGTCGTCATTAGGGATGGCATACAAAGAGTTGTCAAGTCTGAGGAACTAGTAATTGGAGATATAATTAAATTCGATGTTAATTCTGTTATTCAGGCAGACTTGAGAATTATAAGTGCTAATGATTTAAAAGTAGATGAAAAGAGCATAACTGGAGAAGCTTTTTATAAAGAGAAATTTGAAACAAAAATAATAGGAACTATTTCTTCACTTGCTGAGATGAAAAATATATTGTTTAAGGGTTCTGCAATAAAGTCAGGAAGCGGGCTTGGAATAGTTATTTCCGTTGGGAATTCTACTCAATTAGGAAGAATGCTTGCCATGCTTACATATGCAAGCAACAGAAAACATAATTTTGGGAAGATGATAGCTAAGTTTTTAGAGAAATATTTATTAACATATTTTATAGGAACTGTCCTTATAGGTTTATATTTTATACATTCGGGACAGGATGCTAAAGGAAATTACATATCTATAGCATTATTTGCACTTGGATTTTTCCCAATTACGATAATTGCTAAATTCGTTTTAAAAAATGTGGTTAAGAATTTTTCAAATGAAAATATTGAAATAATTAATTTTTCGGTATTTAATTTAGTAAAAGACATAAATATTTTATTTTTGGATAAGGTTGGAGCAATAAGTAAAAAGGAAATGATAGTAAAAAAGTTATTTCTTAATAACACCTTAGTATCAACTAATGATCCGTATGTAAAAGAGATAACTTTTGATAGAATAGTTGAGATATCGTTAATATGTAACAATGCAATTTATAATACAGATGTTGAAACAGGCGGAAAAGGTGAATTAGATGAACTTGCTTTTTTAGATTATGCTGCTAAAAAGAAAATATATAAAGCTTCTATTGATAGCAAGAACCCAAAGGTTTTGGAAATACCTATGGATTCTGATAAGAGATTTCTAACTGTTGTATCTAGAGTTAACAAGAGATATAGAGCTAATACCAGAGGAAATGTTGATGCGGTTTTAGATCAATGTACTTACATTATGATTGAAGGTGTAGAAAAAGAACTTACAGAGGAATATAAGTCTAGGATAAAAGAAATAGATATGAGTTTATCTATTGAAGGTCTTATAACTCAAGGCTTTGCCTACAGAAATTTTAATTATGAGCCATCTAGGTCTGAAAATATAGAAAGCCACATGGTTTTTGTAGGAATAATAGGACTTGAAAATCCGCTTGAGGAAAGCCTTGAAGAAAGTATAAATCGAATTAAAGATAAAGCGATAGTTCCAATTCTGTTCACTGAAGAAAGTAAATTAAGTGCTATAACAAATGCAAAAAAAGCTAATATAATAAGAAATAAAAACCAAGTAGTAGCGGGCATAGAGTTAGACTCCTTAAATCAACAAGAGCTTAAAGATCTCCTTTGCAGAGTAAGAGTATTTTGTAGGGTGAATCCTGAAATTAAGTCTAAAATAGTTTCGTTATTCATTAAAGATGGCCATAGTGTTGCTACTACAGGAGAAACTTTAGGCGATTTACCAGCTCTTAATTTATCAAATGTGGGAATAGGAAAAGGAAAAGCGTCTTCAATAGTTAAAAAAGTAGCTGATGTGTATATTCAAGAGAATTATCTAGATGGTTTTTTCAAAATAAGAGATTTCTCTAAGTCTTTTGCTAGAAATATAGATAGAGGTTTCAAAATATATTTTATGACTATTTTTGCAGAACTTTTAGTTCTAGTAGGAAGTTTGATAATGGGACAAACAGCGGATTTAAATTTATGGAATGTTTTGATTATAAATGGAATTTTATTTATCCCATTATCTCTAATGATTTTATTAAAAGATGGACGAGAAATTAGTACTAATGAAATGATATTTAGAGGATTAGTATTAAGTATAATAACGATGATTTCTATTTATAGAGTTGATGATAAAGAAGGAGCAATAGTACCTTTGGTTATTTTGTCTATAGGAGTTCTGCTGTTTACGTTTTTTAATGGAAGTATTTCTATAAGAAGAAAGTCTCATGAACTTATTATGGGATTAATAGCATTATTAATAATAATTATAGGCTCAGCTAGCATTATTTTGATTAATAATTTCATTCCAAGAAATATAATTTTCTTAGAATTAGGAGTTTCTATAATATTTTTGATTATTTTTGAAATTTTAGCTAGAAAGTGGCAAAACTCACTAATGAGGTGAGCAAATGTTTCATAAAAAAATAAATGAAGTGGGAAATCCATTAGTATATGTTTTTTTATCATTAATGGTTGGATGCATTTATTATGGGATAAATGAAGAATTAATGGGGCTTGCAATATTTATTGTGGCTTCTTTTTTTATTTGTATGTTTTATTATTGTGGGTTCAGCTTCAGCTGTATTATGAGTATATTTTTTATAATAGGAGTTTTAATCAATTATTCGTATTATAAAGTTCCTAGTGAAATAAATGATGAAGTAAGGATAACAAAGGTAAGCAGTTTTGGTATTCAAGGAGAATTTGAAGGAAAGAGCATCACAATAAAAACTAACAGGAAAGATTTAAAGGTGGGGGAGAAGTATAAAGTTGCAGGAAAAATTAATAGGATACAGGATAAAGTAAGTGGAGTTGTTGGAGAGGTTGAACCTAAATTTATAGTAAAGACAAACGATGATCTTATAACAAAGCTTTATAATGTTAAGAGAAATATATACTATAGACTAGAAGAAAACTTAGGGGAAAGGAAAGCTGGATTAATATCATCAATTGCTTTTGGCTATTCAGATTATCTAGATGCAGAAGATAAAGATGATATGAATAATTTAGGTATTATACATAGTATAAGCGTTTCAGGCCTGCATGTAGTTATAATATATGGTTTTTTTAGAATTTTTCTAGGCAGCAAACTAGGGATTATTTTAACAGGGGCATATGTTATATTTACAGGTAGCAGTTATTCTAGTATAAGAGCATTTGTAATGCTTGCCTGTGTTGAAGGAGCAGGGATATTAAAAAGAAATAAAAGTTCAATTTCTACATTGTGTTTTTCAGCTATAATATTAGTTGTTTATCAGCCCTATTGTATTTTTAATATATCCTTTCAACTGTCGTATGTGGCTACTCTAGGAATAATAATGTATAATAAAAAATTAAATGAAAAACTTTATAAAATGCCTGGTAAATTAAGAGAATCATTAAGCTTGGCATTAAGTGCTCAAGTGTTTACTTTACCGTTTTTGATATTGATATTTAAGAATTTTTCTGTAAATTTTATTGTTGGAAATCTATTTTTAGCACCTTTTGTTGATCTTATGGTTATCACAGGAAATATATTAGTAATCACATATATTTGGCCTAAAGTATTTGATTTCTGCAGTTACTTAAATTTATATATAATAAAAGCTTTTGATTGGACCTTAGATATTATTGATAAAGTTTCACTGCCAATGTTTTACGGAAACGAATATATAGTACTTTTTTATTTCTTTATAATGCTGAGTTTTTATTTTGTAAGAAAAGGATATAGGAGTTTTATTTATATTCCTCTTATATCAATTCTTGCAATAGCTATTCAGATATACAGTCCGATTTTAAATATTTCATATTATAATGAAGGCGCTATATTGATTAGTTACAGGGGGGAGAGAGTACTTATGGCTAATAAAAACCAAATTGACATAAAGAAATTATCAGAAGCAGCTTTCGCAACTGAATACTATAGAGAAGAAAAGTTAATTAGGATAAAAGATATAGGAAGTATTAAATCTCAAGGGAAAAATTATATCTTAGAAACGCCTGAGAAAAAATATTTATTAAAAATGACAAGTACTGAGAATGAATCTAAAGAGTATGATATAATAAATTTTAAAGATGCGCCCATTAATAGAATATTTGTAATAAGTGGGAAAGTAGTATAGAAAAAATTATGAGTTATGAGTTTAGGAAAAGCCAGAGGCTTTTCTTCTTCATATAACTTTTAACTCATAACTGAAATAAGTGTTGTTTGAGAGGAAAATTAAAGTGATTAATTATGAAGTTTATGAAAAAGAAACTGAAAAAGGTAACGTAAAGAATGGATATGTTTTTTGTGGATTAGATGAAGAGCTTATTAAAGATGGGATAAGCTTAATTACAAAAAGAGAGATACCAGAAGAGTTAGAAGAACTTAATTTAATTAAAATAGATGGAATGAATACGAGTTTAGATGATATTGTGAATGCGTGTGAAACAATGCCTTTTATGGGAGAGAAAAAAGTTGTTCTAGTGTATAGAGCAAGTTTTTTGCAGGAAAAAAGTGATTCTACAGGTACTAAGATATATAATGAACTTAAAAAATACATATTGGATTTGCCTCCATATACTATTTTAATCATGTATTATTTGTTAAATGATAAAAGAGAAAGACCTAATAAGAATAGAAAATTAGGCACCATTGAGAAATCATTAACTGTAGTTCATTGTGATAAATTAAAGAAGGATAAATATTTAAAAAAGGTTTCTGATATATTTAAAGATAAAGGAAAAACAATTGGGCGTGTTGAATTAATGTACTTTTGCGAAAAGGTTCAGAACAATTTTGATATCATAAAAAGAGAAATTGATAAACTTGTTTCATATTGTGAAGGTAGGGAAATAAGAAAAGAGGATATTAATTTACTTATTTTGAATTCTAATGAAGAAGATATTTTCGATTTGGTAGAATTAATAGCCATGAAAAAAGTTGATAAGGCTATAGACATAATGAAGGAAATTTTATATAAGTCAGATCAGCATATGCTCATAATAAGTGCAATTCAAAAACATTTCCTAAGGTTATATGAAATAAAAATAAAAATAATGAATGGGAAAAGAGTAGAAGATATAGTATCTGATTATAAATTGCCTCAATTTGTATGTGAAAAACTAATGGGCCAGGCTAGTAAGTTTACCCAAAGGCAGTTATCAGAATTGATTAAGCTTTGTGTAAGCACTGAAACAAAATTAAAATCAACAGGAATAGATAAGACTATGGAAATGGAATTCCTGCTCATAAATACACTTACTGTTAAGAAATAATATAAAAAAACAACCCATCTGTAATTAGATGGGTTTTAAGATTATGCCATAGCGTTTAATCTAGCAGCTAATCTTGATTTCTTTCTAGCAGCCATGTTCTTATGGACAACTCCCTTAGTAGCAGCCATGTCTAATGACTTAACAACTGATGTATATAAAGCTTTAGCTTCTTCATTATTCTTAGCTTCTACAGCAGCTTCAAACTTCTTTATAGCAGTCTTTAAAGCAGACTTAACCATTCTGTTCTTTAAAGTCTTAGTTTCAGTAACTTTAATTCTCTTTTTTGCTGATTTTATATTTGCCATTCTTAGTTCACCCCCTTAGATTTTTATAGGGTCTCTGCAGTTTTTGGGGAAATCTGCGTACGAGTTCATATTCAACAAACCTTATTATAACATCACAAGTTATGTAATTCAAGTATTAAATCTAAAGAAAAAGGAAAAATAATACTAACTAAATTTATAACGAGGTGTTAATTATGATTAATGTTAGAACAGATTTGGTACTTGAAGCAAGAGATATTTATAAAGAAAGCCATAAAGGTGAAAAAGATATTGATGGTATAGAAGTTATTGAAGAAAGTGAAAAAGATATTAAAGTAACTACTGTAAAAATAAAAAATGATGAAGGAGCTGAAAAACTTGGAAAACCGAAAGGCAATTATATAACAGTAGATATGCCAGAGTTTACAGCTTATGATGGTGAGACTATGGATAGAGTTTCAGAGGTTGTTTCAGAGGTTTTGGGAAGATTAATTAAGGTTGATACTGAAAAGACGGTGTTAATTGTTGGACTTGGAAACTGGCAGGTAACGCCTGATGCATTAGGGCCTAAAGTTGCAGAAAAAATAATGGTAACAAGACATTTGCAGACAGTAATGCCTGAAGCCATTGATGATTCAGTTAGACCAGTCTGCTCAGTGTCACCAGGAGTATTGGGAGTAACAGGTATTGAAACTGTGGAAATAGTTAAAGGAGTTGTGGAAAAAGTTAAACCAGATTTAGTAATATGCATAGATGCATTAGCAGCAAGGAAGGTTGAAAGGGTGAATGCAACAATCCAGATTGGAGATACAGGCATATCACCAGGTGCCGGGGTAGGCAATAATAGAAAGCAGATAAATGAGGAAAACTTAGGAATTAAGGTAATTGCAATAGGAGTGCCTACTGTAGTAGATGCTACCACAATTGCTAATGATACCATAGACTCGGTTATAGATTCTTTAATTAACAACTCATCAAGTGGTGGAGATTTCTATAAGATGTTAAAATCTCTTGATAAATATGAAAAAGAAAGGCTTATTAGAGAAGTAATGTCATCAAAAACTGGAATGGATATGATAGTTACACCTAAGGAGATAGACCTGGTTATTAATTCTTTATCAAAAATAATAGCTAATGGTATAAATATGGCAGTACAACCTAATATGAATATGGAAGAAATCAATAAATTTATGGGATAATTTATTAAGTTTATAGTTAACAGTTTATGTTCTTTAGGGTATCCTGTGGATAATTTACAATTAATGAAGAAAACCTAAAGGATTTTTATTGAAAATGATTTTGCAGCGAGCCTTTTGGCTCGCTTTTACTTTTATATAATTTTTTTCTATCATATGAAGAAATTATAGGAAGGCAGTTAATTGAAAATTAAATCAGAATAATTATGTAAATTGATTAATATAAATATAAAAGAAATACAAGGGGGGATCAAAGTGGCATACATTAGTAGAGGAAAAAAAGGTGAAATTAATAGAAGAATAAGAATGAAATCAAATACTAGTATTGGAGTAATAGTATTAATACTAATTATAAGTTTATTATTCATAAGGCTTGGCAATATTTTGAAAAATAGCAAGGAAAGAGGAGCATTTGCTTATGTACAGATGTTAAATTTAGGAGCGCCAATAGTAGAATCTCAGATTTATGATGAAGGGACTTACTCGGAGAATAAGCTTTCATTAAGTAATGTATGCTTACAGGTTTTGGGAATTAATAATTTGAGCTACAAAGGGATAATTCAAAATGAAGTCAGTTATTTCACTGATGTGGATAGTGATAGTGTTAGTAAACCAGATTCTACATTTAGTTTATTTCAAATAAATGATGATAGTATTTTAAAGGTACCAGTTAATAATACTGATAGTACAAATTCAAAGATTTATGATCCGAGCTTAAAAAAAGAGCTGAATGAATCAAAACCAGAAGTATTAATATATCATAGCCATACAACTGAAAATTACAATGCCTCACAGCCTGAAAGTTTAGATGAAGATACCAATGTAGTAGGGGTTGGGGATGTTCTTGCGGATGAACTTGAAAAGAATTATGGGATATCGGTAATTCATGATAAAACAAATCATTGCATTTCATATAATGATAGTTACACAAGATCTGGTGAAACTGTAGATAAATACCTAAAGCAATATGGGGATTTTAAAATGCTTATAGATCTTCATAGAGATTCTGTAGAGGATAAATCTGCAACAACCACAGAAGTAGATGGAATGAGCGCATCTAAGATAATGTTTGTAGATGCAGAAAATAGTACAAGATATGCAAAAAATAAAGAGCTTACAGAGAAAGTGTTTAATAAAACAGCAGAATTATTTCCGACACTGCCAATAAAAATATTAACATATCATAGAGGGAAAAATGCATTTAATCAAGATAAGAGTGATGGATGTTTACTTTTTGAAATAGGTTCTCATACTAATACACCAGAGGAATCAAAGGTTACAGCACAGTGTATGGCCAGAGTAATTGCAGAAATTTTAAATAAAAAATAAAACTTGCGTAAAATGTAGAATTATTATTGCAATATATATACTTAAAATTTGCTAGTTGACTTCTACCTTAGGTATGGATATATACTATGTATTAAATAATTAGACTAATATTAACACTAGGAGGAAAAAGGATGAATATAAAATTTAAATATAATTGTTCAAATGTCAATTGGAATGATGTAGCTAATATATTAAAAAAGGTTGGAATGACACATTTTGAAGGAGAAGTGCATAAGAAAGCTTTTGAAAATAGTCATACTACTGTATTTGCTTTTGATGGGGATAAGTTAATTGGTTTTGGACGTGCAATTTCGGATGGAGTTTATCAATCAGCAATTTACGATGTTGCAGTATTGGCAGAATATCAAGGGAAAAAGATAGGTTCAGCAATTATTGATCACATATTAAGATTTACTCCTAATTGCAATTTTATTTTATATGCTTCACCGGGAAAAGAAACTTTTTATGAAAAACAAAGCTTTAGAAAAATGAAAACAGGAATGGCGATATTTATTAATCCAGAGAAAATGAAGACGAGAGGGTTTATTGAATAGAATGATATAAATTAATAGTATTGAATAATAAACTTTAAAAATGGAGATAATTTAAATAAAATTTTTATACGATGAAGTATTAAAAAATATTATTTAAAGGGTGTTTTTATTGAAGAAGATTTTTAGTAGAAAAGTGCTGCCGGTATTTTTTATTTTAGTGTTAGTTTTTATTGGAATAATTAAGATAGATTTGATTAATACTAAGGCATTATCTCCGCTTGGAAATACAAATGAAAATTATAAACTTGTAAGTGATGAATTTGGAGAGGATTTTTCTAATTTTATTAAAGATAATTCGTTTTTAAAGATTTATGAGGAAGATGGGAAGGATATTTTGGTAAGATTAGGAAACAGTGATTTTAAAATTAAAGAAGAATCTCCTTATATAAAAAAAATACAAGAGATGTTTAAAAATATAAAACTATAAATGAGTAAATTATAAATCTAAGGCTATTTTAATTTAAATCTAAGCTTAAGGCACATGAAAATAGGCTGGCAAATGGACTTGTTATTTATTTGATTGTACCTAAAGTTTTAATAGCCTTTTTTTATGTATGTATGTTATAATTTAGCTGATTTAATTATAACGGGGGTGAAAGGACTGTTTTAAAGAGAAAAGACAGTCATGCATATGAAAAGTGAAAGACAAAAACATATCAGGAATTTTTCAATAGTAGCACATATTGATCATGGTAAGTCAACCCTTGCGGATAGATTACTTGAAACTACAGGAACCTTAACTAAAAGGGAAATGGAAGAGCAAGTTCTAGATAATATGGAGATAGAAAAAGAAAGAGGAATTACAATAAAGTCTCAAGCAGCGAGACTTGTATATAGAAGAGATAACGGTGAAGAATATATTCTTAATTTAATTGATACTCCGGGACATGTAGATTTCAATTATGAAGTTTCAAGAAGTCTTGCAGCTTGTGAAGGTGCAATATTGGTTGTTGATGCGACTCAAGGTATTCAGGCTCAGACTTTAGCTAATTGTTATTTAGCTTTGGATAATGATTTAGAGATTGCACCAGTAATAAATAAGATTGATTTGCCTTCTGCAAGACCAGATGAGGTTAGGAAGGAAATTGAAGATGTAATAGGTATAGATGCAGAGGAAGCACCTGCTATATCGGCTAAAACCGGACTTAATATAGGAGATGTTTTAGAGAGCATTGTTAAAAATATACCTAGTCCAGATGGAGATGAAGAAGCTCCTTTAAAAGCACTTATTTTCGACTCATATTATGACAGCTACAAGGGTGTTGTATGTATAACAAGAGTTTTTGATGGAAGCGTGAAGGTTGGAAGCAAAATTAAGTTAATGGCAACTAATAAAGTTTATGAAGTTACTGAAGTTGGAGTATTTACTCCGGGAGTTCTTCCAATTGGCAGCTTAAGTGCTGGGGATGTTGGATATGTAACAGCATCAATTAAAAATGTCAGGGATGCGAGAGTTGGAGATACGATTACAGAAGCTGACAGACAAACAGACAAAGCACTTCCTGGGTATAAACCTGCTATACCAATGGTTTATTCAGGAATATATCCGGTTGATGGAGCAAAATATGATGAACTTAAAGAAGCATTAGAAAAATTACAGATAAATGATGCAGCTTTAAGTTTTGAACCAGAAACATCTATAGCACTTGGCTTTGGATTTAGATGCGGATTCTTAGGATTATTACATATGGAAATAATTCAAGAAAGAGTTGAAAGAGAATTTAACTTAGACATAATTACTACTGCACCATCAGTTATATATAAAGTAATAAAAACAGACGGAACCATTCTTGAAATAACAAATCCAACAAATCTTCCACCTGCAACAGAAGTAGATTATATGGAAGAGCCAGTAGTTAAGGCATCTATAATAACGCCTAAAGATTATGTAGGGGCAGTTATGGAATTATGCCAGGATAGAAGAGGAACATATATTGATATGCAATACATAGAAGAAACTAGGGCAGTTGTAAACTATGATATTCCTTTAAATGAAATAATATATGATTTCTTTGATACCTTAAAATCAAGAACAAGAGGCTATGCTTCTTTGGATTATGAATTCAAAGGATATACTCAGACTAAGTTAGTTAAGCTAGATATATTATTAAATGGAGATATAGTTGATGCATTATCAATGATAGTTCCCGAAGAAAGAGCTTACCATAAAGGAAGAGGAATTGCAGAAAAATTAAAAGAAATTATTCCAAGACAGTTATTTGAAATTCCAATTCAAGCTGCGGTCGGATCTAAAATCATTGCGAGAGAAACCGTAAAAGCAATGAGAAAAGATGTATTAGCTAAATGTTATGGTGGAGATATTTCAAGAAAGAAGAAGCTGCTTGAAAAGCAAAAAGAAGGAAAGAAGAGAATGAGGCAGGTTGGTTCTGTTGAAGTTCCACAAGAAGCATTTATGGCTGTTTTAAAGGTAGACTAGATTATAGATAGATATAAAAGCTTAATTTACAAGTTACAAGTAAGAAGTAAATCTTATGATTTATTTCTATATACTAGGCATAAGACAATATAGATTCCTAAAATTATTATAAATAAAAGATATTATTTTCAAGGAATTATTTGTATAATAGTAGATAGTAGTATGCAAATAATTATTGGTAGAAAGATGGAGGGGTTATATGTTTTTGAATGAACTTAGTAAGAATGAAGGAATTGTATTTATGCAATTAGTTAAGAATCTTGCGAATATAGATAATACCTTTGCTAAAGAAGAAAAAAATCTTTATTATGATTATTTAAAGGAATTAAATATAGAGGAAAACGAAGTAGCTGATGATGATTTAAACTCAATATGCAGAGTTTTAGAAGATTCTTCTGAAAGAACAAAGAATATAATTTATTTTGAATTGATAGGTCTTGCACTTATTGACGGAGAGTATGATGAAAAAGAAGTTACTTTCTTAGAAGAAGTAGGAGATAAATTAAGCATAAAACGTAATAAAAGAATAGCTTTTGCCAATTACTTCTACAATTTTATTGATGTATATGGTTTTTCAGTTGTTGATGCAGATAGTAAAATAGCTTTATTAAAGGAACAAGCAGAAAAATTATTAGTTTAGTAAGTTAAAATAAAATTACTTAAAATAAATATTGAGCAAAGAAAGGAAATGTACAGCATAAGTTCCTCTCTTTGCTCAATTGTTTTAGTGTACAGATAAATAGGGAATTGGAGGAGATTTTAATTGAAAGATATTTCATTATATATACATATACCATTTTGTAAGCAGAAATGCCTTTATTGTGATTTTCCATCGTATTCAGGAAAAGAAAAATTAATGGATAAATATATTGATGCACTAAATAAGGAAATACTGCAAAAAGCAGAGGCTTATTCTATAAACAGCATATTTATTGGTGGAGGCACGCCATCTCATCTTAATGATTCCAATCTGAAAAGTCTGCTAGATACTTTAAATAAGCTTAATTTGAAGACAGATATAGAATTTACAATAGAATGCAATCCTGGAACAGTAAATAGAAGTAAACTTAGTATTATGAAAGACGGTAAGGTAAATAGAATAAGCTTTGGATTACAATCTGCAAAAGATTCTATTCTAAGGGAAATTGGAAGAATACATAATTATAAAGAATTTAAAAGCAATTATTTATTAGCCAGAGAGATTGGATTTGATAATATTAATGTTGATTTAATGTTTGGCTTACCGAATCAGAGTAGTGAGGATTTTAAAGAGACCTTAGAAGAAATTGTGAAGTTGAATCCAGAGCATATATCGGCATATAGCTTGATAATAGAAGAAGGAACTTATTTCTACGATTTATATGATAAGGATAAGCTGAAACTCCCCGATGAAGAGCAGGAAAGAGAGATGTATTTATCAGCAAAGGAAATTCTAGGTCAATATAGTTACCATCAATATGAGATATCTAATTATGCAAAGAAAGGAAAGGAATGTTTTCATAATAAGGTCTATTGGAAGTGCAATGAATACTTAGGATTAGGTGTGTCTGCTAGCTCTTTCATAAACGAAAATAGAATCAAAAATATAGATGATATTGAAGAATATATAAAAAGAATAAATGAAGCTGAAGATGTTACGCAGGAAGTTCATGTAAACACTATAAAAGATGATATGGAAGAATTCGTATTTATGGGACTTAGAATGATTGAAGGCATAAAAACAAGTGAATTTGCCAAAAGATTTAATAAAGATATATATGAAGTCTATGGAGATGTAATTGAAAAAAATATAAAAAAAGGATTATTAATTTCAAGTTCGGGGAAACTGTATCTGAGCTCGAAAGGAATAGAATTATCCAATTATGTGATGAGCGATTTCATTTTATGATGTGATATTTAAATAAATCTTTTATTATGAAATAGATTGCAAAAAGATTACTGGAGAAAACTAAAGAAAATAGCAGTAATAAAGAGATAAATTTATAAAATCGAAAAAATAATAACTAAATAAAGTTATAATAAAAATAAATAGAATTGACAAAAAACATCATAAATAATATATTAAAAACATAGTCATTAGCACTCGAGCTTAATGAGTGCTAACAAAAAGAGGGTGAGGTTATGAGTATTGATGAAAGAAAGATAAGGATACTTCAAGCTATTATCAATGACTATATTCGCAGCGGAGATCCTGTTGGATCTAGAACTATTGCGAAGAACTATAATTTGGGCATTGGATCTGCAACTATTAGGAATGAAATGGCTGATCTTGAAGACATGGGATACTTAGAACAACCTCATGCTTCTGCAGGAAGAATTCCTTCTAGCAAAGGATACAGATTATATGTTGATCAGCTTATGGAGAGTCAAAGATTGACAGTTGAAGAAGACTTGAAGATTAAACAATATATAATTGATACTGCAATGCTTGAAGTAGATAAAATAGTTAAGCAGACTAGCGCTTTATTATCTGAGCTTACTAAGTTAACTTGTATAATAGAAGCTCCATCGGTTAAGAAGAGTTTTATTAAATCTATTCAGCTTATTAAGGTTGATGAACACAATTTAGTATCAGTTTTTTTAACAGACACAGGGCTTATTAAAAATCATATAATGAAGCTCAATAGCAAGGTTCCAGAAGTAGAAACTTTAAATCAAATAAACAAAGTTATCAATAATAGATTGGTGAATCTTTCTATACAGGAAATTAATCTAGAAGTAATTAATAATCTGAAGAAAGATTTAGGACAATATGAAGAAATATTTAATGCAATTTTACCACTATTATATGAAACATTAAATTCAGCAGATACTACAGAAGTGTTTATGGAAGGAACAACCAATATATTCAATTATCCAGAGTACAATGATATTGATAAGGCAAAAGAGATGCTGTCGCTTCTTAATGATAAAGAAGCTTTAATAGATTTATTTGATCCACAGGATAATATAACAGTCAGCATAGGCGATGAAAATTATAAGCTGCAGGCTAAGGATTGCAGTATAATATCAGCCGAATATTCTTTCAGAGATAGGCCTATTGGAAAAATTGGATTAATTGGGCCTAGAAGAATCAATTATTCAAAAGTAATAGCAATCATGTCTGAAGTTATAAAGGAGCTTAATAATATATTAAGCAATGATAAAATATAAGTCCTAGATTAAAGAGAAGAGGTGTTACTTAGATATATGGCAGAAAATAATGTTAAAGATGAAGAACTAAAGAATGAAGAAATTAAAGAGGAAGAAGTAACTGAAGCTACAGCTAATGATGCAGTAGAAAATCAGGAAACTAGCGAGGCTGTAGATGAAACTTGCAAAGATGCAGGAAATAATTTAGAAGAGGAAAATAAAAAATTGCAGGAAGAATTAGATAATACAAAAGACAGATTATTAAGATTAACAGCTGAATATGACAATTATAGAAAGAGAACTTCTAAAGAAAAAGAAGGAATATATAGTGATGCATATGTTGATGTATTAAAAGAAATTATTCCTGTTCTTGATAATTTAGAAAGAGCTATTGCAGCAGATGGAAGTATAGAAGATTTAAAAAAAGGAATTGAAATGACTATTAAAGGCTGCAAGGATGCATTTGCAAAACTTGGAGTTGAAGAAATAGATGCTTCAGGAGAATTTGATCCTAACCTTCATAATGCAGTAATGCATGTAGAAGATGAGAACTTAGGCAAAAATGTTGTAGCTGAAGTTTTCCAAAAGGGATATAAAAAAGATGACAAAATAATAAGACATACAATGGTTAAAGTAGCTAACTAAAAAAGTAAAATTACTTATTAAAATATTTAATTGAAAAATTCAAATTAAAATAAACTAATAGAGTTTTAGGAGGAATAATATCATGGGAAAAATTATAGGAATTGATTTAGGAACTACAAATTCATGTGTAGCCGTTATGGAAGGTGGAGAACCAACTGTTATAGCAAATTCAGAAGGAGCTAGAACTACTCCTTCAGTAGTATCATTCCAAGCAAATGGAGAAAGATTAGTTGGTCAAGTTGCAAAAAGACAAGCGATTACAAATCCAGATAAGACAGTTATCTCAATAAAGAGACACATGGGAACAAGTTACAAAGTTGATATAGATGGAAAACAATATTCACCACAAGAAATTTCTGCTATGGTACTTCAAAAGATCAAAGCTGATGCTGAAAGCTATTTAGGTGAAACTGTAACACAAGCAGTTATAACTGTACCAGCTTACTTTAACGATAGCCAAAGACAAGCAACTAAAGATGCAGGAAAAATTGCTGGTCTTGAAGTATTAAGAATAATCAACGAACCAACAGCAGCATCACTTGCTTATGGTTTAGATAAAATGGATTCAGCACACAAGATTTTAGTTTATGATTTAGGTGGTGGTACTTTCGATGTATCTATCTTAGATCTTGGAGATGGAGTATTTGAAGTATTATCAACTAACGGAGATACTAAACTTGGTGGAGATGACTTTGATGAAAAAGTAATGCACTATATTGCTGATGATTTCAAAGCTTCAAATGGAATTGATTTAATGCAAGATAAGATGGCAGTTCAAAGATTAAAAGAAGCTGCTGAAAAAGCAAAGATCGAATTATCTTCATCAATGCAAACAAACATTAATTTACCATTTATCACAGCAGATGCAACAGGTCCAAAACACATAGACTTAACATTAACTAGAGCAAAATTCAATGAAATAACTCATGACTTAGTTGAAAGAAGTATTGAGCCAATGAAAAAAGCATTAGCTGATGCAAAACTTTCATTAAGTGATATTGATAAGATAATTTTAGTAGGTGGATCAACAAGAATTCCAGCAGTAGTAGAAGCTGTTAAGAACTTTACAGGAAAAGAACCATCTAAAGGAGTTAACCCAGATGAATGTGTTGCAGTTGGTGCAGCTATTCAAGCAGGTGTACTTACTGGAGAAGTTAAGGATGTAGTATTACTTGATGTTACACCATTAACACTTGGAATTGAAACAGCAGGTGGAATAGCTACTCCATTAATTGAAAGAAATACAACTATTCCAACAAAGAAGAGTCAAGTATTCTCAACTGCTGCTGATAATCAAACATCAGTTGAAATCAACGTAGTACAAGGTGAAAGACAAATGGCTATGGATAATAAGTCACTTGGAAGATTCACATTATCAGGAATAGCTCCAGCTCCAAGAGGAATTCCTCAAATCGAAGTTACATTT
Source organism: Clostridium sp. DL-VIII (assembly GCF_000230835.1). Taxonomy (NCBI): domain Bacteria; kingdom Bacillati; phylum Bacillota; class Clostridia; order Eubacteriales; family Clostridiaceae; genus Clostridium; species Clostridium sp. DL-VIII. Next base: position 1,486,682 of record NZ_CM001240.1, read on the forward strand.
GATATAGATGCTAATGGTATTGTTAAAGTATCAGCTTTAGATAAAGGAACTGGAAAAGAAGCTAACATCACAATTACAGCTTCAACTAACTTAAGTGATGATGAAGTAGATAAGGCTGTAAAAGAAGCTGAAAAGTTTGCAGAAGAAGATAAAAAGAGAAAAGAAAAGATTGAAGCTGTAAACAACGCAGATCAAACAATTTATCAAATAGAAAAGACATTAAATGAAGTAGGAGATAAAGCTACAGAAGATGAAAAAGCTACTGTAAAAGCTAAGATTGAAGATCTTAAGAAAGTTAAAGATGGCGATGATGTAGAAGCAATTAAAGCAGCAATTGAAGCTGTAAATCAATCATTCTATCCAATAGCTACAAAGATGTATCAACAAGCTGGAGCAGAAGCAGGTGCTGACCAAGATGCAGCAGGTGGAGCACAAAGTGCACCACATGATGATAATGTAGTAGATGCTGATTTCAAGGTTGATGAAGATAAATAATATAGTTTAGTTGTAATAAAACTTAATTATTAATATAAGTGAGAATCAAAATCTTGTATTTTGCAATTCGAACTTACCCAGCGAACGCATGTGAGTCGGGTTTCATTAGAGATAGGGGAAGGCAATTTCGTCTTCCCTTTTCTAAAGTATGCAGAGAAAATAATAAAAGTTGCACATTTTACTATTGTAAATTGTATATTTATAATTGGAGAAGTTATTATTTATACATTTATGATCTGGATTGTGTGGAGTTTAAATTTAAATTATGCATTGTACATTGCATGCAGTTCGCTGTAAATCGTGAATTGCGAACTGTACACTGATAAAGTACTAGGTGGTGAATATAAACAAATGGCAAATAAAGACTATTATGAGGTGCTTGGGCTTGAAAAAGGTGCAAGTGATGATGAAATAAAAAGAGCCTTTAGAAAATTAGCAGTAAAATATCATCCAGATAGAAATCAAGGGAATGCTGAAGCTGAAGAAAAGTTTAAAGAGATAAATGAAGCTTATCAAATTCTTTCGGATCCAGAAAAGAAGGCTAAATATGATCAATTTGGATCTGCCGCTTTTGATGGAAGTGGAGGCTTTGGAGGCGGTGGCTTCGGAGGTTTCGATGGCTTTGATATGGGAGGTTTTGGAGATATTTTTGAATCGTTCTTTGGTGGAGGGGGATCAGGTTCTAGAAGAAGAAATGGTCCTGTAAGAGGTAATGATCTTGAATATACAATAACCTTAACATTTGAAGAAGCTGTTTTTGGAGTAGAAAAAGAAATTTCAATAACTAGAAATGAAAATTGTGAACACTGTAATGGAAGCGGTGCTGAGCCTGGAACTAGTGCAAAGACTTGCCCAACTTGTGGAGGTTCAGGTCAAGTAAGAGTTCAAAGACAAACTCCTCTTGGAAGCTTTGTTTCAACTTCTACTTGTGATACTTGTAGAGGAACAGGTAAAATAATAGAAAAACCATGTTCAAGTTGTAGAGGAAATGGTAATGTTAGAAAGACAAGAAAGATAAAAGTTAACATACCAGCAGGAGTAGATACAGGTAATGTTATGCCACTACGTGGTCAAGGTGAACATGGATTAAGAGGTGGAAACCCTGGAGATTTATATGTTAGAATTAATGTAACTCCATCGAAGGTATTCACAAGAAAAGGAAATGATATATATATTGATGCTCATGTTTCTATGGCTAAGGCTACTTTAGGTACAGAAATAACTGTAGCTACAGTAGATGGAAATGTTAAATATTCTGTTCCGGCAGGTACTCAATCTGGAACTATGTTTAGATTAAAAGGTAAGGGAATACAAAGAGTTAATTCAGGTGGCAAAGGAGATCAATATGTAAAAGTCATAGTTGATATTCCTAAGACATTAAATAAAGAACAGAGAGAGGCATTGTACAGCTTTATGAAAGCATCAGGTGAAGAAGTTGATGAAGCTGTGGCTCCAAAGAAAAAATTATTCGGGAAAAATAGATAATATAAGCAAATTTTTTTAAGAAACTGTTTAAGTAGCAGCTGTGCTGAAATTTGAACAGTTTCTTTTTTTATATATAATAAGTCAGAAAAATTAGTGATATAGATTTAAAAATGCTACAATTACAGAATATGCTATAATTGATTTGTATATGGAAATATTGCGAATTTATGAACGGAAAATAATATTATACCAGTATATTGGGTAGACAAAAATAATATTGCATCTGTTGAATTAGCAAAAAAAGTAGGTTTTAAGATTATGTATAGTAGGAACTGATTAGAATTATAAAAGTGAGGAGAGTTACAGTGGAACTGTGGGATATTTATGATAAGAATAGAAACTTAACTGGTAGAAAAATTAAGCGGGGCAGTGAATTTGGAAAAGATGATTTTCATCTTGTAGTTCATGTGTGTATTTTTAATTCAAGAAATGAGATGATTATTCAACAACGTCAGCCATGGAAAGAAGGATGGCCTAATATGTGGGATATAACTGTTGGAGGGAGCGCTTGGGCTGGTGAAACAAGCGTACAAGCTGCCGAAAGAGAAACGCTAGAAGAAATAGGATATAAAATTGATCTATCAAGTGAACGACCATTTTTTACTATAAATTTTGAAGCTGGTTTTGATGATTATTATTTTATTGAGCGAGAAATAAATATTAAAGAGCTAAAATTACAATATGAAGAAGTACAATCAGTGAAATGGGCAAGCAAAGATGAAATTTTACAATTAGTCAAAGAAGGAAAGTTTATAGATTATTGGTTTACTGGACTTTTATTCGATATGAGAAAACATAGAGGAGGGCACCGCATAGTATAAATTTCATTTATGGTACTGTGCTTAATATAGTAAAAAAATATTTTTCAATTATAGGGATATAGAAACTAAATATGTGCTATGCATAATGGTTTGATATAAATATTTTGAGGATTAGATATACTAAATTATCAATAGATACTAGTTCTGAATAAGATTATGCACGAAGGAAGTCAAAGTGTTGAAAAAGATATAATTGCTAATAATGGTTTTACTGCAAGGAAACCTATAAAGGTGTTTGTATTAATAATATTATTTTAAGTATAGTTATTTTAATGATTAACGATATGAGTATGAGAGAAAGGGGTTAGATATGATTGAAGTAAAAAAGGTAGAATCCATAGAATTAATAGAAGAGCAAAGAGAAGTGTATATGAGGTCGCTGCCTTCTGCTCAAGAAGAATATCTTGAGCAGATAGTTAATAGATGTGACTATTATAAAATTGAACTAAAATCAAAAACACAGGGATATTTTTGTGTGGATAAAGATAAAGTGCTGTATGAGTTTTATTTGAATGATGAAGTGGTAACATTTGCGCAAGATATATTTAAAACTTTGCTAGAGGAAGAATATTTTATAGCAGCAGAATGTAAATCATTTGATTATTTGTTGATGTCCCTATGCTTAGATTTTAATAAAAAGGCTGTTTGCTCAGGATATTTGTTTAGAAATTTTGTTAATGTAAAAAATTCGTTAGATGGATTTAAGAGTAAATGTTTTAGGTTAGCAAATTTAAAAGATGGCGAAAAAATTTCTGAGATAAGCGAAGACTTTTTTGAAAATTTAGAAGAACAAATTTTAAAAGAAGAGATATTCGTATTGTATTCTGATGAAACTTTACTTGCAGCAGGTGTTGCTCAGAAAGTTTTCAGAAGCATGGATTATTATGATATAGGTATGATAGTAAAAAAGGAGTATAGAAACAGGGGGATTGGAACATATATTATAACAAAATTAAGAGAAAATTGCTGTGCACATAATGTGGTACCTATTTGCGGCTGCTGGTATTATAATCATGCTTCAAAAAGAACTCTTGAAAAAGCTGGATTTATTTCAAAACATAGAATCATAACATTTAATTTTAAATGAGTAATAAAAATACTATATATAAATTTAATGCACTAGACATTATTAAATTTAATGTTTAGTGCATTTGGTTTTAGGCCAATATAATTATAAGATATTAATGAATTGGTTAATATGGTATTTTCCAGTGTAAAATTAGATTATTCTTCTGATTTAATCTGATAAGGTCTCATCATGTCATTATCTTCGTGGTCTAAGATGTGGCAGTGCCATACATAACCAGGACCAGCGGAAGGATCAAATGGAAATAAATTTTCACCAGGATGTGAATTAGCATTTTGAGGAGCAAAGCGAATTCGCATTTTTGTTATTTCTCCAGGATATGCTTTTACAGTATCCTTCCAGCCAGCTTCGTTATCTTCTGGAGGGATAGGATTACCTATTATATATGGTGTTGTATAAAGTGTTTTCGGTTTAACCATCCATGGTGGATTTCCTAAATCAGAATTTAATTTAAGCCAGTCCTGGGTATATTTATCTACCTCGAACTTTTGCCTGCAGGATAGTTTGAATTCTACAAGATGCAAGTGGATAGGATGTGCATCAGCGGTTAGATTAACTATATACCATTCCTCTGTTGAACCTACAACTGGCAATTCGGAAATTGGAGCTGACCAACGTTGTCCATTTAATGTTACTATTAATGGACCATTAGCTCCAGCAGTTTCATAAAGTGTAAATATTCTTATTTTTGATGGAGCAGGCAAATGTGGTATAGGAGTATCTCTTAGTGTTTTTGGAAGAGGAGTAGGCATCATCATGTCAGTATTATGATTGATGGTAAATTGCATTATTTGTCCTACAGTATCAGGATTAGGTTTATCACCTGTAGGATAAGGTGCATTTGCATCATTACAGAGAATTATTTTAGTACAGCTAGGAATCTCAGAAAAGTCTACAAGTATATCCGCACGTTCTGCAGGAGCAAGAAGAATAGAAGTTAGTGGTACTGGTTTGTTAAGATAACCGCCATCTGTTCCTATTTGCCAAAATTGCATTCCATTTGAAAATTTAAGATTATAGAATCGTGCATTTGAACCATTTAAGATTCTAAAACGATATCTGGTCATGTCAACATCTAGATTAGGCCATACTGTTCCATTTACCATAATGGTGTCTCCAAAAAACTCAGGCTGCCAATAAGGATGGATTTCTGGATTGTCACCTTGAGTAGGAAAATTTAAGCTGCCATCAGCATTAAAGGAACGGTCTTGAATAACTATTGGTATTTCATATTTTGAGTTTGTAATTAATGGACCTGGGTAATCAAAAGGATTAGCAGGATCTTTAATAATATAAAAACCGGCAAGTCCCATTACTACATTAAGACGAGTCACGCCTAGTGCATGGTCATGATACCATAATGTAGTTGGCTCTTGAGTATTTGGGTAGTGAAAAGTGTCAGTGATATATTTTGGGCCAGTTAGACCATTTGCAGTCCACCATGCTTCAGGGTGACCGTCAAATGTTGATTGCTGTTCACCTCCATGAAGATGTGTTACTAATGGGACATCTTTTTGAGCACAGTAAACTCCAGGTGGAAAATCAGGCCATTTCCCATCAGGAGGCATCATTGAGGTGTCATTAGGATTTGCCCAATGAAGACTTGGATCAACTGCTAATGAATAAGCGTCTGTAATTTCATTTATCCATTTAACATTTACAGGAATGCCTCGTATGGCTTCAAAAGTTGCTCCAGGAGAACTCCTAAATTGAATTTTTTCTCCAGTGAATTTATCTCTAATTATACCGCTATATCCCCATACAGTAGTTTGGGCAAATTCAGAAGGGAGAATTTGCTGTTTAAATTGACACATACTGATTTTATAATTATCGCTTAGAGCACCACTCACAGAATCAGTTACTCTATTAGGCAAGAATACTGGAGGAATAATTAGTTCCTGCGTGTATTTTGGTATTATCTCAGGATCGAGTGTTTCTTTTGTCATAAGTATCTCTCCTTGTTTTTGAATTTATATAAATTTTAATAACTAACTGCTAATATCATACGGGGTAAACCTACTGTATAAAATAACAAAGCTTTTTTAGTTTACCCTTGTCCAAATTTAATGCATCTAAATGTGACTTAATTTGTTGAATTAACTGAGAAAAAACTTCAAATACAGTATTATGAATTACAGCTTGGCGTAAGTTTTTCCAAAGGTGCTCAATTGCATTTAACTCAGAACAATATGGTGGAAGGTATAAAAAAGAAATATTTTCTATACCTTCTAAGAAATCATCTATACCTTTAAAATGATGATATCTAGCATTGTCCGCGATGAATATAACCTTTTTATTTTGATAATTTTCAGAGACCGTATTTTAAAAAAGACTTAAAATTATCTGAATTTCCTTTATCAGAAATCTTATAGATAAGATCACCGGTCTCAGGGTTAGTAGCACCAAATATAACAGCTCTTTTTCTTGTGCCACCTGGTAAAGTTTTAACTATAGGCTGAACTCCGACTTTAGTCCAAACGGCAGTCGCAGACGGCTCTGATGTTATAATAGCTTCATCTTCATAGAGAATCACAGTATTTTCGTCTTTTGATATTATCAAATTCGATAGTTTTTCTCTAAAATTAGTTAAAGTTTCTTTATCAATTTTATTACTTAATCTTTTAGCTCTAGTTTTTGAGTAGTTAAGTCTAGAAAATATATTATAAGCTGTACCAAGTGAAATTTTTTATTGAAGTTTAAACTTACCCAATTTACAAGAAGTTCACCAGTCCAATTATTATAATTGAGACCGGAATTATAGGGGGATTCTTTTAAAATATTATCAACAATAGCAAGTTCATCTGATGTTAAAATTGTTTTCTTTGGGGCGTGCTCTAAGTCTTTCAAGCCTTCTAATCCAAATTTATTATATCGATGAATAGTCGTTCTAATCGTAGCATCAGATTGTTTTAAAAGAAGAGAAATTTCAACACTAGATTTTCCTTCAAATAAATGCAATATAGTTAATAATCTAGTTTTAATTTTTGGATTTTTCTCACTTTTATATAGCGCTTTTATAGTTTCATAAGATGCATGCTTTGTATTAACAGTTAATCTTTTTCTCATATGGACCTCCTGCTTAAATATTTGATATTTTAGTATGTCCATATATGAGAAATTTAAATAGCAACCTGTAATTAAAATTTATATAGTTAAATAAAAATATAATACATTATATTCATTAGGGAATATTATTGATACTGTTTAAACATATTGTTAAGCGATATTAAATTAGAAAATAAAAAATTGCAATAAAATTTTTTATAGGTATAATTATTATGAAAGCATATGGCCATTTTGAAAACGGCAAGTTACAATGCAGATAATGCACAATCAAAAAAATAACAGGTCCATCTGCAAGTTTTGGACTTATTATTTTATTTCTGTGCCTAAAGTTATTTTGCGCTTATATCCTTAATGGAAAGAGTAATTATAATGTAATATATTTCGTTGTTTTACTCACGAAATATAAATTGCATTATTTACTTGTTGTTTTTTGGCCCAAAGATGGAGTGAATTAGCATGAGAATGAGAAAAAAGCCATGGGCAAGACCTGAACTTGAAGCAAGTGATTTTTTTGTTGTAAATCCTAAGGAATATAAAGGCAAATGGAAAGAGTTTTTTGGAAATGACAAACCTATATATCTGGAACTTGGATGTGGAAAAGGTACTTTTATAGCAGTACATGGTTCAGAGAATCCCGAGATTAATTACATTGCAGTTGATATAAAAGATGAGGTTTTAGGTTTAGCTAAGAGAAATATAGAAAGAGCTTATAAAGAAAAAAATAAATCAACAGATAATATAAAATTAATGGCTCATGAAATAGGGATTATTAATGAAATGCTAGGCGAAGATGATATAGTAAGCAGAATATACATAAATTTCTGTAATCCTTGGCCTAAAAAGAAGCATAAAAAGAGAAGATTAACTCACATAAATCAATTAAATCAATATAAGGTTTTCTTAAAAGATGAAGGGGAAATATATTTTAAAACAGATGATGACGAATTATTTGAAGAATCTCTTGAATATTTTAAAGAAGCTGGGTTTAGAATTAAATATATAACTTATGACCTTCATAAAAGTGACTTTGAAGGAAATGTAGAGACAGAACATGAAAAAATGTTTACTGAGCAAGGAATAAAAACAAAATTTTTAATTGCTACAAAAAATGATTGATTGTTTAATAATTGGTTGAATTAAGGAGACGTATTGCTGCAGTTGAAAGTTGATAACATAAAAATTAGTATAAATCACAGAGAAAGGTTGATATAAAGATGGATGGAATATGGATTGAAGTAAGTATAATAACAAAAAGTGAGGCATTAGAGCCTATATCAGGAATATTTTATGGACTAGGATGCCCAAACGTTGCAATTGAAGACCCTGAGGATTTACTTTCAAGAGAACAAGGCCCATTGACTTGGGATTTTGCAGATATAAATATCTTAGAACATAAAGGAAATGCTGCTGTTGTAAAAGCATATTTTTCTCAGGATGATAAGGTTGAAGAAATAGTTGAGCAGGTTAAAGAAAAGCTTGAAGAGATAAAAGATCTTGGAATTGATATTGGTGAAGGTAAAGTAGAAGCAAAGAAAATGCATGAAGAGGATTGGGCAAATAATTGGAAGCAATATTATAAGCCAGTTAAAATAACAGATAAAATTGTAATTAAACCTATTTGGGAAGAGTATGAAAAAAAGAAAGACGAAATAATTATTGAATTAGACCCAGGAATGGCATTTGGGACAGGAACTCATGAAACTACTAGAATGTGTATTCAGGCACTAGATAAGTACGTAAAGCCTAATACAACAGTATTTGATGTGGGATGTGGCTCAGGAATACTTGCAATAGCGGCTGCAAAGCTTGGAGCTAAACATGTAGTAGGTGTTGATCTAGATCCAGTAGCAGTTGATTCATCTAAAGAAAATATAAGCTTTAATGATTTAGATAATATTGAAGTTTTAGAAGGAAATCTTTTAGATGTAGTTGAAGGAAAAGCAGATATAGTTGTTGCAAACATAATTGCAGAAGTTATATGTATATTAACAGAGGACGTTAAAAAGGCATTGAATGAAGGCGGTTTGTTTATTACATCAGGTATAATACATGATAGAGTTGATATGGTTACAAAGAAGTTTGCTGAGTGCGGCTTTGAAGTTATAGAAATAAATAAAGATGGAGAATGGAACTGCATAGTGGCTAAAGCGGTTAATTAATCTTAACTTGTAACTGAATGAAGGGTGGTTTTATGCATAAATTTTTTACAGAACCTTATAATATCACAGATATAGAAGGAAGAATACTTGGAGATGATGTAAAACATATATATAAAGTTTTAAGATTATCCGAAGGTGAAGATGTAGTATTAAATAATTGTGAAGGCATAGAATATTTAGGAAAGATAAAGACTATAACAAAGAGTGAAGTTGTAGTCAGCATAATTAAAAAATTAGATATAAATAATGAAAGCAAAATTAAAGTGCATTTATTTCAAGGATTACCAAAAGGGCAAAAGATGGATTTAATAGTGCAGAAGGGAACTGAGCTTGGAATGCATGAATTTATCCCAACAATCACAGCAAGGGTTGACGTTAAGCTTAAGGGAGAATTTAAAAAACTTGATAGATTAAATAGAATAGCATTAGAGGCATCTAAGCAATCTAAAAGAAGCATTATACCACAAGTTAGAGAAGTTATTGACTTTGAGGAGGCATTAAGCAAGCTAAAAGATATGGATTTAGCTTTAGTACCTTATGAAAATGCGGAAGCTTTCGGTATTAAAAGTCTTATGAGACAGCTTGAAAAAGAAAATGTAGATTTAAGTAATATTAATGATGTTGGAATCTTAATTGGTCCAGAGGGTGGATTTGAAGAGGAAGAAATAAATACATTAAAAGCGCAAGGAGCTTATATTGTAACTCTTGGAAACAGGATACTTAGAACGGAAACAGCAGGATTTATAAGTGCAGCATTAATTCAGTATGAATTAGGAGATTTAGGAGGAATGCTACTATAATGGAAGAAAATCAAATGAAAAAAATAAAAATAAGTAATGGAAAGACTGTATTAAAAAAAATGACATATAAAGAGCTAATAAAATCTTCAAGTGGGAAAAGATTAGTTGCTTTTGCTACTCTAGGCTGTCGGAAAGTAAATTGAAATATGATTCCTTTTAAGCCTTGATATGTAAGGGGTTAGATGGATGGGAAAAAGGTTACTATTTCTTAGAATAGTAACCCTATGCCCTTAAAAAGTATCTTGTTGCAACTGAATTTCCCTTTTTCTCAATAATTTGTTTTTCTAATAATTCTAATAGAAGAGCATTTGCACTTGAATGAGATAGCCCTGTTATAGTTTCAATATCCTTTCGAGTTATAGAATTATTTTCATTTAGGTATTCTACTATTTGTGGTTCGAATTTTCTATATAAAAACTTTTCTTTTGTTCTAATCACTTGGAGATATTTAACTTTATATAAAAATCTATGAGTAATCCCATTGCTAAAGGTTATAGAATATACTTTTTTATCGTTTATTTCTATTTTATTAATAACAGTATTAACAAAATCTTTAATAAGAGAAATATCAATTGTTTGTAAAAGTTCTCTATAATCTATATTTTTTTTATTTGAAAGTTCATTATGAATAAGGAAATTACCTGCTTTATTTAAAAATGATATATCTGTTGTAATATTAGAATTTTTCTTATTAACATTTGAAATATCCTCATTTATTTTTTGTATATGCTCAGTTATATCACGCTTTTTAAATAAATAGTCTTTTTTAGAGATACCTTGTTCATCAAATAAATATAAATCTTCAAGTCTAGACAAAGCTTTTTCATATTTAATTTTTTCTTTTTTTAGATTTTCTAATTCAGAATTTGTGTTATTTTCGGAGTTATCTAATTGATTATTTAATGAAGAGTCAGTAAAGCCTATAGAAAAAGAAAGATAAGTTTCTTCTAGGCCTTTTCTGTCAATACATTCTACATCAGCAAAGTATTTTCCGCGAAGCAAGATTTTTTCTATATCTCTAAGGGAATGTCTCTGTGTTATTCTATTTTGCAGATTAATAAAATTTGCAATATAATTAAGTATAAACGGTAAGAGTGTTATATCACTTATAAAGTTATTACAATTATTCATATTGTCATTTCGGCTAGAATAGCAAGTATAACGTGATGGCCTATAACCATCTTTTCGAGGAGCATCAAGTCCAGCAGTTAAATTAGATCCGCATTTTCCACATACTAAAATTTGTGAAAAAATATGCGTATTAGTGTTTTCTCTTTGGAATTGTCTTTTGCCTTTATAGTTATCTGATAGCATTGTATTAACCTTTTCAAATAATTCAACTGGGACTATTCCAGGATGATTATTCTCTATAACAACCCATTCACTTTTTTCTTTCCAACGTCTTGTGCCACTAGTTTTTACATTATATCTATATGTGCCGACATAAAAAGGGTTTCTAAGAATATCTCCTACAGTCTTTGGAGTCCATACTCCACCTCTTTTAGTTTTAACCTTTTCTTGATTTAATTGATAAGCAACTTTTGGAGTCGAACCGTTATTGACATAAAGATCATAAATATATTTTATTGTAATGGCTTCAGTATCATCTATAACAGGAAATTTCATGCCTTTAGTATATTTATATCCTAGAGGAACGCTAGCACCATTCCAGAGACCTTTTTCAGCTCTACTTAACATTACAGCAGAGACTCTTTCACTAGTAAGCTTTCTTTCTAATTCTGCAAATACCAAAATAATTTTCAACATTGATTCTCCCATTGCTGAAGAAGTATCGAATTTTTCATTCTTACTTATAAATGTGCAGTTATATTCTTTTAGTTCATCGTACATAGTGCAGAAGTCTAAAAGATTTCTAGATATTCTATCTATCTTCCATACAATCAAGTGAGAAAATTCATGATTTTTAATTCTATGCATCATATCTTGAAACGCTGGTCTATCTGTATTTTTTCCACTAAAGCCAGCATCCTCAAAGACTTCATAATCATCAATTCCAAGTACATATTTTGAATAATTTATAAGATCTTCACGCTGGAGAGGTAAGGAGTCCTTATCAATCTGATATTGTGTACTTACTCTTATGTAAAGTGCTGATTTTTTCAAAAAAATTACCTCCAATCTAATTCAAAGAGCCATGAAATACATAGCTCATTAAATTATTTTCTATCCTTGATACCAAGTTGTTCCTTAATTGCGAGCTGTAAGACTTGAGAAAAATTAATTTTATTTTTTTCGGCTAATTTATTTAACCATTGAGGTATTGTTAAAGTTTTCTTTACAGATTGATTTTCGATAGCAGTTCTATAGAGAGGCATATAAACCTCTATTAGCATTGGAATTTGATTTTCTGATAAACTAAGCTTATTTATAAGAGCTGCATCTGGTATTATATCGTTATCTTCTTCCATGCCATATAAATGAAGTGCTAAAGCTTCTTTAGCCATCTTGATTGATTCTTCAGTAGTATCACCACAAGAAAAACATCCGGGTAAATCTGGAAATTCAACCGATACTCCATCATCATCATAAGTGAAAATAGCGGGAAAAGTATATGAGTCTTTCTGATTCATAACAATCACTCCTTTTAAAATGTTAAGGAAGAGGGATTAATTTAAATCAATCCCTGCTTGTTTAAAAATACTTTTTACCGTTTTTATAGGTAAATCTTTATTAGGATGAGGAATCGTTACCTTACCTTTTTTTAATGGGTGTTTATATTGATGATGATCACCAATACACGCAACTTCATACCAGCCATCAGCTAATAGTATTTTAACAAGTTCCCTTGAAGAGTATGACTTCATTAGGATTCCTCCTTACAAATATATTATAACACGTATTATAATACGTGTAAAGAGAAAAATTGCAAAGGATTATTTTCAGATAAAATATTTTTTATATAGGTAATACTGTATTTTTCAAAAGTCACTTTCTTAACAATATAGTTTTTTATAACAAAAAAAGTAATCTTACAGTCATTATGGCATGTAGATTACTTTTTTGTTATTTTGTGAGAAACTATAATCTCATAAAGTTTTAATAATATATCTTTATTTTCATACAATTTAAATAATATATCTTTATCTTCATATAGCATTGATAGAAGTTTCTTATCATCAGCATTTAATTCATTAAAGTTATATTTTTCATCGGTGCGACCAAGTAAATAATCACTGGTAACATTGAATAGGTCTGCAATTTTTATAACGATATCAGACGGAGGAATAGTTGTATAATTTTCATATCCACCAACAGATTGCCGAGATACATTTAAATATTCTGCTAAATCGGTTTGACTCATGCCTTGACGTTCTCTAAGTTCTTTCAATCTTTCACCAAACAATTTATATGCTCCTTACAATTAACTTTAATTCAATTATATAGGAACATATAATTGGCATGTGCTGATTATACAGACATTTAAAAAATACGTGTTAATAGAATTGGCATTAATGATAACAGTTATTTTACTAGTTTACAATTTCTAATAATTCAAGAGGATTTACCTTTAGGGAATTAGCAATTTGTTCTACTGTCCTCAACGTCGGACTCTCCAGTCCATTTTCCACTTCGCTTATATGACTTTGAGATATCCCTGATATTCTGGCTACATCTTTTTGAGTTTTACATTTCTCAATCCGCTTTTTCTTAAGTTTAAATAATATCTTGAAAGCATCCAACTCCTTTTTACTCTTAAAATACGACAAAATAAATAAAAATACAAGTAGAAAATGTTGACAATTGTCGTAAATAGACTGAAAATATCGCTGTCAGGGATATTTAGGTGTGTTATAGTATCTGTATAAGAGAAAAACATATGAATAAAACTAAATGAATTGCTAAAGAAAGATAAAATCTTATTTGCATATTGCGAATGTATGTTCGTAAGTGATATAATTTATTTATCAATAATAGCGATATCGTTTATCGGAAGGAATGTTGAAAGATGGAAGAGATGAGGGAAAAAATTTATGAAATCTTAAGCAATATTAGGGAGGAAAGAAAATTAAAAATTATTTATCAATTTATTCTTGGAATAAGTGGAAAATAAAAGGCGGCTATGAAGCTGCCTTTTATTTTAGTTTGTCTACAATTTTTTTTAATAATGCCCATTCTTCATTTGAGAGCTGCTCAAGTACAGTGAAGACATTCTTTATAAATGAATCATCTGATTTGAATGAAGCATTAAACATATCACCATCACCAGTCCTTAGCCAATTTTCATTAACGTTAAATTCTTTGCAAATATCAGAAATAACTCTGTCAGTAAGATTTATTCTACCGACTTCTATATTGGCAATATTAGACCTTGACAATCCTATATTTTTTGAAAATTCTTCTTGATTCAATTTTAAGACGTTTTTTCTTAAGTCTTTAAGTCGTTCATAAACTTCCATTATAGTTTTTTACCTCCATGAATAAAAGGCGGCTTTTCAGCTACCTTTTATTTTAGATCTTTTACAAATTTTTTTACTTTATCCCATTGCTCTGGAGACATTTTCCCTAGGGCAATAAAAATATTTTGAACAAATTCATCATCTGTTTTAAGAGCATTTCCAACTATGTTAGCAACAAGTTCTGCCTTAGATAGATTATCAAACATATCACCCTCGCCAGTTCTCAGCCATTTTTCATTAACGTTAAATTCTCTACATATGGATTTTATCATTTGCTCAGTCAAATTTCTAGAGCCGCTTTCAATTTTAGAAATTCCAGGCCCAGTAATACCAAGTTGTTTAGCAAAGGAATCTTGACTTAAATTCAGTTCTTTTCTGATAGCTTTTAAGCGTTCATTCATTCATAAATTCCTCCTTTCAATAATGATAGTATCAATTTTTGTTGGCAGAGTCAAGAAAAATTGAATAAAAATATTGACAAACTTGACTATGACATTATATAATTATGGCATAGTCAATAAGGAGGTATAAACATGAAAAAAGAAATTTTGAAAGAACAATTAACAGATAAAAATTTAATTCAATTTCAGGAGCTAATGATGGATATTGGAAAGCTATCATACGAAAAGCGAATGGCGGTTTCTGCTTATGTTCAAGGGATACTTGTAGGAATGGATATGTCAAAACTTAATTAATCAAAAATAACTTAAAGGGAGATGAGTTAGATGGAGAAGAAAAAGGTAAGGACAAAGAAAGATGCTGCTCTTGGAGTATCACAAGAGCAGCAATCAAACAAGTTACCTGAAAGTATGAGAAACGTAAAAATGGATGCAGTTAAAAAAGCACTATTAAAGTATGGAATTCATAATGAAAAAGAATTGGATGAAGCTATTAAAAAAATGAAACCACTTAATATAGGCTGTATGGTATCTCCAATAAATAAAGATGGAACTGGTAAGAGTAAATTTATCAGGGAATAGATCAATGTTAGATGCTTCTATTTACCAGTAATTAACATAATAAATATTATTTATTTTGGAGGAAAGATAATGCAAGGCTTTTTAGTTGGGATTAAAGGTAATCAATTAGAAAAAGCAATCGAAGAGGTAAGAGAAAAGATGCATACAAGCATTAATGTAAATGGAAAATTATCGCCTGTAACTATTAAATTAAGCCAAGAATTGGACAAGTTAGTGGTTGCGGAGCAGTTAAGGAGGATGAGAGGTTGAAGAATCCAAAGAGACTAAAAAGGAAGTATAAATTATTCTTGAAGAATTTAGGATGCAATCCAGATGATTTTTTAATTGTAGGAGAATATCTTGAGTATTACAAATTTTACAACAAGGTCACTAGAGTGCCTTTTGATTTGAGGAGATAGCAAAATGATAAGCATAACATGCGGAGCTATACAGATTCCTGTTGAATCATTTAGAAAAATTGAAGAGACGTATATTTGCATTATGGAATCAAGCAAAATGCCAATGGGTACAATTGATTTTTCTAGATGTCATTTAAAATTTGTATTTGAAAATAATGGAACTAAATTTTATGAAGCAATAAAAAAGGACAAGCAACATAAGGAAAGTAATGGAAAATAATAATGTTAAATATTTGTAAAAAGCACATAAAAAATGACTATGATTGCACCAACAACCATAGTCATTAAGCTATACATTTAGCAATAATTTCTGTAAAAATATTATACCAAATGTATGGCAAAAAATCAATAGAATCAAGACTTTGAGACTTGATAATTATATTAACTCTAGGACAAATATAGATATTAATAAATAAAGCAGAAGAGAAAAGAGAGGGAATATATGCCATACGTAAAAAGGGAAGTAAAAGCTGGTGTAACTATAGAGATAAAAAAGTATTTTACAAGTAAGTATAAAGCTAAGGGAATGAAAAGAGGAGAAAGGGTTGGAATTACAACAGAGGAACAAGAGAAAATAAATCAGAGACATGCAGAAGATAAATTGAGATGGAAAATGAATGCAAATTTTGTAGATGGAGATTATCATACTGTTTTTGATTATAATTCAGAAAATAAACCAGATGGAAAAGAAGAAATGAGAAAAGATATGAGTGATTGTTTGAAGCAGTTAAGAAAAGAATGTAAAAAATTAGGAATGGAACTAAAGTATATACATGTAATGGAAATAGGACAAAAAGGAGCTAGACATCATCATTTAGTTATTAATGAAATACCAATTAAAATTTTACGTAAATGTTGGACAAAAGGAAGAATACATGTAACTCCATTAAATACAAATGGGCAATATAAAAAATTGGCAAACTATTTTATAAAATATTCTTCGACAACAAAGGAATTACAGCGTAAGAGATATTATTCTAGTAAAAATTTGATTATTCCAGAGCCCGATATAGAAATAGTTGCTTCCAATAAATATTTGGAAGAACCAAAACCTATAAAAGGGTACTATGTGGAAAAGGAAAGTATCTATAGTGATATGGATCAATATACAGGATATAAATATCTAACATATACACTTATAAAAATACCTGAAAGAGGAGGAATTATATGTTAACAATAAAAGAATCACAAGAGCAAGCATGGTTGTTTCAATGGGCAGGATATTATGAACAAAGGTTTCCAGAATTGCGGCTATTATTTCATGTCCCAAATGGTGGTAGAAGAGAAAAAAGGGAAGCTGCTTCATTGAAAAGGCAAGGTGTAAAAGCAGGTGTACCTGATTTAGTTTTACCTTCACCACATGGTGGTTATTGTGGACTTTATATTGAACTTAAGGCTGGTAAAAATAAAACAAGTAAAGAGCAAGATGAATGGATAGAGCTATTAAAAGAGCAAGGCTATTTTGTTACTGTCTGTTATGGATGGAGAGAAGCAGCAGATACAATTGAAAATTATTTGATGCAGCCAAGAACTACAATATTAAAAAATATAAGTTAAAGTTTGGATGGTGATTAGTATGGAAAATCAAAGAATGACACCTCATGAGCTTACACAAAAGACAGTTGCAGATATAGCAAGAAAAAGACAGTTGAAGAAGGATGGAGAGAGACAAGCATTGGATTGTTGCATGCGAAATAGGGACAAGATTTGGAAGAGAATATCTCGCTGTAGATAATAAATAGAAAATAAATAATGAAAGAGGTTAGATAGTTATGAGTATGAAAGTTATAAGCATTATTAATTTAAAAGGTGGGGTTGCTAAAACTATTAGCAGTGTAAATTTTGCACATATTTTAGCAACAATCCACAACAAAAGAGTACTAATTGTGGATAATGACAAGCAAGGTAATACATCAAAGTTATTTAGTGTTAAAGATGCAAAAAAAACTATAGCTGATATTATGGTGGAAAGCTGCATAAATGTTAAAACAGTTATACAAAAAACTGAATATGAGAACTTAGATATAATTCCAGCAAATATGGATTTGTTAGGAGCTAACTTGGAGGTTATAACAGATCAGGAGAGAGAAGGACAAGCAGAAATATTAAAAAATGCGTTAGATCAAGTAAGCCATGAGTACGATTATTGCATAATAGATAATCCACCAGACATTAATATATCTGTAATAAACGCGTTAGTGGCTTCAAATGATGTATTAATTCCAATAAGAATAGATCAATTTTCATTGGATGGGATGCAAGAGCTTATAAATCAAATTAATAGTGTAGAAACAGCAACTTTAAAAGGTTGTTTTATAACTCAATTTTCAAAGAATAAATCAAACATAAGTAAATTAGAAGAATTGAGAAATGATTCTAAGTATCCAATATTAAATACTGTTATAAGAAGATCAATAAAAGTAGAGGAAAGCACATTTGAGAACTTACCTTTGTTAGAGTATTCAAAGCGTTGCACTGCATCTAAGGACTATATAAGCCTTGTAGAAGAATATTTAAGTTTATAGAAAGGATGAATGTAATATGGGATTTAAATTAAAATTCAAGCTTGTTGACACTAAGACAAATGAAGTAGTAGATTACATTAATTGCAGTATAGCTGTAGCAGATGGGACAGTTCAGTCATTCAATAGGAAATGCGAATTAGAAGGAACAGCAGTAAATGCACATTTAAGGCCAATTCAATATGCAAATAAAGATGATATTAATAAAAAAGAAATATACCAAGGTTTTATAGTAGATAGAAAAGGTGGAGTACCAGGGGAAGAAGACATAATAGGAATAGTTGATTTTATGGAATGTGCATGGTGGATAGTAAATCATAAAGAACAAAGAGCAGTACCATTATTCAGCAAAACTGCAATTGATACGATCATCGGAAACATTTATAAAAACAAAGAACTATATGAGGTAGCTGGTTATGAGTAATTTTAATATGATGTCCTTAGTCAATAGCAAAAGTAAGGGCATTAAAGAAATTAATACAGAAGATTACAAGAGAATAAAGTTAGATCCTCGAAATGTTATCCCATCACAAAGCAACTTTTATAGTCAGGATAATATTGAAGAATTGGCAGATACATTTTTATTAGTAGGTCAGCAGCAGCCAACAGTATTAGGGAGAGTAAATAATGAATTTCGAATAATAAGTGGTCATAGAAGAAACTTAGCTAATATTCTAAATATCGAAAGAGGACATAAAGAATATGAAGAAGTTGAGTATTTATATAAGGATATGACGGAAGCATTTTTCGAATTATCTCTTATAATAGGAAATGCCTTTACTAGAAAGTTAAGTCCTTTTGAAGAAACAGAACAAGTTATAAGGTTAAAAAAGGCATTGATAAGGGCAAGAGATGAAGATGGATTAGAGATAAAAGGAAAATTAAGAAACGTTGTGGCTGAGTTGATGAATACAAGTCGCACTCAGGTAGCTAGAATGGAAGCAATTAATAATAATCTAACTGAAGAAGCTAAGGAACAATTTAAGGAAGGTAATTTAGGAATAACAGTAGCATATGAGACTAGTAAATTACCTGAAGAGGAGCAAAAGGAAATAGCTAAAAAAGTAGCAAATGGAGAGGAAATAAAATCTAAAGATATAGTAACGGTAGTTCAAGAGACTAGAAAAGAAACGGTGTCCGTTTCGGACACCAAAGCCAATGAAGAAAATGATATTAATTTGGTAGTTATAGATAATGATGTAGTTGATAAGGATACTGGTGAAATAGTAGAGCAGATAGTTCCAGAATATTTATCTAAAAGTGTAATAGACAGAATAAAAGAAATGACAACAAGTGAAATGGCAGATTTTTTGTGTGAAAAGTGTACTGGTATAGGTGGTGGAAATGGATGCTCAGGACTTTGTGATTTTGCTCTTTCATGTAAGTACACAAATAGACGAGAAGTATGTTTACAATGGTTAAATTCAAAACAATAGTAAATAGGAAGGTGGAGAGGTTATGTATATGTTATTTACAGATAAAGCACATTTGACTTTAGAAATAAGATCATTTAAAGGACATTTAAGTCCAAATGATACTAAGAAAGTTAAAGAAGGAAAAGTAGTTAAATTCAATATGTATCATGTTGGAAATAAAAGAAAAGACTTAGAGGAATTAGCTAATAAAATTAAAGATCAATGGATTAAAGAAACACAGGAATTAATATCAAAGTATAGAGGACTAACTGTACAACTAAAGTAAAACTTGCAGGACTAGGAGCATTGGCAGGGATTACACAATTGTTAATGTTATGGTTACTGCGAATTATGAGGGGACTATTCCCCTCAATATTAAATAATATGGGAGGATGGAATAATGGGATTGAAATATCTATTGGTTAAAGTAAAAGAAGATTCAAATGATGAGTTTAAAGAATATAGAGGATTAGAATTAATGGCAGCTAAAATAGACGAAGATAGAGAGCTGCTAATAGTTAGACCTATAGAGTTAGATCAGATGGAGAGGTTTTATAAAGCAAGCTATGATTCAGGAATGAAAGACATGATATCAAATGATTATGAATACTGCGTTTGGTATTTAGCAGATGAAGAATGCGAGCTTCAATGCTCTATAAATGTAGAGGAATTAGATATTATAAGAGAACTTACTGAAGAAGATTTTAAAGAGCATGAGAAAAACTTTGAAGAGTTCAAAAAAATTCATAAATTTAAAGAACGTCAGCAAAAGATGGAAGATGATGAAAAAGAAGATAAAAAGTGTGAAGATGAGTTTAATAGCCAAGACAAAGTTAATTTTAGAATAAAAACTAGAACTAGAGAAGGATATACAGAAGTAGAAGGGATAATTTATAAGGGGTTTGGAATTGAAAAGTCATGGAATACCATAACAATTTTAAGTGGAGAATCTAAAGGCTTAAAATTATGCAGCTGTCCTCCTCGAGAGATCAAAAAGATAATTGATGAGATAAAAGAGACTATTGGAAATGAAGATATTAAAGAAGAAAACAAAGAAGCTGTAATAAGTATTATAAGGAAATGGAGAGGATAATATGCTAAGACAAGCCATTTTATATAGTGAAGATTTAAGAAAAAAGTATGTAGAAGCTATGTGCGATGATTACTTTAAGTTCTATAGTGGATGTTCATATAGGAGCTTTGATATTGAAATATTAAAAGATGATTGGAATGTAATACAAAGAGTTTCTGTTAATTCTGAAGGTAAAATTATAGGATTTATGAGTGCAGAAATAAATAGAGATAGTAAAAATATAGATAGATTTGGAATAATGAATTTTACTAAGAATCCGAATGCAGTGTTTGCTAAGGACTTAATAAAGTTTTTAAGGGAATTAAAGCATAGTTACAATGCAAATAAATTTGAATTTGCAGCATACGTAGGAAGTGAAGCAGAAAAAATGTATACAAAATTTATATCCAAGTATGGTGGGAATGTTATTGGAAGAAAAAGAAGAAGCCAGAAGTTAGCAGATGGAGAATATTATGACACGACTATCTTTGAAATAATGAGGGAAGATATGAATTTTTAGTACAAGATACAAGATCTGTAGATTAAATAATCGCTATAAAGTGTTGAATGAAGAAGCAATCAAAGTGAGGTAGAGAGAAATGATTAAAAAAGGTGAAATGGTTACAATGCATAATTGTGTTGGAGCAATGAATTATCCTAATAAAATATGGAAAGTTGAAGTAGACGAACATACTGATAATTATGGACAACAGGTAGTTGGCTTAGAAGATGATGAAGAAAGGAGCTTTCCAGTAAAATTTTTAAATCAATACAGAGCAGTTTATAAATTAAATGATTATGAATGGTATATAACATCTTGGAGTTTAAAAGATACTTTAGATTGGTATAACAAAGAATTTGAAGATGAATTAACAGGAGACGATATAGAAGAATGCGATTTAGATTTAGAAGGAATGTGGTGGGAAACAAAAGATAAAAATGATATTGAAATATTAGGCGATTCTGATGAACTCATTCATATTGAAAAAACAGATAAGGGAACAATGAAAAAAGTTCAATTTGGAGATTTAATGAGACATGATGGATTAATATGCAAGTACACTTCATTTAGAGAAGTTATTAAAAATAATTATCTTGATGAACTACTTAATGAACCAGAAGTTATAGCTTCAATTGAGTGGTAAGTTGTAGAAGGAGTGAATTTATATGAAAGCAAATAAAAAAACATTAATAGCTGTAAAGAAGTTTTTAAATGAAGAGCAAGAATATTGGGATATAGATGAATTTAAAAGCGAATTAGTAACTAAAACAAATCTTTTAAAGCATGAAAGTATGGGAGAGCATAGTTTATCACCTGACGAATGTGGCATTGAATGGGATGGGCAAGAGATTTGCAACTTACAAGATTTTATAGATGATTATACTAGCAAATTCATTGAGGGGATATGCAATGTATTAGATTCTTTTGTTGGTGAAGATATTAGTTGCTATTTTGAAGATGAAGAGTAATGCGCAAGCTGTAAAAATTGTGTATCAAATAAAAATATAGAGAGGAAGAATTAGTATGGAAAATTTATGGTTTAATGAAGATGGCGATTGTGTTTGGGGATATAAGTCTTGTTTTGAGAGTGAAGATGCGTTTAAAAAGGCTGCTAATGATATTCATGTAAAACAAACTCAATATGGTTGCATCCTCGGAGAAGTTGAATGTGATGTATTTATTATGACAGAAAAAACATTACAAGGTGAAAGCTCTTATCCATTGAAGGATAGTGGAGTTGAAATAGCAACTTTGTTTTATGCTGATTGTGAAAGTTTAGAATCTTATGATTTAAAAGATAATGGTGAGATTGTGGAATTAGATGATGATACATTAATAAACTTGAAGGGTGAAAGAGTGGCAAAGTGTGATACATGTCAAGTGGTAATGCCATATGAAGAATACAAAAAGAATGATGGCTTTTGCAATGAATGTTTAGCTGATATGCATAACTAATGCTACATAATACTAAAATGTTAAGTAGTTTGTAAAAATCACTATAACGAAAAATAAGTCCCTACAAAGAGAGACTTATTTTCTAGAGTACGTCTAAAAATTATTTGAAACAACTAACTCATTAGATAGTATTCTAAACTTTAAAGATAATATGCAAAATATATTATGGTAATTTATGTTATGTAGATTTGGAGAAGAAAGGAGGATAAAGAATGAGTGAAGGAGTTCAAATAACGCTAATAATATGTGGAACAATTATATTTATTCAAATCTTCGGATTAATAATAATTAAAAGTTTATGGAATAAAAACAATAAGCTACAAATAAGTCATAATCCATCACCAAAAGGAGAAAAACCGGGATTTCCAGGAAGCAGATTACTATAGCTAAATTAAAAAGGTGTTCATCACGAACACCTTACCAATATTAGATAAAAAAAGCCCCATATTAAATGGGGAGGTAGAGGAACTACCGATAATGAAAAAAGGCTTATATTATTATATGATAGTTATTCTAAATAATGATTAAAAACGTTCGTTAAAGTTACAAGTAACTGTAAATAATGAAAGGAGAATTCCACTATCCTAATAATATTATATGAGCGTTAACATTAAGTGACACTTAATATTAAATAAAGAAAATAAGCCTCCATCAAGAAGAAGAACCTATTTTCTTTAAGCTAATGAAAAGTTCTATATTATATATTTCTATTTCATATTTATTATGTGAAATTAGAAAAGAAATATACAAAGAAGGAGTAAAAGCATTATGAAAAATAAAAAAGATATATTAAATTTGGTAAATGGAATAATTAACAATAGTGAATATAAAGAAGCGATAGAAAATTTTATTAAATTAGTACCAGGTATTGTAATGATGCATAGAGCAGTATATGAAGAGATGAAAAAACAGAAATACAGCGAAGAACAGGCATTTGAATTTGCAAGTGAGTATATTTTAATACTTCAACATTCAAGCAATAAATAAGCCCCTACAAAGAGGGACTTACTTTTATGGGATTGGTTCTAACAATTCTTAAGAAAATCGCTACATTAAGTAGTATTCTAAATTCTAAGGATAATATACAAAAAAATGATGGTAAGTTTTGTTATTTAAGATAGTGGAGAGGAGCTAATAAATATGATAACAACATATGCAAGAGGAAATTTGATATATTTTAAAAATAATGAGTGGTTTTATGTAGAGGATAATTCTAAATTTGATGATTCTAAGTCATGTAAGAAATGTGGCAAGTTTCCAACAAAAGAAGGATATGATGCTTGCTTAGGATATGTAAAAGATGCTAAATCTGCTTGCTGTGGTCATGGCATAGAAGAACCTTATATTAAATATTAGATTTAAGCAAATGAAATAAAAAACTACAGAGAAAGGAATGATAAACATGAGCAACCTAAACGAAGAAGTCAGTATAAAACTATTAGGAAAGTTAACATTAATATTACCAATATTAGAACAAAATTTTTCATTACAATTAGATATAAAAAGAACTATAGACGAAACACTTTACGATTATGAAGTTACATCTAAATGTACTGATTTAGTAGCAGGCGATATAGAAGAAAAAGCATCTATATACTTGGCTTGTAAGAAGTTAGAAGGATTAAGTCAAAAAACATTAGATAATTATAGATTATTTTTAGTAAAGCTAGATCAATTTTTTACTAAGCCATGTAGTACTATATCAACAATGGATTTAAGAATGTTCTTAGCATTTATGGGAAAAGGCAAACAAGCAACAACTATAAATGGATATATAACAATGCTTAAAGGCTTCTTCGGATGGTTGCAGTCAGAAGAATATATGATTACAAATCCAGCATTTAAGCTTAAACAAACAAAAGTACCACGTGTTATTTTACAGCCATATAAAGCTGAAAATTTGGAGAGGTTAAGAGAAGCATGTATTACAGAAAGGGAAAAAGCTTTATTTGAACTATTGGATAGTACAGCTTGTAGAATATCAGAATTAGATAACATTAAGCTAGAAGATATAAATTGGCAGGAAAGAAGCATAAAAGTGCTTGGAAAAGGAAGTAAGGAAAGAATCGTATTCTTTTCTACAAAGGCTAAATTACACATGCAAGGATATTTAAGTACAAGAGAAGGAGAATCAGAATATTTATTTATATCTGAGAGAGGTTCACATAATCATATAAAAGTAAGAGCATTACAATTAATATTAGCTAAAATAAAAGATAGAGCTGGTGTGGATGAAAGAGTACATTGCCATAAGTTCAGACGGACTCAAGCAACTAGATTATTAAACTCTGGTATGAGAATTGAAGGCGTACAAGGAATATTAGGGCATACTACTCCAAGTACAACACAAATATATGCTCAATTAAGCCAGGAAAATTTAAGGAATGAATATAGAAGATTAGTTGTATAAAGTTAATTCAAGGAGGATAACAGATGGAAAGCGTAATAAACAAAGTAGAAGAATATAAAGAGATTTTAGCGGATATTAATTATATAGATATAAGAGTTCAGGAACTTGAAGAAGAAATAATCGGAATAAGTGCACAGCCAGACGGAGAAAAAACAGGACAAACTTATAAGATTACATCAAGTGTAGAACAACAGGCAGAGAGACTCATGAGAAGGAAAGAGGAATTATATAGAGAACAGGCAGCTAAAAGAAGAGAACTTAAAAAAATTGATAATGCATTATCAATACTAACTGAAGAAGAAAGAGATATAATGCAGATTGTTCATATAGAACGCAGGAGATATTATATAGTACAAAATAAGTTAGGATTAACATATACACGAATTAAGCAAATAGAAAAGCAAGCAGCTAAGAGAATGAAAAAGTATCTCTATTAAGAGGTTTATAGAAAAACTGTAGGAAATATCTATAAAAGTTTAAGAAAAACTCCAAGAAATCACAAAATAAAAGGCTTATAATAGTAAATAGGAAAAGCATAAATTTTCCCTTCATAAATTATTAACCCCTTTCGAAATACCCTGTAGATAATATAGGGTATTTTTATTATGCTTATAGATTAGTAGAATAAAAATATATTATGAAAAGAAATGTAATTCATCCATTGCTCGAGAAAATATAGTGAGTTTTATTGGTTTATTTTATGTATTTTTGTAAAATATATAATTTATATGTCTATTTTTGTATAATTAGATATATGAAGGGGGGAAGAGTTATGGATGATAAAGAAGTAAAAAGTATTGTAGACGAATATATGAAACAAATTAAAGAACAAAGTATTGTTCTTAAGGCAAAAGGAAATTTCAGCATAAACTCTACTATAAGGCCAGACAGAAATATGCTAACTATTCAACTACTTATGGCACATGATAGTATTGAAAAAGTAATGGAAATAAAATTTAAAAATAATTGTTATTATGTAGCTGGAATCTTAAGCACTTCAATAAATAAAAAAACATGTTCTTCTTTAAAAGAATCTATTTATTGTGCGCTTGATAATATGCTGAGATAGGAAAATAAGAGACTCTAGGAATAGAGTCTCTTTTAATGCAATAAAACAGAAAGGAGATAAACCATGTATGAGAAAGAGAGTAAAACTTAATGTCAGATTCATCAATGGAAATGTAATATGTGCTAAGCCTCCTGGGCAATGTAATAACTGTAAGGACATAAAGCAATGCGAGAAGATGGATTTTTATTATTATCCATATAAAGATAGAGATATAAGAGAATGTTTTAATAATAGTGATAAGAAAAAATAAATTTTAAAAATAGAAGGTGATAGCATGGCTAGGCATAGTGAAATATATAAAACTAAAGAATGGAAAGATGCAAGGAGATATGTTATCTCTAGAAGCAATGGGTTATGCGAAAGGTGTAAGCATAAAGGTAAGATGGTGCCAGGTAAGATTGTACATCATAAGAAGTGGTTAACTGATGATAACAAAAATAATTGGGATATAGCTTACAACCCTAATAACTTAGAATATATTTGCAATGATTGCCATGAAGAGGAACACGATAGAAGTATAGGACTACAAAGTTTTTTAATCCCCCCGGGGTAAACAAATTTTATCGATTGCTGTGAGACCGTATAGGTGAGATAATTTATCACTCGAGCTTCGCGTACATGAGGGGTGTGGTATGAAAGAAGGTGAAATAATGAAAGATTACATTTTATCGCAGGAAACAACAGAAGATGAAGGATTTTTGAAAAAGATAGAAAATGAAAAAAGAATCAAAAAAGAGGCAAATAGGTTGAAAAAATTATTCAAAGATATGCCTAAAAATACTATGGATAAAGTATCTTCATTAATAAAAAATGCTGCTTTTATGACAATCACTCTTGAGGATTTACAAGAAAAAATAATTCAAGACGGAACTGTTTCAGAATATAAAAATGGTGAAAATCAATTTGGAACTAAAAAGAGTCCTGAAGTTGAAATATATAATACCATGATTAAAAATCATATGGGAATAATAAAGCAATTAACTGATCTTATGCCAGAAAAGCCACAAAAAGAAACAAATGAAAATGATCAATTATTCAATATAATAAATCGTGGTAAAAATGGCTAAAGTAAAAGCTGAAGTTCCACAATATATAAAGGAATGGCATGATTATGTTTCAGAAAAACCTAAGAATCATGGTAAGGATATTAAGAAACTAAAAAAATTAGTTGAGAAGCTTCTTAAGAGTAAAACTGTATTTTATGATGATACGGATGTAAAAGCTTTTATTGATTTTTGTAGGTTAGTAAAACATAGAGAAGGTCGTTGGGCAGGACAGCCCTTAGAGTTAAGTATTGAGCAAAAGTATATAGCAGCATGTGTATTTGGATTTAAAATATACGATACTGAGTTAAATATGGTAGTAAGATATTTTAAAGAAATGGCTTTATTGGTTGCTAGAAAATGGGGTAAAAGCACATTCGTATCTGCAATAGCTGATTTTATGCTGATGTGCGACAGGGAACCAGCAGCTCAAGTATGGTGTTTAGCAACACAAAAACAACAAGCAAGTATAGTATATGAAGCGGCTAAAAATTTTGCTTTAAGTAGTGAAGCTCTAAAACCTCATGTAAAAACTAGAAGGGATAAAGATAATTCAGAAATGTTTTTGTTTCCTGCTGGAAATAGCTATATGAAGGCAGGAAGTAAAAATAGTAATTCACAAGATGGATTAAATCCTCATTGTGTTGTTATTGATGAAATGCATGCTATAAAAGATAGAAATACTTATGATGTATTTTCATCCGCAATGGGAGCTAGGACACAACCTCTAATATTTATTATAAGTACTTTTGGATTTCAAAGAGAAGGTATTTTTGATAGTGTACTTGAAAGATGTGAAGCAGTACTAAATGGTGAGAGCCAAGAAAGACTTTTTCCTATTATATTTAGAATAGATGAGAATGATAAAGCAGAAGATAGAAAATGCTGGATAAAAGCTAATCCAGGATTGATAGAAGCTAGACCGACAATGAGCTATCTTGAAGGAGAATATCAAAAAGCGTTGAAAGATCCTGCTCAAATGCCATCATTTTTAGCTAAACATTTAAATAGAGCAAGTTCTATGAGTGTAGTTTACTTTAACTTACAAGATGTAGACAGATGCGCTATTGATATGAATTTAGATATGATACAGGACAAGTATGCAGTTGGTGGTGCTGATTTAGCAGAAACAACAGATTTATGTTGTGCTTCAGCTTTAATACCTATAGATGGAAAGTTATATTTGTTCCAAAAATATTTTATAGCAGAATCTAGAATTCAACAAAATTCAAAGGCTGATAAAATGGCATATGAAAGTTTTTGCCATACTAATGCATTAGATCCACTTAATAATGAATTACTTAAAATATGTGAAGGTAGTTTAGTAAAAAAAAGTGATGTAACTGAATGGTTTATTGAATTATCTGAGAAATATCAAGTAACATTTTGGAAAATTGGCGCCGACAGGTGGCATTTTGATGAATGGAGCGAAGACATGGCACTAAATGGGTTTCCAAAGGAAGATAAAGATGGTAGAGGTGTATTATTTCCAGTAGCAATGGGAGCTAAGAGTTTATCAGAGCCTATGAAAGAAACTAGGGTATTATTTGAAGATGAGATAATACAATTTAGCAGGCATAATGGTTTATTTAGATGGTGTACAACAAATACAGCAGCGAAGATAACAATGCCTAATAATGACATACAACCAGATAAATCAAAATCAAAGGCACGTATCGATGGATATGTGTCTTTTTTATGTGCCTATATTGCTTATAAAAAATGCAAAGATTTGTTTGAAGAATATCAATAAAAGATTTTATCTGCGAAAGGTGGTGAGAAATATAGGAATATTTAATAGTATAAAAAACTTTTTTCAGCAAGATCAACTGACAGCAACAAAACTTATAAATATGCTTAACCAAGGTTACTCCATACTTCAAATAAATAGACAATTATATGACATTCCAGAAGTAAGAACAGCAATTAATTTTGTGGCTGAAAAAATAGCATGTGTACCTTTTTATCATATACGTGGAGATACAGAGGGCAATATGACAATGGTTAATGATAGTTTTCAATATGTTTTGAATGTAAGAACTAATAAGTATCAAGGCCCTCAAGTATTTTGGACTCAAATGATTACAAATTATCTTGTAGCAAACAATGCTTTTGGAATGCCAGAATGGAATGATAATGGAACTTTAGCAGCTATATATCCACTTCCATTTACTCAATTTGAATTTACTCAAGATGAAAATGAAAAATTGATAATTGTCTTCAGTGGAAATTTAAATTATGCATTTTATTATGATGATATTATCCACTTACAAAGATTTCCGACATTTAAAGGCGGAGCACCTAAACAAGCTACAGGAAACTATACAAAGATAGTTGGAACTATGCAGAATCAAGCAGTTGGAGATAGTGAAACAAATGGAAGAATATCAGCATTATTGCAGGTTAAAGCTTCTTTAAAATCAAGTGATATGAAGAAAAAGCTTGATGAATTTAAGCAGACATTTCTAACTTCTGAAAATACAACAGGAATGGGAATGATAGGAGCTGAATATGAACTCTTACCATTTAATTATAAAAGTAGCCCATTAAATACCGAATTATTAACTGAAGTTATAAAACAACTTTATAACTACTTTGGGCCATCTTATGAAATTATAAATGGTACTGCTGACGAATTAGATTATGAACAGTTTGTAGATAATAAACTTAAACCAATAATATATCAAGCTGAAGAGGAATTGACATATAAATTATTTTCAAGTAATGAAATATACTTCAATAACAAAATTCAAGCTGAAACAGTTGACTTGGAGATAAGTACATTAGCAGCAAAAACAGCATTCTACAAAGAAATGGTTTATGGAACAATCATGAATAGAAATGAAATAAGACGGAGATTAGGAATGCCAAGAGGTCCAGCTGAACTTGACAAATTCCTTGGAAATAAGAACTTTGAAACACTTGAACCAGGAATTTATGAAGTTGGAGGAACATTAGACAATCCGAATGATGGAAAGTAAAGGAGGAAATTAGTTTGGAAATTAAAGAAAAGAAGTCCCCATTAATAGCTTCAAACAAAAGAAAAGTTAATTTTGAAAATACAAAATCAAAATTTAGAGCTTCAACCGAAGAAATAAATGGACAACAGGTAAGAACATTAAAAGGATATCCAATACTTTTTGATGTTTATGGGCATCCATATATGGGGAGCAATTGGGTAGAGAAAATAGACAAAAATGCGTTGGCAACTGTAGATTTTTCGAACCTAGTAATACTGTTTAATCATGACAGCTCAATGGTATTAGGAAGAATGGGTAAAAATCTTACTGCTGTTATTGATGATGTTGGCTTGTTTATAACTGTTACATTAGGGAATACAGCTCTTGATGATTATGTCTATGACAGAGTTGAAAGAGAATTAGTAGATGGAATGTCATTTTGGTTTGATAACCAATCAATGGTAGCAACTGACTGGGAAAATAAAATTGATGTTGTTACAAAAATAAATCAAGTTTATGAAGTTAGTATTGTAACATTTCCAGCTTATGAGCAAACAGTTGTTATAAGTGATAATAACCAAAGTAGTGGAAATGCATTAACCAATAGCACATGTAACTTAGCATGTCCTAATTGCACGTGCCCTAAAGTAGATAAACCATGTATTACTTGTAATTACAATTGTTCTCAATGTGAAGTATGTACATGTCCTGTAAATAAGGTTATGAGTACGAACACAAGTAATAATAATACAAACACCAATGATGATACATCAATGGGTATGGATATGAACACCAGAAATGAAGAAGAAGAAAGTAAAAAAGAAGCATTATTTAAATTTATTGAATGCATGTAGGAGGGAATAAAATGAAATTAACACAAAAAGAAATAGCAGAACTTAAAAGGGAACAAACAGAACTTGAATCAAAGAGATCAGAGTTAAAAGAAAAATGTAAAAATCATAGAGATATGTCAGTTGAAGATTTAAATGGAGCTGCTGAAAACATACGCTCAATATCAGCAAGGCTTGATGAAATAGGAACACAACTAAAAGACGCACCAGTTGAAAAAAGAGGAGGACTTGGAATGTTAAAAGATTTAAAGGGAAATGAAATAACAGAAGAAAATTACAGATCATCGGCAAAGTATAGAGATGCGTTTTATAGAAGTTTCTTAAACAATAAAGTAAGTGAAGAGGATTCAGAAATAATGGCTTTTGGTAAAAGAGCTGTTACTAGCATGAATGGAGAGAGCGTTACAACAGGAAGTGAATATCTAGTACCTCAAACAACTTTAAATAATGTTTATAGTGTTATAAAACAATATGGTAAGTTATATAGTGCTATAACTAAGTTTGGTTTTACTGGAGATGTATCATTACCAATAGGTACAGTAGATTCACCAACAACTGATAATGCAGATGGAAGTGCAACTCTTACATTCTCATTTACAGAAGTTAAGATAAGTCAAATGGCAGTTGTAGCTACCATAGTAGTAAAAAATTTATTGCTTAGAAATAGTATTCCAGCATTTGAGCAATATTTATCAATGGAAATAGGAAAGTATATAGGGCTTTTATGTGAAAATTATGTATTGAATGGAACTCTTGATACTTCAACATTTGAAGGAATTATAACAGCTATAAAAGTAGCACCTTCGCAGGCTAAAACTTATTCAATATTAGATTGGAAAGGTATAGCTGGAATAATGGGAAGTGTAGAAAGTCCTTATGGAGATAATGCAACATGGGTAATGAAAAGAAGTACGTTTTTTAATAGATTTTTTGCATTAACTGATTCTACAGGTAAACCAATAGTTACTGTTTCACCATTAATTCAAGGCTTACCAGGTCAGGACAATTATGGAACTGCTACACCGTATCTAATTGCAGGACAACCTGTAATATTTACTTCGCAAATGCCAGATACTGATGGCATATTATATGGAGATTTAAGCACATATATAGTAAATGAATCAGAATCATTTGTTATAGAATCCAATA
Source organism: Clostridium sp. DL-VIII (assembly GCF_000230835.1). Taxonomy (NCBI): domain Bacteria; kingdom Bacillati; phylum Bacillota; class Clostridia; order Eubacteriales; family Clostridiaceae; genus Clostridium; species Clostridium sp. DL-VIII. The sequence goes on from NZ_CM001240.1 coordinate 1,518,839, forward strand.
CTTCTGAAAAATTTAGTGAAGATAAGACAGTATGGAGAGGTAAACTATATAGTGGCGGTAAAGGAACATTCCCTAAAGAAACATTTGCATATTATTCATATAGTGCATCTTAAGAAAGGAGCGGTAATTAATGGCTAAAGCTAAAAATGTGCCAGAAGATGTAGTGATAGAAGATACTACGGAAATCAAAAGTGAAACAGAAAATGTAGTAATTGAAAATGCTACAGAAATAAAAAGAGACGAAATAGTAATATACTTTAAGGCTATTAAACCATTAACAACTCAAGAACATGAGAATCTACATGAAAAAATAGAAGTTGAGATGAAAAGTTCAGGACTAAAAGTTATATTAGTCCCTTTTCTTGTAGATTTAGTTGATAGCCAGGATTAGAAAGGAGTAAATTTGGTATGGATGATCAAGAAATACTCGATAAAGTTAAACAAGGATTAAGTGTCGATGGAAATGATACTGATGAAACACTAAAAGTTAAGATTATGGCTGTCAAGCAATATATGATGAATGCTGGAATAGCCCAAACAACCATTGAAACTGAATTAGGTATTGCAGCTTTAACTATAGGAGTTAATGATATATGGCAATTATCACCTGGAGAAATAAAATTTTCATTTGCTTTTGAAATGTGTTTTATACCACAATTACAAGCAATAAGTATATGATGGTAATGCTATGCAAGGAAGATTAGATAAGAGAATAGTTGTATGGGGAAATATAGAATTTGATAATGAGATTGACGAAAAAGATTTTGGACCAAGAGAAATAAAAACTATTTGGGCACAAATAATCCCACAAACAAGTTCATTACAAAAACAACAGACTGATACAATACTTTCTAATACGACACATAAGGTTATAGTCAGATATGGAGCCGGAAAAGATATTACTCAAGATATGTGGTTTATTTATCAAGGCCATAGATTAGATATTAAATATGTACTAGATCCTTATTTTTCGCATCAATTTCTTGAAATATTCTGCGAAGAGATCATAGGAGGATAATATGAGTAGTGATGGATTTGATTTTAGTGAACTAACTAAATTTGAAAAAAAGTTAGTTGAAAAAGCAAATGATACTATGCCAAAAGAAAGCAAGAAATTCATAAAAAAAGAAGGTAATAAGCTAAATAAAAAAAATAAAGCTGTATTTAAGAGTAAAGGAATAGAAGAGAAAACAGGAAATTTAATTAGAGGATTTAAAGCAGGAAAAGCCTATAAATACAGAGGTGTTTGGTCTGTAAGAGCTCTTAATAGTAGTCCCCATGTTCACTTAATTAATGATGGATATATGTGGACTCCACATAAAAAAGTTGCAAGAGGGCAATCGCATAAGCAAACTGGAGAGGAAAAATTTATTCCTGGGTTTCATTTCATGGAAGAAGCAGCGAAAGCATTTGAAAGTGGTTATTATTCAGATGTTGAAGAATTTTTGCAAGAAGTATTTATAAAGGGGTTATAACTATGATTACACTGAAACAAATAAATAAGGCTATAAATAATGTTATACAAGCTGCATTAGTAAATACAGAATTTGCAGATGTTCAGGTAAGAACAGAAGATACTAAAGAAGATATAAAAAAAGATGTAGATGGATCATATATAAATGCTATAAGGCCATCAATAAAAGTAACATTTGATACTATACAAGCAGGAAAATTTAATAGTCAATTAAAAGAAAGAACTCTTCCAGTAAGGGTTTATTTTTTTGCTAAAGATAGGTACAAACCTAAATTAGATAATTTAGCAATGGAGGATTTATTAGTAAATACATTTTTAGAAGATGTAAAAGTCACAGATACATTTTACATGCCAATTGCTGAAGATGGAGAGATACAGTGCAGCACAACTGACGGTGTATTACAGGTTACTTTTGAGTTATATTCCCTTGAAGAAATTTATGACGATTCAAATTTAGAGAATATAGAAGAGTTAAATTTCAACTTAAATTTAAAAGAATAGGAGTGATGATTAATGACAGTAGAAATGCCAAACATAGATGTAAGCTTTAAGCAAAAGGCAAATTCACTCGTTGATCGTAGTGAGAGAGGTTACGCAATCCTTATTATTAGGGATGATACCGTTAAGACATTTGATTATAGAGAATATGACATAATTACTGATGTTAAAGAAAATGATTATTCGTCAAGTAATTATCAGTACATTAATGATATATTTGCATTTGCACCGTATAAAGTTTGTATAGTTAGGATAGATGCTACAGCAGAAGAAGGGGAAACAGCTCCAACTATAGCGGATGCATTAAATATTGTTTCGCAGAATGTTGCGACTGGATGGATTACTATTGGAAATGGTTCAGCAGATGATTTTACTACGTTATCAAGTTGGATAAAAACTAAAGCAACAATGGAAAAGAGAACTTATAAGGCTGTAGTTTTTAATGTCACAATTGCACCAGATGAAAAGCATGTAGTTAATTTTGTAAATGACCATGTGACTTTTTCAGATACTACAAGAGGAGAAGTCGAAGGAGTACATTATTGTCCAAGCTTAATAGGAATATTAGCTAAATGCAATATTAGTCAAGGTTGTAACTATTTTAAATGTACAAACCTTAGTAAAGTCACTGAGGTTGATGATAGGAATGCAGCTCTCGGAGCTGGTAAATTTATATTAATTAATGATGGTGCTAATGTAAGAATTGCACGTGGAATTAATTCACTGATAACTACAAATGGTACTACTATAACAGAAGATATGAAAGAGATTGAAGTTGTTGAAGCTATGGATCTTATGCAAGATGATATATCAACAACATTTAAAGAAGATTATCTTGGCGGTGGATATAAGAATAAATATGATAATCAAATTTTATTTATATCAGCAGTTAATGGTTATTTTAAAGAGTTATCAGCAGAGGGGACTGACGTTTTAGATGGAGAATATGACAATAAAAGTGATATTGATGTGGAAGCACAGAGAGCTGCATGGATAGCTGCCGGAACTTCAGAAGCTTCAGGATGGACAGATTTACAAGTCAGAAAGAATACTTTTAAAAGAAGTTTATTCTTAACTGCAAATGCAAAAGTATTACAAAGCATGGTTGATTTGAAATTTGCAATCAATTTAGCTTAAGGGAGGTATTTAGATTATGGCAAATCAAGCTTTAGCTAATAAAGTTTTAACAGGTAGTAGCGGTAATTTATGGTTCAATGGTCAGCTTTTAGCTAATTTAAGTAAAATTGAAGCCAAGGTAAAAGGTGACTTTGAAAGTATTGAATTTTGCGGAGATAATGCAACATATAGTAGATATAATGGTTGGAGCGGTGAAGGAACTATTACTGTAAAAAAAGTAGACAGTACAATATGGAAGATTTGTGCTGATGCATATAAAAGTGGAGTTATGCCAGATATTAAATTAATATCGAGTTTAACTGACAATGCCACTGGGAAAAGTGAAAAGGCAAGTATAGAAGGAGTAGTAATAACTGAATTTTTGCTTGCCGGTTTTGAGTCTAAAAAAATAATTGAAGAAGAATTTCCATTTAATTTTGGAGATTTTGAACCAATTGAAACTATTTAAGATGCTTTTAATTAAGCATCTTTTTAATTTTAATATGAATATTTGGAGGAATTTATTATGGAAAAAAATTTAAAAGAATTTGATGAAAAGCAGGAAGAAAAACAACTAAAGAAATTATCTTTAGAGGAATTCATAAATCAGGGATTAGAAAGAGAATCAAGTAGAAAGAAAGAAGCAGATATTCTAATAGAAGGCTGGGGAGTAATAACATTTATTAAACCAACTGAAGATAATTTACTAGAATTCTTAAATGCACAGGCAAATGCTATAAAAATGAATAAAAATGAAGAAATCATAGGAACAAATTTGAGAGCTATAACTGAAGCAGCAAAAGACTTTATTTATTTTTCATGCCCTTTTTTACAAAATCCAGAATTGCATAAAGCATGGGGAATACAAGATCCATTGGATGCACCTATTAAAGCTTTTGGAGTTGAAAATTTACCTAACATAGCAAATCAAATTAAAGATACTTTCGGAGATGGCAAGAAAACTAAGAAAAAAATAAAAAACTCATAAGAGGGAATGACAAAGGAGATATAGGGCCACTATTTTGGCTCTGTTATTTCTTTGAATGTGGTCATTCTCTCGAATATTTATGGAATCTTCCTGAAACTCAAAAGGAGGTTTTAAAAGAATATGTTCTTTACAAAAATGAATTAATGAATGCCAAACCACCAAAAACTTAATAAGGATGTGATAATTTGGCTTCAAAAGTAATTAGTACGATTTTAAATTTAAAAGATAATTTTAGTGATACAATTCAAAACGTTGCTAAAAATACGCAATCTTTTAGAAATGGAATGAAAAATACTGAAGATCAAGCTTTGAACATGAAAAAAACTGTTTCTAATGCATATGATACCATTGGACAATCTATATTAAGAGGTATTGGCGTTGGTGCGGGAATGGACATTTGGGAACAAATGAAAGAAGGAATTGTTGAAACAGTTACTTTTGGTAATGAGCTTCAAAAATCTTTAAATGGTATTCAAGCAGCAACTGGAATAAGTGATGATGCATTAGGAAGCATGCGAGATACTATGCTTGATATTTATAATGATAATTTCGGAGAAAATTTTGACGAAATTGGAGAAGCAATTAAAGGCATAAGGCAACAAACAGGTGCTAGTGGTGATGATTTAAAAGAATTAGCAGAAGATGCATTTGCATTAAGAGATACCTTTGGCATAGACGTAAATGAATCTATAAGAAGTGCCAATACGATTATGAACCAATTTGGAGTAGATGGTGAGAATGCTTTTAATTTGATTGCACAAGGGAAGCAAAAAGGATTAGATTTCAGTGATGAAATGGTTGACTCTATTAATGAATATAGCGTGCAATTTAAGAAGGTTGGTTTAAGTGCTCAAGATATGTTTAATATTTTTGCAAATGGAACAGCTTCAGGGGCATTTAACCTTGATAAAGTTGGAGATGCAGTTAAGGAATTTTCTATAAGAGCAGTTGATGGAAGTAAAACTACAACAGATGGTTTTACTCAGCTTGGATTTAATGCAGCCGATTTGTCAGCTAAATTTGCACAAGGTGGAGATATTGCAAGAAGTTCATTTGAAAATGTAGTTAGTGCATTAGGTAATATGCAAGATCCATTAAAGCAATCTCAGATTGGTGTTGAGTTATTTGGAACTCAATTTGAGGATTTGGGTATAAATGCAATTGAAAGTTTAGGGAATTTAAATGGTTCGATTGATAGCACATATGATGCAATGAGTTCTATTAAAGATATTAAATACAATGATATAGGCAGTGCATTTGAAGGAATAAAACGTAATATTCAAACGAGTATTTTAGTTCCAATATCTGATGAGGCGCTGCCGAGACTAAATGATTTTGCTAATTGGTTTAAGGATAAAATACCAGGAGTAAAAGAGACTATTTCAAGTGTCACAGGTGAATTTTTAAATGTTGCAAGTAATATTTTAGATACTGATTTACCAGCATTGCAGAACTTAGGTAGTTCCATTGGAAATTTAGCTAAAACAATATATGATAGTGTTGCGCCTGCTTTCGACTCAATAAAACCAGATAGCTGGGACTCTGTTGGAGATGCAATAAAGGATATTATAGATAGTTCAACAAAAGTTGTAGATTTTTATAGAAATAACTGGACTACAATAAAGCCGATAATAGAGGGCGTTACAATGGCTGTAGTGGCGTGGAAGCTTGCAATTATAGCGGTTAATACATGGACAAAGATAGTTTCTATCACTACTAAAGCGTGGGAAACGATAGAAATGATTATATGGGGCATTAAGAATGCAACAAACGCATGGGAAGCTGCACAATGGGCTCTAGATGTAGCTATGGATGCAAACCCAATAGGAGTTGTAGCGCTTGCAATAGCGGGTTTAGGTTTTGTTATATACGAAGTAGTTAAACATTGGCAAGATATATATAATTGGATTAAATGGGTTTGGGGAATTCTTGAGGATAATCCAATATTGCTATTTATAAGTGCTGTATTAAATCCTTTTGGAACTGCTTTATTAGCAATTGTAGCTAATTGGGATAAGATAACTGGAGCGATTCAACGAGCTTATGATTGGTTTAAATCATGGACAAATAAATGGAACAATACAACCTTAGCAGATAAAGAGGTTAATATTACTGGAAATTATTCAAATGTTGATACATCTAATGCAGATCAAGTAACATTTAATCCTTGGGGATGGAAAGCTACAGGAACACAATATGCTACTGGTGGACCTACAATAGTTGGAGAACATGGACCAGAAGCTATTGACTTACCAGGTGGTGCAAAAGTTTATACAGCAAACCAAACTAAGAAGATATTAAATGGAAATGGTAATAATGGAATGAACATATATGTAATAGTTCAAGGCAATATGGTAGGAAATGAAGAGTTTGCAAATCAAGTAGGGCAGCATGTTTATAATCAAATTCAATTAGGAATGGTTAATTCTAAAGGTTAGGAGGTAATATATGAGCGGATATAATATATATGTGAGTGATTATAATAGAACAAAAGTATTACAATTTCCTACGATACCTAAAGAGCTGCCAGCCTTTTCTAGTGAGAGTAAAAATGAAGAATTCGAGACTTATTGGGATATACCATATAACTTTATTGATAAAAAAGGATTATTGCAAGGCTCTTGGGACGATTGGTTGCCACGTGATGCAAGTAAATATTATTATTGCAAAAGCAAGGTCAATGGAAAAGAAATTATTGATTTAATTGAAGATGCTAAAACCAATGCCGAACCAATTAGGTTACTTATTACTACAAAGGATGGTAATTATGTAAATGATACTTTCAGTGTTGAAAAGTTCGAACATCCAATAATGAAAAATGGCGATTATAAATATAGCTTAGATCTTAAACAATGGAGAGAGTATAATGCTACAATAACTACTACGTCAACTACAATTGGATGGCAGCAGGATTCCACTGGATGGTATTACTATTATGATACAGCAGGGAGTTACTATTCTGATTCATGGCAGTTAATAGATAATGAATGGTATAGTTTTGATCCTCAAGGATATGCAAGGCAAACTACTTGGCTACAGGATGGAGGAAACTATTATTGGCTTAAAGAAGACTGCAAAATGGCACGTAATGAATGGGTATATTATAACTATACATGGTATTATTTTGGTTCAGATGGTGCTATGTATTATGGTGGAACATACAATATAGACGGAACTGATTACACATTCGATGATAGCGGCGCATGGATAGAAGGTTAGGTGATATTATGTATAAATTAATGGTTAATGGTGTAGATATAATAAACGATAGCAATACTATTACATGGAGCAGTGATTCGGATTCTTTAGGGACTCAATTAAGTTTTGATAGCATAAAAGAAATACCAACTGGAACTGTAGTGCAATTATTAAATGATGATGTAGAGATCTTCAGGGGGATTACATTAAAGCCAACTCAAAAAAGATGGACATGGTCATATACTTGTCAAGATTATAGCTATTATTTAAAGAATGACAAAATACCTATTAAACAATTTAATGGAATAGCAGCTAGTGATGCAATTAATGAATTATTAAATGAAGCTTATTTAACTGGTGAAGTAGTCAATATTCCTACGATTATAGATCAATATTATTCAAATACTAATAGAGACAGCATGATTGAAGATATTTTAAAGCAGGCTTCTGATGACCAGGGCACGACTTATTTTAAGGAAATACAAGGTGCGACAACATATGTATATGATATTGCTGATATGAAGATTTCTCCGGATATTATTCTACCTAAAGAAATTAATATCGAAGCCAGTATGGAAAATATGAAAAATGTAATAGTTGTAATCAGTGGAAACGGAGATAGCACAGTAATACAAGCTACTGCACAAGATACAAGTAAGCAAAATTTCTATGGTATTTTAACTGATGTAATAAGTGTAGATGATAAGAATATAGCACAGGCTCAGAATATGGCTGATAATGCTTTAGCAAGTAGTAATAAAATAGAATATCAGTCAACCTTTGAAGTTGTAGCAGTAAGCGGTGGTGATGATATTAAAGCTAACCGCTTAATTTATATACATGCAGGAAGTAGGCTTAATGATTATTATAAGATAAAAAATGCACAACATACACTGGCTAAAGGAAAGCATAAAGTAAATATAACAATAACTTGGTAGGTGATATTATGGATGATTATAGAGTTGGATTTGCTAAAATGTTTAATGATAGAAATAATGTAGATTCACCTCAATTTCAAATTGGAAAAGTAGTTTCTTTGAATCCATTAAAAATTTCAATATCAGATGGAGCAGCATATTTCACAGAAGGCCAAAATTTAAAAGTTTGTGAAACTCTTAAGATAATGACAGGATCAATTGTCATTAATGGAGAATCGCAAACTTTTTCTATTACAAGAAATTTAAATGTTAATGATGAAGTATTGTGTTTTCCATTAAATAAGAAATATTTTATAGCTTTTGATAAGGTATAGAAACGAGGTGAGAGGGTTGTTTCCCAATCAGAATATAGTAAACACGACGACACAATTGAATACTTCAAATTCTATTAATAGTAATGGTAAATCTCCGAGTTTTGATTTTGAAATAGGAGACTTTGTAGTTAAAGACGGTAAAGTGCAAATGTTAACTGGATATGATGCACTTAAGCAATGGATACAGAAGGTTTTAAAAACTGAAAAGAATAAATATAAAATTTATAATACTGATGATGTAGAAAAATATGGAGTATCCTTATTAGAGCTTATCACTAGTAAGTATCCTATTGCTTATATACAAGCACAAGTTGAGACAATCGTTATAGAAGCATTATTAAAAAATTCTAATATTAAAGCTGTAAATAATTTTGTATTTGTTCGAGACAAAATGCTTTTAAATTGTGAATTTGATGTTATTAGTATCTATGGAGCAAATACCGAAAGTGTGGTGATTTAATGAGTGATAGCAGAGATAAAATACAAGATAGGTTGTTAAGTGATATTGATGATAACTACAATAAATCACAGGGCGAATTTATGTATGATGCTGAAAAACCAGTCTCTATTGAATTAGAGAGTGCATATAAAAAAATTGAGAATTTACCTAATGTTCCATTTGCAGATACTGCAGAAGGAAAAGATTTAGACAAAGTAGTAAATAAATTTGGAGTTTATAGAAAAGAAACTACTCAATCTAATGGCCCTGTAATTATAACAGGAACACCAGGATCACCAATAACAAAAGGTGAACTTGTAGGAAGTGATGCTTTAAATTTTGAATTCATAGATACAACCATAGTTCCAGTAAGTGGAAGTATAGTTGTAAATGTACAATGTAAAACCTATGGGAGTATTGGGAATGTACCTTCAGGAGCTATTAAATATTTTCCAAAGACTCTTTCGGGATTGCAAAAAGTAACGAATAGCAGTGCTTTTACCAATGGATATGATGAAGAAGATAACGACAGTTTAAGAGCTAGATATTATGCTAAAATTCAAAATTTAGTTACCAGCGCAAATAAAGCTCAATTTAGAAATTGGGCCTTAGAAGTTACTGGTGTTGGTGATGCCAAGGTAATACCTTTATGGAATGGAAATGGTACTGTTAAAGTTGTAATAATAAATTCTAATAAAGTTGGTGCTGATTCAACATTAATACAAGCAGTTCAAAATTATATTGATCCTAATAAAAACGGAGATGGTAGTGGAAAGATGCCACTATGCGGAGCCGTCTGCACTGTAGTTAGTGCAACAGAAACAGCGATTCATATAAGTGTCAATATACAAAGTGGTTTAGATCCAGCTACAGCGAAAACAAATATAGAAAACTCAATTATGGAGTATCTTAAAACAGTAGCATTTCAACAAAGTTATGTTAGCTATGCATTTATAGGTGACAGAATTTTAAATGCAGAAGGTATAACAGATTATAGTAATTTGCTTTTAAATGGAGCTGCTGAAAATGTAACTATTGGAGATGAAGAAGTTGCAGTGTTAGGAGATGTTAATGTTGGATAGCAATACATTATTAGGATATCAGCCTGATTATTATAAAACATCTAAAGTTATGCAGCAAATTAATAATGCTAATGCTAACGAGTTGAACATATTAAACTCACGCATTGACCTTATAAAGCTGAACTATGACATAGATACAGCAGATGCAAATACTTTAACTAGATGGGAAAAAGAATTTAAAATAAAGAGTTTGCCTAATGATAGTTTAGATGCTAGAAGAGCACGAGTTAAGTCAAGGTTCTTGGGACAAGGTGATTTCTCTGAACAAATGATAAAGGATATTGCTAAAGCCTATATAAGTGAAGAGATAGATGTAATATTGGATTTACCTAATTTTGAATTTAAAATTGAGTTTATTTCTAATTCAGGAATATCAAAAAATATAGAAGACTTTTTTGAAGTTATAGAGGAAGTAAAAACCACATATTTAAGAGCAGATTACAAAATTACATCTAATACTAATAGTGTTTTATCTATAAAAGCATTTGGATTATATGGGGAAGAAATAAGAGTACTTCCATATCAAATAACTAGTATAAGTACAAATGGGAATATAGATATCGGTTTAGCACAAACAAGCGGAGCTGAAACAATAACAGTACAGCCTAAGGAGGGATAATATAATGGCAGAACAATTTTATACAATACCGACTGCTATAGGTAAGGCAAAGATAGCTAATAGCATAGCACTAGGGACTAAAATTAATCTAACGACTATGAAAATTGGAGATAGTAATGGTAGTTACTATAATCCAAATGAAAGTCAAACTGACTTAGTACATTCGGTTTATTCTTGTAATATAAATTCGGTTGCGGTTGATGAGGATAATGCAAATTGGATCAATATAATATGTGCCCTTCCTTCAGATGTAGGAGATTTTTATATAAGAGAAGTAGGTGCATTTGATGATACTGGTGCTTTAATATCAATCGGTAAATATCCTGAGACATATAAACCAATTGCAACTAATGGCAGTACAAAAGAAATCTATATTAAAATGACATTAGAAGTAACCAGCACTAGCAGTATTGAACTAAAAATAGATCCAACGGTGGTACTTGCAACAAAGAAAGATATAGATATTTTAACCAATTCTATTAATTCAATTACTACACACTTGTCAGAAAAAATAGAATTGTACATTGGAGAGACATTACCAGCTATAGCTGACAGAAAGAAAAACACTTTATATTTTAAAGTAACAGATACAATAAGCACCGGTACTACAGAAAATATAAAAGTAAGTCCAACAATGGGTATAAAAGTAATTTAAAAGGAAGGGTGATTATATAATGGCAAGTTTAAACAAAGTAAGGGTTCAATTGCTAAATGAAAGTACAGGAGAAGTTTTACAAGAAGTAGATGTAATGACAAGTGCAGATGCAGTCACATTCAGCGATGGAGAAACGTTTCAAGAGAAGTTAGATGCAGGAGAATTAAAAGGCAATAAGGGAGATACTGGTGCAACAGGGCCTCAAGGCGCAACAGGAGCTACTGGTTCTACAGGTGCAACTGGAACTAGAGGTTCACAATGGTTTACTGGAACAGCAATAACAGGAACTAGCACAACAGCAACTATATTTAGTGGTAGCGGAATAACATCTGCTTTAGTAGGAGACCAATATTTTAATACAAGTACTGGAAATGTATATAACTGTACCGTTGCCGGAAATGCAGCCACAGCAAAATGGGTATATACTACTTGTCTAAAAGGTGCTACTGGTGCTACAGGAGCACAAGGCCCAGCAGGTGCGGATGGTGCGAGTGCTAAAGTTGGTACAACATATGCAACAGGAACGGAAGTAAAATTATTTTTAAAGACTATGTAAAGGAGGCAGAATAAATGTCAATAAAAGATGTAGAAATACAAGATGATCAAGGTAATATTTATTATCCTCATACGAATGCATCACTGGTAAAATATAATGAAAGTACAGTTGAAGAGGCACTGGATGCTCATGGTACGTCCTTGTCAGAAAAGGCGAATAACACAGATAATTCTAGAACAACGACAAATAAAACTGTAACAGGAGCTATAAATGAACTAAATAATAATAAAGCAAGTAATGTATATGAGGCTCCAACTGCTCCTACATTAATAAATGGATGGATAAACTATAGTGGTTATGGATATCTGTATTACTGGAAAGATAGTCTTGGATATGTATGTATAAGAGGAGTTGTTTCGAGTGGAACTCCAGACACGCCTATTTTTACTCTTCCAGCAGGGTATAGACCAAATATTCCGCTAATTTTTGCAGCAGATGATAATTGTACACATAGCTATGTTTATATTGGAGTTAATGGTATGGTTGTGGGACACACAAATACTAGATTATCGGTTAACATAAAATTTAGGGAGAGTGTTTAGATGAGAAAAGTATTAAAAATAGATGATAATGGATTTTTTATAGAAGATGTTTTACTAGAAAATAAAGAAATAACTCCAGATGATTGCATAGAAATTAATTGTCCTGTAGGTTTTTACAAACCTAAATGGGATGGTGATAAATGGGTTGAAGGATTAACGAAAGAAGAACTTAATGTAATTAAAAATAAAACTATACAACCAACACAAGAGGAAATTTTAAGGGCAAAACTAATAAAAGATAATGCTAATATTCAATTACTATTAACACATCAACAACAAATTAATGCAAATTTATTAAGTCAAATAGCTAAATTAGGAGGTGCAAAATAATGGACAATTTTTGGTATGGAATAATAAAGGAATACTATGGATTAGGGCTGTATGCAGTTAGTGACTTAGATACATTTGTACAGGCTAAGTGGATTACAGCGGATGAAAAAACAGAAATAATTGGAACTAATATAACTCAAGTTTCTGCATCATAGAAAGATAGGGCGCAGAAAAGAGGTGATTATTTTGCAAGAAAGGAATAAGACATATCCCTGCGATCCAACTAAAAATATGGAATGTAATAAGAACCATTGTTTCATTATTAATGGAGAATGTTCTGAAACTTTAAATAAAAAGTATAAAATCAGTGCTATTAAAAAAATATTATTTAAAATATTGGGAATATAAAGATAAGGAATTTAAGCGTAAATCGGGACTTTTAGGAGTCTTTTTTTATGCTTATTTTTATAAAATTTGAATCAAGGAAGGTGAAATATGGATATAACAACAATTGGGATTATTTGCACGGTATCTGGAGCAATAATAGGATTCTTAGGCTATAAAAGAACAGCAACAAAAGATATAAAAGAGGAAAGTAATACTCAGACAAAGCTTGAAATGCAACTTAATTATATTTCTAGAGGTGTTGATGATATTAAACTAGATATGAAAATGCAAGATAATAAAATCAATGGAGTTATAGAGAGAGTTGCAAAAGTAGAAGAATCAGCAAAATCAGCCCATAAGAGGCTAGATGATATAGAAAAAGGAGAAATGTAAAATGAAAGAATTATTAATTAGTCAAATTGCCCCTATTGCTACTACTGCTATTACTGCAATTTTAGTAGTGATTATTAAAACAATTGGAAGTGCTGCAGTAGAAGTGCTATCTAAAAAGAAAGAACAAATTGATCAAGCTATTAAAGCTAGTGGACATGAACAGGATTTACAAACAGCCAAGGAAGTATGGAATATAGTTGAAGAGAAATTCAGGATCACTAAAAATGCATCGAAACTATTCAAATCAAAAGCAGATGAATTTAATAAACTGCTACTTCAAAGAATACCAGGATTATCAGAACAGAATTTGTATGATTTAAGGCAAGCTATAGCTGGAGAAGTTAATGCTTATAAATCTACACTATTAACTGGAGAAGCTATTAACACAGGTATTATTACAGTATCAGATAGAGAGAGCTTAGCTAAAGTTTCAGATGATAAATCTGTTGATGAAGCTACTCAAAATACTTTACAGGCTTCAACAGATATTCAAAATGATGTTGCTCAAGATTCTATAAGCTCAAATGGTGCAGATATTAAAAACGCAATAGTTATTAATTCTACAATTACACCAAAAGCAAATACAGCAGATGATGCAACTACAAATGCATAGGGAGATGATAGCGTGTTAGATATACAAGAACAAATTATTAGTTATAATAAAACTGCTAGAAGTACAGTTCCACAGTATATAGTCATTCATGATACAGGAGATCCAGGAGCAATCGCACAAAATGAACATGATTATTTTGCTGGCGGAGATAGGCAAGCATCAGCAGATTTTTTTGTTGATTCAGCAAACATAATTCAAATTATAAATACAGATGCATATTACTCTTGGCATTGTGGTGATGGTCATGGAGTATATGGAATAAGTAATAGTAATTCATTAGGTATTGAAATGTGCATTGAATCTGATGGTATTCCATCAGGTGCAACAATTCAAAATACCCTAGATTTAATTAAATATCTTATGAACAAATACAATATAGATATAGACCATGTGGTAAGACATTATGATGCTAGTAGAAAGTGTTGCCCTAATTCATTTAGTTCTAATAATTGGCAAAGATGGACAGACATTAAGCAAAAATTGCAAGAAGTCAATATTGTATTAGGATGGAATAAAAATAATACTGGCTGGTGGTATTGTACAGATACTGCTAATAAATACTATTATAAAGATTCTTGGCGATATATAGATGGAGAGTGGTATTCGTTTGATTCTGATGGATATGCAAGGCAATCAGTTTGGATTCAAGATGGAGGATATTACTATTATTTAAAAGATAACTGTATGATGGCAAAAGCTGAATGGATTAAATATAATTCAGATTGGTATTACTTACAAGCAGATGGCAAAATGGCTACTGGTTGGGTTTTAGATAATGATAAATATTATTTATTATATTCTAATGGCTCAATGGCTCATGATTGTAATTCATATGGTTACAGCTTTGATAGTAATGGTGTAGCTACTAAAATAAGTTAGATTTTTAGGGTATAGGAGTTAATCCTGTACCCTTTATTTTTTTTGAAAAATTGCGAATATAATAATACATTTATGAACTGATAAAAGGAGTAGCATAATGAATTTAACAGATATAAAAGTTTGACTTAATTATTTAGAGGCCATAAGGCAAGTATGTATTTTTATAATTATAATCATATCAATATCGAAAATTTTTAATTATCCCCGAACCATTAATGAAAGTGGTTTTGGAATAAAGGAAATTCTTATTGATACTTTTAGAAGCGCGGGATATTTCTTTTTAGCATATATAATATATACATATTATACTCTACGTGTAATTGATATAGATATTTTAACTTTTTTTACATATATGCTATCGTGTGTTGAAGGAACTGCTGCAGGTTGTAATATAGCTGAGTATATTATAAAAATAATAAAAACATTTATTTTAACTTTTTTCTATAATGAGTATTAACATAGGAATTTAATATATTTACTTTAAAATAAAAGAATGCTAAAATATAATAAGAGAACAAATGTTCTGATAGATAAATTTTTTGGAATTATTGTGAAAAATGTAGAAATGTTTTACAATATATAACAAGAAATCAAATTTACACAATTAAAATTATTTCTTGTTATAATAGAGCATATTCTATTACCTCTGTTATAGCATAAATTTAAAATGATATGAACATTATAATGGAGGGGATAAAAATGCAAAGAACAACAACTATTGCTAATTTCAACTGTACTTTTGGAAAGAATAATGATCCTATGTTAACGTATTTTTCAGAAATAATTTATCCAGCTTTTACATCAGAAGATATAAGAAGAGTAGGAGATGATGAATATTTTTTTGAAGATGTAAAGTTAGAAAATCTTCAAAGTGGAAGAATAGTGTTAAAAGGTATGCTTGTTAAGAAGACAAAGCTAGAAGTAAGAACTGAATATGATGTTGAAAAAGGTAAAATTAATTTTACAAATAAGTTATATGATACTGCGCCAATTTCTATATTTACACTATTTTTGGATAATCATAGAATGCTATATACTCCAAATCAAAAAGGTAGTCCTAATATACGTAGCTTTGCTGCAACTATAAAATATATGACAAGTATTATTATAAAAAAATTCAATGAAGATTTACCTAAAGACGAAAAAATACCTTATCCAACAATAGATGTAGTAGATATACCATCTCAAAAAGAAATTATAGAAAAATTAAAAAATGTTAGAACTATAAGCAAGCTAAGATTTAGATTTTTTCATAAAAATGGTGATATAAACACAGAAGATGCATTTGAATGGATGGAAGATGATTTGAAAGAACTAGGAGCTAAAAATAGTGAAATAGTTATTACTTCACCAACTAAATTTAATAAAGTTGCTGAAAGAATAAATCAAAGTAAAGGTTTGGCAAAAGTTGATTTAAAAGTTATATATGAAAATGGAGCAAGAGGTAAACTTGATAATGAATCGATGAGTGAACGATTTCCGATAGAATATCCAGAAGGTTCATCTGTTGAGACTGTGTCAACTGTCTCCATGAATACACTTAAAGATAATGAGTTGATGAATGAAGTAGGGAAAGAGAATGCTAAAATATTTGATTTAAATAAGATAAAGTTAACAAGGTTTCTGAAATAAATAGTAAAATGGAGGTGCAAAATGACTAAAAAACAAATTCTGATAGATAACCTATCTGATATAAAAAAATATAAAAGTAAAAAGTTTAGTGAAGTAATAAAAGAAGCTTTTTGCACCATAATACCATCAAAAAGACGATTAGTGGTGATTTTAATAGTATTAGTAATACTAGCATATCCAATAGAAATAAGTGTTAAATCTAATAATACACTAAGTAACCTAAAAGATTTATTAGGATTATCAAATGGAGTAATAATGGCTATGTTTGCAATATTGTTTACTGGCTATGCATTATTTCAGGCATTGATTAATAGAAACACATTAAAGATACTTTTCTTAAGCAAAAGTAAGCATGGAAAGTCACTATTCTCTGAATATAATCTATATTTTTTCGCCATGTGTATATTATATGTTTTATTAATAATAATTAATTATATAGGAACATTTATAATAATATATATAGGAACAAATAATATCGTAAATATTAATGAAGAAGCAAAGAACATAATTTTGAGAATATGCATATATTTATACTTATTTATAAACATTTTCGCGATTATAGAAATTAAGAGTTTTATATATAATTTATTTCAATGCTTTAATATAAGTGCGATGTCGACAATGATAGAGTCATTATCCAAATATGATGATAATCTACATGAAAAGTAGTAGCTAGGAGCAATCCAACTACTGCTTTATTTTTTATGCAATATTATTACATTTTACATATTATATGGTATAATTGTGTAAAACTATAGGAAGGGTGAGAGTATGGGGATAACAAGAGGTTTGATTAAACCACTATCTGGATTTTTTATATTAGCTATGTGCATAGCGTATAACCAACAGATTGGATTAGTAGTTGCAAAAGCTGTATTTAAATTTGGAGAAATATTTAGCAGTGTAATTAGTCCTATTTTTTTAAGAATACTTGGAATTTAAATGCTTGAAATTAAATACTTATGTAAAAATAATGATCAGAGGTGAATCGCATGGAAATAAAGTTAGATGAAATAGAAGTATTGACAATATTACAGGCTATAGAAGCATTATATGACGATTCAAAAGAACTTAAGAATATAATATATGAGGATGAGAAAGAATATTTTATGGATACCAATGAAATTAAAATGTTATATAATAAATTATTAATTCGGGCACAAAATGAAGGGATGATTGATGATAGATTAAATTTTACAATGAATATAGAATGATTAGTTAAGATATGGTAAAATTAAATAAATATAAGTATAAACCCGTTTTACCCATTAAGCTTAACAATTTAGAATAAGGGTAGTAGATAATAGAAATATTGCTGACTACTCTTATTTGGTTTATAATTATCATTTACTTGATTTCAATATAATGGTAATACATAAATGAAAGCATTACTTTATTTTATAATAATAGCAGCAGACAAGGATATCTTTGTTTGTTGCTATTGTTTTAGTGTAGAGCTATTTAAAATTATAGTGATGGGAAAATGATTCATGATTGTGGATTATATGGATATTCTTTTGATAGTAACGGTGTAGTTAGTAAAATTAAGTTAGATTTTTTAGGGGATGGGAGTTAATCCTATGCCATTTATTTCTTGTAGAAAATTTGTAAATTATAGAAATATTAACACTTTAAATTCTTACATTATAATTTTTATATGGTATAATATGTTTAAATCAACATAGTTGATTTAAGCTTAAAAAGATATAAGAATTAGTGTTAAATGTTATTTATCTGAAAGTTATTGAAAGGGGACTAATGAATTATGTTGGAAAATATTACAGAATTTTTACTGAATGATGGACTTAAAGTACCTAGCATAGGTTTTGGAACATATGGCCTAAATGGTATAGAAGGAGCTAATAACATTAAACAGGCAATTGATTTAGGATATAGATTAATTGACACAGCTTTTAATTATGAAAATGAAGGTGCAGTTGGAGAGGCAGTGAGAAAAAGCTCTGTTTCAAGAGAAAAACTTATAATAACTTCTAAATTACCTGGACGTCATCACTCATATAAAGAGGCTATTACTACAATTCAAGAATCACTATTTAGAGGTGGAGTAGAGTATTACGATTTATATCTTATTCATTGGCCTAATCCAAAAATTAATTTATATGTTGAAGCTTGGCAGGCAATGATTGAATTAAAAAAACAAGGCTTAATTAGATCAATAGGCGTTTGCAATTTCATGCCAGAACATTTAGAGACTCTAATAAAAGAAACTGGAGTGACTCCTAGTATTAATCAAATCGAGCTTCATCCTTATTTCAATCAAGAAGAACAACGTGATTTTGATAAAGAACATGGTATAGTTACAGAGTCTTGGAGCCCTCTTGGAAGAGGTAATAGCATGTTAAGTAATGAGAAACTTGCTAAAATAGCTGAAACATATGGAAAATCTATTTCACAAATAATTTTACGTTGGCATATGCAACTTGGAGTTATTCCAATTCCAAAAGCATCATCAAAAGAACATCAATTAGATAATTTAAACATTTTTGATTTTAAATTATCAGAAAAAGAAATGAAAATAATTTCTGGACTTTCTCGTAAGAATGGACGTACAAATAATCAAGATCCTAGAATTTATGAAGAATTTTAATGTATAAGCAGTAACTAAGAGAAATCCAGCTACTGCTTTATTTTTTGATATTTGTGTGATACAATCTAAAATAAATTGAATTATAAATAAAAATATGTTAAATTAGAAAAAAAGCTTGGTCCATAATAGCTTTAATAAAGGTAGATTTAATTGGTGTATATTATCTACCTTTATTTTTTTATACTAAAATAAGCAGTAGCTAAGAGTAATTTAATTACCGCTTATTAGGCAAAAAGAGAAAATAATCATAATTTTGTTGAGATATGGGCACAAATAATTTTTATTTTATTTATATTGTAGTATATTAAAATGAGATAAGAAATGTTCCTTGTTAAAATCTTGATTTAGTAGACGTATTATGTTAAGGTAAATATATTACCTATATCTTTGTACCTTTTATTTTAGGCGGCACACAATAGAAATGTTGTTTGCTGCCATTATTTTTTAATTTTATATAGAAATGCTAAAAATAAGACCCAATTAATACTAACAGACGTTAGAAAAAATATGGAGTAAATAACTGTCTTGCTTGAACCACCATCAGAACTCATAATAATTACCTCCATAATTTTCTGTTAAATTAATTTATAAAATAGTAGTTAGGACCATATTAAGAATCCTAACTACTGAAGATGATACTAGCTCTTTTATGATAAAATGGTTGCTAATAATATATATTATATTAAAACACAAGAAAAATGTTACTAAAACAAAGGGACTATATAAAAATATAATCCATTTGAATTTATTGTATTAATACTAGATAAGAGGAAACTCAAGTGATCCTACTATATATTATATTAAAGGACTTCCTAATAAATAACAAAAGGCAGTAAATTTTTTTGATGCTAACTAAATTTACTGCTTATAAAAAAATTATAATAAGGAGGGAACTTTAATGAATTACTTGTATAAAACAATATTGAAATATTAATATATATCATATTCTATTATATTAAATAAATATAATAATGTTACTTATTCAGAATAAAAAAGAAGGAATCACATTTTAATGATTCCTCAAGATAATAAAAATTAATATTTTAATCAGGCAAGAAAATATGAGACTTAGTATAATATATTAAATGTATTCTTAATAAGTGATTATAAATTATAGAATTGGCAAATTTGCAAAAAATACGTTATAGATGATTTAACAGTATAATAATATAATATTGTATGATACTAAATTAGGGGGGATGGCATATGGGAAAAGTAACTATAGATACAATATTGGAAACAATAAAAGGGCTACCAGAGGAGCAACAGGAGATTATATTATATTTAACAGATATATTCCAAGGGGAAGAAGAGACTATTAATGAGTATGTAAAAAATGAATTACTTAAGAAATAGATCTATAATAGTTATGGATTAAAGGGGTAAGATATGATATTGTAAATGAGAAATATTATTAATGAGAGGTTTCGATATAAATAATATAGCTAGTATGTAAGTTCTGGGATTACATACTAGCTATATTTGTTTAGGGGATAAAAAGCTTAACATCTTAATTATTGACACTAATATTAAACATTATACAAATAAAAAAGAGGCAGTAACCGAAGTTGCCACCAGTCCATTTTGCAAATCTATTATATCTTAGTTTAGTAATTAAAATCAAGAGGTAAAATATAGAGATAGCTAAAAATTAGCAGAAAGAAGAGCTATCTCTATTGATAAATTATTACCCTTTACGATTAGGAATATTGACATATTAATGAAATATTATACAATTATATTATATAACTTGTAAAAAGAAGGGAAGATATTAATGCCTAAAATGATTCAATGCAAAACGTGTGGGAAAGAAATAGTTAAAAATGCCAAAACATGTCCAAGCTGTGGGGCAAAAAATAAAAAGCCTATTTATAAAAGATGGTGGTTTATAGTTACTGTCTTAATAGTAATAATAGGAGCTGCATCTTCTGGTGGAAATAAAAACAAACAAGATGTAGCAACAAGTGATACAACTAATTCAAGCATAAGTAATACTAAAGATACATCTGAAACGCATAACAACCAAGATGCTACAAATGATACAAAAGATAATGCACCTAAGGAATATCAATCAGCATTAAAAAAAGCAGATAGTTACGCCAACATAATGAATTTATCTAAAAAAGGCTTATATCAGCAATTAACATCAGATGCTGGGGAAAAATTTACTGAAGAAGCTGCACAATATGCTGTAGATAACGTAAAAGCAGATTGGAAAAACAATGCATTAAAAAAAGCAGATAGTTACGCCAACACAATGAATTTATCTAAAAAAGGCTTATATCAGCAATTAACATCAGACGCTGGAGAAAAATTTACTGAAGAAGAAGCACAATACGCCATAGATAACGTAAAAGCAGATTGGAAAAAGAATGCATTAGCAAAAGCCAAAACATATCAAAATGAAATGAATATGTCTAAGAGTGCTGTACATGATCAATTAGTGTCAGATGCAGGAGAGAAATTTACTGAAGAAGAAGCACAATATGCTATAAATAATTTAGAAAATTAAAAATAACAAAGTAAAAAACATACTATAACCGTACTTAAATTTATTTAAAACATAAAAATATAGATTTAAGATTGAAGTACCTTTAAATTAATATATTAAATAAAATATAATATATTAAGGAAGAAATAAAATAAGAGCAAGAATTAATTGATGATATTTTTTCTTGCTTTTATATTTTTAAGAGAGAATTAGATATAATACAAAAAATTAATAGAACTATAGAAATCACTAGGCCATGACTATTATTGTCATGGCCTTTATTACAAATTTCCTTGTCTTTCAAAAGAAAATATATTAAACTCTATCAATAGACATGAGGATTGAAGTTTGGAGGAAAGCTATTGCTATGGAAAAAAATAAAATAAAAATAGTTGATGTTAATCGTTATAAAATAAGGAACAATAGAGAAAATAATAATAAAAAAATCGTAGCCTTTTTTACTTTAGGATGCAGAGTAAACCATTATGAAACAGAGGCTATGGCAGAAAAATTTATAAGAGAAGGTTATGAAATCACCCAATTTGAGAATTTTGCGGATGTTTATGTAATAAATACATGTTCAGTGACTAATATGAGCGATAAAAAATCCAGACAGATAATAAGTAGGGCGAGAAGAAGAAATAAAGAAGCTATAATTGCTGCAGTTGGTTGCTATTCTCAAGTAGCACCAGATGAGGTTTCTAAAATAGAGGGCGTAGATGTTGTACTTGGAACTAGAAACAAGGGAGATATTGTTTATTACGTAAACAAGGCTAAAGATGAGCATAAGCCTCAATTAATGGTTGGAGAAGTTCTTAAAAATAAGCAATTTGAGGAATTAAATATAGAAGAGTATCAAGATAAAACCAGAGCTTTCTTAAAGATACAGGATGGATGTAATAGATTCTGTGCATATTGCTTAATACCATATACAAGAGGAACAACCTGTTCAAAAGATCCTGATAAAGTGCTAACGGAAATAAAGAAGTTAAATGAACATGGATTTAAGGAAATAATATTATCTGGAATTCATACTGCGTCTTATGGTGTTGATTTAGATGGAAATGTAAGCTTGATAACTTTATTGGAAGAAATTGAAAAATTGGATGGTATAGAAAGAGTGAGAATAGGCTCAATTGAACCTAGTTTCTTTACTGATGAAGTCATAGAGAAAATAAAGAACATGAAAAAATTATGTCCGCAATTTCATTTATCTCTTCAAAGTGGATGTGATGCTACTTTAAAGAGGATGAATAGAAGATATACGGCTAAAGAGTATGAGGATGCAGTGAATAGAATTAGAGAAAATTTGAAAGATGCATCAATAACAACTGATGTAATCGTAGGATTTCCAGGTGAAACTGACGAAGAATTTAATGAAACCTATGAATACTTAAAACGAATAAAATTAACTAAAACGCATATATTTAAATTTAGTCCGAGAAAAGGAACTAAGGCAGCAGACATGTCAAACCAGGTTGATGGAAATGTTAAGGAACAGAGAAGCAAAGCTCTAATTGAGCTTAACGAAAAAAATGAAGGCGATTTTAGTAAATCCTTAGTTGGAAGAGAGCTTGATGTCTTAATTGAACAAGAAGTTTCAAATAAGCCTGGGGTATTTGAGGGATATACAAGAAACTATGTCAAAGTTGAGATTTTTATTGGAAATGAAAACATGATAGGTAAATTGGTTCCTTGCAAAATAGTAGAAGCATGTGGAAATTATGTGGTTGGAAAAAAAATATAAATTTGGTATAATGATTGTTAAGAAAAATAAATACAAGAAAACTAAGTTAGAAATTTGTCACTTGTAACTACTTAGAGGGAGGTGAAACCATGGAAGATTGTATATTTTGCAAAATTGCGATGGGAGAAATTCCAAGTAAAAAGTTATATGAAGATGATAAGGTATATGCTTTTTACGATATAAATCCAGAAGCTCCTGTTCATTTTTTAGTGATACCTAAAGAACACATTGAAAGTGTAAATGCTTTGAATGATAATAATATTAATATTGTTTCACACATATTTAATGTTATTAACAAGTTAGTTGTGGAACTTAATATATCAGATACAGGGTATAGGATTGTCAATAATTGCGGTGAAGATGGAGGTCAGACAGTGAAACATATTCATTTTCATGTACTTGGAGGGAGAAGCTTGAAGTGGCCTCCAGGCTAAGAATTAAGGGGATAAGTAATCCGCAAATCAATGGAGATTTTTTCTTAATTTCTTGACATTGTTTATTTAAATATTGTATAATATAGCATGTGTTATTAAGCCCATAGCTGAGTTAATTTAAGCTAGCGGAGGGAGGGATAGTAAATGTCAGAAATTAAAGTTGGAGAAAACGAAACACTTGAAAGTGCGTTAAGAAGATTTAAGAGAAAATGTGCTAGAGCTGGGGTTCTTTCAGAAGTTAGGAAGAGAGAACATTACGAAAAGCCAAGCGTTAAGAAAAAGAAAAAATCAGAAGCTGCTAGAAAGAGAAAGTTTAAATAGTGAGATTTTCTTTTGAAAGAAGGTACAATTATGCTAACAATTAAAGAAAAATTACAAGATGATTGGAAAGCTGCTTTAAAGACAAAAGATAAATTCACAGCTAACGTAATTAGTACTGCTAAGTCTGCTATATTATTGGTTGAAAAAACTGATAATAGAAAGCTTGAAGATGATGAAGTTATTAGTATATTAGCTAAAGAAATCAAGCAAAGAAGAGAATCCATGCTTGAATTTGAAAAAGGAAATAGGCAAGATTTGGTAGATCAGTGTAAAGCTGAAATAGAGATTTTGTTAAAATACCTTCCTCAGCAATTAGGTGAAGAAGAGATAAAACAAATAGTAAAAGAATCGGCTGAAGAGTTGGGTGCAAATAGCATTAAAGATATGGGAAAAGTTATGTCAGCTGTTAAGCCTAAAGTAGTAGGAAGAGCTGATGGTAAACTTGTAAGTCAAATTGTTAAAGAATATTTAAATAATAAATAATAAAAGAACTCAAGAAAACCTTGAGTTCTTTTATTATTTATTGCTGAAAAGATTCTAAAATTAATCATATATAAAAAATACTTAAAGATAATAATTTGTGTATTAATTTCCAAGCGCCATCATAAATTACAATGAAGAAGTTTATGAGGGAGGCAATTATGGAAGAAAAATTTCAAAAGGGAAGAGAGAAGATACTAAATAAATTAGATTTTCCAAGTGATATTTCATTAGATTTACCAAAGATAATAGTTGTAGGGGATAGAGAGATAACAATTGAGAATCATAAGGGCATTATATTTTTTGAAACTAATATGGTTAAAATAAATTCAAGAATTGGAGCTATAGTAATAAGTGGTAGAGATTTTGAAATACTTTTTATAGCAGAGACAAGCATTACAATAAGTGGTGTGTTTAAGGGTATTTCATATGAGGCAAAAAATGATTTATAAAAGTCTGAAATCGGGAATGATAACCATAGAAGTTAATGCGTTAATGCCAGAAAAAATGTTAAATTTGCTTTGGAATAATGAAATCTACACTTGTAATATAATTAAGGTTAACTTGACAACAATCAGATTTACCATATACTTTAAAGATTACAAAGAAGCAGAAATGCTTATAAAGAAACATAAAGGAAAGGTAAAAACAGTTAGAGCGAGTGGTATAATAGTCTTACTTATGAAAATGAAAAAGAGAATCTCTTTAGTTATTGGGGCAATGCTGTTTTTTGTTGTAATATATTTACTATCTAATTATATATGGGCTATAGATATACAGACAGAGAGAAATCTAAGTCCTTTTGAAATTAGGCAGCAGCTTTCATCAATTGGAATCAGACCGGGACTTAGTAAATCAAGCGTAAATGTGTATCAACTTGAGAAAAAGATGGAAGATTTAAATGACCAGATAATGTGGATCAGGGTAAGAATAGAAGGATCAACTTTAAAATTAGTTATAAAGGAAAAAGTCAATCCGCCCTCTACAGAAAAAACATTATATAATCAAGTTGTTGCCAGTATGGATGGTGAAGTAAAAAGAGTCTATACTAATTCTGGAAATCCATCGGTATCACCAGGAGACATAGTAAAAGAGGGAGATGAGTTAATATCACCAATTCAAGGAAGAGAAGGCTTTGAAAAAGAAGTAAAACCAAGTGGAACTGTAATAGCTAACACCTTCTATGAAAAACTCATGGAAATTCAAGTTAGCGGGGAAAAGCTTGAAAGGTCTGGAAGAAAAAATAGTGATATATACTTAAGTTTCTTTGGGAAAAAAATTTACTTGAAAAAAGCTATAAATGCATTTGAGTATTATGATAAAATAGAAGAAAAGAATGGATTTTTTAACAAGATAACATATTATGAGAAAACAGGAACAAATATAAATTTAGATAAAGATGCTGCGGTTGCAGATGCTGCTGATAAGTTACAAGCATCATTAATTAAAACACTTAGCAATGATGCTAAGATTACAGATAAAAAAATTACTGTAGAGGATATAGAAAACGGAAAAATATTAGTTAAAGTTATATTTACTGTGGAGCAGAATATTGCAAAAAACATATCATAAATGACATCTTTGAATGTTATTCTTAATACCTAATAACTTTATTACAGGATGAAAAGGTGAAAAGCATGAATATAGGACAAAATAATAAAATTAATAATAATAAACTTCAAAGAGTTATATTGTTTATGCTTGTGTTTATTATAGGTTATTTATTGCTTGTTACTGCAATAACACCAAAGCAATATAGCTTGAAGGAAGGGGATATCCCTAGAGTGGATATAAAAGCACCTAGGGATATAGTAGATGAAAAGGCTACAAAAGAGAAAGAAGATCAAGCTCTCGAAAAAGTTGGAAAGCAATATACATTAAAACCAGAAGTAAAAAAGCAAGCAGAGGATAATATTAAAGCTTTATTTGATAAGCTGATTTCTTTGAGTAGTACAGCGAATTCTGCAAGCGGTGAAAGTGATAAAATAGCAGAGTTAAAGAAATTAACAGCATTTCAATTAACAGATGATCAATGTAAGGTATTGGTGAATATTCAAGCGGATAAGCTATCAGATTTAGAAGATAGAATAACCAATATAGTTGATAAGGTTTATGAAAAAAATATAAATGAAAATGATGATGCGGCTCTTAGTGAGGCAAAAAACTCAAGTATGACTCAAATAGATGCTTTGAATTTAGATGTTGCAACAATCAATGTGTTAAAACAGTTGGTTCCAACACAGATAAATCCTGATGTCTTTTCTGATGAAGAAAAGACACAAGAAAAGATTCAAGAGGCTCAAAAAGGTGTGTCAAAGGTGATAATAAAGCAAAATCAGACTATAGTGAAAGAGGGAGAACCCGTAACTCAAGATCAATTAGATATCTTATCTGATTTGGGAATGTTAGATAATCAGAATAAAACTGTATATATATATGTATATTTGGCAGTTGCAGTGTTTTTAGCTATAATATTATTTCTGCAATACAATTACGTTAAAATGAATTACAATGATATATTTATGAACACTAAAAAGCTTACTTTAATAAGTACCATTAATATAATTTCATTGTTATTTGCAAGAATAATAGGAGTTATATCACCATTTCTAATTCCTTTTGCTTGTGCTCCAATGATGATGACTTTGCTGTTTAATTATAAGATAGCAATTGTGTTAAGCACCCTAAATATAATAATTATAAGTGCAGTGAATGGATTTGACGTTCAGGTTATAATATTAGGTATAGTAAGTTCTATATTAGGTGCTGCGCTGCTTAGAAGAATGCAGCAAAGAAATGAATTATTATATTCAACTGTATATATTGCAGCTATCAGTGCTATATTATCATTGTCGACAGGAATATTAGTTTCAAGCAACTTTAGTGATATTTTATTAAAAGGTGGAATTGCAATTGCCGGAGGACTTTTATCTGGTGTATTTGCATTAGGAATATTACCATTTTTAGAGGGAACCTTTAATGAAGTCACATCTTTAAAGCTATTAGAATTATCAAATCCGAATAATCCACTTTTGAAGAAATTATTAATGGAGGCACCAGGAACTTACCATCATAGTATGCTTGTTGCAAATCTCGCAGAAATGGCAGCGGATGTTGTAGGTGCAAATTCTGTAATCACAAGGATTGGATCATATTTTCATGATGTTGGAAAAATAGAGAGACCATATTTTTTTGGGGAGAACCAAATGGGTGGAGATAATCCACATAATAATATACCCCCCAATTTAAGCACAATGATAATAAAATCCCATGTAAGTGATGGACTTGAACTGGCAAAAAAATATAAATTGCCAAAGGTAATTCAGGATATTATAGCTGAACATCATGGAAAAACATTGGTAAAATATTTTTATTATACAATGAAGAACAGTGCTGAAGATCCGAATGAAATAAAAGAATCAGATTACATGTATGAAGGCCCAATACCGAGTTCAAAGGAAGCTGCTATAGTAATGCTTTCAGATAGTGTTGAAGCTGCTGTAAGGTCAATTAAGGAGCCTAACAAGGAAAAAATTAATGAAATGGTTAATTTCATAGTAGATGATAAATTGTCATCAGGACAGCTTAATAATTGCAATTTAACATTAAAGGATATAGAAAAAATTAGAGAATGTTTTTGCACTGTATTAAATGGAATATATCATCAAAGGATAGAATATCCAAAAGAAAAGATTAAAGATTTAAACAGTGAAAAAAATAAAACAGAGACTAAGGAGTAACATAATAATGATATATGTAGACAACAGACAGGATAAACTGGAAGTAAAAGAGGAATTTATAAAGGGATTAGAGGAAGTAATAGAATTTGCATTAAAAGAAGAAGAAGTTGATATAGAATGCGAAGTTTCATTAGTATTTGTAGACAATAATGAAATTAAAGAGATTAATAATGATACAAGAAAAATAAATAAGGAGACTGACGTACTTTCTTTTCCTATGCTTGAATATGAAGATAAGAAGGTTTTTAAGGAAGTATATAAAAATTATAAGTTTTCAGCAAGTGATTTTGATGGAGATGAACTTGTTCTTGGAGATATTGTATTATCTTTAGAAAAAGCATTAGAGCAAAGTATAGAGTTTAATCATTCATATGAAAGAGAAGCATCATATTTAGTAGTGCACTCAGTACTGCATTTATTGGGATATGATCATATGGAGGATGAAGAAAAACAAATCATGAGAAAGAGAGAGGAAGAGATTCTGGCTAAACTTAATATAAGCAGATAAAAGTCAATTTGGTATTATGGTATTAGCGGGTATGGTATTGTATTTAAAGAGTTAAATATGAGAAGCAGGGGTAAACTATGAAAATAAAAAAAACATTAGAAAGCTTTAATAATGCAATAAATGGGATCATAGATACAGTAAGAACAGAAAGAAATATGAAAATACATTTGTTTGTAGCTTTAGGTGTATTAATTGCCAGCTTTTTCTTTGATATAACAAGAAACGAGTTTCTAATACTGGCAGTAACAATTACTATGGTGATAGCAGCAGAACTAGTAAATACAGCTATAGAAGCAACTATAGATATGACTACAAACTATTATCATCCATTAGCAAAAATAGCCAAAAATGCAGCAGCTGGTGCAGTGCTAATCACGGCTATAAATGCATTATTAGTTGGGTATATTATATTTTGGGATAAGTTAGCTAAGTTTTCGTTTACTACAATCAATAAGTTCAAAAATTCTGAACCATATACAATATTTATAGTACTAGTAATAGTGTGCATAGCAACCTTAATTGCAAAAGCTATTTTTGGAGAAGGAACTCCTTTAAAAGGAGGAATGCCTAGTGGTCACAGTGCATTAGGATTTTCCATTGCAACTGCAATATCGTTGATTACAGAAGAGCCAATATGCATATTACTTAGTTTTTTATTAGCATTCATAACAGCACAGAGTAGAGTCGATTCAGAGGTGCATAGTATTTTGGAAGTAATAGTTGGAGCAATTTTTGGAATAGTGCTGACCCTATTTATTTTTACTTTATTTAGACTATAATTAAGATTTCTTATAATAAAGATGTTATTTTTAGGATAAGATATATGATAAAAAATATATGATGAGTAGCATTAATAATGATGCAGAATATAAAATTAATGAATTATAATATACATGATAATTAGAGCAAGATAAATAAATTAGCATAGTAATGAGAATATCACATTGTCAATTAACTTATAAATAGAGTATACTATTTGTAAAATCGTATAACGTTAGCTGTGCCTTTAGTACAATCATGTGCCTTAAGGTAAAGCTTATTTTGAGGAGGAAAAAATGTTTAAATCAGGATTTGTTACAATAGTTGGAAGACCTAACGTAGGAAAGTCAACTTTGTTAAATTATATAATGGGAGAAAAGCTATCAATAGTATCTAATAAACCACAAACTACAAGAAATAATATTCAAACAATATTAACTGGTGATGATTATCAGATGGTTTTTGTAGATACTCCAGGTATACATAAACCTAAACATAAATTAGGAGAGTATATGGTGAATTCTGCAAAAGAATCTACTAAGGATGTTGACTTAGTACTATTTTTGACTAATCCAGATGAGGAAATAGGACGAGGAGATAAATTTATCTTAGAAACCTTAAAGGACAAGAAATGTCCAATATTTTTGGTTTTAAATAAAATTGATGAAAATACACAGGATAGAGTGGCAAAAAGTTTAGAGATGTATGCAAAAGAATTTAATTTTGCAGAGATAATACCTATTTCCGCAGTTAAGGGAAAAAATGTCGATAAATTAGTAGATCTTATGAAAAATGTAATGCCTGAAGGACCTAAATATTATCCAGATGATATGATAACAGATGTTCAAGAAAAATTTGTTGTATCAGAAATAATTAGGGAGAAAGCCTTGAGAACACTAAGAGATGAGGTACCACATGGCATAGCTGTAGACATAATTCAGATGAAACAAAATGAAAAAGGTACATATCATATAGAAGTAGATCTAATTTGTGAAAAAGACTCTCATAAGGGCATAATAATAGGTAAGAATGGGCAAACCCTCAAAAGAATTGGGGAAACCTCAAGATATGAATTAGAAAGATTTTTAAGATGTAAGGTTAATTTAAAAATATGGGTTAAAGTCAGAAAAGAGTGGAGAGATAACCAACTACTATTAAAGGAGCTAGGTTATAAGGCAAAAAAATAATAGCAGGCAAAATTAGTGGTAAATGATAAGTGACAAATTATATTATTTAACTTGTCACTCATAACTTATCACTAAATAAGGGGGTGGTAGTCTGGCGATTTTTAAAACTAAAGCTGTAATTATTAAAACTCAGGATTTTAAGGAGAATGATAAGTTAGTTTGGTTTTATACAGAGGAACTCGGAAAGATTACAGCAGTGGTTAGAGGAGCCAAAAAG
Organism: Clostridium sp. DL-VIII; assembly: GCF_000230835.1. NCBI lineage: Bacteria > Bacillati > Bacillota > Clostridia > Eubacteriales > Clostridiaceae > Clostridium > Clostridium sp. DL-VIII. Next base: position 1,549,924 of record NZ_CM001240.1, read on the forward strand.
AGCAGGAGTAAGTTTTTATCATTAACACTGCCATTATGCTATGGAGAATATGTTGTGTATAAAGGGAAGAACTTATATACTCTTCAAGAAGGAAAGATAATTAATTCATTTCAAGGACTTTTAAATAATTTATATAAACTTACCTATTCATCATATTTATGTGAGCTCATAGATATTGCCTGCACAGATAATGAAGAAAATATTGAAATTTTTAGAAATTTGGTTACGACATTATATTTATTAAATACAGATGCACTAGATTATGAACTGCTTATAAGAGCTTTTGAATTAAAGTTATTAAGAGCTACAGGATATTCTTTGACATTAGATCATTGTAGTATCTGTAGAAAGAAAATATCAGCTTCCAATTATATAAGTTTATCTTATTATGGAGGGGTGTGCGATGAATGTCCTAAAGAGCACGGGGTATTTATATCAAAAGGTACATACAATGCACTAAGATTTTTAATGAATATGAATGTTGATAAATTGTATAGATTAAATTTAAATGATGAAATAAAAGCTGAAATAGAAAAAGTTATTACTTTTTTAATAGCCAACAATTATGCAAAAAGACCTAAAAGTTTAGATATGTTAAAGTTTATTAAGGAGTGATGAATTATGGAAAATGTAACATTAGAAAAAGTTGATATGATACGAGAAAGAACAGGTATTAGTTATGAAAAGGCAAAAAATGCATTAGAAATATGCGAAGGAGATGTATTAGAAGCTTTAATATACATTGAGAAGAATGAAAAAATATCAGAGAATAATAAATATGCTGATGATGAAAAAAATAAAACTTCAGTTTCTATAGAAGAGTTAAAAGCATGGTTTAAACAAATTATAGAAAAAGGTAATGTGACAAGGATAAAAATTAAAAAGGATGAAACTGAACTAATTGATATTCCAGTTAATGCAGGAATCGCAGCAGGAGTTGTGGCAGTTGTAATACCACCAGTCCTTGCAGCAGGTGTTATTGCAGCAATAGCGACAAAAATTACAATAGAAATAACTAAAGAAGATGGTTCAATAGAAGTAGTAAATAAATATGTTTCAGAAGTTGCCAATAATGTTAAAGATAAAGCAACAGATTTTGCAGATAAGATTAGAACTAAAGTTAATGAAGTGAAAAATGATGCTAATTGGCACAATAATGATTCGAAGCAGAAAGGAACTACAGGTTCTGATACAGTATATAGTTATACTGTTAATTTTGAAGACGAGAAAGAAAAATCAGAAAATTAACTTATATTATAAGTAAAATGAAGAAAAACAGATTTAAAAGTGATATAAAATAATTAAACAAGAAGTATTTGGTGAATTTATTTGATTTTTCTGAAAATTAAGTCTAGTCAAACAATAATTACATGATATAATTAGAGTGTAATAAAAATTATTGAATGTGTGCCAAATATTTCTTGTAAATGTAGAAAGAGGGATAAGATTGGAATTATCACCTAGGCAAGAAGAAATAGTATGTTTAGTAAAAGAAGGTGCACCAATAACAAGTGAAGCACTTGCTGAAAAAATTGGCGTGACTAGGGCTGCACTTAGAGCTGATCTAGCAGTACTTACAATGATAGGAGTTTTAGATGCTAGACCAAAGGTTGGATATGTATATACTGGAAAGCCTTCTAGTGGATTAGTTTATCAACACATAAGCAAAATAAAAGTATCCGAAATAATGTCAAAACCTGTGACTGTAAGTGAAGATACAATGGTATATGATGCAATCGTATACCTGTTTCTTAACGATGTAGGGACATTATTTGTAGAAAATAACGGGGTACTTACAGGGGCAGTTTCAAGAAAGGACTTCCTTAAAATTTCAATAGGGGGAACTGATATACATAAGGTACCAATTGGTGTAATTATGACAAGAATGCCAAATATAATTTGTGCAAATGAAAATGACAATGCCTATGATTTAGCTAAGAAGATTATTGAACATGAAATTGATAGTATTCCAGTTGTTGATGTTTTGAAAAAAGCAGATGGAAAAGATGGGATTAAAATAATAGGCAAGGTTTCTAAGACCAACATAACAAAATTATTTGTTAAACTTGGAGAAAATCAAAACTAATTAATAGGGTGACTACGAAGTCGTTAGGCATATGAAAGAAAATAATAGGTCCATGATGCGATGTATATTTCTAGTTAGATAGGAAGGATGTTTACCTCATAATGGGCTTTAGATCGAGGGTTAACATGCTTACGAAATAAACTAAAAGTATAGTGGCATGCTGACTTATTATTTTTTTATATGGTTTAGTCAGGCATCGATAGTAAATATATTGAGAATAACAAGAAGAGAGGGAGTATTGAAATGACAAATAAGTATGTATACCTTTTTAGTGAAGGAAATGCTTCAATGAGAAATCTGCTTGGAGGAAAAGGTGCTAATTTGGCAGAAATGACGAACTTAGGTATTCCAGTTCCTCACGGATTTACTGTTACTACAGAAGCATGTAATAAGTATTATGAAGATGGTAAGAAAATTTCTGATGAAATTATCGACCAAATTTATAATGCTTTAGCAAAGCTTGAAGAAGTAACAGGAAAGAAATTTGGAGATAACTCAAATCCTTTACTAGTTTCAGTAAGATCTGGAGCAAGAGTTTCAATGCCAGGTATGATGGATACTATTCTAAACTTAGGATTAAATGATGTAGCTGTAGAGGCTATGGCAGAATTAACTAAGAATCCTAGATTCGCTTATGATTCTTATAGAAGATTTATTCAAATGTTCTCAGATGTTGTTATGGGAATAGAGAAGAGATTATTTGAAAATAAAATTGATGAAATTAAAGAAAAAAAGGGTGTTGAGTTTGATACAGAATTGACAGCTGAAGATTTAAAGGAATTGGTCAGTCAATTTAAGGAAATTTATAAGAAGGAAAAGGGAGAAGAATTTCCAAGTGATCCAAAAATTCAATTGGTTGAATCTGTTACAGCTGTATTTAGGTCATGGGATAATCCAAGAGCAATAGTATACAGAAGACTAAATGATATACCAGGTGAGTGGGGTACAGCAGTTAATGTACAACAAATGGTATTTGGTAATAAAGGAGAAACATCAGGAACAGGAGTTGCATTTTCAAGAAATCCAGCTAATGGTGAAAAAGCTATTTATGGTGAATATTTGATGAATGCACAAGGTGAAGATGTTGTTGCTGGTATTAGAACACCACTTGTAATTGGAAAGTTAAAAGAACAAAATCCAGAAATATATGCTCAATTTGAAGGAATCGTTAATACTCTTGAAAATCATTATAAAGATATGCAAGACATGGAATTCACAATAGAAGAAGGTAAGTTGTACTTCTTACAAACTAGAAATGGTAAGAGAACTGCTCAGTCTGCTTTAAAAATTGCAGTTGATTTAGTTGAGGAGGGAATGCTTACTAAAGAAGAGGCAATATTAAAAGTTGAACCAAAACAATTAGATACATTATTACATCCAGCATTCTATACTGAAGATTTAAAGAAAGCTACTCCAATTGCAAAAGGATTACCAGCATCTCCAGGAGCTGCATGCGGTAAGATTGCATTTACTGCTGATGAGGCTAAAGATAGAGCAGCACTTGGTGAAGATGTAGTTCTTGTAAGACTTGAAACTTCTCCAGAAGATATCGAAGGTATGATAGCTGCACAAGGTATTCTTACAGTAAGAGGAGGGATGACTTCTCATGCAGCAGTTGTTGCAAGAGGAATGGGAACTTGCTGTGTAGCAGGATGCGGAGCTATTAAAGTCGATGAGGAAAAGAGAATAATAGAAGTCGACGGAAAAGTTTATACACCTGATGATTATATTTCAATTGATGGTACTAGTGGTAATGTATATGGAGAAAAGATAAAGACAGTTACACCAGAAATATCAGGTCATTTTGCAACATTCATGGAATGGGCTGATGAAATAAGAAAATTAAAAGTCAGAGCTAATGCAGATAGTCCAAGAGATGCAAAGCAAGCAGTTGAATTTGGAGCACAAGGAATAGGGCTTTGTAGAACAGAGCATATGTTCTTTGCAGAAGATAGAATAATGGCAGTAAGACAAATGATTACATCTAAAGATGTAGAACAAAGAAAAGTAGCTTTAGATAAGATATTACCAATGCAAAAATCAGATTTTGTAGGAATTTATGAAGAAATGGGTGAAAGACCAGTTACTATAAGATTATTGGATCCACCTTTACATGAATTCTTACCAACTGCAGATCAAGATATTAAGGATTTAGCAAAGGAAATTGGTATAACTTACGAGGAATTAAAAGCTACAGTTTCTGAATTACATGAGTTTAATCCAATGATGGGTCATAGAGGCTGCCGTCTTGCAGTATCTTATCCAGAAATTGCTGAAATGCAGGCAAGAGCAATTATAGAAGCAGCTATAGAGGTTAAAAAGGATAAGGGATATAACATTACTCCAGAAATAATGATTCCATTAGTTGGAGAAATTAAAGAATTGAAATATGTTAAAGATGTTATAGTAAAGACTGTAGAAGAAGTTATGAAAGAAAAAGGAGTGACTTTAGAATACAAGGTTGGTACTATGATTGAAATACCAAGAGCAGCTTTAACAGCTGATGAAATAGCTAAAGAAGCAGAATTCTTCTCTTTTGGTACAAATGATTTAACTCAAATGACTTTTGGATTCTCAAGAGATGATGCAGCTAAATTCTTATCTGCTTATTATGATAAGAAGATATATGAACAAGATCCATTTGCTAAACTAGATCAAACAGGAGTTGGTTCTTTAATTAAGATAGCAGTAGAAAAAGGAAAGGCCACTCGCCCAGACATTCACTTGGGAATTTGCGGAGAGCACGGTGGAGATCCATCATCAATTGAATTCTGCCATAATACAGGTCTTGACTATGTATCATGCTCACCATTTAGAGTACCACTTGCAAGACTTGCAGCAGCACAAGCACAAGTTAAAAAGCCAAGATAAATTTAGAAATAAAAATATAAAAATATAATAAAAGTTAGTTCTTTTTATATAAATTAATTATTTAAAAGAACTAACTTTATTTTTGTCTAAAAGATGAATAACATGAAATATGATCTTGAGGCTATAAAAGATATTGTTAAAGATAAAAGAATAGAACATAGCTGAATATCCATAATATGATTTAGATAACATCTTAGATTATGTTATAGGTATTTTACTATATATCATCCTTATCTATCCATACTCTCATTTCACCAGCAGACCGATTTGCCCAACTGTAATATGGAATAAATGTAAGGTTAGAATTTTCATAGACAGAAGCTTCTGTGTTTCGCTTGTATAACTGATCTCTCCAATTGCTGTTTATTGTCATTTTTTTGCCCTGAACTTTGATTTTTCCAACGCCACCAAGCATTTCTGAATCAAATTCATATTTATATTCAACATCCTTAGGCAGTGTAATTAGGTGTAAGTTTTTACCGTTATCAAATTCTTCTAAGCAGTATACAAAAGGTCCTTTTTGTATAGCAACTTTTCCTACGTTATATTTAATATATGGGTTTGCTCTTATTTCCTGGATTTCCATTTTGAAATGAATTTCTATTATATCAGATTTACTCCAAGTTCTTGTAATATAAGCATAACCATTACAAATGCTATATTCAGGAATCTCACTATTAACCTTGATGGAATAAGAATTACACCATTCTGGTATTCTAAAAGCTAAACTTAAGTTAACGTTTTCTTCGCCAGCTAGAGATATTGTAATGTTTTCAGACCATGGATAGCTTGTCTCCTGTTTGACAGATATTTTATTGTTATATACTAAAATATTTGATTCATTAGAGATATATAAGTGAATGTATAAAGTACTATTGGACACAGTATATATATACTTACCTAAAGAAGTTAAAGTTCTTGCAACATTTGGCGGACAACATGCACATCCAAACCAGGCTGGTCTTGTTGGTTTTACATGACTTTTTGTAGGATCTTTCTCGCTGGCTTCAGGATTAACTTCTAAGGGGTTTACATAAAAGAAGTGTTTACCATCTAGTGCCATTCCACTAATGACAGAATTATATAAACATTTTTCCATAACATCTCCATATATACTTAGAGGGTCATTTTTAAGCATATTATAAGCAAAAAATATTAGTCCAACTGAAGCACAGGTTTCGCTATACATTGTATCATTAGGTAAGTCATAGTCAAATGTGAAAGATTCACCTATAACAGTAGAGCCAATACCTCCTGTTATATACATTCTTTTTTCTGTTATGCTTTTCCACAATGTTTTACAAGCATCTAACATTTCTGTATCATCTGTCAAATAAGCAACATTTGCTAGAGCTGTGCACATGTATACTAGTCTTACAGCATGTCCTTCAGCATCTTTTTGTTCCAAAATCGGTTTGTGAACCTGAAAATATTTATATGAGAACCTTTCCATTCCAGGTAATATATAATTTTTATTAGGATCTTCATTTATTTGATTTTTAAGAAAATCTTTATTCTTTCCTCTCTCGGTTAAAAAATATTTGCTAAGTTTTAAATATTTTTTATTTTGAGTTATAGAATATAACTTAGCTAAGCCGATTTCTATTTCTTCATGACCATCATATCCATGAATTTTAGATTCCTCTGGTCCGAAACAACTATCAATATTGTCAGCTAAGCGGCAAGCTATTTCCAATGCTTTTCTTTTATTAGTAGCTTCAGAGTAAGCCACAGCTGCTTCAAGAAAATGACCTGCGCAGTATAATTCATGACTTTCTAGTAGTCTTTTAAATTTTCTTTCAGGAGCATCAATAGAAAAATAAGTATCGAGATACCCGTCTTTTTCTTGTGCCAGAGCTATTAAATCTATAACGTTATCAGCAATAGCTTCCAATTCTGAATCTGGATAGTTAACTAAAGAATATGCAGCAGCTTCTAACCATTTATAAACATCACTATCCTGAAAAACATATCCATAATGGTGACCTTTTTTTAAACCAGCAGCGATTTTAAAGTTTTCAATCGCATGACTTTTTTCAGATGGAATATTTTCATCATCTCGTTCTCTTTCAATTACTATATCAGCTTCATCATTTAAAACTTTCCATTGGTAGGGGATCATTTTGTTTTTAACTAAATCAATATATTTAGTCCAAAACTTATCAGTGATGTTAATACTTTTTAAATTTATTTCATTACTTTTTGCACGTTCCAAAGTTATCTCTCCTTATAAAATATTTCTAGGTGGACAAATACGATATTTAGTGTTGAAATTATCTAGTGTATCATTAATAAATCACCTCCATTAAATATTATTTTTTCTTTGTTTGACATTAAATTTTTAGCAAATTATAATGTAAGTAGGAATTAATAGGTTATTTTTGATTTAATTATAAATCGTTTACTTGTATGGAACAACTGACAAAATTGTGTTTTTGGTGGTGAAATCAGATATGTTATATTTTAAAACAAATGTAAGTAAACCTCTTTATTATTTTAAGTCGGGACAATTTGTTTGTGGTGAAAATTGGTACCATAAAGCTGTTACTTTTGTAAAGGATTATGAAATCATTGTTGGAATTAAAGGAACAATATATATTCAGCAAGGAAATGAACAATATGAAATAAATCCAGGAGATGTTTTATTTTTAGTTCCTAAAGTATTACATTTTGGATATGCACCTTCACAAGAAGGCAGTAGTTTTTATTGGATTCATTTTTTGTGTAATGCCGAAGAGATGATGATAAATAAATCTGAGATTTATAAAGAAATTATTTTAATGTTAAATTCAAATGAGTCAGAAAATATTTTATTACCAACTTTCTTTTCATTAACTGATCTAGATAAAGCATTAATTTATTTGAAACAGATACTACACACGGCTAATTCATCATATTATACACATTTATCAACTGATTATTTGGTGTCAGAATTAACAGTTGAGCTAACTCAACAATTCATAAATTCAATTAATACATCAAATGCAGAGAGGAATGTATTAAATCAAAAATTCTTTCAAATTCTGGAGTGGATACGGATAAATGATGGGAAAGATATATCCGTGCAAATGCTAGCAGATAGATTCAATTTTACTGCTGATCATATAAACCGCTTGTTTAAAAAAAATACTGGCACAAGTACATTAAAATATATAAATAATGTTAAAATAAACAAGTCAAAAGAATTACTAATAGGCTCCGATAAAAGTGTTAAAGAAATCTCTCGCATACTAAGTTTTAAAGATGAAAAATATTTTATGAAACTTTTTAAGAAATACGAAGGTGTAACTCCGTCGAAATATAGAGATGCATACCCTAAAACATATATTAATACTGACTCTCACGATCCAGATATCCCTTTACCAGATCATTTACAATCTAAAAACTTATAAAAGTTAATTAATTGTATCACAAATTTATATTAAAGCTGTCTGTCAGCTGCATATTTAGGAGTCTTTAAGTAGATGTATCTACTTATTTTTTGCTATTCTAAATTAAAGTAATTAAGCCACAGATAGTATGGAGTTTTTAACATGATTTATAGAGATTATGCATGCAGCAATACCCTTTAGCAAATCATTTTGCTTTGCTAAAGGGTATTGCTATATGAGGACATCTATATTTTAAGTAGTTTTTATCTTTTATCTATATAATAAATATGCAATAAAATTGTTTTATTTATTCTTAAGTGATGAAATAAAGTCATCAATCATTACTTGAAAGCTTTCATCTATATTTATTTCACGCTGGAAATATCCAAAAGCATGCAAGGATACAAAACCATGTAGAAGACTTCGTAAGGTTCGGCTCTTATGAACCAAGAGAATTTCATCTTTAATATAAAATTCTAAAAGCTGACGAATAATATGAGAAGTTTCTCTTGCTAAACGAAACAATTCAGTATTTTCTGTACTTGGAATACTAATAAAAAGCCCATAAGCAACGGTATTTTCAAAGGCAAACTCTTTGTAAATAGAGGCATATTCTCTTATAGCATCGTCTCCGCTCTTGCCAACTAATCTCTGCATTAATTTCACATTCAATTCATTTAAAAGATACACAGTCATTTCTGTTTTTAGGTTATCCATATTAGTAAAATAATTATATAAAGATTGGTATTTTATATTTAATTCTTTTGCAATTTTTTGAAAAGTGACTTGATTAATGCCAATTTCATCTGCCAAAGAAAAAGCAATTTTAATAATTCTTTCTTTTGTTAAATTTCTTTTTTGCATTTGATTTTCACTCCTATAATCATACGTTATAACAGTAGTTTAACATTATCAAATATAATTATCAAATTATAATTATAATAACAAACTATAATTTATAATTTACAAACTATAAAATATAGTTTATAATAAAATTGCGGATAAGAGATGACTAAGAAATATAAATAATGAACAATTTAGTGTTGTGTTATTTAATAAAACTTTTATTGCTTACTATTCTATTTTATATTGTGCTATAAATATGATAATTATTATCAAAAAATCTTATCACATATTAATTTATACAAAAGAGAGGAGTATGTTTATGGAAATGTGGAAGAAAAATTTAATAGTATGTTGGTTTGGAATATTTGTGGCTGCTATAGGAATGAGTCAGATTGCCCCAGTATTACCACTTTACATACAACATCTTGGCGTTCAAGATACAGCAACAATTACAAAAATTTCAGGAATTGCCTTTGGGATCACATTTATAATTTCTGCTATTTTTTCACCAATTTGGGGAAGTGCAGCTGATAAATATGGAAGAAAGCCAATGATACTTAGAGCAAGCCTTGGTATGGCAATAACTATAGGCTGCATGGGGTTTGCACCAAACGTGTATATACTCATAGGTTTAAGGCTACTTCAAGGTGTAATTACTGGTTACAGTACAGCTTGTACTGCACTTATTGCAACTCAAACTGATAAGGAACATGCGGGATATGCGTTAGGTACACTATCAACAGCAAGTATTGCAGGTTCTTTACTAGGCCCAACAGTTGGTGGTTTTATAGATGAGATATTAGGACTACAAAGTGTATTTTTCATAACAGGGGCTTTACTTTTAATTTCATTTATTACAACGCTTATATTTGTAAAAGAATCATTTGTTAGAGAAGAGAAAAAGGTACTTACTATTAAAGAAATTTGGAGTTCTGTTCCACAAAAAAGCTTAACTGTTACGATGTTTTTAACTTTCTTTATATTATCTGTAGCATTATATTCTGTAGAACCAATTGTAACAATATATGTTAAGCAGTTATCTAATAATAGTTCACATATTGCACTTCTAGCTGGAATTACATTTTCAGCTTCTGGCCTTGCTAATATAATTGCTGCTCCAAGGCTTGGAAAACTTTCAGATAAGATAGGAGCTCATAAAGTAATGTTAGTATGTCTTATAGGTGCAGTGATCATTTTTATACCACAAGCTTTTGTGCAAAATACTTGGCAGTTAATGGGACTTCGATTTCTATTGGGACTAGCATCTGCAGGGCTTAATCCATCTGTAAATATTATATTAAAAAAAATAACACCATCTTCTCTTACTGGCAGAGTATTTGGTTTTAATATGTCAGCAGGATATTTGGGGGTATTTGGAGGTTCAGTCTTAGGTGGTCAGATTGCAGGAATTTTAGGAATGCAATATGTATTTTTTGTCACAAGTGCATTGTTACTTGCAAATGCAATTTGGGTATACTTTAAGGTTTATAAAAAACTCAATTTAAATGAATAATTATTATTAGATTGTTGGATAACTAATTTTTATAACAAGTATTAAACAATTCTTATTTAATCAATAACTTAATTCTATAAAAAATAAAATGAAAAGGAAGATATAAATATGGAAAATTTAAAATTAAATGAAAATGAACTTATTAATGCGAAAAAAACTGCTCTTGTACTTATAGACTTACAAAATGGAATTGCATCTAGAGAGCTTTCACCTTCACCTTATACAAGTGAAGAGATTATCCAAAATGCAAGCAAGTTAGTTAAGGCGCTTAGTGATAAAGGAGCGTTTATAGTACTTGTAAGAGTGTCTACTATAGACGGTAAAGATATGGTTAAGCCAAAAACTGATTTAAAAGCTACTGGGATGAAATATCCAGAAGGCTGGGATAACCTTGTACCTGAAATAGCAGATACTAAGAATGCACATATCATTACTAAGAAACAATGGGGAGCCTTTTATGGTACTGATCTAGACTTACAATTAAGGCGTCGAGGAATTGATACTATTATATTAGGCGGAGTTTCTACTAATATTGGTGTTGATACCACAGCAAGAGAGGCTTATCAACATGGATATAATCAAATTTTTGCAGAAGATGCAATGACAGCTATAACTAAAGAAGAGCATGACTATGTTTGTAAATATATCTTCCCTAGGATTGGAAAAATTAGAAGTACAAAAGAGATAGTTTCATCATTAAAATAGAAATAAATAAAATAGAAACACAAATATTAAGAAGATCGGAGAATTAAAATGAAAATTAAATGGTTTGGTCAATCATGTTTTACGATAACATCTAAAAGTGGAATAAAAGTATTAACAGACCCTTATAAGAAAATGCTCGGTTATAAGTTGCCTGAAGAAATGGAAGCTGATATAGTATCTACAAGTCACAATCATAGTGATCATAATAATGTAGATGCAGTCAAGAGTAGCTTTGTACACATAAATGAGCCAGGAAGTTTTTCAGAACATGGAATAGAAATAAAAGGTGTCCAAACATTTCATGATAAAACTTCTGGATCTAAGAGAGGGAAAAATACTATATATAATTTTAAGATTGATGATATAAATATTTGTCATTGTGGTGACCTTGGACATCTTTTAAATTCCAATCAGATAGAGGAGATAGGAAATGTAGACATACTACTTCTTCCTGTTGGGGGATTAGCCACACTTAATTCAGTTGATGCTGTTCAAGTAATGAAGCAGTTAAACCCAACGATTGTTATACCTATGCACTACAGGACAAAAGCACTAGGGCTAGTTGGCTATATCTTTGGAAAGGTTGATAAATTCATTTCAGCTTCAGGACTAAAAGCAAAAGAGTATGAAAAGCTTGAATTAAGCAAAGCTAATATTAAAGATTATTCAGGGGTTGCTGTTCTTAAATATGATTAGAATAAAAAAAGTCTACTTAAATTTTTAAATGTAGAAGGAAATGAGTAACATAAGATTTAGTTAATACATACTATATAACATAAAGATAACTTTATAGTTATTAAAAAAACAAAAGAGGTGTTATGTATGAATTCTTATATAAGTGAATCATATAATGGTCATAGCTATTACAAAATTAGCGCATCAAGAAGTAATTCGAATGTATCAGGAAGCAATTCTAGAAGTAATTCAAATAGCAATTCCAATAGTAATTCAAGTAGATCCAATAGTCATTCAAGTAGCTCAAGAAGCCATTCAAGCAGTAGATCAAATAGTAGTTCAAATAGTAGTTCAAGATCATGGAGTAATCCAAGTAGATCAAGTGAGTCATATAGCAGACCATATAGTGAATCATATAGCCGATAATATTTAAGATAAAATGGCGATAAGATTTTATTATGGATAGGTATTATGAGGTAGGAGAAAAGGTAAGTGGATACTCTGTTCTTAAAATAATAGGTGAAGGCAGATATGGAATTGCATATTTAGGTGTCAATAACGAAGATGAAAAATGTGTAATAAAGCAATTAAAGAAAGAAATGCTTGAGGAAACAAGAAAAAAGTTGTTTTATGAAGAGAAAATATTGCAAGATTTAAACTATCCTAATTTTCCTAAATTTATATCAAAATTTAAAGATGAAGATAGGGAAGGCTATATATTAGAATATGTAGAAGGAAAAGTATTTCAAGATTTATTAGCTAGAGAACAATATGAATTTAGCAAAAATGAGATTTATAAAGTTGGGAGTCAGCTTTTAGATCTAGTTGAGATACTGCATAATAATAATATAGTACACCGAGATATAAGGCCCACTAATGTAATTTTGAAAGAAAATGGAGATATAGCATTAATTGATTTTGGATTAGCTCGAATTATTGATAATAAAAGGTATGTAAAAGATGTGGATTATTGGTTTATAGGTGACTTTTTAATTCATTTGTATTATTCATCTTATAAAGAAACAGATGAAGAAGACAAACCCTGGTTTGAAGAACTTGACTTAAATTTAGAGGAAAAGATTTTCTTAAAGAAACTAATGAATATTGAAGAGAGTTACAAAAGCATTGAAGAGATAAAAGAACAACTTGATAAAATTAAAAATGTAAATTGATATTAAAGATGGACCATGTGATTGAGGAGACTTTTACTAATATCACATGGTTTATCTCCTAATAGAACTCAAAAGATTAAATTGAGGAGGTATTATTATGCCAAATTCAATCAAGATATTAGGAATTTATCCGAAAACCTTCGTAGCAAATTTATATTCAGAAAGACCTTTTAGAATGATTGGGTTGATAGACGTTAGTATTGAATATATATACGGAATAGAGAGAGTTACTTTAGCTTATTTTAGATCATCAGGAACTAATAGTGGAAAGATAAAAGGCTTATGGTATCCTATTGTTGGAATAAAAACTCATACAGGAAGATTTACGGAATTTACAGAGTATTTAAATTTTGTCTTAACAAATACTACAAGAAGAGGAATGGCAGAAGAAGGCTGGCTGGCTAAATCTTTATTTTTTTTCAGTCAAGATGATGAAAATCCTATAATTAGAGGCTTCTCAAACGGAAAACATTATGAAAGTCTTTTAAAAATAGGAGAAACTTTAAGAGATTTATATGAAAATAATAAATATGATGAAATGTATTCATTAGACGCTGATGAATTAAACTTGGTAGTAACTTCAAAACAGATATATCAAGGTAATGAGCATACTCAAAGAGAAAATTTCGAGAAATTCATAGAAGATATATTTAATGAAGACTAGTAATCTGTTAGATTAATTATGTAAATAAAGGTGTATTAATAATTCTTGTATAGAGAAAATTTAAATCTATTAATACAAGAACAAGTACAGGCATTATGGTTTAAAATTATTAATTTTGAATTTAATGCCTTATTTTTATTATAGAGTAAGTATTAATTTTTAACATAAATGGAATATAATAAAGATATAAAATAAAGAACAAAATAGTAAAAATAAAGTTAGTTATATACTAGCATGTAAATGATATAAATCATAAGGAGGAGTTATGAAGGATACAAAGAAATATCTTCAAGTATATGGTGATTTTAAAATGAGAAAGCTTACAGAAGATGACTTAGAGCAGTTTAATGGGCTTTTGCGCTATGCTTTTCAGATAACCATGGAGGAACTTTTGCGATCTGGCTGGACAGAAGATCAAATTATGAGAGCTAAAATGCCAATTCTTAAAAATGCTTATGTGCTTGGATGGTTTTATCATGAAAAATTAGCTTCAATGATTGTAGTATATTCAATGAAGGTGAATATTCATGATAATATTTGTAAGATGGGCGGAGTTACTGGCGTGGCTACTTATCCAGAGTATACAGGTAAAGGATTAATTCATTCACTAATCAAACAAGTTATTACTCATATGCATGAGGAAGGACAAACAATTTCTTTTTTATATCCATATTCGATACCTCTTTATAGAAAACATGGCTGGGAAATAATTTCTGATAAAATTACTTTTAGAATAAAAGATTCTCAGCTCCCTAAAAAAAGACTTGTAGAAGGTATGATGGAACGTGTGGATTTAGAATGCGAGGATCTTTCAAATGTACATGATTATTTCTCGATGCAGCGTCATGGAGCAATGATTCGTGATGAACTAGCGTGGGATGAATATTGGCGCTGGGATAGTGATGATATTATAGCAGCTATTTATTATAATAAAAATCACAAGCCTCTTGGATATTTAATCTATTATATTAGAAATGATACATTTTACATTAAAGAAATGGTCTATTTAAATACAGAAGCACATCATGGAATTTGGAATTATATAAGTGCTCATTATTCAATGGTAAATGAAGTGAAAGGGTATAACTATTCTGGAGAACCAATGGCTTTTTTGTTTGAAGATAGTGAAATAGTTGAAACTATTGAACCTTATTTTATGGCGAGGATCATAAATGTTCAGGAATTCATTTTAAGATATACTTTCTTAGATAAGTCAAAGAATTTAAAAATTAATTTTAAGATAAATGATCCAATAGCTTCATGGAACAATGGAACATTTAGTATTTATTGGAGAGATGAAGAAACAGTATGTGAAAAAATTGAAGAGACTCATGCTGCAAACTTAGTAGAAATGGACATTCAAACTTTAACAACCATGCTAATGGGATATAAGCGTCCTACGTTCTTATATGAATGTGGGAGAATGCAAACAGAATATTATATGTTAAAAGTTTTAGAACAGCTGATACCAGTAGAAAAACCTTATTTTTCGGATTATTTTTAATTATATGAAATAGTGATTGTGCCTAAGAACTAATACACCACTATATATTTAATGATAAAGATTAGTTTGAACATAGATTAAAAGTTAAAGCTAAAAAGTATCCCTGATTTTAAATTTTGGGGATACTTTTTAGCTTATAAAATGAAGTTAATTATAAGTTCACATTAAACTTTTTCTGGACTGAGTCTATTATATTTAATGCAAAAGCGTATTGGAAATCGGTTTTTGAAGTTGCATTTGAGAGTAAAGTAAAAAAGGCGGATTTATTACATTTATGAATATTTCTATAGTAATCTCGTGAAATTCTCCAATATTTTTGTGGGAAACAAATATATGAAATTAGGTACCTTAGATCTGAATCTGTTAATTTAGAGGATTCGTTGTAAGTATTTAACACAGATAAAGCTAAATCAACATCCCATTTCGTATTCTCTCTTTTTAGCAGCCGGCGCATGAAATATGCAAGGTCTTTTGCACAATAATCCATTTTACATTTATCAAAATCGATTACCCAAGGATCAAGATCTGTTGGAAAGATTAAATTTTTATTTACATAATCACCATGACATAAAGATTTACTTAAATTAGAAGTATCAATTTTGTTTGATATATCTAGTGAAATTTTTGCAAGACGCAAATTCAAGTCAAAGTTTGAAATAAATTGTCTTGAAAAAGTATCTTTATATTTAAAAGATTCATTTGAAGCATGAAGTAAATCTTGAAAATGTTTTAAGGTTGATATGTAATAATCTTCAAAACTTTCTTTTTGTGAACTACCTATAATAGGTTGAAAATTTCGAGATTTTAAATGAATAGCAGAAAGTTTTTTTACAGATATCATAACATGATTCATATTATCAAAACTGCATTTTTCACCTTCTATCCAAGGAGTTAATATAAATAGCATATCTTGGTAGGATACAAAGCGATTATTATCAATAGTAGGTAAAAGCTTTGGAACTCTTATATTATTTCTATATAGCCATTCAATAGCAGAATATACATAGAGCAGGTCTTTCAGATTATAGTAAACTTTTTTTAAACAATAACTTTTTTCTCCAGAATCTATTCGATATACCGCTCTCTGTTTATCAGTGTCTTTAAATTTTACTATTGAAATTCTTGAGTTTTGTAAATTATAATACGGCAAAACATTTTGTTTTACGATTTCAGGTGAAAGATTAGAATCTTGTAAAGATAAAGTTTCAGTATTCATAAGTACACTCCTTCATAAAGAGATTGTTTAATTTAGTTCATATGCAAGATAAAAAACTTCATTAATAAATAATATTAAAATAATTTTACTAATATACTTAAAGTATTTGATAAAATTATAAAATTTCATATGTAAAGGATATTATTTTCAAATAATTTGCAAATAATAAATATAGGCAATAAATAGAGGAATATAATGATAAAGATAGAATACATAAAAAGAGGTGAGAATATATGAATGTGAGGGAAAAAATTCAGAATTTTGAAAACTTGACATTGATTAAAGAAGCAGCCTTTTCAAAGCATTCTCGAGGAAGAAAAATTAAGGAAGAGGATGATGATATCAGAACCTGCTATATGCTTGATAGAGATAGAATTATCCATAGTAAATCATTTAGAAGATTGAAACATAAGACACAAGTTTATATAAAAACATTTGGAGATCATTATAGAACCAGACTAACTCATACGTTAGAGGTATCTCAAGTTGCACGAAATATTGGTATTGGAATTGGATTAAATGAAAATTTAATTGAAGCAATAGCATTAGGTCATGATCTAGGGCATGTTGCATTTGCACATATTGGTGAAGAAGTATTAAACGAATATTTAAAGAATGGTTTCAGGCATAATGAACAAAGTGTGCGGGTAGTAACAAAACTTGAAAATGACGGCTTAGGATTAAACTTAACTGAAGAAGTGATAAATGGAATATTACATCATAGTGGACTTGGGACAATAGAGGATATACTTACTTTAGAGGGAGTTGTAGTTAAGCTTAGTGATAAAATGGCGTATCTAAATCATGATATTGATGATTCTATAAGAGCAGGTTTATTAAGCAAAGAGCAAATACCAAAAGAAATAGTTAAAGCTTTAGGTGACAATTCAAATCAAAGATTAAACACATTAATTAAAGATTGCGTGAAAACTTCAACATATAATATAAATAATGAAATCAAAGAAGTTGGATTGAGTAAAGAAATTAATGAAGCGATGATAGAATTAAGAAAGTTTATGTTTAAAAATATATATTTAGGAGAGAAATTGAAAGAAGAAAGAGTCAAAGCACAATTTATAGTTAGACAATTAATTGAGTATTTTGAAAAAAATCCAGAAGAAATGCCTCGAATTTATTTGAGAATAACGGAGGAGGAAGGATTACAGAGAGGCGTAGCAGATTATATTGCAGGAATGAGTGATGATTATTGTTTATTACTCTTTAATAAGATATTTGTGCCTAAATTAGTTATAGATTAACGGCAAATTATAATTTATAAGGTAATATTTAAGAGAATATATATAAATAAAATTTTTTTGATTAGAGGAATAGTCATTTAAAAATAAAAAGAGGATTTTAAAATAAAAAAAAGAATTATTTAATAGCAATGTTATTCAATAAAAAAGTATTTTTAGACGGGTTGCACCTATAATTAAAATAAATAAAAAATTTATAATATTTTTAGAAGGAAAACTCGTTATTATGTCGAATAATATATAATTGCTGAAAAAATCAGCAGGAAGGAGATGTCTCCTTGCAAATACCAGAGGAAGTAATTCAAAGTATAAAAGAGCAGAATGATATTGTTGATATTATTTCAGAGGATGTAAGATTAAAAAAGTCAGGTAGAAATTACATGGGATTGTGTCCGTTTCATAATGATAAATCCCCGTCATTCAGTGTTTCAAGTGAGAAGCAAATATATAAGTGCTTTTCATGTGGCGAAGCAGGAAATGTATTTACTTTTGTCATGAAGTACAAAAAATTTACATTTGTGGAAGCAGCAAAGTATTTAGCGGATAAAGCTAATATTGTATTAAGATTAAAAGAAGAGGAAAACACTGCAGTTTCAAGAAAAAGAGATCTTTTATATAAAATAAATGTTGAAACTGCTAGATACTATTTTGCTAATCTGCAAAAAAATAAAATGGCAAAAGAATATTTTCTAAGAAGAGGAATTAAAGAAGAAACTATAAAAAGGTTTGGATTAGGTTATTCTTTGAATGACTGGCAGGGATTAATAAATTATTTAAGGGCAAAAGGATATAAAAATGACTTATTGATCGAAGCAGGATTAGCGTCTAAGAGCGAGAAGAGTGGAAATATATTTGACAAATTTAGGAATAGAGTAATGTTTCCAGTATTTGATGCAAAGGGAAAAGTTATTGGATTTGGAGGCAGGGTTTTAGATGATTCAAAACCAAAATATTTAAATTCACCAGAGACAAAAGTTTTCCAAAAGGGAATTAATCTTTATGGATTAAATTTTGCAATTAAAAATCAGCTGCAAGAAGATTATGTTATCATAGTTGAAGGATATATGGATTTAATATCTCTTCATCAATATGGAATAACTAATGTTGTGGCATCACTTGGAACGGCTCTTACTGTAAACCAGGCAAGACTTCTTAAAAGATATGTGAGTAAGGTTATAATCTCTTATGATGCTGATTTAGCAGGACAGAATGCAACTTTAAGAGGATTAGAAATCTTGAGAAATGCTGGCTTTGATGTGAAAGTATTAACGGTACCACAAGGAAAAGATCCAGATGAATTTGTAAGAAACAATGGGAAAGAGGCATTTTTAAAATTAACAAAAGATGCATTGCCATTAATTGAATATAAGATTAAAAAGGCAGAGCAAGGTATAAATTTAAAAAATGGAAATGAATTAGTACAATATGGAGAAAAAATTGCTGAAATTTTAGCGGATTTGAATCCAGTAGAAAAAGATGTATATATAAAGAAAATTTCGGAGGAAACATCAATTAAGGAACAGGCATTATATGACTTACTTTCACAAGTAATAGCAAAAAAACAAAAAGAAGACAATTTTGTGAATAAAAAGGAATATGATGGAACAAAATTATATGTAGAACCAGCATATTTAAAGGCTGAAAGAGCTTTGCTAAAGTTGATGTTTGAAGATGAATTCTATGATGAACTCAATAATGTCATAAATGTTGGAGATTTTGTAATAGAAGCACATAATAAAATTTATTCATTAATATTACAAGGTAAAAAAGAAGATACTAAAGATATAAAATTATATTTAGAAAGCAGATGCAATGATATTGAAAGTTCAAAAGAATTAATAAAAATAAAGGAACATGAAATTCTAGCTGTTGCTGATAAAAATAGGATTATTAATGATTATCTAATGGAAGTTAAAAATTTTAAACTTAAATTAAAAATTGAAGAATTAAAGAAAAAGCAAAACAGATTTGAAAAAGAAGG
Organism: Clostridium sp. DL-VIII; assembly: GCF_000230835.1. NCBI lineage: Bacteria > Bacillati > Bacillota > Clostridia > Eubacteriales > Clostridiaceae > Clostridium > Clostridium sp. DL-VIII. The sequence continues at coordinate 1,569,784 of NZ_CM001240.1, forward strand.
GAATATTGAGGAATCTATAAAAATAGCGATAGAACTCACTAAATTATCAGAAGCACTTAAAAAGGGAGAGAGAGGTTAAAGGTTATGACGGAAGGAGGCAATAATAATATGGAACAAAAGGCAAATGGAAAAGTGATAAAGCCGAAAGATGACAAGAAAGATAAAAATGCTAAAATGGCAGCTGTAAAAGAGTTAATTGACAAAGGTAAGAAGAATGGTTCATTAACATATAAAGAAATAATGGAAGCTATGGATCACATTGATTTAAGTCCAGAGCAAATAGAAAAGATATACGAAGTTTTAGAAATGACAGGTGTTGAAGTCATAGGCGATGTTAATGATAATAGCGTTGAAGAGGAAGAAGAAATTGATTTATCAGTACCAGAAGGTATTGCAATAGATGACCCAGTTAGAATGTACCTAAAGGAAATTGGAAAGGTACCTTTATTGTCTTCTGAACAAGAAATAACTTATGCTAGAGAAATAGAAGAAGGAAACCAAAAGGCTAAGAAAAAATTAGCTGAAGCGAACTTAAGATTAGTTGTTAGTATAGCTAAAAGATATGTTGGAAGAGGAATGCTATTCTTGGATTTAATTCAAGAAGGAAATTTAGGACTTATTAAAGCCGTTGAAAAGTTTGATTATAGAAAAGGATATAAATTTTCAACTTATGCTACTTGGTGGATTAGGCAAGCAATAACAAGAGCTATTGCTGACCAGGCTAGGACAATAAGAATACCAGTCCACATGGTAGAAACTATAAATAAACTTATAAGAGTACAAAGACAATTATTGCAGGAATTAGGAAGAGATCCATTTCCAGAAGAAATTTCAAAAGTTATGGAGCTCCCGGTAGATAAGGTTAGAGAAATTCAAAAGATTGCTCAAGAACCAGTTTCATTAGAAACTCCAATAGGTGAAGAAGAAGATTCACATTTAGGAGATTTTATTCCAGATGATGAAGCACCAGCACCAGCTGAAGCAGCGGCATTTACAATGCTTAAAGAGCAATTAATAAATGTATTAGATACATTAACTCCAAGAGAGGAGAAAGTATTAAGACTAAGATTTGGACTTGATGATGGAAGAGCTAGAACTCTTGAAGAAGTAGGTAAGGAATTCAATGTTACAAGAGAAAGAATTAGGCAAATTGAAGCGAAAGCTTTAAGAAAGTTAAGACATCCATCAAGAAGTAAGAAATTAAAGGATTATTTGGATTAGTCAGCTAAAAAGAATTTAACAGCTTAATAATTTGAATTTGTTTAAGTTATAAGTTACATTAATGCACAATGTACAATGCGCAAATCACAATTAGGAGATAGAGCGAGGCTCTTAAAAATCTTAATTATGTATTAGAGATTGTTCATTGTGCATTGTGCATTATAGATCAGAAAGAGGTAATTATGGAAGTAAGTAAAAGACTAGTTTGGATTATGGAAAAAATAGATAAAGCTCGTGTTGTAATGGATGTTGGAACAGATCATGGATATATACCAATTAATTTGGTGAAGAATAACATGGTGGAGAAAGTTATTGCATCAGATATAAACAGAGAACCTTTAAACAAGGCGAGAGTTAATGCATCTTTAGAAGGTGTTATAGATAAAATAGATTTAAGACTTGGAGGTGGTTTAGAACCTTTAGGAATTAAAGAGGCAGAAATAGTATTAATTGCAGGGATGGGCGGAAATTTAATTCGAGACATATTAGAAAAAGATTTGGAAAAAGTAAAGCCTTTGAAGTATCTATTGTTGCAGCCAGCTCAAAATCCTGAAATATTACGAGAATATTTATATAATAATGATTATGAAATTATAGACGAAGATATATGCTTAGATGAAAAACAATATTATGAAATATTTAAAGTGAGGTATAAAAAGAGAGATTATATACCGTTAGAAAATATATTTTACGAAATAAGTCCTATAATGTTAAATAGAAAATTACCTTTGTTAAAAGCATATATAGAAAATAAGATTGAGAAAAATAAAAAAATTATGGATTTTATTAAAGATAATACTGAGCATGCAGAAATGCGAAAAAGTGAATTATTGGAGAAAAATAAAAAATTACAAGAGTTATTAAAAAATTTCTAGGTGGTGTAATTATGAGTAAAGTATCAAATATAATGCATGAAATTGAAAAATTTGCTCCAAAATTCTTAAAAGAAGATTATGATAATGTTGGATTGATGGTTGGAGATGAGAATAAAATAGTTCAAAGGGTTCTTTTAGCTTTAGATTGTACAAACGAAGTTATTAATGAAGCAATAGAGCTTAATGTTGATTTGATTTTGACTCATCATCCATTGTTATTTAAAAGGCCTAAGAGCATAGTAAAAGGAGATCTTACGGGGGAGAAAGTTATAACTTTAATTAAGGAAGATATAGCTTTATATTCATGTCATACTAATTTAGATAGTACAAATGGCGGAATCAATGATACAATCGTTAAGATGCTTGGATTTACTTCAGGGAAAATAATAGAAGTAAATGAATCTAGAAATTATAAAGATTGCGGAATTGGAAGAATAGTTAAGCTTGATAATGAAGCTTCATTCTCTGATATTATAGAGCTCGTTAAACACAATTTGGGTGTAGATCACATGAGAGTTGTTAGAGGTTCTGATAAAGTAAAAACATTGGCAATAATAAATGGAAGTGGGCAAGATCTTTTTTATAAGGCAAAAAATCTTGGAGCTGACTGCATAATAACAGGGGATACAACTTATCATTTTGCATCAGACTTTAAGGAATTAGGCATAAGTATAATAGATGCAGGGCACTTTTTCACAGAATATCTTGTTTTTCTTAAAGTCTTAGAATTTTTGAAGGAGATATTTAAAGATGTTGAATTTTTAACATCAAAGAAAAGTGCCGATCCATACGAATTTATTTAATTCTAAAAATAAAATTATATATTGCAATTTGCAATGTACAGTTTACAATTAACAATTTTTAATTGCAACATATAGGATAAAAATAACTTTATATCTATTTTTATAGATAGGAATTGCTAGAAAATAATTAACTAAAATTGAGTATATATGCATATACTTATATTGTAATAATAATTTTGTGGTGAGTTATGAGTAAAAACGATGATTCCAGCAAATTTGGAGAGCAATTAAAAGATGATTTTAAAAGCATATTTAAACATAGTAAGCTGGCAATGGGAAATATTTTTAGAGGATCAGGTAGAAAAAGTTCATGGGCAGGTTTAAATAGAGGTTTTTCACCTTTTTTTAGTAAGAATCCATTTTGGTGTTTATTTTATCCTAAAATAATAGTGGCAGCAATAATACTTTTAACATTATTACTATGCGGTGTAAGTATATACGGATTGATTATAATAATTTTACTAGCAGTAATTTTTATTTTAATATGAAAAAACATATGTGCTTAATTTAAGTGATTTATGATATAAGATTAATATATATGTTAAAATAATAAAATTACATATGGGAAGTTTATAGGTTAAATAAATATCCAGATGTAAATTGTATAACTAATTGCAACATATAAAATATAAATATTGATCTTATAGAGAAAATTAGCTGACTGTAAGTGGGGAGTTTTACTATGGGATTTTGTAATATACAAGAATTGCCTTTTGAAATATATTTGCATATTGAAAGGAAGTATGTTAAGATATATTTTGCGAGTGAGACGTGCAATCGCTGCTAGACTTAGATCTAGGAGAGGAAAGTCCGAGCTCCATAGGGCAGGGTGCTGGATAACGTCCAGTCAAGGCGACTTGAAGGAAAGTGCAACAGAGATATACCGCCTAAGTTTACTTAGGTAAGGGTGGAAAGGTGATGGTAAGAGCTCACCAGCGTGATGGAGACTTCACGGCTATGTAAACCCCACTTGGAGCAAGACCGAATAGGGAGGCAATTAAGGGGCTGCCCGTCCCGCCTCCGGGTGCGTCGCTTGAGCTTACTGGCAACGGTAAGCCTAGATAGATGATTGCTTAATACAGAACTCGGCTTATGGCTTATCTCGCAACAAGTAATTGCAAGGATTTGAGGAATACCATATAGGTATTTTCCCTTAATTTTCCCTTGCTTTTTTTGTATACAAAACATTTGATAGAATCTCTGTAGCCTCAGTATTCATTTCTTTTGTTACATGAGCATAAATGTCAGATGTTGTTTGCATTATTGAATGGCCTAAACGTTCTTGTATTATTTTCATTGATACCTTATTCTTTAAAAGTATAGTTGCATTACTGTGTCTAAGATCATGCCAGCGAATATTTTTTTCTATTCCGCAATATTTACATAATCTTTTTATTCTTTGAAGAAATCTAGATGGAATTAAGAATTCTCCATCTTCTTTGGTGAAAACCAAATCATACTCCATATTATTAAATTTATTTTTTATATAAAACTCTCCATATTTAAGCTTGTTTTGCATTTGCAATATTTTATGTTCTTTTAAGAGCTTTATAATTTCATTACTTAATGGTAAATCTCTATAAGATGTTGGAGTTTTTAAATCGGATAATGTATATATGTTTTCTTCCCTTATAAGAGCATTGTTACAACTTAAGGTTTTATTATCGAAATCAATGTCGCTCCATTGTAATCCGCACATTTCGCCACGTCTTAATCCAGTTTCTATTGTTAATGACATACCTAGAAAAAATAAATAATCATCATATTTTCTTGTATCAAGTTTAGAATATATTTGTGATACTTCATCTAAGGTTAATATATTTGATTTGTATTTACTTCTTTTTGGCGTATCAGTAAATTGGCATGGATTTGTATTGATCATCTGCAGCTTTAAAGCTTTATTTAAAGAAGCTTGCAAAACAAGATAATGTTTTTGGATTGTAGTTGGACTTAAATTATTCCCAGGCTTTTGGGGACTTTTTACTTTCCGTAAATTTGCTAAGAACTTTTCAATATGAATAGGTTTTATTTCACAGAGTTTTAAATTGCCTAAAAATGGTGAGATATATTTATCAATACTGTTTTTATAACTAGAATATGTGTTGACACTTTTTGTTGGCTTTATAAAATCCTCTATCCACATATTAAGATAAACTTTAAATAAAGTCTCTTTTGGTCTTTCGAAGCCATTATTTTTTTTATAAATCTCTTCATTTAGTTTTTCTAAAGCTTCACGTTTGGTTGATCCTCCTTTCCTCTCAATTTGTTTTTTCTCTCCGTTTACAAATACATAATATCTGTAGTACCAAGTGTTTCCTTTCTTTCTAACGCTTCCTTCCATGTTTTAACACCTCCACGTTAGCTAGTGTTTCGTAATTTGCATTATTTATACTTGATAATTCTTCATCATTTTTTTTTATAAAAAGTTCTTTTTTATCTATATCCTTCACATAAACGATTTCATTATTAAGTTTTATTTTTAAAATATATTCCCAAAGCATTAAGATCTCCCCCTAGCATAAAGCGAACTGTTGTTCTAAGGGGAATTATAACATTATTTAAAATTAATTTCAATATTTTGGAATTAATTTTTGATTTTTTAGGAGAAAGCATAAATATTTAATACATTAAACTCAAAAATAGCATAAAAAACAAATAAAAAACCATAGATAAATTTCTACAGTTTCTCTTTGTAATTCTATTTATTTTTAAAGTTTTCAATTAATTTGTTTACATCTAAACCTACGGCATCCAGTTGCTTAAGGATATTTTGAACATCTTCAGCAGTTAATTCATGTGGATATCCTTTGTCGATTTCAATTTCTATAGTTTGATTATGTAATGTTCCGGAGTATACCTTTGAAAGTTTATCGTCAGTTCTGCCTAGAAGATAGTCCGTGCTGCAGTCAAAATAATCAGCTATTTTAATCAGTACATCATCCTTAGGAAATCTATTTCCTTTTTCCCAATTGGTTACTGTTGCTGGTTCAACACTCATAATTTTAGCAAAGTCTTTACCTAATAATCCTTTTTCTTCACGAAGCTCTTTGAGCCTAATAGGAAATTTACTCATATTATCACCACCCTATACACAATTCACTAATTTACATTATAAACTATTTGCTAATTAATAAACATAAAATTAACTAAAAGAAAAAATAAATTTTATTAAATTAAGTAAAATATGTTGAAATTATCTAAATGCTAATTTATAATAAGATTAAATTAGCTAAATGATAATAAATAAAGAACAAATTATCATAATGAAAATCTGAATAAATAGCCAATTAAGATTGAATAATCAAAAAGGAGAATGAGAGATGTATAGTAAATTAAAAGGCCTTATGGCAGAAAAAAGAATTACTCAACAGGAATTAGCAGAAATACTTAAGATAACTGGAAGTGCTTTAAATTATAAAATAAACGGCAAATCTGATTTTAGTGTAACAGAGGCAAAATTGGTTTCAAGTTTTTTTGGAAAACCAGTAGAAGAAGTATTTGTTATTGATGAATCTAAGAATATGAAAACTGGTAAGAATGCTTAACATAAGTGGAAAATCAAAAATATGTAAATAAAGTAGTATAGATCAATTTGTAAGACTAACAGAGCACTTGGTGAAAATAAATTAATTCGATAGCAAGCATCCGTAATGATCTCTCTTTTTAAAATGGGAGCTGTCGGACGTGCGCTCCTGGAGAGGTGCCCCTTGAGGGTATAAGTTCAGCTAAATTCATGTGGAGATTAAACTCCACATGAAAAGTTTCACTTTATAAGGGAAAATTCAGTGATGAGAGTAGAGGGGATGAATATGGAACCAGTTTTATATACTGTATCTGAAGCTGCAGAGTTATTAAAGGTTAATAGGAATTCTGTATATGATCTACTAAAGAAGAATGTAATAAGAGGGTTAAAGCTTGGAAGTCTAAAAATAACAAGAACAGAATTAATGAAATTTTTAGAAGAGAGCAATGGAAAAGACTTATCGAATTTAGAGGATATTAAAGAGTTAACTTTTGATAGAGAAGAATAGTTATTTAAGTATTTATCAAATGAGGGAGAAGAATGAATTTCAAAATCTTCAAATGTTATATCTATGTTTGTAATTCAATTGGAATAAGTCCATCCTGGGATGGACTTGAAAGATTTAGAAAATTTTATTTATGGGAGCGTGAAAAATAATGGCAGATATTAAATGGATTAAGTTAGCTACTTGTATGCCTGATGATGAAAAAATGAAGTTAATAGATGCAATGCCTGAGAGAGATACAATTCATTATGTATGGATAAGAATACTCTTACTAGGTGGAAAGATAAATGCTAATGGAGAGATTTTTTTATCAGAGGGAAAGCCTCTTACTGCAAAGATGTTAGCTATATTATTTTCTAGACCAATAGATGCCATTAAACTTGCATTAAAAGTTTTATCTAGATTTGGCATGATTGAAATAGCTCCTGATAAAGTAATCAGAATTGTAAACTGGGACAAGTATCAAAACATAGAAGGAATGGAAAGAGTTCGTGAACAAAATAGAAAAAGAGCTGAGAATCATAGAGAAAAGAAAAAACAGGAGAAGAAGGTTAGCAAAAGTGATGCTCAAGAAAGTTATGAAAGCGAAGTTTTAGAAGAAGGCATAACTTTGGATGAAAATGAGGAACCAGAAGAAACTAAGGATTTAGAACAAAAGAACTATTCAAAAAGTAAGGATGTTTCAGAGGAAAATAAAGGTCTAGATAAAAAAGAGCCATTAGAAAATATAGAAACTAGTGAAGAAGCTTCTACAAATACTGTTATTGACGATAAAACCAATAATTATACTAATGGAATTTCGAGTAATAGCATTGTAGAAACTGCTGATAATAACTTTACTGTTACTAAAAATACTAGTAACGTTACACAAAATAAAAGTAACGTTATAGTAACGCAGCAGAATAAGAAAGAGATAGAGAATAAGAAAAAGAATAAGAAAAAAGAGATAGATAAAGATAAAAACATAGAGATTAAAAAGAATAATGGCTATGGCATAAATAGCAAAAGCTTAATATGTGATGGGGAAGTAAATCAGTCTAGTCTCTTTGAGCAACATAATAATACTAAAAGTGAATTGGGAGAAGAGGAGGATATAAATCTTAAAGCTTTAGAGCTTATGCATTACCATGAAAAAATAACAGGAAAAGTTGGTGGATGTGACTATGTTGCACTTAGATCAGCTATTGATATTCATGGAGAAAAGCGAGTCAAGATGGCCATGGACGTTGGCTTTGAAAGAAGTTGTCCTGACATAAAGTATGCCATTGGAGTATTGAAAAACTGGAGAAGAGATGGATATCCGGAAGATAATGTGGAGGTGAAGAGAGATGGCTTTAGAAGCAATGGAAAGAGTAGCACAGCAGATAAAAATGAATTTGCAGGATTTAAGCCAAAGGAACCACGAAAGCTTACAGAAGCTGAAAGAAAGAGGATTGAAGCAAACCTCATATAAGTGCAGTAAATGTGGTGATACAGGTTGGATTTTAGTACCACAGGAGCATATGCAGCCTCTTGCTGTAGCCTGTGAATGCAGAAAAATAGAAAAGCTAAAAAGTGAGTGGAAGTATTCAGGAATCAATGTTGAACAAAGTAAACTTACGTTTTCTAGTTTTGAGGTCTGGAATAAGGCTTCTCAAAGAATGAAGGACACTGCTGCAGCTTATTGCACTGATTTTGATGAAATAAGAAATAATAGACGCAATAGTATTTTATTGTGTGGCCAGGTTGGGAGCGGTAAAACGCATTGTAGCATCGCTGTTGCATTAAATTTTTTAAAGCAAAGAATTAAAGTAGTGTACATGCCTTATAGAGATGTAATCACAAAAATAAAGCAAAATATGATTGATGAAGAATATTACACCAGAACCATTTCGAAGTATCAATTATGTGAGGTTCTGCTTATTGACGATCTCTTCAAGGGAAAAGTCAATGAAAGTGATATTAATATTGTTTTTGAAATCATTAATTATAGGTATCTTAATTTCCTGCCTATTATAGTTAGCAGTGAGTTTTCTATTGATAGACTACTGGCATTTGATGAAGGGGTTGCCTCAAGGATATATGAAAGTGCGACTTGTTGCTATTTGAAAAGAATAGCCTAGTTTAGCTAATAAAATTTAGTGAATTAGAACTGTTATTGCGATAGGTGGAATGATAGGGCAACGCCTTGAAACGCCTACATTAATACTCCGAATAGCGTTTAATAAAGTAAATTATTAAGGGTTATAAGCTCGGTGAAGTCGGCTGAGAGTACACCCTAACAAGTAATGTTGAGGAATAGCGAACTAGAGGTAGTCGAGTGTATGATAGGTCGGGTGTCTATAAAATATCTATGGTTAGGATGTCCCAAAGGGACTGGCGAAATCGGGAATGTACGGGTCTAAAATATTAGTGTTCAGAAATGGGCATGACACAGATGTGTCGTAAATGTGGATTAGTAAAATTTTTCGTTATGAAAGTCCATATAGTGTTAAAGGCACTATCAAATTTACAGGCTTAAACTGATGACCTACGGATATCTGTAAAGATAGTAATAACGGAACAAGGAAAGCTTAGAATATGGAGGTTTTACTGCCAATGAAGTATTGATAAGGAAAACAGTAAAGTATAACTTATCTTAATCTAAGCGAGAGTGGTGGCATGAAGCAAGGAACATTTTTGTAATGGAAACGGAGCGATAGCCACTAGACAATTGTTATTTGATAATTAAATACTGAATGATTTCAAGGTTCGAGTAAGACTAAGAGATATGAAGCTGAATTTGTATTTATACAAAGGAGGAAGTAATAGACTTGGGGGAAAGCTTTAAATTAGAGAAAAGACAATCACTAAGAAATAATGAATATTACACAATGCAAAGTATATTTGATAAATTATACGGAAAATCAACTGAAGGATTTAAGTTTAATAATCTAATGCAATATGTAACTTCAAGGAATAACATTTTATTAGCATACAGAAATATTAAGAATAATAAAGGTTCTACAACTTGTGGAACTGATAAACTTGATATAAGTTTTTTCAAAGATATGACAACAGAGAAATTTGTTAAGCGTATTCAAAATAAATTAGCTAACTATACTCCGGAAAGTGTAAGAAGAGTTGAAATTCCTAAGCCAAATGGTAAAACTAGACCGCTAGGAATTCCTTGTATTGAAGATAGAATAATTCAACAATGTATTAAACAAATTTTAGAACCAATATGTGAAGCTAAATTTTATAAACATAGTTACGGTTTCAGACCGAATAGGTCAACTGAACATGCCATTGCGAGAAGCATGCATTTGATGAATAATGCTCATCTACATTATGTAGTGGACATAGATATCAAAGGTTTCTTTGATAATGTTAGTCACAGCAAACTTAAAAAACAAATATGGAATTTAGGCATTCAAGATAAAAACTTGATTAGTATAATTGGGAAGATATTAAAATCAGAAATACAAGGCATTGGAATACCTAATAAGGGAACTCCTCAAGGAGGGATAATTAGTCCTTTATTATCCAATATTGCTCTTAATGAATTGGATTGGTGGATAAGTTCCCAATGGGAAACATTTAAAACAAATTATAAATATAGTGCTAAATCACACAAATATAGAGCAATTAAAAAAGGTGATTTAAAAGAAATATGGTTAGTAAGATATGCGGATGATTTTAAAATATTCTGTAGAGATTATAAAACTGCATTTAAAATATTTAGAGCAACAAAGATGTGGCTAAAAGAAAGATTAGACCTAGATATAAGTACAGAAAAATCAAAAGTAACCAATCTTAGAAAAAATTACACTGAATATTTAGGTTTCAAATTAATGGTTAAACCCAAACATAATAAATATGTATGCCAAAGCAGAATGTGTAATAAAGCTAAAAAGATTACTATAAACAAGCTTAAAAATCAAATAAAAGAAATTCAAAAGCATGGGAATAGTAAGGAAGTATTAAAGTTAAATTCAATGATATTAGGGATGCATAATTATTATAAGTGTGCAACAAAGATAACATATGATTTCAGAGAAATAAATTTCTTAGTTACAAAAACCTTAGAAATACGCTTAAAGCCATGGATATCAAATAAACCGCAATTTACCGAAACATATAAACGCTTATATGGAAATTACAAAGGTAAGATAAGAACAATTAATGGTATTACCATGTTTCCTATTTATGGTTGCAAAACAAGCAATGCAATGCATTTACATCGAGATATATGTAATTATACAAAACCTGGCAGAAATAAAATCCATCAAAATCTTAGGGGGTACAAACATCTAATTGATTACCTACTAAGAACAGCAAATGATGATAATACTGCTGAACTTAATGATAATAGAATATCTTTAATTGCTGGGCAACAAGGTAAATGTTATGTAACAGGATTGGATTTAGAAATAGGCAATATGGAATGTCACCACAAAAAACAGAAATGTGATGGTGGTACTGATGAATATAAAAATTTAGTTTGGATATGTGGCGAAGCCCATAAGATTGTACATTGTACTAAATTAGATACCATTAAAAATTATCTAGGTTTGTTGACCCTTGATAAACAAGGGATGAATCGTGTTAATTCTTTAAGAAAGTTAGTAGGAAATTCAGTTATTTAATTAAATATAATAAATTGTTGGAACGCCGTATGAGCTCGAAAGACTCACGTACGGTGTGAAGCAGGGGAAAAGATGGAGACTACATCAAAATCTTACCTATTGCTATTGTCAAAAGATTATGTAGTAGAAATTGAGAAGGATATTAGGAATAATTATAGGCTTAAGTAAATTTACAATGCACACAGCACAATTCACAATAAACAATTACAGAGTGAAAATTCGCATTAAAATGAATTTTTTTGAGAATTAATCAAAATTAAGTTATGAAAGGAAGTTATTTAAATGAAAGCATCAGGGATAGTAAGAAATCTTGATAATTTAGGGAGAGTTGTAATACCAAAGGAAATAAGAAAGGTATTAGGAATTAATGAAGGGGATTCAATCGAAATAACTAAGGTTAATAATGATATAGTTTTGAGGAAATACAGTAAAGGATGCATCTTTTGTGGAAGTGATAAAGATATAAGTGAATTTAATAATGTGCTTGTTTGTAGTGGCTGCAGAAAGATTTTAGGACAGAATTAGAATGAACAGGCCGAAAGATTTACCTAACCGCCTGGAATGCGCATACTGCAAGAGGAATTATAAACATGGTGGAGAATGTCAGGGAAAAAGCACAAATAGAAATGAAGATGGCTGTCTTTATTTTAGCATGGATGAAAAAGGATGTATAAGAAATATAGATCAAAGTATACCTTTTAATCTATATAGTGATATTCCACCAGTTGGTATGTGGAGAGATGGATGGACAATATATAATCAAGATACAAAAATCAGAATAAATAAGATATATGCTTTAAGCTGGAATGAAAGAAAAGGTTTGTTGTATGTTAAATGTAACTTTGATTATTTTATTAATGAGTTTAGTGAAGATTATAAAAAAGAAGCTAATAAGGCAAACTTAAAGATTATAAAATAAGTTAATATGGAATGAATATTTTATATTATTGAAGTATTAAAAAGATAAAATTATTAGGAAAGGGGATAAGCAAAATGGGAGGTTTACTAATTTTCAAAAACGAAAGATTTGGAGAAATAAGATGGGTGAAGCTTAATAATAAGGATTATGCAGTTGGAATTGATATAGCAAAAGCTTTAGGATATAAAAAGCCTAATGATGCAATTTCAAGACACTGTAGGGGGGGCCGTGAAACACGGAGTAGGGGTAGTTACTGGAAAGAGAAAAAATGGAACGGATGCTATCCAAAATGTAGAAATGACTATTATTCCAGAAGGGGACATATATAGGCTTGTGGCAAAATCTGAGTTGACAGGTGCAGAAAAGTTTGAAGCGTGGATTTTTGATGAGGTATTGCCTAGCATACGAAAAACTGGAATGTATGCTACAGATGAATTATTAGATAATCCAGATTTACTTATTGCTGCAGCTACTAAGTTAAAAGAAGAGAGAAAAGCAAGGTTGGAAGCCGAAAATAAAGTAAAATTACTAGAACCTAAAGGGGAATTTTATGATGATGTTGCAGGCTCTAAGGATAGTATCGAAATGGGACATGTTGCAAAGGTTCTTGGAATTAAGGGAATGGGAAGAAATAGTTTGTTTTCATTGCTAAGAGAAAAGAAAGTCTTGGATAAAAATAATATTCCTTATCAACAGTTTGTAGACATGAGGTATTTTCGAGTATTAGAGCAAAAATATACAGTACCAAATAGAGAGACAAAGATAAATATCAAAACGATGGTATTTCAAAAAGGAATAGAGTTTATAAGGAAGAAAATTAATGAGCCATGAATCAAATTACTTAATGAAGAAAGTACAAAAAATAGAAGCTTATCATATAAAGACAAGCTTCTATAATGTTACTCAAAACTAAGCTACATCAAATTTAGTAACTTGTCGTTGAGTAACTTGAGCACCAGATTTCTTAACTAAATCACCAGAATTAGTTTTGAAAACATTCTTAGCAATTACAGTATCCATAAGTGCGTTAACCTCATCTTTTGTAAGAGTAGGTTTAACACCAGAAACACTTAAAGTACTTTTTTCACCAGCTACAGTTAAAAAAGTCATAGATAAAGAATATTCCATTTAATTTACCTCCAATCTTAAGTAGAGAACCCGAATCTATGATTCGGTGTGAATCACTTACTCAGCGAACGAATGTGAGTCGAGTTTCCTACAATATTTTTTTAAGAATAAGATCCTAAGCATTTGCTAAACTAGAAGATTCGTTGATAAAGTAATCTCTAGTGTTAGCTTCCATAACACCTTTAATTGCATCTGCAACAGCATATACATTATCAGGTGTAGCATCTGTTTTTATACCTGAGAAAGTTTTTTTGGTATAAATTGGGTCGCCAGCTTTATCTAGAGCTTTTTGAACCTCGATACTAAGAGAAACTGAGTCGATAGTTTTAGTTACAGCCATAGTTTTAACCTCCTTCATTTTGTTTTCATAAATGATATATGGATAAATTCTTAACATTACATAAATAGATAAAAATTATTTGTCTTTTTATGAACAAAAGAACTAAAACAGATTAAAGATATGAAAGGATGAATATGAAAAGTGAATGTTTCATCGAAGGACAAATTAGTATATTTGATTTGCCTGCTATAGAAGTTATAAAACCCAAGAAAATTATTATTAAAGAAGAAATTAAAGAAATAGATAAGTTTGATACAATCACTAGATTATATTCACAAAGTTGTATCAGAATAGTTAAGACACTGAGTGGCGCATTGTTAGTTGAATTAGACGATAAAACTTTGTATTTTAATGCAAGTGGCATAAATGAGTTTAGTCTACCTAAAGATGTGGGAATAATGCCTGGAGAAGAAATACTTATTGTGAATAGTGATAAGAAAATAAATGAAACACAAAAACAAAAGTTAGAAGCTCTTAAGCCTAAGCAATATATCAAAAGAAAAGGTGATGCTAATTTAATAATACCTGGAGAAAAAACTATAGTGATAAATCCAAAAGGATGGATATTAGAGTATAATCAAAAGCCAAGTTATCATTCAAACGAACTCATTAATACGGAATTTAATATTGAAATTAATGAGATGGATGATAAAAAGAATGAAATAGAGGTTGAAACGAATGATATAGAATTTAAGATTGACGATGAGGTTAATATTGAATATCAAGGCATAAAGACCGTTGGGAAGGTAGTTAGGGTATATAATAATGGAGAAACCGTGAATGTGAAATGGGATGGAAAACAAACAGCTTTTTATTATAAGAATGTAATTAAGGTAAATAAATGATTTCAGTTGATTAAGCTTGTATAAATTAGGCAATTATTAAGATAGAAAGAATTTATGGGGATTTTTATGGTTGATATAATAAATAATTTATACAATTTAGCACTAGGATTGTTAGCTGGATGTGTAAGTCTATTGGCAGCAACAATCATTTATGTATTAGGAGTTATAAAGTATTGTAAAAAACACATGATTCTTAGTGAAGAATTAGAGAAGGTAAAGATTAATAAAGAAAATATTTAAGAAATTTATAATGTAGCAACATAACAGGTGTTGTTACATTTATTTTTTTATATATTTCTGAATTATTTTGGAGATTAGTAGAAAAGCATTAGCAGGCTAAAAAAATAAAGATAGTGAGGTTAGTGATGTGAAGAATTATTGGATTAGTGTTTAAAGTTTAATTATATATGTTATAAATATGTTTTGTTATTAGATAAAAATATAAGAATTCAATGGAATACCTATTCGATAAAAAATGTATAAGTAGATCTCCTCAGTTTCTAATATTAAAGGTTATATACTTATTATCTTGCGTATTATTTTAATTTAAATTCGTTTTGTTTATAGAAAAGAATAAAAGTATAATTTGTTTTGTGGAGAATAATGATTATTTAATTAGCTATTTTTAAGTTATACTGGATAAATTGATATATTAAGTAATATAATGTATTGTTTAATTAATATGTGAAGTTATAGGAGTATAATCAATAGAGAAATCATCACTTGATGACTTAACAACTTCAGGAACTCATTAATATATTAGTTACTGATTCTTACTAAAAATGAGAGTCAGTAACTAAGATTGAAAAAAACTTTATATACTATAAAACATATGTTAATGAAAGGGAAAAATAACTTTAAAACAGGAGGTATTTAATATGAAAATTAACAAGTTTTTAAAAATGTTAGTTTTGAGTGCTGTCGTTGTGAGCAGTATGTCAGTTACCGCTTTAGCTGCCCCTCCGGGTTGGAACAACAATGGTGATAAAGTTGACAGTTCTGGCCATGTAACTCAAACAAGTGAAGAAGCTATTAAGCAGTCTAATGATACAAAGAATGGACATGCTGTTAATGAGTTTGGTACAGAAATAATGTCTTCTAGAAATCCAGCTACAGGTCAGTCTTTAGAGATTAATCCTAAGACTAACTTGCAAGCAACTAGATTGACAGATAATTCAGGAAAACCTAAAACAGGTATGCAGAGTGTAGATAATGGGGGTTCTTGGATGATGTATGATGAAAATGGTTTCTCTGAAGCTGATGGGTATTTGTTGAAAGATGGTAAAGTTTATAGAACAAGTAAATACCAGAATATATTAGCGTGTGACAATCAATTAAGTAATGGAAGGTATTTTTGGGCTATAACAGATTCAGCCAATTCAGCCCCATACTGTGCAACTAATCAGTGGCAAAGTTTAGGAAACAACAAATGGATCTATTTAGGATCAGATGGTTTATCTGTAGTTAATACTTGGATTAAATCAGGAAATGACTGGTACTATTTAGGAGCAGATTCTATAATGGTAAGAAACACTTATGTAGGCAACTATCAAATAGATGCTAATGGTAAGTGGGTTCAATAAAAAAGTAAGCTGAATATTAAAATATTCGGCTTATTTTTTTATGAAATGTAATACATAGTAAACCATACTGAAATATTAAAATTTGTAGTTAAGCTAGTAAATTAGCAATTTGATACAAAATAGAAAATAAAAAATAGGGATAAGAAAGAGTGAGTGTATTAAATTTTAATTCGATTTGCTTATATAAATGAACACATTATATTCTGCTTTATTGTAAAGATATTTATTATTGTAGCTATTTTGAGTTATAATGGTTAAATTGACATATTAAGTAATATAATGTATTGTTTAATTAATATGTGAAGTTATAGGAGTATAATCAATAGAGAAATCATCACGTGATGACTTAACAACTTCAGGAACTCATTAATATATTTGTTACTGATTCTTACTAAAAATGAGAGTCAGTAACTAAGATTGAAAAAAACTTTATATACTATAAAACATATGTTAATGAAAGGGAAAAATAACTTTAAAACAGGAGGTATTTAATATGAAAATTAACAAGTTCTTAAAAATGTTAGTTTTGAGTGCTGTCGTTGTTAGTAGTATGTCAGTCACTGCTTTAGCTGCCCCTCCGGGTTGGAATAATAATGGCGACAAAGTAGATAGTTCTGGTCATGTCACTCAAACAAGTGAAGAAGCTATTAAACAAGCAGGAAATATAAAGAATGGGCATGCTATTAATAACTTAGGAACTGAGATAATCTCATCGAGAGACCCATCTACTGGTAGGTCTTTAGAAATAAATCCAAAAACTTCAGTAGCTGCTACAAGATTGACTGATAACAATGGGAAACCTAGAACAGGTTTAATAACATGTGATAACGGAGCTTCTTGGGAAATATTTGATGAAAATGGTTTCGCAGAGGTTGATGGGTATTTATTAAAGGATGGAAGAATCTACAGAACAAGTAAGTATGGTAATATCTTAGGAGCAGATAACCAAATAAGCAATGGAAGGTATTTTGTCACAGTAGAAGATTATAAAAATACAGCCCCTTATTGTGTAACTAATAAATGGGAAAGTATGGGGAATGACAAATGGATATATTTAGGTTCTGACGGTTTATCTGTAGTTAACACTTGGATTAAGTCAGGAAATGATTGGTACTATCTAGGATCAGATTCTATGATGGTAACAAACACTTATATAGGTAACTATCAAATAGGTGCTGATGGTAAATGGATTCAATAAAAAAGTAAGCTGAGTATTAAAATATTCGGCTCATTTTTTATGAAATGTAATATATAGTAAACCATACTGAAATAATAAAATTTGCAGTTAATTTAGTAAATTAGCAGTTTAACACGAGATGGAAAATAAAAAATAGATATGAGAAAGAGAATGTATTTGTTACTTGGATATTGAGGGTAGAATATATTATACAAAGTTATAGGAGTACAATTAATTTAAAAGTATTAATAGAGGTTCAGGATAAGTATGAATACTATAAAGCTTTTCAATATAATGAAAACAGTAGAGAATTTAAAAAAGAGAGCAAGGATTAGACTAATAGAAAAGAGAAAAGTAGGGGGGATTTAAATGAATCAAGAAAAAATAGTTAAAATTTTAATTGACAATATTATTAATAAAATGAGTAAAGAAGAATCTATAGAAAAAATTATTAATGATTTAAAAAAACTAGAAGGCTTAATGATTCACGAAAATAAATATAAAAAGTTGGAATTTTATTTAAGTAAAATTTTAGATTTAGATATCAAAAAAGATGATATACCGTTTAGAATTATGCTTCATAATCATACAAATCAAGCAAATGCATATGAAACAGAAACAAAAATTTTTTTGAATAGGTCAAGTAATAGTAGAAATGAAGAGTTCATGAAATTGTTGCTAGTTATAATAATGACAATAAACAATGGTGAAATAATATTTGAAAAACCTGGAGATAAAACTATAATTCAAAAGTCTTTAAAGTCTGCATTTAAAAATTCAAAAAAAATTATATTTGAAGAATGTAATAATTTTTTTGATGGAGAAATCGATAGAAATATATTAACTGATGCAGATTTTTATTACAGAGTCAACAATCCAATTTGTGAGGAATTATCAGTTAAAGAGTACAAATATATTACATATCAACAAAAAAATATTTTTAGCAACAAAAATGAATACTATATTAACAGGCAACAAGGCAGCACAATTGATATGAAAATATTAATAGAAGTTTTATAGTCAAAAAATATAAAGATAAAATAGACAAGCTTTTAATTAATAACAATGAAATCTTTATATAGATTAAGTGATGATGGAGCGAACATAATTATTATAGTATAAAGAATAAATTATGTGTAGAAAATATCTCCCATCAATAAATGATAAGTTGACAATATTGTGAGTATATTAGGCATGCACACTTCGCTAGAATAAGTCGTTGTCCCGAGAATGTCCAAGCTAAAATATTTATGGCCATGAATTTTTATGGTCTTTTTGTGGTTATAAAGATTTTGAGAAATGAAGGTTTATTCCTTAATTTCAGCTGGGACACTTCGGGAAACGTTATTTAGCAAAATGTACATGCCTTCTTTGTGGTAATGGGTTTTTCTGGTGCAGATTATAGAGAAGGTGTTATTATAGTTTTTGGTGTATTGTAATACTGGAGATAATGCTGCATGCCCAGATAAGAGTTTTTGTTGAAATGTGAGAATGGGGAGAGAAAGTTAATGTTTTTATTTTCAAAGAGGATACTTTAAATGTATTTCTAAATTCCAACTCCAGAAAGAGTCAATACGTAATAGCCACGGAGCTCTGCCCCTTGCTATTACATTGACACTTTCTTAAGAGAATGTTTTAAGTGTAGTGATTGTATTAAAGGCTGCGCCTTAAATCCAATGAACAATTGAAAGTTTACTAAATAGAGAATTAGTATAAATATTATAGAGAGAACCTGTTTGGTGTATTAAATGATTTATGGAGAAGTGATGCATACGCATAGGGAAAAGGGCGCCTTGGACTTGCCCTCACCAAGATAGAGATAAGGTTTGATTGGTGAGGGCAGGTCCACAATGTACATGCTTACCTGCTAGTCCTTTTTAGTAAAGGCGTTCTTTCCGCTTAAGAAATCCAATCACTAAAAATAATAGAAATAAATATTTAAGAAGAAATTATTTTTAGTGATACGATTTCTTGCGCTTCAATAACACTCATTACTAATAAGGACAGGCAGAAAAGCAAGCACATTGACGGCGCCCTGTGGAATAAAAGTTTTTTTAATAGTAGTTATAATGAGAGTAGAGTAGATTAGACAGAGTAAATTAAAATAAGAAATTGTTCTTTGAAAACTAAATAATATGTTATTTACAAAATGTGTTATAATATGTTCTGATAGTAGTTTTTGATAAAACAAGACAGATTTTTGTTTATAGTAGATAAAGGGAGTATTTTAAATGGGATGTATTAATATTAAGCGAATTTGGTCAGATGAAACCATGATTGAACTTGAATTTTCAGCCAATAATGCAAATATTTATTCACAATTAAATTTCTTTGTAACTGAAAATGAATTATTAGAAATTTATTAACTGAGGATCGTGCAAGTGTTCAAGGAATAGCTTTTAGAAACTAGTGTAATAATATTATAATTTTCAAGTCGCTGGTAGTGAAAATAAGAGGTGAAATATGATGGAGTATATAAAAGCACATAAATATTCATCTAATCACAGAAATCAATTGTTAAGAGATAAAAAATGTGGTTGCTTTTATTGTTTAAAAATTTTTAGTCCAAAAGAAATTGTAGATTGGGTTGAGGATATTGGTGGTACAGGTATTTGTCCGTATTGTGGTACAGATTCTATAATTAGCGAAAGTTCAGGATATCAAATAACAAAAGAATTCCTAATAGAGATGAAAAACTATTGGTTTAATAAAAACAATAATGAATAATATATTTAATATAGTACATTATCTTAAAGAAAGTCTGATATTTACATAATAGTTATAATTTAAAAAAGATAAATTTTGATTTATAAGGAAGGTGAATCATGAAAATATTTTTACGTATGCACCCAAAGAATCGTTTATCCTCTGTACAACCAAAAAATTAATTTTGTACAGAGGAGTGTATATTAAATGAATAGATTAAATAAGCCAGTTATTACGAAAGAAACAATCAAAGCAATGGAGGACATGTCATTTTTTACCCATGCTATGATTTTTGACGATTTACTAATTGTTGCACAAAAAGAAACAAATTGCTTTGTATTAAAGACAAGTGATGGGCTAATAGTAATAGATGCTATTTGGCCAGCAAAGGAAGCTTTTGATGCAATAGTAGCTGCGATTAAAGATGTAGGTTGGAATCCTTATACTATAAAAAAGCTGGTTTTAACTCATGGACATGTTGATCATACAGGCTGTGGAAAATGGTTTGTTGAGAAATACCATGCTTACACATATCTTTCTAAAATAGATGATATTTTTTGGGAGGAACATCCTACTAAGCCTGATAGACCAGAAACGTGGAAAGATTATAAAATTGATGTTTATGTTCAAGATGGTGATACCATAATATTGGGTGATAAAACAATATATGTTTATGGTACTCCTGGTCATACTCCAGGAGGATTAAGCTATATATTCCCTGTAAAAGATGATGGTGAAATCCACATGGCAGCATTATGGGGGGCTACAACTCCACCATGGACAAAAGATGAAGTACAACAATATCTTAAGTCCTTAGATTATTTTATTAGTGAAGCAATTAGTAAAAAAGTAGATGTGGCTTTAAGTAATCATACAGCTATAGATAATGGTTTGGAGCGTATTATGTATTCAAAAGTAAGAATGGATTATATGCCTAATATTTATATTATTGGACAAGATGGATTTCAAAAATATTGTCAGGTGTTTAGGACATTGAGTTATGATCTGTTGGAAAGATTATAAGTATAACACCAGGTCAAGAAAGTTCAATTTTGCCATATTGCTGTCACAAATCTCTTGCAATATATAAACACAAAGTAGTTAAACATTATTTATCCCCTATTAAATAAATATTAACCAGTATTCAGAATGGTCTATTCACAATAATAGATCATTCTTTTTTTATTATAATAAAGTTAAATCAATGTATAATTTTTATATATGTAAGTAAAGCAATATGATAACTACAAAGTTGCAATTGAAAATATTAAGTTATACAATAAAAAAATAAATATTGAAGAAAAAATTAGAGTAATTGTACAGTTATAGCATGTTTTATTATTGGAAGAGTTGGGGGAAGATTAGATTGAAAGGTATTTGTACATTAGAACAATTACAAGATGAAGCTAGAGCGGATTTGGGATACAGAAATGCAAATAAGGTTCCATTTCTTAAGACTAATGTTTATAAGGTAAGAAAGAGGATGGAAAAGAATAAGTCAGGAGGTTCAAAAGTAAAAGAATATGTATGGAATCACAATTTGAGGAAAAAAAATTTATCTTCATTAATCAGAGAGATCTATGATTGTGAAGAGCATTGCTTTTTGTATAAAATCTTTGGAATAGAGCAAACCAAGTTAAAACTTGAAATTTCATTTGCTGGAGTAAAGTTGCCTAAAGAAGCATACAGTGCTTCTTTTAGTGATTATCTTGAAGTTGAAAATTTGAAATTGCTTTCTTCAGTTGAAGATTTTGAAATAGTAATACAACCCGATTCTATTGATGAGCCTGTAAATATTGCGAGAGAATGTAATATGATAGGCGATATTATTACAATAGATCATTTTGCACCTGGAATCTTTTTTAAATGTGACTTTGATTATGTACCCAATATAGATGGTTGGACTATTATTGAGTTTTCAGAACGAACATTAGAGTGCAATGCATATGGATTACCAATAGACAATGATTATCCCATGTGGGTAGAATATTTGCTTACAAGTTATGTTATGTACAACATTGGAAATGAAAGATTGGCTTTTTTTTCTGCTTTTGCGGCACTAGACCAATATATAGAAATGCTATATGCAAATCTAGAAACTGCGTATTATAACTTACTGCCAAGAATAGGAAATGCTGAAGTATTTGATAAATACTGTGATAAAATTGAAAGATATCAAAATATGAATAGGCGAATTATAGATGAGAAATTTAAAGATGTAATACACGAATGTGTTGTAGATTTTGAGAAATATGGTTATTTGTATAATAAGCTATATGACTATGAGAAAATGCGGAACAAAGTTGCTCATTGCGAAGAAGGGTATTCAGATGGTAATTATTTAGATTTAGTGTTTGTTATTATTGAGATTATTTATTTGACAGGGACAGGAACAGAATTAGTAGATAATATTTTTGAGATATATGAGTAAGAGCACCTTCGGGTGTTTTTTTAATATCTATGGATTTTGTGTCTTTAAAACCAATTATATCAATAGTTAAGAGGCTGTTGGCTTATAAAAATATGATTAGGAATGAGCATGCGCAGCCACTTTGTTCTCTATAGAGCTAGATAATTTATGGTATATGGAAGTGCCAAAAAGGAAATTTTAAACAAGCTCCATTAATAAAAATAATTTCAATAAATGGATATAGCGTTGAATAAAGAAAAGTTGGATTTTAAGATTATAGTAATGGAACTTATCTAAAATAATGTTTTTTGGGAGAGCAATTATACCAATAGAAAATAAATATTGTAAAGGGGAAATTCGCTGCGCTCACCCCTGTACAATATTTATTTTCTATGGAGCTTAAGTATTTGCTAAAAAAACAACATAAGCTTGTCCTATAATTTTAGCAGTTAATTCTGTAGTTTGTGGAATATTAAAAGAAATAAAATAATCCTGGAGAGGACCTCTCCAGGATTATTTTATTTCAATTTCAAGCTGCATTGGTCTTGTATCAAGATAATGTTCATATTCTATTTTATAGTATATGATTAACTTTCTTCTGCCCTCATATGGTAGTGTATTTACAAGTGAATCAAATTGAGCTTTTGATACAAAGCCTTTTTCTTTTATAAGCCATGTTGCAAATGTCATTAGATTTAATCCTTTCATATAGAAACTTTTAGAAGGGGATAGAGATGCGTATTTCTCTAATCCCATTCAGTCTGTAGGTAATTTATAAAGTATTGATATTTTTCGTGATAATATAAATCAGTTCTTTTAGATTCTTCTTTTGATAAAATAGAAAGCCATTCTTTATAGTGTCCGTAGGAATTAAAAGCTTCTTTAGTAGTAAGCCATTTTGTAAATGTGAAGTTTCTCATATTTTTTCAAAGCCTCTCTTAACCTTATATTATAATTATTGCCAATTACGCGAACAAATATTCGTATGCGTTTGTACTTATTTGTATATATTTTTTAACTATTTAAGTATAAGAAATTTGATTGTTGGCTAGAATATTTTACAGATAAGGAGTGGAATAATAATGGAAAATAGAAATAGAATAAAAAAAGAAAAACCACCAACAAAGCAACTTCATGTGGAATGTGAAATCAAGTTATATGAAGACTTTGAGGCGTATTGTCATAGGAATGGAAAAGATGTTAGTAAAGCGATAAGAGGGTATATGAAACTATGTATTGGAGAATAAATTATAAATAATGAAAGTACCTGAAAAGGTGCTTTTTTTGTACATAAATAATGTCTAAAATTTATGTAAGTGGGCATAATAAAAATATGGTAGGAGAGGAACTAAAAAGAAAAGGTGGCCATAAAAGTGGAAAAGAGAAAATATGAATCAAAAACATTAATAGCAGAGTACAGATATTTAAGCGAAAATAAAGAATTCAGATTTTCTGAAACAGCGTATAGACTAAAGAATGGATCAATAATTATTGAGTATAATGGTGAGCCATTAAGTCTTTATGGATTGAAATTAAGTTATAACAAGAATATAGCAAGAAAAGGAATATTCAGTGTTACAAGTGATGATTATGAATTTTGGAAGTCATTTAGAGGCAAAATTGAGGGTAACAGTTTTGTAGATTATGAAGCTGAAAGAAATGAAGATATAGAAAAAGCCAGGGAAGAATATTATAAACAAGTAAATGCAGAACATGAAAATATATTAGAAAGTTTATCATGCGAGGAGCTGTCATACTAAATACATAAGGGGAGAAATCCCCTATATATAAAGAGATAATAAGGACAAGCACTTAGCACTAGGAACCTATGATTAAAGAAAATAATATAAGCTATATTCTTAAAGGTTCAACCGATAAATTAAAAACAGCATGTCCAATCAAGCGGTATAATATCAATTTTTTAGAATTTAAGAATATTAGAACCTAGGAATATAAGAATTTGCTTGTAAAATGCGGGATAAGAGATTAGGCATACAAATTTAATCATGATTTTAATGTTATGTTACAGTATAAAACATATATCAATAATAGCAGCCGCTAAATTCTAAAGCTGTAAATAAATTATTGGAGTGTGTTGTAAAAATGATTAGAAATGAAATTAAACTTAATTCAGAAGAAGTAGAGTGCTTTGATAAAAAGCAGATTGCTTTAGCAATTAGAAATTCTACTTTTAATGATGAACTTCAATGTTCTTTAATTACGGAAGGGATACTTAATAAATGTGAAGGATGTTCTCTAAAATATATTTGTGATGGAATAGATCAAGTTGTTGATAATTATGTGGAGAAAACTACAGAGGTTGTGAATAATTTTAATTTTGAGTAGGTAAATGAAATATTGTATTATAAATAAAGATAACAGCTCCAATGATTAAGCTTAGAGCTGTTAGACTTTTAAGCTTAATAATAGAATGAAATATTATTAAGTATTTTCATTAAAATGTTTTTCTTTTTTTGAATAGCAGTAGAGTAACACATATTTTTAAAATAAGCATATTCTTTTACAGTGTAATTTTTGTAAAATACAAAATCTATAAGTTCAAGTTCCTCTTCGTTTAAATTCTTAAGGGCTAATTGTAAATCTTCATAATCACACATTTCACATAATGAAGTTTCAGTTGAGAGTTCAAGTTCGGGAAAATTATTTTCCACATCATCATGTAGGCTTAATGCATTACTACCTTCAGTAGATCTTCTAGTTTTAGTTCTTTTTATTAAATCACTCATATTATTTTTAATAGCATTAGTAGCATAGGCAACAAATCTATGTTTTTCTGAATTGTACATAGAAACTGATTTGAAGAGTGAATGGTAGCATTCCTGTATAATATCATTAGCATTATATCCATCAATGAAAGTCCTTTTAGAAATATTATAAATAAAAGGTTTAAACTCATAAGCTAATTTTTCTTTTGCTTCTTCATCATTGTTATTACATCTGGTAACTAAAGTTTCGACATAATCAAAATCCATATAAACCTCCATCTTCAATATAAGAGTTATGAATTAAAGTAATTATTTTACATATATTGTGTTTTGTATTAAATTTACCTCTATATATAGTATATATGGCTAGATTACATATAACTTATATATGATTATAAAAATAATTAGATTTATGTTGTTACTTATGTTTTTGATATTGAAGTTCTTGGTTGCAGCATAGCTGCTTTTTTCATAAGTGTATAACTTATATGAAAAGTAAAAGAAATTAGAAATTATGGAGAGGATGGTGTAAAAAATGAGTGATTTTATAATAGCTGTCGGTCATACTGCTAGTGGGAATGTTGGATGTGGAGTTGTTGATAGGCTTGATGAGAGCAATTGTACCAGAGTTATAGGGGCTTTAGTTGTAGAGTATTTGCAGCAGAGAGGACATGAGGTTAATTTACTTAGAATTGATAAGAGTAATAGTTATAACTGTGAAGATTGTTATGAAAGAGCAAATCAAGCTAATGAAATAGCAAAGACACAAGATATAAAACTTTATGTTGAGATTCATATTAATGCAGGGGGAGGTAGTGGCCCTGAAGTATTAGTATTTGGAAAATCAGAAGTAGCTAATCAATATGCTGCTAAAGTATGCAATGAATTATCAAGTACTCTGAATTTACCTAATAGAGGAGTAAAAATAAGAAACTTAATTGTTCTTAATAAAACTATTATGCCTGCAATTTTGGTTGAATGTTTGTTTGCTGATAGTGATGATGCAAACAACTATGATCCAGATATTATTGCAAGAGCTATTGTTTGTGGCTTAGTTGAAGATGAGGTTTCTGGTAATGAAGAATGGAAGAACGGAAGAACGGATGGAATAATAATGATATTGGTTGGTGGTTTTGCACAAGTGTTGATAATAAATGTTATTATACAGCAAAAGATGGATGGCAGGAGATAGATGGAGAGTGGTATATTTTTGATGATAGGGGATATGCTTTGCAGAATTACTGGTACCAGGATAAAAACAATAATGTCTGGTATTACTTAAATGAAAATTGCAAGATGGTTATGGGCAGTAAAGAAAAGCCGCTTTGGAAGTGTATTAATGGGAAATGTTATGCTTTTGATGAACATGGAAGATGGATAAAATGATATATTGATTTTAGAAAGAGATAAACAGCTTGATTTTTAGATTTAGTATATCTTGTTTAAGATAATCATTAAAATGCTCTAATAATAAATGTTTAAAATATCATCTATAGAAAATTCATAATTATTAAAGAATGCTCATGTCGATAATTCTCTGGATCTAGGAGTTCGTGGATTTGAATTTTACTGTATTTTATAGCCTCTTCGGAGGCTTTATTTTATGCGGTTTTAGGATTTGCTGATTTTATTTCATCATGTAATATTTTAAAAAAATTTAACTGTGTTGTGTTATTTATTTGACTAGCAAATTAAGAAGTAATTTGATTTACTAGTTAAGCACCAATTATATATACTGTAAAACTAATATGTCTGTATCATAAAATAGAGTATGGAGGCTATTGGATTTTCGTGGATTTATTTTTGTGTATAAAATAATATTTCTTATTTAGAAATACGGTACAAAAATGGAGCGTTTTAAAGTGCATATTGGTTTTATATAATATTATTATATAAAAAATGCTGTTCCATTATCTAAAACAATCTCAGAAAAAATAGACGCAATTAGAGAATGGGGAAGAGAAGGAGCAGTACTAGCTTCAGGTCAGCTTATAGGCGGAAATTTATCTAATTAAAGTTTCTAGAAGGGTTTTAGCTTAGTATTCATACATATTATAGTGGCTGGAGGAATAAGAAATTTTATGTAATACTAATAAAAGAGATCTAGGCCAAAATAGAATAATATATTGCAATATGTTCTGCTGTGAAAATTAATTTTTTGAACGAGATATATAAGAAATTTTTTTACAAAGAGTGTTTTTTAGATATTATATTGTTGAAGATATTTTTAGAGACTTATGGAAGCTAAAATTATTAATATAGAGGCGGAATCTTATATTATTAAATCAATTAATGATGTTATAATTTTAAATAATGGTGTTGAAATTCCACAACATGGTTTTGGTATTTATCTAATTAATGAAGAAAAAGAAGGATATAATTCTATTAATAAGGCATTAGAAGTTGGATATCGTTCTTTTGATACAGCACAATTCTATGAAAATGAAAAATTAATCGGAAAAATATTAAGTGAATCTGGAATAAAAAGAAGTGAATTATTTATTACTACTAAGGTAGCTGATTTTAATCAAGGATATGACAGTACTATTAGATCGGTAGAACAATCTTTAAAAGATTTACGGTTAGATGAAATAGATCTTTTATTAATTCATTGGCCCAGTAAAAAACATTTTTTCGAAACTTGGAATGCATTGGAAAAGTTATATGATGAAAAACTTGTCCGAGCTATAAGTGTAAGTAATTATGAAATTCATCATTTATATAAATTTTAATAACTAACTGCTAATATCATACGGGGTAAACCTACTGTATAAAATAACAAAGCTTTTTTAGTTTACCCTTGTCCAAATTTAATGCATCTAAATGTGACTTAACTTGTTGAATTAACTGAGAAAAAACTTCAAATACAGTATTATGAATTACAGCTTGGCGTAAGTTTTTCCAAAGGTGCTCAATTGCATTTAACTCAGAACAATATGGTGGAAGGTATAAAAAAGAAATATTTTTTATACCTTCTAAGAAATCATCTATACCTTTAAAATGATGATACCTAGCATTGTCCGCGCTCAATATAACCTTTTTATCTTGATAATTTTCAGAGACCGTATTTTAAAAAAGACTTAAAATTATCTGAGTTTCCTTTATCAGAAGTCTGATAGATAAGATCACCGGTCTCAGGGTTAGTAGCACCAAATATAACAGCTCTTTTTCTTGTGCCACCTGGTAAAGTTTTAACTATAGGCTGAACTCCGACTTTAGTCCAAACGGCAGTCGCAGACGGCTCTGATGTTACAATAGCTTCATCTTCATAGAGAATCACAGTATTTTCGTCTTTTGATATTATCAAATTCGATAGTTCTTCTCTAAAATTAGATAAAGTTTCTTTATCAATTTTATTACTTAATCTTTTAGCTCTAGTTTTTGAGTAGTTAAGTCTAGAAAATATATTATAAGCTGTACCAAGTGAAATTTTTTTATTGAAGTTTAAACTTACCCAATTTACAAGAAGTTCACCAGTCCAATTATTATAATTGAGACCGGAACTATAGGGTGATTCTTTTAAAATATTATCAACAATAGCAAGTTCATCTGATGTTAAAATTGTTTTCTTTGGGGGGTGTTCTAAGTCTTTCAAGCCCTCTAATCCAAATTTATTATATCGATGAATAGTCGTTCTAATTGTAGCATCAGATTGTTTTAAAAGAAGAGAAATTTCAACACTAGATTTGCCTTCAAATAAATGCAAGATAGTTAATAATCTAGTTTTAATTTTTGGATTTTTCTCACTTGTATATAATGCTTTTATAGTTTTATAAGATGCATGCTTTGTATTAACAGTTAATCTTTTTCTCATATGGGCCTCCTGTTTAAATATTTGATATTTTAGTATGTCCATATATGAGAAATTTAAATAGCAACCTGTAATTAAAATTTATATAGAAGAGTTAGCTTCAAGGAGTGTTATTAAACCGGTTATTAATCAGGTAGAATATCATCCATATTTAACACAAAATTCCTTAAAGGATTATTTAAAAAAATCAAAGTATTGCATTTGAAGCATGGAGCCCATTAGGGAGAGGTGCTATATTAAATGATAATATTATTAAGAAGATAGCAAATAAATATAATAAGTCAATTGCACAGATAGTCATTCGTTGGCATTTACAAAAGGGAACCATTGTAATTCCAAAGTCTAGTACTCCATCTCAAATTGAAGAAAATGCAAATGTTTATGATTTTAATCTAGCTGTTGATGAAATTAAAGTTATAGATTCGCTAAGTAAAAATCAACGAAATGGCCATGCTCCAGATGAGGTTTATTTAAAAATATAAGATAAATAAGTTACTTTCTTTAATATAATTTTTTAATTTGTCTAAAATATGCTGCATATAAAAAGCTAAAAACTTATTTTTATTAATGTACCGTATTGAATTTTTTTCAATACGGTTTATTTGTTTTAGTATCTATTTTAGCAAATCTAAAAGCAAATTAATTTCAGAGAAGCAATATTAGCTTAGGAGAGATGCATTTACTTCTTTTCTGCACCGGGGATAAAGATTTTGCGCAGAAATAGACTTAATACCTATTGATAATATTAATAAAGAAAAATTTATTTTGCTAATTTAATTAGTTTTTCAACTTCACCTTCTGGACATGTAAAAGATCCAATTGGATTAGGAGTAGTTGAGTAATATCCATGAAAATCTGTTCCACCAGTCATAATTAAATTGTATTTTTTAGCAATATCTTTTATTTGCTTTTTAGTTTCTTTAGAGTTTTTAGGATGATTGTATTCTACACCTTGAATAAGCTTTTTTCCTGCTAATTCCTCTAATAATTCAATAGAATCAAATTGCCCAGGGTGAGCCATAACTGCAATTCCACCAACTTCTGCTATTATTTCTAGGGATTTATATACGCTTGGATAAGTGATTTGCACATAATATTTTCCTCTCTTTGAAAGTAGCTCTTTATATAAATCACCAATTACAACATTTGTATAACCTAAATCTGCTAAAGATTGCATTATATGTGTCTCATACATAGATTGACTTTTAGAACTGTAGTGTTCTATATGTTCTATGGTAATGGGATATTCTTCCATTACCATTTGTGCCATTTTTCTTTTAGCCTTTTCTCTATTAAGTAAAGTACTATTTAAAAATTTCTGAAGTTTAAATATATCCTTTGGATAATAACAAAGTATATGAACAGAACGATTGGTTTTATGGTCTACAGTTGATATTTCAACTCCTGGTATCACAGATATACCTAATTTCTCACCTAAAGTATAGGCTTGGATTACTCCGGCTAAAGTATCATGGTCTGTAATAGAAATACAATCTAAATCCAATTTTTTTGAACAATATATAATTTCTTTTATACTTAAAACTCCATCTGATAAAATACTATGATTATGCAAATCTGCTTTCATTTTTTCCTCCTATCCACGTAATGTAATATTTAGATTAAATTTTACATTTAATCTAAATATGAATTTTATTAATTATTTATAATAGTTAAATCTTTATAATAAACAAAATATCATGAAAAATATTTTTTTGCAATATGTTTATATGAAAAAAAATTGCTTGGAAATGTATATATAGTTAGTGTATTAGTGCTTTAAAGCAATTCCTAAAATTATATATGACATCTCTGTGAAATAAAATTTCATATAAATAGTGTTGACAAAATTAACATGTCATACTATAGTGAATGTAGAAATGATAGAAAAAATTACTCATGGATGTATTAATGAATATTTATGCATTATTGTATAAAGAATGTTTTTATTAATATTCTTTTGTGAAAAGGAGATAAAATATATGAAAAATAATAAAACTGTACTAGATGTGATTTTCGCAGGATATGATGATTTTTTTGAAGCGGAAAAAAAAATCGCAAATTATGTTATAAACAACAAAGAAAAAGTTATAGAAATGACAATTGCAGAATTAGCAGCAGAAAGTGGTGCAAGTGAAGCAACAATTTCAAGATTTTGTAGAAAATGCAATATGAATGGTTTTCATCATCTAAAAATTAGCCTAGCAAAAGAAATTGTGGAATCAAAAGAACATGAAATACCAGTATCTAATGATATTGATGAATATAATATTGGGCAATCATTGCAAAATATCCTAGCAAATAAAATAGAGGAGCTTAAACAGACAGTCTCTATGATAAATGAAAAAAAATTGAAAGAAATTTTGGATTTACTTAAGAATGCAAAAAATGTCCAATTAGTAGCAGTAGGTAATACAATTCCGGTAGCTTTAGATGGAACATATAAGTTTAATCAAATTGGCATTCCTACAGTATCTAATACTATTTGGGAAACTCAAATTGCATATACTTTTAATTTGACTAAAGAAGATGTGATAATTGCAATATCTAACTCAGGAGCATCTAAAAGATTAATGAATATGATTGACATTGCTAATGAAAAAGGGGCAACTACTATTTCTATCACCAATAATGAACATTCACCACTTGCAATGTCTAGTAAATATCATATTACAACAGCAACCAGAGAAAAGTTATTTCTAGATGAATACTATTTTTCCAGGGTATCTGCTTCCATGGTGATTGAAATTTTATATTTATTCTTAACGGTAGGGAAAAAAGATGTATACGAAAGCATCAGTAGACATGAACAGTCTATTGCTGATGATAAATTTTAAAAAATCTATTATTTAATGAATATGGGGGAAATTATTATGATTTACACAGTGACATTTAATCCAGCTCTAGATTATGTAATTAAAGTCGATAATTTTGCATTAGGACAAGTAAATAGAACTAAAAGAGAAGATATTTACTATGGTGGAAAAGGTTTAAATGTATCTACAGTTTTGAAAAACTTGGGATATGAAAGTATTGCATTAGGATTTATTGCTGGCTTTACAGGAGAGGCTATAGAAAAAGGCGCAGAAACATTAGGTTTTTCTAGCGATTTCATTAAAGTAAAAAGTGGATTATCTAGAATAAATGTTAAATTGAAATCTAATGAAGAAACTGAAATTAATGGACAAGGCCCGAAGATTGAAAAAGAAGATATTAATGAATTATTTAAAAAACTAGAAAAATTAACAGAGAAAGATATATTAATTTTATCTGGAAGTATTCCTAATACTTTAAATGAAGACATATATGAAAAAATTATGGAAACATTACAAGAAAAAAATATAAGAATTGTGGTAGATGCGACAAAGAACTTATTACTTAATGTATTAAAATATAAACCATTCTTAATAAAACCTAATAATCATGAACTTGGAGAAATGTTTAATGTGCTCCTTAAAGATGATGACGATATTATATATTATGCTAAAAAACTTCAGGAAAAAGGTGCAAGAAATGTACTTATATCTATGGCTGGAGATGGAGCAATTTTAATTACAGAGGACAAACAAATATTAAAATCAAAAGTTCCAAAAGGAGAAGTTAAAAATTCTGTAGGAGCAGGAGATTCTATGGTGGCAGGTTTTATTGCTGGATATTTAGAAAATAATAATTATGAGAAAGCATTAAAAATGGGAATTGCAACTGGCAGTACAAGTGCATTTTCTGAAGAGTTAGCAACTAAAGAAAAAGTAATAAGTTTATTAAATCTATTATAATTTTAGGAGGGTTTTTTATGAGAATTAAAGATTTATTAAAGGAAGAAAGTATTGAACTTAATGTTAAATTTAGTACTAGCAATAGCAAGAAAGAAAACGTTGTCGATAAATTAGTGAATCTTATGGAGAAATCAGGAAACATAAGTGATATTAAAGAGTATAAAAAAGGAGTACTGGAAAGAGAAAAACTAAGCTCTACGGGTATTGGTGATGGAATAGCAATTCCTCA
Source organism: Clostridium sp. DL-VIII (assembly GCF_000230835.1). Taxonomy (NCBI): domain Bacteria; kingdom Bacillati; phylum Bacillota; class Clostridia; order Eubacteriales; family Clostridiaceae; genus Clostridium; species Clostridium sp. DL-VIII. Next base: position 1,602,965 of record NZ_CM001240.1, read on the forward strand.
TGCAAAAAATGCAGCTGTAAAATATGCAGGACTTTCAGCTATGGTGGTAACAGATGGAGTAGATTATGATTCACTTGATGGTCAGCCGGCTAAATTATTTTTTATGATTGCAGCACCAGAAAATGGGGCTGATGTTCATCTTCAAGTTTTGGCCAGACTATCTACTATTCTTATGGACGAAGATTTTAGAAATAAACTAATTTCATCTAAAAATAAACATGAATTTCTAAGTATAATTGATAAAAAGGAAACAGAAAAATTTCCAAAAGAAGCTAAGAACAATGAATCTCAAAAAGAAAGTACATACAGGGTACTGGCTGTTACAGCATGTCCAACAGGAATAGCACACACTTTTATGGCAGCAGAGAACCTAGAGCAAAAAGGTAAAAAACTTGGCGTACCAATAAAAGTAGAAACCAATGGTGCAGATGGTGCAAAAAATGTTCTTACAAAAAAAGAAATTGCAGAAGCTGAATGTATAATTATTGCTGCAGATAAAAATGTTGATATGGCTCGCTTTGATGGAAAACCACTAATCAGTACAAAGGTAGCTGATGGGATTCATAAAGGAGAAGAGTTAATAAACAAAGCCATAAGTGGTGATGTCCCAATATACCACCATAATGGGACAAAGGATGTTGCAGAAGACTCAACAACAAAAGAAGGTTTAGGACGTTCTATTTATAAACATCTTATGAATGGCGTATCCCATATGCTTCCATTTGTTATTGGTGGTGGTATATTAATAGCATTATCATTTCTTCTTGATAATTATGAAATTAATCCAGCTAATTTTGGAAAAAACACACCAGTAGCAGCTTATTTAAAAACAGTTGGTGAGCAAGCTTTTGGAATGATGCTACCTGTATTAGCAGGTTATATAGGAATGAGTATTGCAGATCGTCCAGGTTTAGCGGTTGGTTTTGTTGGTGGAATCATAGCGAAAATGGGAAGTACATTTCTTAATCCAGCAGGCGGAAATGTTAACTCAGGTTTCCTTGGTGCTTTATTAGCTGGTTTTATTGGAGGATATATTGTTATTGGATTAAAGAAGGCATGTAATAAAATAATACCATCAGCTTTAGATAGTATTAAACCAATTTTAATTTATCCAGTAGTAGGTATTTTATTAGTATCAATTGTAACTACAATAATAAATCCTTTTGTTGGATATATTAATACAGGATTAACAAATCTATTAAATGGAATGGGTGGAACAAGTAAGATATTACTGGGAATGGTAGTTGCAGGAATGCAGTCTACTGACATGGGAGGCCCAATAAATAAAGCTTCTTATGTATTTGGAACCGCTCAATTGGCAGAGGGCAATTACCAGGTTATGGCTGCTGTTATGGCAGGTGGTATGATTCCGCCATTGGCAATTGCATTATGTACTACTTTCTTTAAAAACAGATTTACAAAGAAAGAAAGGCAATCAGGTTTGGTTAACTATGTTTTAGGATTATCATTCATATCAGAAGGTGCGATACCATTTGCAGCACAGGATCCTTTAAGAGTTATACCGTCATGTATAGCAGGATCAGCAGTTGCAGGAGGATTATCAATGTTCTTTAATTGTACATTAAGAGCACCTCATGGTGGAATATTTGTACTTCCTTTAATAGGAAACCCTTTTGGATATGTAGTTTCATTAGTATGCGGAGCTGTAGTTGGATGTATTATACTTGCAGCCTTAAAGAAACCTTTAGAAGAAGAAAATTAATAAAATAAGTAAAGCAAAGAGGTGTACAAGCTGGTGCACCTAATATATTAGAAAGAAGGAATGAAAAATGAAGAAATATAATTGGGCAATTTTAGGAACAGGTAATATAGGTAGAGAGATGGCAACTGCATTAAATGAAGTAAATGGTGAAGTTTACGCTGTTGGTGATATTAACTTAGCTAAAGCACAAGAATTTGCAAATGAATTTAAGGTAGCAAATGTTTACAATGACTGTGATGCTATGATTAAAAATCCTAATGTAGATATAGTATATATTTCAACACCTCATAATTTACATTATGAATATTTATTAAAGGCAGTGAAGAATGGAAAACATGTTTTTTGTGAAAAAGCAATTACAGTAAATGCAAAACAGCTAGATGAAGTTGTAGCAATTGCTAAAGAAAAGAATTTAGTTGTTGCAGAAGGAATGACAATGTACCATATGCCACTATATAAGAGACTAAAGGAAATAGTTGATTCAGGGGCTATAGGTAGGGTAAAGATGGTACAAGTTAATTTTGGAAGCTGTAAAGAATATGATGTGAAAAATCGTTTCTTTAGTAAAGAGCTAGCGGGAGGAGCATTATTAGATATAGGTGTATATGCAACTTCATTTGCAAGATACTTTATGGAAAGTAAGCCTAATGTTGTACTTACTACTGCAAAATATTTTGAAACTGGAGTAGATGAACAATCAGGTATAATTATGAAAAATGATTGTGATCAAATGGCAGTAATGGCATTAACAATGAGGGCAAAGCAACCAAAACGTGGAGTTGTTGCTGGAGAGCTTGGATACATTGAAGTAAATAATTATCCAAGAGCTGATAAAGCTACTATTACTTATACAGAAGATGGAAGAACAGAAGAACTTCATTTAGGAGAAACATCAAAAGCGCTTAGTTATGAAGTAGAGGATATGCAGAACTATATTACAAATAAAACAGGTCAAGATCAACTTCAATTATCAATAGATGTAACTCACTTATTAAGCGAGGTAAGAAATCAATGGGGATTTGTATATCCTTTTGAATAAAAGTATAATAAAGTTATAACATTACAAATGCGTATTAAGATTTTCTCATTAATAGGCATTTGTATTTACATATTTTGTAGATATATAATTTGTTTAATGTGCAAAATAAGCAATAATAGTGGCATGATCTTTTTGTGTCTAATTATAAATGAATAGGAGAATGTATAAAATGTATCAATGTTGTATTTTTGATTTAGATGGTACTTTAATAAATTCGATTAAGGCTATTTCTTATACTGCTAATCTAACTTTAAAAAAATATGAATTAGGACCTGTAGATGAAGAGCATTATAAAATATTTATCGGTGATGGATATAAGAAGCTAATTGAAAGAGCTTTAATTTATTGTGGTGATAAGGACCTAATTCACTATGAGGATGCGCTTATTACCTATATGGAATATTTTAAGGTTCATTGTATGCATGAAGTGAAGGCTTATGATGGAATTAAGGACATGCTGGATTATTTGAAGAAGAATAACATCAAAATTGCTGTTTTATCTAATAAGCCTCATGAAAGAACTATTGATAATGTGGAAGGTATATTTGGTACTGAATATTTTGATAAAATATCCGGTGAAAAGGATGATGTTAAGAGAAAGCCAGATCCAGAAGGCGCAATTATTACGGCAAAAGAGCTTGAAGTTTTACCAGAGCATTGTTTATATATAGGAGACACTAGTACCGATATGAAAACAGGAATTGGAGCTGGAATGGATACTGTTGGCGTTACTTGGGGATTTCGAAGCCGTGAAGAATTAGAAAGCTATAATCCCCAATATGTAATTGATCATCCTAGTGCGATTATAGATATTATAAAAAATATAAAGGGGGAAAATAAAATTGACTAGTGACGATTTAAAGAAAGCTTGTGCAAAAGAAGCTCTAAAATATATAAAAAATAACACTATAATAGGTCTAGGTGGAGGTAGCACAATATCCTATTTGATAGATTATATAAAAGAAGATAAATATCTTAATGTTAAGGTGGTTACCCCTTCAATGAAAACACAAATGCTCTGCATAAAAAATGGATTAGAAGTTCTTCATACTTCTTCTGTTGATAAGGTATTTGTAGCATTTGATGGATGTGATGAAGTTGATCTAAATCTAAATGCATTAAAAAGTGGTGGTGGAATCCATACTAAGGAAAAATTAATTGCAAGCATGACTGATGATTATATACTTCTTGTAGACGATACTAAAGTTTCAGATACATTAACGTTTAAGCAACCTGTTGTACTTGAAATTTTACAAGATTCACTAAGCTATGTTGAAAGAAAAATTGAAGTATTAGGTGGAAAATTAACAATTAGAAATAGTTCTGCCAAAGACGGTTTTACAATAAGTGATAATGGAAACTTGTTAATAGATGTAAGTTTTGAAAATGTTACTGATGCTTATAAACTTGAAAACAGTCTGAAAAATATTTGTGGAGTTATTGATACCTCATTATTTGTTAATGTAGTTAATAGAGTATTAGTTTCTAACATAGATGGTATTAGAGTAATCTCTAAAAAGTAAATTTATATATTGGTTCTCGAGTAAATTTTTTATGGTGGTGGATTTTAAAGGTCACGCTTCGCCTCCACCATAAAATCCACGACCATTTGTATGTGGCTTAAATAGCTGCTTACAGGTGGTTGTGTTTTTTTATTGTCACGGGTAGTGCCACAATCAAAACCACAAAAATTTAAAAATCTACAATACAGAATGAATTAAGAATAACCTTGAAAAGCAAAACAAAGTTGATGTAGAAAAGAAAGCAGTATTACTAAAAAAATAGATGAAGTTACAGGTTAAATTAATAATATAGTAACCGCTATAACAAATGGATTTGTTCAAGAAGAATTCAAATCTAAAATGTATGAGCTTAAAAATAGAAAGATTGAATTAGAAGTTAAGCTATCAGAAATTAGGCCTAAGAATATTAATCAAATATTGACAGAAGCAGATGTAAGAAGCTTGTTAAGTAATTAGCAGAAATATTCCAGAATGTAAAAAATTTATAAGAGATTTTGGAAAAGAAGTTATAGTTTATAAAGAACACATTGAAGTTATCTTCAATGTGTCTTTTTCTTTACCCCAAAATAGTCAAGTAGTTGAGGTTATAAGCCAAATTAGCAGGTACGATTTATATGAAAGATATAGCTTGAGTTTTTATATAAAAGTAGGATAAAACAAATAATGCAGCAAATATTTACAGAATATTATTGAATTGGTAATATGATTATATAAGTGTTATAGATATATTAATGCTTAAAATTTTAATATGTATTTATTTAACAAGCGGGGGTGAAATAAGATGTATATTCCTATTATGAAAACTCGAAACGAGGAATTAAATTATTGTTATTCTAATGGAATTATTCCTATTTTTGAAATTTTGAATGATATGTATGAACCCAAATATGAAGTTGATGAAAATGGTAAATATTTAATGCAATTAAAACCAGGAAAAACAAAAAGGGAAAAGATTAAAAAAACTAAGACACCAGATGATATTATAACTTTAGAAGAAATAAATAGAATAGTTAATAAATCACAAGTGTTTATTGATTATTTTAGATTCGATGTTAAAAAATATGGAAGAAATTTAGAGGTAAATAGTTTGGAATTAGCATATAAATTAAATAACAACAATGAGGAATATATTAGAAAGCTAAAAGATATTTCACTCTATGATAACATGATACCAGTATTTTCTTTAAAAAAACCTTTTTCGTTTACAAAGGAGAAAATTATACAAGTTATTCAAGAGCCTATAACTTTCAATACATAAATAGTAATTAGAATTGAAGATGATGTATAAAAATATTATTGAAAATAATCTTAGAGCGACTGATTATTTATTATATGATATTAATGAACAAAATTTTAATTCAAAGATTATGGAGTTAGAAGAACTAAAAATATGTAAAACAAAAGCTAAAAAAATAATATTAAATTCTCCTAAAAGTTTAAAACGTGAAAACAAAGAATATGAGAATGTCTGTATAACTGATTTAATTGATTTAATTGATAATGTAGCAGCTACTGAATATAAAACGTAATCGTAAAAAAATTAACGGATAGAAGATGTAAACCTCTATTGTTAAAATTAGCATAGATTTTAACAATGGAGGTTTATTTATATGAATAATAATGAAAATATAAATTGGAGAGAAATAGTTGCTTGCGTTTCTTCTTACGAAGGAACGTTAGGAAATTTCTGCAATGCAAATCACATTACTAAAAGTCAATTCTATTACTATAAAAAGAAGTTTAAGAATGAAAATAATAATTTACAGTTTCATGCAATTTCCATGAGAGAAGAAAGAGTAAGAACTGAATTTACTGTAGTTCCAGCTGATGGGCCTAATATAATAATAGAAATAGGAGCCGCAAAAATACATATACCGGCTAATGAAATAGCTGTTTTGAGTAATTTACTTAAGGATATGATTACAAATGTTCAATCTTAATAAAGTTAATACAGTTTATCTTGCATGTGGTATAACAGATTTGTGAAAAAGCATTGATGGACTAGTAGTTATTTTACAAACGCAGCTAAAGCTGGATCCGTTTGAAAAAGCCTTGTTTGTTTTTTGTAATAGGAAAATGAATAGAATAAAAATCCTCCACTTTGATGAAGGATTCTGGCTATATTATTTTCGACTTGAAAATAGTAAATTGAAATGGCTGCTTATGGGATATGAAGTTAGAACTAAGTCTAAATTTAAGCAAGAAACAGATTTTAAAGCAAATATTGCTATAAGCCCTTAATTTTGAACTTTTACAAGTTTCGGAATTAAGGGTTTTGTGGTAATATATGCCTATATTTATTGTGAGGTATGAAAATGGATATTTTAGATTTAGAGAATCAGCTTGATGAAAAAACAAAATTATTGATTTCTAAAATGGAAGAACAAATTGAATCAAAAGATAAAGAAATTGATAATTTAAAAAAGGAATTAGCTTTTCTTAAAGGACAACTTCTTAATAAAAATAGAAAAATTTTTGGACAATCTAGTGAGCAAGTTGATTCAAGACAGACATTATCTAATTGGATAATAAGTTGTGCAACTGAGCTTAAGCCTGTTTTTAACTATATGAAAGAGGAGCTCTTAAAAAGAAATTATATACATGCCGATGAAACATACCTGAAGGTTATTGAAGAAAATGGAAAAGATTTTAACTCAAAAAGATTCATGTGGTTATATCGCTCCGGAGGCATTGAAAATCCAGTAATTCTATATGATTATCAAAAAACAAGATCTGGATCTTGTGCAGAAGAATTTCTTGAATGATTCTCAGGCTATCTTCAAACAGATGGATATGATGGCTATAATAAGGTTAAAAATATAAAAAGATTATATTGCATGGCTCATATCCGAAGAAAATTCTTTGAGATAGTATCATCATTAAACCATGAAGCTTTAAAGCAATCACACGCATTAGAGGGGTTTAATTATTGTGAGTAACTTTATGAAATTGAAAAAGAGCTAAGGGAACAATACATGGGTAGTGATGATTATTATGCTTATAGACATATAATAAGGCTCAAGAAATCTGCCCCTATCCTTAAAAAATTTCAAGAATATGTAGATAATGAAATTGTTGATGCTCTTCCTAAAAGTCCTTTAGATAAAGCTCTTGCATATGCGCAAAAGTTATTGCCATATATGAGAACTTTCTTAACGAACTGATGTCTTGAAATTGATAATAATGCAGCTGAAAGATCTATAAAGCCATTTGTAATTGGCAGAAAAAATTGGATGTTTTCCAAGACTTAAAAAGACGCATCGTCAAGCGCACTTCTTTATAGTATTATTGAAACGGCTAAAGCCAATGGCTTAGCAATTGAAAAGTATTTAGTATATTTATTTGAAGTGTTAGCAAGTTCGGAAATTAAAGAAAGGGATATACTAGAAAAATGTATGCCATGGTCGGAAAACATTCCAGATCAACTGCGTGTCAAGACTACCAAATAATTATTTACATATAAAAATATACCTAACAGAGAATTTAAACTTTTCTGTTGGGTATATTTTATCACTTAAATTGCGCTATCGCTACGCGTCGATTCTTTGGCGCTTACCCATTAACCATATAAAATAAATACATTTATTTTATATGGTTAATGGACAAATTATCTATTTTTTTGATATTGATTGTTTTATATCTTGAATAAAGCTATCGCTATTTATGCTTTTATACTTATTTTTAAATTCATTGTGTAATTGAATATTATTATTTGATAATTTGAATCTGCCTTGATGTGAACTAGTTGCATAGTATTTATTAAAAGTGAAAATAGTACTGATGATTTTATCATCAAGGAATATGAGCATGATGTGGGATATAAAAATACTCTATGATCCTAATTGGAAAATAAGATATATTTTTGTAAAAAATATTAAAAATTGAAGGAAATATAAGAAAGTTATAGAATTATATATAAAGAAAGTTTGATTGAATAATTTTTGGTATTATGTCAACTTAAAATGGAAAGGGGTGAATTATAATGTTGCAGCTCACTTATACAGAATTTTTCCTAAGAACTATTCCTGAATTATTTGTTTTAATATGGGGAATTCATATAATATCTGGTAAATCTATAAATACTACTAAGTATATAGTATCAAGCGTTATGTTATCTTTGGCTACTTTTTTTGTACGATGGCTTCCAATATATTTTGGAGTACATATGATAATAAATATGATTCTAATTATAAGTATTATGGTTATTATAAGAATACCTTTAATAAAGGCTATTTTTAGTACTTTAATAATGTTTTTCTTTCTCTGTTTAGGAGAATTTATAAATATGGTGACTCTTGATTTTTTGAAAATAGATACAGTTATTGAATTTGCAAATCCATTAAAAAAGACTATATATTGTTTTCCATCCTTAATATTCTTATTATTATCAATATTTATAATAAAATATTTTTTAAAAATGAAAGAAGGGGTGGAAGATGTCTCTAACTGAAAAGATGGCGGTTAAAATAGGCAAGAATGCTAAGAGTGTTTTAAACATTGACAATGATACAGAAGAAATTATTATATATGGTGCTATAAACTTAATCCAAATTATATCTGCATTCACATGCGTTATAATTGCAGGTTTAATTTTCGGGGTTCTTTGTGAAGCTTTAATATTTACTATCAGTGTATCAATTTTAAGAAAATATTCAGGTGGAGCGCATGCTTCTTCACCTCTTAGATGCACTATAATAGGTATGTTTTTAGCATTAGCCGTTGGGCTTTCCGTGGATAAGATATTATATAAGTTTAATATTACAACTGTTATATTAATGAGTATAGCTTGTGTAATCTTTACTTTGTTGGTAATTTTGAGGAATGCGCCTGTAGATAGTATACAGAAGCCAATTACTGATATCAAAATGAGAGAGGCATTTAGAAAAAAATCTATAATAGTAATTTTTATTTGCTCTTTTGTAATAATAGGTTTGTTTGTAATTAATATGACAGACCTAGAAGTATACAATATAAAATTAATAGAGACTATAAGTATTGGACTTTTCTGGCAGGCAATTACTCTTACTAAAAAAGGTATAAGCTTATTAAATAAATTTGATTTTATTTTAAAAAATCGAATAAATATGGGAGGTGAATAATATGAAAAATCAAGTTAATAAGTTATTGACTAAACTTTCAGCAAGCATTTGCACAAAAATGGCATTATCAGTATCAGCATCAGCTTGTTCTGTAAGTACATTTCAACCTAAAGAACCAAAGTGCTTAAGAAAATAACTCAAAAAAGTGTTTAGAACTATAAAGTAAAGCTTGCTAATTTCACTAAATTAGCAAGCTTTACTTTATATATGTGTTTAGGAGGTTTTATGAGTAAATTTATAAATGAAAAGAGAGATAACCTATCAGCAATGCTTGCAATTATAAAGGTTTCAATAGTAATGTTTATAAGCATAATAGTATATATAAATATAACTAGGTATTTTATTAATATAAATATAGAAAAGAATGGGCAATTTAATGTTTATACAACTGGATTTTTCTTTATAATTATTGGAATATGTTGCATAGCGTGGCTGATAATCACCAGTAGAATAGTTCAATCCTTAAATATATTTAAAATAGCATGGGTCTCATGGTTTCTTGAAAATACATTTTATATATCAATTATTTCAATTCCCATGTATTTATTAAAATTTTCTCAAAATGAATATAAATATTTATTTTTATTAGTAATAATATTTTCAACAATTCAATATGGCTCTCGTTATGGCGTCATAACGTCAATAATTTCATCTAGTCTTATAACTTTATCAGGCTTATTATATACCCCATTAAACAATGGAATTAATGAAAATTTGCAAGGAGAGCTAATATTCTCATGTATTGCTATTTTTATTGCTTGGATTATTGGGTATTATGTTGATATGGAGAAGGAACGTAATAAAAGTAAAGACAAAAAGCTCAAAGTATTACGTACAGAATTAGATGAGGTAATTAAAGAAAGATGTGAAATAGAAAGGTTACTTTTAAAAAATAAATTTTGTTATGATATGATATTTGAAAATTCTCTGAGTGCACTTATCGTACATGAGAACGGAGTAATTATATATGCTAATGAAAGTGCGGCTAAACTGTTAGGATATAAAAACCCTATTGATTTAAATGGTAGAAACTTCTATGATTATTATCCAGAAGATGTTAAAAAAAATATTGAAAAGAAGTACTCGAATATTATTCGAGATGAATTTTTAAAAATTGTAAACGAAGAAAATATATTAAACTGTGAGGAAAATCTTATTCCAGTACGTAATACATCAGCTTTTTTTACTTACAAAGAAACATCAGCAATATTAACACTTTTGATTGATATAACTTCAGAAAAAAAATTAGAAACATTAGAAGAAGATGTAGAAAAGAATTTAAAATTACTTAATGAGACTAGAGAATTTAATAATCTTATAACAATTTTTTTTACTAATATGTCTCATGAACTTAAAACACCTGTTAATGTGATTTATGCGGCTGTTCAGACTATAAGTATTTATCTAAATAACTATAAATCTGATGATACAATTAAGTGTAAATCTTATTTGAAAGTAATGAAGCAAAATTGTTTAAGGATGACTAGACTTATAAATAATTTATTAGATATAACTAAATTAGATTCTGGATTTATAAAATTGAATAGAAAAAATGATAATATTGTCAGTGTTATTGAAGATATAGTTCAATCAGTGGCTCTATATGTAAAAAGTAAAAATATAAATCTTATATTTGATACAGATATTGAAGAAAAAATTATGAGTTTTGATCATGATATGATGGAGCGTATAATGCTAAATTTAATATCAAATGCTCTTAAGTATAGTCACTCTAATGGAAATATATATATTGATATAATAGATGAAAAATCAAGGATTATTATTAAGGTGAAGGATGAAGGGGAAGGAATGCCTCAAAATAAGCTTGATTTTATATTTGAACGATTCGGACAGATAAATAATTCACTTTCCAGGCAATGTGAAGGAAGCGGTATAGGTTTATATCTTGTAAAATCATTTATTGAAATGCATAATGGTAGAATAAACGTTAAAAGTATTGAAGGGAAAGGAAGCGAATTTACAATAATATTACCAGTGGAATTGGCTGATGAGGAAGCATATGTAAATAAAGTTCTTTTTAAAACACATGTTGAGCGGATAGAAATAGAATTTTCAGATATATATTCAATCTAATATTCATATGAGTATTAGATAAATGAAAAGTAAAATTATCGATAATTTAGAAACAGATAGCAAGTTATTAAAATAAAGTACACTTTAGACAAATTATCCTGATAATGTAAAGGATGTTTGTTTAGAATTATCTTTTTATTTATAAATAAATGTTTTAAATAACCTAGAGTATGCAGAAGTAAATTTGGTTATAGTTGTAGGTAGAAATACTCCTTATGTTGAATCTAATAAGTTAACTATATTCAAAATACATTGGATTATAAATGAACAGAATACTCTTGTTTTCATAAATTTAATTTGTTTGAATTTGTGCATGTTATATTTAATATTGAGTTATAGGGGGAACATCTATGGAAATATAGGTGCTTTTCTTGCGTATATGTAATAATATATAAATATACAACGATAGGGGAATGATGATGAATTATTTAAGAAATTTATTATTAACATTAACAACAGTAGGAGCGGTATTAAGTTTTTATATAAAAGTATGTAGAAATTTTTTTATAGAAACCATCAAATTAAATTATAAAAATGTTCCAGGTAAACAGTCAATTTTTGAAATAATTACAATATGGATTATGTATAGTATCATAATTATATATATAGTTTTGGTTATAGTATTTATATTAACTAAAGGAAGTATGATGAATATAAAATCTACAGATATAATAACTCAGGATAGAGTAGCATATTTAATTGCTGCAACAATACTTATTCTATTTTTGAATTCATTTTCATGTTTGGTAGTTAGTTTTTCTATACTAAGAAAATATTTTATTTATAAATTAGAAAGAAAATGTATAAAACGAGTAAGCAATAAGATGCGATTATGGATTAGGGGGAGCAAAATAACATCATCATTGTTATGTTTGTAATAATATATTATCCAATGCTTCAAATGTCGTTATTAAAAGAAGGTAGAAATTTTATATTTATAAACACACTTAGCGTAGAAGAAATATCTACCTTTACTACATATGGAATTATAGCGTTTATAAGCTTAACATTTTTTATAATATTAAATAGTATGGAGGAAATTGCAAAAACTTTAAATGAAAACTTCACTTACATAATTTTGATGGACACAGAAGAGATAACGTGCAATATTTATTTAGAATATAATGAGTATTATTTAGTATTTATGAATGGGGTACAGAGATATATAAGTAAAAGTAAAGTTAAAGAAATAAATAAAAGTACTTACTATTATACAGACAAGATTTTAATTTAAAAATATAATAAAGATTACATATAGAAATTTAGGTAACCTTTTGGTATTGTAATAATTTATTCTTCGGTATAAAATAGGTGAAAAAACAAAATGAATTTTAAAGGAGTGATTTTGTGAGCGGGATTATGTATTTGTACGTATCTGATAAAAATGGAGCACATAAAATACCTAAACCAAAGCGTTTACCTTATACATATAGTACAACTTATAAAGCAGTTCCTAGTTTAGCAAATGAAGAAGTATTACTTGTAATATTATGCTATGAAACAGTAAATCGTAAACCTCATGAATTAGACCTTATATCATTTCATAGAGCCAGATTGGATGAAAATGGATGTTATATACAGGACAAAGAAGAGCTTAATAATTCTTTGATTAATTTTGTTAATTATGCTTTTACAACGTCTGATGAGTTAGCTTTAAGAGATACAATACCTATACCAGTTGCGCCTAAAAACATACCCACAGAAAACGAAAAAAATGCACTTTATTCATATGTTAAAGAAAATTATCCGAACTTATGGACTAACTGCCCATATTTAGTAGAACAGAATGTTAAAAGTATAGAAAAGCATCATAATGAATTAAAAGAACTTGTTAAAGAAGCATATAAGAAGAAAATAATATAAAAAGATTAAATAAATAACTAAGGAATAAATTTATTAAGGAGCACTGAGTGCTCCTTTGTGTTTGCGTCATTACATAGTTCTTTTGTTATTTTTCTATGTAAGTAATTATCACTATATTCATATAAATATAATTAACTGTAAATACTTATTCTTATATATGGTAGTTGCTACTGTATACATGTTTTCTAAAGGATAAATTAACTTATTGAATAATTATCTTGGCGCTTAACCTATCACCTAAAAAAGGACAGGTCATACAGCTAGCTTCTAACCTTGTAAAAGTCTTTCGGCAAGCTCAAGCTTCTTACAAGGCAAGAATCTGTACGCATTAGACTAGTCCATTGTTTGGGTTCACGGTGGGGCGCAGACTTCGTGTCGTAGTGGCTCGTTCGTTGTCACCCGTCATAGTTTGGAGATTGGTTTGGTGGCTTTCAGCGGACGGTTTGCGGGCGTGGGGGGGGCTTGGACTTGCCAGCAAGATGGCAGGTCCATCTTATACAAGTTTGCTAGTCCCATCAAAGGCTCGCTTAGCTTTTCACTCGATGTGTCCTATAGCTAAAAGTACCTTTGAATTAATTATAGATGATGGTATTTTTAGCTAAAAGACACACCTTCGCTCCAATCCAGCTCATACTTTTATGTGACAGGCAAACTTGCACAAGAACGCCCCCAGCCGCCCACATTTTTTTATTAATACTCAGTTTAAAAAGGAGAAAAGATGTAGAACGAATAAAAAAGTTTTCTTCTAAAATTTAATAATATGGTATAATACCTATATTTGAGTAAAAAAATGAATGTTTATCATAAAAAGTTAGGTGGTTGTTTATGTCTGATTCAATATTTTATTATACTAGTAATTTTGTATTAAAAGAATGGTTTAAAAACGAAAAAATATGGGCGACAAGAAGTATTACATCAAATGATAAAACAGATACAATTTACATGAGTGAACATTTTTCAGAAGCACAAGATTATTTAGCTTTAGATACAGATTGGAGTTCTGATGAAATTTGAGATATATTAGATACTACAAAAAAGTTCTTTATGCTGAAAAGAGTATAAGTTTAAGAGTACTGAAGGATCTTATGTTTTATTCGTTTACTAAAAATTATAGCGATGCAAGTTTAGCACTAAATTATGCAATAGAAGCTAAGAAAGACTTAGTAGAATTAAAAAATGAAGATTTGAGATATATGTACAAAGAATTTGTTGAGGAAAATGTTCTAGAAAACTTTTATATGGAATTAATAGAAAAATTTAAATTAGATGAACTATATAAAATTTTAGGAATAGATGCAGACAATATTAGTGAAGATGTTATTCAAATTGCAATTGGAGCAAGCTACCCTTATGTTATATGTTTTACCGAAGAAAGAGATAATAGATTTCTTTGGGATAGTTATACTAATAATGAGGGGATATGTCTCGAATTTTCTAAGGCTGAATTAAAGTCTTATTTGCAAAGAGAATATGGTACTGAGTGCATTTTTAGAAAAGTTTTGTATGATAAGGAGGAACAATTTGAGGATATTGCAAAAACATTGAACATTATGAAACTATTCAGAGATACTGATCCAGATCGATATTATAATTTATCTGAAATGTTCTCTCAATTTGGAGCATTTATTAAAAATCCTTATTGGAAAGTTGAAAATGAGATTAGAGCTATGTTAGTATCAAAATATTTTAATGATAAGCGTTTTCAAGTGAAATAAAATTATAATTTAAAATATAAGAGTGAATATGAAACACAAGATTATATTGAGATAGATATTCCTAAAAGACTTATAAAAAGTATAACATTAGGACCATCAAATTCTAAGGAAAATATAAGTAAGGAAATAGTAAATTATTTTGGTGATAAAATATTAGAATCAAAAGGTAAAGGAGTTATTGTTTCTAAGTAGTCAAATTATACATTGTCACATCATTGACATATTTATCTTATATTATAAATGTATAAGATAGATATACATTATTTACCCCTTATTAAATAAATGATAACCAGTATTTAGAATGGTCTATTACACCCTAGTAGAGCATTCTTTTTTTATAGAAATTGTAGTTTTAAGGTATACTAATACCAATAAGGAAATTTTAAACAAGCTCTAGTACTAAAGAAAATTGTAAGACATAAGTTTATAATTAAAATAAAGAAAAGGTAAATTTTATGGTTTTAATAAAAGAGCATGCTTAAAATAATGTTTTTTAGGAGAGCAATTATACCAGTAGAAAATAAATATTGTAAAGGGGATTGCGAGATCTCACCCATGTACAATATTTATTTTCTATGGAGCTTAAGTATTAGCCCAAAAACAACAGATGGCTTGTCCTATAATTTAGGTAGTTAATTTTGTAGGTTTTCAATACTTTGAGTTTTGGTTTTAGTTTAGACGTACATTAGCGTTTAGTGTTAATTTTTTATATTTTATTAGTGGAATTAAGTATATAAAGTAATTCTGAAGAGGTGTACCTCTTCAGAATTATTTCAGTTTAAGTTCAAGCTGTTTTGGATTGGTACTAATAAAATATTTGTATTTTTCTTTATAATAAAGGCTTACTTTTCTTCTTGCTTCATAAGGCAAGGTGTTTAATAGGCAATCATATTGTGTTTTAGATGTAAATCCTTCTTCTTTTTTTAGCCAGGTTGCGAAGGTTATTGTAATCAATCCTTTTCAATATATCTATTAGGGATTAGATGGGAAACTCTAATCCAATTCAGTTTGTTGGTATTTTTGCCAATGTTCATATTTTTCATGGTAAAATAAATCAGTTTTTTGTGCATTATCTTTAGATTTCTCTGCTATAATTTCTAGCCATCCTTTATAATGAGTCAATGAATTAAATCCTTCTTTAACTGTAAGCCATCTTGTGAATGAAAAGTATCTCATATATGTAAAGTCCTTTCTTGATTTGATATTATAATTATTGCCAATTATGAGAACAAATATTCTATATGGCTTGTACAAAAATGAAATATTTTTTGTACAAAAACTGTATAAGGAATTTAATAGATGGATAGAATATTTTACTAGAAGGGAGTGGAAAACCAATGGAAGAAAAAAAGAAATTGAAAGCTAAAAAACCACCAACAAAGCAAGTTCATTTAGAATGTGATATGGCATTATACAATAAGTTCGAAGAATATTGTTATAGAAATGGAAAAGATGTAAGTAAAACAATAAGATCATTTATGAAAATGTGTATAGGAGAATAAAATGCTTAATTTAAGGTACCTAAAAAAGGTAATTTTTTGTACATAAAAATGTATTGAATTTCTATGAGTGGGCATAATAAAAATATGGGAGAAGATTAGATAAAAAAAGGTGGCCATAAAAGTGGAAAAGAGAAAATATGAATCAAAAACATTAATTGCAGAGTACAAATATTTGAGTGAACTTGAAGACTTTAGATTTTCTGAAACAGCTTATAGATTAAAAGATGGCTCAATAATTATTGAGTATGATGGTGCTAGATTAAGTCTTTATGGATTAAAACTAAGTTTTCAAAAGAACATAGGAAGAAAAGGAATTTATAGTATTTATGAAAAAGATTATAAGTTTTGGAAAGCAGTTAGAAGTGATATTGATAATAGTCATTTTTTAGATTGGGAGACTGAACTTAATGAGCAGCTTAATAATTTACAAGAAGAATATTATAAACAAATAGACGCAGAACATCAAAATACACTCGAAAGAGTATCAGGGGATGAACTTCCATTTTAAATACATAAGGGGCTTTAAGCCCCTAACAGTTAAGGAGCAGTAAAATGTATGCAAATAAATTAGAATATGAAAAAATGAAGCAGGTCTATGAAGCTACCAAAATAGCATTTAATTTAGTTAATAAAGTATCAGTAACAGCAATTATTGTAAATCATGATATTAAAGGGGAAATTAACCGTATAAAAACTTATTTAAATACGTCATTAAAATTTACTGAAACTTTATTAAATACATATAGGGAAAATTTATAATTGAAAGGAATATATAATTATGGGTAAACCCTTAAGAAGAAAGATGGACAATCCATAGATATCGAAACATAGACAACCCTTGGAATGGCATGTCCCACTGAGCAGCATACTAAGACATAGATTTTTTCATAGTGACCACACATATTTATTTAAAAATATAGTCAAGATAAAAAGCGAAGCGTATCTTTACTATATTTTTAAATAAATATACCATAAGCTATGAAAAAACATGGTTAAGAGTATTCTACAAATTTTCACCAGGGGGCGTTTTTGTGCAGGCTTAATTTTATGTTTTATCATATTTAAGTCATATACCAGCTTTAATGCCGAATGGCTAGAAATAATTTCCATAAATATCTTTTATTATTTGTAGTTATTGGACATTAAAGCGTTCATTAAGCAATATACCTTAGTTACATAAAGCATAAAGCCTGTACAAAATGGAATTGCTATCACCTTTCTTAAATTGTATCTCAGCATTGGTGATAGCACGTCCAAGCCCCCAAAAATATCTTGCCAGCTTGTCTGGCCAATATACTTTTGTTTCAGATTTTCCAAAACAAGATCCAACAATTTATCAAGTACCGAAATATCAATAATAAACTATGGTTTCTGAAGGAGGGGTGGACTAGTTTTTATACAATAATATAAAGAAAATACTATCTATTCGCAATGTTTAAATGGACCTGTAAACCTGTCAACCCGACTACGCCCCACCGGGTATCCAAACAATGGACTAGTCTAATGCGTAGAGATACTTAGTTTATAAAAGGCTCCGACTGTGGAGGAGACTTTTATAAGCTTAGTAGCTCTAGCTGTATGACCTGTCCCATTTTTGGGTGGTGGTTAAGGCGCCCAGATAATTATCAAGTTAAAAAACTTGTCCTTTAGGATATGCGTATATAGGTATATCAATAATAGCTATAATATAACAATATAGATACGTGAAATATTATAAGTTAGTTAGCTGTATATAGAAAGAATTTAAATTAAGTATGTAGAAATAAAACTAAACTAATGAAGTGGCGCAGCCACAAAGAGCACGCGGTGCTCTTTATAGATTTATTCATTGCTGCCGCAGGCTACAACAATTAATGAGAAGTTCAAGATATATAGATTTTATAACGATTTAGAATATACCACAATAACATGTATGCATTAAAAATAGTGAAATCTATAAACTAGCTTGAACTTCTCTTCCTTAAGAGCAAAGCGACGTTATTGGATTACAAAAGATGGACAGAATAAAGCTATAGCTAAATTTAAAATTACATCATAACTATAAATAGCTTTATTCTGTCCATCTTAACTCCTTTTGCTGAGAGAAATATTAACTATGGGATTTTAAGGCGCAGCCTTTAATCCTGCCTCTACATTTAGAGTAATTGCAGAAGAAAGTGTCAATGTAATGCCAAGGAGCAGAGCGTATTGGTATTACGAATTGACTCTTTCTGGACTTAAAGTTTTAGAAATAAATTTAAAGTAAGCAGAATAGATGAGGGAAACATTAACTTACGAGTGTAACGAGCATAATCAAAAGATATTAATTAGTTCAAGCTGAATGGAATATAGGAGAGGTTGGAACTTTATTAAATGAGGTTTTTTAAAACGTAGATTTTCTTTGACTTGAAGTATATTAATATTTTCATTAAAAAACTGATTTGCTAGACAATAATGTTGGTATATAAAACACTATAGAGCATGAGTAATATTATATTTAAAGTATAGAGCTTATATAATTGGAGTATACAAAAAAATATAAGGGGGTGTTTATTTATAGAAATTTTAACTTTTATTAAAAATTTAATTACTGTAGCAGAAAACAAAAATATGTTAGGAGCTTTTATTTTTGTATTTATAATATTAACTATGTTATTAAAAGATATAAAACTAGTTTCTAAAAATCTTACTAAAATATTGATTGCTTATAGTATAGTGATATCTATAATTAGCAACATACTTAAATAAAAATAATACGTAAGTGAAAACAAACTTAAAATCTTAGCATATATATTACTTACGTTACTACATAATTCTTAACTTGTGCAGTAACGGATGAGTTACTTTAAATTGAACTGCTTATTTTTAGGGTTTATTGTCCGGTAGAACCCATAATATCAATAAATTTAAAGGTGATAAACACTTAAGATAAAATGTTTATCGCATTTATTCAAGCTACTTTATGAGGATCATCACTAGAATCTACATCTAGAGCTACTCCAAGCTTTGCTGATATTATGGTATTTAATTTATTAATTGAATTTGATAAGCTAACAATTTGTTTTTCCAAGCGAATGAGCAAATAAGCTGATACAGCAACAGGAAAACCATTATTAACTATTAAATTAACTAATTCATTGACTTCCATAAATTCATCACCTCCCATAAGGGATATATGAGCAAAAGTATATTGTTTCATAAACCAATTAAAATATTATTAGTATTATAAATGAGAATTACAAAAGGTACTTATTATTGACTGCCACCATTAATTATATGTTCATAATAGTGAGCTATAGCTAAGTCAACTATAGTACTGACATAAGTGTTTAAGTCGGGACGAATACTTTTAAGCTCATTAATTTTTCTAACTGTAGAGACTCTAAGCATATAGGTTCTTTTTATATCTAAGTACTCTCCATTAATAGGAGGAGCCATACCATTTACTACAGGAGCTTTTCTATTATCATCTAAGATATTATTTTGATTTGATGCATTGGGACTAGTGGTAGAGGAAAAATTAAAATCTATAATGCAATTAGAAGATGTACTAGTATTATTTATATTTTCATTATGAATCGTAACATTAGTTTTATTTTCATTTATAGAATCATCATCAAATGAAAATGATGAAATACAATCTCCAGTTGCAATAGGTTCAGATGTAAAGCCACAGATGTCTAGGTCTTCTTCTACTGCAAAATCATTTTTAGGTAGTTTATCTTGCTTCCTTCTTGCCATAAGTAGTCTCCTTTATTAATATTCTTACTTATGATATATGGCTAAATTAAGCGTATTCTAATATGGTTCACCATAAATGTTCCGTACAATAAATATTCTTGAGAATATTACCATACAAGAATAAATATTCTGAACCATATTACCATAAATATTCTTCAGAATATGCGCCTAAAATGATGGCTGAGAGGGCAAAGCTATAATAATATTCATTAATTTAA
This sequence comes from Clostridium sp. DL-VIII, assembly GCF_000230835.1. Classification (NCBI taxonomy): domain Bacteria; kingdom Bacillati; phylum Bacillota; class Clostridia; order Eubacteriales; family Clostridiaceae; genus Clostridium; species Clostridium sp. DL-VIII. The sequence continues at coordinate 1,623,461 of NZ_CM001240.1, forward strand.
TGTTACATCAAAGCATAAAACATATATCCATAATAGCAGCTAATAAATTTTCTTAAGCTGTAAATAAATTAATGGAGTGTGTTGTAAAATGATTAGAGATGAAATTAAGATTGGATCAGAAGAAGGAGAATGCTTTGATAAAAAGCAGATTGCACTTGCAATTAGAAATTCTACATTGGGTGATGAAATGAATTGTTCCTTGCTAGAAGAAGGTATAATCAATAAATGCGAAGGGTGCAACTTAAAAAATATTTGTGATGGAATAGATCAAGTTGTTGATGATTATGTGGAGAAAACTACAGCGGTTGTGAACAATTTTAGTTTTGAATAAAGCATATTTATAATCTCTAAAACTAAGAAATTATAATAAATAAGAATCTGTGAACAAGGGAATTTGAGTGGTTTTAAGAATTTTAAATATAGGTTATAATTACAGTATAGATAATGTGTTAAGTTAAATGCGTGTGATAAAAAAATAAGTTGAAAAATGATATCAAAAAAGGAGGCTTTAAGATATGCTATGGAATGAAGTAAGAAAGACTTATCCTAATAAGTGGGTTGTATTTGATGGCTTAAAACAATATGAGGAAGACAATAAATTAATTGTTGAAGATTTAGCAATAGTAGAAGTATTTTCAGATTTAAACACAGCTTATAAGTATTATTGTAATCTTCATAAACAGGATAAATCACGTAAATTAAACATTGGTGATACACGGAAAGAAAATCTTGAATTTAAAATCGAAAGGATCGGATTAATGAGATGATAAATTTAAGGTACGAACATAAATTACTATTTTGTTCCTTGGACTTGGCTATTGATAATAGGTCTTTGCATTTTGAAAATGTATTGATAGATACTGGTTCAGCTACTACCTTAATAAATAGCGACTATATTCATTTTGATGGTAATGAAGAGCTTATTAATGTGCATGGAGTTGGTGGTTATGAATCTGTTTTAATGAAGCCTTTTAAAAATATAAGCATTAATAATGGCTATGCTTTACATGATGTTCTTTTATGTGTTGGTGAAATGGATTATGGGATTGACATTGATTTACTAGTTGGATTAGATTTATTGAAAGCACTTAATGCTGATATTAGCATCAAAAATATGTGCCTAGAGTTTTCGGAGTGTTAAATGTCAAAATAATATACAATTAATAAATGTACAGGACGCTGGAACCATATTTTTAATTAAATTGATTAATATTGTAATAACTATAGCTCCAAGGATAATCTTGGAGCTGTTAGATTTTTATGTTTAATAATACAATGAAATATTATTGAGGATTTTCATTAAGATGTTTTTCTTTTTTTGAATAGCAGTAGAGTAACACATGTTTTTAAAATAAGCATATTCTTTTACAGTGTAATTTTTGTAGAATACAAAATCTATAAGTTCAACTTCCTCTTCATTTAAATTTTTAAGAGCTAATTTTAAATCTTCATAGTCACACATCTCACATAATGAAGTTTCAGTTGAGATTTCAGGCTCGGGAAAATCATTTTCAACATCATCATGTAAGCTTAATGCATCACTACCTTCGGTAGATCTTCTGGTTTTAGTTCTTTTTATTAAATCATTCATATTATTTTTAATGGCATTAGTAGCATAGGCAACAAATCTATGCTTTTCTAAATCGTACCTGGAAACAGATTTGAAAAGTGAATGATAACATTCCTGAATAATATCATGTGGGTTATATCCATCAATGAAAGTTCTTTTAGAAATATTATAAATTAAAGGCCTAAACTCATAAGCTAATTTTTCTTTTGCTTCTTCATCATTATTTTTACATCTGTTAACTAAAGTTTCAACATAATCAAAATCCATATAAACCTCCATCTTCAATATAAGAGTTATGAATTAAAGTAATTATTTTACATATATTGTGTTTCGTTTTAAATTTACCTCTATATATAGTATATATGGCTAGGTTACATATAACTTATATAGGAGTATAAAAATGATTAGATTTATGTTGTTACTTATGTTTTTGATATTGAAGTTCTTGGTTGCAGCATAGCTGCTTTTTTCATAAGTGTATAACTTATATGAAAAGTAAAAAATTAGAAATTGTGGAGAGGATGGTGTAAAAAATGAGTAATTTTATAATAGCAGTAGGTCATACTGCAAGTGGTAATGTTGGATGTGGAGTTATTAATAAACTTGATGAGAGTAATTGTACAAGAGAAATTGGAGCTTTAGTTGCAGAGTATTTGCAGCAGAAAGGTTATGGAGTCAATTTGCTTAGAATTGATAGAGCAATAGCTATAACTGTGAAGATTGTTATGAAAGAGCAAATCAAGCTAATGAAATAGCAAAGACAGAAGATATAGAACTTTATGTTGAGATTCATATTAATGCAGGGGGAGGTAGTGGCCCTGAAGTATTAGTATTTGGAAAATCAGAAGTAGCTAATCAATATGCTACGAAAGTCTGCAATGAATTATCGAGTACTCTGAATTTACCTAATAGAGGAGTAAAAATAAGAAACTTAATTGTTCTTAATAAAACTGTTATGCCTGCAATTTTGGTTGAATGTTTGTTTGCTGATAGTGATGATGCAGACAAATATGATCCAGATATTATTGCAAAAGCTATTGTTAATGGACTAGTTAGCTCTGGTAATTCTAGTGATGGTGAATGGAAGGCGGGATGGAACAAAGATGATGTGGGATGGTGGTATTGCACGGATATAGAAAATAAATACTATTATACTTCTCAAAATGGCTGGCAAGAGATTGAGGGGGAATGGTATATCTTTGATGATAGAGGATATGCTTTTCAGAATCGCTGGTATCATGATGAAAAGAATAATGCTTGGTATTACTTAGATGAAAATTGTAAGATGGTTAGGGGAAGTAAAGAAAAGCCTTTGTGGAAGTGGATATATAGTGGTTGCTATGCTTTTGATGAAAGTGGAAAGATGTATTGTGATTGCGTTACTCCTGATGGATATAGTGTTAATGAAGAAGGCGTTTGGATTAAATAGTTATATTTCAAAGTAGTCTATAATTTTAGAATTGCTTTGGAATAAATTTCTGAAATTGGGTTAATTTAATAAATGTCTTTAATGATTAGATGAGACGATGATATAATATATATATACTGGTAGAGAAAGAAGTGAAAGGGTTATGCTTGAAAATTATAAAAAGGTTGGTACCATTTATGACAATAAACATAATAATTCGAAAATATTTGAGGTAAAAGAAAAAGATGGGGAAGAACACTATGCTGTAAAATTAATAGGTCCACTGGATGATTCATTAAAGAACACCATATTTACTAGAGAAATAAATGCGTTAAAGAAACTTAATAAATATAAAAACATAGTTACATTATATCACAATGAGGTTGGTACTAATAAAAAAGATAATAAAAAATATGGTATCTTATTATTAGAATTAGTAAATGGAGAAAGCTTAGATAAAATTGAAATAGAGAATTTAGATGATATTGAGAAGTATAAAATTAGTATAGGAATAATTGAAGCTGTTTTAAATGCACATAACAATAGTATCATTCATAGAGATATTAAACCAAGTAATGTAATGGTTGATGGAACTAATGTAAAGATTATTGATTTTGGAATAAGTAAAATTAAATCATGTATTGATGAAGGTACAGTTAAGGATTTTAAGTCAAAAGATTATTGTGCCCCGGAAGTAGCATTAAGAGGAGAGTCGTCAGAATTAAGTGATATATACTCAATAGGAGCAGTTATATATTATTTATTTACAGGAAATAAACCACCTCAACCACAGCATTTTGAGGACAAAATAAATATACTTGGATTAAGAGGCGACTTTAAAGAATTATTAGTAAGTATGATTAAAGAAATTCCTGAGGAGAGGGAAAGTAATTTAGAAAAGTTAAAAAACTCTATAGAAGAGATAATAAAAAAAGTAGATAGCGTAGTAAATAAGTATTATTTTAATATTGATACTGAATTGTTTGAATTGTCAAAACGAAAATTAATAATTAAGAGATCAATGAATTTTAATGAATTCACTAAATCAATTTTGCCAAATGATTTCAAAACTACTTTTGGATTAATTAATAATAATGATCAATATGAATTTATAGGGGAAAAATATATAATAAAATGTATATACGAAAAAAATATATTCTATATATTTGAATTAAATACATTATTAGATGATGAAAAAATTAGATTTAAGAAAAGGGCATCAGATGTAATTGGAAAATTATTTTTTGATTCAAGTTCAAGAACAGATAATTGTAATGATAAATTAGATATATTATTAGATAATTATAGAGAAGAATATAATTCTAATGCTAGAAAGAATAATTTATTTTATGATTATTTTAAAACCTGGAGAAGCTATTTAATTGATAGTATCGAACATGAAAAAGTTAGTGGAATTAGATTTTCATATAGTCGGTTTAAAATTGATGGAAATAAATTGACTTTAGAGATTAATGAATTTTCTAATAAAAGTGTAGATGATATAAAAGAAAATACACAACTTCTTATACAGCAATCTGTAGGAGAGAAGGAACTTATAACACGAATAGGTACATATGATTCTTGTGAATATAGTAAAGGAAAAACATATATCAATATCAATATCAATAAAAAAGAATCAATAACTAAAATTAAGAATCTACTTAATTTGAAGTTATTAATACAGGAAGATTATTTATATAAAATTATTTCTTATCAAAGACAATTAGCAGCAATTAATGTTTTACAAGAAGACAATTATGAATGTAAAAACTTAAAAGATATAATTTTAGATATAAAAGAACCAAGAAGAATTAGTGAATTGAAAAATGTTAATTTTAAAAGTGAATTAATGAATGAGTATCAAAAAAGTTCAATTTATAAATTTATGGCATCAGAAAACATAGCATTAATTCAAGGTCCTCCAGGAACAGGTAAAACAACAGTAATTAATGAAGTTATATATCAGATATTGAATGAGAATGTTGATTCTAATGAAAGGCCTAAAATTTTAGTTGTTTCTCAATCTCATCCAGCAGTAGATAACATTTTAGAAGGATTAATAAAGAAAGACTTCAATTTAAAAATTTTTAGAGTTGGGGATGAAAAAAATATTTCTGAAGAAATTAGTAGTAAATTTACAGTTGATATATTGAAGAAAAATTTTATTAATAATATAGAGAATAATTGTAGAGATTACTCTGAAAAGTTATCAGAAATAAATTTGGAATTAGAAGAGAATTCAAGATTAAAAAATATATTAAATATACAAAAAGAATGGATAGAAAGATTAAGTTCATCAGATGATATAGAATATCAAATTATAAGTAATGCTGAAATAGTCGCAGGGACTTGTATTGGTTTTATTGCAAATCCAATTATAAAGGAAATGTTATTTGATTATGTTATTATTGATGAAGCTGCGAAAGCTACAACACCAGAGTTACTAGTTTCAATAATAAAAGCAAAAAAAATATTATTAGTTGGGGATCACAAGCAATTACCACCATATATTGAAAGTAGTAAATTTGATTGGACTGATAATAAAACTATTAAAGAATTAAGGACAAGCCTTTTTACAAACTTATATGGTATACTCCCAGATACGCATAAAGAGATGCTAAAGAGACAATATAGAATGCATCCTAATATAGGTGATTTAATCAGTAAAACTTTTTATGATGGAGGCGTGGCAGCAGGAGTTTCTGCCAAAGATAAGCAACATAAAATAAATGAATTAGAAGGATATTCAATTGTTTGGTATAATACATCAAACATGGGAAAAATAAGAAAACATAAAAAGACATCTGGGAAATCATTTTATAATGTTTGCGAAGCAGAAATAATAAAGGAATTTATCAAAAGACATACTGAAATAATTTTAGAAGAAAATATAAATGTAGGCATAATTACAGGATATTCAGCACAAAAAGATTTAATAAGAAGGAAAATAAAAAATTATAATTTAAGTAATCAAATAGATGTAAATACTGTAGATGCATTTCAAGGAAGAGAAGATGATATTATAATTTATTCACCAGTTAGAAGTAGTGATGAAGATTATAGAATTGGATTTCAAAAAGAAGCTGAAAGAATAAATGTGGCTTTTTCTAGAGCAAAAGTACTTCTTATAATAGTTGGAGATATAGATATGTACAGTAGATGGAGAGAAGAAGAAAATAAATTTCCAGAGATAGTTTCATATATTAGAGAAAACCCCAGTGAATGTTTAATCATAGATTGTTCAAAGGAGAAAACTTATGCAAAATTATTTAGAGAATTTAGTAAGAATAGTTCCGGAAGAAAATAAAGAATATAATTATATAACTACAATTAATATAAGTGTTCCAATATTGAGATGTGTTATAAAAGTTATAAAGAGAAAAGAGACCGGATTACAGCTGGCAGAAGAAATGGTAATGAAACTTTTAGATAATGAAGTAACAACTGTTAGTGAACTAGCTGAAGTATTGGGATTAAACAATGATATTATTGAAGAGATTCTTGGAAGACTACATGTTAAAGATTTTATTGCAGTAACTGCAGGAAATTGCATTTTATTATCTAAAGGAAGAAATGTATTAAAAGAGTTAAGGCAAATTAAACTTGAAAATGAGAATATAGCGCCTGTATTTATAAATTTAATAACTGAAGAAATATATATAGATAAGTACGATAATCAAGTTGATAAGTATATAAATAAAGAAAATGTATTAAACGGCAGAATTAAAATTGATATTGATTATATTAATAAGAATTTTGAAAAAATAAATGAGATTTTTGATATGCAACAAAAAACATACGGAGCAAATAAATTATCAAAGGCCACTCTATTTAAAATTGAAGATATAGAGGAAAATAAGGTTCAATACCTTAATTTAAAATCTAATATATATAAAAGTAAGATAGGTGATGAAATAGAAATTTGTTCACCTAATAATGGAATAGATGATATTCAGAATGAAGTTTTAAATCAAGTAATAAATCAGAACAAATTCAAATATATTTTTAGGAATAGAAATAATTATAAAGTAATTTCTGATTATGAATTAGAAGAAAAAACTAATTACAAAAATGATGATATTAGAGCTCTTATAAAAGGTTATAATAAATCTGATTTAGAGAAACAAAAGTCTATAGAAGATGAGTTTCACAAAATATATAAAAACGATAGAGCTCTTATAGATAATGAATTAAGATTAATGATGGAAGAACTAAGTCAAAATGTTAAAGAGATAAATTTGTATGTAAGTAATTTAAGTAAAATATTGTTTGATGATGAATACATGATTTCTTTATGTAAAGCAGTAAAGAAGAAAATTAAAGTAAATATTTATTTTAATGAAGAAAAAAATTTGGATAAGATTTTAAAAAGTTCTAAGAAAAAATTTCCGGAAATAAAAGATATGGAAATAAAGTTGGAAGGAACAGAATTCAAGGATAACATAATACGATTTGGAAATGAATATGAAATAAGAACGGAATATTATGATGTCAGAGTAATAGGGGAAAAATATGTGACAAAACCTATAAGTTATTTAATTAATGTAAGTCATAACTAAACTAATTAATCATAAAATTCAATTTCAAAATATATAAGATAATGTTTAATATGTATTAAACATTAAAAAATAATCAATAAATAGAATAGTATAATGATTTATTTAGTATATTTTATATTAATAGTGTTAAAAATACAGAATGTAATTATATATAGCTTGAAAAAATTATATAAAATATATATAATTATATATATTAAATTAGGTACAAAAAGTATTAAAGGGGAATACTATGTTAGAAAATATATATTAGAAATGGAGATGAATGTATGTATATTAATGATTATAGTATCTTTGTAAATCTATATAGTTGGCTTACAGATTCATGCTCTAAAACATCTATAAAAATTAGAGAGAAAAGTGATTTTTTTGATAATAATAATATTACCCAATATGAAAGCTCTAGTGAAATAAGGGATATTGCTAAAATAATATCTTATAATTATGTATATAATTATATTTATTATTTGGAGAAATGTATTAATGAATCAGATTATGATTTCTCATTTTCAAAATATGAAAATATCTATGAAATTAGAAGCTATGTTGATACGATTGAAGATATAGATTTATCTATATTTTTGGAGTGGTTCATAGATGAAGGCGTTATAGAAATAGTAAGTTTTCTTAAGAAATTAGAAGTTAACTCTTATACAAATGAAGATATGTATAATATAATGAAGTATTACAATTATTTGATGGATAATTCTTCAAATAGTGATATTATTACAAAAGTAACTTTTTTAACAGAATGTGCTACTGAAGTATTTAACAAAGTAAATAAATATATATTTGAAAATGTTACAGTTAATGATATAATTTGGAATGATGATTCAGATAAGCAGCATATTTCTTTTGATTATTGGGAGTTAATTAGTGAAGAGATAGAACTGGAAAGTGATTATATAAATCTAACAAAGCCTGCGTGTCATACGCAGGCTTTGTTTTATAAAACGGAGGTATGTATATGAGATTAGATAAGAAATATTTTCATGATATTCAATTAAAAAAGATACAGATGGTATCATTAAAATCTACTTACAATGAGAAAAACGAAGGAATCGAAAAAAAGTCACCTATTAATATAAATATTAATAATGGTGCAAAGGTGACTGGTACTAATAAAGGTGTATGTTACTTAAGGGTAGAGATAGGGGCTAGTGAGAAAGAAAATGAACTTTTTAATATAGAAGTTATATATAAAGGATATTGTGAATCATCTACAAATATAGATGAAAGAAATTTAAGATTCTATTTAGAAGTGCAGAGTATACCAATGCTATGGGCGTATGCAAGGGAAACTATAAATAATACTATAATAAAGATGGGATTACCACCTGTAATATTACCAGCAGTAAATATAAATGAAATAATAGGAGAAATAAGCAAAAAGGATGAAATGGAGGAGAATTAAAATGCCTTCATTAAAGGAAGTCTCATTAGGGATAATGTCTTTAAATAGAAAAGATATTGATGACGATTATATGAAAAAGATTAGATCGAGAGCATATTCTATAGAAAAGTTCATTGGTAATAATGAAAATACGTTTGACTTATTATGCCAATTTATTTTAGCTAATAAAAGTAAGGCAGATTATGAGAAAAATTTTGAATCGTGGGTTGAACAAGTTCATTCTGTTAATAAAACATTCAAAATAGATAATATAGAATCGTTTATCGATTCTATAAAAAATGCTTTTGAAGATTCAGAAGATGATGATCAAATATCAGATTTGCGAGGAAGATTATTTGAAGTTATATTAGAAAAATTATATTCGGAAAAATATAAAGATACTAGATTGAAAAGAAGCATATTTAATAATGGCTGTGAAATAAAGATAAGAAAGAAAGAAATTCATTATAAGAACTTAAAAGTAAATAAATCAAAGAAAACAGTAGATATAGCAGGATATAACTTAGATAATAGTGAATTTTATGAGGCAAAAGTTGGTCCAGGCAATTTTGATGGAATAGTTATAGAATACCTAAATTTATTAAATTCTATTTTATTAAAAGAGCAAATAAGTAAAAGTATTTTGGTTGGATGCATGACAATGGAAATAAAAGCTAGACTGAAGCAGAATTTAATGAAAGTAAAAAGGCTTGAAAACATAGATTATATAGGATTAGAACTTTTAGGAAGAGAAGAAATTAAAAGGATAATTTCAAAATCATAAATACGAAATTGTTTTTTAAATAAAGTAAGTTATAATATTTTTTATTATTATATTAAAGAAAAAGTTTATACAGAACTTGATTTACATATTATTTTGAGAAGTCTTTCCAAATTAAAGAATCGTTTAAGACCATAAGCATATACTCAGGAATAATGAGTATATTTACGGATAAACAAGTAGCAATTGATGGTCCATTACAAAGTGTTCAATGATTTGTAGATATTCAATAGGTACAAGCTATTTAATTAAACTATAAGCTGGAACAAAATAAAACTAATTAATAATTATAAACTAACATATTAAGCATTGATACTACTTAACTTAAGAAATGGTCGGAAGAACAAAAAGTTCCACCCATCTTCCGACCGTTAGCAAGATATGATATATTATTTTAAAATACAATATGTAGATATAGAATATTTTTAATCTAAGGTTTGATTTATTTCCAATGATAAATGGATACGATAAAATATTCTAAATTATAATTTAATAAAACCATTCAACACACGCCTCACGTTGAAACTAGTATACAACATAAGGTGTGTTTTGCAATGCTTGGAGTTGGATATTTTAATAAAAAAATCTAGTCTGTTTTCATGAAATCTAAAAATTATATCAAACTTTTAGATAACAGCAGTTTAGTATATAATTTAATTACAAAGTTAAAATATATTGATATAATAAAATAAGTAAATTACAATAAAATGGAAAAGCAAAGTGATTGGATTAAAATATGAATTTTTCATTTGAATATGAAGAAGGTGAGCACTAAGATGACTGATATAGAATTATTGGAGATATTGAAAATTGGTGAAACTGTTGATGTAGAATGTAAAGAGGGAGAAAATAAAATTCCTAATTCATTATGGGAAAGTTATTCTGCCATGGCGAATACAAATGGAGGAATAATAATTTTAGGAATAAAAGAGAATAAAGCAAAGGGTACATTCGAAGTTCAAGGTATTAAGAATATTGATAAAAGAATACAGGATTTTTGGAATACTATAAATGGAAACAAAGTTAACCGAAATTTATTGAAGGATGACGATGTAGAAAAATTAACTATTGAAGGAATGGATGTTTTAATTATAAATGTGCCTAGAGCTAATTATAAAGAACGACCAATATATCTAAATGAAAATCCATACAAAGGAACTTATAAGCGTAATGCTGAAGGTGATTATAAATCTACTGAAGAAGAAGTTAACGCTATGATAAGAGATGCATCAGAAGAAGGCAATGATGGTGTAATACTTGAAGATTACACAGTAAAGGATTTAGATGAAGATACAATAAAGAAATATAGAAATAGGTTTAGCTCTAGAAATCCAGATCATCCTTGGAATGCACTTGATACTGAAGAATTCATTGAAATGCTTGGTGGAATAAAGGAAGACAGAAGAAGAAAAATAAAAGGTGTGACAGTAGCAGGAATGCTTATGTTTGGAAAAGGTCTTTATATTAGAGATTTGTTTGCAAAGATAAATTTTGATTTTAGGGAAGAAATTGATGTAAGCTCTGATCAAAGATGGTCAGACAGGTTTACTATAGATGGAACCTGGGAAAATAATATTTATAATTTTTATTTTACAGTAATTAATAAGCTGACAAGTAATGTTAAAGTACCATTTAGATTAGAAAATCTTGAACGTAAGGATGATACTTTAGTACATCAAGCAATAAGGGAAGCATTTGTAAATCAAATAATTCATGCTGATTTTAATATACAGGGAACTTTAAAGATTATAAAAACTAAGGATAGTTTGGAATTTACTAATCCAGGAAGTTTAAAGATAGATTTAGAAAGTATATTTAAAGGTGGAAATTCTAAAAGTAGAAATCCTAGAATTCAAAAGATGTTTTCTTTAATAGGATTAGGTGAAGGAGCAGGATCTGGATTCCCTAAAATTTTAGCAGCATGGAATGAACAAAGTTGGAGAACACCTGAATTAAAAGAGGAAACTAATTTAAATCAAGTTTCTTTGAAATTGTGGATGATATCTATGTTACCGGAAGAATGCTTAGAATCATTAAAAAGTATATTTGGAAAAGCGTTTAATTCATTTAATAAAGATGAAGTATTAATACTTGCAACAGCATATTTAGAAGGTAGTGTCAATAATGCTCGTATTCAATTAATGATGGATAAGCATTCATATGATATAACTGGAATATTACATGATTTAGTTGAAAAAGAAACATTAATAGTAGATGGTTATGGAAGAGGAAAAGTATATTATTTAAATAATGATTATAGTTATGATTCTGCATCAAAAATGGTTGATGAAAGAAGTTTAAATGAAGACGAGATTAAGATTATAGATTATATCAAAAAAAATGGATCTATAAATAATCAACAGGGTAGAGATCATTTAGGTTTTGGGAAAGATAAGAATGTTGCTTTATTTAATAATTTAATTAAAAAGGGAAAGATAAGAAAAGAAGGAGCAAGCAGTAGCACAAGATACTTGTTGAACTAACAGTTATATCGTTAATAAAAGTACGACGATTACCGACGAGCCGACGACGTGATATGAATAAAGCCGACGAGAGCCGACGAGAATAAATATTAAAATGGGTGATTTATTGGCTATAATAAAATATATTAATTTATAAATTAATATAAACAATTAGTTCCCCTTATGTTGGAGTTATTATTCAACATAAGGGGGACAATGTTTTTTTAATCATTTATCTAAGCTTTAAAGATTTTAGTATTTAAAGAATGCCAAATAGATTTACTCAGAACTATATGGAAGTAATTCTTCCAATAAATCTTCCCTTAAGGGAAAAAATGTGACAAGTTAAGAGAAATTATAATAATGCTTAAAAGCAGCTGAATATCAGTACTTTTGAAATTAATAATGTAACTTAAACTTTCCCTTATATAAGTAATTTATTTGGCAATTTTTAAAACTAATTATAGAAGAGTTAAGAGTTTGGGCACAAAAATAATAATTAACTTATGATCATATAATGAAGTTTCCCTTAAAGTTTCTCATTTAAGGGAAAAAATCAAGAATGTTTAGTATATCGTTCTCGAATTATATGTAAAAAAAGTTTTCCCTTAAAATCTTCATCTTTTAAGGGAAAAATTGATAATGCTTAGTATATTACCTTGAAATTATGTGTAAAACACTTCCCTCAATTTTCCCTTAAGAGAAAAAATACAATAGGGTATGGGAAGTTATGGAAAAATATAAAAAGCACTCACAAGTACCTAAACATCAAGGTTTCAAAGTATCATAAAATACAATAAAATATGATTTGGTACAAGATATTTCCAATACAGAACTCGGCTTATGGCTTATCTCGCATATGTAAAATAGCTACTTTGGAGAGCAGGGAGTGAAAAACTTCCACTATTTTTCCACTGGCTATTTTTTTTATTTTGGAGACAATATTGGTATAAATAAGCCAACTTTATACAAAGTTTTAAATGAAATTAGCACAATTGATATCGTTTCAATGTAGAGGAGTTGTTTATAATTGAAAGTTGATCGCTTACTTGAAATAATAACAATTCTCTTAAATAATGAGAAAATAAAAGCTAAATATTTGGCTGAAAAATTCGAAGTATCAATACGTACAATTTATAGAGATATTGAAGATATTTGTAAAGCTGGAGTACCAATTATAACTTTTCAAGGTGGAGGCGGTGGAAGCATGGGAATTGGCTGGGAAACAGGCTACTTAACAGGTCTTGCTGATGGTGGAATTGATACACGTTTTGCTGATTTGATTGTAGGCACCTCAGCTGGATCCCAAGTTGGAGCCGTGATCGCATCAAGAATTTCTTGGAATGATATTTGGGAAAAATTAATAAATCTAAAATATCAATCGCAGAAAGAGAGTCCTTCGGGAAATCTGGGTTCACTGTTTGAAAAGTATGATGAAATAGCTACTTCCTCTAAGACACCAAAAGAATGGATTGATAGGATGGGAAAGTTGGCCATTGAATCAAACACCATGGCTGAGAGTGAACAATTATCGCGTATTAGAAATACGATAGGTGACTGTCAATGGGCGGAGGCTTTGCGTATCGTGGCGGTTGATCTTGTCACATCTCAAAGAGTTGTTTGGGGATCTAACTCTAGCATTGAATTAATTAAAGCTGCATCTGCAAGTTCTTCTCTCCCAGGAGTATGGCCGCCAACTACTATCTGCTCTCGTAAGTATTTAGATGGTGGAGTTCATTCAATGGAGAACGCTGATATAGCTGAAGGAGCTAGCAAAGTTCTTATTTTATCGGTGGGGCTTCCAGTACAAACCCCGTTTAAGCTTGAAGACCAAATTCAAAGTTTACAGAAATCTGGTTCTGAAGTTGAATTAGTTAAACCTGACAAAAAAATTTATGAAGAATTACAACAACTTGGTGGAAACCCAGTTGATCCTAGAATACGACCTGTAATTGCAGCTTGCGGTCGAGAACAAGGTTACGAAGATGCAAAGCGTATTGCTAAGTTTTGGGACTAATCATAGGTTTACTTCAGTTATTGATTGTTGAGTTTATACATTCCTAGAATAGAATTGGTTATATAAATTTAATGAAGTGGAATATATTTGAAATGCCATATCCTAGTGGAACATAAAGTATTTCACTTCTGCCATATTACTGTCACAAATCTCTTGTAATATATAAATATAAAATAGTTAAAACATTATTTATCCCCTATCAAATAAATATTAACCAGTATTTAGAATGGTCTATGACACCCTAGTAGATCATTCTTTTTTATTTATAGGTCTAGATGATTTATGGTATATTGAAGCAACAAAAGGGAAATTCACGGTTCTAAATCAGTATGTTTCATTCTTCTTTTACACAAAAGTTCAGTAAAAGCATTTTCCGCTCTATCTATAGCACATAAAACACACACTTGCTCCTTTGACTACCTTTTAAGATTCTAACTTGTTACATAATGATATTCATATAAGAATATGAAGAACTTGTAAATAAATACAGTTATAATATAATAATATGTATAGACAATAGGGAATAGTTAAAAATTATATGATTATAAAAAATTATAGATATGGGTAGGAGAAAGTTTATGCAGATTAATTATATGACGCTAATTGTGAATTGGATTAACTTTGGGTTAATAATTTTAATAATAATAGGAATATATAAAGGGATAAAAGCATTTAAAAGTTTTATAAAAAGGAATAAACAAATGAATGAAAAACTGGATACAATTTTAGATGAACTAGAAAAAAAAAGAAGTGAGTAATATACATAAATCACTTTACTAAATAGCTCATTATTCGGAAGTGAATTTGCGGTAGTTTTTTTAAAAGTATTTGTCGATAGTAAATTAAGAGGAGATTAGAAAGGGAAAAGTAATGAATTATATAGTTGCAGTGCTTGCAGGAACAGGAATATTAATGTGGATATTAGGTAGTATTATTAAGATGCGAAGTTATATATCACGTATAAATGCAAATTTGAATAAAATTGCAAAACAAGTTGGAGCGTTTGATACAATAGACGATGAAATAAAAAGTCTTATTCTAGAAGGTAAAAAAATTGAAGCAATAAAAAGATATAGATTTGTTACTGGATTTGGATTAAAGGAATCGAAAGAATACGTTGATTCCTTTGATTCGCATAGAATGAATAATATTTTATAATAGAATATGTATAGTGATGCATAATGGTAAGTTGTTGTGAAGAAATTATTATAAAAAGTGGTATAAACTAGTTATTAAGATTGAAATGATTATAAAGCTAATTTAAAAAATCATATGATTATTCAATTTCTTGATTGACAGAAAAATTAGGAGGACAAACTATAATATGATGATAAAAAAACGCCTTGCAATATCAAATCTTATTATGCTAGTGGTTCCAGCAATATTAATAGTAGTAATTGCAGCTGGTGTACTAGAGGGATTTACAGAGCTATATGGTAGGAAAATAAAAGTTTTTGAACAGGATAGCGGGATTTCTGATATACAAAAGATTGTGTATACATATGGTAAAGATATAAAGACAAATCATGTAAAGCTTGAAGAATATAATAAAGCAGAACAAGATTTAAATAGTGAAGGTTATAATTTATTGCTGACTAGTAATGGAGATGTAGTATTTTCCAATATAACTGATGAGGATAAAAATGCTATGTCTAACATCGAAAAGGATGTTCTAACATCGGCGGATTCAATAGTGCTTGAAGTTAATTCGGTTAGTTTAGTTAAATATGCTTTTGTTAATGATGGAGATTCTATTAGTATTATAGCTGTTAAGTCAAATAATAATTTGACAAGCAGGCAGCGTATGAGAGCAGAAGCGAGAACTTTTTTAGCTAGTTATATGGGAATTGTATTAATAGTAGCTTTGTTTATAATAATGATGATTAATGGTATATTATCATCACGTGTAGCTAAAAGTCTGATAAAGCCGTTAGAGTTATTGAGTTATGGGGCAGGACAGATAGAAGAAGGTAATCTTGATTTTAAAATGAATTATGAAGGTACAGACGAATTTGCAAAGGTATGTGCTGATTTTAATAAAATGAGAATCAGGCTTCAGGAATCAATTGATATGCAGTTAAAATATGAGCAAAATAGAAAAGAACTGGTTGCAGGAATATCTCACGATTTAAGGACACCATTAACAACAATTAAAGGATATTCAAAAGGATTAAAGGATGGAATTGCAAATACAGATGAAAAGCGTTGGCGATATTATGAAGTTTTATATAATAAAGCCTGTGATATGGATATGTTAGTTGATAAGTTATTCTTCTTTTCAAAATTAGATACAGGAAAGTTTCCATTTAACTTTGAAAATATAAATTGTAATAAATTCTTTTACGATTTCTTCAAAAATGCAGCGGTGGAGTTTAAAGGAAGTGGAATTAATTTATCGTATAAAAGCACCTGCCATGATGACATTATAATTAATATGGATTTTGAAGAAATCCGCAGGGTTCTTATGAATGTACTTGAAAATAGTGCAAAATATAAGGTTGAAGAATATGGAAGTGTCGACATTACAATAGATGAAAAAGAAGATAGCATTGTTTTAAAAATTAAGGACGATGGACCAGGAGTTTTAGAAGAAAATCTTCCGCGGTTATTTAATAGTTTTTACAGAGAAGATCCATCAAGAGCTAATTCTAGTGAAGGCAGCGGACTTGGCCTTTCAATATGTGAATATATAGTAAAGGCACATAAAGGCACAATTACTGCTAGAAATATGAATGGACTTGCTATTATCATAACTTTACCAATCTTTAAGCGAAACTAACTTATGTTACTAAAATATTGTATAATGTATTAAAACTAAATATATTAGTTATAATGGGAGAAGAGAAAATGCGAAGGATATTGATTGTAGAAGATGATAAACTCATTGCAGAGTTAGAAAGGGATTATCTTGAGGCTAACGGATTTGAAACTGAAATTGCAGGTAATGGAGATATAGGATTAGAACTTGCCTTGAATAAGGAATTTGATTTAATACTACTTGATTTAATGCTGCCAAGTAAAGATGGATTTCAACTATGCACGGAGATAAGAAACAATAAAGAGATACCAATACTCATGATTACAGCTAAAAAGGATTCAGTAGATAAAATTAGAGGTCTGGGACTTGGAGCTGATGATTATATTGTCAAGCCTTTTGATCCTAGTGAACTTGTTGCTAGAGTGAATGCGCATATTTCTAGATATGATAGATTAACATCAATTGAAAAAAAGAAGAAACTAGGACAGGGGGCTATGAATTTTGGAAGGCTAAAGATATTTATCAAAGAACGAAGGGTGTATATCAATGATATAGAAGTTAAATTTGCTAATAAAGAATTTGAGCTTCTTTTATTCTTAGCTACTAATCCTAATATTGTATTTTCCAAAACAGTATTACTAGATAGGATTTGGGGGATGGATTCTTTTGCAGATGTTGCAACAGTTACAGTACATATCAATAGAATAAGAGATAAAATTGAAGAAGACAGTAGTAATCCTAAATTTGTAGAAACTGTATGGGGGGCAGGTTATAGATTTAAAGCATAAATAATCAATATTTATTCAATCTATTATTGTAGTCTATCTAGAAATTTTCTTAACAATTTAACGAAGTTCGTACGTTTTAGCTATAGTTTTTTAGTTAAAATATACGAACTTTATTTATTATTCCTCTAATTATATTTTGTTTAAAATATAATTAAAGTTTAGAAATTATTTATATATGTATGTAAAAATATTCATAGATATCCAAGCAATAATATATGTTTCTTTATTTAATAAAATATTAATTTGATAAGAAAAGTAAATTAACAGTTGATGTTACAAATGGGAGGATGGCAATGAAAAATGTAAAAAAAATAGTTATATATGCTGTAATAATTGCAGTTGTAGTAGGTGGGGTAGTGGTGGCTAGAACTAAGCTATCAGCAAGTTCAAAAGGCAAGACGACTCAAGTTACAGTAAGTAAAACTTCAGTAGAAGTTCAGACTGCTAAGACAACAGAAAAAAATGCGGGAGATACATATAAAGCTACTTTAGAAGCTTATCAGCAAGGAACAGTAACAAGTAAGCTTGCAGCAAAGATTGTTTCAGTATCAGTTGAAGATGGACAATATGTAAATGCAGGTGATACTATAGCAACTTTAGATGACCAGGATACACAAAATAATATAAAAACCGCGCAAGCTTCAATAGCTGTAAATGAAAAACAGGAACAGGCATCAGAACAGTCATTAAATTCAGCACAAGTAGCTCTAGAAAAATTGAAAATTAATGTAGATGATGCTCAGAGTAATTATGACAGACAAAAAACTCTTTTTGATAACAAAGCTATATCACAGACAGATCTTGAAACAGCAGAAAAAACTTTAAATTCTGCTAAAGCTGATTATGATTCTGGAAATGCAAGTATTCAGACAGCGCAAGCAAATATTGAAACAGCGAAAGCCAATATACAAGCACAGCAGGTAACGCTAGAAAAGTATCAAAGCGATTTAGCTAATACAGTAATTAAGGCACCAATAAGTGGTGCAATAAGTGGTAAAAATATGAATGTTGGACAAATGGCAGCAACGGGTACAGCCCTTGCAACTGTTAATGATATATCATCTGTATATGCAACAATTCAGGTACCACAAGAAAAAATAAGTAGTGTGAAAATAGGACAAGCAGCTACAGTTACAGTTGATGGAAGCGATCAAACATATAATGGAACAATACAGACTATGGATGCTGCAGCAGATACAACTTCAAGAGTTTTCAATGTTAAAGTTAAAATAGATAATAGTGATAAATCTTTATTACCAGGTATTTATGGAAAAGTAACCTTAGTTAGTGAACAAACTACTGATGTAATTACTGTACCAGTAAATGCATTGGTTGGAAATGAAGGAGATTATTCAGTATTTATAAATGATAATGGAACAGCTAAGAAAACAAAGGTAACTATTGGAGAAACTGATGATAATAATGTAGAGATAACATCTGGTATAAACGACGGTGATCAAATAATCACTTCAAATACAAGTACACTACAAGATGGAAATGAAGTAGATGCAGTGGTTAAACAAGATAGTGATACAACAGATGATACATCTGCTAAACAAGATGGTGGTGCCGATGACACAGCTTCTAAGTAGGAGGGACAATAGATGAAGGTAGCAAATGTTAGTATTAAAAGGCCAGTATTTATAACAGTTATTATGTTAGTCATGGCTATTGTAGGTATGACATGTTATGAAAGATTAGTAGTTAATGATATGCCAGAAGCAGAAAATGCTACGGTTTCAGTTTCAATCACAGAGACCGGAGCATCTCCGGAAGATATGGAAACTAATATAACAAAATCAGTAGAAGATGCAGTTGGAGAAATTTCAGGAGTCAGTCACATAACCTCCAACATAACTGAAGGAAGCTCCAGGACCATGATACAATTTGACCTGGATAAAGATCCAGAAGTTGCAGCACAAGAAGTTAGAGATAAGGTTTCAAGTTTAAGAGGATTGCCAAGCGATATAGATACACCTATTATTTCTAAATTTGACTCATCGGCATCATCAATTTTATCAGTTGCTGTTTATGGTTTAGATGATAATAAGCAATTATCAGATGTCGTTGATACAATTGAAAAGAAGTTGTATACAGTATCTGGTATAGGAGCAGTAAATATATCTGGTGAGGATACAAGAGAAATTCATATAAAATTAGATAATAATAAGTTATTACAATATGGTCTCACAACAACTGATGTGACAAACGCAATTAAAAAAGATAATGTTGATCAGTCAACTGGAAAAATTAGTGATAAGGATAATGAGATCTCTCTTAAAATAAGCAGTAAGATAACAAAAGTTGATGATTTTAAAAATATTTTAATAGCTAATAGAAATGGTACAGAAATCAGAGTAAAAGATATTGCAGATGTTGAGGATGGAGTTGCAGATAGAAGCAGTTACGCTTATTATGATGGAAAACCAGCAATTGGTATTGATATAGTGAAGCAATCTGGTTCTAACACTGTTCAATTGGCGGATGATGTTAAAAAGACTTTAAACAAACTTAAATCCACTTTGCCTAAAGGTGTGCATGTTGACGTTGTTAGCGATGATTCAATATCAATACAAAGTACAATAGATAGTGTTTTAGAAACCATGCGAGATGGATGTATATTAGCAGTTATAATTGTATTCTTATTCTTAAATGAGTGGGAGAGTACCCTTATAAGTGCAATTTCACTTTCAATATCAATTATAACTACTTTTATTTGTATGAAAGTTCAGGCTTTTTCACTAAATACAATGACGTTAATGGCATTATCAGTAGCAGTAGGACTTTTAATTGATGATGCTATAGTTGTTATAGAAAATATTGTACGGCATCTGCATATGGGTAAATCTCCAAGGGAGGCAGCTAGAGATGCTACCTCGGAAATTGGATTTGCCGTAATAGCAACAACTTCAGCTGTTATCTCGGTATTCTTACCAGTATCAATGGTAACGGGAACAATTGGAAGATACTTTTTCCAATTTGGGCTTACAGTTGTTTTTAGTATGGCAGTTTCACTACTTGTGTCCTTTACACTTGTACCCATGATGTCATCTAAAATGCTCAGAATAAAAAAGAAGAAGAAAGAAAATATTCTTGGTAAATTCTTTAAGGGATTTAATAAGAAATTTGATTCTTTAGCTCATGGATATTCAAAGCTTTTGGTTATTTCGCTTCACAATAGATTAATAATCATAGTTATTGCAATAGCTATGTTTGTAGCTAGTACTACACTTATCTCGGCACTTGGCTTTACTATGATGCCTTCAACGGATAATAATCAGGTAACTGTAAGTACAAGTTTTGATTCTGGAATAACCTTGGATAATGCATCAGAAAAAGTTAAACAGATTGAAGCTATTATTAACAAGAATCCAGAAGTACAAGGACTGTATACTACAGTATCAAAAAGTAGTTCAACAGTCAAAATAGAATTAGTAGATAAAAACAGCCGTAAGGAAAATTCAAGAACCTTTGCAGGAAATCTTAGTAGACAGTTACAAGGAATTCCTGGAACTCAGGTATCAGTAGCAGCTGCTTCAATGGCAAGTGGTGGAAGAACCTCTAAAGATGCAACTTTTGAACTTATTGGCGAAAATAGAGAAGAAGTTCAAGCTTTTGGTGAAAAGGTAAAAGAAGAACTGGCTAAAGAGTCAGGAGTAAGAGAAATAAGTACTAATGATAAATCAGGTCTTCCAGAAATAGAGTTAACAGTAGATCGTGATAAAGCAGCAGATTTAGGAGTTAGCAGCTCAGATGTTGCAAGTACCTTAAAGACTTTATTTAATGGAACAACTGTAACTAAGTACGATGATGGAAAAAATATGGATGATGTAGTGTTGTACTTACAAAATGATCAACGTTCAAGCCTTGATAGTCTTAAGCAAATTTATGTTTCTGGCACAAATAATAAGATGATTCCTTTATCAGAAGTGACTAAACAAGTTTTTTCAACAGCTTCAGCACAATTAACGAGGTATGACAGGCAGGCAGAATTGCAGATTTCTTGTAATATTTCAGGAGCAGCTTCAGGTACCTTTATGAATTCATTTATGAAAAAGATTCAAACTCAAATGGATAAGCCAGAAGACATTTCAGTATCTTTAGGAGGAACAGCTGGTTCTATGACTAGCAGTCTTGGCAGTTTAGAACAAGCAATGGCTATGGCAGCTTTATTCTTATACCTAGTTATGGCGGCACAATTTGAAAGCTTTGTTGATCCTATATCAATATTGTTTGCTTTGCCACTTGCAATTATTGGAGCTGTTTTAGGTTTATTTATTTGCAAAACTCAGTTAAGTTTAATGTCTATAATTGGTATAATAATGCTTATGGGCTTAGTTGCCAAGAATGGAATACTTCTTATAGATGCTGCAAAACAAAAAATTGAGGAGGGCATGGAAAGAGAAGAGGCTATAAAACATGCTGGATTAATAAGGTTACGTCCAATCGTTATGACAACCTTGGCTATGATATTTGGTATGATTCCTTTAGCTGTATCTAATGGTATGGGATCTGAAATGCGTGCCCCAATGGCAGAGGCAGTAATTGGAGGATTGGTTACTTCTACAATTTTAACTTTATTTGTAGTACCAATTATGTATACAGTCTTTAATGATGTACAGAATATGTTTAATAAAAAAATTCATAACAAAAAGTTCTCAGAAGATGAAGAAAGCAGGGATGAAAATTTAAGTTTATAAATAGATACGGAGTAGAGAAAAGATTATCTAAGATTTTAGATAGTCTTTTTTTTGCTTAAGATAAAAATTTTATAAAGAATAAAGTATGTTAATTATAGGATTATATGTACTGATGTGAGATAAATTTACAAAACTCCTTAGAAGTATTTATTCTGTATATTAAATTTAATCATCAAATAAACAAAATAAAAATATATATAATATTAAACGAGTGTGAGTAATATTAGGAGTTAAATATGACTGCTTTACGTAGCTGTAGTTTATATTATGATCCCAATACAGCAAATTATTTAATAGAATATAAGGGCGATTTTAAAAAGAAGATAGATAGTATATCTTATGCTTGTGGTGATGTAATTACGGATACCATTGGAGTAGTATCTGTACAAGCAAAAGATTTTGACAGGCTCTTAATTGATGTTCCAGAGATTGTTTTTTTTGATTTTAGAATTAGATATGTCTTGCAAGATATTTCGCCATCATCTGTTGATAATATAAATAATATAAAAATCAATCCATATTTGGATTTAAATGGAAGAAATGTATTGGTTGGAATAGTTGATACAGGGATAGATTATTTAAATGATGAATTCATAAGAGAAGATGATACGTCAAGAATTGTGAGTATATGGGATCAAACGATTGTAAATAGCAATAATCAATCTGTATACATCGGTCAAGTTTATTCCAATGAACAAATTAATAATGCTATAAAGTCTTATAGAAACAAAGGTGATCCATATCAAATTGTACCATCAAAAGATGAAATTGGTCATGGGACTAAAGTTGCAGGAATTATAGGTGCACGTGGAAGTAATAAAGAATTTCAAGGAATTGCAAATGAAAGTGATTTTGTGATTGTTAAGCTTTTTGAGTCGAGTAATTTTAAAGCAGAGCTAAAAGCAAATGGAGTTCCTGATGTACCAGTATACAATGCATCTGAAATTGTAAGTGGATTGGAGTACCTAAGAAAGGTAGCGATGGCTCGCAGGCAGCCTATGGTTATTTGTCTTGGAGCTGGAAGCAGTGAAGGAAGTCACGATGGCTTTAATTTGATTTCTAGATATGTAACATCTCTTGGAAATAATAGAGGAATATGTTTAGTATGTGGAGTTGGTAATGAAGGTGATTCACAAGGTCATGCATCAGGATATATTAGAAATGTAGGAGATGTAAAAGTAATAGATTTGAGAATACCAAGAGAAATAAAAACTTTTCATCTCTATATTTGGATACGAAGACCTAATATCGCTTCTATAAATGTAATTTCTCCCACGGGGGAAGCATCATCGGTTATTCAAGCTCAAATAAACAAAGTTCAGCCAGTTAAGTTTGTTTTCTTAGATACACAGATGTTAGTTAGATATTACAGCCCAGAGCACTTTACAGGGCACGAGGTAATAAGTATTGAATTTACCAACATAAAACCAGGAATATGGAGCTTGAATTTGATTGGGAATTATATAATTAATGGAAGATATGACATATGGCTTCCACCTAAAAGTACCTTACCTGAAAATACTATATTTCTTGAATCAGATCCATTTAATACATTGACAATGCCATCTGAAGCACTAAATGTACTTACTATTGCTTATTACGGGAATAATAATGCTCTAATTGCAGCTTCAGGAAAAGGATTCAATACAAATGGTGTGATTAATCCAGATGTTTCAACAATAGGAGTGAATATTCTAACAACAAAAACTTCAAGTGGAACAACAACATTCTCAGGCAGTTCAGCAGCAGCTGCAATAGTTGCCGGTGCCTGCGCACTTTTATTGCAATGGGGAATAATTGATGGTAATGACCCAACTATGTACACAAAAAAAGTTAGAACATATATGATGTACGGTGCAAATAGAAATCAAACTAATAGATATCCTACAAGAGAAAGTGGATATGGAGATTTTGATTTGCTTGGTATTTTTAATATTATTGGAGGAATATATAGAGGAAGGAGGAGTAGAAGCTGTAATTTTAATAATGAAGATAATGATTATGAATATAATGAATATTGTATTAACGATTTGTTTATAAGAATTCCGAAAGGAAAGTACAGGGGGAGTTAAATGAAAGGTAATTATAGAGTGCCTCCTAACATATTTTCTGATCCTAATTATTATCATTATGTTGTCCAATATGAAGGAAATATTGAGGAGGAAATTTCAAAACAGTTAGGATATTTTGTAACAATAATTAATGATAAATATGCTATCGTATCTACCAATAAAGAAGATCAATTAAATATTCAAGGGACGATTTTTTCAACTGTAGTATTTGTTGCCCCGATAGATATATTTACTCTTCAGGAAATCTCTCCAGTTAAAGCTTCTGGAGCAGATTTTTTGCAATTGGAGCTGCCATTAAGACTAACTGGGAGAGGAGTTACTGTAGCTATTATAGATACAGGAATTGATTACCTCAATAGAGAATTTATGAAAGAGAATGGAGAGACAAGGATAGAATATATATGGGATCAAACAATACAATCCACTAATATAGAAGAAGGAAATATTGTTCCGTACGGAACTGTTTATGATAAAAATAAAATACAAGAGGCTATAAGTGCTTCTAATGAAGGAAAATCACCGTATGAAATAGTGCCTAGCAGAGATGAAATTGGCCATGGTACGAATATGGCTGGGATAATCGGAGCCAGGGGGATAAATCCTAATTTAAAGGGGATTACTCCAGAATGTGATTTTATAATAATTAAGTTAATACAATCTATTAAGATCATGATGAATTTTGGATTTAATATTCCTGTATTTGATTTATTTGCCATTTTTCCGGCACTAGAGTTTTTATATAGATATTCCTTAAGCAGTAATAAACCATTGGTTATATATTTTCCTCTTGGAAGTAATTTAGGCAGTCATAAAGGTGATGGGATTCTGGAACAATATATGGATTCAATATCTAGTCATAGTGGAATAGCCATAGTTACAGGAACAGGAAATCAAGGTGCTATTGGATGTCATGCTTCTGGTGTAATACCACAAGTTAATGATTCGAGAGTAATACAATTATATATGGCACCAGAGCAAAAAAATAATATAGCTCAGATTTGGATTGATTCACCTAATATAATGTCTCTAGAAATTATATCACCTTCAGGAGAAAATACAGGAAGAATAAGGCCGGAAATTAAAGGTATAAGTACTTATTCCTTTGTTTTTGAAAATACACCAATAGTAATTAATTCATACTTTCCAGAAGAGCTTACAGGAGAACAATCATATACGATCAGATTCAGTAATATAAAGGAAGGGATTTGGAAATTTAGATTGACAGGAGAGTTGATTTTAGATGGAAGATACAATGCTTGGATACCTGGTGTAGGATTAAGTATTGGAGGAACAGGATTTATCCCTTCAGATCCGTATGGAACAATTGTAAATCCGAGTGCATCAACCTATTCAATTACAGCTGCAGCATATAATCAAAATAACAATAATATTTTAGAGTATTCTGGAATGGCATTTTTAGAGGAATATGTTGATAGAATAGACGTTGCTACAGGAGGAGTAAATGCATTAACTACAGCTCCTAATAATACAACGGCTATTGTTAATGGAACAAGTGTATCAGCAGCTATACTGGCAGGAACATGCGCGATGCTATTTCAATGGGGAATTGTTGAAGGAAATGATCCTAACATATATTCACAAACTATAAAAACATATATACAAAGAGGTGCAATTCAAAGAGGCGGTGACACATATCCAAATCCTCAATGGGGATATGGAATATTAAGCATAGTAAAAGTATTCCAAAATATGCTATAAATACTCATGAAGTTATTTATAAGATAAGGAGAATTATAAATAATATAAAGCAAATAATTTAAAATCTTAAAAAATACATTAATAAGTTAAATATATTATTTAAGATTTTAAGTTATTTTTTATTTATCATATTGTTTAACGAAGCATTTATAAAAGCTTTAAATAGTTTAAGCATATTTTCATCATTGTAGACAGTCATAATTTCTGGATGAAATTGCACGCCAACGACAAATTCCTTATCTATGCTTTCGATAGCTTCAATTACATTATCTTTAGAATAAGCAGTAACCTTGAAGCCAGGAGCTAAATCTTTAATTGCCTGATGATGAAAAGTATTGCTTATAATAGAGCTTCCTAAAATATCATGCAGAATTGAATTTTCAAGGATGTATAAAGTATGAGTTACGGCACCATTTTTTGTTTGCTGCTGATGTTTAATATAGCATCCATCCATATCTGATAAATCTTGATATAAAGTTCCTCCAAAAGCTACATTCAAAATTTGATGTCCTCGGCATATAGCAAGAATTGGTTTGTCAAGTTCATAAGCAATTTTTGCTATTAAAAGGTCGAAGTTATCTTTTTCAGGAAATATAAATCCAAGTTTTGGAGAAGGTTCTTCATTATAAAGTAATGGATTTACATCTATTCCGCCAGAAAGTACGACGCCATCGAGAGTTTCAATTTGTTGTCTAATAGATTCTTCATCAGAAAGAATTGGAAGTATAATGGGAATTCCTCCGCCTCTAATTACTGATTCGACATAATCATTACTGATGGATTCCATAACAGAATGAGAATAAAGAGTATCTTGTTTTATAAGTCGACTAGAGTTTATACCTATGATAGGTTTTTTCATTGTATAGGAAAGTATAAAAATCGCGCTCGCTGAAAGCGCGGCGTAGACTTGCATTAGAAAAATATATGTGGTAAATTGATGAAATGATTAAGAGTAAATTAAGAAGAATATTAGAGGAAAATTGGAATGAATTTTATAAAAGATATAAAAACAGAATTAGACCTAGTGTTATTGCAGAAGTAAAAAAAGTTATGAAATGCAAGGATATAAGTAATGGTTATATTGAATTAAAATGTAAGGAATGTGGCGAAATAAAGAAAGTTGGGTTCACTTGTAAAAGTAGATTTTGTACATCATGTGGAAAGGTTTATGTTGATAATTGGGTTAATGGAATGCTGGGAAAATTAATAAATGTAAAGCATAGACATATGGTATTTACAATACCAGAGGAACTTAGAAATTACTTCGGAAGAGAAAGAGATAGGCTGAAGTTACTTCCGCAATGTGCAGCTAAAGCTGTTACGAGTTGGATGTATAAGCAAAATAAAAAAGAAGAATTTATACCTGGAATTATAGCAGTTATACATACTTTTGGACGAGATTTAAAGTGGAATCCCCACGTCCACATGATGGTTACAGAAGGTGGAAAGGGTAAGCTAACTACCTGGAGAAATTTTAAATATTTTTCGTATGAAGCATTAAGAAAGAGATGGCAAAAAATATTATTAGATGAAATAATAAAAAGAGAAGGAAATAAAGATAGTTTTAGACGATTAAAGAACAAAATATATAAAAATAATAAAGATGGATTTTATGTTCATGCTAAAAATGAAATAAAATCAGCAAAGATAGCTGCAAAATATATTGGAAGATATGTTGGACGACCTGCGATAGCAGAATCAAGAATAATTGCGTATGATGGTGAAAGTGTAACATTTAAATATAAAAGACATGAAGACAATAAAGAAATAATAGAGAAAGTGCCAGTCTTTGAGTTTATAAAAAAAGTTATAATACATATACCAGACAAGAATTTTAAAATGGTGAGATATTTTGGACTGTATTCGAGGAGATGTAAGGATAAAGATCAATTTATCAAGATGATAGATAAGAAAATAATACAAATTAAGAAATCAATAGAAAAGTGGGAATATCGAATTCTTGCGTCTTTTGGGGTAGATCCATGCAAATGTTCTAAATGTGGTGGTAAGATGAGATTTAATGATATAGTGTATCCACGATACGGCTCGATGCGAGAATATTTTAAAGATAAATTTATAAGTGAAGGGAAAGAAAAATTAGAAAACATCCTGGAAATATATGCAATTGCAAAAGGAGTACTATATGGTAAAATAAAGCCGACAACAACATAGTTGGAGGGATGTTAAGTGAAAGATATAATACCATATAAATGTTTAAATTGTGGAATAACAGAAAATATACCTAGGGAGGTTGTAGAATACTTTGATGAGATGGATCAAAGTAATATAGATGAACCGCCTTGTTTTTCATGCGAAAAATGTGGTGGAGTTATGAGACCTAAAGAATACAATGGGGTATATGGCAAAAGTTATAAACTATAAGAAGAAAACCATAGAGGAACAGCAATCTCTATGGTTTTTAATTTAACTATTAATAATTTCTCCGAAGGAGCGTGTCGCAGACACTTTTGTTCTAATTGCCACCTCCAATGAAAATGTATATAAATTATACTATATAAGTTGCGATAATGAAACCGCATCACTATTGTTTACATTAATGCTAAAACAAAATATGTAATGTAAATTCATTAACGCAACTTATATATATAGACGGGAATAAATAAAGAAAGTACTATTTAAGGTTTTATATTATTTCACAAAAAAAAGAATGCAGTTTTGTAAATTTTCAATATGGAATTTAAAGGATTTCATGTAGTAAAATAAACCTATAGCTAATGTTATAGAAATAAAATTGAAATTATATAAATGAAAGGGAGAACATAGATATGGCAGATCTATCATTAAGACATATTTATAAGATTTATGAAGGAGATGTAGCTGCAGTTAAAGATTTCAATCTGGAAATTGAAGACAAAGAGTTTATAGTATTTGTTGGACCATCAGGTTGTGGTAAGTCAACAACTTTACGTATGATTGCGGGACTTGAAGAAATATCAAAGGGTGAATTATATATAGGTGGAAAACTTGTTAACGATGTAGAGCCTAAGGAAAGAGATATAGCAATGGTATTTCAGAACTATGCTTTATATCCACATATGACAGTATATGATAATATGGCTTTTGCCTTAAAATTAAGAAGAGCTCCAAAAGATGAAATAGATAAAAAAGTAAGATTAGCAGCCAAGAGATTAGATATTGAACATTTATTGGATAGAAAGCCAAAGGCTCTATCTGGAGGCCAAAGACAAAGAGTTGCATTAGGACGTGCTATTGTCAGAGAACCAAAGGTATTCTTAATGGATGAGCCATTATCAAACCTTGATGCAAAATTAAGAGTTCAAATGAGAACTGAAATATCAAAGCTTTATCAAAGCTTAGGTACAACCTTCATATATGTTACTCATGATCAGGTTGAAGCATTAACAATGGGAACTAGAATCGTTGTAATGAGAGATGGTGTTATTCAACAAGTTGACACTCCACTTAATATTTATAACACTCCAGTTAATTTATTTGTTGCAGGATTTATTGGAAGTCCTCAAATGAACTTGGTTAATGGGACTGTAACTGAAAAGGAAGGAAAGATATATTGTAATTTTGAAGAAAATAGTATATTATTGCCGGAAGAAAAAGGAAATGTATTAAAAGAAAAGAATTATATAAATAAGGAAGTTGTATTTGGTATTAGACCAGAACATTTAGATGATAATAGTGAATTAATTGAAATGAATCCTAGTGCAACAATTGCTGGAGATGTGGAAGTTGTTGAAAGAATGGGTGCTGAAAGTTATATTTATTTTAAATCAGGAAAGAACAATATGACAGCAAGAGTTGATGGAAGTACTAAATCAGAACCTAAGGATAAAATTAAATTATATGTGGAACATGAAAATATTCATGTGTTTGATAAAGAAACAGAATTGAGAATATGTTAGTTTATGTAGCAGTTAAGCTTAAATAAGCTATAAGGATGCAGCTTTTAACTCCCATCTAAAAAGATGGGAGTATTATAATAATTGAACATGGGATAAATAATAATTGGAGTGAGAGGATTATGGAGGAATTAGTAAAGTATTTAGAAGAAATATATGAAAATTGTGAAATACCTTTTGAGATTTATGAAGACGGAAAAATTATATTTAAGGCAAATTCAAGCAGCATCAAAGAAGAACATTTTCACAATATATTTTTTATTGGAACAAAGAAATTTGAAATAAAAATTGGAAAAGAATATAAAGAATCTTTGAAAATATTGGAGTTTTGTATTAAGGATAAGTACAAAAGCAACTGTGATAAAAAGGAAAAGCTTACAATTAAGTTATTGCAAAATTCAAATGTATCAAAAGAAAAAATAAAGGAAACCATGCCTAAAATAAAAGAGGAGACATTTTTAATAACTATTGACTTGAGGGAAAAAATAGCTGAAGTCTTAGAAATTTTGAAAAAAATTTATAACGATACTGATATCATAGTAATTAATTATGAAGATACAATAAATCTAATTGGAGCATTTGAGGATATAAATGAACATGTATCAAGCATAAGTGAAACGGTTTATGTTTCTCTTTATGAGAAATGTTACATAAGTTATTGTCATATTGAAGAGTATGAATTTTTAAGCAGATTGTATAACGAAAATGTTTATAAAATAAGACTTGCAAAAAAATATAAGTTATCTTCAAGGATATTTGAACAGAATAGCCTTCTGTTTGAGAAAATAATGGACAATTTAAAAGAGGAAACTAAAGCAAAGATATTACAAGAATTTGATGATGGATTTTCAAAGTTAGATGAAGATATGATAAAAACAGTGGAGATTTTCTTTAAGCTCAACCTAAACTTAAGTGAAGCGGCAAAAAGTCTATATGTCCATAGAAATACATTGATCTATAGATTAGATAAAATTGAAAAATATACAGGGTATGATATAAGAAAATTTAATGATGCGTCATTATTTAAAATAGCATTTTTTATTTGGAAACAAAAAAGTAAACTATAATCTTGAATAAAAGTGACTTTAAATGAATTAGATAACTTAAAATTAATAATATAACTGTAAATGGTAACGATATCGTAATTGATCTATGTTTAAAGTGGTGTGGGAGAAATATATGAATATAAAGGATATAGCAGAATTAGCGCAGGTAGGAGTTAGTACGGTTTCACGAGTAATAAATAATCATCCTGACGTTAAGGAAAGTACAAGGAAAAAAATTTTAAAGATCATAAAAGATAGCAATTATATTCCGAATAATAGTGCAAGAATATTAAAACAAAATAATACAAAGAATATAGGTATTTTAGTAAAAGGCGTATTTAATCCATTTTTCGCTCAAATGACTAATATTATAGGAAAAATTATAAATGAAAATGGATATACAGCTATAGTGCATCAAAATGATTATAATTTAGATCAAGATGTGGATATTTTAATAGCTTTTATAAAGGAAAAAAGATTACAAGGTATAATATGTTTAGGTGGAAATTTTATTGAGATTACTGATGAGAGTTTTAAAGAAGTAAATGTACCTATAGTGTTAACATCTGTAAATACTATTTCAAAGCAAGGAAAGTCATATTATTCATCAATAGGAATAGATAATATTAAAGGTGCTTATGATGCAACAAGATATTTAATAAATAAAGGACATAAAAAAATAGCATTAGTTTTAGGGGATGCTAATGATACAGGAATAAGTTTAAGAAGATTAGAAGGATATGAAAGAGCTTTGAAGAAGGAAAGGATAGAGATAGAAAAAGATCTAATTATAATAGGTGGATATTCAAGTAAAAAAGCATATGTGGAAACAATGAAATTATTAGAGAAAAGAAAGGACATTACAGCAATTTTTGCATTATCGGATATTATGGCAATCGGTGTAGCCAAAGCAATAATTGATAGTGGCTTTAGGATTCCAGAAGATATTTCATTAGTTGGTTTTGATGGAATGGATGAAAGCAAGTATTACAATCCAAGTATAACAACAGTAAAGCAGCCGCAAAAGTTGATGGCAGCAATGAGCATAAAATTATTATTTTCATTGATTAATGGACAAGAAGAGAATAAACATATATTATTGGATACTAAGTTAATAGAGAGAAATTCATGTGCCAGTCTATGATATATGTAATTATATAAAGGCTTAGGAAATAAAAGCGGCAAAAGAATTATGCAATAATAAAAATGATAAAATAAATAGAAAACGCATAAATAAGAGTTTTAATAACTGTGAACTGCTAGTTTTAAATTGTAAACTATTTAAGCTGGTTTTATTTTTTATTTAGTGTTAATATATATATTGCTAAAAGATAGAGAAAAGAACTTGGTTAATATTTCTCATGAGAATCTGATATTTAGCATTTTATTATGAGAATAGTAACTAAAGGAGGATACAAAATATCATGGCAAAGGTTATTATTGCGGAAAAGCCATCTGTTGCTAAAAATATTGCTGATGCATATAAAATAAAGACCAGAAAAGATGGTTATTTTGAGGGCAATGGGTATTACATAACATGGGCATTTGGACATCTCTTGCAGCTATATGATGCAAAAGATTATGATGAAAACATGAAAGGCTGGAGATTTGAAAAGTTTCCATTCATTCCAGAACATTTTTTGTATAAAGTAAAATGTGATGGTGTAGATAGATCCACGGAGGATAAGGGCGCTAAAAAACAACTTGGCATAATAAAGAGCCTGATTGATAAGGATGATGTTGAAAGCATCATTTCAGCTACAGACTATGATAGGGAAGGTCAGGTTATTGCAGATGAATTATTTGGTTATTTTGAAGTTAAAAAGCCAATATATAGATTACTCTTAAATGAATGGACACCGGATGAAGTTAAAAGCGGTATGGAGGCTTTAAAAGACAATAAAGAAATGCAATCACTACAAGATGCGGGAATAGGAAGACAATGGAGTGATTGGATTATAGGAATTAACTTAACTTCAGTAAGTACACTAAAGTATAAATTTGAAGAAAATAAAACTATTAATATAGGAAGAGTGCTTCTTCCTACTTTAAAGATAATCTATGATAGAGATAAGGAAATAGAAAATTTTACTGCTACAACTTATTATAAATTAATATCTAACTTCAAAACTTCAGCTAATGAAGAGTTTGAAGGACTTTATTATGAAAATGATTCTGAAAAGTTCGATAAGAAAGAAGATTTGGATAAGTTTTTACCTTTACTTAAGGGAGTAACTGCTAAGATTATTGATAAACAAACAGAGCTTAAAAAGGAATATCCGCCATATTTATTTAATTTATCAAATCTTCAAGGTCATATTACCAGCAAATACAAAGGATGGACTTCAGATAAAGTTCTTAAGGTTGCTCAATCACTTTATGAAAAGAAACTTACTACTTATCCAAGAACAGCCAGTGTTGTTTTGGAAGAAAGTTTAAAGGATAGAGCTAAAAAGGTTTTAGATACCTTAAAGGCAGGTTTGCCTTATGAGAAAGATATTAAATTTTCTACATCTAAAAGAATTTTTGATAGTTCAAAAGTTGAAAGCCATAGTGCTATAACACCTACATATATTAAGCCTTCAGGACTGTCAGCAGATGAAAAAGTAGTATACGAGGCTATTAAAAACAGATTCATAATGCAGTTTATGCCTGTAGCGGAATTTGAGGAAACAAAGGTAACGTTAAAGGCTAATGTTACAGAAGTACCAGGAATTTTTATATCAAAGGGAAAAGTAAAGCTTGTGGAAGGATGGAAAGTAGTAGAAAAGATAGAAAGTAAGGATGTAATACTTCCAAAGGTTGAAATTAATGAAAATGTCGATATTGTTGATTCAAAAGTTAATTCAGTAACGAAGAAACCACCTAAGTACCATACTGAAAAAACATTGCTTAGAGTGATGGAGACCTGTGGAAAAGGTCTTGAAGACAAAGAAGAAGATTCAGAAGAAATGATGCAGGCTATTTTAAGTGGCTTTAGTATAGGTACACCAGCAACGCGAGCTGAAACAATAAAAAAATTAAAGGATATAGGATATTTAAAAACCAAAGGAAAAAATCTTATGTGCACTGATCTTGGAAGGAATCTAGTTGAAACTTTTCCTGTAAAGGAATTGTTTGATTTGGAGTATACAGGAAGATTAGAAAAAACTCTTTCAGATATTGAAAGAGGTAAATTTGCTAAAAGTGATTTTATGCAGTTAATTATAGACTTTACAATTCAGTCTGTGGAGTTAATTAAGAAAGATGATGGCGCATTATCAAGATTTAAAGTTGAAATACCAAAGGATACTGAAAGTATAGGTCCATGTCCAGTATGTGGCAATCCAGTAATTGAAGGTGAAAAAGGCTTTGGGTGTAGTAACTGGAAGAATGGCTGTAAATTCACCATCTGGAAGGATGATAAATATATAAAATCTTTTGGAAAGAATGTATCTAAAGAAATGGTTGAACTTCTACTTAAGAATGGAAAAGTTGGATTTAGAAATTTAAAGAGCAAAAAAGGTAATACTTTTTCAGCTTATTTTAAATATATAAAAAATGAGGAAACAGGATATTTTAATTGGAATATGGAATTTATAGATAATAAATAATTAGGGCTTGCTTTGCAAGTCCTAATTATTTATTATCTTAATATTATATAAGGATAAGCGATTAGTGCAATTATTTTAAAAGTTCGTTAATAGAGAAATTAACTGTCAACCATAATTCCGCCATTTATATGAAGAACTTGACCTGAAACATAAGATGAATCATCAGATGCCAAATAAACATATCCAGGAGCTAATTCAAATGGCTGGCCAGCTCTTTTCATAGGAGTATCAGAAC
Organism: Clostridium sp. DL-VIII; assembly: GCF_000230835.1. Classification (NCBI taxonomy): domain Bacteria; kingdom Bacillati; phylum Bacillota; class Clostridia; order Eubacteriales; family Clostridiaceae; genus Clostridium; species Clostridium sp. DL-VIII. The sequence goes on from NZ_CM001240.1 coordinate 1,658,452, forward strand.
CAAATATAGCAACTCGCTCGGCAGAATAACTTGATACTATAAGAGGAGTCCAAATTGGACCTGGTGCTATTGCATTAACTCTTATTCCCTTAGGTACTAATGAATTAGAAAGAGAACGAGTGAATGTTACAATTGCACCCTTTGTTGATGCATAATCGATTAAATCTCTAGGGCCTTGGTAGGCTGTAACCGATGCAGTATTAACTATTGTACTGCCTCTTTTCATATATGGAAGTGCGGCTTGGGTAAGATGAAACATAGGAAATATATTAATTGAATATGTTGCTTTTAATTGAGAGGGAGATATGCATTCTATGCTGTCTTGAGGAAACTGAACACCAGCATTATTTATTAAAATATCTAGCTTCCCAAATTTGTCTATTGTGCATTCTACTAACTTTTCACAAAAACATTCATGAGAAATATCTCCGGGCATAAGTAAGCATGTGCCGCCATATTTTTCAACATACTTTTTAGTCTTAAGTGCATCTTGATGCTCATATAAATATGAAATTGCAACATCTGCACCTTCTTTAGCAAAAGCAATTGCAACTGCCCTTCCAATTCCACTGTCACCGCCTGTAATTAATGCTACTTTATTCTCTAATTTACCACTTCCTTTATAATCGGGATTATCGAATATTGGAAGAGGGTTCATTAATTCTTCGATACCAGGCTGGAAATTTTGATGTTGAGGTGGAAAGCGTCTGGGAAGAGTATCAAAATTAATTTTCATTCTATAATCTGAATCCATTAGTTTCTCCTAATATATTTTTATATCATTATAATTTATGAGTTCATTAAGTTATTAGTGAGGAAATTTTATAAATGAGAAGCTGATAGTGTATAAATTTCGTGTATATTTGAAAAAAGAAGAGATACTAAATATGAGGTGATGTATACGTGGAAAGTGTATGGAATTCTGAAATTGATTTTAGAAAAAGAGAAGCTTTAGATAAAAATATTAAATGTGAAGTTTTAATCATAGGAGCTGGTATGGCTGGAATGATGACAGCTTATATACTTAATAAAAGTGGGAAAGAGGTAGTTGTTATTGATGCTAGAAGCATTGCTAGTGGAGTTACAAAAAATACAACCGCTAAAATAACGTGTCAGCATGATTTAATTTATGATAAATTGATTAAAGAATTCGGTGAAGAAGGTGCAAGACAATATGCTAAGGCTAATATTTTGGCGATAGAGAGATACAAAGAAATAATTGATAAGGAAAATATTGATTGTGATTTTGAGCGTAAGGATGCTTATTTGTACTCTTTAGATAATATAAAGAGCCTTGAAGATGAATATAATGCAGCGAAAAAGCTGGAAATTGATGCTGAAATAGTTGATAAAGTCGAGCTGCCATTTGAAATCAAAGGAGCATTGAAATTTAAGAATCAAGCTCAGTTTAATCCCCTTAAGTTTTTGAAATCAATCTCAGAAAAGTTAACTATTTATGAAAATACGACGGCACTTGATATTACAGAGAAAAATACTGTAGTGACAAAGGAAGGAGTAGAAATTACAGCGGAGGAAATAGTAGTAGCAACACATTATCCATTTCTAAATACTCCAGGCTATTATTTTATGAGAATGCATCAAGAAAGATCTTATGTATTAGCTCTAGAAAATGCTCAAGTTTTAAATGGTATGTATAAAGGAATTGATAAAAATGCCCATTCATTTAGAAATTATAAAAATTTATTATTGTTTGGCGGCGCGGTACATAGAGTTGGAGAAAATGAGAAAGGTGGGGCTTATGATAAGCTCAGAAAAGCTGCAAAACAGTTTTACCCTGATTCAATAGAAAGGTTTCATTGGTCAGCACAAGACTGTATGACTTTAGATGATATACCTTATATAGGACATTATTCATCAAAAACACCGAATATTTATGTTGAAACAGGTTTTAAAAAATGGGGAATGACAAATTCAATGGTAGCTGCGATGATAATAAGTGATATGATTCTTCAAAAAGAAAATGACTTTTCGGAAATATTTTCACCAAAAAGATTTGATATGTCAGCTTCAATGAAAAATGCTGCTAATGATATAATTATAACTGCAAAAAACTTTATTGCACAAAGGATAGACATTCCGGAAGAAAATACAAGTAGTATTCAGAATGGCCAGGCAGGTATCATAGAATATAAGGGACAAAAGGCTGGGGTATATAAAGATAATTACGGAAAGATATTTGCTATATCAACAAAATGTGCTCATTTAGGTTGTGAACTTCATTGGAATGCTGATGAATTAACATGGGAGTGTCCATGTCATGGCTCAAGATATGATTACAAAGGAAATTGGATAGAAGGTCCTACTAATAAATCTTTACCTAATATATAATTTCAAGAAATTATGTATAAAATAATAGATTATTATGATATAATAAATTAACACATTGATGGGCAAAGCTGTCTCAAAATTGATTAAATTTTGAGATGGCTTTTTTATATAAAATAAAATAATTTATATTAGAAAAATTACGAGAAGAGAAAGAAGGTTTGTAATATGAAGAAATACAGAGAAAAGAATAAAGAGGAAAATGTGCCAGATATTTTTGCGGAAACATATAGTGTAGAACTCTATATGAAAGAAGAGCCTGTAATTTTGGAAAATGACTTATTAGAAAACATTAAGAAATATTGTGGTAATGTTGAAATTTCATCTAGTCAGGAGAATAATATTATATTCGCATTTATGGATCATGTATTAGAGTATAAAAATATGAGTGCCCCGGTTTCAATTGTTATTAGTAAGATTTTTGATAAACCAGATATTTTAAAGTTAAATAAATCTTTAGGACAATCAGGAGATTTAAAAAATAAAGAAGAAATTGAGAAGTGTTCATATAGAATTATAGTAACAGATATAATGGCTATAGGATTAGAATACAATAAGAGAATAGAGCTTTTTCAAAAGGCGCTTTATGCTATAGTTGAACTTATTCCGTGTGAAGGAATTCACTTTCAACTTACTGAGCAGGTAATAAGCAGGGATGAATACTTAGAGAATAATCCTTTTAATGAAGATTATGACCTTCTATTTGGTATATTAAATGTAAGATTATTTAATATTGAAGGAAGGGAAGATGAATACTTAATGGATACCTTAGGACTTTCGGCGGTAGGATTATGTGATTTACAATGTCATTTCAAGAATTTAGATCCTGATCAAGTGCTCGATATTTTATATTCTTATGGATATTATATTTTTGATAATAGTGAGGCAGCTGATAATTTAAAAGAAATAGATGGAATTTATGAAGAGGAAAAGTGGAAATGTGAACATGAAGTTTCATTGGCAGAACCTAAACGTGTTGTCATGGATATTAATCCAGGAAGAGAATTTGCGGGGGGGAATAGAGCTTAACTATAGGAGCAGCAGGAAATACTAAGTTATTTAAGACAATAAGATAAAAAATAAACAAAAATCTCTTGTTTTTTATGTATAAAAGCAAGAGATTTTTGTTATTAACACCTATATCTTTTGTTTGTGAAAAAATATATTCATATTTTAACACAATATAAAATAATTTTACATTTTATATTGACACCTAAATTTTAAGATAGTAAACTTATAAAAGTATAATACATGATTAAATAAAATATTTGGGAAACAATGGCGTTTTCATTTCTGGATAAAGATATATCTAACAATAGATATACCTTTTTGAAGTGAGAGCGCCTTTTTATTTTTATGAAACTATAATAAAGCAATATATTAGTAATAAACTCAAAATGTAATTAATAGTGAAAAGCTTAAAAATTATTCAAGGGGGAATAAAAATATGGAATTGTTGAATGGCGCGGATATGGGCTTTGTATTTATTTGTGCAGCACTAGTAATGCTTATGGTACCAGGTTTAGCTTTATTCTATGGTGGTATGGTAAGGAGCAAGAATGTACTTAGTATTACAATACAAAGTTACGTAGCGTTAGTTATTATATCTATTCAGTGGATTTTAGTTGGTTATACTTTGGCCTTTGGTCCAGATGTTAAAGGTATAATTGGGGGACTAGATTGGGGATTTTTGAATAATATAGGAATCACCCCAAATGCAGATTATGCAGCTACAATACCTCATTTAGAATTTGTGATATTTCAATTAATGTTTGCAGCAATCACAGCCGCTGTTATTTCAGGTTCCGTTGCTGAACGTATGACTTTTCCGGCTTTTTTGGTATTAATAATCTTATGGAGTACATTAGTTTATGATCCTATTGCTCACTGGGTATGGGGAACTAATGGATGGTTAAAAAATTTAGGCGTTCTAGATTTTGCAGGAGGACATCCAGTTGAAATAAATTCTGGAGTTTCTGGTCTTATTGCAGCACTAGTTATTGGAAAAAGAAAGAAGCCAAGTCCTGGACCTCACCACATACCTATGGCAATACTTGGGGGCGGACTTTTGTGGTTTGGATGGTTTGGTTTTAATGCAGGAAGTGCTCTTTCAATGAATTATGTTGCTATTAACGCTTTCTTTACTACAAATACTTCTGCAGCAGCTGGAGCTATTGGATGGGCAGTGTGCGAGTGGATTCTTTATAAAAAACCTACTGCACTTGGAATGGTTAGTGGAGCCGTTGCTGGACTAGTTGCTATAACTCAGGGAGCAGGTTTTGTAAGCCCTATATCAGCCATGTTTATTGGATTAATTGGGGGAGCATTGAGTTTCTTTGCTATAGCTGTTCTTAAGAAGAAATTAGGATACGATGATGCACTAGATGCTTTTGGCTGCCATGGTGTAGGGGGAATATGGGGATCTATAGCTACTGGTATATTTGCATCTAAAGCAATTAATCCAGCAGGTGCTGATGGATTAATATATGGTAATTTCGCACTTATAAAAGCACATTTAATATCAATTTGTGCTACTGCATTATATGCAGCAGTTGCAACATTTGTAATACTTAAGGTTATTGGCTTTGTAATGAAGCTAAGAGCAACTTCAAGTGAGGAGTCAGAAGGATTGGATATTTCGCTGCATGGAGAAGAAGGTTACTCAGGTTTAAATATGTAGAGATTAATTATTATAAAAAAACAAGAACTAAGTTTTAGTACAAGAACTTAGTTCTTGTTTTTTAGTTTTAGTCTGTAATTTGAATTATTTAAATAGTAATTTTATTATTAATTTCTAAAGAAAGATATGTTTTTAATATAAATACTATTATACTAATTTTTATCATAGAAATTAGTATAGTATATTAAATGAAAGCGGGTCTTATTATGGAAATACCACTTAAATTTGATAATAATAGAAATTTCAAAATAGTTCAATTTACAGATATACACGAAGGTCCAGAGAAGGATAAATCCATAAGTCTTATGAATAGGATATTAGATTGCGAGAAACCTAATATGGTAGTTTTAACTGGAGATAATATTGATGGTAAATGTAAAACTGTAGATGACGTTAAAAAAGCTATTAACAATATAGCAGGACCAATGGAAAATAGGAGGATACCGTGGGCGGTTGTTTTTGGTAACCATGATGATGAGCATGGTATGATGACAAAGGAAGAAATGATGCAGTTATATATGAGTTATAAATGTAATTTGAGTGAAATTGGATACAAAACTTTTGATAGGATTGGTAATTATAATATTCTTATAGAAAGTTCAAAAAGAAAAGTACCTAAGTTTAATATTTATATGATAGACTCTGGAAAATATGCACCTTCATTTATTGGAGGATACGATTGGATAAGACTTACTCAGATATATTGGTATAGGAAGACTGCGTTAAACCTAAAACGAAACTATAATAGAATAATACCAGCACTTATGTTTTTCCACATACCATTACGAAATTTTAAGAAAGCATGGCAAACTGGATTGATTGATGGTGAAAGGTTTGAAGAGGAAAGCGTTGCAAAAATAAATTTGTGCCTTTTTAGTAAAGTAATTAAAACTGGAGATGTAAAAGGAATTTTTACAGGTCATGATCATTTAAATAATTATTGTGCTGAATTAAGCGGTATTAGACTTGGATATGCCGGGTATATGGGATATGGAACTTATGGTAATGATGATATTCCACGAGGTGCAAGAGTGTTTCTTATAAATGAGGATTCACCAGAAGATTTTAAAACTTGGGTGAGACGATAGATTTATAAGAAATTAAAATTATAGCTATATCTAAGAATAGAGTTTTTTATAAGAAAATTATAGCTAAGTAATTAATTAGATGAGGATAACGCTTATACTTAGCTACAATGATAATTATATTATTATAATTTAGAGAATACAAAAGTGTTGATGACTTACATAATATGGAATATAATTAAGTTAAGTAATGGAAAAAAATAACTCGATTATAATGTCCTAATGCTTTACTCAATAGATCAGTAAAATACTAGGAGGGAATTTATGAAGTATGTTAACAAAACCTTAAGAGGCTATGAAAGGGCTCTAGTATCTTTATTACTTGTTTTTACACTATTTTTATCATTTGGTTTTAAGGTAAATGCATCAACAATAAACTCTGATTACAAATCCTTTGTAATGGCACCATTAGAAAAAATAACAGATTGGAATGCTTTTAAAAATAAATTGATAACGCTGAAGAATAACGGAGTCTATGCAATTACAACGGATGTTTGGTGGGGAGATGTTGAAAGTAAAGGAGATAACCAATTTGACTGGAGCTATTATAAAACATATGCTGATGTCGTACGCTCATCAGGATTAAAGTGGGTGCCTATAATATCAACGCATCAATGTGGTGGTAATGTTGGAGATACAGTAAATATATCTTTACCTTCATGGTTATGGAATAAAGATACACAAGAAAATATGGAGTATAAAGATGAAAAAGGGAATTTTGACAAAGAGGCTCTTAGTCCATGGTGGTCTGGAGCAAATAAGCAATATGATGAACTTTATGATTCATTTGCATTAAATTTTAGCGTATATAAAGATATTATAGCCAAAATATATATTTCTGGCGGACCAGCAGGTGAATTAAGATATCCTTCATATAATGCAGCTATTGGGTGGTCATACCCTAATAGGGGGTATTTACAATGTTATAGTGCAGCAGCGGAAGCAGATTTTCAAAACGCTATGAAAATAAAATATGGTACAGTAAAGGAATTAAATAGTGCATGGGGAACAAATCTTGCAAGTTTTTCACAAATCAGTCCACCAACAGATGGAGATAATTTTTTTGAAAATGGGTATAACTCAGTATATGGATGTGACTTTTTAAGCTGGTATCAAAGCGTACTTACAAAGCATTTAGCAGATATGGCATCAGAAGCTCATTCACATTTTGATCAAGTTTTTAATGTAAGAATAGGAGCAAAAGTATCAGGGGTACATTGGCTTATGAATAGCCCAATAATGCCTCATGCATCAGAATATTGTGCAGGTTATTATAATTATAGCACTTTACTTGATCAATTTAAGGAATCAGATGTAGATTTGACATTTACATGCTTAGAAATGGATGACTCAAATGCAAATACAAGTCCATATTACTCAGCTCCAAAAACTCTTGTTAAGAATATTGCCAGCCTTGCAAGTTCTAAAGGAATAAACCATTTTGGAGAAAATGCGCTACCTATCTCAAATAATAATCAGGCATATACTGTTCAGAGTGGTGGTGGGAATTATACTTGGAACTGGACGAATTAATTAAGTTAGAAAAATATTATAATATTAAGGCTTGAGGCAAATATAAAGCACATATGATTTTATAGTGAAATCATATGTGCTTTAAGTTTATGCTTCAATTGTAAAATAATCCAATATAACTTTAGTTCATATCTAACAATGTCTTTTCCATTGTAGCAAATTCTTTATCAATAATGCTATTAGGCTTATAAGTTAGAAGGCTGACAATAACAATAGATATAAGTGATAGGAAGAAACCTGGAATCATTTCATATAGATAGCTTGATAAACCTGAAGCTATCCATATTATAACTGTTAATCCACCAACAATCATACCTGATAATGCTCCCCATTTGGTCATTTTTTTCCAATGAAGGCTTAATAGGAGAAGTGGTCCAAAAGATGAACCAAAACCAGCCCATGCTTGACCAACAATATCAAGGATTGTCTTATTAGGTAAATATGCAAGGATTGTTGCTAAAGCTGCAACTATCAGTACAGATAATCTTCCTATTATCATTTGTTTGTGTTCAGAAACTTCTTTCTTTAAAAATGTTAGATAAAAGTCCTTTGTAATTGAACTAGAGCAAACTAAAAGCTGAGATGAGATAGTGCTCATGATAGCAGCAAGTACTGCTGCCAGTATAATTCCTGTAATAAACGGATGGAATAAAATATCTCCGAGACGAAGAAAGACTGTTTCCGGATCACTTAATGGTGTTTTATGTTCTGTAAAATATACTAGTCCTACAAGACCACTTGCAACAGCACCTAAGAGACCAATTGCCATCCATCCAATACCAATTCTTCGTGCTGATTTTAGTTCCCTTGGAGATTTTATGGCCATGAAACGAACAATAATGTGTGGCTGACCAAAATAACCAAGGCCCCAAGCCAGAAGACTGATGATAGAAGCTATACTGGTTCCTCTAAACATGTCGAACAATGCAGGGTCAATATTAGTCAACTTATTTGTAAAGGTGCCAGGATCTACTCCTATATTGATAAATGCTACAAGTGGCACCATGATTAAGCAGATAAACATTAGTGTTCCTTGAAAGAAATCGGTAAGGCTTACTGCTAAAAAACCACCAAAGTAAGTATAAAGAACGACAACAGATAAAGTAACTACTACTCCCATAGTATAGGTTAATCCAAAAGTATCTAAAAATAATTTCCCTCCTGCTACAATTCCTGATGAAACATATAGAATAAAAAATACAAGTATTACGATTCCAGATACTAAACGCAAAACATTTGATTTATCCTTAAAGCGATTTTCAAGGTAATCTGGAATTGTTAAAGAATCGTTTGCGACCTCAGTATAAACTCTAAAACGTGGAGCAAGTAAAAGATAATTTAAATAGGCACCTATTGTTAATCCTATTCCAATCCAAAGACTAGATATACCGGTTAAATAGACTGCACCTGGGAGCCCCATAAGCATCCAGCCGCTCATATCACTTGCTCCGGCTGATAAAGCAGTTACCATAGGACCAAGACCTCTGCCTCCAAGCATATAGTCTGAAATATTAGAGGTCTTTTTGTATGAATTGTATCCAATTATGAGTAAGATGAGAATGTAGATTGCAATAGCAGCAATGGACCATAATTTCATATTGAATCATCCTTTCTGTAAATATAAAAAACAAAATTCCATATTTAAAAATGTTTATGCAATATAATCGGAAATTTTTAAAAATAACAATGATATATTAACATATTATTTAAAAAATAACAATTAAGTAAAAAGAATAATAAATATGAGATTGTTGTATTAGGGCCAAATAGGAATAAATAATATGATATTAATCTGAAGCGTTTATAAACAAATAATAAAATTCAACATAAAAAAAAATAAAAGTTATATAATGGAAAAAACAGATTTATGATGATATAAAATGAACTTTTTTTCATTTTACTTAATATAGATTTAATATAAAATGTTGAAATTTAATATAATTAGTGTAATAATGGAATATAATAGTATATATTATGATGTTAATAGCATACTTATCGAAAGGTAAGGACGCAAAGCTTTGAGTCTAAGGGAAAGTTTTTTTCTATGATCGTCAGGTTGCCAAATTTATTTTTTTATAAAACATGATTATAATATTTTTGGTGCCTAAATACTTATAGGCACCTTTTTTGTTGAAAATTTTCCTTAGTAAAAAGTGAGCTATATAAGCAGTGCATGATAAAATGCATAAAGGTTAGGAAGGAGTGTAACATATTTAGGTTAAAAGTTAACTTAAGTTGATAATGGTAATTAAGTTAAATTTTTATTATTTTAAATTCAGAAATCAGTTGTTTAATAGTTTGTGTAACCTAGCGATATTTCAATATTTTAAAAATTGCAGTGCACATTAACGGGGAAGGGAGAAGATTATCTTTGCAATTTTGGTAATCAATACATAAAATGGGTAAAATAGAAGAGATGTTAGAAAAAGTAAAAAATATATTAAATGAAGAGGTAAATAAAGAAAGTGTAATAAAAATTTTAGATTTAATAAAATGTCCTTTTCCTTTAGAAATTTTAGATGAGATAAAATTGTATGGAGATTATTTACCTAAGAATAAGGAATTAGGATTCACAAAGGAAAAAAGATATCTACATTTTTTATGGGAAGTTTTAGATAAGTCACCAATGTGTCTTATAGCTAACTTTGCTATTCCGTATAGACAGTTGTTAGCAAAGAAGTTATTTAAGTCTTGTGGAAAAAACTTCATAGCAGAAGAAAATGTTCGTTTCAATGTACCTGATAACATAGAAATAGGAGATAATGTATTCTTAAATAGGGGAACATTTTTAGATTCAAAAGGTGGAATAGTCATAGGAAATTCAGTTACATTAACTGAAGGAGTGACAGTTTTCACACATTCTCATGAAGAGCATGATCACGTATCAAGAACATATGCACCAGTAATAATTAAGGATTATGCAAAAGTATATTCAAATACAACAATATTACCTGGTGTGACAATTGAAAAACAAGGAATAGTAGCGGCCTGTTCACTAGTTGTTGGAGATGTAAGTGGAAATACGATGGTCGGTGGAGTTCCAGCAAAGCCAATAAGAGAAAGAAAAAACTTTGAAAAAAAGGAAGCAGAATTAAACCATATATGGTTACATAATAGTGAATTTCAACAATAGAAATTTTACATAAGTTTAGGGGGAGATTGATTATGAAGATGTCGTTTAAATCAAAATTTATGGTTGCAATTTTGCCATTGGTAATAGTAGGATTACTATCTTTAACAGGAGTTGCATATATAAATTTTAGACATATATTAGAGACCGAATTGGTTAGCTCAATGTCAGAAAGAACAACTGAATCAACAAATCATATAAATACGTGGTTAACCGGAAGATTAGGAGAAGTTCAAGAAACGGTTCAGAATCCAATGCTTAATGCATTTTTGGAGAAAAATCCCAATGTAGATTTACAAAGTAATGATGGTTCATTAGCATTGATAGATGAAATAAATTCATCAAGATTTAAGTTTATAAATAATGCGTATCCTAATGAATATGCAGCCTTACATATAGTAAATAATATAGAACCTAGTGAATGGAGTAGTCCAGATGGGTTAAATAAGCTTCAGGCAAGATATTACAATGTTAGTAATGGACAATTTGCTACAGCTAACTGGGCCAAAGGTGCTGCACAAGAAGCAGGAGAAAGATATTCTAAAACAAATGGTGTACCTTATGACGCAATATTTAAACCTACATACTCTCAAGCTTATGATAAAAATGTTGTTATGATGTTTGCGTGGCAGAAAGATAATCAGGGAAAAGCAATAATTGGAGCAGCTGCCAGTGTAACAATTGAAACCGTAGAAGATCAAGTAAAGAATTTAAAATATGGAAATAAAGGATATGGAATGCTAATAGGCAGTGATGGTACATTTATTGTTCATCCAAATGCTGACTGGGCTATGAAAGAAAAAATAGATTCAGTGAATGATCCTGATTTGACTAAACTTAGTGAACTTATTAAAGAGGGTAAGCCAGGAGTTTTCAGCTTTGGAAGCGGATCTGATAAAAAGATTGCCTTTTATGCTAAGGTGCCAGTAGCAGATTGGACAGTTGTTAATGTAGTTTATGAAAATGAACTTTTTGCATCAGCTGATCGCCTTATATTAATGATGCTTGGATTAGCTGTGGCAATCATAGTAATTTTATCTATAGTAATATTTGCGGTTACAACTCATTTAATTAAGCCTTTAGTAAAGCTTAATAAGTTTGCTCAGGTTGTATCAACCGGGGACTTAAGTGGATCAGTTGAAGTAAAATCCAAAGATGAAATTGGAAATCTTGCAGAAGCCTTTAATAATACTATTGGAGCATTGAGGGGAATAGTGCAGGATATAACTGATGAGTCAGCCAAAGTTAATGAAGTTTCTGCAAGTCTTGCTAATTCATGTGATGACAGTACTAAAGTTACTGAGGAAATTGCTAAGGCAATAGAATCAATAGCGGGAAATACTACTGAACAATCAAGGCAGGTAACAATAGCCAGCGAAAAGACGATTGAAATGGAAGAAGTGAGCAGAGCAGTTGTGAATAAGTGTAACAATATGCTTGAAACAGCTGAGGAATCTCACAATATAAGTGCAGTTGCTTTTGAAGCTATAGATAAATCTGTAGCTAGTATGAAAATAATTGTTGATAATAATCAAACTAATCTGGAAGAAAGCAAAATATTGCTTGAAAAATCAAATGAGATTGGGAAAATAGTTGAAGTAATAACTAACATTGCAAGTCAAACTAACTTACTTGCATTAAATGCAGCAATAGAAGCAGCAAGAGCAGGAGAACAAGGAAAAGGATTTGCAGTTGTTGCAGATGAAGTTAGAACTCTTGCGGAACAATCAGCTACTGCAGCAAGCCAGATATCAAAGCTAATAAGTGGTGTACAAGGGCAAATTGAAAATATAACTAATAGTATGAATGAAGGTTCAAAAGAAATAACTGTTGGTATGGAAACAGCAGTTAAAGCTGAATCTCATTTTGATAATATTGAAAAAGCCATAAGTAATATTTTTGATGTAGTAAGAGATGTATATAATTCTACAGAAACAATGATTAAGACAGCTAAAGATACTGTGGCAGAAATGCAGGAAACATCAGTTATATCAGAACAAACAGCATCTGCAACAGAAGAAGTATCAGCATCTGCAGAAGAACAGGCAGTTACTATGGATGAAATCGGAAATTCAGCCAGCCAATTATCAAAACTTGCAAGCAGACTAAGTGAGTTAGTAGCACAATTTAAAGTTAAATAGTTATATAAAATATGAAATCATGTTAGAGGACTATTGCAAAATGATATTAATTATTTTGCAATAGTTTTTTATGCGCATAACTACTATAAATTAGAACAATCTTCGATAAAATATCATACTATACACCATAAATACTATTAGGAGATGCTTTCTTCGTGAAAAGAGAATTGAGAGTATTAATTGGTTTAATGATTTCATGTGTGATGGTTATATCTATGTTTGGATGCAGTAATAGTAAATCTACTAGTGGTGGTATAGTAACTGTACGTTTAAATGAAGTAACTCGTTCTGTCTTCTATGCACCAATGTATATAGCAATGAGTCAGGGATATTTTAAAGAAAATGGAATTGAAATTGATTTGCAGACAGGACAAGGTGCTGATAAGACTATGCAGGCAGTTATGAGTAAATCAGCAGATATTGGTTTTTGTGGTCCAGAACAAACAATTTATATTAATAATCAAGGAAGAGAAGATTACCCAATACTTTTTGCTCAGCTTACACAAAAGGATGGGTCATTTTTAGTTGGAAGAAATAAAGAGGATAATTTCAGTTGGCAAAATATAAAAGGGAAGAAAATCATAGGTGGAAGGCCCGGTGGCGTACCAGAAATGGCCTTTGAATATGCCATGAAGCAAAATAATATTAATCCTAAAACTGATGTTGATATGGTTACTAATATAGATTTTGCTGCAACTGCAGGCGCATTTGAGTGCTACATTAAAAAGCGCCTTTTCAGGCGCATGAAAGTATGGTATAGATTAACATTTTATTTTTTTAAATGGGACTTATTGGTGCAAAGCGGAGTAATAATAATTTCGTTAGTATCTGAATTGTAAGAAATATGGTTAATAAGAGAATTTATAAGAAACCTTCTTGTAAAATGATCAGCATTTTCCCATAAATTTTTAAAGTTAAGAATCATAGAAGTATAAGCATCAATTTCTTTGATAGCGGCTTTAAAATCATTAATGTTTTCTAATTCAGACTTCTTAAGTTTTAATTTATTTAGATCTTTGTTTAATTCTTCGATTCTGGAAGAGAGTAATTCATATATATTAGGATTTAAAGAAAGCTTGTCTACTAAATTTTTTATTTTTAGCTTCTTTTGAGAGATTTGCTTCTCATAGGATTTTATATTATTTTTATCTATAGATTCAGTTTCTAAGGATTTTTTATATTCTTCAATGGCTTTAATTAATGAGCCTTTATTTTCAGAGGCTTTAAAAAGCTCTTTTAGAACAGATTCTTCTAACTTATCAATTCTTATATTTTTGGAATCACAGACGGTAGCGGTTGGATTAATTTTATTTATACATACATAATACCTAAGTATATTACCAGTTCTTTTAGAAATATGGCCTTGTTTTTGTATCATTCTTCCACCACATTTCGCACAATGTAACACAGAGTTAAATACACAATATGCACTGCCATTAACTAATCTAGGAGCAAGATCCTTATTTTTATCTAATTGTCTTTGAACTTTAATCCATAAAGTGTCTTCAATTATTCCTTCATGTTTTGAGATAGAAAGAATCCATTCACTAATATCCTTATATTTATCTTTAGAGTCTTTTTTATTATAGATTAAAATCCCATTACCATTTGGTTTACCAAATACAATTGTACCCTTATTTGAAAGATAATTTATTACGAGATCAGAGGATTTAACGTAAACTGGATTTCTAAGTAGGAGTTGTAATGCTTTTATATCCCAGTTAGAATTTCTTTTTGTTTTAATATTGTTTTCTAGAAGATATTTTTGAAGCTTTCCAAGGCTTCCAAGAAATAAATATTGCTCAAAGAAGAATCTTACTAGAGAGAGATCTTTATCAATAGGTGATAATTTCATCATCTTTTTTTGCTTAGAGTTATTATCTAAATAATATTCAGGCTCGGAAGAAAAACCAAAAGGCGGAGTACCACCAAGCCATCGGCCAGTTTTTGCAAGTTCATACATGTTATCTTTAATACGTTCAGCTATGGTTTCACGCTCCAATTGAGCAAATACGCTGCTAATAAACATCATGGCAGTACCCATAGGACTAGAAGTATCGAACTGCTCTCGTATTGAAATAAAATCTATGCCGAGTTTTTTTAACTCATCAATAAGAGTAGAGAAATCAGAAACATTTCTACTAATTCTATCAAGTCTATAGCAGATAATTGCATCAAATTTTTTTGATTTAGCATCTTTCATCATAGATTTAAATTCAGGTCTGTTTATGTTACCACCTGAAAAACCTTCATCTTCATATATGTAAATATCATCATAACCATTATTTTTAGCATAAAATTTGCATAATTCTATTTGATTTTCTACGCTTTCACCTTTGCCAGTAAATTTTGATTTTCTTGAGTAAATGGCTGCTTTCATAGTTATACCTCCAAAATATTTATGTTAGTGCTTGCGGCTTTATACATAGATTAAATCGATTAAGTACAGCTAAATATATTTATTAAAAATTAGTGGAAAAAATACTATACTTCACAGCAATTATATGCATTATGAAAATATTTACTACGTGGCAAATAGAAAAAGATATTTTTAATTTACTTGATAGTCAAGTTGATAAAAGTGCGAAAGATGATTACTAGATAATAAAAAAATACCTGTAAATGATATTTGCATTTATAATAATAAATCTTTTAAGGTAACGTATTGAGGTAATAAAACATATAATGAAATGATTTATATTATATTTGGAGGAATAGATATGAAAGGTGATATATTGAAGGCAACCATAATAGAATTAGTAGGATTGGATGACAAAAAAGGTTTTGACGAATTAGTGGCAGAATTGCAAGTTGTTGCTGTTATGAAAATGTGTCCTCCAGAAATAAGGCTGCAAGTGTTAAATAACGCTTTAAAAATATTAAAAACAAATTAATTCTTAGAAATCAAAAACATATGTGGTGTCCGATTCAATATGAAGAGTTTTGTATATTAAGAAAAGACTATATCACCTTTACCAACTATTAAAATATTATAATTAGATTTAAGCGGAAGTAGAATATGCTTTAATGATTGAGGCTCTAAACGAACAGATTCTTGTATTCGTTCTTGATCGTCAAAAATAATTAAGTAGGCATTATAATTAGTGGAAGTATTTCGAACTGCATAATTAGTATTTTCCATTAGGTTTAAATCTTTTAATGTATAAAATCCTTGAGAGAAAGGCTTAGTATCAGCCATAGTAGTTGCTATGCTCATAGTAAATGATAAAAATAAAAAAATAAAGAATACAGTAATATATTTTTTCATTACATGACCACCTTTCATAATTCTTAGTTAGTAAAATATAAAGAAGTATATTTTTTATTATGTGAAGATAGAAAAAATATATTCAAAATAAAAAAAGAAACTAGAGGGTAAACTAGTTTCTTTTATATATAGGGATTTAGGGTATATAAAGTATTGAAATTTATAAGGGGTAAATATTCAATACCTACTTTATGACAATTCCATTGTACGATATTTTATGATTTATTTCAACAATAACCATAAAAAAAATAATATGGGATACAGAACAAAAATTGGATTGGTAAAAAATACGATTTAAATTACGCATATTCTTAAAAAAAAATTAAGAGGGGATCCCTAAAATCGCTTTTTCATGTAGTGAGCATTTAAGGGAGGTACTGGAGATTATGTGGCACTTTTTGAACCAACAGCATCTGCCCTTGTAAAGGACGGTACAGGAACTATACTTGCTTCAGTCGGTGAACAATCAGGACTTATGCCTTATACTTGTTTCTTTTCTACAAAATCCTATATGGATAAAAATCCTAAGGTAATTGAAGGTTTTACAAAGGCAATTTACGAAGGGCAACAATGGTTCTTTAGTCATAGTACAGAAGAAGCAGCAGACAGCATAATTAAATATTTTCCAGGAACAGATAAAGATACGATTATGACTGTTATAGACAACTATAAAAACATCGATGCAATAGCTCATACACCAGAGATTAAAGAAGAAAATTTAAATAGACTTATGGATATAATCTCAGATTATGATAAGAGCTTGCTTCCACAAAGACCAGAGTTTTCTAAGATAGTTGATAATTCTTATGCTGAAAAAGCAGTTAAGTAAATGTCACATAAAGATGAGAAGGTGGTGATTTTATTTGAGCTTGTTAAAAATATCAAATATATCTATGTATTATCATTCTGTTAAAGGAGAAACACCGGCTTTAAAAAATATAAACTTTGAAGTTGATAGTGGAGAATTTATTTCAATATTAGGGCCATCTGGTTGTGGAAAATCTACATTATTAAATATAATGAGTGGATTATTAGAACCATCTCAAGGTCAGGTTCTATACAAAGGTGAGGAGATAAAGAAAAACTTAGATAAAATAGGTTATATGTTTCAAAAAGATCATCTTTTTGAATGGAATACTGTTTGGGAAAATGTAATTCTTGGATTAAAAATAAAGAAACAATTAACTGATGAAGCAAAATCCAGAGTTAATGAATTGTTAGATGCTTATGGTTTATTAAGATTTAAAAATCATTATCCAAGCGAATTATCAGGGGGAATGAGGCAAAGAGTCGCACTTATAAGGACGTTGGCGTTAAATCCAGAAATACTATTTTTAGATGAACCATTTTCTGCCTTAGATTATCAGTCTAGACTAATAGTTTGCGATGATGTTTATAAGATAATAAAGACTGAAAAGAAGACGGCGGTAATGGTAACTCATGACATAGCAGAAGCTACTTCCATGTCGGAAAAGGTAATAGTATTATCTAAAAGACCATCTAATGTAAAGGTAGAGGTTCCTATTTATTTTAATCAAGATGATTTAACTCCATTCCAAAAGAGAAAAGATGTAAAATTTAGCGATTACTTTAACATGCTATGGAAGGAGCTTGATCAAGGAAATGTTTAAGAAGAAAGTAGTACAAGAAGGAAAATTAACGAAGGAACATGAGCTATTTCTAAAAAAAGTAGAGAAAGATAGAAGATGGATAACTATAAGCAGGGTTCTAATACTTGTTATTTTTATTGCCTTATGGCAGATAGCTGCTACTTTTAAGTGGATTGATCCATTTTTAACTTCTAGTCCAGTTAGAGTAGTTGAATCCTTCATATCTTTATATGAAGATGGCAGTTTATTTAAGCATATAGGTGTTACCTGTTATGAGACTATTTTAGGGTTCTCCTTGGGTGAAATATTCGGGGTATTAATAGCTGTGATTTTGTGGTGGTGTCCTCGAGCATCAAGGATATTAGATCCATATTTAGTAGTGTTAAATGCACTTCCTAAGGTTGCTTTGGCTCCAATTATAATATTTTGGATTGGAAATGGTATGCCGGCTATAATCATTATTGCGCTTTTAATATCAATTATAACAACAATAATAAGTGTACTGACAGGTTTCAATGAGATAGATAAAGAAAAAATTATGCTAATGAATACATTTAGAGCTACTAAGCTGCAAATATTAAGATATCTAATATTTCCATATTCAATTCCTGTTTTCATTTCAGCATTAAAAATAAATGTAGGGTTATCCTGGGTCGGCGTAATAATGGGAGAGTTTCTTGTAGCTAGAAATGGACTTGGATTTTTAATAGTATATGGCGGGCAGGTTGCCCAATTAGATATGGTAATGATGAGTATAGTAATTCTTTCTATTATCGCTTTCATCATGTATGAAATTGTTGCAATAATGGAAAAGAAGCTGGTCAGAAATAGAAATTAGATTATTGTTTTCACTTGTGTCATGGGCTTTCTCTTAAGAAAAACATTCTTAAGAGAAAGCTTATAATATATTAAAAGCTTATTAGAAAATTGCATATTTGATAATTATTTTAATTAAACAGTAGGAATAGCTTTATTTTTTTCATATAGTTGGGTAATATATGTATAGAAATATGAAAAATATTATAATATAACTATATTTTTCAGGTACATATAACAACTTTATGACAAAACGGAGGAGAATATGAAAAAATTAAAAGAATATGGAATCATAACAATAGGAGTAATATTAGTAGTAATAGCACTTGAATTCTTTTTCTTTCCTAACAGAATAGCTTCAGGAGGAGTTTCAGGATTGGCGCTTGTAATTAATAATATTTTAGGAATTGAAACAGGAACTGTTATGGTAGTGTGTAATGTAATATTATTTATATTAGCGTTTGCTCTTATTGGGGGAAGCTTTGGAATTAAGAGCATGTATGCAGCTTTTGGATTATCATTCATATTAGCAATTATGGATAAGATTTATACACCAGTAGCTTTTACGGATAATTTAATGCTTGCTTCAATATTTGGAAGTGTACTTTTGGCACTTGGGACAGCAATTATGCTTACTCAAGATGCAACAACCGGTGGAACAAGTATCATAGCAAAAATTTTAAATAAATATTTAAATATTGATTTTGGGAAAAGTCTTTTAATTTCTGATTCTGTAGTGGTACTCCTTGCAATGTATACTTTTGGTAAGGAATTAGCTCTGTTTGGATTAGTCAGCATATATTTAACAGGAAGTTTAATTGATAAGTTCATAGATGGCTTCAATGTATCGAAGCAGATTATGGTGTTTACTGAACATGAAAAACTTATTTCAGATTACATAATTAATGAGATAGATAAGGGATGTACAGTGTTTTATGGCAAGGGTGGATATACTGGTAAAAGTAATTGTGTGGTTTTGACTATATTAAAAAGAAGCCAATTTATAAAATTAAAGCAATTTATTAAAAATAATGATCCAGAAGCATTTATTACAGTAAATGAAACAAGTGAGGTTTTAGGAAAAGGCTTTAAAAGTTTAGAGAATTAGGCATACTTAATAAAAAAATACATTTATATAGCTTATTATTAGGAATGGCACTATAGCATAGGTTTACTAATATTTACTTGTTGATTATAAGATTAGCGGCAAATTATAATTAAGCATATAAGCTAAATTATTTATAAAACTATTGAAAATGTAAATAATAAGATATGTGGGAGACAAGCAAATATGGCAGAAGAGGAATTACTTATAACTTATGGAGTAGGATATGCTTTTGAAAAAAGCAAATTATTAATTGTTTCAGAAATTGAAGAAAAAGTTATATTAAAAAGAGAGCTGGATATTCTTAAAGAAATTAATGTGATTAATAAGTTTCAAGAAAGTCTACATGAAAAATGCGATTCTAAATTTCCTAAAAATTATATTGTAAATGTTGAAGAAGCTTTAGAAGAAAAATTATCAAAGACTATACCAATAATTACTTCAATAAAAACTAAAAATGCTAAAAAACAAGACTATCTTATGGATGAATATATTAAAAGAGATCTAAGTCAGATTCGTTTAAGAAGAGAAGGATATATACAGAAAGATTCAAATTTAATAAAAGAATACTTAGATACCTGCAGTATGAATTTTGGGAAAAGTATAGAGGAAAAAAAAGAAAATATTCTAAAATATAATAAGATAATCTTGAAATTTATTTTAACTTCTAGTGTTGGAAATGATTTTAGTGATTTTTTAAAAAAACAAGGACAAGCTGTGAAAGAAAAAATAGATGAGTCAATAGAAAAAAAGTTAGAGGATGTACTTGAAAGTGAGTATTTAATAAAAAAGAAATATAAAGATTTAGATTTCTTAAACTTGTTGTTATTTCTTGAAGAATGGCAAAAAAAATATTTTATTTGGGATGGAAAATATACAAGTTTGCTGTCATCTATAAGTAAGGATGGAAAGAAATATAACCATTTAAATTATGAAATAAAGGAATCTGTGATTTCGTTTATCAAAAAGAATAAGTATTTATATTTCACGTTTGGCAGGTATAATAAAGAAAATATATTTATAACCCTGAATCATGAGAAGTACTGTAAAAAAAATCAAGAAAAAGAACTTAATTCAAGAGAAGGTAATGAGCAAAGATATATGTCTTTAGAAAAAAAAGAAGGAAATCTATATGAAATTACTTCAAATGATTTTCAAGAAATTGATTTAGATTATAATAAGGAATTAGGATACTTACTTTCTTATGATGACGATGAGAATGTACATATTTCGCTTGTTATATATGATAAAAAAAATGAAGAAGTAACTTATGTAAATAAGTATGATTCTTTTAAAAATGAGATGATTAAAGCATTAGAGGAACATTTTATATTATAGAACTTATCTACCTATAAAAAGGACTGCTTCAAAATAATTATTAGTATAGAATAATTATCTTGAAACAGCCTTTTTCAATGTTTAGAAGAAACTATTTCTCAGATTGATTTTGAAGATTTCTGCGCTTTTTAGTTTTCTTTTTCATAACCGAAAATCCAAAAGAGCCAGTAGGCCTCTTTGCAAGAGGATAATATTCTCCATGGCAATAAGACATCATATTTGCATCTTCAAAATGAATTTTGCCTTTATCATCAAATAGATCTTTATTAACATGAGATCCAATTACTTCAGCTATAAACATATCATGAGTTCCAAGCGGAATTATGTTTTTTACTTTACATTCAATATTTATAGGACATTCATTTATGTAAGGGACTGAAATGTTACTGCTTTCCTTTAAGGTAAATCCCATCTCAGTGATTTTATCATTTTTTTTGCCAGATCTAACTCCACAGTAATCTACTTTTTTTACTAAATCTGAACCAGGTAAATTTACCACAAATTCCATAGTTTCTTTTATATATTCATAGGACAATCTTTCAGGTCTTACAGAAATATAAAGCATAGGAGGCTTTGTATTTATAGTACCAGTCCATCCAACAGTAAAAACGTTAGTTTTTCCAGCTTTATTTTTAGAAGTTACCAAAACTACGGGTACTGGGTTTAAAATTACACTTCCTTTAAGATCAATTTTATCCATTTTCAATTTAACTCCTTTAAAAAAAGCATCTCCAAATAATTAGAACGTATACCGCCTATTTATTTAAAGATGCTTATATAGATTGCATTAAAACAAATTAATATATTAATTTGTTAAGTTATTAATATCTTCGTCTTTTATTTGAACGGCCATAATAACTTTTCTTTTTACGTCTAGAGTTAGCTGCCATATTTTTAATAAGAACCACTAAAGTAATTATTATAGCTATTACTACGATAGTTGCAATATATGTAAGTAAATTATCTTTAATTAGGCTTCCAAGAGAAACATCTACTGTACCTGCAACTTCTTCAGAATGATTTCTTGTAGTATAAGTTAATTTAGCATTTTTACTAAAAAGTAAACTCCATGCACTAGAATCTGTTCCATCATAAGTAATTTGAGATTCAGCATCATTAATGTCATTTTTGTAGTAATTTACATCTTGAGTTAGCTTAAGTGGTACTGAAATAGTTTTAGTAGGTCCAAATACAATAAAAGGCTTATATTTTACTTCAGCTGTTCCTACATTTTCACCACTTGTTTTGTAAACTTGTTTTGTGGCAGCGTAACTATAATTCATGATAGCATCCATATCATTAAATTTAGTCATATCAGCATTATCAAGCTGTCTGCTTTTAAGAACAACACCAATTATTTGGCGCCCATCTCTCTCATATACAGTAACTAAACATCCACCTGCTTCATTTGTAGTTCCAGTTTTACCTGCAAGATTACCGTTTTTGCCAAGAGTTACATTTCTATTTTCTAGAATCAGTCTAGAATTTTTAATTGTTACAGGAGCTGTTGGAAGTTCCATAGTTGATCTTTCCCAATCATTTGCAAAAGCTGCTTTCATGATTAAAGAAAGATCATATGCTGTAGTATAATGGTCTGGATCATGCAAACCATTAGGAGTAATAAAGTTACTGTGAGTAGCTCCAAGTTCCTTTGCTCTTTTATTCATTAAATCAGCAAAGGCTTTGGCATCACCAGCTATATTGTCAGCAATTACATATGCAGTATCGTTACCAGAGAATAAAAGCAGTCCTTTCATTATGTCATCAGCACCTACTTTATCACCAGGCTGCATAGTGTTGTGCATATAATTTAGATTTATAGAATATTCAGGCTGCTCTTTTGCAGATTTAGTATATTCAAGTTCGTCGGTAGATTTCTTATTTTCAGATAACAAAAGACCAGTTAACAACTTAGTTGTACTTGCAGGATATCTTTTGCTATCGGCATCCTTACAATAAATAATTTCCCCTGTTTCTAAATCCATTGTTAATGCTGCTTCAGCTTTAATATCTGGTAAGTTTTGTGCTGAAGCCTCAGTTTTAGGTGTTGTATTTGAATTTGCTGCGTAACTTGCTATAGCCAATGGGCTAAATAATGAAAGAGAAAGGGTTAATGCAAGTGCTTTTAAAATTGATTTTTTTTTCAAGTCAAATCTCTCCAATTCTATTTAAACGTATGAGGCATATTAAAAAATAGACATGCCATAAGTATATTGAAACATTTCTAGTATATCATTTATGTAAAGCTATAACAATAAATGTAATGTAAAATTTTGATACAATATATTACAATTGGTGCTTATTTCAATCGCTCTATCATAGAATTTTTAGCTTTTAACTCAAATTCATCATTTAATGAGCTTAGCTGTACATCTTCGCCATATTTATTTTTTAATGCTAAGCTTAAAAGTCTGTCCGCAAACTCAGGGTTCTTAGAAAGAAAAGAACCATGGAAGTATGAGCCGAAGGTATTCTTATAAATGCAGCCTTCAAAACCATCCTCACCATTATTACCATATCCATGAATGCATTTTCCAAGTGGGGTATGATTATTTATATAAGTTCTTCCAGAATGATTTTCAAAACCTACATAAGTTTCATTAAATTCCTCATTGAATATTTCTGTATTTCCGATAAATCTTGTGTCTCCACCTTCACTATAAACATCCAAAATTCCAATACCATCTATCTTTTCGCCGTTTGGAGCAGTGTAATATTTACCTAATAGTTGATAGCCGCCACATATAGCAAGCATAACCTTTCCAGCTTCAATGAAACTAGTCAAAGCCTCTTTTTTTATTTCGTTTAAATCCTTTGAAACTATAGACTGTTCATAATCTTGACCACCGCCAAAGAAGATGATGTCCACATTTTCTTCATCGATATTTTCACCTAAAGAAGAATTAATTATATTTACATCAATTCCTCTAAGAGCCGCTCTATGCTTTAGAATAAGTACATTGCCTAAATCACCATATACATTTAATAAATCTGGGTATAAATGACAAATAGTTAATTCCATAATTTCTTATCTCCTTACCATAATTTATTGATGTAACCTTTTGAATGAAGATATTTTCTATAATTTATCATTGCAGTATAAGTTGCAAGGATATATATTTTCTTTGTGGTTGAATCTTTAATTTTATTTGTTAATTCTTCATAATCTTCTTTTAAAACAAATTTATCAATGCTCAGCCCTGCAACCTTCAGTCTTACAGCCATATCATACATTCTAAGCCCTGATACAAAAATATCTTTAATATTTAGAGCAGATATTTTTTCGAAATCTACATCCCATATCCAGGAAACATCACGACCGTCAGCATAATTATCATTTAACATGAATACCGCTGAAAATTCATCCTTGTTTAAAGCAAGAATATCTAAAGCTTGGTTATATCCAGCAGGATTTTTAACTAAGATAATCTGTACATCCTTATTTCCTAGAGTTATCTGCTCTTGTCTGCCGAAGCTTGAACTTTGGTTTTGAAGTGATGTTTTGATAACTGAATCAGATACACCAAGTTCTTTTGTAATTGCAAAAGCACACAAAGCATTATATATATTATAAGCCCCTGATTGACTTATAAAGACTTCACAATCATTAATCAAAACGGAAGAATTCTCAGGAGTTAAATCAAAGATTTTATTTACAGCATATTGAAGCTCTGCACGTTTATACCCACACTCTGGACAATAAAAGTCCCCTAAATGATTATAAGTAACTAAATTATAGGAATAAGGAGCTTTACAAAATTTACAGAACTTTGCATCAGCGTTTAAATCTAAAGACGTATTTTCCTTAATAGGAGTATTGAAACCATAATATACTATTGGATTTTTAACCTCTAATCTACCAAGCAAAGATTCATCTCCATTTAAAACAAGTTTTGCTGTTGGTACTTTTTCTATTCCCTCCATTATTTTAACCAAGGTAGTATAAACTTCGCCATATCTATCTAACTGATCTCTAAATAAGTTGGTTACAGTTATTATTTCAGGAGTTAGATGTTCTGTAATAAACTTAACATTGGCTTCATCTACTTCTATTACTGCGTACGGATTTTCCTTCTTTCTAAAAAAAGAGTAGTTTGAAACAAAACAAGCCACGATTCCAGGATACATATTAGCACCAGTATTATTAGTAATAACATTGAATTTGTTTTCCTTTAAGATGTTATAAATCATACTGGTTGTGGTTGTCTTTCCGTTAGTTCCAGTTACTAAGATGACTCTATATCCTTTACTGACCTTTTTTAATATTGACTTATCAATTTTTAATGCTATTTTACCAGGAAAATTACTTCCGCCTTTTACAACATGTTTCGCAAGAAATGCAGTAATTTTCGATAATAATATGCTTAAAATGGATTTAATATTAATTTTACTCACCGTCCAATTCTAGTTTTATAATAAGAATGATTAACACAATAAAGTAATGTTAATCATTTAGGCACATGAACTTTTTATTTTTTGATTGTGCCTTAAATAACACTAAACAATAAAATAATCAAAATAAGTATAGCACAAAAACTAATAACTACGAAAATATTTTTGGTAAGAAAATATACTTAAATTAATTAACAATAAAATAGAGAATTATATCTTAATAATTAAAAAAAATGTGAATTGAATTTTTGAGGATAAATAATCTTAAGAAAAAGTGAAGAATTCGCACTTTGTTGGGCATATACAATTGTTTTATTAAGGAATATACAATATAATTAAGTGAGACAAAGAATTTTACGAGGTGTTATTATGATCAAGGTAACAGTTAACATAAATGGTATCAATTATAATCTAAAAGGGGAAAAAGATGAAAAGTATTTGCTAGGGGTGGCAAATTTTGTAGATACAAGAATCAAAGAAATAATATCAAATAGAGCAGGCTTAAGTTCGACCGCGGCTGCAGTTTTGACTGCAGTAAATATAGCAGATGAACTTTATGAATGTGATTTGCAATTGGACAAGTATATAAAAGATAAAGAAGATATTATAGCAGAAAATGACGATCTAAAGAAAAAGTTGAGTGAGTTAAGCTTGAAATTAGAAAGTTCTGTTAAAGATACTGCAAGTATTAAAGCTGATTTTGAGGAAAAGGAAAAGGCGCTGCAGATAAAATATAAAGATGCAGATTCAGCTTTCAATTCATTGAATAATACAATAAACGATCTTAAAGCTCAAAATCAAAAGTTAATTGCAGAATATAAATCAATAGCAGATGAACTTAATAAAAAGAAAAACATTAATCAGGCATTAAGTAAAGAAGTAAGTGAAATTAAAGAAAAAAATAAAAGCCTTTATAAAAAAATTGATGAAGTTAAAAGTAATGAACAAAAATTGAATAGGGAAGTACAGGTATCTGCTGAAAGAGTAAAAACTTTAATAAGCGAAATGGCAGAAATTAATAAGGAAAAAGAGACAATAAATAATGAATTAAGCGAAATTAATACTAAGAATTTAGAATTGCATAAAAAATATGAATTATGTAAGGAAAATGAACAAAAACTAAATGAAGAGTGCATTAGCTACAATAAACAGATTGAAGAGTATAAAATAAAATTAGAAGAACAAGTAAGTTTTAGGAATGAAATCACTTTAAAGTTTGAGGAAGAGAAAGAGGAGCTCAATAGGCAGTTAACTGATTTAAATGAAGCATCAAACAATAAAATTGCAGAATGCGATGAACAATTAAATAAGTTGACTAGAGAGAATGAAACTTTGTCAAATCAAATTAATACAATGAATGAGGAAAAAGTTGATTTAGAAACTGAAATTTCTAAATTAAAAGGTGATCAAGAAATATTAAATAATGAGATTAATAATTTAAGAGATGCTAATGATACGTTATCACAAGAAATAGAAAAAGGCGATAGAACAAAGGAAGTTTTACAGGAAGAATTAGAACTCACAAGAAGTAGTAATGAAAAATTAAAATTTGAAATTAATGAAGCTAAGGCAGAATGTGAAAAGAAAATTAATTCGAAGGTTGAAGAAATAGAAGAATTGAGCAAAGAATTGGAAAATATGGACCGTGAATTAAGAAGAGTCAAAGAAGAACTTGGTAGTAAAGAAAGGGCAGTGGAAAGATTAGAAAAAGAACTAGAAAATAAAGAAAGTATCTTTCTAAAACTAAAAAAAGAAATAGAGGCTAAAGAAAATGACTTGTATTCAAGTCAAGGATCTATAGAGGATTTAAAAGAAGAAATTTCAGAATTAGTAAAAGAAAGAGATGAACTAACTAATATAAACAACACACTTAATCAAGAAGCTAAAAGTTTTCAACATAGGGTTTTTGAATTACAGGCTAAAGTTATAGATGCAGAAATAGAAGTAGCAAAAGTTAAAAAAGAGCAGGTAGGACCTATTGTTAAAAAGAGAAGGTAAGGCATTATGAAAGAAAATAGGTGGCGGATTTACTTGTTATTTTTTTGATTATGCCTAAGTAAAAGGAGAGACATGAATAAAATTGAGTTATTATCTCCAGCAGGAAGCATGGAGAGTTTAATTGCAGCAATAAATAATGGAGCGGATGCAATATATCTTGGAGGCAGTAAGTTTTCAGCAAGAGCTTACGCCTCAAATTTTGATAATGAAACTATGATGAAGGCATTAGATTATGCTCATAGTTATAATGTAAAGGTGTATGTTACAATTAATACACTTTTAAAACAAACTGAATTAAAAGAAGCGTTAAAATATGTAGGATATCTCTATGAAATTGGAGTAGATGCATTAATAATTCAAGATGTAGGCTTAATAAGTCTTATTAAGGATGTATACCCAGATTTTGAATTACATGCATCAACTCAAATGACAATTCATAATGCAGAAGGAGCTTTATATTTTAAAGAAAAGGGCTTAGAAAGAATAGTTTTATCAAGAGAGCTTTCATTAGAGGAAATAAAGTATATTTCAAAAGACTTGGGCATAGAAACTGAAATATTTGTACATGGAGCTTTATGCGTATGTTATTCAGGACAATGTTTAATGAGTTCTATGATTGGTGGGAGAAGCGGAAATAGAGGAAGATGTGCACAGCCTTGCAGAATGCAATATACTTTAAAAGGTGAAACTTTAGGTGAGAGAAAAGGATATCTTTTAAGTCCTAAGGATACATGCTTAATTGAAGATATAGATGCAATAATAAAGAGTGGAACAGCATCATTAAAGGTTGAAGGAAGAATGAAAAAACCCGAGTATGTTGCAGGTGTTACACGAAATTATAGAAAATCAATTGATAAAGTATTAAAAAATACAAAGTTTGATCTTCAAAAAGGAAGAAGAGAACTGGCAAAATTATTTAATAGGGAAGGCTTCGCTAAAGCATATTTATATAAAAATACAGGAAAAGATATGATGAGTTATAATTATCCTAAAAATACAGGAGTATTTATAGGGCAAATTATGAATGATGGAGAAATCATATTAGAAGAAGATGTGTTTTTAGGAGATGGAATAAGATTTGCAGCTGATGATGGATTTACTTTAAGTAAAATCTTAAAGAATAATAACGAAGTTAAAGAAGCACACAGGGGAGAGAAGGTTAAATTATTTCCAACTGGAGGCTATAAAAAAAGCTACAAGCTGTATAAAATGTCAGATAAAAAGTTATATGATGAATTAAAAGAAGATTTAAAGCAGTATAAGAGAAAAATGAATTTAGTAGGGGAAGTTGAGTTTAAGGTTAATTCACCACTTTGCATTAAAACTAAGTTGAATGGAAAAGAACATAAGGTTTATGGTGAAATAGTTGAAGCTGCTCAAAATAAGCCATTAACAAGAGATA
Source organism: Clostridium sp. DL-VIII (assembly GCF_000230835.1). Taxonomy (NCBI): domain Bacteria; kingdom Bacillati; phylum Bacillota; class Clostridia; order Eubacteriales; family Clostridiaceae; genus Clostridium; species Clostridium sp. DL-VIII. The sequence continues at coordinate 1,687,296 of NZ_CM001240.1, forward strand.
GAGTTGAAGAAGCCTTAAGTAAGTCAGGAGAAATTCCTTACAAATTTGATGAAATAATTTTTGATGAGTTCGACGAAGGATTTATAAGGATAGCAGCTATAAATAATTTAAGAAGAGAGCTATTTGAAAAGATATTAAAGGAAGAAGTAAGCTCATATAGAAGAAAAAGAGTTCTAGAGACTCCAAAAGCAAAAAATAAAAAATGTGATGAAGATTTAGGATATATTTACAGCTGCATTACAAAGGGTCAATTGAAGGCATTGGTAGAAAATCCTGAAATTCAGAATATTGCATTAGATATATTTTTCAGTAAGTTAAAAGATTCTTTGAATAAAGGAGATTTGAAGAATTTATATGAACAAGGCTTAAAGGATAAAAATATATATCTAAAGGTGCCTAATATAATTAAAGGTGAATTTAATTACGTGGTTAATGTCATAGAAGAATTAATGCCTTATATAAAAGGAATAATAACATCAAATGCTGGCATAATAAAAATTTATAAAGATAAATTGTTCATAATAGGTGATTATAAACTAAATATCTTTAATAAAGAAGGTGCGGAATTCTATGCAGAAGATGTTGATATTCCATGCTTAAGTTTAGAGTTAAATAGAAAAGAAATAAAGGAATTAACTAAAAGTGTTAATTGTAAAGTCGGAATTAATATTTATGGTAAAACTGAACTAATGATTAGCGAATATTGTCCTATTGGAAGTACTTTTGGCAATAAATCATCAAAGAAGGAATGCAATAAAGCATGTATGAAGGATACCTTTAAATTAAAAGACAGGATGAATGAAAGTTTCAGTGTATTATGTGATAATAGCTGCAGAAGTTATATTTTAAATTCGTTATCTACAAACCTAATTGATGAAATAGAAGAACTTAAGTCATTTAATATAAAAAATTTTAGAGTAGATTTTAAGGATGAAACTTACGAAGAAGTTGTCAATGTATTAGAACAAATTTCTAATAAAAAGAAGAATGAAGATAATAAATATACAAAAGGCCACTATAAACGAGGCGTTGAATAACTGTGCACAGCTAACTGAGCTAAGGGGTGTGATTAAATGAATGAAAGATCTCTAAGAATATTAGAGTTTAATAAAATAAAAGAGAAAATCAAAAAGTACGCAAGAACAAATGCGGGAAAAGAGCTTATTAATAAGCTTGAACCATATAATAATTTATATGAAATAAATAATAAATTAGAGGAAACTAATGAAGCGCTTGAGATTTTAATTACAAAGGGGAATTTACCACTTGAAGGACTTAGCGATACTCATGAGGGTATTGAAAGAGCTAAAAAAGGTGGTACGTTAAGTCCGGAGCAATTGTTAAGAGTTGGTGGAATGCTTAGAGCTTCTAGAACTACGAAGGAATTTTTTAAAAGAGAAGAAGTAGAAAAAGCATACCCAAGACTTGAAGATTTAGCATTTATATTAGTTCCAATAAAAACATTAGAAGCCGAAATAGAAAGAGCCATAGTTTCAGAGGATGAAATTAGTGATAAAGCTAGTCAAACTCTATATAATATAAGAAGGACTCTTAAGGAAAAAAATTCTTCAGTTAGAGAAAAAATAAGTTCTATAGTGAAGAGTAATTCAAAGTACCTGCAGGATGATTTGTATACCATGAGGGGAGACAGATATGTGCTTCCAGTAAAATCAGAATATAAGAGTCAGGTACCAGGACTTGTACATGATCAAAGCTCAACTGGTGCAACTTTTTTTATTGAGCCTATGAGCTTAGTTAATTTAAATAATGAAATAAGAGAATTAGTTCTTAAGGAGAAGGCTGAAATAGAAAGGATTCTTTCAGAGCTTTCCCAAAAGGTTAAGATGAATGCAGAACAATGCTTAAGCAATTTAAAGGTACTAGTTGAATTAGATTTTATATTTGCAAAAGCAAAATATGCTTCAGCCTTAAATGCAATAAAGCCAATAGTTAATGAAGATGGAACCTTCAGCATTTTGTCGGGAAGACATCCCTTGATTGAAGGTGATAAGGTTGTGCCTTCTGATGTTTATTTAGGAAAAGAATTTCAAACCTTAATGATAACAGGGCCAAATACCGGAGGTAAAACCGTTACTATAAAAACTGTTGGATTACTTCATATTATGGGTCTAAGTGGTCTTTTAATACCAGCTAGAGATAACTCTTCTATTGCCTTATTTAATGAAATTTTTGCTGATATAGGTGATGAACAAAGCATAGAGCAAAGTTTGTCTACATTCTCATCTCATATGACTAATATAGTAAATATTATGAAGCATGTGGATGATAAGTCTTTGGCATTATTTGATGAACTTGGAGCAGGTACAGATCCAGCAGAAGGCGCAGCGCTTGCTGTTTCAATATTGGAAACTCTAAGAAGCAGAGGAGCAAAGCTAATTGCAACTACTCATTATAGCGAACTTAAAGCTTATGCATTAAAGACTGACGGAGTTGAGAATGCTTCAGTTGAATTTGATATAGAAACTTTAAGACCAACCTATAGATTATTAATTGGAGTTCCAGGAAAATCTAATGCTTTTGAAATATCCAAGAGATTAGGGCTTGTAGAAGGTGTAATAAAAAGAGCAAAAGAATATATGTCAGAAGAAAATCTTCAATTTGAGAATTTAATTAGAGAGCTTCAAGAAAAGAGTATAATAGCTAAACAGGAAGCAAGAGAAGCTAGAATGCTTAAAGAACAGGCGGAAGAACTTAAGAAAAAATATGAGGAAAAGCTTGAAAAATTAGATAATACTAGAGAAAAGGCATATATGGATGCTAGACGTGAAGCAAAAGAGATAATATCAAATGCGAAAGATGAAGCAGATGAAATTCTAAAAGCTATGAGAGAACTTGAAAAACTAGGAATATCAAGTGGAGGAAGGCAAAGGCTTGAAGAAGAACGTAAAAAGCTTAAAGATAGTTTAGAAGCAAAAGAAAAAGGAATTCATAATATGAAGGAAAATGAAGGCGAAGCTATAACTAAGGTTAGCCTTGGAATGGAGGCTTTTCTTCCATCATTAAATCAACAAGTAATAGTTACATCTCTTCCAGATAATAAAGGTGAAGTTCAAGTTGAAGCTGGAATCATGAAAATTAATGTTAAATTAAGTGATTTAAGAAAGACAAAAGTTACTAAAGAAGAAAAAGTAAGAAAGAAACGAGAAGTGAAGCTTAATTTAAGCAGTGTAGAATCAAGAGTGGATTTAAGAGGTATGGATGCTGAAGAGGCATGCTATAAAGCAGATAAATATTTAGATGATGCTTATAGAGCAAATTTGGGAGAAGTAACAATAGTTCATGGTAAAGGTACAGGAGTACTTAGAAAAGCTATAAATGATATGCTGAAGAGACACCCACATGTAAAATCATATAGACTAGGTGTTTATGGTGAAGGTGGAGATGGTGTTACTATGGTAGAATTAAAAGCCTAAGTATAAGCTTTAGAAGTTTAGTATTTAAGCTGCTATGAATATAGGATAAAATAACAGGTCAAAAATGCTATATATAACTGACTTGTTATTTTTTTTAATATACCGTAATATGTATTTAATAAGGTTATAAAATTTCGTTTAATGAAAAGATATAAAATGAAGTCGTAAATGTTAATCATTTACTAATTGTTGACTGAAATTGAGGTGATGCAATGTACATAATAAGTGCATGTTTATGTGGAGTTAATTGTAAATATAACGGAAAAAATAACTTGAATGAGAGATGCATGAAGTTATTTAAAGAAGGAAAAGCAGTTTTGATGTGTCCAGAGCAGCTAGGAGGATTATCAACTCCAAGAAATCCAGTTGAACTAAATAATGAGGCAAGTGAAGTGATAAATGGAAATGGAAAAGCACTGAGTAATAAAGGTGAAGATGTTACTAAACAATTTATAAATGGGGCATATGAGACCTTAAGAATAGCCAAAGAGCTTGGAGCTACTAAAGCAGTGTTAAAGGAGGGAAGTCCTTCATGTGGCTCTAATTATATATATGATGGCACATTTATAGGAAATAAAATTAAAGGTAAAGGGATAACGACGCAACTTCTGGAGAATGAGGGGATAACTGTATTTTCAGATGAAGATTTAGAGATAAACAATAGCAAATTAGTTTATCTTAATGAATTTGATAGAGAAAAGGCCAAAAAGAGAAGACTTTTTGAAATGGGAGAGGAAGAAGAGGAAGAAGAAGAGTATTTTGATCTGACGGAGAATTTAGCAGATATGTCAGAATTACCTCCAAGCGTTGAAGAAAATGTGAAAAAGCTTATGATTTCTTTAGCACGTGACTTGATGGGATTTGAAGAAATAGATGAAATTGCTGAAGCAACAGGTTTAAGTATCGAGGAAGTAGAAGAAATATTAAATAAGGAATAATTTAATATTTATAGCTATATTAAATTAGATACATAGTTACTAAATAATAGTAACATGTATCTAATTTTTTGTGGCGATAGTTATTTATTAGAAACTATATTATGAAACTCCAGTGTATATACCATACCTCCCATGACATCATAGTACTGTCCCAGCTTTACTACATACATGGTGTTATTCATTTTTATTTTAGAAGGAATTCCATATTCAATGATATCTAAAGAAAGATTATTTCTCTTGCAATAATTTTCAATTTCACCTATAAATCTACCTTCTGATTGAGGTTTTTCAGGCAAATCTTCAATTAGTACTCTTGAATGGTGTTTTATACCAGAATTTAATTCGGTTGCGATTCTCTTTAAATATATATAGTTTAGAAACCATATTAAGAGTAAGATAATTACATTGACCGTAATGATATCACGAATGAACTTAGGAATTAAGAAGGCACAGAACATAATAATTGCAGTAAAAATAAATATCCAATAAATAGCTGCAGCTCCTGAAAAAATATGATATCCATCTTTTATGAGAGTATTTCTATATACAATCCATCGGATGAATATACCTATTAAGCAATAACACAAAATTATTGGAATAAGAAAAGTACCAATTGATTTTAAATGCTGAATATCTCGTTGGATTAGCAAATTAATAACAGTGCTTAGAAATAGTATTACAGCTAGGAAAAGACCTTTTGATATAATTTCAACTCTATCTTCCTTCATCATTAATTTTTACCTCCAATCTTTGATCTAAGGAGTCTTAGATATTTTCGGGAAATATATGTCTCCTCGCCATTATAAAATACTGCTTTCATTAACCCGTTTGCCAGGGGACTGTAATGATCTACTTGTTTAAGATTCATTATGGCTGATTTTGAAATACGAACAAATTGTTCAGGAAGTATTTCTTCAAATTCATAAAGTCTTTTTTTTGCGTTATATATTTTGTTACCAGTGTGCACAAAGGATTTCTCTTGAATGGTTTCAATAAATAAAATGTGTTCGCAAGAAATAGAATATTTTTCTTCGCCTAAAAAGCAAGGAAGTATTATGGATTTATAGGTTTCTTTTTCAATAATCTCCTGCAATTTTATGATTTCAGGATGGCTTTTATAAATTTGAAGCACCGCACATTCTTCTTCTGGAGAATTTACATATTGTATTTTTACCTTCATGAATTATCATCCTCCTTTTCTATATAATACCTATTTTTTTATAGAATATCTATATTTGACAGGTTAGTGGTTGCAAATATTGGGTAAGTGGCAAATATATAAAGGAAGTGTAATCGATAGTTGATGAAGAGAAAAAAATGTAGATGATTTTGTACTTGCGCAAATTCCCCCATAGGAGATTAATAGAGCAGGATAAAATAGTATCCTGCTCCGTTTGGTATTTAGATAAGTTATTCATTTAATAAATCAGAAAATTGCTTTTTTGACCACTTTTCAATCATCTTTAAAGCGGGGACCAATTCTTTTCCTTTTTCAGTTAATAAATATTCAACCTTTGGAGGTACTTCTGCATATACATGTTTAGTTATTATATCATCCATTTCAAGCTGTTTTAATGATTCACTTAATACTTTTTGGCTTACACCGAAAGTAATTCGCTGCAGCTCTAAAAATCTTTTTGGACCATCAGATAAGTGACATAATATTACGGCCTTCCACTTACCTCTTATAATTTCAAAGCCTAAATCCAAGGCACAAATATACGACTTACCATTATGTTCTATCAAAATATCATCACCTACATTACATATATTTTACTGATAATTATATTATAAAAAAGGAAAATTTGAAATAGAGTTGTAGCAGTAATGCAAGAAAGCAAGTTTAGGATTTAACTAAAAGTAGTCTATGATCGTAATTCCTACTTTAAAGTAAGTTATCTAACTTTAAAGTGCCTACTTGTTACAAGATTAATAGGTGAATATACTGTATTTAGTGCAATGCTAGAAAAGCATGTGTGTATATAACAAATTAAGTATAAAATAAGAGGATAGGTGATATAAATGAAGGTAGTTGCATTTAATGGAAGTCCTAAAAAAGAAGGAAATACATTTCATGGAATACAAATAGTTGCAGAGGAATTAAAGAAGGAAGGTATAGAAGTTGAAGTTATCCATGTGGGTAATAAAGTTATAAGAGGATGCCTTGCTTGTAATGGCTGTGTAAAAAATCAAAATGAGAGATGCGTCATTGATGATGAAGTAAATGAATGGATTCAAAAAATGAAAGAAGCAGATGGAATAATATTAGGTTCACCAGTTCACTATTCAGCAATAGGAGGAACAATGAAAGCATTTTTAGATAGAGCTTTCTATGTTACGAGTGTAAATAACGGTATGCTAAGACATAAGGTTGGGGCATCTGTTGTTGCTGTAAGACGTGCTGGCGGCGTGCCAACTTTTGAACAATTGAATAATTATATTAATTATTCAGAAATGCTTATGCCAACATCAAACTACTGGAATGTAATAAATGGAGCAGCACCAGGAGAAGTAAAAGATGATACAGAAGGAAATCAAATCATGAGGGTACTTGGCAAAAATATGGCTTGGCTTATGAAACTTGTTGAGTTTGGTAAAGGAAAAGTTAAAGAACCTGAAATGGAAGAGAAAATATTTATGAATTTCATTCGTTAAATGTAAGGGGAAATATTAATTTTTAAAAGACATTATATCTTAACTATTGAGGATATAATGTCTTTTTTTATGGAATGTTTTTTGGAGAATGTTGAAAATGTTGTTGGAAAAAGTATATCTAACTAGGCTATAATATAGTTATAATTTAAGTTAAGGCATAATATTACTGATTTCCACTTACCTCTTATAATTTCAAAGCCTAAATCCAAGGGACAAATATACGATTTGCCATTATGTTCTATCAAAATATCATCACCTACATTACATATATTGTAATGTAGGTGATGATATTATAAAAAGGAGAAATTTGAAATAGAGTTGTAGCAGTAATGCAAGAAAGCAAGTTTAGGATTTAACTAAAAGTAGTCTATGATCGTAATTCCTACTTTAAAGTAAGTTATCTAACTTTAAAGTGCCTACTTGTTGCAAGTTTAGGAGGTGAATATACTATACTTAGTGCTATATATTAAAAGCATGCGATATATAATAGATTAAACTATAAGATATAAGGATAGGTGATATAAATGAAGGTAGTTGCATTTAATGGAAGTCCTAAAAAAGAGGGGAATACATTTCATGGAATACAAATAGTTGCAGAGGAATTAAAAAAGGAAGGCATAGAAGTTGAAGTTATCCATGTGGGTAATAAAGTTATAAGAGGATGTCTTGCTTGTAATGGCTGTGCGAGAAATCAAAATGAAAGATGTGTCATTGATGATGAAGTAAATGAATGGATTCAGAAAATGAAGAAGCAGACGGAATAATACTAGGTTCACCAGTTCACTATTCAGCAATAGGAGGAACAATGAAGTCATTTTTAGACAGAGCCTTTTACGTTACAAGTGTAAATAAGGGGATGTTAAGACATAAAGTTGGTGCTGCAGTAGTTGCTGTAAGACGTGCTGGTGGCGTGCCAACCTTTGAGCAATTGAATAATTATATTAATTGTTCAGAAATGCTTATGCCAACTTCAAACTACTGGAATGTAATAAATGGAACAGCGCCAGGAGAAGTGAAAGATGATACAGAAGGAAATCAAATCATGAGAGTACTTGGCAAAAATATGGCCTGGCTTATGAAACTTGTTGAGTTTGGTAAAGGAAAAGTTAAAGAACCTGAAATTGAAGAGAAAATATTTATGAATTTCATTCGTTAAATGTAAGGGGAAACATTAATTTTTAAAAGACATTATATCTTAACTATTAAGGATATAATGTCTTTTTTTATGGAATGTTTTTTGGAGAATGTTGAAAATGTTGTTGGAAAAAGTATATCTAACTAGGCTATAATATGATTATAATTTAAGTTAAGGCATAATTAAAAAATAACAAGTTCATCTAATTTCTTTCCTAATTAAAAATATTCATTTCAATTTTAGAATTGTTATTTGTTTAAATTTGCCTCAATAGGAGGATGTTTAATTTTGAGAATATTACATACAGGAGACTGGCACTTAGGTAAAAATTTAGAAGGACAAAGCCGCATGGATGAGCAGGAAGAATTTCTAAAGGATTTCGTAAATATTGTTGAAGAAAATAATATAGATTTAGTTATGATAGCTGGTGATGTTTATGATAATCCAAATCCGCCAGCCAGAGCAGAAAAAATGTTTTATGATACCTTGAAGAGAATATCAAAAAATGGGGAAAGACTTACCTTAGTTATATCAGGAAATCATGACAATCCGGATAGATTAGTTGCAGCAGGGCCTTTAGCTAGAGAACATGGGATTATTATGGTCGGAACTCCTAAAACTATAGTTCCTTGTGGAGAATATGGGAAACATAAGGTTTTAGATTCAGGAGAAGGTTTTGTTGAAATTGAAATAAATAATGAAAAGGCAGTCATTCTAACAATGCCTTATCCAAGTGAAAAAAGATTAAATGAAGTTATCTACAATGGAATGGATGACGAAGAAGAGAAAGCTAAATCCTATAGTGAGAAAATATTTTCTTTATTTGATTCTCTAAGAAGCCATTATAGAGAGGATACCATTAACTTAGTAATATCTCATCTATTTGCTATGGGAAGTGAAGAAGGCGGATCAGAACGAAGTATTCAATTAGGGGGGGCCTATATTGTTGATGGCAGCTGTTTCCCAAAAGAAGCTCAATATGTTGCACTCGGACATGTTCATAAGCCTCAAATAGTTCCGGGAACTGAAAAGAAAGCAAGGTATTGTGGGTCTCCTATTCATTATAATAAAAAAGAAGTAAGCTTTGACAAAAAATGCTTTATAGTAGATGTTAAGGCAAAAGAAGAATGCACAATTGAAGAAGTAAACTTAAAAATATATAAACCAATTGAAATTTGGAAATGTTCTAGTATTGAAGATGCAATTTTAAAGTGCGAGGAAAATAAGGAGAAAGATTGCTGGGTATACATGGAGATAGCAACAGATAGATACATAAGAGAAGATGAAATAAAACAAATGAAGGATTTGAAAAAAGATATTTTAGAGATAATGCCGAAGGTTAAAGGTATAGATGAAGATACTGCATTAAATATAAGTGAAAAATCTTTTGAAGAAATATTTGTTGATTTTTACACGAAAGAAAGAGGAGTGCCACCAGAAGATGAAGTGATGGAATTACTTTTATCTATTATAAATGAAGAAGGGGAAGAAAATGAGGCCAATTAAATTAAGAATTAAAGGATTAAATAGTTTTATTGATGAGCAGACAATAGATTTTGATAGATTAACAGATAGAGGATTTTTTGGGATTTTTGGACCGACTGGAAGTGGAAAATCAACTATATTGGATGGTATAACTTTGGCTTTATATGGAAATGTGGCTAGGAAGAGCTCTAATTATATAAATACTAATTGTGATAAGTTAAATGTAAACTTTGAATTTCAGATATCTGGAGCGGAAATTAAAAGATATGTTATAGATAGAGAATTTAAAAGAAAAAAAGATGGAGGCATAAACTCTGGAAAATGTAAAATAGTAGATATAACCAATATAGAAGAGGAAGAAGTTTTAGCAGATGGAGTTAAGACAATAAATAAAAAGGTTGAGGAGATTATAGGACTTAACTTAGAGGATTTTTCTAGAACTGTTGTGCTGCCACAAGGAAAGTTCAGTGAATTTTTAAAGCTGGAAGGTAAAGATAGGCGTGACATGCTTGAAAGATTATTTAACCTAGAGCAATTCGGGGATAATTTATCTAGAAAGCTTAGCTTAAAAATAAATAAAGAGAGAACTGAAAACAGTGTTTTGCTTGGCCAATTAAGCGGATATGATGATATAAGCGAAGATATATTAAAAGAAAAAAAGAATATATTAGAAGAACTAAAGAAAGACTTAGAAATATTAAAGGAAGAATTAAAAGTAATTGAGAAAAATTATAAAGAAAATGAAGAAATATGGAAGCTGCAATTAGATTTAGAGGAATATAAAAATAAAGAAAAAGTATTAAAAGAGCAAGAAGAAAAAATAAATAAGTATATAGAAATAATAAAACTTGGAGAAGCGGGTGCAAAGGTTATACCGTATATTAATGCTTTTGAGAATACTATAAAAGAATTTAAAATAAATGAAATTGAATTAGATAGATTAAAAGCTACAATTGAGAAGATTAAAGAAGAAAAAGAGAGTATAGAAAAACTATGGAATGAAGCAAAAGTTAATAAAGATAAAAAGCTTCCTCAATTAATGATACAAGAACAAAAGGTAAAGGATGCAATTGAAGAAAAAAAATTAGTAGACGAAATACAAAAAAAGATAGATATATTGAAATTACAGATAAGTGAAGCTGAGGTTGTAAGCAAAAGAGATAAAGAAGAACTCATTAAGGTTGATGAGGAAATTAAGGATAAAAATAAAATTGTAAAAGAGCATGACAAAAAGTATGAGAAATTAAAAATAGATGAGCAGCTTAAAGAAAAAGTTCAAGAAGGCATTCTTTTAGAAGAAAAGTTAAATAGCTTGAAGTCATCTATAACTAAAGATAATGATAAGAAAAATTTTTTGGAAAAAGAGAATGATAAGACTATATCTGATGGCAAAAGTTTAAGGAATATCATAGAAAAAAGCGTTAAAGCTTTAGAGGAGAAAGAGAAACATTACGAAGAACTGCTTAAAAATTCTCCAGGAGAATCAAAAGACTTAGTCAATTTAAAGCAACTGATGATTGAAAATGAGCAGAAGTGGAAAAGTCATAATAAATTAATAAAAGAAATAGAATTTGCTGAAGAAGAAATAAAAAAATTAAATACTGAAGTAATAACTAAAAAAGAAGATGAGCAGAGACATGAAGAAGAGCTTGAAAAGATTAAACTTAAGCAAAAAGAAATGGAAAGAGAGAACTTAGCTAATATTCTAAGAAGCGGGCTTAAAGAAGGGGAAGTATGCCCGGTTTGTGGTTCGACTCATCACAATAAAGAAGATATAGTTAAAATAGAAGTTAAAAATATAGACGATATAGAAAAAGAGGTTCAACTTAAGGAAGCTGAAATAAAAACTATTAATAATAGTATAATTGAGAAACAAACTAGGATAAATAATTTTAATGAGAAAATAAAGATTAATGAAGAAGAAATAAATAAACTTGGAATTAAATTTAAGGAAAAGTCTTTAGAAGAATTGCAAGATGAATTTAAGAATTTAGAAAAAGCTTTAGAAGACTATACTAAGGATAAAGAAACATTAGATAAAGATATTAACAAATTAAAAAATGATATAAATATTAAAAATGGTGAAATAAATGAACTTAGAGCTGTAGTTAGAACTAATAAAAGGCAATTAGATGATTTAGAGAAAAATCTTAAAGAAAATACAGAACAATTAAATGATATAGAAAGCAAAATAAATACATTAAGAGCTGAGACTTCAGTCATTGATTTTATTGAAAAGAGTAAAGAAATAAGAGAGATTGAAAAAGAAAGAGAAAAGATAGCTAAGATAATCAAAAGTAACAGAGAATTATTAGAAGTGCTAGATAAAAATAGAGAAAAATTAAATAATGAATTAACAATGACAAAAGAAAAATTAACTAAAGATAATGCTGAGCTTAAGAGCCATGAAGAAAACAAAGAAGAAAAGCTTCATATGATAAAAAGTAAAGTAAATAATGAAGAAGATTTACCATTATTGCTTAGTACAGTCAAAAATAATATACAAAATATTAATAAAGAATTTGAGAAGGCTGAAAGTAGTAAAAATGCAATTGAAAAAGAGTTTTTAGATAACAATGAAAAATTTATAGCTACAGTTAGTAAGAACAAAGAACTTAGTAAGAGAAAAAATGAAGAAGAGTCTCGGTTGGAAGTTGCAATTGATAGTGAAGGCTTCAATTCCTTAGATGATGTTAAGAAGAATCTAATTAAAAAAGAAGAGATTAATGAATACAAGCTGAAAGTAGATAATTACAAGGATAGTGCATTAAAAGTAAAAGGCGCAATTGAAAGTTTACTTAATAAAATTTCTGGTAAAGAGTTAAGTGAAGAAGAATATTCAAAAGTAAAATTGTTACAAAATCAAAAAGAAGTAGAAGTTAATGAGGCAAATGAGCATAAGATTAAACTTGAAGAAGAATTGAAAAGTATAAAAACTAAACTAGATGAACAAAAGGAACTTTTGGAAAAGAAGAGTAAATTGGAACATAAATTAGCTTTGCTTAATGATTTAGATAAATTATTTAAAGGAAAAAAATTTGTAGAGTTTGTGGCAATAAATAGATTAAAATATATTTCTATTGAGGCTTCTAGAAGATTAAAGGAAATAACTCATGGAAACTATGGATTAGAAGTTGATGAAAATAGCAGATTTATAATTAGGGATTATAAAAATGGTGGAGCTAGAAGGGATGCAACAACTTTATCCGGAGGGGAAACCTTCTTGGCATCTTTATCATTAGCCTTGGCCTTATCAGCTCAGATTCAGCTAAAGGGAACAGCACCACTAGAATTATTTTTCCTTGATGAAGGCTTTGGAACATTAGATGATGAGCTTCTTGAAGTTGTAATGAGTTCTTTAGAAAGAATTCATAATGAAAAACTAAAGGTTGGTATTATAAGTCATGTTGAGGCTATAAAAAATAGAGTCCCTGTAAAACTTATGATTACACCGGCAGAATGCGGAATGGGAGGAAGCAAGGTAAGAATCGAGAGAAGTTAGGATTACAAGAATTATATATCAAGCTTTTAATTAAAGGTAAAAGGTACTCGTTTTATTGAGTACCTTTTATTTAAGTCTTGTTTATAAGCTAAAAAGTTTCTTTATTTCTTCATACTTTTCATGAGTAAGCAGGGCATCTTTTTCTGTATTTTTAAGTTTAACTACGTAGGTCCATCTTCCATAAGGATAAATTTTTGTTATTAAGGACAGATTTATAATATAGGATTTATGGCTTCTAAAGAATTGAGAATTATCTAATTTTTCCTCTATATCTGACAAAGAAATAGAGGTGGTAAAGCTATCTGTCTTAGTATAAATAACAGTGGAGTTTTCTTCTCGCTGCACTAGTACAATTTCCTTTGTGTCAACAAAGCTTATGCCTTCTTTGTTCTTTATCATAAGTTTGTCCAAGCCTTTTTCATGTTTGATTATTTTATCTATACCATCTCCATAAACAGGTTTATTTAGCTTTTTTATTCTGTCTAAGGTCTGTAGTACCCTTTCTATTTTGAAAGGTTTGATTAAATAATCAAAGGCATATAATTGAAATGCATCAGGCATATATTCCTGGTGGGCAGTTGCAAAGATAATTATTACTTTTGGATTTATATCGGTTAAAATTTTAGCACAATCTATGCCGCTGAACCCAGGCATTTCTATATCAAGAAACACAACCTCTGGGCGCTGTTCTTTAAATAAGCTTATAGCATCTTCTCCACTATCTGTATCACAGACAACTTCAAAACCACCAGATTTGTCTAATATTTTTTTTATTATAGTTCTCATTCCCTTTTCATCATCAACTATAAGGACTTTTATATTCATAAGAAATTCTCCTAATTTTAAAATCTTCTTTTCCTTCGAGTTTTGCTTCTTGGTTTTCCAACTATTTCTGAAAGTATAATAGCTTGCTTAAGCCTTGCGGATGTAAGTTCTTGTGCAATAGAGTCTATTACACCTTGTGGATTTGAAGAAGCAATTTGCTTCTTGTAAGCTAAGGTATCTTGGTCATAGGGTCTATCAGAATAATCATTTTTTACAGGCTCATTCTCATTATATTTAATACTATTGTCAGCATTTACATTAGTATTATCTTTATTCCGCATTGTATCATTTGTACCGAGTTTATCGAAATACTCTAAAGTCTCATTAAATTTATCTGAGATAATTGTAGGATCTTTTAGAATACTTATGGCAGATCTCAATATTGAAATAGTATCATTATACTTCATATATTTCATTCTCCTAAGAGTTTATTTTTTATCTTTATTTTCTGCGTCGTTTGTGGTCAAAGCTTGATTTTTATTTCCTGCTTTAGAAATAGAGCTCCTCATACTTGTATCAGCAATTACGTTTTGCATATCATAATAATCCATTATTCCAAGCTTACCTTCTCTAAGTGCATAAGCCATTGCTTTTGGTACTTCTGCTTCAGACTCTACAACAGCAGCTCTCATTTCTTGTTCTTTAGCTACTGCCATTGCCCTTCTTTCTTCGGCTTTAGCCTGTGCGATGTTTTTATCAGCTTCTGCCTGTAGTGTTTGAAGATGAGCGCCTATATTTCTTCCTACATCCACGTCAGCTATATCTATAGATAGAATTTCAAAAGCTGAACCTGCATCTAATCCTTTATCTAATACGGTTTTTGAAATAGCATCTGGATTTTCGAGTACTGTCTTATGAGTAGTAGAAGAACCAACTGTAGTTACTATACCTTCACCAACTCTGGCTAAGATAGTTGCTTCTCCAGCACCTCCAACAAGTCTTTCAAGATTAGCTCTAACTGTAACTCTAGCTTTAACTAGAAGTTCTATACCATCCTTTGCAACTGCTGAAACATTTGGAGTTTCAATCACTTTGGGATTAACACTCATTTTAACTGCTTCTAAAACGTCTCTCCCGGCTAAATCAATAGCAGCGGCCTTTTCAAAATGCAAGTCTATGTCAGCTCTATGAGCTGCAATTAGTGCATTTACTACATTATCTACATTACCACCAGCTAAATAATGGGCTTCTAATTGATTAACACTGAGTCCCATGCCGGCTTTTGTTGATTTGATAAGTGGAATTACTATCTTCGAAGGCACAACTCTCCTAAGTCTCATACCGATTAAATTAAATATACTCACCTGAACATTAGCGGCTAAAGATGATATCCATAATCCTATTGGAACAAAAGTAATAAACACAGCAATTAAACATACTACTGCTATAGCAGTTATAACTAAATTAATAACCATTAATAATCTCTCCTTTAAAAACTAATCATTTATTTTTTTTACTAATAATTTTACTCCACTTACTTTAAATATTTTAATTTTAGAGCCAGTAGAAATATATTCTCCATCAGAAATCACATCGAATTTAACACCGTCTATATCTACAGAACCTGATGGTCTTAGGTCAGTAACTGCAATTCCTCTTTTATCGAGCAGATAATCTAAATCTGAGGAACTAATATATCCATGTTCTCTTTTTTGTTCTTCTGACAGAACTAATGGTTTAAAGAGTTTCCCTTTTGCGAAGAATGTTAAAACTATGCCTAGCATAACTCCGAGAATTGCTAAGATAGCTAATGACATAATTAGTGCTTGAGCAAAATTTTGAGCTGTTAGTACTACGGCTAGTATTAGAAATATAGCTCCAGCAATTCCAGGGACTCCAATGCCTGGAATATGCATCTCTAAAAATACTAGACCAAAGCCTATAATTAGAAGAACTACCGTAAGGACTGTTATATCTGGTAAAAATACACTCATATTTTTCACCCCCCTTAATTCAGTTAACAGTTGACAATTTACACTTTAACTTGTCAGTTGAAATTTATCACTAATTTAAGCCTTCTTCTTTTAATCAATAAAGAACTTTATTTACAAGTAATAAATCAAGTTTTTGATTTGTTTATCTATATGTATATAGTAATCCAGATAATTGTGATTAGTAATATAAAACTTATGAATTATACATTTTTGAGATTCAGATGTCATTTAAGGCACATGAAAAATTAGAAATCTTAGGGCATAAATTACTCTGAGAATATGTATAATCATTGTGCTTTAGGTAAAATTATTTCAAAGAAAGTCCGTTCTTCAGTCGATGTGACAGATATTGTACCAGAAAAGTTCGTAACAATTTCGTTTACAATAGCAAGCCCCATACCATCACCTTTACTGCCTTTGGTAGTAAAACCTTCTTCAAATATTTTATCTATAATTTCTGTAGGTATATTATCTCCATTATTTGATATATTAAGCTTTATACTTTGTAAATCTTCTGATAATTCGATAAGCATATATCTATTATCGGGTTTTAACTTCAACGCAAATATAGCATTATCTATTATATTACCCATGATCCTGCAAAACTCCCATGGTTCCATATTAAGATGTTTTAAATCACTTTTTATTTCTAGTTCTATATCTATTTTGTTTTTTTCTGCCATTTGTAATTTGGCTTGAAGAAGTGCATTTACAGCAGGCTTGGAAGTCTTTAGAGCTTTACTGACCCTTACTATATCTTTATAGACAGGCTCTATATATTTTCTAGCTTCGTCAAATTCTTCAAGTTCCATCAATGAGTAAATAACTTGAATGTGATTTAGATAATCATGTCTTTGAGTTCTCAAAGTCTTATTGAATGCTTCAAGATAATTTATGGTATCGATTAAATTACTGCTTCCCTTTTTAAAGAGAAGATTATAGAATATAATACCTGTAATAATGCTATTAATACCTATACTGATAGCTATGACATTAATAATAAAATTTCCTTCTATCATATAAGGATTTCTATATTTATAATAGATAAATAATGTTATAAATATTACTTGTATCAAGTTAAGAAATATAGATAATAATACTATTTTAGATATATTTTTTACTTGCTTTTTAACTGTCATGTATTTTCTCCTCGTATAAATAATATCAAGTATATTTTACCATATTTTTCTTAAATTAATCTTGAATTATCTTTTTTATTAAATTGAAATTTTGGTCCTAAAATATTTTATAAAAATGAGGAAATATATAACGTTTACAGATAAATGTGGTATAATAAATATATAATCAATTATATATTTAAAGGGGGAATAAATATGCTTTGGGTTAGTATTTTTATTTGTGCTATATTAATTGGTTGTAATGCTTTTTACAATACTGATGAAACTCCAAAAAGGTATAAAGAAGGCGAGCAAAAGACAGAAAGAAAATAAATATGAAGTAGTTCTATAGAATATAAAGAAATGACTTATAATAAATTAAGATTAATTTTAGGCTATCCAATTATGTGGATAGCCATTTTTTTTAGTTAAAACATATAGTGCTATTTATATTAGATTTATAATTATGTGCGTGGAGTGGAAATTAAGTGTTATAATATAATAGAAATTCCATAAAAGGAAAAATTCAATATATTAGAGGCGATAAAAATTGTTTAATTGTAAATCTAGCTTGATTTTATCTTTTCACAATTCTCCAGATAAAGTCAATATTAGAAGAACTCTTAGACCTAGTAAATGTGATAGGCCTGTTTACTTTATTCCAACGTGAATACCATTTAAAACTATATAAAAAATAATTATTAAAATTAAAGAAATAATTTTTAGGAGGATATTCACAATGGCAGAATTAAAATTAATTAAAAGAATAAAGAAAACTAACGGAGCTAAAAAGGAAAGAAGAGAAGGCAAGATTCCAGGAGTAATTTATGGAAAAGAAATAGGAAACGAAATTTTTGAAGTAGATGAATCAGCATTGTTAAAAGAAATTTCCACTCATGGAGAACACGGAGTAATAAAGTTTGACCTTGAAGGAAATAAGGGAACAGCTGTAATTAAAGAAGTTCAAAAGAACTCATTTGGAAATAAAGCCATTCATGTAGATTTTGAAGAAATAGCAGCTAATACTAAAATGCAGACTGAAGTATTAATAAAAATTGTTGGTAAAGGACTTTTGGAAAGCAGAAGTTTGATTTTGCAAACTCAAAGAGATTTAGTTAAGGTATCTTGCAAAGCAAAGGATTTACCAAAGGACGTTGAATTAGATGTTTCTAATGGGCAAGCAGGAACAGTTTATACATTTAAAAATCTACAATTTGCAAAGAGTATTGAAATTGTAGATGATTTAGCAACTGTTATAGGTTCGATAAGTCAAGAAGAAAAAAGAGAACCAGAAGTAGAAGAATAGAATAATATGATATTTTAAAATGTTATAAAAATCATTTCTTAAATATTTGGAAAATATTTAAGAAATGATTTTTCTTATTTATAGGGATAAATTATTCCATAATGATAAATAATTTATTTAGTAACAGTAATGCATAGATTGTAAATCTAATTATCAGTGAAGAGTGATACTATAGCTGTGTACTGAAAAATTAAGAGAAAATTACTAAAATATATAAAATAGTTTTTATATATGGATAAATAATGTATAATGGATAAGAGAAAAAACCATGGAGAGGGGATTGTAAAATGAACTACAAAGAAAAATATAATGCATGGATTAATTCTGACCTTATTAATGAAGAAACAAAAAATGAATTAAGAAGTATATCTGATGAAAAAGATATTGAAGATAGATTTTACCAAGATTTAGATTTTGGTACTGGTGGACTCAGAGGTATAATAGGAGCTGGAAGCAATAGAATGAATATATACACTGTTGCTAAAGCTACACAAGGCTTTGCTAATTATTTAAATGATAGTTTTAAGGATCCTTCTGTTGCAATTGCATATGATTCAAGAAACATGTCAAAAGAATTTGCAAAAGCTGCCGCACTTACATTATGTGCAAATAATGTTAAAGTATATTTATATGAAAATTTAAGACCAACACCAGTATTATCTTTTGCAGTTAGAGAATTGAAATGCAAGGGTGGTATTGTAATAACTGCATCTCATAATCCTAAAATATATAATGGTTACAAAGTGTACGATGAGTTCGGTGGACAAGTAACGGATGAAAAAGCAAAGAAAATAATTAATTGTGTTAATTCAGTGGATGACTTCTCAAAAATAAAGAATATTGATGAGAATATTGCTTTAGAAAAAGGAGTACTAAATTATATTGGAGAAGAAGTAGATAAAGTATATTATGAAAAAGTTAAAGGCTTAACCATAAGAACAGATTTAGTTAAAGATAAAGCAAGTAATTTAAAGGTTATATATACTCCAATTCATGGTTCTGGAAATGTGCCAGTAAGAAGCGTATTAAATCAGTTAGGTTATAGTAATGTTAAAGTTGTTAAGGAGCAAGAGGCTCCAGATGGAAACTTTCCAACAGCATCATATCCTAATCCAGAGAATCCAGACGTATTTGAATTAGCTTTAAAAATGGCTGAGACAGAAAATCCAGATATAATATTTGGAACTGATCCAGATTGTGATAGAATTGGTCTTGTCGTTAAGAACAGTACTGGAGAATATAAAGTGTTAACAGGTAATCAAACAGGGTTACTTTTAACTCATTATATGTTAAGCTCATTAAAAGAAACTAATAAGTTACCACAAAATGGTGTCGTAATAAAAACAATTGTAACAACAGAAGGTGCTAGAAAGATAGCAGAAGATTTTGATGTTGAACTTATGGATGTGTTAACAGGGTTTAAATATATTGGAGAGAAAATAAGAGAATTTGAAGATGCAGGAGACAAAACTTATTTGTTTGGATTTGAAGAAAGTTATGGATATCTTGCAGGAGATTTCGTACGTGATAAGGATGCAGTAATAGCAGCTATGCTAGTATGTGAAATGTGCCTTTATTATAAAGAACAAGGAAAGAGCCTTTATGATGCATTAATAGACTTATATGAAAAATATGGATATTTCAAAGAAACTCTTATATCTTTAGAATTAAAAGGAAAAGAAGGACAGGAGAAAATAGCCAGCTGTATAGAAGCCTTAAGAAATGAACCAATAAGTAATGTTGACGATGTTAAAATCGTTAAGAGGTTAGATTACAAATTAAGTATTGAGGAAGATATTATAAATAAGGCTAAAGCATCTATTGACTTACCTAAGTCTAATGTATTAAAGTACATTTTAGAGGATAGTTCATATTTTGTAGTAAGACCATCAGGAACAGAGCCAAAGATGAAAATTTATTTAGCAGTAAAGAGCAGCAGTTTAGAAAATGCTGAAAAAGATATTGCGAAATTTAAAGAAAAAGTAATGGAAATAATTAATGGAAAGTTAAACTAAATTTCCATAGAAAGCATATGAGAGAAAATAGATTAAGGTGCTAGTTAATTATTTTTGAATATGCGTAAATTGCTATCATCCTTATCGATGATAGCAATTTCTTTAGGCACAATCAAATAAATAACAAGTCCATTTGCCAGCCTATTTTCCATCATAGCAGAAGCTCGACTCGCATATGCTCGCTGAGTAAGCGATTCACACAAAATCATAGATTTTGGTTCTCTGCTCATCGGCAAATTGACCTAATAGACACACTATGAAGTCAATTTATCTCCTTGCCTGATGAAAAATATTCAAGGCAACCTTGGACCTGTTATTTACTTTCATGTGCCTTACAAAAGAAAATTTAACAAAATAATTGTTAACTGTTACTTGTTAACTGTTAACTGACCTAGAGAGGTGTAAAATGAGTAATTATAAGACAATGTATAAAGATAAGTTAAGTGAATTATTGTTTTTAGAAGTTAATAAGGAAGGATTTAAGAAAAGTCTTGGTATTCCAGATTATGTAGCGTTTGAAAATAATGATTTATATCTGCCTATAAGTTCAGAATATGTTGTAGCTAATGCTGAGAATCAAATGAAACTTAGTAATTTACCAATATATTATTTCGTTGAAGGAATTTTTATTGTCTTTGGTGCAGATAAGAATATTAGATATAACGAGGACTATGGGACAGTTCTATCATATGTTCCAGATTGCGAAGAATGTGTAAAGAGTCTTATAGCAGATAGGATAAAAAAAGATAGGCTTGAAGATGCTTATATTTTATTAAAGGGGCTTTATGTATATACCAGAGAAGAAGAAATACTTACAAAGCTATTAGCTGTAGGTGAAACTATAAGAGAAAAAGACTCAGGCTTTGAGGAAATATTACTTGAAGATATTGATGAATGTAAAGAAAAATTTGAAAAATCTCCAGAGCCATATCTTTATAATGCTTTAATACTTAAAGATAAAGGTGATTATAAGGGCTCAGAAGTGGAAATAAATGAGTATATAAACAAGGGAGGAAAGAAGACAGCTGAAATTCAACAAATTATAAGTGATATTAGTAATGTAAGTCACTTTGAAAAAGCTGTTGAGTATGTAAAAGATGATCCTAAGAAAGCCATTGAATTATTATTACCGTTAACCGAAGAATTTAAAGAAAATCCATTGATTTATTATTATTTAGGAGTTTCATATAGAAGAATTGAAAGTTATCACAAAGCTATACATTATTTAAGTGAAAGCTTATCACTTGAATCGGGAAGTCTTGAAGTAGTTAATGAACTTGGTATGAGTTATGCATGCATAGGAGAATATGAAGAGGCGATAAAATATTTTAGGAAAGCCTTTGATGCATCAAAAGAAGTTGAGATATGTACGAATATAGTAATGTGCTATATAAATTTAGGAGATACGGAGCAGGCAAAATTGAATCTTGATATTGCTAAGAAATTAGCACCAGAAGATGAAATAGTTATAGAAATAGATCAAATGCTAAATAGAAGTGTAAAATAAGTTTTAGGAGAAGAGATGTTTACAGAAATACTTGGTTTTAAAATTTTTAAAGAAGATAAAAAAACTTTAATGAATTATATAGAGAATTTTAATAAAGTAAATATAATATCTGGAAACCCAGAAGTATTATTTAATGGATTAAATAATGATACCCTTAGGGAAAATTTTAAGGATGAGGGTTCAGTTATAATTCCAGATGGAGTTGGAACTGTTGTTGCATCAAAGCTAGTAAAAAATCCGGTTAAAGAAAAGATTGCAGGAATCGATGTTGTAAAAGAAGTTTTAGTTAAAGCAAATAAAGAAAAAAAGTCAATTTATTTATTAGGTGCAAAGGAAGAAACTGTGAATAAATGTGCAGAGAATATAATGCTTGAATTTCCTGATTTAAAAATTGCAGGTTTCCATAATGGATTTTTTGATTTAAATAATTGTGATGATTTAATAGATGAAATAAGCAGTTGTAATCCTTGGGCTATATTTGTGGCAATGGGATCACCGAGGCAGGAGATTTTCATAAAAAAGGTTATGGACAAAACTAGTACTCATATATTCATGGGGGTAGGTGGAGTTTTTGATATATTTGCAGGGGAACTTAAAAGAGCACCAAAATGGATGATAGCATTAGGCATGGAGTGGCTGTATAGGGTAGTAAAAGAACCAGTTAGAATAAAAAGACTATCTGCTATACCAAAGTTTTTATTATTAGCTTCTTTCAGATATCATAATAATACAAAGAAAAATTCTAAATTATAGCAAGGGAAAAATGGTGATAAAATGAAACAAAGAAGTACCTTAATTAAATCTACATTTATAATAATGATAGTATCGCTAATAAGTAGATTTTTAGGTTTTATTCGTGATATGCTTATTGCAAATAATTTTGGTGCTGGAGTTTATACAGATGCCTATAATATTGCTGTATCTATACCAGAAACAATATTTACTTTAGTTGGACTTGCAATATCAACTGCATTCTTGCCTATGCTAAGTAAAATAAGAGCTAGAAAAGGCCAAGAAGAAATGTATGACTTTGCAAATAACGTAATAAATATACTGTTCATTATTTCCTTTATTCTTTTTATTATAACGAGCATTTTTTCGAAGGAAATAGTTGATATATTTAAATTTTCAGAAGAAACGAGAACTATAGCTACAGGTTTATTAAAAATCACCCTTATTAATATTTTATTTTTATCTATTAATGCATGTTTTACAGCATTATTACAAGTAAATGAAGATTTTGTCATTCCATCCATTTTAGGTTTGTTTTTTAATTTACCTATGATATTATATTTATTATTATTTAAAAATTACGATATTTTAGGACTGACAATTGCTAATGTTATAGGAAATTTCTTTAGAGTTGCAGTTCAGGTACCTTCGTTGATATCTCATGGATATAAATATAAATTTTTCATTAGCCTTAAGGATAATAGATTGAAAGAAATTATAATATTAATAATACCAGTGCTTATTGGAGCAGGTGCAAACTCCCTTAATATGGTTGTTGATAAGTATATTGCTTCAAGTTTATCAGCTGGATCGGTTTCTGCCTTAGATTATGCACAGAAACTAATCATATTTATAAATACAATAATTACTACATCCGTTACAAGCGTGGTATATCCGCTTATGGCTAATATGAGAAATAATGAGGATAAGACTGGCTTTTTAACAATGTTAAAAAAGTCAATTGTATATTTAGCAATTTTATTAATTCCTATAACTATTGGAATTGCAATATTTAGTAAGGAAATTGTTGAAATTGTATATGGAAGAGGAAAATTTGATGAATACGCAGTACATATTACAAGTTTTGCACTTCTCGGATATGGCTTTGGAATATTTTTTACAGGAATAAGAGATGTTCTAAATTCAACTCTATTTACTATGGGAAAAACAAAAATTACAGCCATGAATGGTGTTATAGGAGTTATTATAAACATAATTTTTTGTGTGATTTTATCTAGGTATATGGGTATAATGGGGATTGCATTAGCATCCGTTATAGCTATGATAGTGACAGCAATACTTTTAAGCAGAAGTATTATAAAAATAGAAAAAGGTTTCATTATAACAGATATAATAAAGAAAATAAGTTTAATAACTTTAAATTCATTTATTATGGGAATTGTAATTATAAGTATTGCAATTTATTTTAGGGGGAAATTTAATTCATTAACTCTTTTGTTACTTGGAGTTAGTATTGGAATTATAGTATATTTTATTTTATGTTATCTATTTAAAATTGAAGAAGTAATTGAAATGAAAAATTTAGTTTTAAAGAAGATAAGAAGATAGGGGGATATATGAAAATATTATTTATTGCCTGCTATTCGCCATTAATAAACAACTCAGCTGCTATTGAGACTTTGCAGTACTTGAATAAATTAAGTGAAATTAATAATAATGAAGTTCATCTTTTAACTGTTAATTTTCCAGAGGATTCAATTTATTATGATGAAGCATTATATTCCATGATGGATAAAAGAATTAAAGTCCATATTGTTGATGGAGGGATTGTCTTTAAAAAATTAATGCCTAGAAAAAGTAGTGGGATTAATAAAGAGGCACCAAAAAGTAACAATGGCAATATGAAAAAAATATTGCGCAAAGTAAAAAATTCTGTGGTTATACCAGATATGTATTATGGATGGTCAAAGAAAGCAGGAGAATATGGAATAAAATTAATGGAGACTGAAAAATTTGATGTTATATTTTCAATGCATGAGCCTCCATCTTCACATTTGTGTGCATATCGTATAAAGAAAAGATATAGAAATGTACCATGGATTACTTACTGGAGTGATCCATGGCTTAAGGACTCTACACGAGAAAATTCTTTTATAATTAAGAAGATATTCGAAAAAAGTATGGAAAAAGACATTGTAAACTTGGCAGATAAGTTTATATTTGTTACAGAGGCAAATAAAAATGAATATTTAAAGGATTATGAGTTCTTGCAGAAGGATAATAAAACTTTTATATTAAATAGAGGCTTTGATTCAAAATTATATGAAAAATTGCTAAATGAAGAAAGCCCAAAACTTATAGAGAAGGATAAGCTTAACATAATTTATACAGGAGAAATATTTTCTAAGCTTAGAGATATTAAACCATTTATTAGAGCTCTTGAAGAAATTAAAGAAGAAAATATGGAAGATTATAGTTTGCTTAATGTTTTGTTTTTTGGAAATATAGATGATATTGAAGGAAAAAAGAGATTACAAAATTTAGAGGCAGCTAAGGTATCTCCTAGAATTCCATTTAATGAAGCACTTAAGTATATGTTAAATGGAGATGTGCTGCTTTTGTTTGGAAATAAAAATTCGAAACAAATACCAGCCAAGATTTATGATTATTTTGGAGCACAGGGCAGGATATTTGTTATCTATGGTGATAATAATGATCCACTTAAAAGTGTTGTAGAAAATAACCCAAAGTGTATAATGAGTGAAAATACAGCTAAGGGAATAAAAAATAAAATTTATAAATTAATAGAAATGTATAAGAATAAATCAATAAAATGTGAGCCAGACTCAAGATATGAATGGAATTCGATAGTAGATAGATTAAATAATATACTTGAAGGAAGTGATTAGATGCACATAATGGTCATTCCATCTTGGTATTCTTCTCCAAGGAACAAAGTGCATGGCAGCTTTTTTAAGGAACAATTTAAGGCCCTCTCAAATAGTAATGAAAAGATTACGGTTGCGTATAATGAAATTTGGCCGATTACTAGATTTGGAAGAATTCATGAGAAAAGAGGGATGAATTTTAATATAGAGGATAATTTAAGGACTTATAGATATAAAGATTATAATTATTTACCGAAGAATCCATTGATGTTTAAAAGCTTTAATAAGAGGATGGATAAACTTTATCAAGAAATTGTTAAAAATGAAGGAAAAGTTGATATTATTCATGCCCATTCAGCGTTTTGGGGTGGGATAGCAGCAGCTTATCTGAGTAAGAAATATAATATTCCTTTAGTTATAACAGAGCATTCATCTCTTAAGTATGCAAAATATGCTAAGGAGAGTTACAATAAATACATTTTTGCAGCTTATGAAGAAGCAGATTGTTTAATTGCAGTTGGAAGTGGATTAAAAAAGGAATTGCAGGAATATGTTAATAAACCTGTTGAAGTTATTCATAATATGGTTGATCTTAGTTTATTTTACGTGGATGAAAATAATGTACAAGACGTACCATTACAAAAAGAATTCAAATTTTTTTCATGTGCTTTTCTTGAAGAAGGAAAAGGAATGGAATTCTTAATAGAAGCATTTGCAGAAACTTTTAAAGGAGAAAACACAACCTTAAGAATAGGTGGAGATGGTTCCGTGAAATCATCCTTAAGCAAGCTTATTGAAAAGTTAAATATGAAAGAGCAGATTAAACTTCTAGGGGCTTTATCTAGAGAAGAAGTTTCCATGGAGATGAGGAAGTGCGATGTATTTGCACTGCCATCTGAACATGAAACTTTTGGAGTTGTTTATATTGAAGCACTTGCATGTGGAAAACCTGTTATTGGAGCCGACAATGGAGGAGCAGAAGATATAATAAGAGAAGAAAACGGAATAATAGTTAAAAAGAAAGATGTAAAAGACTTAGCTAAAGCATTGAAGAGGATAAAAGATAACTACAATATGTATGATAAAAATCAAATAAGAGAAAAAACAGTTTGTAGTTATTCAGAGAAGGTGCTAGTTGAAAGCCTAAAAGGAGTGTATAAAAAAGTATATGAAGGAAATAATTAAAAGCATATATAAGTATGTAGATAATAAGTTTTATTTTAAATTGTTTTACTTATTTGTTAGTTTAACATTTGTAACTATTTTAAAGGAATTACCAGGAATATCGTTAATAAGCAGAGTATCAGGGAAGATAGCAGTAATTTGGGGAATAATTTTAATATTATTTATGATAGTGGAAGATTATAAAAGAAGAAAAATTTATAAGTTTGATATTCCATTAGCTTTGTTCATGATAATAACGTTAATCTTTAATATTTTTGTTTATAGAAGTACTGATAATATATCAAAATGGATAGTAAACTTAATTATGTTTTTAATTATATTTACAGTGGATGTATTTAGAAGCAAAAAAACACTTATTAAAGAAATGAATATAATTACATATTTTTATGTGATCTTTATGTTAATAGCTTCTATTATTTCTTTAATAATGAGATTTACAGAAACAAATATAGAAATTGATCAAATAATATTTGGAAATACAAAAGGTATATTTGAAAATGAAAATGCTCTTTCAATAGCAACGGCGTTAGCTATTGTAATGTGTATTTATCTTTATCATATAACAGCAACTCACAGGCTTAAATTATTTTGGCTAGCTAACATAGTATTACAGGCAGTAACTATGGTTGGGTCACGTGGAAGAAGTGCTTATTTAATAGTAATAGCGGTTATATATATTTTTATTTTTGTATATAATAAAAATAAATATTTTAGAGCTATATTATTAATAATACCTATATTAGCGTGTGGAGTATTCTTTCAGCTTGATAAAAATAATATTAGGAATTTTACTAGCGGAAGAAGCAGTCTTTGGACTTCAGGAGCTATAGTAATAAAGGAACATCCTTTTACTGGTGTTGGAAATAATAATCTTGTAGATGCTGTTACTAATGCAAGACAAACTGATGACTTACCAGGATTAGCAGTTGGAGGTTTACACAATATATATGTGCAGACAGCAACAATAAATGGGGTTATTGCATTAACTTTATTTCTAATTTTCTTAATTTCAATTTTAGTTTTTATTGTACAGCGATTAGATAAATTACAAAGAAAAGAAAGACTTCAAATGATAACTTTAACTTCAATTGTTGTTGGAATTATTTCGGTAAATTTATTTGAAAGTGATCTATTATATATAATAAGTTTCATTTCTATGACTTTTTGGATATATCTAGGATATATAATATCGATTTTAGATAACAAAAGCATTGAATAAGTAATATATTTTTAATAAATTAGATAGGGGCATATAGTATATGAAATTTTGCGATGAAAGTATAAAACAATTTTTAGAGGAATTGGGATCAGATTTATCAGCACCCGGGGGCGGAAGTGTGGCTGGTCTTATTTCAGCGTTGTCTGCTGCATTAAACTCAATGGTTTATTCGTTAACTGTTGGTAAGAAGAGTTATATTGCATTAGCGGACAATGAAAAAGAAATTATAAATAAATTTCAAAAAGAATCAAAAGAATTTACAGTAAGAAGCTTAGAACTTATGGAAGAAGATAGAGATAACTTTTTGAAGTTAATGGATTGTTATAAATTACCTAAAGAAAGTGAAGAAGAAAAGAAAGCAAGATCACTAGCTATAAAAGAAAATACAATAAAATCTATGGAAGCGCCTTTGATTTTAGCAAGAGAGAGTTTAGAATTCTATGAAAATTTAAAGATTATGGCTAAGTATGGAAATAAAATGTTGTTATCAGATCTAGCAATTTCCGCAGTGCTGCTTCACTCTGCAATAGAAAGTTCCATAATAAACGTTAAAGTAAATTTAAACAGCCTTAGAAAAGAAGAATTTTTCGATAAAATTGATAGCGAATTAGAAGTGATTATTGAAAACTCAGCAAAGGAAAAGAATAATATCATTGAAATAGTAAATGAAGTAATCTATCCAAATCTATAATAGTTATGAAGAATAAATTTAATTTTTAACTATATATAAATTTAGATACTTGGAATATAATCAAGGTAATTAAACAAAAAAATAAGAGATACTTAGTTTATTTAAATATTGCTAAGTATCTCTCATTTCTTATTCTATTGGTTCACCGTCAAAGTTTTCGTATTGTGGTTTGTTTTTAGAATTTCCAACATCATTTTGATTTCTGTGAAGTTTTTGCCTCCTTAAGCCTTTCTGCTCTGGATTGCATGAACCAGGTTTATGTACTCCATCATTTTGTGTCATAATAATACACCTCCTTATATTGATATTGTATGTTTATATGAGATATTGATACGCATTTTTAAATGTTATGATAATGAAAATATAGAAGTCTAATAATATATACAAGTATTGAAAAATGCTACATATACTATATAATATTTTATATGGTGAAATATATTTTTTATTTGTTAGGTATAAGGGCATCTCACTAATAGAAAATAGCTGAAATTTAAAGGAGGGGTTCATAGTGGAAGATAAAAAAATTCCAATAACAATAAAAAAGCGGAATGGTATGATGATGAGTGCAGCAATCGTTGAGCTTATATTAGGAATAGTTTTTGGAATAATTGGAGGTTTAGGGAGCGCATTATTATGGATATTTATATTTACAGGAGTAGTAACTGCACTTTCGGTTTTAGTTGAATACAGTCAGGATATATTAATTAAAGAGAATAATATAGAGTTTTATAAATTTAATGATTTAATAAAATCAATAAAATATAGCAGTATAAAATCAATTTATGTAAGCAAAGGAAATGACGCTAAGACTAAGAAAAAAGACTTTTTAGCAATTGGTTTTAATGAAAACGATAAGAAAAAAAACAATTCTTATTTGATTAATCTTATGAATTATAGTGCTACAGATCTAACGAAAATAAAGGATGCTATATTATCAAAAAATTCTTCTGTAAAGGTAACAGAAGAAGTAGAAAAACTTATTAAACGTTAGGCACAATTTATATATAGAACAATTATCCTAGTTATGTTAAACCTTTGTGTCTACTATATTAGAAATCACATACATTTTTATGAAGCATGTATTTGAAATTGAATGTATGTGATTTCAGTAAGTAGCCACATAAGTTTAAATTCAAAGTTGAATATATATATTATTGTGGTAATTCATTTAGTGATTTAAATTCATAACCTTCATCTTGAAGGGTTTTGAGAACTGTTCCAAGTACTTTAGTGTTTGTATTTGAAACTGCATGAAGAAGCATTATAGATCCGGGATGGGCGCCTTTGCAAATTTTCTCTACAGCATAACTTTCAGATGGTTGATCATTAACTAACCAATCTTTATAAGCAAAACTCCAAAAGATAGTTTTATAGCCTAAATCTTTTGTCATCTGCAGAGATTTTTTCGAATATTTGCCCATTGGAGGCCTAAAGAATTTAGGCATATCCTGCCCGACAAGATCTTTATATGCTGACTCTACCCCGCTAAATTCAGAGTTAAACTTTTCTTTGTCATGTATTTTTTGAGCAATAGATGGATGATGAACAGTATGATTTCCAACTATATGACCTTCATCAACCATTCTTTTAACCAGTTCTGGTTCCTTATCTATGTAAGGTTTAACAACAAAAAAAGCGGCAGGTACTTTATATTCTTTTAATATATCAAGAATTTTACCTGTATTTCCATTTTCATAGCCTTCATCAAAAGTCAAGTATAAAACTTTTTTTGAAGTGTCACCTAAATAGTAAGAAGAAGTTTCTTTTAAAAAGCCAGCTGATTCTTTGGGACATTCAGCAATTTTATCTTTTCCTTTACCTACATAGTACCAATTAAGCTCGTCTTCATCACTAAAAGAAGAAAAAATCTCTCTTATGTTATCAATATCAGAAATGTCACCAAAGACTCCAGTTTCTTCAAAGTATCCTTCTGTCTGAGCAGCTTCATCACTTGTTGCATTTACATATTTCGATGGAAAAAATGCAGTGAGGTTTAGAGTGAGTGCAAGAGCAATAGTGGACTTTAAGGATTTATTCATTTCTTCACCTTCAATCTAAAATAATTTATGCATATATAACTATGCTTTGTAATGAGAAGAATTAATCATTCATAGTATTTGAACTTTATTAGATAATAATCATGGTAATTTCTATATATGATTCAAGGATCTTCACGTAAACTTTTTGGAATTTAAGTTAATTTTTATTAAAAAGTGTATGTGATTTCGGTAAGCTATCACATAAGTTTAATTTTAAAGTTAAATATCTATAAGCGATTTATAAATTTGACTTATAGATAGAATAATTACTTAGCATATTATTTTTTGATTGTGAATAACTTAAGTTGAAATAAAAAATGTTCTAGAGTATAATTTTTAAAGAGATATAAGTCATATGAAAAAATAACAAGTCCGAATATGCAGGTGAATTGACTTGTTATTTTTGTGTAATGTCTAAAATAGTTAGAAGTTAGAAAGGAATGTA
The DNA here is from genome assembly GCF_000230835.1 of Clostridium sp. DL-VIII. NCBI lineage: Bacteria > Bacillati > Bacillota > Clostridia > Eubacteriales > Clostridiaceae > Clostridium > Clostridium sp. DL-VIII. The sequence continues at coordinate 1,718,310 of NZ_CM001240.1, forward strand.
CATAGATGAAATTAGGTATGGTAGGTTTACCAAACGTAGGTAAAAGCACGTTGTTTAACGCAATAACAAAAGCTGGAGCTGAATCAGCTAATTATCCATTTTGCACAATTGAGCCAAATGTTGGTGTTGTAAGTGTTCCAGATAAGAGATTAGATGTTCTAGAAGAAATGTATAGTACAAAGAAGAAAGTATATACGGCAATAGAATTTTACGATATAGCAGGATTAGTTAAAGGAGCTTCTAAAGGTGAAGGATTAGGAAACAAATTCTTATCACATATAAGAGAAGTTGCAGCAATAGTTCATGTTGTAAGATGTTTTGATGATGGAAATGTAGTTCATGTTGAAGGTTCTGTTGATCCTATAAGAGATATAGAAACTATAAATTTAGAGTTGATTTTTTCTGATTTAGAAGTATTAGAAAGAAGGATGGAAAAGTCAATAAAACTTGCAAGATCAGGTGATAAGACTGCTAAGTTCGAATATGGTGTTATGGAAAGAATAAAGGCACAGCTTGAAGCAAATAAACCAGCTAGAACTTTAGAAGTTACGGATGAAGAGGAAGCTTTTATAAAAGGTTTATTTCTAATTACTTCAAAGCCAGTCCTATATGCTTGCAATATTTCGGAAGATGATGTTATGGAAGGCAACTTTGATAATGATTATGTTAAGAAAGTTAAAGAATATGCAGCAGATGAAAATTCAGAGGTTATGGTTGTAAGTGCTAAAATTGAGGAAGAATTATCTGGCCTTGAAGATGAAGAAAAAGCTGAAATGTTAGGTGAGTATGGTCTAAAAGAATCAGGACTAGATAAGTTAATTGAAGCTAGTTATAAACTTCTTGGACTTATGAGCTTCTTAACAGCAGGAGTACAAGAAGTAAGAGCTTGGACAATTAAAAGAGGAACAAAAGCACCTCAAGCGGCAGGTAAGATTCACTCCGATATTGAGAGAGGATTTATTAGAGCGGAAATAGTTTCTTATGATGATTTAGTTGAGTGTGGTTCAGAAGCATCAGCTAAAGAAAAAGGAAAGTTTAGGCTTGAAGGAAAAGATTATATAATGCAAGATGGAGATGTCGTTAATTTTAGATTTAATGTTTAATCCATGACTTAAAGGGTAAGAATTGATCTTATCCTTTTTTTATAAAAAAGTCTAATAATTTTTTTAAATATAATTACAAACCTATTAACATTATGCAACAATATAGATTTTTATAGCAAAGTTTGTTAAAATAAAACCTAGGCATATGGAAAGAAAATAGCAAATTAGTAATGATATAGTATATATTTTGAATCAGACAAAAAGTATGTTCAGCCTATTATAGGGGAATAGGGAACATACATAGTGAAAAAGTATGATGAAAAATGAAAACGTACTGACTTGTTATTTTATTAGGGAAAATAAGTACAAATTTTAATGGAAAAGTAGGTGTGATTTAATTGTTGAAAAAGAAAATTGTTGAATATGTTAATGATTTGAGAAAAAACAAATACGTTACAAGGTACTTAAAAAAAATCAAAGAGAATAAATATATTACAAAGTATTTAAGAAAAGCAAGAGAAAATAAATATATTGATGGATGTTTAAAAAAATTAGAGAAAAATAAGTATATTGCAAGTTGCTTGAGAAAGTTAAAGCAAAGGAAATATTTTATTCCAACATTAATTATTTTTTTCTTAATTGTATGCTTTGGAATCACAGCAATAATTAAGTCTGCCAATAATGCAAAAACGGCAGAAACATTGTCAATTGCTACAAATGTAGCAGAAACGGATTTTTATGATGCTAAATATGATGAGGCAATTGATGAATATACAAAAATGCAGGAGAAGCAAAAAGATCAATGGCCAATATGGAATGTGAAGATTGCAGAGGTTTATTCAGTTAAAGGCGAATTTGTAAAATCAAATGATATGCTTCAAAAGGCATATGAAGCCAGGAATAAAATTATGGATGATAAGAAGAAAAAAATAGATAATCTTCAAGAGAAAGATGAGGAACTAGGAAATTACATAACATTCACATGGCTTATGAATGGAGAATACTCGAAAGCTTCGGAGTATGGTGAAATGTTTCTTCAAAGCTATCCAGATGATAAAGAATTATTAAAGACCATGTTTACTGTTTATTTAGTGAATGGAAATAATGATAAGGCTAAGGAAATAATAAACTCTTATCAAAAAGAAGACGAAACAGCAGGTGATTTAGCAGATTTAGCTAGAATGAATATGCTTGTTAACAATTATGATCAATGTTTTTCATTATTAAAGGATGCCTGGGATAAAGATAAAAATGAAATAAGGATATTTGATGTTATTGAAGAAATTGCAAATTATGATAAAGCTGGTGCAATAGACAAAATTACAAAATTGCAAAAAGATAAGCCTGATGAACTTGCATATAAAGTATGGGCAGCTAAAATTTATTCAATGAGCAAAGACTCAGCAGATAAGGCTAAGAAGTTAATTGATGAATTAAGCACTCAAGATGCTGGAGATGCCACTTTAAATCTTATTAAAGCCAATATGTATGATAGTTCAAATAATTCAGATGCTTTAAATTATATTTTAGATCAAATAGATGAGAATAATCCAGAGTCATTAGTAGGATATAATTCAGCAGCATGGCTGTCATATAATAAAGAAGATTATGATGAAGCGTTCAAAGATTGTGAAAAAAGTATAATGTTAGATAGAGACTATGCAGATAATTATACATCTTTAATACCTGAAATACTTGAAAAGCAAGACAAGAGTGAAGAAGCACAAGGATATTTTAGAACAGCTTTATTTAAAGATCCTTTTAATTATGATTTAATACTAAAAACCGCTGAATATTATGGGAATACACTTAAAGACAGTACTAAAGCATTAAACTATTATAATTTAGCTTCTAAAATTAATCCAAAGGATGCAGAAATATATTATAATATGGCCTTGGTAAAAGTTAATACTCAAAGATATGATGAGGCTATAGATTTGCTAAAGAAGGGCATATCTATAAATAGCAAGAATGTAAAATATCATAGAGCTTTAGGAACAGCATATATAAATAAAGGAAAAAATGACGATGCAATTAAGGAAATACGAACTGCATACAATCTTGATAATAATGACATTGAAACACTAAATAATGCTGGATGCTATTATATTTCTATTGAGGGAGACGTAAATAGAGGTATGACTAATCTAAAGGCAGCATATGATGGGATAAATGAAAATACAAGCCCTGAAGATAAGGAAACAATAACTGATAATTATAATCGGATAAAGAATTTATCTGATGCTTATAATAAGCGAAATGGAGCAAGTTTGAAAGTACCAGATCTTAAATTGTTTTATTAATTAGTATATAGGTATTGATTGAAGTTGCTATAAAATATTAACAACTGGAGGAAGTATTATGTATCCAATTAAATTTGAAAATTTATATTATGAAAGAATTTGGGGAGGAAAACATCTGGAGAAATTCAGAAATAATGTTCCAGAGGGTAAGATTGGTGAGAGCTGGGATATTGCGTGCCACAAAAATGGTACTGGCAAAGTAGAGAATGGAGAATTAAAGGGAAAAACTTTTGATGAAATAATAGAAATATACGGAGAAAAACTTGTAGGTAAAGCTGTAGATAATAAGGAATTTCCTCTTTTGATCAAGTTAATAACTGCTGCAGATAAGCTTTCAGTTCAAGTTCATCCAAATGATGAGTATGCGAGTAGAGTTGAAAAAGATTCAGGAAAAACTGAAGCATGGTATGTAGTTGATGCTGAAGAAGGGGCTTCATTAATAGTTGGAACAAAGAATTGTAATAAAGAATTGTTTAAAAAAGCAATACAGGATGGGAACTTAGATGAATATTTAAATAAGATTCCTGTTAAAAAAGGCGATTTTTTCTATGTTCAAAGTGGCTTAGTTCATGCTATATGTGAAGGTGTATTAATTGCTGAAATTCAACAAAATAGCGATACTACCTATAGAGTCTATGATTATAATAGAGGAAGAGAAATACATGTTGAAAAAGCATTAGATGTTATAGATTTTTCACTTAAAGGAGAAAATTCGAGAGGGCTTACAATACAAGAAAATGGTTATGATAAAACATATCTTTGTTTAGGAGAATATTTTACAATACAAAAATATAAGATTACTTCATCTTTAAAAGAAAAGAGTGATGAGGAAAGATTTTATTTATTTACTTGTGTGGATGGCAATGGTGTAATAAGATATAGTGGTGGAGAAGAGAAGATTCTTATGGGAGACAGTATTTTTATTCCAGCAACACTTGGAGAGTATGAATTAGTTGGTGACTTTACTCTATTAAAAAGTTATGTACCAAATTTAAAAGATGAGGAGAAAGCCATACTTAATATAGTTGAAAAGTAGAAAAATATAAATTATGGAGGAACTAATTGTTTCTCCATAACTGCTTGAGAAATTTATAATGTATAAGACATTAGTTAAATTTCAAGCGAAATAAACGCAAGGAAAGAGAGTGGAATTTATAGTGGGAATAGATATTTTATTTATAATTAAAGCAATTATCATGGGTATAGTAGAAGGGCTTACTGAATTTATTCCGGTGTCTTCAACAGGACATTTAATACTTACAGGAAGCATTATTAATTTTAAAGGCGACTTTGCTGATATGTTTGAAGTAGTAATACAATTAGGGGCTATACTTGCAGTTGTAGTTCTATACTGGCAAAAGATAAGCGATAGTGTTGTTGATTTTTTTGCTTATTTATTTTCAAAGGGAAGAAAAGGAGAAGTTGGTTTTAGATTTGGAATTAATATAATTATTGGATCAATTCCAGCTATGATATTTGGATTTATACTTCATGATAAAATTAAATCCCTATTATTTGGAGCAGGACCAGTTGTTATTGCATTTTTTGTTGGAGGTATCCTGTTAATTGTAATAGAAAATAAATTTAGAAAAAACAAGCATGCAGTAAGAGATATAGACCAAATTACACCTATAGAATCTTTAAAAATAGGCTTTTTTCAATGCCTTGCTATGTGGCCTGGAATGTCACGAAGTGCTTCAACAATAATGGGAGGCTGGGTTGCTGGACTTTCAACAACAGTTGCTGCTGAGTATTCATTTTTCTTAGCCATTCCAGCGATGGTGGGTTCATCAGCATTAGATTTAATAAAGTTTGATTACTCAGAAATGAATATGACGAATGCAATTGCATTAGCAGTTGGGTTTATAGTTGCGTTTGTGGTTGCTTTAATTGTTATGAGAAAATTCATAGATTATTTAAAGAAGAGACCAATGAGAGTATTTGCAGTATACAGAATAGGTGCAGGAATAGTATTTTCTATACTTATATTCTTTAATTTCATTTCAATGTAAATAGAGAAAGAGACTTTGATTAGATAAAATAACACCTTAATATATGAAATAGTGTTTATTTCGATATATTAAGGTGTTTGTGTTTTTTATAAAAGAAAATATGAAATTTTTGTAGATAGAAACTCTAATGAGATTTAATTAAAATGAAATATGGAATTAATGAGCGTGAGAAATTGGCTTGAATTAAAATGCATTAAAAACAAAGGTTTGAGTTTAGGTCTCAGTATTAGGTATAATTTTAAATTCATAGTTAAAGAATGAATATATTGTAAATTAATACTTTTCAGAAATTAAAGTTTGTGATATGATTTAAGTAAATAGTCAGAAAATAAAGAAAATTTACTTTTAGGCATATAAAAGAAATGGCAAACCGCATATACTAGTCTGTTTTGTGTCATACTACATCAGTATGTTCAACTAGTTGCTTTATAGTAAAGACTCTCATAGCTGGCGCAAAATATAATCGAGCCTTGATTTGTTATTTATTTCGCATGCCTCAACAATAATTTTAGAAGAAATTATGGTATAGGGGGATTTAGAATGTCCAAAGATATTAAAAAAATAGCTTTATTAACTGGAGGAGGCGACTGCCCAGGATTAAATGCAGTAATAAGTTCTGTAACGAAATCAGCAATATTGAACTATGGATATGAAGTTATTGGATATAAATTCGGATACAGAGGATTATATAACAATGATTTTATTGAATTAGACCTATCTGCTGTATCAGGTCTAATATCAAGAGGTGGAACAATACTATATAGTTCAAATAAAGATAATTTATTTGATTATCTTGTAGAGGAAAATGGTAAAATGGTGAAAAAGGACGTATCAGATGTGGCTGTTGAGAATTTAAAAAAGGAAGGTGTAGACGTTTTAATAGTTATTGGAGGAGATGGAACATTAACATCTGCTAGAGACTTTGCACGAAAAGGAGTAAAGGTTATCGGAGTTCCAAAAACTATTGATAATGATTTAGGTTCTACGGACATAACATTTGGATTTAATACAGCAATAGGAATTGCAACAGAAGCATTAGATAGACTTCATACAACAGCGGAGTCACATCATAGAATTATGATTTTAGAAGTTATGGGAAGAAATGCAGGTTTTATAGCATTAGAATCTGGAATAGCAGGTTCAGCCGATGTTATTTTATTACCAGAAATTCCATATGATATAAATAAGATTGTAGAAAAGATTGAAGATAGGAAGAAACATGGAAAGTTATTCACAATAGTTGTAGTAGCAGAGGGTGCAAAACCTAAAAATGGAGAAGTTAGTGTAGCTAAAATAGTTTCAGATAGCCCAGATCCAATTAGACTTGGTGGAATTGGCAATAGATTAGCAGAGGAATTAGAGAAGTTAGTTAAAGAAAGAGAAGTTAGATGTACAGTTCTCGGACATATACAAAGAGGCGGTATTACATGTACTTTTGATAGAATATTATCAACACGATATGGAGTTGCTGCTATTGAATTAATTAATCAAGAAAAGTTTGGAAGCATGGTGTGCTTAAAAGGTAATGAAATTACCTATGACAGCCTAGAAAATGTAATTGGGAATAACAAAAAAGTAGATCCAAGCGGAGAATTAGTAAGCGTAGCAAAGAAAATAGGAATATCATTTGCCGATTAGTTAACTTAATAAGAGTATTGCAATGAATAAGTAATTTAATACTCATAAGATATCTAATGACATTAAGAAGTATTTTAGAAAGCGGTGGGCATTATGAAAGAAATTAAGAGATATTTAGAGTCTAGAATAGGAACATATTCATTTTTTTTCGAGGACTTAGGAAGCGGTTTTACTTATGGATATAATGAAAATGTGCAAATGACAAGTGCTGGATGTATGAAACTGCCGATAGCTGTATCAGTGATAAGATATGTTGAAGATGGAAATGCATCGTTTTTAGATAAGATAAAGATTGAAGAAGAGGATAAAGTTTATGGAACAGGAATACTCCATGAATTTGATAATAGAGAATATACTGTGTTTGAATTACTAGTTGCAATGCTTATTCAAAGCGATAATACTGCAGCAAATAAACTTATAGATATTGTTGGCATGGATAGAATAAATGATGATATAGAAGCTCAAGGCTTAAAGAATACAAAGTTGAATAGAAAAACTTCAGATGAGAGAGCTGCAAGTACTGGTGTTGAGAATATAACAAGCGCTCTAGATCTATCAAAGATTTGGAAGCATCTATATGATGGAAGATTTTTGAGTGAAAAGAACAGCAAAATGCTTATAGATATATTACAAAGGCAGCAGATGAAAAATAAATTGGCACTTTATATACCTGATGATTTGAAATATGAGATTTCAAGCAAAACAGGTGATAAAACTAGTGTTGAAAATGATACAGCATTAATCCGCACCGAAAAAGGAAGTTTTACATTTACCGTTTTATCAATGGGGATTCCGAATAGTGTGTATGGAACTGTAACGCTTGCTAAAAGTGGTAAAATGATGTGGGATAGCATTACTAATAATTTTTAACAAATTTTAAGAGATGTCTTTGACATCTCTTAAAATTTTCATCCAGGTAGAATATATTTATATTGACACAATATTAAAGAAGTGTTATTCTTACACAAAGAAATAATATAAAACACCTTTAACTTGATTCAGCGAGATCAATAAGGAAGTTATATAATTACTATACTATGGGATTATTGCGCCTTCCTTTAAATGAGGAAGGCTTTTTTATAAATTAAATTACTATTAAAAATTATTACCTTTAAATTAACACAGAGAGGTTACTAAGGAGTGATTATAAAATGAAAAAAGACATTAAACATTTGATTGAACCTATGGATTTTACTGTAGAAGAATTAAATGAACTGTTTAACTTAGCACATCAAATAATAGCACATCCAAAAGATTTTTCTAATATATGTGATGGAAAAATCTTAGCTACTTTATTTTATGAACCAAGCACAAGAACTAGATTAAGCTTTGAAGCTGCTATGATGAGGCTTGGTGGTAAAATTCTTGGTTTTTCAGAACCAAATTCAACATCAATTTCAAAAGGAGAAACATTAGCTGATACTATAAAAATGGTATCTATATATTCAGATATCATAGCTATGAGACATCCGAAAGAAGGAGCAGCAAAAGTTGCAAGTCTGTATTCAAATGTTCCAATAATTAATGCAGGAGATGGTGGACATCAACATCCAACTCAAACATTAGCAGATTTACTTACAATTACAAGCTTAAAAGACGGTTTAAATAATCATGTGATTGGAATTTGTGGGGATTTAAAATTCGGAAGAACTGTACATTCACTTATAAAAGCGATGTCAAGATATCATAACAATAAATTTGTTTTAATATCACCAAAAGAACTTTCAATACCTCAATATATAAGAGAAGAAATTTTGGAAAAGAAGAATATTGAATATATAGAAGTGGAAAAATTAGAAGATGTAATTTCAAATTTAGATATTTTATATATGACAAGAGTTCAAAAGGAAAGATTCTTTAATGAAGAACAATATTTAAGATTAAAAGATAGTTACATACTAGATAAAACAAAGATGGAAGCTGCAAAAAATGACATGATTGTAATGCATCCTCTTCCAAGAGTAAACGAAATCGCATACGAAGTAGATGAGGATAATAGAGCTTCATATTTCAAACAGGCAGAGTATGGAATGTATGTAAGAATGGCATTAATGATTAAACTTTTGGGGGTGATGTAAAATGCTAGAGATAACAAGTATTAAAAATGGAATAGTCTTGGATCATATACAAGCAGGAGTTGGAGTTAAGATATTTAATTATTTAGGATTAGATGCTAATGACTATAGCGTTGCACTTATAATTAATGCTGATAGTAAAAAGCTTGGTAAAAAGGATATTATAAAGATAGAAAATTGTGATGAACTTAATTATACTGTTTTGGCATTACTTTCACCAACAGTAACTATATGTGAAGTTAGAGAAGAGAAGATTGTTAATAAGGTTAGACCAACACTTCCAAGCAAAGTTCATAACATAATAAAATGCAAAAATCCAAGCTGCATAACAAGTACTGAGGAGTATGTACCTCATTCATTTGTTTTGGTAGATGAAGAAAATGGAAGATATAGGTGTGAATACTGCGATGAAATAACAAAACTTTCAGAATTATAGTAAATAATAAATAGCAGTAAAAATTAATTAATTGAAATTTGTAAAATACAATGTAAATCTGTTGATTATGAATTGTAAAATGCATAACGACTGTAAATCGTTAATTATGAAATAGCTGTGAATTTTGTTAACTGATTAAAGGGGTGTTATATGGAACTATTAATTAAAAATGCAAGGATAATAGATGTAACTCAAGATTTTTATGGAGATATCTATATTAAAGATGGGATAATAAGAGAAATAGGAGAAAGTATATCTAAAGATAATGTGCAGATAATTAATTGTGAGGGAAAAATTTTGATGCCGGCGTTTATAGATACTCATGCTCATTTCAGAGATCCTGGACTTACTTGGAAAGAAGATATTGAAACAGGTTCTAAAGCAGCACTTAAAGGTGGTTATACAGGAGTATGCTTAATGGCAAATACCAAGCCTATCTGCTCATCTAAAGAAACCTTGGAATATGTGAGAAATAAATCAAAGGAACTGAATTTAATAGACATACATCAATGTATATCAGTAACAAAAAATTTTGATGGGGTAACTTTAAGTCACTTAGAAGAGCTTCAGAATGATCCTAAAATTAGAGCAATCTCGGATGATGGCATTGGAGTGTCAAATTCTAATACTATGCTTGAAGCAATGAAGATCGCTAAGAAAAATAACTGGGTTATAATGTCCCATGCAGAAAGTCCGGAATTTTCAAAAGTAGATATGAGAATAGCTGAAAATATGATGACCGTAAGAGATGTAGAATTGGCAAAACTTAGCAAGGCGAGATTACATATGTGCCATGTTAGTACGAAAGAAGCTATAAAATATGTTATTGAGGGAAAGATGAGTGGAGCAAATATAACACTAGAAGTTACTCCGCATCATATAGCTCTGACAAGAGATATAAATGATTATAGAGTTAATCCGCCAATTAGGGAAAAAGAAGATGTGTATGCAATAATAAGTGCCATTAAATTAGGAATGGTAGATACAATAGGAACAGATCATGCGCCGCATACAAAAGAAGAAAAGAAAAATGGTTCGCCAGGAATGGTTGGGATCGAGACAGCTTTTTCAATCTGCTATACAAAATTAGTTAAGGAAAATCATGTTTCTCTAAATAAATTAAGTGAACTTATGTCATTTAATCCAGCTAAGCTTCTAGGAATGAATAAAGGGAAGATTAGTGTAGGAATAGATGGTGACTTAGTACTAATTGATATTAATAAGAAAATAAGAGTTGATCCAGAAAAGTTTGAGTCAAAAGGCAGAAATACACCATTTGATGGAATGGAGTTTTACGGAGAAGTGCTAACAACAATAAAAGCTGGAGAAATCAAATATAATTCATGTAACAGCTAATAGTAAGCAGCTAACAGTTTGGATAAAATATGTTTATAATTGAAAAAAGATTAAAAATAAAACATAAGACATTCCATAACTGTAAACTGTGCACTGTAAACTGTTAACTAAATAGCGGGGGTTTTTAAATGACAAGTTATATAATTGATAAGCTATATGATAGAGTTGAAAAAAGAGGCGTTGTATGTGTTGGACTTGATACAGCCTTAGATTATGTGCCAGAACATATAAAGAGTGGCAAGACTCCAAGTGAGGCAATATTTGAGTTTAATAAGCAAGTTATAGATGCAACATGTGATGTCGCTGCATGTTTTAAAGTTCAAATAGCATATTATGAAGCCTTAGGAATAGAAGGATTAATTGCTTATAAGAAGACGTTAGACTACTTGAAAGAAAAGGACGAAATAATAATAGCAGATATAAAAAGAGGAGATATAGCGGCGACTGCAACAATGTATGCTAAAGCTCATTTTGAAGGAGATTTTGAAGCTGATTTTATAACATTGAGCCCTTATATGGGAATGGACAGCATTGAACCGTATATGCCTTATTTAGAAAAAGGAAATAAGGGGGTATTCAGCTTGGTGAGAACATCAAATCCAGGGGCAGAAGACATTGAGTATTTAGATACTACAGAAAATAAAAAAGTTTATGAAGTGGTAGCGGATAAAATAACAGAAATGAGCAAAGAGTGTACAGGGAAATGCGGATATACTGCAATTGGTGGAGTTATAGGATGTACCCATGTTGAAGAAGGAGTAAAAATAAGAAAAACATATAATAATATGTTCTTCTTAATTCCTGGATATGGAGCTCAAGGGGGAACAGCCGAAGATGTTGCATTATATTTAAATAATGGTAATGGTGGAGTTGTTAATTCGTCAAGAGGTATACTGCTAGCCTATAAGAAAGCAAATAAACCAGAAGAATTTGCCCTATGCGCTAGAGAAGAAGCAATAAAAATGAGAGATGCAATTAAAGAGGCAGTAATTAAATCAGTTAACAGTTAAGGGACAAATCCTCTTTCGAGGATTTGAAAAATTATATATTTGAGAAATTCTAAAGGAAAAGTAAATGTTAAAATTATATATTTAGAAACATGAATTTTTTTCCTTGGGGTTTCATTTACAACTGTGAACTGAATAAATGGAGGGAAAGTATGGCTATAGCTTACAGAAATGCAAGAGTAATTTCAAATGAAGAAATTTCAAAAGATATATATAAATTAATATTAGAGGATCATAATGAAATAAATGCTGGTCAATTTTATATGTTAAAAATCAATGGTCAAACACTTTTACCAAGACCTATAAGCATATGTGAAAAGAAGGAAAATGCATTAACATTTTTATATGCAGTAGTTGGAAATGGCACTAAAGAGTATGCAAAGCTTAAAGAAAATGATGAAATAAGCATAACAGGACCTCTTGGAAATGGTTTTGATTTGAATAAGGATTATGGTAAAGTTGCATTAGTTGCAGGGGGAATAGGAACTGCACCTATGCTTGAACTTGCAAAGAGATTAAGAGAAAAGAGCAAGGAACAGAAAATAGATTTATATGCAGGTTTTAGAGATGACGTTTACTTAATAGATGAATTAAAAGAATATGCAAATGAGGCTTATATATCCACAAATACTGGAAAACATGGACATAAGGGGTTTGTTACAGAACTTTTAAAGCCGGAGGCATATGATACAGTTTTATGCTGTGGACCAGAAGTTATGATGAAAAAAGTTGTAGAGATGTGCAAAGAAAAGAATACTAAGGTTTATGTGTCTATGGAAAAACATATGGCTTGTGGAGTAGGTGCTTGTTTAGTATGTACGTGCAAGACAAAAGATGGACATAAGAGAACTTGTAAAGATGGCCCAGTTTTCGATGGATACTATGTAGAATTATAATAGGCAGGAGGAATTAAATTGTTGAAGGTAAATATTAACGGAGTAGAATTTAAAAATCCTGTAATTGCTGCATCAGGAACTTTTGGTTTTGGTGAAGAATTTAATGATTTTTATGACGTAGGAATTTTAGGTGGAATATCTTCAAAGGGTCTAACAATAAATCCAAAACAAGGCAATGAGGGAATTAGAGTATTTGAAACTCCATCAGGAATGATGAATTCAGTTGGACTTCAAAATCCAGGAATAGATGCATTTATACATAATGAACTTCTAAGTATGAAAAAGCTTGGGACTAATGTTATAGCTAATATTGGCGGAGGCTGTTTAGAGGATTATATTGAAGCTGTAACTAAAATTAATGAAACAGATGTGGATATGATTGAACTCAATATATCCTGCCCAAACGTAAAGCACGGAGGAATGGCCTTTGGAATAAAATCAGATGTAGCATATGGGGTTGTTAAAGAAATCAAGTCAATAGTTAAGAAACCATTGATGGTTAAATTATCACCAAATGCAGAAGATATAGTTGATATGGCCTTAAAATGTCAGGAAGCGGGTGCAGATTCCATTTCGCTTATAAATACATTAAAGGGAATGGCAATTGATGTATATAAAAGAAAGCCAGTATTTAATAATATAACAGCAGGTTTATCCGGGCCAGCAGTAAAGCCAATTGCACTTAGAATGGTTTATGAAGTATCAAAAGCAGTAGATATTCCAGTGATAGGACTTGGGGGGATATCTAATGGTAAAGATGCTATTGAATTTATGATGGCAGGAGCAAGTGCAGTGCAGATAGGAACAATTAACTTTGTGAATCCTATGGCAGGAAAAGAAATAATTGAAGAAATGGAAGCTTTCTTAAAAGAACAAGGGATTAAAGATATAAATGAAATTGTAGGAATAATTTAACCAATTTAATGAGTGGAGGATGTTTTGATGAAGGAATATAAGAGAGAATTTATTGATTTTATGATTGAATGCGGAGTATTAACATTTGGAGATTTTGTTACTAAGAGCGGAAGAAAGACGCCTTTCTTTGTTAATACAGGTAATTATCAAACAGGAAAACAATTAAAAAAGCTTGGTGAATTTTATGCAGAGGCTATAAAAGAGAATTTTGAGGACGATTATGATGTACTATTTGGACCTGCTTATAAAGGAATTCCATTAAGTGTTACTACAGCTATAGCACTTTCAGATTCGTTTGATATTGATGTTAGATATTGTTCAAATAGAAAAGAAATAAAGGATCACGGAGACAAGGGAATTCTTTTAGGAAGTAAATTGAATGATGGAGATAAGGTGTTGATAGTTGAAGATGTTACAACAGCGGGAACTTCAATTTATGAAACTATGCCTATCTTAAAAAGTGCAGGAGATGTTAATGTTAAAGGACTTATAATATCAGTGGATAGGATGGAAAGAGGCCAGGGAGAAAAATCTGCACTTGTAGAAATTAGAGAAAAATTTGGATTTAAAACTTGTGCCATAGTAACAATGGCTGAAGTAATAGAATATTTATATAACAAAGAAATTAATGGAACTATTCTTATAACTGATGAAGTTAAAGGAAGAATAGATGAATACTATAAACAATATGGTGCAAAATAAAAGTGTTACATTTTAGCTATCACATAAACTTAGAGTTTTAGGAGGGCTTATGAATATTTTAATTACAAATGACGATGGAATTAATGCTCCTGGAATAATTTCTTTGGCAAAAGAAGTTTCTAAGGCGCATAATATTACAATCGTTGCACCTAGAGAACAGAAAAGTGCTTCAAGCCATTCTATATCTCTGCATCATCCTATAAAAATAAGAGAAGAAGTTATTGAGGGATTAAACTGTAAAGCATATAGTGTAGCGGGTACACCTGCTGATTGTACACAAGTAGGAATAGCTTTTTTAAAAGATGATATAGATTTAGTAATATCAGGAGTAAATTATGGCTTAAATGCAGGCATTGATATTTTATATTCAGGTACAGTTTCAGCTGCTATAGAAGGAGCAATTTATAGTATTCCATCAATTGCAGTATCTATGGATTTATCAAAAGAGAATAGGGAAGAAGATTATTCAAAGGCTATATTTTGGCTTATGAAAGTACTAGATATAGCAAAAGAGAAATATTTTAAAAGTGATATTGTTTTAAATGTCAATGTACCTAGTTTAAGCAATGGAGATATAAAAGGAATTAAAGTTTGCAAGATCGGGAAAACAACATACAAAAATGAGTATGTCCTCTTAGAAAGTAATGCTGAAGATAAAGCGTATAAAATTAAAGGAACTAGAAATGATATTGAAAAGGATGAAACAGATTTATATTATTTATCACAAGGATATGTTACTTTAACGCCGCTTCATTTTGATTTTACAAGTTTTAAATTGTTAGATGAGGTTAAAGACGTTTTTGAAAAATAAACTGCGATGATTAAATTAATAGATTTAATAGTTCTAGAATGCACAAAGTGATGGTCAAAATGTTAGATTTTGATCATCACTTTTACGTTTATATAAAAATTAATGTATGTTATTTAGTATTAGCATAATTGCGGCAAAAGTGAAAATGATTTCTAAATGATAAATATTATCATTGACAAAGAGAAAATTAATGTATACAATAATGGTATGAATTAATAAATTAAAAATTGACTGATGAGGCGGCGGCTTATTCAGAGTGGTAATTTATTCCGGTTGACAAAATATAAGGGTTAGTATTATCCTTATATTAGATAGTAGTCATATGACTGACGGAAGTGGAGTTACCACATGAAGTATGACTGAGGTATATTGTTTTATATGCCAAAATAAGCCGACCGTCTGGGCGAGAAAGCCTGGATTGTCGGCTTTTTCATGTAGAAAAATATTATATAAAGTAATATGGGGAGGATGTAAAATGGTTAAACAATGGGAAGGATTTAAAGAAGGAACTTGGCAAGAAGGAATTGACGTAAGAAATTTTATACAAAAGAATTATAGATTGTATGAAGGCGATTCTAGCTTTCTAGAAGGAAAAACAGAAAAGACAAGTAAAGTATGGGAGAAAGCTTATGCTTTAATAGTTGAAGAAGTTAAAAGGGGAATTATTGATGTTGCTACAGATAGAGTGTCAGGAATTGATAACTATGAAGCAGGATATATAGATAAAGATAATGAAGTTATAGTTGGACTTCAAACAGATGCACCTCTTAAGAGAATAGTAAATCCATTTGGTGGAATGAGAATGGTTCAAAGTTCATTAAAAGAATATGGATATGAGCTTGATCCAGATATTGAAAAACATTTTTCAAGATATAGAAAGACTCATAATGAAGGGGTTTTTGATGCATATACAAAAGAAATAAGAGCTGCAAGAAGTGCAGGACTTTTAACAGGACTTCCAGATGCTTATGGAAGAGGAAGAATAATAGGAGATTACAGAAGAGTACCTCTTTATGGAATAGATTATTTAATAGAAGAAAAGAAAAAGGATTTAGATAACCTTAATGGAGATATGCTGGATGAATTGGTAAGAAAAAGAGAAGAGGTATCTATGCAGATTAGAGCCTTAAGTGAAATTAAATCAATGGCATCAAAATATGGAATTGATATATCTAAACCAGCATCAAATGCTAAGGAAGCGGCTCAATATTTATATTTTGGGTATTTAGCAGGAATTAAAGAAAATAATGGAGCAGCAACTTCATTTGGAAGAACTTCAACATTTTTAGATATCTATATCGAAAGAGATTTAGAATCAGGATTAATAACAGAAAAAGAAGCTCAGGAAATAGTTGATCAATTAATAATTAAATTGAGACTAGTTAGACATTTAAGAACTCCAGAATACAACGAATTATTTGGAGGAGACCCAACATGGGTAACTGAATCAATTGGTGGCGTAGGCATAAATGGTAAACCTCTTGTAACTAAAAATTCGTTTAGATATTTGCATACATTAATTAACCTTGGAACATCAGCAGAACCTAACCTTACAGTTTTATGGTCAGATAGATTGCCAGAAAGTTTCAAGAAATATTGTGCAGAAATTTCAATAAAGACAGATTCTATTCAATATGAAAATGATGAGGTTATGAGACCAGTGTATGGTGATGATTATGCTATAGCCTGCTGTGTATCAGCAATGAAGGTTGGAAAGCAAATGCAGTTCTTTGGAGCTAGAGCAAATGTTGCTAAATCACTTTTATATGCTATTAATGGTGGAGTAGATGAATTAAAAGGAATAAAGGTAGTACCAGATATAGAAAGAATAACTGATGAAATTCTTGATTTTAATAAAGTTAAAGCAAATTATTTTAAGGTTTTAGAGTATGTTGCAAAAACTTATGTGGATACTATGAATATAATCCACTTTATGCATGACAAATATGCATATGAAGCAGGACAAATGGCTTTACATGATACTATGGTAGAAAGATTGATGGCTTTTGGTATAGCTGGGCTTTCAGTAGCTATAGATTCATTATCTGCAGTTAAGTATGCTAAGGTTAAGCCAATCAGAAATGAAGAGGGAATAGCAGTAGACTTTGAAGTAGAAGGCGATTTCCCTAAATACGGAAACGATGATGATAGAGCAGATGATTTAGGAGTGGAATTAGTAACTAAATTCTCAGGCGAGCTTAAAAAGCATCCATTATACAGAAATGCTAAACATACACTATCAGCATTAACAATTACATCAAATGTAATGTATGGAAAGAAGACAGGAACAACTCCAGATGGAAGAAAGAAGGGTGAGCCACTTGCACCAGGAGCAAATCCAATGCATGGAAGAGATATAAATGGAGCGTTAGCATCACTAAACTCAGTAGCTAAGATACCATATAATGAAATCTGCCAAGATGGAGTTTCTAATACATTCTCAATTGTGCCAGATGCTCTTGGAAAAGATGAAGATCAAAAGATCAATAATTTAGTTGCAATATTAGATGGATATTTTGTTCAAGGAGCACATCATTTGAATGTTAATGTTCTTAACAGACAAACACTTATTGATGCAATGGAAAATCCAGATAAATATCCAACACTTACAATAAGAGTTTCAGGATATGCAGTTAACTTCAGCAGGCTATCAAAAGAACAACAACTTGAAGTTATAAGCAGAACCTTCCATGAAAGCATTTAGCTCAGTTATAAGTTAAGAGTTAGTAGTTAAGAGTTAAGGATGAAACCCCCTTTGGGGGGGATTTCTGAAATTATAGTTTTTTAGAAAAGCCAGCAGGCTTTTCATACCTAATTTTATCTTTTAATGTATAACTAATAACTTTTAATTTAGCTAAGGACTTAAGTTCCTAATTGTTAATTATCCACAGGATACCTCAAAGGGTTAAACTGTAAAATGATTAAGTTGGATGTCATAAACTTGTCATTCGCAACGTATCACGTATTGAAGCTTATCCATAAGGTATGGTTTTTGTTTTATTAAATATATGAAAGGTGGGATTTAAATGGTAAGAGGAAACATTCATTCAATAGAAACAATGGGCCTTGTAGATGGACCTGGGATCAGGGTTGTAGTATTCTTTCAAGGCTGTGCATTAAGATGTAAATTTTGCCATAATCCTGATACCTGGGCTTGTAGTGGTGGGGAAGAATATACACCTGAAGAATTAGTTAAAAAAATTGAGAGATTTAAAACTTATTTTGCAAGCAGTGGTGGAGGAGTAACATTCTCTGGTGGAGAGCCTTTAAGGCAGCCTGAATTCCTTTTAGAAGTTTTGAAGCTATGTAAAATTAAAGGAATTCATACATGTATTGATACAGCAGGATATGGATTTGGAAATTATGATGAAATATTAAAATATACAGATCTAGTATTGTTTGATATAAAACATTATACAAGAGAAGGTTATAAAAACATTACACTTATGGAGATAGATGAATCATTAAATTTTCTAGAGGCAATGAAAAGAAACAATACTAAGATGTGGATAAGACATGTTGTAGTTCCAGGATTAACGGATGAAGAAACGCATCTAAGAAGCCTTAAGGAATTTATAGATACAATACCTAATGTTGAAAAAGTTGAACTTTTGCCGTATCATATGTTAGGAGTAAATAAATACGAAGGCCTTGGAATAAAATATCCTTTAGAAGGTATAAAAGCTATGGATAAGGAACTAACAAAGAAATATCAAAAAGATATATTCAAATAAAAAAATAGACTATAGGAACGCTGATCTGAGTTCTTATAGTCTTTTTTAGGTGCATGAAAATAAATAACAGGTCCAAGGCAAATGGACTTGTTATTTATTTGATTGTGCCTTATTAGACTCTAGTATAGATTATAACTATAGTTAAATTATCAATTTTTAGTTTTAAGTATAACCATAGAATTAAAATTGCTTAATATAATATATGCAAATACCATAGTTATTCAAGAACTGAAAAATTATCTTTGTTGAAAGAACAGATAGGACATACCCAATAATCTGGCAAATTTTCAAAATCTACGTGTGGATCAATTCCACCATCAGGATCTCCAAGTTCAGGGTCATAAATATATCCACATACTTCACAAACATATTTTTTCATTTTATCACCTCATTTATAATTTAAACAAGATTGAAACAAAACTTAATCAAAAAGATTTTATGATTTAAAGTTAAGAGTGTTAAAACCATGAATAACAAAGTTCTAAATTATAATATATTATATGTTTGTTTTATTAAGGTGTTAATGATAAAGAATATTAATTTGGATAATTATTATTTATTAAGAAGCTTACTAAAGTAGCCTTTCGGAAAATATCCTTTCTTTAAGCCTTCTATAACAGTTAAATAAGTTGCAGCTGTATCAAATCTGGCATCATGATAATTTCCGCTGCCTTCAAATAGCTTTTCAGACGTTTCAGCAATTTGAGTGCTTGATATATTAAGCCAATCTATTACCTCGGATAATTTAGGGTTCTTAATTTCTCCATTAGCTTTTGGAATTTTACATATATCACGATAATAAGCCATAGTGCAGAAGACATTTTTAGGAGTGAAATCTTCCCCTAAAGATGAGAGCTCATGTTTTAAAAATCTAATATCAAAATTCACATTATGTCCTATTAAAAAATCAGCATTTATAAAATCATCAAGAAATTCTGGAACTAAATCTTCAAAATATTGTCCATTAGACAAATCATAAAGTTTTTCTAATGAGAAACCATGAATTTCTTCAGCGGAAGGATCCATTTCTTCAACTGTGAAGAAGAAATTTTTTCCAGTAGTTACTTGAGGTTTTGCACTGGCATCAACTGTTATATAACTCAGCTGACATATACTGCCTGGCTTTATGCTGGTAGTTTCAGTATCAAAAAATAATAATTTCATTAAAGTGTACCTCCATTTTGTGAATAAGGCATTTAATAAAAGTAATTTTATTAAATGCAATAATAAATATATTCGTTATTAAGTTGTTAAACTTAATTATATAGTATTTACGAAAAAATTCAAATGAGTTATAATTAATAATGATTATTATTTGACAATATATTAAAAAAATTCTATTACAGGAAATTTGAAATAATAAATAATTAATTTATTATTTCAAATAATATACTATAGCGTGAAATTGAGGAGGAAGAGAAAATGATAGAAAGAAGACGTAAGATATCAGTTATAGGAGCAGGATTTGTAGGGGCAACAACTGCATATGCATTAATGAATAGTGGGATAGCTACTGAAATATGTTTGTTTGATATAAATATGGATAAAGCAATGGGAGAAGTTATGGATTTAGTCCATGGTACATCCTTTGTAAAACCAGTTAATATCTATGCTGGAAATATAGACGAAACTAAAGATTCTGATATAGTAGTAATTACAGCAGGAGCCGCTCAAAAAGAGGGTGAGACTAGATTAGATTTAATTGAAAAAAATTATAAGATATTTAAGGGATTTATTCCACAAATAGCAGCTGCAAGTCCAAATGCAATTTTATTAGTGGTATCAAATCCTTGTGATGTATTAGCTTATATAACTTATAAGTTATCAGGATTCCCTAAAGAAAGAGTTATTGCATCAGGTACTGTGCTTGATACTTCTAGATTGAAATATGTTATTGGAAAATATTTTAATGTAAATAATAATAATATTCATGCATATGTTTTAGGAGAGCACGGTGATAGTGAAGTTGTAAGCTGGAGCACATCAAGTATAGCAGGAGAGAGTTTTGAGGAATATGCTAAAAAATTCAATCTAGAATGGAATGATGATGTTAAAGCAGTAATTGAAAGTGATGTTAAAAATGCTGCTTATGAAATAATAAGTAGAAAAAATGCAACCTATTTTGCAGTAGCATTAGCAGTCAATAGAATTGTAGAAGCTATATTAAGAGATGAAAACACAATTTTAACAGTATCTTGTTTAATGCAAGGGGAATATGGAATAGATGATGTTTATTTAGCAGTACCGACTATTTTAAATAGCACTGGAGCCGTACGAATTGTTAATCCAATATTAAAGGATGAAGTGGAATTAAAGAAATTGAAGGAATCTGCTAAAGTATTAAAAGAGAATATACAAAAGGTTATGAGTGACAAGTGATAAGTTAAATATAAAGCTCGAATAGAAAGTTCTACTACCTAAATCTAGTATTTGGGTAGCAGAACTTTTTTAGTTTTTGGTTGAATTTCTGAAATATATATTTTTTAAAAGCCTAAAGGGTTTTCTTCATTTATCTTAATCAATTCCTTTAAAGCTTATCTCACCAGTAAGAACTGCTTTTTCTTTTCCAGCACTATCTTTGACAATAAGATCACCTGAATCAGATAGAGAAACACAAGTAACAATTTCTTCATTATTATATGTAAGTAATTTAGCTTTTTTACCAAAAATATTAGAATGACTTCTACAAATTGATATTGTTTCACTAAGATCAAGATCATTTACAAATTTGCAGTAAAGTTTTTCAAAATTATTTAAAAAACTGGCGAGTATTTCGCTTCTTTTAAAGTCTTTATTAAATTCAATTTTTAAAGAAGTTGCAATAGGTTTTGTAATTTCATCAAAATCATTTTCATTTATGTTTACATTCATTCCTATTCCTAAAACGAGATAATGAACAGTATCCATATCACATTTCATTTCTGCTAATATTCCACAAAGTTTCTTTCCATTGAGAATGATATCATTTGGCCATTTTATATTTACATTAATATTGAAATCCTTTAAAGTTGTATATATAGAAGCAGCGGCAATTTGAGTTATTTTAGGAGCCTCATTAGGGGGGAGTTTTGGTTTTAAAACAAGAGTAAACCATAATCCGCCATTTGGAGAAATCCATTTTCTGTTAAAACGGCCGCTCCCAAGAGTCTGCTTTTCAGCAATTATTATGCTCCCATCTTCAATGTTTTTTTGAGCAAGTTCTTTAGCTTTAACATTTGTGGAATCTATTTCATCAAAATAAAGTATATTTCGCCCTATTGTACTTGTTTTTATTAATGATAAAATTTCATTTTTATCTAACAAATCAGGAGAAGATATTAATTTGTAGCCTTTATTTGAAATTCCTTCAATTATATATCCTTTTAACTTTAAATTTTTTATGTGCTTCCATATAGCGGTTCTTGAAACATTTAGAGTCGAACTAAGATATTCACCAGAAATATAATCAGTGGCATTTTTTAATTCATTTAAAATTTTATCTTCCATACGCGAGTACCTCCTGAAAATAATTATAACATAATGAAAGAATTAAAAGACAAAATTTAAGTTTGTATAGAACAAAATGCTGGAATAATGAAGTTATTGTAATATAAATCAAAATAATATATAATAAAAGCTGGTGTGATTTTTATAAATGCAAATAAAAAGTGTATGAGACTATGGAATTTTAGATTTTTTTACCTGTTTTTCTTTTAAAATGTATGTGTGGAAAAACCTGAAAGATGAAGAGAATTTACTTTTAATGTTATATTAAATATAAGCAGCATAGTCTATTACATAAATTAGTTATATATTTGATTTTATTATAATATTCCAAAGAATAAAAAGGCATTTTTAGAGAGGGAATAAAATGGATACAAAAAAAAATAGAACAAGTAAATTAAAGACGAAAAAAGGAAAGAAAAAGATAAGAAGATTTTCAACTAAAACATTAGTTATATTTTTTGCATTTGAATTATTTTTTTCAGCGTGTACATTTCCTTTTATGATTTTATATGGACCATTTGAAAATGCAAAGTCTACATATGTTGGAGCTGCAATGACTTCAATGAGTCATCAGTTTTTGGTTAAATGGTTTATGTCTGATGAAAAAATAGCAGAAATTCAGGGACAGAATTCAGTTGAAACAAATGGAGAAAAAACTGATCTATCTCAAATAGAAATTCCAAAGGTCAAGGATGATACAATAGAAATACATACAATTGAAGGTAATTCAAAATATAATGGTTATTATATGATTGTAAAAGATCCAACCAGAGTTAAGATTGGAGTTACTTCAAAGCCAGGAGTAGAAGGAGAAACAACATCTCAAATCGCTGAAGAGAATGGTGCTATTGCAGCTATTAATGGAGGAGGATTCGTAGATCAATCTTCAACACAATCATGGACTGGAAATGGTGGGTTACCAACAGGTGTGGTTATGACAGATGGACAAGTTGTAAATGATGATTTAGAAGGTAAAGAAACAACATGTCTAGGTATAACTAAAGAAGGAAAAATGATGGTAGGGGATTATACAGTAAATGAGCTTAAGGAACAAGGGGTTCAAGAAGCTGTAAGTTTTACACCGGCTCTTATTATTGGTGGTAAAATGCTTACAATAAATGGGGATGGTGGATTTGGAATTGCTCCTAAGACTGCAATAGGACAAAGAAAAGATGGAGCAATAATTCTCATGGTTATAGATGGTAGAGAAATAGGAAGTTTTGGTGCTACGGTAAAAGAAGTACAAGAAATTATGTATCAACTGGGTGCGGTTAATGCTATTAATTTAGATGGTGGTAAATCAACAACAATGTATTATGATGGTGATATTGTAAATAAGCCATCAAATAGCATGGGTGAAAGAACTATTGCAACAGCAATTATTGTGAAATAAGGTGGGGGCAGGTTATGAAGATGTTTAAAAAGATAATTGCATGGGCAATGCTATCTATAATACTACAAGTTGGTGTTTTATACTTTTTAAATAACGTTGTATTTAAGCATACATCAGAATTTAAAAGTACCATGTTAGATTTAAAAAAGGATAATACAAAGGATATTAAAGGAACTATTTCAAGTACAGCTGAAAATATTAGTGTATCATATAATGGAAAATATTTAAGTTATAAGGAAGGCGATACCTTATACATTGAAGATGCTAAAACTGGAAAGAGTAACCAGGTTACAACAGAAGATAAAGGTACTATCCTTTATTATGACTGGCTTCCAGAGAGGGATATATTAGTAATAGCAGAGAAAATAGAAAAAGATAAGGAATCCAAGATTGAAATTATAACATATAATGCGGTTAATTCTTCAGAAACTCTTGTTAAGGAAGTATGTTCATATCAGGAAAATATGAAAGTTAAAAAAATAAGTGCATCTGTTTTTACTGGAGTATATTATGTAGATATAGATAAAGGCGGATCAAAGGATGTTGTTTATAGAATAGATAGAAATAATGATATGCAGCAAGTTAGTCTTAAGACTTATATTTTAGGTAATATACAAGTTATCCCACATGTAGATAGGTTGATATATGCGGATAAGATAAAAGGAACGTTTTATGTTACTTCACCTAATAAGCAGTTAAATTTTAATTCCAATAAAAAATTAACTCTTTTAGGAATTGATAGAAATGATGTAGTATATATGGGAGAACTTAATGGCGATAAGATAGCAAGTATAACATATGGTAAGGTTGATGATGATACTTCGACGTGGAAGAAGGTTACGCTTGATTCAGTTGCAAATGCTGCTGACGTATATTTTAATAATAATAGTGAAATCTTGATTAATGATAATCTTAAAGGAAGCGTTAAGAACTTAACTACAGGAAATGAAGTTGAATATGAAGGAAAGCTTATTCAAATTAAAGAAGATTTCATAGCTACTGTAGATAATAGCGGAAAATTAGTTTATAAAAATTTGAAATAGAATCTGTATAGTGAAGAGTATTCGAGTTTAATGTAATATTGAACTTGAATACTCTTTATAGTTATTTTCAGGAATATAGTGGTCATCTTAAGTTAAAATTAATTCGTGAAATGAATTCAAAGTTGTGACATCTAGTTTTTTGTGATATGATGATTGAAATAAACAATTGAGTTTTATGTTAGGCATATGAAAGAAAATAAGCAGGTGGGGTGATCTATTATTATTTTTTTGATAATGTCGTAAGTATAATCGGAAGATATAAGAGAAGGAGAAAAATATGAATTCAATATTTAATATGAGCAATGTAATATTTGATAAACTTATAATAATTCCTGGTATTATTATCGGTTTTACATTTCATGAATTTGCCCATGCATTTATAGCTGATAGATTAGGTGATAAAACACCAAGATTTCAAGGAAGATTAACTTTAAACCCAAGCTCGCATATTGATCCAATGGGATTTATTATGATTATAATTTTTGGATTTGGCTGGGCAAAGCCAGTGCAGGTTAACCCTTCAGCATACAAGAATTATCGTAGTGATGATTTAAAGGTAAGTTTAGCTGGGCCGATTACTAATTTCTTAATAGCTATAATAATGGCTATAGTATTAGGAATTTATATGAAACTTGGATATGGAATTATACCAAACGCACTATATAACGTATTAGGGCAGATGATAGGTGCTGCAATTACTGTTAATGTTGGACTAGGTTTATTTAATTTATTGCCTATACCACCTTTAGATGGTTTTAGCATTTTAAGAAATCTAAGCCCAAAAACTTTTTATAGATATGAGCAAAGTTTTTATCAATATCAAATTATTATAATGCTATTTATTTTATATTTTGGAGGGAGAATACTTTCAATTCCTCAAAGTATTATTGTAAATGCATTGTTAAAACTTATGCGTATGGTAGTTAATATCTTCTAAGGATGCGTAAGTACCTAAAAAGTTATAGTATAAATATATATTGACAAAATTTCACATAAATTATACAATGTATAATAATTTATATTAAAAAATTCTATGAAGAGGAAAGTAGTTTGATTGATTCCTTTAAGCACATGAGAAATATAGTGGAAGATTAACCTTCTGTTTTGATTATGATGCTTCAGCGAATAGAGATTTGGTGTAAGCTCTATGGATAGATTAAATGAAGAGAGCCTTGGAGAAATCACCTGAAATGAATATATGAAAATGGCTTTCTTAGCACTTTGTAAGTGGAGATTAATCATTTTAATATTAAGTAGTAGGGTCGATCGCAGTGAAGATTGCGTTAAAAATTACGAGAGATATTTTATCTATATAAAATATAATTAGAGTGGTACCGCGGATTAATCCGTCTCTTTGTTTAAAGAGACGGATTTTTTGTTGTAATTTTATTGAAAAGTGTGATTCTATCTAAGATTAAAAAATGAGGAGGGTATTTATGAATTATAAAAATAAGATTGCAGAATTAATAAAAACTCAGGTGGAATTAGAGATTGAAGACATCAAAAATTTAATTGAAATACCGCCAAAATCAGAAATGGGAGATTATGCTTTCCCTTGTTTTCAGTTATCAAAAGTCATGAAGAAAGCTCCTAATGTTATAGCAAAAGAACTTAAAGATTTAATTTTGCCAGAAGGCTTTGAAAAAATTGAAAACTTAGGACCATATCTTAACTTTTTTGTTAACAAGGGAATACTTGCAGAGAATATAATTAGCAAAGTCTTAAATGAAGGTGATGAGTTTGGAGCCTCGGATGCTGGGAAAGGAAAGACGGTATGCGTTGAATATTCTTCTCCTAATATAGCTAAACCCTTTCATGTAGGACATTTATCTACTACAGTTATAGGTAATTCTTTATATAAGATGTTTAAGAAAGAAGGATACAATGTAGTTGGAATAAATCATTTAGGTGATTGGGGAACACAATTTGGAAAACAGATATCAGCTTATGATAGATGGGTAGATGAAGAGGCACTAAATAAGAATCCAATTGATGAACTTTTAAGAATATACGTTAAATTTCATGAAGAAGCTGAGAAAGATACAACTCTTGAAGAAGAGGCAAGAGCTAATTTTAAAGCTTTGGAAAATGGTGATGAAAAAGCAATAACTCTTTGGAATAAATTTAGAGAATTAAGCCTAAAAGAATTTGAAAGAATATATGATATTTTAGGAATTAAATTTGATTCTCTAGCAGGTGAGGCATTTTACAATGATAAGATGGATATTCCAGTGAAGGAATTAAAGAAAAAAGGCCTTCTTGTAGAAAGTAATGGTGCTCAAGTTGTTATGTTAGAAGAATATAATATGCCTCCATGTATAGTGCTTAAAGGGGATGGTGCATCAATATATGCAACAAGAGATTTGGCAGCAGCTATATATAGAAAGAAAACTTATGATTTTTACAAATGTATTTATGTAGTTGGAAATCCACAAGCTCTACATTTTAAACAAGTATTTAAGGTGCTAGAGCTTGCAGGTCATGAATGGGCTAAAGACTGTGTGCATGTAGGATTTGGATTGGTTAAATTTGCAGATAGAAAACTTTCAACAAGGAATGGATCAGTTATCTTGCTTGATGATTTACTTCGTGAAGCTGTTACTAAGACAATAGAAATAATAAATGAAAAGAATCCAAATCTTAATAATAAAGAGGAGGCTGCAAAGAAAATAGGTGTTGGAGCAGTAAAGTTTATGTATCTTAAAAATTCAAGGGATAAAGATATAGTTTTTGATTGGAAAGAAATATTATCTTTCGATGGAGAAACTGGTCCGTATGTTCAATATTCATATGCTAGAGGGAATAGCATATTAAATAAAGGAAACAAATGTACTGAAACTCCAAGCTACAGTAAATTATGTTCAAAAGAAGAATTTGAATTGGTTAAGCTTATAGCAGGATTTAATGATGTGATAGTCTTAGCATTAGATAAATTGGAACCATCAATATTAACAAGATATATAGTAGAAGTTTCAAAGACTTTTAACAAATTCTATAATGCTCATTCAGTACTGAATTTAGAAGATGAAAAGTTAAAAGCAGCGAGATTAAATTTAGTAAAAGCAACATTACAAGTTATAAAGAATGGTTTGGATTTGCTTGGGATTGATATAGTGGAAGAAATGTAAAAGCTATACTTTATTTGTTTGAGGTGTATATAATTAGCTATAAAATTATATTTTCACCAAGTATAATAAATACTATAAGATAGTAAAAATATTAGTAGGAGAGTTTTTATGGAAGAATTTTTTGAGTTGATTAATAAGCGGCAGAGCTGCAGAAAATATCTAGATAAATATGTTGAAAAAGAAAAATTAATTAAGTGTATTGAAGCAGCAAGAATATCACCATCTGCATGCAATAGCCAGCCATGGCATTTTACAGTAGTAAATAACAAAGAGTTAGCTGCAAAAGTAGCTCTTTGCCTTCAGGATAAGATTATGAATAAATTTACTAGTGAGTGTTCAGCATTTATTGTAGTTGTAGAGGAGAGCGGAAATTTAACTTCACGTGCAGGAGCTTTAATAAAGCAGCAGGATTATAGATCTGTTGATATTGGAATAGCAACGGAACATATATGCCTTGCAGCAGCAGCACAGGAATTAGGGACCTGCATTTTAGGATGGTTTAATGAAAAAGAATTAAAAAAACTTTTAAATATCAGCAAACTAAAAAGAATTAAATTAGTAATAGCTATAGGTTACCCAAAAGATGATAATATAAGGAATAAGGTAAGAAAAAATATAAATGAAATTTCAACTTTTATAGAATAAGTACTAAGAATTTAAAAAACACTATCAATGAAGGTAAAATTGATAGTGTTTTATTAGCATTCAGTAAAATATATAATTTTTACAGGTGAGAAAACTAATTTAGGCTAATTAACGATTAACAGTTAATAATTTAAATAAGAAAAGCTTATAGCTTTCTGAAAAATATATATGAGGTGCGATCTGTTTATTTTATACTGCATAAATATTTGCACCTTACTTAAGCTTTTCTGAATTGAAAAAATAAAGTATAATGAAATAAGTAAAAAAAGGATGTGAGATAATGTCAAATATAGGTGCTTTTTTTGATTTAGATGGTACTTTGTACAGAGAAGGTTTGATTACTGAAGTATTTAAAAAAATGGTCAAATATGAGATTATCGGATCCGAAAGATGGTATAATGATTTGAGGCCATATTTCATGAAATGGGACAAAAGGCAGGGAGATTATGATAATTATCTATTAAAGATGATAGATATATATGTTGAGTCTATTAAGGGCTTAGAAAAGCATCAAATGGAGTATATAGCAAAAAAAGTTGTAGAACAAAAAGGTGATAGAGTATATACTTTTACGAGAGATAGAATAAAATGGCACCAGGTTAATAATCACACTTTAATAATAATATCAGGATCACCTTCAGAACTTGTAGGTGAAATGGCAAAAAAATATAAGTTTACAGATTACATAGGTGCAAAATATACTATAGATAAGGATAATATATATACAGGGGATGTTATTCCCATGTGGGATAGTAAAAGTAAAGAAAAAGCAATAAATGATTTTGTTAAAAGATATGATATAGATTTAAATGAAAGTTATGCATACGGAGATACAGCAGGAGATTATACCATGTTTAAGAGTGTAAAACATCCCTATTGTATGAATCCAACCAAAGAACTATTGCAAAAAGTATTAAAAGACAGAGAACTTATAAAGAATGTAAATGTTGTGGTTGAAAGAAAGGATGTAATATATAACTTGGATATTGAAGATATACAATTCTTATAGGAAAGAGTGATACTGTGATTATTCGTGAAAACAAGGTAAAAGTAGAGGAGTATATGGACGAGTTTATGATGAAGTCTCAGGATAAGGAATATAATCCAGAAGAAATTATTTTCTTTGATCTTGAGCATTATGTTTATAAAAAGCCCAAATGCATTGGAGTATTTGGAGCGTGTGAATATGATAAGAAAAAAAACAATATCCTAGTTACTCAATATATGATTGAAGATAGAGATGAGGCAACGAATATACTATATCTTGCCAAAGACTATTTTATGAGAATGAAACAAAAAGGAAAAAAGGCAATAATCACTTTTTCAGGTAATAATGATTTCACAGTCATTAACTATTTATTCAAAGAAAATGGAATATATTATGATTTTGATGAGGAATTTGATTCGATTGATATTCAAAAAGAATATGAAAAAAATAAGAAATTATCAATAGGACTTAAGAAATTAGAAAAAGTTTTTGATATTGTAAGAGAAGGAGAAGTAATCAGCGGTTCTAATTTAGCAAAAACCTTTCATAAGGTTATGAAAGATAAAAATTACTTTAAAAGAATGCCAGAAGAAAAGATAGAAAAAATACTTCTTTATAATGAGCAGGATGTCATAAACTTATATTATATTTATGTTAATTGGAAAAAATATATGTTTGAAGAGAATATAGAGCCTGAAGAATTTGAGGAAGAGCTAGAGGAAGAATTAGAAGAAGAATTAGATGATTCAGAGGAATCTGTAGAAAAAGAAGATCAAATAGATAATGATTTGAATTAAGTATTAATTGTTTAGTAGAAAATAATGAGAAATTAATATAAAATAATGAATAAGTTAGAAGTTGTTAATGTTTTAGTGTGAGCTTTAAAAATTAATATGTTTATATGACAAGGTTGGAGATCTAAATGAAGATTTCCAACCTTTATTTGATTGCTGCTTAATATTATTTCAATGAATGAAATTCTTTTACTTTTTATTAGCTACTGTTATTTTAGAGCCATCGGAGGAAATTAACACGGTACCATCTGTATCAGTTCTATAAGTTTTTATATTATGTATACTCAGAAGTTTTAGAGTATCTTTATTTGGATGATTATAAATATTATCTTTACCTACAGAAATTACTGCAATCGATGGATTGACTTTGTTTAAAAAATCACTACTGGTAGATGTCGATGAACCATGGTGGCCAACTTTGAGCACATCAGCACTAATATCACCATTATTATCTAAAATTTCTTTTTCTACATCTTTTTGAGCATCCCCTGTAAATAGAAAAGAGGTATTGCCATATTGGATCTTTATAACTGGTGAATAGTTGTTTAAATCTTCGTAGGAATCTCTGCAAGGAGAGAATACTGTAACTTGTGTATTTGGACCCAGATCGATGGAGTCGGTATCCTTTTTTATTACATTTATTTTTAAATTTTTATCTTTTAAAGCTTCTACCATTTCTTCAAAGGTTTTTGTTGTAGATTGAACTTTAGGTGCATAAAATTTTAATATATCATAATTTTTTATTACATCAGTCATATTGCCGATATGATCTTCATGGGGATGAGTTGCTATTACGTAGTCTAATTTATCTAAATTTAAGGAAGATAAATATCTATTAAACTTCTTTTTATCGGATTTAGGTCCTGAGTCTATTAACAAATTTTTATTGTTTATTTGAACAAGTATAGAATCTCCTTGACCAACGTCTATGAAATGTACCAGCATTGTTTTAGAATCTATTTTGTTATATTTATTGAAATTTCCTGCATGGAAATTATAACCTGCAATAATGCTAGAAAGCAGTAATATAGATAAAAAAATGAGCAATTTATTTTTCTTTATTTTAGTTTTTAGATTCATAAAATTAAAAAGTTCTCCTTGAGTATATAATTTTTTATAATTATTGTATCATTTTAGGTATAATATGGAAATAAAAATAATTTATTTCTTAATATTTTTTATATTTAACAATAAATAGTATACATATTAAACACGAACAAAACGAAAAAAATAGACTAAAATATTCACTTATTGTTGCTTGAATACTTGTGTTTATATAATTTTGAAAATTTAAATATATATATTATTCAGGGAAAATAAATATAAAAATTTATATCAAATACATTTTTACTTGATGTATAAATTTTAAAAATGAAGAAAAGTAAGGTTGAATATTGCAAAAAGTGTGATATAATTATTTCAATGTGCAATATTTAAAGAAAAATATGCAATATTTTAGTTTAGAAAAATTCATATGGGGGGCAATGATATGAAAAAAGAATTTTCCATGAGCAATGATAAAGTTATGATTAACTTCACAGCAAAGTATTGTAATAATTTTGAAGCTATATTAGAAAGTGATGGATTTAGACGAATTTTAGAGGTTTATTTACGAAGAGCTAAAAAGAAAAATTCTATAGCTTATAGATACTTAAATAATTCATTAGATACAGATAGCCTTATAGATATTAGAAAAGATTTAACAGTAGTAATAAAATATTTAACAGTTATGAGTACTAAAGAAGTTATGGAAGTTAATGCAGCATACTCAAAATTATTGGAGGATCCAGATAAATTCATTGTATTCATAGAAGATTTCTATTTATTCTGGAGAAGACTTGAAAGATATACTATAGTTCATAGATATAGGGTGCAGCAAGGTCTTGCAGCAGCAGGTTTCACAGAAGCAAATGCAAATTTTTCTACTCTTATATTGCAATTATATAGAAAGATTGAAGAAAATGTTGTAGGATATCAACCAAAGGTTTATAGACAAATACCAGCAGGCGGAAATGCTTGTATTATGATTCATGAGATGGAATGGGTAAGGCCGAATGGTTATGAAGCATTAGAAGAGATTCCATTTATAGATCATATTCTTTTAGAAACACCATTTATAACTTATCCAAAGAAAAATACCAGAGATGGTATGTTTACTGAGATAAAGTATAATCCATTGAAATATGCTCAAATAAACAAAGAGCATTGGTTCTGTTATCCAGCTAAAATAGGAGGATTACTTACTTTTATTTATTTCCACAGAGATTTTATGGAACATGGTATAACTTTATGTAATTTGTTTGAAATGGCAAGAAGTGAAGAAACAAGAGGAAGAAAACCAGATATTATCTATGTATATGGAGCTAAAGATGAAGATGATGAATTAAAGACAGTATTTTTTGATGATGTTAAAAATGATATAATGCTTGGATATGTAAGTCATTCAGAAAAAATTGATTATTTTGGATACCTTAAAAAGATGACATTAACTTTATATAATTTAATCATGATTAAGAGAGAATTTCTTCCAATACATGGTTCTATGGTTAATATTGTGCTAAAGAGTGGAAACGAGGCTAATGTTGTTATTATGGGAGATAGCGGTGCAGGTAAATCAGAAAGTTTGGAGGCATTTAGGAGTTTAAGTGAAGATTATATTTCTGATATGACAATTATTTTTGATGATATGGGTACCTTTAAAATAGAAGATGGTATTATAAAAGGATATGGAACTGAAATTGGTGCTTTTGTCAGACTAGATGATTTAGATCAGGGATATGCATTTAAAGAAATGGATAGGAGCATATTTATGAATCCTGATAAAGTCAATGCAAGATTGGTTGTTCCAGTGGCATCATATAAGGAGATAACAAAAGGTTATCCAGTAGATTTCTTTTTCTATGCCAATAATTATGAGGGGGCAGGAGAAGGAGAGAAATACCTGAATTATTTTAAGACACCAGAGGAAGCAATAAAGGTGTTTAAAGCTGGAGCAAGAATGGCAAAAGGAACAACTACTGAAGAGGGACTTGTAGAATCATTTTTTGCAAATCCATTTGGACCGGCACAAAAGCAGGATGAGACTAATATACTTATTGATAAGTATTTCGATATTATGTTTGAAACAGAGCAAGTTAAAGTTGGACAGATAAGAACCTGCTTAGGGGTAAAGGGCCAAGAAAAAGAAGGACCAAGAAATGCAGCAATAGAACTATTTGATGAAATAAAGAAACTAAAATAGAATTTATATAATTGAATGAAAAAAAGGATTAAGATAATGGAAATCTTAATCCTTTTTTAATTTATCTTTCAAAGATTTTAATATACCAGTTAATTGCTTAGAAGAAAGATTTCTTCTTAAATACTTATTATTTATATTGAATTTAAATTTATTAAAAATAGATTCAAAGGTTCTCATTTTATCTATAGCTTTTTCTTTTGTGAAACTAAATAATATGCTGGGTTTGTCTAATAAAAAGTTAACCGGTGCAAATTGAAAACAATAGGATAATTTTTCGAATTCTATTAAAGAAGCCAATGTAAAACAAAGATCAATAATAAAATAAACTAAAATTATTGAAATCAGTATATCGCTAAATGCTATATGAATGTGATTAACAATCCTATTAACGACCGGATGTATTATTTTAATTATTACGACTTCTCCAATTCCCCAAAGTAAAGAATATGGCACACAGACTCTTCCATGTAAATTTAGTGGATCCTCAGTATAATCCCACCATTTAGTTTTGAATGTTTTTTCTAACACATATCCCGTGATATACTCTAAAACTGATGTGAAAAAGGCAGCTAGGAAAAATAATGTAAATATATTATTTTTATAGCCATTAAGAAAAGTTATGAGAAATAAGACACCAAAACCATATATTGGGCAAAATGGACCGTATAGAAATCCACGATTGACAAATCTATGTTCAATTTTAAAATAATATATAACTTCGAGACACCAGCCAGCAAAAGAATAAAATGTAAAGAAATATATTAAATTATAAAAATTAAAATTTAAATTAAAATTTAAATTATGCATCGTGCTCAAATACATGCCTACCTCCCAGTAAAAAATAATAAGTATTTATAGTTTATTATATTATATATCAAATTGTGCACAAAAAATATTAATTTAAAATTAAAAATTCCTTATAACATATTTAAGAAATCCTTAATGAAAGATTCTCTGTATGTTAAAGGAATTTTTAATGTAAATAATATTTAGAATGTATTAAACATTATTAATAACTAATGAGCCCTTTCTTTCATAAAGAAAGAAATAGAATATATACTGGCGATTCCAACTAAAGAATAAATTATTCTAGATAGTAGAGATAAGGTTCCAAAAATTGAATCTACTAAATTAAATTGGAAAAGTCCAACTAAACCCCAGTTTATACCACCTATAATTACTAATATAAGTACAATAGTATCTAAAAGTTTCATATATGAACACTCCTTATTTATAATATATAGGTAGTATGTATACAAAAAGATATTTTTATTCTATAAATTCAATAAAATTTTTATAGTGTTATATTTCTATCTATAGGTTGAGATAAAGAAACAAAGGTATCTGTTCTTTGTATTCCAGCAATGTTATTTATCTTATTAAGCAGAACATCTTGCAAGTCTGAAATATTGCTGCAGACTACTTTAGCAAACATAGAATAATCACCAGTAGTTAGATGTAATTCTACGACCTCTTTTATAGTTGCCATTTGATCAAAGACAGAATTGAAAGAAGAGGTTTGATCAACATATATTCCAACAAAACAACAAACATCATAACCTAACTTAGGAAGATTTAAAATTATCCTTGAACCTTTTATTATACCTAAGTCTTCCATCTTTTTCATTCTTACGTGTATAGTACCGCCACTTACATGGCATATTCTTGCAATTTCTAAATATGGAGTTCTACAATCTTTTATTAATAAGTCTAGTATCTGTAAATCTAATTCATCTAAATGGTTGTTTGAGATTAAATTCATTATATCACCTCATAATATTCTTATAATGTACTTTTTTTATTTTATCAAATTTGAAGGAGAAATTAAAGATAAAACTATAAAATTGTAAAAAAAAAAAATATAATATTGATATTTTAATAAAATTTATTGAATTTAAATACGGCTCTATACTAATATAATTATTATAGAGCAAAATGAGTGCTTGATAATAGTTTACATATAAATTATTATTAACCATATAGACATTTTTATAGGAGGATATGTGGATAGATGAATATTTTAACTACAGTTATTTTATTTGTATTAATGCTTGCTGTTATATTGGGAGCTAATATAGTGTGCAGAAAATATATATTTAACAAAGTACGTATAAATAAGTGGATTCCTTTAGCAATAGCAGCAGCATTTCTAATAATTCAAATACTTATAGGAACAACCAATATATATGTTTCAACTGGACTATCAATTTTAACAGTTTTATTTTTCTTATGGTACATGGATATAATACAAACTGGCGGACCTAAGAAGAAGGGGAAACAAATAACAATTAAGCCAAAAGCTAAACCTAATAGAGTTAAGAAAAACAAATAAATTAAACATATTGATTTAAAATAACAAGTCAAATGAAAAATCTTTGACTTGTTATTTTTATGAACGTAGAAGAGATTATAGGCGTAACTTATGTTACAGGATATAAAGACTTCTAGTTTCTAAAGATAGGGGAACTTATGGCAATTTTATTGTTATCTAATAGTATTTTAATTACATACCAAAGTTCAGTTCCAAGAGGCTCGTGATTATATAGATACTTTACTTTATTTAGGTTTAAATTAGATACTTTTTTTATTACTGTTCCTTGAGCAGAGATGATATGAATTTCTAATATTTTATGAGCTGTATCGCTTGCAAATATTGTGAATTGAAGAGTTTCATCTTCAAGTGGAATTATATCACCCATGAAGCTGTTATTTATTGTAAAGTACATAGTTAAAGTTTTCGATTCAGTTGAATACGTGTGACGATTCCTAAAAGCATTAATTAGAGAAGCTGTTGATAACTCTTCTGTGATTATACAGGTTAGGTTTTCATCATCACCAAAATTTAGCCTGTGATTATCTTGGCCATTTATTGCACCAAGCTTCCAATTGCTGTCAAGTAAATGATAATAATATTTTTCATATCTTAAGTATTTGTTTGGGTAGGAACCATTTCCGACCTCTATTGAAGTTATTAGTTTGTTTAAGATAGGATTATGTTCTAAATATGCAATTGTTTTATGTGGATGGTTAATTGAAATGAATGCATTAGGATTGTTAAGCATCCAAAGAATCAACAATTGCAGATTATTTACAGTTCCTGTGAAAAATCTATTTGAGTTTACGATATTAATATCTCCAAAGGGGCTAGTCTTACTCTCAAAACCTATTACAGCTAAAAAATTTTCATGTCTTTTATTATAACGTGCAGCTAAATATTTAGCTGTATCCCATTTACTTAACTCATTTCCTTTTAAACGTATATTCTTAGTTAGATAATTATTGTGATCTGTTAAGATTAAGAAATCAAGTCCATTATGCCTTGCATAATCAAAAGCTTCAATAGGAGTACCTTGTCCAGTAGAAAAACCACAATGAGCATGAGGAATGCCATAGTAAAAATTTAATTCATCAATGTCAAGCTTATCGTTAAGGGATTTTCTTTTACCCAATAATAAAACCTCTAAAAATTATTATATTATATATTATTAGGTAAGAGGTTAAAATAATGACAACAACTCAATGTAATGTTAAAATAACTTTAGGATTTATAGTACGATAAAAAATAATTGATCGGTGTAATATAATTATACATTATTTTTTCATGTATATAATGGAGTGGTAGCAATGATAAAGAGATATAAAAATAAAGAGCCAAATTTGGATAATAACTTGTACATATCAGAAACATCAGTGGTCATAGGAGATGTAACCATTAAAAAGAATGCAAGCATATGGTTTGGAGCTGTATTAAGAGGGGATGAGGCACCTATAGTAGTTGGTGAGAATACAAATATTCAAGATAATTGTGTGATACATGCTGATGAGGGGAATAATGTAATCATTGGAGATGGATGTACTATAGGACATGGCGCTATAATACATGGCTGTAATATTAAGAATAATGTGCTGGTTGGAATGGGAGCAATAATATTAAATGGTGCTAAAATTGGTAATAATACAATTATAGGAGCGGGAAGCCTAGTAACTCAAAATAAAGAATTTGAAGACGGAGTGTTAATTTTTGGAAATCCTGCAAAAGTAGTAAGAAAATTAACGGAAGAAGAAATTGAAGAAAATAAAAAAGCATGTCTAATTTATTTAAAAGCAAGTAAAGAGTATAAATAGAACAAAACAAGTATATTTGCTTAAATAAGAAAATTAATATAAAATATTTTCTTTAAGGTTAAAAAGATAACAAACAAATATAATTTTAGATTAAAAGATAAAAACAAATATAATGCAGACGAAAGTCATTTAGATTAATGGAGGAAATGAAATGATAGCAGTAGGTCAATATGATACTTTAAAAGTAAGTAAGAAAGTAGAATTCGGATATTATCTTGAAGATAGGTTTGGAGATGAAGTACTACTTCCTAATAGTGCAGCAAAAGGACATGAAATAAAAGAAGGCGATAAATTAGAAGTATTTATATATAGAGATTCAAAGGATAGGTTGATTTCTACTTTAAAAAAACCATTATTGACAGTTGGGCAAATTGGTTACCTAGAAGTTGTAAGCCAAAATGATATTGGAGCTTTTGTAAATTTTGGACTTGAAAGAGATTTATTTGTTCCTTTAAAAGAACAGAACTTTAAGCTTAAAGACGGGAAAAAATATTTGTTTTACATGTATGTAGATAAAACTGATAGATTAGCTGCAACAACAAGAATACATCCATATTTAGATATTGCAGAAGAAGGAAAATATAAGATTTCAGATGAGGTAAGTGCAATAGTATATGAAACAAATGAAAATGGAACTTTAAATGTAGCTATAAATGGTGAGTATAGAGGACTAATATTAACTAATGAGCATTTTGATTATATATATCCAGGACAGGAAATAAAGGCAAGAGTTAAGAGAATCTATGAAGATGGAACTATTGGAATAACAACTAGAAAGAAAAGATTAGAAGCGCGAAGTGAGTTAAGCGAAACAATACTTAAATTCTTAAGAGAAAATGGAGGATTTATGCCATTTAATGATAAGTCTTCACCTGAAGATATAAAGAATCAATTTAATACAAGTAAAAATTATTTTAAGATGACGCTTGGCGGATTAATGAAAGAAAAATTAATAACACAAGATAAAGAAGGAACAAGACTTTTATAAGTCACAAGAAGTTTACACCCTATGTATTGCAGATGACAGGTTTTGTTAAGAAAGTTTTCAATTAGTTAAGAGTTAAAAATTATAAGTTAAGAGCTTGAATGAAGAAAAGCTGCTAGCTTTTCAAAAATGACAATTTTTAGAAATCCCTATAAGGATTTCATCCTCAACTCATGACTCTTAATCTTTAACTCTTAACTGTTTTAATCCTTAATAAAAAATATACTCACATATAGTAAGTATATTTTTTTAATATTATTGTACATCTTTTGATATTCTTGTTCTAAATAATAAGTTTTTCAGGCTCTTCCAGTTAAATGGTATTAGTGGGTAGAAATATTTATCTCCTGCTATTGTTTTGGTACTTGCCATGACTATTAGTATAAATATAATTCCACCTATAAATCCCCAGAATCCAAAAAAACCACAAAGTATTAATAGAATCATCCTTGCAAATTTTAAAGCAAAATTCATTTCTATACTAGGCTGAGTGAAGTCTCCAAGAGTAACTATAGACATATATAATATAGATTGAGGAATAAACCAGCCTGTTTTTATTGCATATTCACCAAGGATTAAACCTCCAATTAATGACATTGCACTTCCAAGTGGACTTGGCGTGTTTAAGCCTGCTAGTTTTAATACATCCACAGCAAATTCTAAAAGAATAAATTGATATAGTATTGGAATAGCAAAGTAATCCTGCGGCTTTAAAAAATCAAAAAAAGCTGGAGCAAAGACATTACCATTTACAAAAAGTAAGTAAACTGGAGTTAGTAATATTGTTGCAAGCATTACTAAATTCCTGACTATCCTCAAATAGTTTCCTGTAAATATAGGAAAATAATAATCATTTATATCCTGCAAGAAATCAAAAACTCCAGTTGGAAGAATCATGATATTTGGAGAATTATCTACAATGACTGCTATTTTTCCTTCAACTATATGAGCAGCAGCTATATCAGGTCTTTCAGTATATCTTACTTTTGGTAAAGGATTAAGCCAGTTTTTCCTGCACATCACATCAATTAAGCTTTGATCACCAAGAGTTAAGGCTTTTATATCTATCTTTGATAAACTGTCAACTATTAGATCGTGAGCTTTAGTATCTGCCACTCCATCTATATATGCAAGGCAGACGTCTGTCTGTGATACGTCACCAATTTGATGTATTTCGCAAACTAATCTAGGATCACGTATTCTCCTTCGAAGAAAAGCAGTATTAAATACTAATTTTTCAATAAAACCATCTCTTCCGCCTCTTAAGGTTTTTTCTTTTTCTGGTTTTGATGAATCTGCACCTGGATAAGTACGTAAATCTAGGATTGCAAATGCAGGATATCCATCAACATATAGTATTGTTTGACCTGTTAATAGAGATAATATGACCTTATCAAGATCACTCTGACTTTCGACAGATACATGGTGAATTTCATTATTCATAAAATCATCAAATGTTTTATATAAATTCATAGTTTCGGGAGATATCTTGAAAAAGGACTTTAATATATCTTCCATTATATTATCTTTTATAAATCCATTTAAAAAATACAAAACGGAATTTCGTCCGGCTACTACAAATTTTCTTTCAACAATATCAAAACTTTTATCTATTGCTAAATGTGAATGAATTAATTGAATAGTTTCGTTGAAATTAGATGAGACATTCAAATTATATAACCTTCTCTCTTTAATAAAATAATAATCTATATAAAAAATATTTATTCAAGCTATTTCAATATGCCTTATAGAGGTAGTATGGCATATTAAAACGAATAGTATTCACAATTATTTTCTTTAATATAAAAGGAAATAAGGCACATGAAAGTTATTAAAATAAGAGATAGTTTGGCACAACATATAAATTAAGTCATATTTTAATAATATAGGACATATGATAATTCACTAATCCACGTGGGCTTGTTATTATTTGAATATGTCTAGATACTAATTAGAAGGTGAAATAAATGTGTGGTATTGCTGGACTTGTAAATTTCAAAGAAAATATAGTACAAGATAAAGGTATTTTGGAAAAAATGATAAAAACCTTGGAGAAAAGAGGACCAGACGCTAAAGGTTATTATATTTCTCCTAATGTTTTATTAGGACATAGAAGATTGATTGTAGTTGATCCAGAGGGTGGAATACAGCCAATGACTAAAACATTTCAAGGGAAGAAATATACATTAGTTTATAATGGTGAGCTATATAATACAGAGGATTTAAGAAAAGAATTAAAAAAAGAGGGATTTGCTTTTGATTCTTATTCTGATACTGAAGTGTTACTTACATCATACATCTGCTGGGGAAAAGAATGTATTAATAAATTGATTGGTATTTTTGCCTTTGGTATATTTGATGAGGATAGAAAAGAAGTATTTTTAGCTAGAGATCAAATGGGTGTTAAGCCTCTATTTTATACTATAAATAATAATACTCTTGTTTTTGGGTCGGAAATAAAGACTATTTTAGCAGATCCAAGAATAAAAAGAGAAGTTGATATAGAGGGGTTAACTGAAATATTTGGACTTGGACCAGCAACTATTCCGGGAAGCGGAGTATATAAGAATATTAAAGAAGTGGCACCTGCAAATTGTCTTTTGATTTCAGGTGATAATAGTGTAAAAAAATGGGAATACTGGAGCGTTAAAGCAGAGGAATGCACAGAAACAGCAGAAGAGGCTATAGAGCATACAAGAGAATTATTAATAGATGCTATAAATAGACAATTAGTAGGAGATGTACCGCTTTGTACATTTTTATCTGGAGGCTTGGATTCATCTGCTATTTCAGCAATTGCAGGAAAAGAATTTAAGAGGCAAGGCAAAAAATTAGCAACTTACTCGATAGATTATGAAGATAATGATAAATATTTTAAGTCATCATTATTTCAACCTACTTCAGATGAAGTTTATGCAGAGATGATGGCTAAGTTTATTGGGAGTGATCATAGAAAAGTAGTTTTAAACCATTTAGATTTGGCACTAGCATTAAAAGAAGCAGTGATATCAAGGGACTTACCTGGAATGGCAGATGTAGATTCCTCTTTATTGCTATTTTGCAAAGAGATACGCAAGGATTTTGTAGTCGGCCTTTCGGGTGAGTGTGCTGATGAAATCTTTGGCGGATATCCATGGTTTACTAGAGATGAAATGTTTTATTTAGATACTTTCCCATGGGCAAGGTTTGTTAATGATAGAAAGGCTATAGTAAATAAAGATTTAAAGGGAATGAAATTAGAAGAATTGGTTAGAACTCAATATGAAAAATCATTAAGTAAAGTGCCTCATCTTGATAATGAGAGTAAAAGAGATTATAGAATGAAAGAAATATCTTATTTAAATTTAAAATGGTTTATGGTAAATCTTCTTAATAGAAAAGATAGAGTCAGCATGAGAAATAGTTTAGAGGTAAGAGTTCCATTTGCAGATATAAGATTAGTTGAATATGCTTTTAATTTGCCAGCAGAGATAAAATTATATAAAGGTAGAGAAAAAGGCTTACTCAG
The DNA here is from genome assembly GCF_000230835.1 of Clostridium sp. DL-VIII. Classification (NCBI taxonomy): domain Bacteria; kingdom Bacillati; phylum Bacillota; class Clostridia; order Eubacteriales; family Clostridiaceae; genus Clostridium; species Clostridium sp. DL-VIII. Next base: position 1,760,574 of record NZ_CM001240.1, read on the forward strand.
AGCTGCACTTGAAGGAATACTTCCTGAAGAAATCGTATATAGAAAAAAGAGTCCATATCCGAAGACTCATAATCCAGTTTATACAGATATAGTATGTAAAATGATAGCAGATATTTTAGATAAAAAATCTTCACCAATCCATGATATTATTGATGAAAAGGTAGTTAGAGAAATAATTGAAACTAGAGGGGATTCTTATAAGGTTCCATGGTATGGCCAACTAATGACAGGGCCACAATTACTAGCATATTTAGTTCAGGTAAATATTTGGCTTGAAGAGTATAATGTAAATTTGTTAATTTAGGCACATGAAAATAGATAACAAGTCCAAGACTGCCATGAATATTTTTCATCAGACAAGGAAGCAAAGTGCCATCATAGTGGGCTATTATGGAATTTTGCTGACATAGCATGATGGAAAATAGGCTGGTAGATGGACTTGTTATTTATTTAATTTAATCATAGCATAAGCGTAAGTTTAAAATTGTTTATTTATAGCTACACTTCTAATTGTTGTAGTTGAATTTTATAGAAATTTCTTTGATTTCACCTTTGGAATTTTTTCGTATTGTAAATTGTTTAATATCCTTAAAATCATTCTCTAATTGATAAGTTAATTCTGTAATAGTAGCTTTAGCTTTTTTAGTTAAACCACCATCTTGCACAACCTCAAATCTTGTTTTTCTACAAGTTGTCTCATCATTTTTGTCATCAATAATTACATAATATTCTGGTGCTTCTTCAATAATTACATATTCTTTGTTTAGAGTTAAAGTTGAACAAAGGTTATTATCGATACATTTTACTATCATATTTATTACCTCCTAAAATCCCATTTATAAGATAAATTTTAGTATATATAGTTATTTCTTTCAACAGTATTTGGAAAGATAAAAAAACTTTGGTAATATTCATAAAAAAGTATACATTAAATAGTTCAATATTATGATTAAATATTGGGTAGAGAAAAAAACGGTGTTTTGGTATAATTATATAAATGTATAAGATAATTGCTTAGAATGTTTCTATACGTTACATTTCTTGTATAAATGTTAATATACATCAAATTAAGAAGGGATTGAATATGTATGGAGATTGGTAGGGTAAGAAGAGGAGCTGTAACTTCTGAAAGAAAGGTTGTTTCGGAAAAGAAAGACTTCTCAAGAAGTTTTAATCAAGAAAGACATAGGCAGTCAGAAGAGCAGCTTAACAAGATGATAGGTGATATCAAAAAAAGAGGAAATAAGCTCGTTGTAACTAAGACCTATGTAGATGTTATTATGTATAAGAAAATGATAAAAGAATATTTAGAATCTATACTAAAATTTATGTATGAAACAAAAAAAGATATAAGTTTTTGGCAGACTCAATATTTTATAACTGTTGACACTGTTGATGAAAAGTTAGAAGAATTAACTAATACTCTTCTTTCTGATGAAAAGGAAAATATAAATATTGCATCAACGATAGATGAGATTCAAGGAATGATTGTAGATATATATAGGTAGTATAAAGTAAAAGGTTCGTACATATTTTATATAAAGTAATTTATTGGATGTGTCAAACATACCACTAGAAAATGCAAATCTAAAATAGAAGATTTTGATAAATAGTTTCTGGTAAGGAGTCAATTCCAAAATGGCGGGTATAAGGATTTAAGAGAAAAGAGATATTTCTATATCAGGAAAAGTTTTTATGTAAAATGCCATGTTAAAGGTAAAGGATGGGAAGTAGTCTAGATTTAGATTTATTACGAAATTAACCTATTTATATAATCTAAATCTAAACTATTATCAATAATTTTGTATTCTTTATTGAAGTTGTCATAGTTATTAATAATATTAATGTACTCTTTACCTTGTATAATAATCTCAGTAGTAACCTTGCTTTCATCATAAATGTAAATATGAATAGAACCTTTTGTTCTATTTACAGTACTACCATAATACCGAACTAATTTTATGTTAGAAATATTATATAAAATTTCATTGATTTTGTCCTTATCTTTAATTGATCTATCTTGTCTAGAAGATGTACTTCTAATCTCAATTTTCTCAATATTCTCTTTCTGATAGTTACTAAATAAAAGTTTACCTATATCTTCATTCTTAGGATATAAATAATATCCTAAAATACATATTGATAAAATAGTAATTAAAAATATTACAAACCTTTTTTTCGTCATAATAAATAATTCTCCTACATAAATAATTTTAATTATAACATAAATTTTGTAAAATTCTAATTATAGAGAATAAGTCATAAATTTCATTATAATAATATATTACTATAAGGTGAATTTGGTATTTTTATTCTATTGTGATATTATAATTGATAGTGAATATTAATTAATAGTATTAGGCACAATCAAAAAAATAACAGACCAGTATGCTTGCCTATTTTGTGTCATACTGTGTCAGCAAATTTTACTAATAGACCCACTATGAGCAGAATTTACTTCCTTGCCTGACGCAAAATATGCGTCGCATCTTTGGTCTATTATTTTCTTTCATGTGCCTTATTTTAATAAAGTAATTTATATGAATTTTATTATCATATTGCTAATTCAGATTATAAGTCTTTAGTTATTTATTTAAATGTAATAGCAATTTATAATTGAAATTTATATAACTACTTGTTAGTTATTATTAATTTAATTAATATTTTTTTGGAAAGGGGACTCTTAAAAATGAAAAAGAAATTATCGTTATTTCTAGTGGGAATACTATCAGTAGCAACACTTGTTGGATGTGGAAATAGTAATTCTACTCAAGGAGAATCAACAAAAAAGGTGGTAGAAACTAAGGATGTTAATTTCGTAACGCCAGATGGACTTACAGCTATGGCAGTAGCTAAGCTTGTAAAAGAAAAACCGGAAGTTAAAGCTGGATATAATATAAACTATACAATAGAACAAAATTCTGATAGTTTGGTTACAAGTGTTATGAAGAATGAGCCAGATGTAGCAATAGTTCCGTCTAATGTGGCAGCTACTGTATATAATAAAAATCAAGAATATAAGATAGCTGGAACAATAGGTTTTGGGTCGTTATATATAGGTACTACAAATGAGAATCAAAATATAAATGATTTAAAAGGGAAAGAAATTTATAACATAGGAAAGGGATTAACTCCTGATATAATTGCAAGAACTGTTCTTAAGGACAAAGGAATTGATGCAGATAAAGATGTTAATTTTAGTTATGTAAATTCAGTAAATGAATTAGCTCCAATAATTTTGTCTGGAAAAACACAATATGCAGTGATACCAGAGCCAGCATTATCTACTGTGCAAAGCAAAAATGATAAGTTTAATATAATGCTGGACTTAAATGAAGAGTGGAAAAAGATAAATAACTCTGAATATGGATATCCACAATCAACAATAATAGTTAAAAAGGAATTATATGATGAGGACAAAGAATTTGTAAATAATCTTTTAAATCAAGTTGAAGAATCAGAAAAATGGGCAAATAGTAATAAGGAAGCTCTAGGAGATTATTGTGAAGAAATCGGAGTATCAGCTCAAAAGCCAACAGTAATAAAAGCTGTTGATAGGGCAAATTTGAAATACGTTGATATTAAAGACAGCATCAAAGATTATAAAACATATTTTGAAAAGTTAAATGCATTTGATCCAAAAACAATAGGAGGAAAAGTGCCAGATGATGAAATATTCATGGGAAAGTAAAGCATATACTTTTTTATCATGCATATTCTTCATAGGAGTATGGCAGTTAATTGCCGTAGCAGTAAATAATGATATATATATACCAAGGTTAGAACAAGTATTTAAAGCTATTGTAGAAATTCTTAATAATAAAAACTTTGGCAAAATTGTTTTAGAAAGTTTTTATAGAACCTTATTAAGTTATGGGGTAGCTTTGATTATCTCAATGATTTTAGGGATACTAGGTGTAGCGTATCCCTTTTTTAAGTATTTGCTGGAACCTATAAATTCCTTTGGAAAAACAATACCAACTATGGTGCTGGTTGTTCTTTCGCTAGTATGGTTTGATAAAGAGAAAACACCATTTGTAGTTGGATTTGCTGTTATTTTACCAATACTGTATGAAGGAATAAGAAATAATATCATGCAGATAGATAAAAAAATAATTGATATGACTAAAGTATATGAAATCAGTTTAATTGATAAAATTAGAAAAATATATTTTCCGGTTATGAAATTTTATTTTATGAGCATTTTTGTATCAACCTTTGCACTTACCTTTAAAGTAGTTATTGCAGGAGAAGTATATGGCCAGCCGAAATTTGGAATAGGCTCTCAGATACAAATAGAAAAAGTGAATTTTAATGTACCTGGAATTTTTGCGTGGATTGTTATTATAGTTATTATATCTTTGGTTTTAGAAGTAATAAATAAGCTATTGAAAAAAAGGGTATATGGGTGGGATAAATGAATATAAGGATTAGAAATTTAAGCAAATCTTATGGGAAAGAAGAGATTTTTAAAAATTTTAATATAGAATTTCAGGATTATAAAATAAATTGTATCATCGGAAGGTCAGGTTGTGGAAAGAGCACTTTATTAAATATTATAGCTAAACTTACAGAAGTGCAAAGTGGAGAAATAAGCGGAATATCATTAAAGGATATAAGCTATGTATTTCAGGAAGATAGACTGATAGAATGGATTACAGTTAAGGAAAATTTAGAAATTGCCTTAAAAGGTTATTTTGACAAAACAACTATAAATGAAAAAGTTGACGAGGTATTAAAATTAGTAGGTATCTATGATATTAAGAATAAGTATCCAAATGCATTAAGCGGTGGAATGAGACAAAGGGTTAATATAGCAAGAGCCTTTGGAAAACCATCGAAAGTAATTTTAATGGATGAGCCATTTAAATCATTGGATTACAAATTAAAATATACTATAATTGATGAATTTAAAAATTTGTTAGAAAAAGAGAAAAGAATGGTAATATTAGTAACCCATGATTTAGATGAAGCTATATATTTCCGGGGAAATGTATTTGTTTTAAAAAATAAACCTGCTGAAATAGCAGGAGTATTTAATGAAAATTTAGATAAATGTAAGGATAAAATCTTAGAAATAATGTAGATCTTCAACTAATTGTAAATACAAACTTTACTTCCAACTAAAATAAATAAAAAGCCTGCAAGTATAAAGCTGGAAAAACTTAAGACTTTTTTGTTTGAATTTAGTAAGTTTATTCCGAGTAATGTATCACAAAGTCCCAAACAGATAAAAATAAAAGGAAAGAAATCATCTGGATCATATTTGCTTAATATTATATTTAATGAAAATAGAGGCAGTAGCAAAGCTAAAGTAAAGTTAATAACATTAAAAAGCTTTCTTACCATATTAATTCACCACCTAACATTTGGAAAATTATGTATTATACTAAATTATATACAAGCTATTAGGATTTTATTCACATAATAATGATTTATTGTACAAGATATAAAAATGGAGCAGCTTTAAGAGAAGAAAGGAATGTTGAAATGATTAGAAAATTTATTTCGTTTTATAAACCATACAAAAAACTATTTATAATGGATTTAATTGTTGCATTTATAGCAGCACTGTGTGATTTAGTCTATCCCATGATGACAAGAGACCTTGTCAATAATTCGATTCCTAGTAGAGATTTTAGGATTATTATTATTTTTGGTATTACATTGATAGTTATTTTTCTTATAAAAGCAGCATGTGGTTACTTTATGCAGTATTGGGGCCACGTTGTTGGAGTGAGAATGCAGGGAGATATGAGAAAAAACATATTTACACATCTGCAAAGATTACCTAATAGTTTTTTTGATAATAACAAGACTGGGGATATAATGTCGAGAATTATTAACGACTTAATGGATATTTCAGAGCTTGCGCATCATGGTCCAGAAGATTTATTCATTTCTATTGTCATGCTTATAGGATCATTTGTAATATTATGTACTATAAATATATCACTTACAGTATTAATTTTTGTATTTGTACCTGTGATAGTTTGGTTTACTTTATATGAAAGAAATAAAATGAATAAAGCATTTTTTGATACAAAAGTAAAAACTGGAGCAGTAAATGCTAATTTAGAAAACAGTATTTCAGGAATAAAAATATCAAAGGCATTTGTAAGTCACAAAGCTGAAGAGGAGAAATTTGAAAAAGGTAACTCAAAATTTATTAAAGCAAGAGAAAAGTCATATAAAGTAATGGCTGAATATTCTTCAGGCGCTGGATTTGGAATGGATTTTTTAAATTATATTGGACTAATAGGTGGAGGGATATTTACATTTATCGGATTAATAAGCATTGGAGATTATATGGCTTATATGTTATTTATAAACTCATTTATTACTCCTATAAAAAAGCTTATTGATTTTATGGAACAGTTCCAAAACGGAATAACAGGTTTTCAAAGATATATGGAAATTATGAATGCCAAGCAAGAAAAAGACAAAAAAGATGCAGTTCAATTAAAGAATGTAAATGGAGAAATTGAATTTAAAAATGTGGTATTCAGCTATGAAGGGAAAAAAGTATTAGATGATATATCTATAAAAATAAAAAAAGGTCAAATGTTAGCTTTAGTTGGAGCATCAGGTGGAGGAAAAACAACCTTTTGCAATCTCATTCCAAGATTTTATGAAGTGGAAAAAGGAGATATTTTAATAGATAATAAGAGTATTTATGATATTAAATTAGATTCGCTTAGAGAGAGCATTGGAATAGTTCAGCAAGAAGTATTCTTATTTACAGGGACAATAAGAGATAATATATTATTTGGAAAAACCGATGCAACTGAAGAAGAAGTGATAAGAGCAGCTAAAATGGCTAATATTCATGAGTTTATAGAGGATTTACCAGAAGGTTATGACACATATATTGGGGAAAGAGGAGTAAAATTATCAGGTGGCCAAAAGCAGCGTATTTCAATTGCTAGAGTATTCCTAAAGAATCCTCCAATATTAATCTTAGATGAGGCAACATCAGCTTTAGATAATGCGACTGAACGTATAATTCAAGAATCATTAGAAAAATTATGCGCAGGAAGAACAACTATAGTAGTAGCACATAGATTATCTACTATTAAAAATGCCGATGAAATAATAGTTCTTGGAAATACAGGAATAGTAGAAAAAGGAACTCATGAAGAGTTAATGGAGAAACAAGGAGAGTATAGCAAATTACATAAGCTGGCAGCAGTATAAATTTAATATTGATATAAAATAGGTTGTCCAAAATATAAATAATTTTCGGACAACCTTATTTTAATAAGTCAATTATTTTTTCAAAGAATTAAGCAATTGAATTTTTTTATAAATGGCAGAACTATCAATAGTCTTAGGCTGTAATTCATGTTCGTCATCAGCTTGAGGTGAATTGGCTGTAGTATCTGTGTTATTCTGAAAATTTGATTTTACAACTCTGGAATTCTCTTGGCTTTGTAATCTTACAGAATCATTTAGCTCATTATTAAGTAATTTGGAAAAATCTTCAGAATTATCATCAGAGCTGTTATGAGAAACAACAGAGTTTAATGTATCTTTAAAGGAATTCGATCTATTTTGTTTTTTACTAGAAGAGAATGGGGTAGCTGCATAAGGTCTTTTTACTATTTTAGTATTTATATCAACATTGGTTACACTGCTTATGGTGTAATTGCTGCTAGAACTTAGCTTATCATCTGACATATAAACTCCCCCTTTAGTATATAAATTAATATGGTATTTAATTCTATTATCGTACATTAAAAAATAGAGTGAAGCATTAATTAAATAAACTTCACTCTATTTTTGAGTATTAAAATAATTTTATATATTTAGCATATGATTATTTTACTTCGTATATCCAGCCTTCTGGTGCTTCAACATCACCAAGTTGAATTCCGTAAAGTATATCATATAATTTCTTAATTGTAGGACCTACTTCAGTTTCACTATGGAATACGTGTCTTTCACCTTTATAATCAATAGCGCCAATTGGTGTTATTACAGCGGCAGTACCGCAAGCACCGGCTTCTTTAAATTCATCTAAGTTATCAACTAAAACATCTCTTTCATATACAGGCATTTTTAAATAATGTTCAGCTATATAAAGAAGCGAATATTTAGTTATACTTGGTAGTATTGAAGAAGACTTTGGTGTAATAAATTCATTATTTTTAGTTATTCCAATAAAGTTTGCAGCTCCAACTTCATCAATTTTTGTATGAGTAGCAGGATCTAGATAAATACAATCTGCATATCCAGCAGCTGCAGCTTTTGCATGTGCTTGTAACGATGCAGCGTAATTACCGCCAACTTTTTGTTTACCAGTTCCATGAGGTGCAGCTCTGTCATATTCATCTTGAACAACGAAGTTACATGGCTTTAATCCGCCAGAGAAATACGGTCCAACTGGCATACAGAATACTGTAAATATATATTCTGGTGCAGGTTTAACTCCGATATTATGACCAACACCCATAATAATAGGTCTAATATATAAAGTTGCTCCAGTACCATATGGTGGAACATAATCTATATTAGCTTTTACAACCTGCATAACAGCATCAATAAATTTTTCTTCAGGTACATGTGGCATTAAAAGTTTATCGCAGCTATCATTCATACGAGCAGCATTTCTGTCAGGTCTGAATAATTGAACTTTTCCTTCTTTTGTTCTGTACGCTTTTAAACCTTCAAAACTACTTTGACCATAATGTAGAACGGTAGAAGCTTCACTCATACGAAGCATATTATCTTCAGTAAGTTTTCCTTCATCCCATTTTCCATCTTTCCAGACTGAAACATAACGAAGATCTGTTTTTATATAATCAAATCCTAATTTGCTCCAATCTATATCTAATTTTTTCCCCATTTTATAATTCCTCCACATCTTTAAGGCTTATTGCCATTGTATAGGCATATGTATAGAAAATAGTGAATCAAATATAGTAAAATACTGACCTATTGTTTTTGTAAATATGCCTTATTAATAACATCTATTTTAGCACTACTTTAAAAAAAATTCCACAATTGAGTTTAAAAAGTGGAATTTTAGTAATAAATTATAATTTTTTTTGAAAAATAATGAATAACTCAGAATATAATTCTTAATTATTCATTATCAGCTCATTTATTTCCAAGGAACAGCATCAGAAGGCATTCGCCAATCACCTCTTGGGCTTAAAGAAATGCTGCCGACTTTTGGACCATCAGGGAGAGCGCTTCTTTTAAATTGTTGAGTAAAGAATCTAAACATAAATTTATCCAGCCACTTTTGTATTTCCTGCTCAGAATAATTATCTTTAAATGCATTTTTAGCTAAGAAAAATATTCTTTCTTTTGTAGAACCATGCTTTATGAAATGATATAGGAAGAAATCATGGAGCTCATAAGGGCCCACAATATCTTCTGTCTTTTGAGCAATCTCACCGTTTTTGTCTTTAGGCAATAATTCAGGACTAACTGGTGTATCTAAAATATCCATAAGTATATCGCAGACAATATCAGTAGATTCATTTTGAGCAGCATATTGTACCAGGTATCTAACTAGTGTTTTAGGAATAGATGGATTTACAGAATACATTGACATATGATCACCATTATAAGTGCACCAGCCAAGAGCAAGCTCTGATAAATCACCAGTTCCAATCAAAAGGCCGCCTTCTTTATTTGCAAGGTCCATTAAAATTTGTGTTCTTTCCCTTGCTTGAACATTTTCATAGGTTACATCGTGTATATTTTTATCATGACCAATATCTTCAAAATGTTGAAGAGATGCTTTAACAATATTTATTTCTCTAAGTTCTGTACCTAATTCTCTGCATAGATTAACAGCATTATTATAAGTTCTATCAGTTGTACCGAAACCAGGCATAGTAATAGTTACAATATTCTTTTTATCTAAATTTAAAAGTTCAAAGGTTTTAACTATTACAAGTAGTGCAAGTGTAGAATCTAAGCCTCCAGATATTCCAATAACTGCTTTTTGTGATCTTGTATGTTCCAATCTTTTAGCTAATCCAGCAGCCTGGATATTGAATATTTCTTTGCATCTTATTTCTCTTTCTTTTTCATAAGAAGGTACAAAAGGATGTTTATCTATGAACCTATCAAAAGTTTGTATAGATGTATCATCAAATTCAAATTTAATGATGTTAGGTTTTTTATTTATGAATCTAGATGAATCCCTAAAACTAAGATTTTTCATTCGTTCAGCTTTTAATTTAAATACATCAACGATAGAAGAGATTACTTCATTTTCTCTTTGAAATCTATTATTTTCTTTTAATAAAGAACCATTTTCGCTTATTAATAAATGTCCGCTGAATAATACATCTGTAGTAGATTCGTGAATTCCAGCTGAAGAATATATGTAACTGCACATTGTCCTAGCACTTTGATTTGAAATTAGGCTTTTTCTATAATCCATTTTACTTACAAGTTCATTTGAAGCTGAAAGATTTCCGATTATATGAGCGCCCATAAGAGCAAGATAAGAACTAGGTGGTATCGCTACCCATAAATCTTCACAAATTTCAATTCCGAAGTTTGCAATGCTAGATGAGAAAATTAAATTTGTACCAAATGGAATATCCTTTTGGTAAGGTAGATCAACTATTTCATCCTCTACTGAAAGTCCTTCAGTAAACCATCTCTTTTCATAGAATTCACTGTAATTTGGAAGATATGATTTTGGGACTATTCCTAAGATTTTTCCTTTAAACAATAGAAATGCACAATTATATAGGGCACTGCCATAAAGTAGTGGAGCACCAACAGCTATTAAAATATCATTGTTTTTAGTATTTTCTAAAATCTCTTTAATACCATTTAAAGCTTTAGTAATTAAATATTCTTGTAAAAATAAATCTCCACAAGTATAAGAGGTAATGCAGAGTTCAGGAAATACTATGAATTTATTTCCACTTTTCTTTGCATCATCTATGCATGATAATATATTTTCAATATTATAGTCAACATCACCAACTCTGGTTTTAGGGCAGGCTGCAGCAACTTTAATAAAATCCATCTAATCACTCCTTATAAAAATTGACTTTAATTGCTTATATTAAGGTATATGAAATAAAATACATAACTTGATTTGAACTATTATTTTCTTTCGTATGTCTTAATGATAATACATGATAGTAATTATATAATAATATAGAAGTAAAATCAAAAGAAATAAGCAGTATTTAAAAACTTATTTAAGGATAATAAAAAACTTGTGTTTTTCAAAAAATAGGTATATAATAAAATTATTACATGTAATAATTTTAGATTAGAACTAGAAGATATATATTAGATAATATCTAATACGTTATTATTGAGATAGGGGGAAGAAAATGAGTGGAATAGTGATTTTTTGGTTAATTGTTATTATTTGCGCATTTGCAATAGATATTTTAACCAGTAATTTTTGCTTTATGCTATTATCAATAGGAGCTATTGCAGCTATAATATGTGAAGTACTGGGAATAACATTGGGAATTCAGGTTATAGTGTTTGCTATACTGAATATAATAGCATTTTTAGCAGGATATCCAATACTTAAGAAAAAATTTAAGGCAGAGCACAAAAGCATACCGCGTATGGAAGAAACATATATAGGTAAGGTTATGAAAAGTGACCAAGAGATTAGTAATAAAGCACAAGTAAAGGTTAGTGGAGAATATTGGACTGTAATTAATGAAGGAGATACAATCAATCAAGGAGATAAATTTATTATTACAGGAATTGAAGGAATTAAATTAAAAATTAAAAAGGTTCAGGAGGATTAATGTTATGGTAACAATTATAGTTTTAGGGGTTATATTATTATTAATATTTATAGTGGTATTATCATCAATTAAAGTTGTAAATACAGGTTATTTATATGTAGTAGAAAGATTTGGACAATTTCATAAAGTGTTAGAACCAGGATTGCATTTTATAATGCCATTTGTAGATTTTGTTAGAAGAAGAGTTTCTACTAAGCAGCAGATTTTAGATGTAGAGCCTCAATCAGTTATCACTAAGGATAATGTTAAGATATTAGTAGATAATGTTATATTTTATAAGGTGCTAAATGCAAGAGATGCAGTATATAATATAGAAAGTTTCCAATCAGGTATAGTTTATTCAGCTACAACTAATATGAGAAATATATTAGGTAATATGACATTGGATGAGATTTTATCAGGAAGAGATTCAATAAATCAAGATCTTTTAAGTATTATTGATGAAGTTACAGATGCATATGGAATAAAGATTCTTTCAGTAGAAATTAAAAATATAGTTCCACCAGCTGAAATTCAAGAAGCAATGGAAAAACAAATGAGAGCTGAAAGAGATAAGAGAGCTATGATTCTTCAAGCAGAAGGTTTAAGGCAGTCTCAAATAGAAAAGGCAGAAGGAGAAAAGCAGGCAAAAATATTATCAGCAGAAGCTGAAAAACAAGCTAATATAAGAAGAGCCGAAGGGTTAAAAGAATCACAATTATTAGAAGCAGAAGGTAAGGCAAAAGCTATAGAAGAGATAGCAGCTGCAGAAGCAGAGGCTATAAGAAAAGTAAATCAAGCTATTATAGATTCTGGAACTAATGAGACAGTTATAGCCTTAAAGCAGGTTGAAGCTCTTAAAGAAATGGCTAATAACCCAGCTAATAAGCTTATATTACCAAATGAGACATTGTCATCTCTTGGAAGTATAGCGGCTATTGGAGAAATGCTTAAAGGAAATAAATAGTGATCATAAAAACAAATTATATAAATTTTATTATCATATTGCTAATTTAAATTATAAGTCTCTAGCTATATATTTAGATGTAATAGCAATTTATCATTGAAATTTATATAAAAACTTAGTTTATCTCTTGTATTTTTAGCTTATCCACATAATTATCAGTTACGAATCATGAGTTAAAGATGAAGATTCAAGAAGAAAGTCCGAGAAACTAAATGCAAGATTTTGTTTCTCGGACTTTTTGATTTTTACTCCAGATCATTTTATTTCATTTTGTGTCTTTAACTTGTACATTATATTATCAAATTGTGTTTTAATAATGCTAACTAAAGCAATTCTTTTTTGTATATTTGAATTATACAAAAATGAGATAATGAATCCAGCGATAAGAATTATCTCAACAGTCCATATAGATTTTTCGTGAAAGACACCTGCTTCTAAAGCACTAATGACTGCCCCTATGAAAAAAGAAATTAAAATGCAGCTATACCTTAAAGCTTTTTTTAGACACGCCTTATCTTTTTTTACTATACCTTTAAAATAATTGTCAGCGCATGAACGCATATTTCCAGTGCAGAATATACTAGCATAATTATCTCCTGAGCCAAGCTTTCGAAAGGCACAATATTGCAATGAGGCGGCAAAGGATACAAGAGTGTTAGCAAATATGTCTGAATATGTGGATGTTATTAATCCAGCAATAAATAATACAACCATTGAGACTGTAATGATTCCACGTTGCCAGAATAAAGATTTTTCTTTAAAAATAGAATAAAACATATACCATGATATAAAAATACCTATCCAAAAAGATATAATAGGTACAAGAGCATGAAATGCTTCTATATAATTTCTATCTGCCAAATTGAAAGCGACAAGTACAAAATTGCCTGTTTGACCTGTAGCAAAAACATGTCCATGAACACTATAAGAATACATGTCCATAAAACCACCTGTGGAAGCCAGCAACATTCCAAAGCCTAGTGTTTCTGAATAATTTTTAGTATCTGCCAATATAATCCACCTAACTTTTTTATTTAATATTTTTCTTTTGAATAATACTATTATAACGTTGTTCTTTAATAAATAAAAATATATAATATTTATCAAATTGATAAGTAATAACTTATTAATAATTAATTGATAAAATTTTGATATATACTTTATGGAGGGAATTATGGATATTCTTCAATTAAAATACTTTCTTATTGTAGCTGAATATGAACATATGACAAAGGCGGCGCATTCTTTACATATTGCACAGCCAGCTTTATCTCAGTCAATAAAACATTTGGAAGAAGAATTAGGAGTTACTCTTTTTGAAAGAAGGAATAGGAGTATATGCCTAAATGCATCAGGAAAATTATTGCAAGCTGAGTTGATTCCAATTATAAATGTTCTAGATTCACTTCCAGAACGTTTGAAAGAAGTAAATAATCAAGAATCCAGAACCATACAACTAAACATATTATCAGCATCTTTACTTGTTACTCAATCAATAATCTCCTTTAAAAAATTATATCCGGAAGTGAATTTCAGATTGTCCCAGGATGCTAATGAGACTGAGTTTGATGTGTGTATTTCCTGTGCTGCATCTGATATGGTTCCTAAAGATAGTATTCCATTACTTGAGGAGAAGATATTATTGGCAGTTCCAAGTATAAGCAAATATGCTTCATTTAAATCTATTACTTTAAATGAGGTAGAAAAAGAGGGATTTATAAGTTTTTCGGGTAGAAGACCTTTCAGAATTATCTGTGATGATTATTGCAGTCAAATAGGATTTAAACCTAAGATTATATTTGAAAGTGATAATCAGGAATCTATAAGAAACTTGGTAGATTCAAATCTAGGTATTGCATTTTGGCCTGAGTATTCATGGGGACGGAGGAGCTCAAGAAATGCGATCATGCTTCCGATTAGTGAACCGAAATGTAGTCGTACAATTTATGCACTTATAAATAAAAATTTAAGAAGAAGTAATTATGTTATAACTTTTATGGAACATTTAAGAAGATTTATACTTGATATTAAAAATACAAATGGAAATTATTAATAGTTTTTGTTAAGGAAGTGTTTGAAAAACAAATTGGATGAAGATAATATACTATATAATATGCACAAAACAAATTATTTAGTGGAGGAAGTAAATGAATTATAGTGATATAAAAAAAGAACGGATTTTAAGAAATCAAAAGAAAAAATTATTAAAAAGAGAAGAGAAATTTTTAAATAAAAAAGAAAATGAATATATAAAAAATAAAATATCTCCAATAAAAGAAAAGTTAGAAGAAAAGATTCCACAGAAAATGATTGATACATTTCAAAAAGCCTTTGAAAAAGGATTTTATTATGTATTTGAAAATGGGACTATAATAATAGAAAAAAGCTATAATTCTGAAAGATTGAAAGATGAAGCAGATACAAATGAATATATCTTGTCTAAAAAAATAAATAATAAAAATTTAAGTAGAATTGATAATAAGGTGAAAAAGGGTATTCTTATAAATAAAGGAATCACAACAGTAGAGGGCACTGTACTTGGAGTGTTCGGAATAGGACTTCCAGATATACCTGTTTTTATAGGAATGTTATTGAAAACTGTGTATGAAATATGTTTAAGCTATGGCTTTGATTATAATTCAAAGGAAGAAAAGGCATTCATTTTAAATATAATTTCCGCAAGTGCTGATAAGACAGAGAAAAGAATTGCATATTTTAATGAAGCTGATAGAATTGGCTACAGCATTGATAATAATCTTGATGCCAATATAGATATTAATGAAATGATAAAGGATGCTTCAAGAAATTTATCTGAAAATATAATTTTAGCTAAAGTGATTCAAGGAGTTCCGTTAATAGGGGCATATGGGGGAATATCGAATTATAAACTTATAAGAGATATAAGTGAGGCAGCAAGCATAAAGTACAAAAAGAGATTACTATCAAAATTATAAGATATTAATAAGATATAGAAAGCTATTGCATTACAATAATATGATTAAATTATTGTAAAACTAATGAGAAAAGATTAATATATACTATACAGTACAAAATTAGTTGAGGTGAAAGAATGAAAAAGAAATCTGTGATGACTTTAGTTGTAGGAGTATTTTTAGCATTCTCCTTAATTGGATGTAATCTTAAAGATGATTATATACTTAAGACAAATGAAAATACTGATGAAAAACCAACAGCAGATAAAGTAAATGAGGTATTTGATTCAAAAAAAATGAAAGATTTAATGGAGAAATTAAAATCTAGACCTAAAGAGATTTCTGATAAAATAGATGACGTTGATAGTGATACAACAAGGACTATGAAAGAGCTGAATGAAGAGGCAGATGAGTTGACTGATGCTTTAAATAGTGCTGACATTGAAGGGAAAAGTGAAGATATCAAAGATAAGTTTGATGATATATCAGATAAATTAGATGAAGTTAAAAATCATGTAGATGATGCTAAGGATAGAGCGGACGCAGTTAAAGATCCTATTGATAAGACGAAAGTTACAGATACTATTGATGAATTTTCGACTCACATGGATAATTTACAAAGAGCATTAGATAGATTTTCTTCAACAAGATAAATAAAGTATATAAATATGTTTTATATAGTGATAGAGAATAATATTTAGGAAGAAAAGTATACAAGCACTCAGAATATTAATTTTATATCTTTATACAAAATATATTTATGTATTAAAAAAGACTTGAATGTTTTGCTTTAGTGTGATAAAGTGATAAATAAGAAAAAGCATTTAGGGAGGATAAAATTTATGAAAATTAATAAGTTGATAAAAAAATTAACTATAGTTGCTGTTATAGCTGCATTAGGAGTAGGCTTAATTGGATGTAATAAATCATCAGGGGGTAAAAGTGCATTAGATAAGGACGAGCTAGTAATAGGATTAGATGATACTTTTGTTCCAATGGGCTTTAAAGATGAAAGTGGAAAAATAGTTGGCTTTGATGTTGATTTAGCAAATGCAGTTGCTAAGAAATTAAACAAAACAGTAAAGTTTCAACCAATTGATTGGAGTATGAAAGAAACTGAACTTAATAATGGGAATATTGATTTAATATGGAATGGATATTCAATTACAGATGAAAGAAAAGAAAAAGTAGATTTTTCTAAGCCATATTTAAAGAATACTCAAGTTATAGTAACTTTAGCAGATTCTAATATAAATTCAAAAAGTGATTTAGCAGGAAAGAAAGTAGGAGCTCAAACTGGATCTACAGCAGTTGATGCAGTAGAAGCTGACGGTGATATAGAGAAAAGTCTTGATGGTGGAAAGCTTATTACTTTTGAAGATAATAACGCTGCATTAATGGATTTGGAAGCAAAGAGATTAGATGCAATAGTTGTAGATGAAATTTTGGCGAGATATTATATGAAGGCAAGAGGAGAGGAAAAATATAAAATTCTAACTGACAATTTTGGAGATGAAGAATATGGAGTTGGAATCAAAAAAGGTGATACTAAATTTTTAGATGCATTTAATAAAGCTTTTGATGAGGTTAAGGCTGATGGAACTGCAGCAGATATATCTAAAAAGTGGTTCGGACAAGATATAGTTCTTAAATAATATTATTAAATTTAAAAAGATTTTTATGTAATTAGCTAAATGGAAACAATTAAGAGGAGGAAATAACTTTGAGTTATATTTTAGAGATAATGCCTCAGGTATTAGAGGGACTTATTATTACTTTGGAGATTTTTGGGTGCACTTTGCTCCTATCTATTCCACTTGGGATAGTAGTAGCATTAATGAGAATATCAAAATCCATAATACTTAAGGAGATAAGCGGGGCATATATTCTTATAATGAGAGGTACTCCTCTATTATTACAAATCATCGTGATCTTTTTTGGACTACCTTTAGTAGGAATTGATTTTGAGAGATTTCCAGCTGCAATTTTAGCTTTTACTTTAAATTATGCAGCCTATTTTGGGGAGATTTTTAGAGCAGGAATAGTGTCTATAGATAATGGACAAGTTGAAGGTGCTCAAGTTTTGGGGCTTAGTCAAAAAGATATATTTTTCAGAATTATACTTCCTCAAGCATTTAAAAGAGTTATTCCACCTGTTGCAAATGAAATAACAACTTTGGTTAAAGATACATCTTTAGTATATGTAGTAGGTATGGATGAATTATTGAAGATAGGTAAAACAGCTGCTAATAGAGATGTTTCACTAGCACCACTTTTAATAGTTGGAGTTGTTTATTTAATAGTAATAGCTATTTTTAGTCAATTGCTAAAGAAAATTGAAACGAAATATGACTATTATAAGTAATGTGGAGGAAAAAAATATGCTTAAAATTAGTAAATTGAAAAAGAAATTTGGAAGTACAGAAGTTTTAAAAGGAGTTAATCTTGAAATAGCAGAGGGAGAAATATTAGTTGTTGTAGGTAATTCAGGTGGTGGAAAAACTACATTGCTTAGATGTGTGAACGCATTGGAATACTGTGATGAAGGCGATATAGAAATAAATGGGAAGATGCTTTGTAAAGATGGAAAGTATGTAGATAAGAAAGAGCTTAAAGAAATAAGAAAAGATATAGGATTGGTATTTCAAAGTTTTAATTTATTTCCTCATATGACGGTCTTAGAAAATTTAATAGAAGCCCCTCAAAGAGTATTAGGGTGGACAAAAGAAGATGCAATTAAGAAGGCAGAAGAAACCCTTGGCTTTTTAAACCTATTAGAAAAGAAGGATAATTATCCTTTTGAATTATCAGGAGGACAAAAGCAGAGAGTAGCTATAGGAAGAGCATTAGTGTTAGAACCTAAAATTATGTGTTTCGATGAGCCGACTTCAGCTTTGGACCCTGGTCTTACTGGAGAAGTTGCAAATTTAATAAAGAGTTTGAGTACAAAAGGTATGAGCATGATGATTATAACACATGATATGGAATTTGCTAAAAATGTGGCTGATAGAATAGTTTCAATGGAGGCTGGAAAATTACAAGAAGGATTAATATTTGAGAATAATTAATTTTGTGGAACCCTATAATACTGCGTATAATTTAAGAGGACTTGATTAATTAATATAGATATCATTACAGACATAAAAGATTATTAATTGAGAAGGTTTAAATTTAATAAATTAATTATTATAATTTGTATTGAATTATAATATAAAGTGTGCTATTCTAAGAGTGTAAGATAATTCAAGATTTAATCAATACTGTACATTCGCCTCTGTTTCAGAGATTGGGTCAAGTATCAGGTTATAATCTTTGGAAAAAGGGAGGATTTTTATAATGGAAGATAGAACTTTAGTATGTAAAGATTGTGGAAAGGAATTTATTTTCACAGTTGGAGAACAAGAATTCTACAAAGAAAAAGGATTTGATAACGATCCAGTTAGATGTCCAGAATGTAGAAAAGCTAGAAAACAACAAAGAAACAATAGAAACTTCGACAGATAGTATGCTATTGGGCCATAAGAGTAATCTTATGGCTCTTTCTTTTTGCTAAAATATAAATAAGTTAGATAAACAACTTTTAACTTAAACTTAAGTGGCAACTTACCGAAATCATAAATTACCTGTCCTTTTAGTTAGTTATTACATGAGTTTATATCTAAAGTTGAATATCGTTATGTTGGTTGTTACTATGTTTTAAACCAGCAGTTACTTAAAATTTTTACTGCATAGGGTATATCCTCTATTTTTATTCCCGCAAAACCAATAAAAATAACAGGAAAAGAGTTAGCTTGTGGATTCATCCAATTGACAGATGTGGAATCTACTTTAATTCCAGCCTTTAAAGCTATTTCAATCAATTCCTGTTCGTCCATCTTTGTATGAATTTGCAACAATATATGGAGACCGGAATCCGCACCTATAATCGTTATATTTTCCTTAAAATATTCTGCTAAGGAATTTAATAATAATTCCTGTTTTTTCTTATATAATATTTTTGCTTTTCTTAAATGTTTTTCCCAGTAACCTTCTTTAATGAAAATTTCAAGAGATTTTTGTAGTAATCTTGATACAGGCTGCTCATAAATCTTATAATTCTTTTCATAAATATTTAAAAACGATTTTGGAAGCACTAAGTAGCTTATTCTCATTGAAGGCATTAATGATTTAGAAAAGCTTCCTAAATATATAACTCTATTTGAGTTATCAAGTCCTTGAAGTGAAGGGATTGGTTTCCCTTTGAATCTAAATTCACCATCATAATCATCTTCTATTATAATTCCATTATTTTCATCAGCCCACTTGAGCAGACGTAATCTTTTAGATATTGACATGACCATCCCGTAAGGGTACTGGTGCGATGGAGTAACATATACTATTTTTGCTAAGCATTTATACAATGCTTCAATATTTATGCCATCCATGTCTAACTTTATTGGAGAAATATCAAAATTAAAATGCTTAAACACAGCTTTGGCACCTAAATAACTTGGTTCTTCGAAGGCAGCATTTTTGTGATTATGTAAAAGCATGTGACATAATAAAGTTAAAGATTGCTGGGTGCCAGAAGATATTACGATTTGTTCAGGAGAGCATACAACGCCTCTAGAGTGATGAATGTATTTAGCAATTTCATGTCTTAGCCCATAATCTCCCTGATGATCTCCATAAAGTAAAAGTTCACTAGAAAATTCATCAATTGAACGCCCTACTATTTTTCTAAATTGAGAATATGGAAAAGTAGTTAAATCAATTTGCCCACTGCTAAAATCATATCTGACTTTTATATTGCAATCAGTTGGTTTTTCCATAGAAATAGAACTTGACTGTAAATTCTCGTTTATATTTTTAAATCCACTCTCTATCCTCGTAACATACAAACCTGATCGATTTTTAGACTTTACATATCCTTCAGCAAGCAACTGTTCATAGGCTGCCTCAATGGTATTCTTGCTAAGCATTAAATCCTTAGCAAAACTTCGAATTGATGGAAGTTTACTATTATGCGGGATATTGCCAGATAGAATTTCATTCTTGATATAATTATAGATTTGTATGTATAAAGGAATTTTTGAATCGGAATTAAAATTTGGAAGCAATTCTAACATTTGTTTCACCTCAAGCATATGGAATTATTGATGGTACAATTTAAATTTAGAATTTTAATAATCTGTCATTGTTAAAATAAGTATAACTGTCACTGTATACAATGACAATATATTTCTATAATGATTATAAAATACAATTAATGGGGGAGAAAATTATGTGTAATAAATATTTTAATGTAACTGAAAAGATAAATTTCTATATGAAAAGAGATCCATATGAACTTATTCAAGAGTATGGAAGTCCTCTATATGTTTATAATGAAAGTATTCTTAGAGAAAAATGCAAGGATATGAGGAATTTTTTAAGATATAAAAATTTTTCAGTAAGTTTTTCAGCAAAAGCAAATAGCAATTTACATTTACTAAAGATAGTAAGAGAAGAAGGACTAGACGTAGATGCCATGTCTATGGGAGAAATATATGTTCAACTTAAGGCAGGATTTAAACCAGAACAAATCTTTTTTGTAAGCAATAATGTAAGTGCAGAGGAATTGGAATATGCTATAAAAAATAAGGTTAATATTAGTGTAGATTCTCTTTCGCAGCTAGAACTTTTTGGAAGGATAAATAGAGGTGGCTCAGTAGCTGTTAGATTTAATCCAGGAATAGGAGTTGGACATAACGAAAAAGTCGTTACCGCAGGAAAGAAAGCAAAGTTTGGAGTGGATCCTAAATATATTGACAAGGTTAAAGAAACGATTAATAAGTATGAATTAAAGCTTATAGGAATAAATCAACATATAGGATCTTTATTCATGGAAGGGAGTGCCTATATAGAAAGTGTTAAAACGCTACTAACTATTGCTGAAAACTTTGAAGATCTCGAATTTGTTGACATAGGAGGAGGTTTTGGCGTTCCATATAGGAAACAAGAAGGTGAGCAGGCAATAGATTTAAAAACACTAGGAAAAGAAATTGATTTAATAATAGAAAGGTGGGTTAAGAAATACGGAAAGGAAATCAAAGTTAAAATAGAACCAGGAAGGTATATACCAGCAGAATGTTGCGTGCTTTTAGGGACAGTACATGCTGTTAAATTAAATTATGGAAGAAAATATATAGGTACAGATATTGGCTTTAACGTCCTTATGAGACCAGTATTATATAATTCAAATCATGATATAGAAATATATAAAAGAGATAACAACGATGTTACAAGTCCTAAAGAAGAGGTAACCGTAGTGGGAAATATATGTGAGAATGGAGATATATTAGCTGAAAATGTAATGCTGCCACAAATCCAGGAAGGAGATATTGTGGGAATATTAGATGCAGGCGCTTATGGATATGTAATGAGTTCTAATTATAATAATAGACTTAGACCAGCTGAAGTTCTTATAAGAGAAAATGGTAAAACAGATATTATTAGAAAAAGAGATACATTAGAAGATCTTATGAGAAAGTATTTTTAAGGGAATATAAAATCCTTATACCACACAAAATATATTGATATTTTAGAGGAAATTTAAAATAGTACGAACTATTAAATGAATAATACAAATGATAATTCGGTAAAATGCAAATAAAATGAAATTTTAACATAATATGCGTTGACATCATACGTGTTAGATGTTAATCTTAAAATATCGATACGAAGGTTAGTGAGTTGTTTTTTAAAAGCATTCGCCATTACAAAGATGTAGTGCTTTAACTAAATCTTACAATATTTTGGAGGAATTAAGATGTTAGATATTAGAAGCGTATTCGTTGAAAAGAAAAAAGGATTTAATGTAGAAGCCCAAAGTTTATTAAATGATTTTAAGGAAAACTTAGGGATAGCTGAGTTGGAGGATGTGAGGCTTGTTAATAAATATATTGTTTCAGATATATCTGAAGAATATTATAAAAAAGCATTGCATACTATTTTCTCTGAAGCAACAGTAGACGTAGTTTACGAATCAGAGTTACCAATAAGCAAAGATGAAGTAGCATTTGGTATAGAATATTTACCAGGTCAATATGATCAAAGAGCAGATTCAGCTTCTGAATGTTTATCTCTTTTAACAGCGGAAGATAAGGTGGAAATTAAATGTGCTAGAATAGTAGTATTAAAAGGAAATCTATCACGAAATGATATTAATAAGATTAAAAAATATTATATCAATCCAGTCGATTCAAGAGAAGTAGATATAAATAGTAAAGAATTATCATCTCCTTCAAACATGCCTAAAGATGTCCAAATCTTAGAAGGATTCATTAATAAAACATTGAACCAATTGAAAGAATTTCATAGTGAACAAGGATTAGCAATGAGTCTTGACGACCTCCTTATGATTCAAGATTATTTTAAAGGAGAAGGAAGAGAACCAAGTATAACTGAAATTAAGGTTATAGACACATATTGGTCAGATCACTGCAGACATACAACTTTCTCAACAATATTAGAAGATATACAAATTGAAGATAACAAATATACAGCACCAATAAAAATGAGCTATGAAAAATATCTAAAATCAAGAGACTATGTTTATGGGGATAAGGAAAAAAGTAAGACTCTTATGGATATAGCCGTAATTGCTATGAAGGAACTTAGAAAGAACGGCAAGCTTGAAGATCTAGACATATCTGAAGAAATAAATGCATGTTCAATTAATGTAAAAATTGAAACTGATAAAGGTATGGAAGATTATTTAGTCATGTTTAAAAATGAAACACATAATCATCCAACAGAAATTGAACCTTTTGGTGGAGCAGCAACCTGTCTTGGTGGAGCTATAAGAGATCCATTATCAGGAAGAACTTATGTATATCAAGCAATGAGAGTTACAGGAGCAGCAGATCCAACAGTACCAGTTGAAGAAACATTAGAAGGAAAGCTTCCTCAAAGAAAAATAACTCTAGGAGCAGCACATGGATATAGCTCATATGGAAATCAAATTGGTCTTGCAACAGGTCAAGTTCAAGAAGTCTATCATCCAAACTATGTTGCAAAGAGGATGGAAGTTGGAGCAGTAATTGCTGCAGCACCTAAGGAAAATGTAGTGAGAGAAGAGCCAGCTTTAGGCGATGTAATTATTCTTTTAGGTGGAAGAACAGGAAGAGACGGCGTTGGTGGAGCTACTGGATCATCAAAGGAACATACAGTTGATTCAATAAATGAATGTGGAGCAGAAGTTCAAAAAGGAAATGCTCCGACAGAAAGAAAACTTCAAAGATTATTTAGAAATTCAAAAGCAGCGAAGATGATTAAGAGATGTAATGACTTTGGAGCAGGAGGAGTTTCTGTTGCAATTGGAGAACTTTGCAGAGGATTAGATATAGATTTAGATAAAGTTCCAAAGAAATATGAAGGTTTAGATGGAACAGAACTTGCAGTTTCAGAATCACAAGAAAGAATGGCGGTTGTTGTAACTAAAGAAGATGCGGATGAATTTATCAGGCTTTCAAATGAAGAAAATTTAGAAGCCACTTTAGTAGCACATGTTACTGATACAGATAGACTTAGATTGTTCTGGAGAGGTAAACAAATAGTTGACTTAAAGAGAACATTTTTAGATACAAATGGGGCAACTCAAAAAACTAAAGTAACAGTTAAAGCACCAAGTGCTTATCCATATGAAGTTAATGATATTAATGTTAAAGAAGAATGGATAAACAACTTAAGAAAATTAAATGTTTCATCTCAGCAAGGATTGTCAGAAAGATTTGATGCAACAATAGGTCATGGAACAGTACTTATGCCATTTGGTGGTAAATATTCAAAGACTCCGGCAGAAGGAATGGCAGCTAAGATACCAGTTCTCCATGGAGAAAGTGAAGATGCCACATTAATGACTTTTGGCTTTAATCCTGAACTTGGTACTTGGAGTCCATATCACATGGCATATTACTCAGTTGTTGAGAGTATATGTAAGCTTGCAGCTATGGGTGGAGATTACAGAAAAGCAAGACTTACATTCCAAGAGTATTTTGAAAAACTAGGTAATGAAAGTTCTAGATGGGGCAAACCATTTGCAGCATTACTTGGTGCTTATGAAGCTCAAATGGCATTTGAAACTGCAGCAATTGGCGGTAAGGATTCTATGTCAGGAAGTTTTGGTGATTTAGATGTACCTCCAACTTTAGTGTCATTTGCAGTAGGAGTTGAAAAAGCTAAAAATATAATATCGCCTGAATTTAAAGAGTCAGGTTCAAGCTTAGTTTTACTTCAAACTGAAAAGTTAGACGACGGAACAATAAATACCGATAAACTTAAGAAAAATTTAGAAGTCTTATATAACTTAATTCAAGATGAAAAGGTAATTTCAGCATCTGCAATTAAATATGGCGGAGTTTCAGAAGCTATTACTAAAATGGCACTTGGAAATGGAATTGGTGCAGAAATTGAGAATTTGACAAGGGATGAATTATTTGCTTTCAACTATGGAACTATAATATTAGAAGTTAAAAATGGTATTGATGTAAGAGAAGAATTAAAAGATTGCTTATATAAAGTAGTTGGTAAGACAATAGATGCATCAGCAATAATTTCTAAAGAATATGACTTGAACTTTAATGTTGAAGCGTTAGAAAAAGTTTATGAAGAAAAACTAAATTCAGTATTTCCAATAAAGACTAAAGATGTAGATAAAAAAGTAGAAACAGTTTTATATGATAAAAAATCTACACTTTCTCCAAAAGTTAAAATATCTAAACCAAAGGTTGTAATTCCGGTATTTCCAGGAAACAACTGCGAATATGATTGCGCAAGAGCTTTTGAAAAAGAAGGTGCAGAAGTAACTCAGGTTGTATTTAGAAATATTACAAAAGAAGCACTTAATGAATCAATCGACAGATTAGCAAAAGAAATAGCTAATTCTCAGATTCTTATGATTCCAGGTGGTTTTTCAGCAGGTGATGAGCCAGACGGATCTGGTAAATTCATAGCTAATGCACTTAGAAATGAAAAGATAAGTAATAGCGTAATGGAATTACTTAAAAATAGAGATGGATTAGCTATTGGTATTTGTAATGGCTTCCAAGCATTAATTAAATTAGGTTTAGTGCCATATGGAGAAATAGTAGATATAAAAGAAGATATGGCAACATTAACTTACAATAATATAGATAGACATATGTCTTCAATTATAAGGACAAAGGTAGTTTCTAATAAATCACCTTGGTTTAGTGAAATTAATTTAGGAGATATACATTCAGTTGCAATTTCACATGGTGAAGGAAGATTTGTAGCACCTGAAAGTCTTATTAAAGAGTTAATAGCTAATGGCCAGGTGGCAACACAATATGTTGATTTTGATGGAAGTGTATCTTTAAATATGCCGTTTAACCCTAATGGTTCTATGTATGGAATTGAAGGTATAACAAGTCCAGATGGAAGAGTTTTAGGTAAGATGGCTCATAGTGAAAGAATAGGAAATGACCTTTATAGAAATATTCCTGGAGACTTTGATCAAAAGATATTTAAAGCAGGAGTAAAATACTTTAAATAGTGACAAATGATAAGTTTTTGTTGAAATCTCTTTTGGAGATTTCAATCTTAACTTAAATTAGTGTTGCATACTAATTTTAAATAGGATAAAATGCCCAGAATATAAAAAGGAAACCCGACTCACATGCGTTCGCTGGGTAAGTTCGAGGAACCAAATACAAGATTTGGACTCTCACTTAAGAATATAAGAATATAAGAATATAAGAATATAAGAATATAAGAATATAACTTCTGAAGAATATATATTCTTCAGAACATGCTGGAAAAATGCATATTTAAAATAAATTATTTTAAGTGGTTAACAATGAACAATTACAGTAACTGTGAACTGTTAACTGAATAAATGGGAGGATTAGAGATGCAGGTTGCAATATTTTTTGGAAGTAAATCTGATACTGAAGTTATGAGAGGAGCTGCAAATGCTTTAAAAGAATTTGGAATAGAATATAAAGCTTTTGTACTTTCAGCTCATAGGGTACCAGAAAAATTAGAAGAAACATTGAAAGAAATTGAAGAACAAGGATGTAAGGTAGTGATTGCTGGAGCTGGGCTTGCAGCACATTTGCCAGGAGTTATTGCGTCAAAAACAATACTTCCTGTTATAGGAGTACCAGTTAAAGCTGCTATTGAAGGTTTAGATGCATTATATTCAATAGTACAGATGCCAAAGTCAATTCCAGTTGCAACTGTTGGAATAAACAACAGTTATAATGCAGGAATGTTAGCAGTTCAAATGTTATCAGTTAATAATGATGAATTAAAAAATAAATTAAAAGAATTCAGATTAAATATGAAAAAGAAATTTATAGAGGAAAATGCGGAAGGGGTAGAACTATAATGGAAAAATTAGAAATGATGTATGAAGGAAAAGCAAAGAAGATTTACGCTACAGATAAGGCAGACGAAGTAATTATATATTACAAAGATGATGCAACAGCATTTAATGGAGAAAAGAAAGGACAAATTGAAGATAAAGGTGTTATGAACAATGAGATAACAGCAATTCTTTTTGAACTTTTAGAGAAAAGAGGAGTAAAAACTCATTTTATTAAGAAACTAAATGATAGAGAACAATTATGTAAAAAGGTTGAAATAGTACCACTTGAAGTAATAGTAAGAAATGTAGCAGCAGGAAGTATGGCTAAAAGATTAGGTCTTGAAGAAGGATATAAACTTAAGACTACAGTATTTGAGTTCTCTTATAAGGATGATGAATTAGGAGATCCACTTATAAATAGTTACCATGCAGTAGCAATTGGAGCAGCAACTTTTGAAGAAATAGATGTAATTTTAAAAATGACAGCTACAATAAATGATGTATTAAAAGAAGTATTCGCAGCACAAAATATTAATTTAATTGATTTTAAAATTGAATTTGGTAGATGCAGCGATGGTACAATAGTTTTAGCAGATGAAATTTCACCAGATACTTGCAGATTCTGGGATGCTACAACAGGAGAAAAATTAGATAAGGATAGATTTAGAAGAGACTTAGGTAATGTTAAAGATGCTTATATTGAAATCTTAAAGAGAATTTCAAAATAATTGACAATTGATAATTAACAATGAACAATTAAGGAACAAAATCCTAAATAGATTTTGAAAATATATGTATTTTAGAAATCCCTTTGGGATTTCATCTTTAATTGTCAATTATCAATTTTTCATTGTCAATTAAAAAAGTTATGAAAGGATTGTATGAATGAGTAATCCAGATTTTGAATTAATAATAGATCCAAGTAATGATAAATTTAAGGATGAGTGCGGTGTTTTTGGTGTTTTTGCTAATAAACCCATAGATGTTGCATCAATGACTTATTATGGACTCTATGCTCTTCAACATAGAGGTCAAGAAAGTGCAGGAATAGCAGTAGCAGATGGGGAAAAGATTGATATCCATAAAGGTTTAGGGCTTATAACAGAAGCATTTAAGCAGGAAGATTTAGAAAAATTAAAAGGGAATATAGCTATAGGTCATGTAAGATATTCAACTGCTGGAGGTCAAGGTATTGAAAATGCTCAGCCAATAGTAACTACATCTAAGATTGGTTCAATAGCTATGGCTCACAATGGAAATTTAGTTAATGATGATGTTCTAAGAGAATTACTTGAAGATACAGGAGTAGTTTTCCATACTTCAAGTGATTCAGAAGTAATTGCCTGCCTTATAGCAAGAAGTGCTAAAAAAGGTCTTGAAAAGGCAGTAGTTGATGCGATGGCTGCTATTAGAGGGTCATTTGCATTAGTTATCATGTCAAAAGATAAATTAATTGGGGCTAGAGATCCACATGGAATAAGACCGCTTTCAATTGGGAAAATTGAAGAGGGATATATACTAACTTCTGAAAGTTGTGCTTTAGACGCAATAGGCGCTGAGTTTGTAAGAGATGTAGAACCAGGGGAAATAGTAATAATAAATGGGCAAGAAATACAATCATATAGATATTCTGAAAATACTAAATGCCAGACATGTGCTTTTGAATATATATATTTTGCAAGACCTGATTCAAGAATTGATGGGCTTGAAGTTCATACGACAAGGGTAAAGGCAGGAGAACAATTATTTAGAGAGCATCCGTTAGAGGCAGATGTGGTTATTGCAGTTCCGGATTCTGGAATACCAGCAGCAATAGGATATGCAAAAGCTTCAGGGATACATTATGACACTGGATTTATAAAAAATAGATATGTTGGAAGAACATTTATATCACCATCTCAAGAAATAAGAGAAAGAGCAGTTGCAGTAAAATTAAATCCATTAAAATCAAATTTAGAAGGCAAAAGAGTTATACTCATTGATGATTCAATAGTAAGAGGAACTACTTCAAAGCATTTAATTGAATCACTTCGACGTGCTGGAGTAAAAGAAGTTAATTTCTTAATTGCTTCTCCAAGTGTAAAATATCCATGTTATTTTGGAATAAATACACCTTATAGAAGTGAACTTATTGCTGCCAATCATAGTGTAGAGGAAATCAGAGATATGATAGGAGCAGACTATTTAGGATATTTAAGCGAAGAAGGCGTTTATAGAAGCTTTGATGATAGAGAAGGATTCTGCATGGGATGCTTCAATGGCATTTATCCAGTAGCAGCACCAGTAGAAAAAGAGATTTAGATATCTACTAGGGCATATCATTAACTATTTTTTTGAATATGTCTAATAGCATTTTGAAAGGCGGAGTTAATAAATGATTACTTACAAAGAAGCTGGAGTTAATATAGAAGAAGGATATAGATCGGTTAAATTGATTAAAGAATATGCTGCCAGAACTATGAGTCAATATGTTTTAAATGGACTTGGCAGTTTTGCAGGAATGGTTGAATTACCATCAGGATATGAAAAGCCAGTATTAGTTTCTGGAACTGATGGGGTAGGAACAAAACTTGAAATTGCATTTAAAAATAAGAAATACGATACAGTTGGAATAGACTGTGTTGCTATGTGCGTAAATGATATTTTATGTCATGGAGCAAAACCACTATTCTTCTTAGACTATATTGCTTGTGGAAAACTTGAAGCAGAAGTTGCGTCAGATTTAGTTAAAGGTATATCAGACGGATGTGTTGATTCTGATTGCGCTTTAATAGGAGGAGAAACAGCTGAAATGCCAGGTTTTTATTCAGAAGGCGAATATGATATGGCAGGTTTTGCTGTAGGTATAGCTGACAAGGATAAGATCATCAATGGAAGTAATATTAAAGAAGGAGATAAATTAATAGGAATTGCATCTTCAGGAGTTCATTCTAATGGATATTCATTAATTAGAAAAGTATTTCCAGACCTAAATGAAGAATTTAATGGTGAAGAAGTGTGGAAAACATTAATTACTCCAACTAAGATTTATGTGAAACCTGTACTTAAGCTATTAGAAAGTTATGAAATAAAAGGAATGGCACATGTTACTGGTGGTGGTTTTATTGAAAATGTTCCAAGAATGTTCAATGGCAGAGAATTTACAGCTGTAATAAAGAAAGATTCATATCCACTTCCAGCTATATTTGAAAGAATTATCGAAAAAGGTGTAGATAAAGAACATATGTACAACACATTTAACATGGGTATAGGCTTTGTGCTTGCTGTTAATGAAAAAGATGTGGCATCTATTATAAAAGCTTTAGTAGAAATGGGAGAAAAAGCTTATGAAATAGGTTATGTAACATCTGGAGGTGAAGGTATTTGTTTAAAATAGCGGTCTTAGTTTCTGGGGGAGGAACAGATCTTCAATCTATAATTGATGCAGTAGAAAATAAAGAGCTCAATGTTAAAATAGAAATGGTTATAGGCAGCCGCGATAATATTTATGCGTTAGAGAGGGCTAAAAAACATAATATACAAACTTTTGTTGTTTCTAGGCGTGAATATGGAGAAGAAGCTTCAGATAAGATATTAGAATTAACAAAGGGAAAAGTTGATTTAATAGTTCTTGCAGGATTTTTAGCAATTTTAGATGGAGAAATACTAAAAGAATTTGATAATAAGATAATAAATATTCATCCATCTTTAATTCCAGCTTTCTGCGGGCCAGGGATGTACGGAATAAAGGTTCATGAAGCCGCAATTAAAAGTGGGGTAAGATTTTCAGGGTGCACAGTTCATTTTGTGAATAGTGAAGTTGATGGGGGAGCAATACTTCTTCAAGAGGTAGTGCCAGTTTGCTTTGAGGACGATGCGGAAACACTCCAAAAGAGGATTTTGGAAAAAGAACATATACTATTGCCACAGGCAATCAAATTAATCAGTGAAGGTAAAGTTGAATTTGTTAATGGCAAAGCGAGAATCAGTTAGCTTTTGATTCTCATTTTTTACTACGTAATTTCTAAATTATTTTATAAAAAACTTAGTTAAAGTTTATAGTTAAGGGTTGCAGTTGAAAAAAACCATAATTTAAGGAAACTCCGTCAGGAGTTTTATCTACAACTGTTAACTGTTAACTGTTAATTGTTAACTGAAGAAAGCGGTGTTTTATGAAAAAAAGAGCTTTAATAAGTGTATTTGATAAAGATGGAGTTTTAGAGTTTGCTAAATTTTTAGCAGCAAAAGATGTTGAAATTGTATCAACAGGTGGGACTTATAAATATCTTAAGGAAAATGGTTTGGATGTAATTGAAATTAATGAAGTTACTAATTTCCCAGAGATGCTAGATGGAAGAGTAAAAACTCTTCATCCATTAGTTCATGCTGGAATTTTAGCTATAAGAGATAATGAAAAACATATGGATACTTTAAAGGAAAGAAATATTCATACAATAGATTATGTAGTTGTAAATCTTTATCCATTCTTTGAAAAAGTTAAAGAAGACTTGGAGTTTGAAGAGAAGGTTGAATTTATAGATATTGGAGGTCCTACAATGCTTAGAGCAGCTGCTAAGAACTTCCAAGATGTTGTAGTAATCTCAGATAAAAACGACTATAAAGTTGTAATGGAAGAAATTGAAGCAAGCGGAGAAGCATCTTTAAAGACAAAGAAAAAGTTAGCAGGTAAAGTATTTAATCTTATGAGTGCTTATGATGGTGCTATTTCAAACTTCTTATTAGCTGATGATGAGGAAGAATATCCAGAATATCTTTCGGTTTCATATAAGAAGATGCAAGGACTTAGATACGGAGAAAATTCACATCAGACTGCAGCAGTTTATTCATCAACAATGCTTGATGGGGCTATGAATACATTTGAAACATTAAATGGTAAAGAATTATCTTACAATAACTTTAAAGACTGTGATATTGCTTGGAAATGTGCTAATGAATTTGATGAACCAGCATGCTGCGCATTAAAACATAATACGCCTTGTGGAGTTGCAGTTGGAGACGACGCATATGAAGCTTACATGAAAGCTTATGAAGTGGACCCAACTTCTATATTTGGGGGAATCGTTGCATTTAATAGGAAAGTAGATAAGAAGACTGCTGAAGAAATGGTTAAGATCTTCTTAGAGGTTATAGCAGCACCAGAATATGATGAAGATGCTTTGGAAGTATTAAAGACTAAAAAGAATTTAAGAGTTCTTAAATTTCATAATAAGCCAAAAGCAGATAGATATATGGTTACAGTTGATGGAGCAATGCTTGTTCAAGAAGAGGATAATAAATTAATTGAAGAGATCAAAGTTGTAACTGAAAAGAAACCAACTGATGAGGAAATGAAAGATTTATTATTTGGAATGAAAGTAGTTAAATATGTTAAATCAAATGCTATTGTTGTTGCTCATAATGGAATAGCTTTAGGAATTGGTGGAGGTCAAGTTAATAGAATTTGGCCAACAGAAGATGCGTTAAAGAGAGGCAAAGGAGCTACAATTCTTGCATCGGATGCGTTCTTCCCATTTAGAGATGTTGTGGATCAAGCAGCTAAAAACGGAATTAAAGCTATAATTCAGCCAGGTGGATCCATGAGAGATCAAGAATCAATAGATGCATGTAATGAACATGGAATAGCAATGGTATTCACAGGATATAGACACTTTAAACACTAATTCAATCAGTTAACAGTTTACAGTGCACAGTTAGCAGTTAAGGAACAAACGCCAAAGGC
This sequence comes from Clostridium sp. DL-VIII, assembly GCF_000230835.1. Classification (NCBI taxonomy): domain Bacteria; kingdom Bacillati; phylum Bacillota; class Clostridia; order Eubacteriales; family Clostridiaceae; genus Clostridium; species Clostridium sp. DL-VIII. Next base: position 1,793,281 of record NZ_CM001240.1, read on the forward strand.
GTTTGGAAATTAAATAATATTTTAAAAGATTCTGTAGGAATCTTATCCTCAACTGTTAATTGTTAACTGCTAACTATTAACTGAATAAATTTGGAGGTATTGTATGAAACTTCTTTTAATTGGTTCAGGTGGTAGAGAACATGCTTTAGCTTGGAAATTAGCTAAAAGTCCAAAGGTAGAAAAGATATTTGTTGCGCCAGGAAATGGTGGAACTGCAATTGAACATAAATGCGAAAATATTAATATAACCGATTTAGATGAATTGGTTAAGTTTGCAAAGAAGGAAATTATTGATTTAACAATAGTTGGACCAGAAGATCCATTGACAAAAGGTATTGTAAACAAATTCAAAAGAGAAGGACTTAAAATATTTGGACCGGCTGAAAGTGCTGCAAGACTTGAAGGCAGTAAAAGCTTCTCGAAAGAATTCATGAAAAAATATGGAGTTAAAACTGCAGAATATGAAACTTTCACGAGTGCAGATGAAGCACTTAAATACTTAGAAACCTGTTCATATCCAACAGTTGTAAAGGCAGACGGGCTTGCTGCTGGAAAAGGTGTTGCTATATGTGCGAATAAAGATGAAGCAGCTCAGGCTGTAAAAGATTATATGGTTGAGGATATCTTTAATGGAGCAGGGCAAAAAATAGTAATAGAAGAATTCCTTGAAGGTATTGAAGCTTCAATTTTATCAATTACAGATGGTAAGACAGTTATACCATTTGTATCAGGAAAAGATCATAAGCAGATATTTGATAATGGCAAAGGACCTAATACAGGGGGCATGGGAGTGCTCGCTCCAAATCCTTATGTTACAGAAGATGTAATGAAGGACTTTGAAGAAAATATTATGGCTAAGACTTTAAATGGAATTAAAGAAGAAGGCTTTGATTATAAAGGGATTATCTTCTTTGGTATTATGATTACTAATAAGGGGACTTACCTTCTAGAATATAACGTAAGAATGGGAGATCCAGAAACTCAATCAGTTCTTTATTTAATGGAAAGTGATTTGGTAGAAGTTATTGAAGCAGCACTAAGAGAAGAACTATATAAGACCACAATTGAGTGGAATGACGGAGTTTGTATTAATGTTGTTTTAGCATCAAAAGGATATCCTGGAAAGTTCACTAAGGGGTATGAAATAAAAATAGATGAAAAGGTAAAAGATAAGGTGTTCTTAGCTGGAGCTAAAGCTGAAGATGGAGTCTTAAAGACAAATGGCGGCAGGGTATTGTCTGTTATAGGGCTTGGAAAAACTTTAGAAGAAGCTAGAAGTGATGCTTATGAAAATATTAAGTATGTTACTTTTGAAGGTGCATATTGTAGAAGTGATATAGGAACATATAAATAATATACATTACAATTGAAAAGTTACAATGTATAGTTGATAATTATGGTTGAATGTACATTGTGTATTGCAATGCATATAGTTTAAAATAATTTATTTAGGTAATCATCTGTTAAAATTAGGTTAATTTTAACAGATGATTACTTTAATTTTTACATAAATTTATTGAATTATGTGTAAATAAACTGTGAATAAATTGTAAAAAATATTTAGCCATAGTATAAAACATATAAAATGAGGAATGAAAGAAATTTGGAATATAATTTATCTTTAATTATTAATATTATGCGTTTTATACAGTTAATAATGAATTTTAACATTTCATATAATAATGAAGAAATATGAAAAATTGTATTCTCAAGTAGCTGTATAATTAGCTATAATCTCACAATTAAGCGCTTTTACCCTATTGGTGATATAATGATAAAATAAGCATATTAAGAAAATTAAAAAATATAACAAGGATGAAGATTAAATATGGAAAGCAAAAATTATTTGTATAATAATTATTTAAATATGGCAAGAAACTTGAGATCGGAAAAGAATTTATTAAAGGCTCTTAAATTCTATAAAAAAGCATATTCTTTTAATATCGGAAAAGAAGATATAGAATTATTAATAGATATGGCATTGATATATCATGAGATAGGTTTAATACCAGAAGCGGAGCAGAAGTATTTTGAAGTGTTAAAGAAAGATACGGAAGAGGCCAGAGCATATTACGGCTTGGCGATAATTTATGATGATAATGATGAACTTGGAAAAGCAAAGAAATACTATGAAAAAGCTATAGAAAAGAACCCTAATTATGATAAAGCTTACTTCTTTTTAGCTAATATATATGATGAATTTGATGAGAAAGATGAAGCTATTAATTATTATAAAAAAGCTATAGAAATAAACCCGAAAGAAGTCTGGGCATATGCAAACATAGCCTGTATATTAGAAGAATTAAATAGAAATGCAGAAGCCTTGGAGTATATAAATATGGCCTTAGAAATCGATGATAAAAACTATAAGATTTTATTCAATAAAGGGGTAATATTAAATAAGCTTAGGCAAATAGAGGAAAGTAAAGAATATTATAATAAGTCCATTGAAGAAAATCCTAAGTATCCCTATAGTTTTTTAAATCTATCCATTATATATAAAGAACATGGAGATTTTAGAAAGGCTATAGAAATCATAAGTGAAGGAATAAAAGAAAATGAAGAAGAAAGCTTTCTATATTATAATAGGGCTTGTTTTTATGTAAACATAAAAGAAAATCTAAAGGCATTGAAAGATGTAGAAAAGAGCATAGAATTAAATAACTTCTTTATAGATTATATGAAGAAAGATAAAGAATTAGATCCAATAAGAGAACTTAAGGAGTATAAGCAAATAGAACACATATTTGAGCTATGAATTATATAAGTTACGAATAAAAGAAGAAATCCCCTAAAGGGGATTTCTAAAATATGTTTTTTGAAAAGCCTGTGGAATAAAAATGTATGTGATTTCGTAAGTTACCACATTGCCTAATCTTAATTTCTATATTGAATATCAGATAAATCTGATGCATGCTCATACTCTATTTTTTCATTATTATATAGGAATTTTACTCCGTCAATCCATTCACCTTTGGATTTGTTGCTTGACTGAAGAAAATTTTCAATTAAAGTATTGGTTGTAACTGCGCCACCAGTAGAACCTTGGAATTTTTGTGACCACTTTTTATTGTTAGCATCAGTTAAGTTAATTGTAGCAACTTTTTTGCCATTAACAGTATCTATTGATTTAACTTCAAGTGACAAGTTATCAAATTTCTTTTCTGACAATGTTGTGCATAATTGTTTTAATTTATCCTCTAAACTTAAATTCTCATTTACTTCAATAGTACTTGATTCGTTAGGTTCTAAAGAATTTTCATCTATACTGTATATAGAAAGCTTTATCTTATTTACCTTTGCATCTTCACTAGGTTTATTATTCTCTGTTTCAGAAGAGCTGCTGCTGTCTTTGTTTTGTTCTACAGTAGGGGTATCAGAAGTAGTATCGGGATTATTGTTGGAGCTCACAGCATCTTTAGGTTTTGTGCTGCATGAAACCATTACGATACTTAATGCTATAACTGCAGCTAAAATTAGTTTTCTAGTCATGATGTTATACACCTCCTATGTTAAAAATTAATATTTAGATATAATTAATTAATTATATCATATAAAATGTTAAAATTAAAGCATCTACATAATGTGGAAAAAAATGAGAATTATTTGACAATGAATTTTTAGTATAGTATATTTTGATTATCAAACTATTTGATGCCGAAAGTTTTTGAATTATCAGACTTTTGAAGAATAAATAGCCACATTATTTTGTTTATAGAATACTAAAACATATTAAAAAATATTTATTGATGCTATGCATTTTGTATAGCCTTTTAATAAGGTTTTAAATGGGTAAAAATTAACAATTTTTTCATTTTTATAGATGTATGATATAATTTTCAATTTTAAAATGATTCTTAAGATACCAAAGTGGAGAGTGTAAGTGAATGAACAAATCAACTACAATGATCAATGAGATTTTGGTGCAGTTATTTAATGATGTCTTACAAATTGAAGAACAAAGCTTAAAAAATGGTATACTTTCAGATATTTCAATAACAGAAGTTCATACAATGGAGGTTATTGGGATGTATAACGAAAGCACAATGTCAGAGGTAGCTCAAAAGTTAAAAATTACTGTAAGTACCTTAACAACTGCTATAAATAAATTAATTAAAAAAGGCTATGTTGAAAGGAAAAGAATAGAAGAAGACAAAAGAGTTGTCTTAGTTAAATTAACTGAGAAAGGTATAATGGCTTATAAACTTCATCAGAGATTTCACAAAAAAATGATAAATAATGCAATAGAAGGCTTAAGCTTAGAGGAGGAAAAAATCTTAATTTCTTCTTTAAATAAATTAAATGACTTTTTTAAAGAAAAATATAAACTGGAATAATAAAGGAGAGCAATATGAGTAATATTAAAATCGCAGGAATTGGCGCATATTTACCATCTCTAGTAGTTACAAATGATAAAATAAGTGAGTTTGTTGAAACAAATAATGAATGGATAATTGAAAGAACGGGAATCAGGGAGAGAAGAATATCAGAGGGGGAAGACACATCAGATATTGCCTTTGAATCGTCAAAAATAGCTCTTGAAAGAGCTGGTTTAAAAGCTGAAGACATAGACCTTATAATAGTAGCGACAGTTTCACCGGATGCATTCATACCGTCTGTTGCATGTATAATTCAAAGTAAATTAAAAGCAGATAGAGCAGCTTGTTTTGATATAAATGTTGCTTGTTCTGGCTTTTTGTATGGGCTTGAAATAGCAAAATCCATGATGAAATCTATGAATTATAAAAATGCACTTGTAGTTGGAGCAGAAGTTCTTTCAAAGGTAATGGATTGGTCAGATAGGGGTACATGTATTCTTTTTGGTGATGGTGGCGGTGCTGCTGTACTTAAGCAGGAAGAAGATGGAACACAAGGAATTATAAAATCATATTTAAGAGCTAATGGAGCAAAGGGAGAATCATTAACTATAGGTGGAGCTGATTTTAATACGCCTTTTACTAAGGAAGGAAAAATAAAAGAAAGAATAATTAAAATGAATGGAAGGGAAGTATTTAAGTTTGCAACTACAGTAATAGTAGAAGCAGTTAATGAAATATTAAAAGATACAGATTTTTCATTAGATGAAATTAAATATATAGTACCACATCAAGCTAATTATAGAATTATAAAATCAGCAGCTGGGAAATTAGGCCTAGAGGAAGAAAAGTTTTATTTAAATCTAGATAGAGTCGGGAATACTTCAGCAGGATCAGTACCTATTGTATTAAATGAAATGTATGAAAAGAATTTGATTAATAAAGGCGATAAAATTATTTTAGTTGCATTTGGCGGAGGATTAACATATGCTTCCACTTTAATTGAGTGGTAAGAACTTGTTTGATTTGATGGGAAGACAAAAATTTCAGGATTGAAGTTTATAGTAATACATAGATAAATATTATAGCAAAGAAGTAAAGCAAAGTAATTTATAGATGTGAACTTATTTTTAATTTTTTTTGATGTAATTGATAATTATATGATATATGTAGTAAAATTATTTATCTAGGCTATTTTGTTTATAATGTATTTAAAGTTAATGCAAATAAAGAAATTATCCCATTTATTATATTAAGAGGCATAATAAAAAATAATTTTGAGCTGATAATGGCAGGAGGAATTTATTGTGGAAAAAAATAGAGTGTGTGAACTGTTAAAGATAAAATATCCAATATTTCAAGGAGCTATGGCAAGAATTGCAGATGCTTCTTTGGCTTCAGCAGTAAGTGAGGCAGGCGGCCTTGGAATAATAACAGGAGCAGCACCAACTGAGTGGGTAAGAGAGCAAATACAAAAAACTAAAAAGATGACGGATAAACCATTTGGAGTAAATATAATGCTAATGTCAGAAAATGCTGAAGAAATAGCAGACCTTGTATGTGAAGAAGGCGTACCAGTTGTTACAACAGGTGCAGGCAGTCCAGGAAAGTATATGGAAAAGTGGAAATCTCATGGCATAAAAGTTATACCAGTAGTTGCTTCAGTTGCTTTAGCTAAGAGAATGGAAAAAGCAGGCGCAGATGCAATTATAGCAGAAGGAACTGAATCAGGCGGACATGTAGGAGAAGTGACTACAATGGCATTAGTTCCACAAGTAGTTGATGCAGTTGAAATACCAGTGATAGCTGCAGGCGGAATTGGTGATGGAAGAGGAGTTGCAGCGTCATTCATGCTAGGAGCTGAAGGTATTCAGATTGGAACAAGATTCTTAGTTGCTAAAGAATGTACAATACATCAAAACTATAAAGATAAAGTATTAGCAGCAAAAGACAGAGATACAGAAGTGACAGGAAGAGGCACAGGCCATCCAGTTAGAGTACTTAGAAATAAGCTTGCAAGAACTTATTTACAATTAGAAAAAGATGGAGCACCAATTGAAGAAATAGAAAAAATCGGTGTAGGTGCATTAAGAAAAGCAGTTGAAGGTGATGTGGATAATGGATCACTTATGTCAGGACAAATTGCAGGACTTATTTGTAAAGAGCAAACATGTAAAGAAATAATTGAAGAACTATTTAGTGAAGCAGAAGGATTATTTGGAAAATTTGGAGGGAAACATGAATAGTAAGAAAACCGCATTTCTTTTTCCAGGCCAAGGAGCTCAAACTATTGGAATGGCAAAAGAACTTTGTGAAAATATACCAGAATGTAACGAGCTTTTAGAGCGCAGTGAAGAAATATTAAAAATGCCTATCAAAAAAATGATGTTTGAGGGGCCAGAGGAACTGTTAACAGCAACTGAAAATGCGCAGCCAACTATTCTTGTAGCATCTCTTATTGCATTAAAAGCCTTAGAGATAAATGGAATCGAAGCAGATTATACTGCAGGTCTTAGCTTAGGAGAATATGGATCGCTAATTTATGGAGGAGCTCTTTCATTAGAAGAAGGATTATTACTTATAAAAGAAAGAGGAAGAATCATGGGCAGCGCTTTACCAGAGGGACTAGGTAAAATGGCAGCTATATTAAAATTAGATGATGAAAAGTTAAAGGAACTATTAGATAGAGCCAGTGCTTTTGGCGTAGTAGAAGGTGCTAATTATAATTGCCCAGGGCAAGTAGTTATTTCAGGTGAAAATAATGCAATAGATGAAGCAGTTAAAATTGCAAAAGAATTAGGAGGCCTTGGAAAAGCACTTAAAGTCAGCGGTCCATTCCACAGTTCACTTCTTGAATCTGCAAGTGAAGAATTTTATAATACTATAAAGACAGTTGACATTAAGAAGTTTAATAAGGTAGTATATTCAAATGTTAAGGGATTACCTTATGAAGAAGGCGACGATATTAAGGAATTATTAAAGAGACATATAAGAACGTCTGTACTTTTTGAAAAGACTATAAGAGACATGATAGATAAAGGCGTAGATACATTTATTGAAGTAGGTCCAGGAAAAGCACTTAGAGGCTTCGTTAAGAAAATAGATAAGGATGCAGCACTTTTAAATGTAGAAGATATGGAATCATTAAAAAACACAATTAATTCAGTTAACAGTTAACTATTTACAGTTGAAGGAAGAACACAGTGTCGGAGTTCTAAAATACATTTTTCAAATTCCTTTGGTATTTGTTCCGAAACTGTGAACTAATCATTGTAAACTGTAAACTGTCGAAAGGGGATTTTTATGTTAAAAGGAAAATGTGCTATTATCACAGGTGCATCAAGAGGAATAGGAAGAGCAATAGCTTTAAAACTTGCTTCTCTTGGAGCTAATATCGTTATAAATTATAGAAGTAATGAAAAAGAAGCATTAGACGTTGAAAATGAAATAAAAGGCATGGGCGTTGAAACCTTATGTATAAAAGGAGATATTTCTAAATCAGAAGAAGTAGAAAACATTGTAGCGTCTGCTAAAGAAAAATTTGGAACAATAGATATCATGGTAAATAATGCAGGAATCACAAAAGATGGATTACTACTTAGAATGAAGGAAGAAGATTTCGATAGCGTTATTGATGTAAATTTAAAAGGTGTATTTAATTGTTTAAAGGCAATAACTCCAGTCATGATAAAACAAAAACAAGGAAAGATAATAAATCTTTCTTCAGTAGTTGGAATTACAGGTAATGCAGGGCAAGTTAATTATGCTGCATCAAAAGCAGGAGTAATCGGAATGACTAAATCTCTTGCAAAAGAAGTTGGTTCTAGAGGGATTACTGTAAATGCAGTTGCGCCAGGATATATTGAAACAGATATGACAGAATCCTTAGGAGAAAAATATAAAGAAGAAATGAAGAAAAACATACCACTTAAAAGACTTGGAACAGCAAATGATGTAGCTGAAGCTGTAGCATTTTTAGCTAGCGAAGGTGCAAATTATGTTACAGGCCAAGTGATTCAAGTTGATGGCGGAATGTTAATGTAACGGAGGAAGAATTAATTTATGGAAAGAAGAGTTGTTATAACGGGTATGGGAGCTTTAACTCCTATAGGAAATGATGTTAATTCATTTTGGAATAATGCAAGAAATGGAAAATCAGGAATAGATTTTATAACTTTAATAGATCAAGACTTAGTAGATGTGAAAATTGCTGCAGAAGTAAAGGGGTTTGATCCGGAGACTTTAATAGGTAAAAAAGAGTCAAAGAGATTAGATAGATTTGCACAATTTGCATTAGTAGCATCAGATGAGGCAATAAAAGATTCAGGAATAGATTTAGAAAAAGAAAATCTAGATAGATTTGGTGTAATGTTAGGATCAGGAATCGGTGGGTTCCAGACAATAGAAGATGAATGCAGCAAACTTGCAACTGGAAAGTCAAGGAGAGTATCTCCATTTTTTGTTCCAATGGCAATAGTAAACCTAGGAGCAGGAAATGTTGCGATTAAATACGGACTTAAAGGGCCATGTACATCAGCAGTAACTGCATGTGCAACAGGAACAAACAATATTGGTGATGCATTTAGAACTATAAAACATGGTTATGCGGATGTAATGCTTGCAGGTGGAGCAGAAGCCCCTATAACTAGACTTGGCGTTACAGGCTTTAACAGCATGAAAGCTTTAAATACTAGTAATGATCCGTCAAAGGCTTCCACACCTTTTGATAAAAACAGAGGAGGCTTTGTCATTGCAGAAGGTGCAGGTGTTGTAATACTTGAATCTTTAGAACATGCAGAGGCAAGAGGCGCAAATATAATAGCAGAAGTTGTTGGTTATGGTTCAACTTGTGATGCATATCACATTACTTCACCAGATCCAGAAGGAGAAGGTGCTGCAAGAGCTATGAAGGATGCTATAGAAGAAGCAGGAATTAAACCTTCAGATGTTTCATATATTAATGCTCATGGAACTTCAACAGAATTAAATGATAAGTTTGAAACTTTTGCAATTAAGAAAGTTTTTAAAGAAGAGGCTTATAATGTCCCTATATCATCAACAAAATCTATGACAGGACATTTACTTGGAGCTGCTGGAGCAATTGAAGCAATAGCATGTGCTAAGGCTCTTCAGGAAGGATTTATTCCGCCTACAATTGGGTATAAAACAAAAGATGAAGAATTAGATTTAGACTATGTTCCTAATGTTGGAAGAAAGCAGGAGTTAGAATATACACTTTCTAATTCATTAGGGTTTGGCGGACATAATGCAACATTACTTTTAAAGAAGTGGAAATAGTTTATTTAGTTAACAAATTATAGTTAACAGTTTATAATAAGTTAATGGGGAAATTTCAAGGAGAAAATTTTAAGGACGAAATGTAAAATTTGAAATTTTCTTTTAGAAATTATAAAATTAATAATTATTACTTATTAAAATGTTACATAAATTTTATGCCAGAAAGGAGATAGTATTTATTTATGAAATATTATCTCCATAGTATGGCATGAAATTATTTGGCATACTTATTGCTTTAGGTAATTATTTAGAGGAGGATATTTTTATGGAATTTGAAAAGATTAAAGAGCTTATTAAATTGGTGGATTCGTCAAGCTTAGCATTTTTTGAGCTTCAAAGTGGTAATGATCATATTAAGATGGATAAATCATTAGTAAGAGGAGTGGCTGATAATACAAGTAATTTAGTAAGTACATCAAGCAGTCCTGTTATTTCAAAAGAAAAAGTAGAAAATGCAGTTGTAGAAAAAGAAGAAATCGTGGTTACTGAAAAAGAGACAGTTATAGATGATAAAGATATAAGCGTTATAACTGCTCCTATGGTAGGAACATTTTATTCTTCAGCTTCACCAGAAAGCAAACCTTTCGTAGAAATTGGAGGTACAGTTTCTAAGGGAAAGGTTATTTGTATTATTGAAGCAATGAAACTTATGAATGAAATAGAAAGCGAATTTAACGGAACAATTGTTGAGCGTTTAGTTAATGACGGGGATATGGTAGAATATGGTCAGCCATTATTCAAGATTAAGGAGGTATAGGAAGTGCTTGATATAAATGAGATAAAAAAAATTATACCTCATAGATATCCTATGTTATTAATAGACAGAGTAACAGAAATGGATGTAAATGAAAAGAAATTTGTAAGAGGATACAAAAATGTATCTGCTAATGAAGCGTTCTTTCAAGGTCATTATCCTGAAGAACCAATTATGCCGGGAGTACTTCAAGTTGAAGCATTAGCTCAAGCTGGTGCAGTTGCACTTCTTTCTATGGAACAATTTAAAGGTAAGACTCCATTATTTGCAGGAACCAATAAAGTAAGATTTAAGAATAAGGTAGTACCAGGAGATAAGCTGGATTTATACTGCGAAATTATAAAGATTAAAGGTTCTATAGGAATAGGTCAGGGAGTAGCATCAGTTGATGGGAAGACAGTTTGCGAAGCAGAAATACTTTTCGCTATAGGGTAGGTGATAGGAATGTTAAAGAAAGTGCTAATTGCTAATAGAGGCGAAATCGCAGTTAGAATAATAAGAGCATGTAGAGAAATGGGGATAAGCACAGTTGCTGTTTATTCTGAAATAGATAAAGAAGCGCTTCATACTCAGCTTGCAGATGAAGCTGTATGTATTGGGTCTGCAATGCCAAAAGATAGTTATTTAAACATAACAAACATTTTAAGCGCATGTGTTTTAACCGGTGCTGATGCCATACATCCTGGTTTTGGTTTTTTATCAGAAAATCCAAAGTTTGCAAAGATGTGTAAGCAATGCAACATTAAATTTATAGGACCTGACTATGAAACAATTGAGCTTATGGGAAATAAGGCTAAAGCAAGAGAGATTATGAAAGCTTCAGGAGTACCAGTAGTTCCTGGTTACGAAGGTGAAATAAGAAATGAGGACCATGCTTTAGAAATTGCTAAAGGGATTGGTTATCCAATAATGATAAAAGCATCAGCAGGGGGCGGTGGAAAGGGAATAAGAATCGCAACCAATGATGAAGAATTTTTAATGGGCTTCAAGACTGCTAAAGCAGAAGCAAGAGCCTGCTTTGGAGATGATTCTTTATATATAGAGAAATTCGTTCAAAAGCCAAAGCATATTGAATTCCAAATATTAGCTGATGAACACGGAAATGTGGTACATTTATGTGAGAGAGAATGCTCAATGCAGAGAAAGAACCAAAAGGTTTTAGAGGAAGCACCATCAAATGTATTAACAGAAGAGTTAAGAGCTAAGATGGGTGAGATTGCAAAGAAAGCAGCTAGTGCAGTAAATTACAAAAATGCCGGAACTATAGAATTTCTATTTGATAGAGATAATAACTTCTATTTTATGGAGATGAATACAAGAATTCAAGTAGAACATCCAATTACTGAAATGATTACAGGAATAGATTTAGTAAAAGAACAATTAAAAATAGCATCAGGAGAAAAGTTGAATTTTACTCAAGAAGATATAAAAATTAAAGGTCATGCAATAGAATGTAGAGTTAATGCAGAAGATCCAGAACACGATTTTAGACCATGTCCAGGAGTAATAAATGAACTTTGTGTTCCAGGTGGTATGGGAGTAAGAATTGATTCGGCAATATTCTGCGGATATAAAATTCCACATTGTTATGATTCGATGATAGCTAAATTAATAACTTTTGGCAATAATAGAGATGAAGCAATAGTTAAAATGAATAGAGCATTATCAGAATTTGCAGTAGGTGGAGTAAAGACTAATATTAATTTTGAATTATCAATACTTGAAACTAAAGAATTCTTAGAAGGTGATTATGATACCTCATTTTTAGCGGAAAAGATGGTGAAGAAGGATGTCTCTTAAAGATTTATTTATAAAAAAACCACAATATGCAACCATCAAAAGTTCAGTTATTAGGAATGATAAACCACAAGAAAAACCTAATATACCATCAGGAATGTGGATAAAATGTGAGAAATGTAATACTATGATTTATGCTGAGGATTTAGAAAATTCTAAGCATGTTTGCACTAATTGTGGCCATCATTTTAGAATAAATGCAAAAGAAAGAATAAAGGTATTCTTTGATAAGGATACTTTTAAGGAATTTTTGAAAGATTTAAAAACCACTAATCCATTGGAATTCAAAGGTTATGAAGAAAAATTAAAAAGCACTAAGACAGACAGTACAGAAGCAGTTGTTACTGGAGTTGGAAAAGTAAATGGAATAGAAGTTGCATGTGCAATTATGGATAGTTTCTTTATGATGGGAAGCATGGGTACTGTAGTTGGAGAAAAAATTACAAGACTTGTAGAATATGCTACAGAAAATAAACTTCCAGTTATAATTTTTACAACCTCAGGCGGTGCCAGAATGCAGGAAGGGATTTTTTCACTTATGCAGATGGCTAAAATAAGTGCAGCTCTTGCAAAACATGATGAAGCAGGTCTTTTATATATTTCTGTATTAACAGACCCTACGACTGGCGGTGTAACAGCAAGTTTTGCAATGGAAGGCGATATTATTTTAAGTGAACCAAATGCCTTGGTTGGATTTGCAGGAAGAAGAGTAATTGAAAATACAATTAAAGAAAGCCTGCCAGATAATTTTCAAACTGCTGAATTTTTACTTGAAAAAGGTTTTGTAGATAGCATTGTTGAAAGAAAAAATATGAGAGCATGCATATATAAAATTCTTATTTTACATGGAGTGAGAAGTTATGGATAAAGAATTTATAAAAATAAGTGTAACACCATGGGAAAGTGTTGAAATAGCAAGACACAAAGACAGACCAACAGGAAAATTCTACATTGAAACTATTTTCAAGGATTTTATTGAATTTCATGGCGATAGAAGCTTTGGAGATGATAAAGCTGTAATTGGCGGAATTGCATCATTTAATGATATAAGTGTTACAGTTATAGCAATTACAAAAGGAAACAACACAGCTGAAAATATAGAGAGAAACTTTGGAATGCCAAATCCGGAAGGATATAGAAAAGCATTAAGACTTATGAAGCAGGCTGAAAAATTTAAGAGACCTGTCATCTGTTTTGTAGATACGCCAGGTGCATTTCCTGGGCTTGGAGCAGAAGAAAGAGGGCAAGGTCAAGCTATAGCAAATAATCTTTTTGAATTAAGCAGATTAAAGACTCCAATAATATCTATTTTAGCAGGTGAAGGCGGAAGTGGCGGAGCACTCGCTTTAGCAGTTGCTGATAAAGTGTTTATGTTGGAACACTCAATATATTCAATTTTATCACCAGAAGGATTTGCATCTATTTTATGGAAGGATGCAAGCCGTGCAAAAGAAGCAGCATCAGTTATGAAAATTACAGCTAAAGATTTAAAAGATTTTGGAATAATAGATGATATAATAAAAGAACCTAGAGGCGGCGCTCATAAAAATCAGATTAAAACAGCAGAAGCAATTAAGAAGACAATTGCAAGTGCGCTTCAGGAATTAAGAGAAAAAGATTTAAACACTTTAATTGAAGATAGATATGATAAATTTAGAAAAATGGGAAACTTTTATTAATAAGAACTAATATGTTATATATGAAGGTATGCACTAATTATGTGTGTGCCTTATTTTTATTTTCATGTGCCTAAATTTTATTTTATATATACAATTAGAAGCATATAATATTGATTAATAAAGAGAGAACTTATGTGTTATACTTAAATAATAAAGTGAGGTGCTTAAAGCTTATGGAAAGTAATAGTACAAAGGTTGCAAAAATTGCTACTAGAATGGCTATATGCGATAGACATGAAGAAGAACATTTAAAAAAATTTTATAGTGAAAAAGGAATAAAGGTAACAGCCGTAAATATAGGTGGGAATATTAATTCATCAGTATCAAAAATTCTTGAAAGTGCATTAGTTGCAGCAAAAAGAAATGAGCTCATAAGAGAAGAACATCTGCATGAAGGAGCTGTCATTGGTGCAACCAGAGATGCAATAATTCAAATTTCAGAGCGAGCTAATGGCTTGAATGTTGGAGGCAAAATTGGAATAGCAAGAGGCGGAGAGCATATATCGGTATGTATATTTTTAAATATTGGATTATTACATCTAGATGAAATAGTTATAGGAATAGGGCATAGAGCATTACCATTATGAGTCTAAGTATATTTTCCTTTTTAAATTGTAGAAAAAATGGTAGAGAAATATTGAATCATAGAACACTATTTGGATAAAATTTGAAAATATTATTAATAAATTAAAATGAAATAAAAATTCAGCAGTGAGAAACAATCTTGTTGCTGAATTTTTTGATTGCACTTATTATATAAAATGTGGGGTAAAGATAGGGAATCATTGAAAAATCAGAAATATAATACTATTTAAATGGTGGAAATTAATTGTAGAAAAAGTTTATTAAAATTCAAGAGTTTTTGTCAAAAGATAAATGTTTTATGATATAATGTTAATTGGTAAAAAAATAGACAAGTTATTAAAAATTAGGGGGATAAGTATGAGGAAGGAAATTAATTTAGAAGTATATATCAGCTAATCATATTATTGTAAATAATATTTAATGAAGGCAAATGTGAATCTAAAATATAATAAATATGGAGAGAGTTTGACGAATGAATAGCGAAGAGATTATAAAAAATGAAGAAAGTATTAGAATTGAAGAAATAATAGATATACTAATGAAAAGATGGAAGATGATAGTATCTATAACACTTACAGCAACTATCTTAGCTGGACTTGTAAGCTTTTTTGTAATTGCGCCAAAATATGAATCAAATACAAAAGTTTTTATAGGAAAAGAAAATACAAATTCTAAAGACCAAAGCTATAACAGCAGTGATGTTCAAATGTATCAACAATTGCTAAAGACTTATGCAGAGGTTGTAAAAACAAATGATTTAGTTGAAAAAGCAATAGAAAAAACAGGAGCGGACATAAATTCGCAAGACGTTTTAGATAATTTGACAGTTACGCCAACAGCTAATACTCAAATATTAGAAATAAAATATGTAAGTAAAAATAAAAATCAAAGTGAAGAAATATTACAGGCCATTTCTGACCAGTTTATAAAGACAGCTACAGAACTTATACCAAATGGTAATGTTAAAGTAGTAGAACAAGTGAAATTGCCTGAGCAGCCAGTTAGTCCTAATAAAAAATTAAATATAGCTATTGCTTTTTTACTTGGCTTAATGGTAAGTGTAGGCCTAGCGTTTTTACTAGAATTTATGGATAATACATTTAAAACAAAAGAGCAGTTAGAACAAATTTTAGAGGTGCCTGTTATTGGTGCAATTCCAGATGATTTAGATTAGGGGGATATAGATGTTTAAGGCGAGAAAGTTAGAAAAGGCAGTGGCAAGCCAACAATATAGGGGATTCGTAGTTGAAAAGAAGCCTAAATCAATAGTTTCTGAAGCATATAGAACTTTAAGAACTAATATTCAATATTCATCATTTGATAAACAGATAAGGACTATAGTTGTAACAAGTGCGGAAGCAGCAGAAGGAAAGTCAACAGTTTCAGGAAATTTAGCATTATCATTTGCTCAAAATGAGAAAAAAGTAATAATAGTAGACTGTGACTTAAGAAAACCTTCAGTACATAAGAATTTTAAAGTATCTAATTTAAAGGGATTATCAGAAGTGCTTATAGGAAAAGAAGAATTGGATAATGTTGTATTAAAGCGTAATGATAATCTAGACATACTTACATCAGGCAAAATTCCTCCAAATCCATCGGAAATGTTATCATCAAGCAGCATGACTAAGTTAATAGAAGCGTTAAGAGAAAGATACGATATAGTTATTCTAGACAGCGCACCGCTTCAAGCTGTAACAGATGCACAGATTCTTTCAACAAAAGCTGATGGGACTATTTTGGTTGTAAGAGCAAAAAGAACAAGCAGAGAATCTGTAATTGATGCTAAGAGACTTTTAGATAAAGTAGGAGCAAATATATTAGGAACTGTATTGCACGCAGTAGAGAATACAAGAGGAAAGTATTATTACTATTATGGAACTAAAGATGATGAAAAGAAGAATTAATTATAATTAATCGAAATCAGTAACATGTTGTATTTCGGTTTCTAAGAAATTTAGATGGGTGATTCTAAGAACAGAAGTTGTGCCCAAAATGCTTGCCTCAGAAATTAATTCTGAACAAGCATTTTGGAACAACTTCTGTTCAAGAATCACACCATCTAAATTCCTAATGAAACGCTGCATACAACATGTTACTGATTTTTGGTTTAGTAATATGATTAAGTTTAGTGAATTTTAATGGCTATTATAAAAACAAGGTTGCTTATGTGGTTATTTGTGAAAAATATAGCAGAAGATGTTCGAGAAAGGAATTCTATGATTTAAATTCTCTCTTTTCTGCATATGTTAATAGGTTTATGGATAAATATAGGCATAATGAATAATTGTGTATTATGATAATATAAGGAGGATTTATGATGATAGATATTCATTCACATATAATTCCAGGAATTGATGATGGATCTAAAAGCATGGAAATAACTATAAAAATGCTTAAAAATGCAGAAAAAGACGGGACTAAAGAAATTGTAGCCACTCCTCATTATCTCCTTGAGTATGGAGAAGCTAGAATTGATGAAGTAAAGGGTTATGTAAAAGAAATTAATAAAATTTTAGAAAATAATAAAATAGACATAAAAGTATATAGCGGACAGGAAGTATATTTTACTGAAAGAATAATAGAAGATTACGTTAAAGGAAATATCGGAACAATAAATGATTCAAGATATATGTTAATTGAATTTGACATGCATAAGTTTGAAGAAAATGCATTTGATATACTTTATGAACTTCAAGTTAGAGATATAATTCCAATAATAGCACATCCTGAAAGATATAAATTTTTTAAGGAAAAGCCATCATTTATTAATGCTTTTATTGATCTGGGCTATTTATTTCAAATGAATGCTGGAAGCATAGAAGGAAAATATGGAGAGAGTGCAAGAAAGACAGCTAAGGTGTTTTTAGATAAAAATATTTATAACTTTATTGGCTCTGATGCACATAATGCAGAAACTAGAAATACAGGAATTAAGGAAGCTTTAGCTTTAATAGGAGAAGTTAATAAAAATATAATTGAAAGCAGTTCAGCTAAATTGTTAAATAATGAAATGATAGATTTTAAAGGAGAGAAGATTAAAGAAAAAAAATCCATATTCTCATTTCTTAGGAAATAAAAAGAAATTTATCATTTTAAAATAATATAAATGATTACATTATTAAAGAAACCTTAAGGAAATCTTAACAAAATGTAAATAATATGCTACAATAAGAATAATTTGGTGATAAAATATTACTTATCCTATAAGAGTAAAAAATAGGAATATATAAATGTTTTTTGCATAAGAATTATTATATAAATTGTTCAGAGTATTATATTTTGTAAGGAGGACAGTAAGGTGCAGCAACTGGAAGTAGATAGCGATGAAGTCTTATTTGAGGATAGCAGTGAAGTCATAGGAACGGGGTATTACTTCTTTAAAAGAACTATAGATGTAATCTGCTCGATTATAGGACTTATAATTTTAAGTCCTATAATTTTGGTAACAGCCATTTTAATTAAACTTGAGTCAAAAGGTAACTGTATTTTTTCTCAGGAGAGAATAGGGTTAAACGGAAAAAAATTTATTATGTATAAGTTTAGATCTATGGTGGTTAATGCAGAAGATTTAAAGGACGAGCTATATGACAGAAATGAAATGAATGGACCAATGTTCAAGATAAAAGAAGATCCAAGAGTAACAAAAGTTGGCAGATTTATTAGAAAGACAAGCATAGATGAGCTTCCTCAATTAATAAACGTTTTAAAAGGTGAAATGAGTCTTGTAGGCCCGAGGCCATCGCTGCCTAAAGAAGTGCTGGAATTCGAAGAATGGATGATTGAGAGGCTTAGTGTAAAGCCGGGGCTTACATGTTACTGGCAGGTATTAGGACGAAGTGATATTGGTTTTGAAGAGTGGATGAAATTGGACATTAAATATGTAAAGGAAAGAAATACCTTGGTTGATCTGAAGCTTATAATAAAGACATTTAAGGTGCTGTTAGGTGATAAGCATGCAAGATAGGGGTAGTGGTATGAAAGTAGCAATGATAGGTCATAAACGAGTTCCATCCCGTGAGGGAGGAGTAGAAGTAGTAGTAGAAGAACTTTCCACACGCATGGTAAAACAGGGGATACAAGTAGATATTTATAATCGAAGTGGATATAATGTAGCTGGAAGAAAATATGATGTTAAGAGCAATAATTGTAAGAATTATAGAGGTTGTAAAATTGTTACTATTCCTACTTTTCAAAATAAAAAGCTAAATGCAATTATTTATTCGTTCCTAGCTACTGTAAGAGCTTTATTAGGGCGCTATGATGTGATTCATTTTCACGCAGAGGGTCCTTGCTCTATGATTTGGATTCCACATTTACTAGGCATATATACTGTTGCTACAATTCATGGTTTGGACTGGCAGAGATCTAAGTGGGGAGGATTTGCAACTAAATATTTAAAGTTTGGTGAGAGAATGGCTGCTAAATACGCAGATGAAATAATAGTACTGTCTAGAAATGTTCAACAATACTTTAAGGATAACTATAAAAGAGATACGGTTTATATTCCTAATGGTATTAATGAAACTAAGATTGCAGAAGCACAAATTATAACTGAAAAGTACAATATACAAAAAGGGGATTATATATTATTTCTAGCAAGACTTGTTCCTGAAAAAGGGCTTGATTATCTACTAGAAGCTTTTGAAAAAATTGATACAGACAAGAAACTGGTGATTGCTGGAGGTAGTAGTCACACGAATGATTATGTTGAATCTATAAAGAAGAAAGTTGATAAGATTAATGAAAAGTCAGCTAAAGATAAGCGTATTATTATGACTGGATTTGTTCAAGGCAAAGAGCTAGAAGAATTGTATAGTAATGCATATTTATATGTGCTTCCAAGTGATATTGAAGGAATGCCAATCAGTTTATTAGAAGCTATGAGTTATGGAAACTGTTGCCTTGTTAGTGATATTGACGAGAATACAGAGGTTATTGGAATTCATGGGGAAAGCTTTATAAAGGGGGATGTAGAGAATCTTTATGAAAAGCTATGTGAATTAGTGCATGATAAAGATAAAGTTAAAAGTTATAAGGAAAATGTACAAGACTATGTACTAAATAAATATAGCTGGAATAAAGCTGTTGAGAAAACCGAAGTATTATATTCAAAGAAAAATAAATTGCTTATTGATATTTCAGAATGAATTTTAATGTTATAAAAGACATCAAATCTTTGGAGAGAATAGTTAGGGGAATAGTTTGATGAAAATATTAATGGTAAATAAATTTTTATATCCTAATGGTGGATCGGAAACGTATATATTTAAATTAGGGCAGTATCTTAGCTCTAAAGGACATGAAGTTCAATATTTTGGAATGGAACATGAAGAACGTTGCGTTGGTAATAATGTTGGAGCGTATACTTCAAATATGGATTTTCATTGTCATAGTAAATTTTCAAAAGTAACATATCCGATAAAAACAATATATTCATTTGAGGCAAGAAAAAAAATCAGAATGATTTTAGATGATTTTCAGCCGGACGTAGTGCACTTGAATAATTTTAATTATCAATTAACTCCGTCGATTATATTAGAGATGAAAAAATATGAAAAAGATACAAAACGAAAAGTGAAAATTATATTTACAGCACATGACTATCAGCTTTTGTGTCCAAATCATATGATGAATAACCCTAATACTCATGAAAATTGCGAGAAATGCCTTGGAGGTAAGTTTTGGAACTGTGCTAAAGGAAAATGTATTCATGGATCTCTAGCAAAGAGTACTATAGGTACATTAGAGGCTAAATACTGGAATGTGAAAAAAGCATATAGAGACATAGATAAAATTATATGCTGTAGTGAGTTTATGAAGTCAAAGATGGATACGAATCCTTTATTTAAAACAAAAACAGTTACACTTCATAATTTTATAGATGAAGTAGAATGGAAAGAGGTTAAGAAGAAGGATTATGTGTTGTATTTTGGAAGATTCTCTAAGGAGAAAGGCATTAAGACTCTAATTAATGTATGTAAAATGCTTCCGGAAGTGAAATTTATATTTGCAGGTTCAGGGCCGTTAGAAGTAGAAATAGAAAAGGAAGCTAATATTAAAAATGTAGGATTTCAATCAGGTAGTTCATTAGAAAAATTAATTAGAGAAGCTAGATTTAGTGTTTATCCATCAGAATGGTATGAAAATTGTCCGTTTTCTGTAATGGAAAGTCAGATGTATGGAACACCGGTAGTAGGTGCTAACATTGGTGGTATATCGGAATTGATTCAGGTGCATGAGACAGGTGAGTTATTTGAAAGTGGCAACGCTGCTGAATTAAAAAAACAGATATATAATTTATGGAATAATAAAGAAGTTACAGATTCCTATAGTAGAAATTGCAGAGAGATTAAGTTTGATAAAATAGAACAATATTACAAAAAAATTATTAATATATATCAAGGATAGATGGTGAAAAAGATTATGAAAAAACTAAATGGAACTGTTATTGTAACATATCGCTGTAATGCACGTTGTAATATGTGTAATAGATATAAATGTCCTTCAAAACCAGATGAAGAATTATCAATAGAAACAATAAAAAAACTACCTGAAATGTATTTCACTAATATAACTGGTGGTGAGCCTTTTATTAGAACAGACTTAAAGGAAATTGTAAGAGAACTTTATAAAAAGTCTGAGAGAATAGTTATTTCAACTAATGGTTTCTTTACCGATAGAATTGTAGATTTATGTAAAGAGTTCCCTAATATAGGTATACGTATTTCTATGGAGGGGCTTGAAAAAACTAACAATGATATTCGTGGGTTAGATGATGGATTTAATAAAGGATACGGGACGCTAAAGAAATTAGTGGAAATGGGAATGAAAGATGTTGGATTTGGAATGACTGTACAAGATACAAATGCAAAAGATTTAGTTCCTTTATATAATTTATCAAATGAAATGAATATGGAATTTGCAACTGCATCATTACATAATAGTTTTTATTTTGTTGAAGCAAAGAATATAATAAAGAATCGCCCGATGGTAGCTCAGGAATTTGAAAATTTAATCAATGAGTTACTAAAGTCTAATAGTCCTAAAAAGTGGTTTAGAGCATATTTCAATCATGGGTTAATTAATTATATATATGGACAAGAACGTTTATTACCTTGTGATATGGCATTTGATACTTTCTTTATTGATCCATATGGAGATGTAATGCCGTGTAATGGAACTAAAGATAAAGAAGTTATGGGTAATTTAAATGAACAATCTTGGGATGAATTATGGAATAGTAAAGAATCTGAAGAAGTTAGAAACAAAGTTAAATGTTGTGATAGAAATTGTTGGATGATAGGTTCTGCATCACCAGCTATGAAGAAATATATTTGGAAGCCAGCTTTATGGGTTACTAAACATAAGTTCCTAAATATGTTTAAAGACAAAAAATATAGCATGTATGAAAATAAAATTGTTTGTGAGTATCGTGATGGCAAAATTACAAAAGAGCAGTTAGATAAATGTAGCACTTGTGATATGTGTGCAACTGTCAACAATGGATTGAGCGTAGCATCTAGAGAACAGTTGAAGAACAAGACTGGTGAGCAAATTGTGAATGAAGATATTGAAGCACAGATGAAAAAATAAATATTGAAGGAGAAGATTGAATATGAAGGTTGCAGTGATTACAAGACATGCAATTTCAAATTATGGGTCATTATTGCAAGCAATAGCGACTCAAACAATAATAAATCGTCTGGGACATGAATGTGAAATCATAGATTATATTCGAGATGATGAATCATATAGGTATCATGAGGTTACATTGCTTAGAAGAAAACCTAATTGGTATAATAATCGAATTAAAAGATGCTTTTATTTGGCACTTCGTCAGCCAGAAAGTATTTTGGCTGGTAGAAAATTTGAGCGAGAACAAAAAAAATATCTAATTAGCACAAAACGCTATACATCACTAGAACAGCTGAAATGTGATAAACCAAAAGCTGATGTATATATGACAGGCAGTGATCAAGTATGGGGACCTGTAGAGGATGGCTCATATGATAGTTCGTATTGTTTGTCGTTTACAGATGATTCAGATAAAAGAATTTCTTATGCGGCAAGTTTTGGACATACTGAAATGACAAATGAGTTAGAGAAATATTATAAAAAGTGGCTGTCTAGATATCAACACATTGCGGTGCGCGAGGATAGTGCAGTTTCATTATTACAAAAAATGAATATTGATGTTCAGCAAGTGCTAGATCCTACTTTGTTAATGAATGTTGAGGATTGGGAAAGTTATATATCTTCGTCACATCTTAAAGAAAAGTATGTACTAGTATATCAGCTTCATAATGATAAAAAATTAGGTGAATACGCAGAAAAAGTGGCAAAATGCAAAGGACTTCCATTGATCCGTATTTCAGCGTCATTACACCAGATTGCTAGGCCTGGGAAATTTATCTGGGCTCCGAAAGTGGGGGACTTTTTAGCATATATAAAAAATGCTGAATGTATGATTACAGATTCTTTTCATGGCACAGTGTTTGCGATAAACTTTAATACCCCGTTCGTAGAGGTGTTACCTAACAACAACACAGGAACAAGAAATTCGAGTATACTTAAGTTAACAGGTCTTTCGAGCCGTATTTTGAAAAATGAAAATGATGTGACACTTGCAGAAAGACATATTGAATTTTCCTATGCAAACCAAACACTAGAAAAGTTTAGATGCATTTCGATGTCTATTCTAAAAAGAATGATAGAAGAATAACAAGTGTCTGCACCGAAATTATTTGAAAGGATTATCGAAAATGAATATAGATGATATAAAGGTATCAGTAATTGTTCCGATATATAATGTGGAAAAGTATTTACCAAGATGTGTCGAATCTATTATGGAACAGACACATAAAAATATTGAGGTTATTTTAGTGGATGATGGTTCTCCTGACCATGCGGGCGAGATTGCTGATTCCTACGCACAAAAAGACAAACGTATTAAAGTTATACATAAAAAAAATGCTGGTGTCAGCGCTGCTAGAAATACTGGTATTGATGCTGCAACTGGAGATTACGTGTGCTTTTCTGACGCAGATGATTACTTAATGCCAGATTATGTAGAATATTTGCTTGATCTCTCAGTGAAAAATGATGCAGATATATCTTTAACCAAAGAGATGTTTACTACTTTTTATCCAAATCAAATTGCTGAGGATAAGCAAGAAATATATACTGCAGAAGAAACAACGGTCGATATTCTTTCATATAATATCCCAATTGGAGTTTACTGCAAATTGTTCAAAAGAGATTTCTTAGGCAATGATATACGCTTTATTCCAACGATATTTATAGGGGAAGGGTTCAATTTTAATATTACCTCTTTTCAGAGGGCGAATAAGGTGGCTATAGGCCGCAAAAGAATATATTTTTATCGCAGAAATAATCCGACAAGTGCAACAACTAAATTTTCGGCTAAAAAATGGGAAAACGGATTGATGGCTATAGAGAATATAAAGAAGAATTTTATAATTCACAGCTCTAAGATAGATATAGCGTGGAAATATGCTAGTTGGCATACTAATTGTGATGTATTTAATTTTATGGTAATGGCATCAGCTGAGAAGGAGTATCCTGAGATGTTCAAAAAGTCTCGTCGTATAGCAAGAACACAGGCACAGTATGCATTTCTTGTTAGAATTAGACCGAGAGAGAAACTCAGAGCGGTTATTATGGTTGTGTGTCCGTATGTTATTCCCAAATTAATGATGATGCGAAATAAGAAATATTTTGGATAGTTTAAAAAGTGATGAGTGTAGATGATTTAATAATGTAGGTGAAAATTTGTTAAAAGACTTTAGTCAAATTGGATTAAATATTCGATGTTGTGGAAAAATATACATGTACGTTTTTTATTATGTTGTTTCTCTATCTCTGCTTGTTATAAATCATAACTCCCTGCTGGTGTTGAAGGAATATAATTCTTTAAAGATTGCCAGAGATTTTTTAAAATAAGTTAAGAGTTTATTCGGAGTCAGATTTTATAGAATTTTTATGTAGGGATAAGTATGTTGAATATCTAAGAAAATCATGCACACAGCACATGATTTATAGAATAAAAATTGTAAATTGTTTATGTTAGGAAGGATTAGAAGCTATTTTCAGTCGTATTCCTAACAAGCAACAATATGCTATAAAATAGAGAAACGAGGGAATATTATGATTTCATTAGTGATTACTACATATAATGGTGAAAAATATATTGTTGAGCAGTTGGATTCAATACGAAATCAAACGTTATTGATTGACGAAGTTATTATTAGAGATGATGGTTCGAGTGACAATACGATTTCAATCGTTTGTAAATATATAGATACTTATAAATTAAAGAACTGGATATTCATATATGGGGAAGAAAATGTAGGATGGAAAAAAAACTTTTTTCTTGGAATTTGTTCTACGCAAGGTGATTTGATTTTTTTATGTGATCAGGATGATATTTGGCATCTAGACAAAGTAGAAAAGATGGTCATTAAGATGAATTCATATCAACATATACAATTATTAGTATCAGGCTTTCATTCTTTTTATGAAAAAGGTGCGAATGTTCTTAAAAACAAGGGCAATAGAGGCAAGAAGAAACTTGAAAAAATCGAATTTGATAAACTTTGTTTAAGTGTCTTTTATCCAGGATGTACATATTGCTTTAGAAAGGATCTTAAGGAAAAGTTTGTTAAATATTGGTTTTCGGAATCACCACATGATGCAATGCTATGGTATCTGGCAGTGCAAACAGATGGCTTATATTGCTATAATGAAGTTTTAATGGAATACAGACGACACAAAGATAGTGCAACTAATGTATCGAAACATAGTATTCAGGAACAATTAGAAATTTATTATAGGCATATCAAAGTTTTAGACATGCTAAAAGAACTTGAAAAACAAGATAATCAACATGCAGAACGTATTATGTTAATAGATAAAATGAAAAGGTGGTACAAGATAAGAATTGAACTATTAGAGAAAAGAAAAATAACGTCGCTCTTAAAAATACTGCCATACACGTCTTTATATATGAGAAAAAAGCAATTTGCATTAGATATAAAGCTTATGATAACTGGTTGATATTATTTAACAGTGTGAACTTTATAGATGATATTAAAGCGAGGAGGAGATAGAGTGAGACCTGCAGTTATTGTGTGCTGTATTATATTTTTACTTATCGCAGTTATTGCTGCGAAATGGGAGAAAAAAATATGTAATCCTATAACTATTTTATTGACACTATGGTCTATTATCATGTTTTTGTCAATGTTACAACTATATACATTGTATCCAGCAAAAGATAGGACATACTATTTAATAATTGGTGGATTAGTAAGTTTTATTATTGGATATGTTTTTATATCAATATGTATATTTGGAAAGACAAGAAGAATATCACTTAATGGTGGTGGAATTAACCCTTATGATGGAGTAAAAAATCATCTAAACTACAAATTAACATATATTTTTGCTTTGATTTGTATTATTTATCTATTAGTTAACTTTGGAAGTTACGGAATCGAATTAATAAAAAGCGGTTTTAGCTTAGGTGTTGTACAAGACTATTTATATAATACAGACAATGGTGGAAATAGTGGTATTTTTAATGCAATAGGATTTTTAATAACAAATCCGATGTATATAGCAATTAATGCAACGACGGCTGTAGATTTTTGGATGGGAAAAAGAGATAAAAAATTATTGGTATGTTGTCTATTAATCTTGTTGCTTAGGATTGTATCAACAGGTGGTAGACAAAGCGCTATCCAATTCGCGATATTTATGATTGTAGCATATACATTTTCATTAAAAAGCAAAAAGGAAATAAGAGATAGGCAAACCCAAAAAGAAGAACGTAAAAAAAAGAAAATCTTTTTGATAGTCGGAGTTCTGGTAGTAATTTCTCTAATTATCATGACTATGTCAAGAACAAAATCTGCATGGAAAACGATATATCTAGATTTTGCAATGCAACCGTATATGTTTGAGTATTGGAGTGAAAAAGTATCATCAACAGGTCAATATGGATATGGTTTCGCTTCATGGATTGGATTTTCGTATCCATGTTTTTATGTTGTCAAAAATTTATTACCAGTACTTTCTGTACCTGATTTTTTTGCACAAATTTATGATTTGACACTAAGTGTTATGAATGAATGGAATGCGATTGGAGATATTTTACGTGCTAATGCATATGTTTCCGTATTTTGGTATTTATTTTATGATGCAAGAGAGGTTGGAATTGTTATTGGAATGTTTCTGTTGGGCTTTTTTGCGAATTTGTCTTATGTAAAAACAAAAAGATTGCCAAGTGAACGTAATATTTGTCTTTATTCATTAATGGTTGTGCTATTATTCTACACTTTTGGAGATTTAGAAATTGCAAAGCCCAATTTTGCATTGGCAATTATCTATATTAGATTTGTATTGTATTCCCAAAAGACACTTATTAATATTCATACAGGAGGGCGAAGATATTGAATATAGTAAAGAGAATACCAAGATTCATACGTCACCAAAAAGAGTTTTTAATAGATTGGTTTTCCTTTAATAATACATTACGTAGTTTGGAAGGGAAAAAAATTATTATATTGATAAGTAATAATTCAGATGGAAGTGGTGGTGCACCAGTTGTTTTATATGAATATGCAAAATATTTAAATTCTAGTAATAATACAACTCTCTTTTTGGCGGGCAAGGGTGGAGAAATTATAAGTGATGCCAGAGAAAGGGGAATTCCTGCTTTTAGAATGGGATTTATGTATAAATGGTATATTCGAAAAATACAACAATTAGATCTAGATGCTATAGTAGTAAACACAATTACAATGTATAAATATATAGACCAACTTATTGAAAATAATAAGTTGAATCATAAAATAATATGGTGGATTCATGAAGAAGACAGAATACTGAAATCATTCGCTCATTATATGCCAAAACAGACAAATCAAAATCTTCGCATTATGTGCGTAAGTGAAAGGATTAAAGATTCATTAGTAAAATTAAGAAATGATTTAGATTACGGTATCATGTACTACGGTTGTATTGATGAATTTCAAAATCACTTTTATGAGTTTGCCAGCAAAAAAAGCTTTAAAAGAAAAGAATATGTCATTTCAGTGATTGGAAGAATATGTTCGCGAAAAAACCAAATGCAAATTGTGAATGCGTATAGTTTACTCAATCAAGAAATTCGTGAAAACATTAGAATAAAAATTGTTGCAGGATCTGCCGATGAGTTATATAAAAATAGATTACTCGACCAAATAGGTACTAATAATAACATTGAAATTATTGGTCCTATAGCTCGAAATGATATGTATAAAATTTATCTTGAATCTGATCTTATTGTTTGTTGTTCGATAGATGATCCTTTGCCAGTTGTTATAACGGAGGCGATGATGTTTGGATGTCCTTTTATTACTTCATCTAAAACAGGTCAATCCGGATTAATGGAAAATGGGGTTAATGGCAATATATATAATTTTGAGAGTGATGATGAATTAGCAGTAGCTATTGAAAAATGCTTCAAAAATAGACATATAAGTTTTGAAGTATCAAAAGGAGCTAGAAAACTGTATGAAAAGTATTTTTCATTGGAGCATTTAGATCAACAGGTTAAAGAGTTGTGCAAATAAAGAATGGTAGGTGGCATATGTTTGATATTTTAAAGAAAGAGTACATTAATATATATGGCAAGAGGAAAATGTTAATGATTAGATCTTTTTTGCTTTATTATAGATCGTTAGAGTTTAGGGTAGTTATCTTAATTCGATATTATTTAGCATCGGAAAATTCGCAAATTAAGAAGCACTTAAGGAAAAAATTGTCTCTAAAATATCATGTTGATATTGGAAGAAATCCAAAAATTGGGAAAAACTTTAGGTTTGCACATTTTCAAGGAACAATTATTGGTAATGAGGTTGTAATTGGTGATAATTGCACGATATATCAACAAGTCACGCTAGGACAAAAAATATATGGTTTAGCAGGCTATGGGGATGATCCAATATTGGGAGACAATATAGTAATATTTGCTGGAGCAAAAGTTCTTGGAAAAATACATGTAGGAAACAACTCTGTAGTAGGTGCTAACGCAGTTGTATTAAAGGATGTACCCGAAAATAGCTGTGCTGTTGGTATTCCCGCACACATAATTAAAGGTGAGGATAAAAATAATGGGGCAACTTAAGAAAAATATAACATATAATTTTGTATATCAAATATTGATTTTAGTAGTACCATTTATTACAGCACCATATTTGTCAAGGAAAATAGGAGCAAGTGGGGTTGGAACATATTCCTTTTCACAGTCTATTGCAATGTATTTCACATATATTACTACATTGGGACTTTCAAATTATGGTAATAGGGTAATTGCTTCTGTTCAAGCAGATAGAAAGGAACGTTCAAGAATTTTTTGCGAAATCTACTGTATGCAGATGATATGTTTTTTTGTCAGTGTAGCCTTGTATGCTATATATATTGAGTTCTTTAGCGTCGATAAAGTGGCAGCTGTTATTATGGTAGTATGGGTTATTTCGGCTTTATTTGATATTAACTGGTTCTTTTTTGGAATGGAGCAGTTCAAACTTACAGTCATTAGAAATACAGCCGTAAAGTTATTGTCAGTTATTTGTATTTTTATTTTTGTTAGAACAAAAAATGATGTATATATTTATATTCTTATTATGGCATTATGTACAATTATCAGTCAGATATGTTTGTGGCCATATGTAAAAAAATTAGTTGATATCAAAATGCCGTCTTGGCATAATGTTCTTTCGCATTTTAAGCCCAATTTTATTTTGTTCATTCCCGTAATTGCAGTAAGCATATATAAGATATTGGATAAAATCATGTTAGGTTATATGTGTACTATGGATGAGGTCGGTTATTATGAAAATGCTGAAAAAATAATTAATATAGTACAGTCGCTAATTGTAGCGATTGGTACAGTAATGCTGCCTCGGATGACAGCACTATTCTCTTCAAGTGATGAAAACACTAGCAAGAAATATATGGATATTACTATGAATGCTGTAATGATATATGTATCTGCTGCTTCGTTTGGCTTGTTTGCTATAAAAGATGAATTTGTAATTTTTTATTTTGGCGATAATTTTCAAAAGACCGAACCAATTTTAGGAATGCTTGCTATTACACTACTCTTTTTTGGATGTGGGAATGTATTGCGTACACAATATTTAATCCCAAAAAAGAAAGATCAGATTTATATTAAATCAGCAATAGTTGGTGCAATAGTAAATATTCTGGTTAATTTACTACTGATTGAAAAGTATGGTGGTTTGGGTGCAGCCGTAGGGACTGTGTGTGCAGAGATTATTGTATGTTTCTATCAGTTTTATAAAGTTAGAAAAGAAGTTAATTTTGTTAGATATATTCCCAATGCACTACTCTTCCTATCATTTGGATTTATAATGTTATGTGTAATGCATGTGTTACCAACAATTAATAGTAAAATACTTTCTCTGGCTTCTGATGTTTTTGTTGGAGCAATTGTGTATTTAACGTTAGTAGGGATATACATTTTTATCAAAAGGAAATACAAATAATCCAATAGTTGGAAAATTGGCCATAAGTTTCTTAATAGCACCCCAGGAGTATAAGAATTCAAATTACAAGTGCCTGCTAAATAATAAATTTTATGCAGTGTTTTTCTATTGGAGGAATTAGTTAACCACAGGTCAATTTAGAGTATGCAATGAAAATTCCAGAGATTAAAGAAGATTTTGAAGAATATTTAGACAGTATAAGAGTAGGAAATGGAGATAAGATATGAAAGGAATTATTTTAGCAGGAGGATCAGGTACTCGCCTATATCCAGTAACAAAAGCAATGTCAAAGCAAATGGTACCAATATACGATAAACCAATGATTTATTATCCAATGTCGGTTTTAATGCTTGCAGGAATTAGGGACATTTTAATTATATCTACACCAAGAGATATAGTTAATTTTAAAGAGCTTTTTAAAGATGGACAAGAATTGGGATTAAATATTGAATATGCAGTTCAGGAAAAGCCTAAAGGCCTTGCAGAAGCATTTATTATTGGAGAAGAGTTTATAGAAAATGATAATGTAGCAATGGTTCTTGGGGATAATATTTTTTATGGACAAAGCTTTACAGAGCATTTAAGAAAAGCAGCTAGTTTAGAAAGTGGTGCATGCATATTTGGATATTATGTTCAAAACCCGAAGGCTTTTGGCGTGGTTGAATTTGATGATAATGGAAAAGTTATATCTTTAGAAGAAAAACCAGAAAAACCAAAATCTAAATATGCAGTGCCAGGACTTTATTTTTATGATAATTCAGTAGTTAAAAAAGCTAAAGAGTTAGTGCCTTCACCAAGAGGTGAGTTAGAGATAACTGATTTAAATAAAGTTTATATGGAAGAAGGAACATTAAAGGTTCAATTATTAGGCAGAGGAATGGCATGGCTTGACACTGGAACTCATGCATCTATGCTTCAGGCTTCTAATTTTGTTGAGGCAGTACAAAGTACTCAGGGAACATATATAGCCTGCCTTGAAGAAATTGCTTACAGAAAAGGATGGATAAGTTCAGAACAAGTCATTGAACTTGCTAAACCATTAATGAAAACAGGATATGGTAAGTACTTAATAGACATAGTAGAGGAAGTAGAAATTCAAAAGGCTAAATCATAAATTGTAGCTATTAATAGGAAATGAGGAGTTAAGAACATGGGGAATTTTATTTTTAATAAAACCGATATAGAAGGAGTCTATATAATAGAATCTAAAGTTTTCGGAGATAACAGAGGTTATTTTATGGAAACTTATAATAGGGAAGATTTTTCAGGGGCTGGTCTTAATATGAATTTTGTTCAAGATAATGAATCTAGATCTAGCAAAGGTGTACTTAGAGGACTTCACTTTCAAAGAAAACATAGTCAGGGTAAACTTGTCAGAGTGACTAAAGGTGAGGTTTTTGATGTAGCAGTAGATTTAAGAACAGGATCTTCTACTTATGGTAAGTGGGAAGGCGTTGTTTTAAGTGAAGAAAATAAAAAACAATTTTACATTCCGGAAGGTTTTGCTCATGGATTTTTAGTACTTTCAGATGAAGCTGTATTTAATTATAAATGTACAGATTTTTACGCTCCAGAATATGATGGTGGAGTTATGTGGAATGATTCAGATATTAATATAGAATGGCCAATGGATGGTATAGAAAATATAATTTTATCTGAAAAGGATAAAAATCATCCAAGCTTTAAAGAATTGGATTTAAGTGATTATGAAGATTTTAGATTGTAGGATTTCAAGGAGTATGGATTTATGAAGATATTAATAACAGGCTCAAAAGGTCAATTAGGTAATGAAATTTTAGATATAATAAAAAGTGGAAAAGCTGAAATAGGTGAAATTTCAGAGGGTATGAAGAAATCTGAAGTCATAGCATTAGACGTGGATGAATTAGATATAACTGACTTAGGACAAGTTAAAGATAAAATAAATGATTTAAAGCCAGATGTAATAATTAATTGTGCAGCAGCAACAAATGTTGATGGCTGTGAAAGTAATGAAGATTTTGCATTTAAAGTTAATTCAATTGGCCCAAGAAATTTAGCTATAGCAGCTGAGGAAGTTGGGGCTAAATTAGTGCAGGTATCAACTGATTATGTATTTAGTGGAGTAGGAAATAAACCATTAACTGAATATGATTTAACAGCTCCATATAGTGTATATGGAAAAACTAAGCTTTTAGGTGAAAACTATGTTAGAGAACTTTCTTCAAAATATTTTATAGTAAGAACAGCTTGGCTTTATGGTTATGTAGGCCATAACTTTGTTTATACCATGAGAAGACTTGGAAAAGAGAAAGACATGATTACAGTAGTTAATGATCAAAGGGGTAACCCTACCAATGCTAATGATTTAGCTTATCATATATTAAAGCTTATAGAAACAGAAGAATATGGAATATATCATTGTACAGGTAAAGGAGAATGCACCTGGTATGACTTTGCTAAAATGATAATTGAATTATCTGGCGAGAAATGTGAAGTTAAACCTTGTACTTCAGAGGAGTATAAAACTCCAGCAAAAAGACCAGAATATTCATCTCTTGATAATATGATGCTTAGAAATACTATAGGTGATGAAATGCGAGACTGGAAGGATGCAATAAAATCATTTATAAGTAAAACGAAACTTATTCAGAGGGAGTTTTAGTCTCCCTCTAAATTTAGTTGAGTTAATCTAGGGTCGTGCTATTCTTTACTCCTTCTTAAATAAAAGTCGAGAACTAAAAATGTAATCTATATTTTTATGTGAATCACTTTCACTTTTAGATGTTAGGGAGTATTAGAAGAGCTAGACATCAGACAAATTAGATAAGTAAAATAAAGGGGTTGTAATAATGAAAACATATTTAGTTACAGGTGGAGCAGGCTTTATAGGCTCAAACTTTGTTTTGTACATGTTAAATAAATATAAGGACATTAGAATAATTAATTTAGATAAATTAACTTATGCGGGAAATTTAGAAAATCTTAAATCAATTGAGAATGACGAAAGATATACCTTTGTTCAAGGGGATATTTGTGATAAAGAATTGGTTTTAAATTTATTTGAAAATAATGATATAGATTATGTTGTTCACTTTGCAGCAGAATCACATGTTGATAGAAGTATAAAAGAACCAGAAGTATTTGTGAGTACTAATGTACTTGGAACAGTTAATATGCTTAATTGTGCTAAAAATGCATGGGAAACAGAAGATGGATTTAAAGAAGGAGTTAAGTTTCTTCATGTATCAACTGATGAGGTTTATGGCTCTTTGGGAGATGAAGGATTCTTTATGGAAACAACACCATTAGATCCACATAGTCCATATTCATCAAGTAAAGCAAGTTCGGATTTCATGGTTAAAGCTTACTATGATACTTATAAAATGCCTATAAACATTACTAGATGCTCAAATAACTATGGGCCATTTCAATTTCCTGAAAAGTTAATTCCATTGTTAATAAATAACTGTTTGAATCATAAGGAGTTACCTGTATACGGTGATGGGATGAATATAAGAGACTGGCTTTTTGTAGAAGATCATGCAAAAGCAATTGATATGGTTATTAATGGCGGCAGACTTGGTGAAGTTTATAATGTTGGCGGGCATAATGAAAGAACTAATATTCAAATAGTAAAAACAGTTATATCCTATATAAATGAAAATATTGATAAAAACGTAACTGAAAATTTGATTAAGTATGTAGACGATAGAAAAGGTCACGATAGAAGATACGGAATAGCTCCAGATAAAATAAAGGCAGAGCTGGGCTGGTATCCTGAAACTACATTTGAAGTTGGAATAAAGAAAACTATTAAATGGTATTTAGATAATAAAGAATGGATGAATAATGTTACATCTGGTGATTATCAAAAATACTATGATAATATGTATAAATAACATTAATTATAAAAAAGATGTTCGCTGAAAATTGTGAACATCTTTTTTTGTACTTTATCTCTATAATTTACTTTTTGATCTATATGCTCTAGGGGAAACAGCTGTCTGCTTTTTAAAAATCTGACTAAAATAAGAAGAATTGGAGAAGCCAACAATTGAGGCTATATCTCTAATGGAATAATTTGTGGTAGATAATAATATTTTAGACTCATCTATTCGTTTATTTATTAAATAAGCGATAGGAGATACACCAATTTGCTTTGTAAAGGTATGAACTAAATTATATTTGTTCATATAAGATATATATGCTAACTGATCTAAGGTTATGTTATTAGCATAATGAGTATCTAAATAATTTTTTACTTTAATACATTCTAAGTTTAAGTTTTTATTTGGGTTTTCAATGAATAGCATGGAAGAATTATTTCTTAAAACATTTATTAGAAAAAGAGAAAGTATGCTTTTGCAAGCAGTTTCATATCTATAATCTTTAATTTCAATTTCTTGTATTAGAGAATTTAAATAACTTAATATGGAAGAACTATTTGAATTAAAGTGTAGTATCTTATATAAATTGTTAATGGTTTCATCATCCTCAGTAAAGTGATGAATTTCGGAAAAGTTAATTGAAAAATTGTCAATTCCTAGAACTATGTATTCTAGAGGAATATTTTCAAAACTAGATTTTTCAGTGTGAAGACAGTTGGGATTTATAATAATAAGATCCCACTGATTAACTTTTATAGTAGAATCATCAAATTCGAAATATCCAACACCATCAGTTATAAAGAAAATTTCCATGAATGGATGAAAGTGACGAGTGCTAGGCCAATCATTTTCAAATTTTGATTTATTAATATAAAGAAGTTGAAAATTAAAATTAGAAAGATCCTTCTCATGTATTAGATATCTTGTATTACTCATAAAACACCTCAAAATTATTATTTATTATATGATAAAAGTTTATTAAGTATAAATGTGTAGATTTTAAAGAGTACCTTATTAGGAAATATATCATTATTTGTAATTGATTTCAATTTATTTAATAAATAAATTTAATTTAAATTGTGATTAAAGCCAAGATAACTAAAAAAAATGACAATAATCTTGTTGTGAAAATGATTACGAAATAATATTATATAATTACCAAGATAAAGGAAAAGGAGGTAATAAATTAATGATTAGTAAGAGCAAGGAAAATAAAATTTTTGTAGTGTTATCATTACTTCCAGCAACAATACTATTTATAATATTTATGATTATACCAACGATTAACGTGTTTTGGATGTCTTTGTTTAAATGGGGAGGTTTAGTAAACAAAAAGAAGTTTGTTGGGCTGGATAATTTTAAGATATTACTAAATGATGCGAATTTTTTAAGATCTTTTGAAAATACAGTTTTTTTATTAGTAATAGTGACAATAGTTACTTTAGCTCTAGCCATAACATCAGCTGCAATCTTAACAAGGGAAGATACAAAATTCAAAAATTTTTTTAGAATAGTATTTTATTTTCCAAATATATTATCCGTAGTTGTAATATCAGGTATATTTTCAGCAATACTTGATTCGAATCAAGGAATAATTAATGCAACGTTAAAGGCTTTAAACCTCGAATCACTTACACGAATGTGGCTTGGAGATCAGCAAGTTGTAGTATGGTGCATTGCAGTAGCAATGATTTGGCAGGCTGTTGGATATTAT
The DNA here is from genome assembly GCF_000230835.1 of Clostridium sp. DL-VIII. Taxonomy (NCBI): domain Bacteria; kingdom Bacillati; phylum Bacillota; class Clostridia; order Eubacteriales; family Clostridiaceae; genus Clostridium; species Clostridium sp. DL-VIII. Next base: position 1,828,871 of record NZ_CM001240.1, read on the forward strand.
ATGGTAATGTATATGGCAAGTATGAGTAGCATTCCAAGCAGTATTTATGAATCAGCAGAATTAGAAGGTGCAACAAGAATACAACAATTTTTCAAAATAACAATTCCATTAATATGGAGCACTGTAAGAACTACATTAACTTTCTTTGTAATAAGTACAATAAATTTAAGCTTTTTGTTTGTAAAAGTTATGACTATGGGTGGACCTGATGGTTCTTCAGAAGTATTTTTAAGCTATATGTACTCCCAAGCTTATAGTAATTCAGCTTATGGATATGGAATGACAATAGGGGTAGTGGTATTTGTATTCTCATTCTTACTATCCGTAATAATAAACAAAATAACTAAAAGAGATGTTATAGAGTTTTAGGAGGTACAGGTATGAAAAATTCACTTAAAGACAGATCTGGCCAAAGGTTAATGAAATTATTTACTTATATTTGCCTATGTATTTTTGCGCTTAGCATATTAGTACCTTTAGGCTGGTCATTTTTAGCTTCATTGAAATATAAGTCTGAGTTTTATGGTAATCCATGGGCTCTCCCAAAAGGCTTTTATTTTGAAAACTTTAGAAAAGCCTTTGTAGATGCACATATGGGAGAATATTTTATAAATTCAATTATTGTAACTGCATTAGCTCTTGTTATCTTATTAGTTGTTTCTATACCAGCAGCTTACGTTTTATCAAGATTTGAATTTAAAGGCAGAAAATTCTTTAATATATTATTTGCAGCTGGTTTATTTATAAATGTAAATTATATAGTAATCCCCATTTTTCTATTAGTTTTAGATGGAGAAAAAGTAGTGAGAGAAATTTTTGCATTACCAGCTAGTATGGAAGTGTTTTTAGATAGCAGAATTGTTTTGAGTATAATTTATGCAGCAACAGCAATACCATTTACAGTATATTTACTAATAAATTATTTTCAAACATTATCTAAATCATATGAAGAAGCTGCTTATATTGATGGATGCAGCAAGTTAAGAACTTTAGTAGAAGTTATTATACCAATGGCCAAGCCTAGCATTATAACTGTCATATTATTTAATTTTTTGGCATTTTGGAATGAATATATTATAGCATTGACTTTATTGCCAAATGGATCAAAAACTTTGCCACTGGGATTAATAAATTTAATGCAAGTACAAAAAACAGCAACTGATTACGGTTCCATGTATGCAGGTCTTGTAATTGTTATGATACCTACAATAATTTTATATATATTAGTTCAAAAAAAATTAACAGAAGGTATGACTGTAGGAGGAATAAAAGAATAATATTAGGAGGATTGCAATGAATAAAGGAAGAGTGACGATACCAACTGATGACAATTTTATGAAAGAAACTATTGAAATACTAGAGAAATGGGGAGCAGATGCAATTAGAGACTGCGATGGATTTAAGCTTCCGCCTGAAATTAAAGGTGTAGCAGAGAAAATATATTCAACATATTTTCCAGCTCGTGGAGATAATGAGTGGGCAGAGGCGAATATGAATGAATTACAAGAAACTTATTTAATGAGTAAATATGTTTTAGCTCAAGAAGAAACATTGGTGATAGATATAATGAATGGATATCTAGAAGAGCAGGTCCAGCCAGATTCTTATCATGATATAAAATATTTTTGGGAGGTAATAGATAGAACTACTGGAGGCATTGTAGATATAAAGGATTGGGATTATGATGAGAAGACTCAAAAAGTAACAATAAGAAATGCAGTGAAGTGGCATGAATATACAGTTTCATTTTTAGCATATTGTATTTGGGATCCTACACAAATGTATAACCATATTACTAATGATTGGAAGGATAAGCCACATGAATTACCTTTTGACATAAGGCATGAAAAAACAAATAATCATGTAATTGAAGCAATGTATGAATGGTTAGATGAGCATCCAGATTCTAATATAGTTCGTTTTACAACATTCTTTTACCACTTTACATTAGTATTTAATAACAAGAGAAAAGAAAAATATGTTGATTGGTTTGGATACAGCTCAAGTGTAAGTGCACAAGCTTTAATGGAATTTGAAAAAGTTAAGGGATATAAATTAAGACCAGAAGATATAATTGATCAAGGATACTATAATAGTACGTTTAGAGTTCCAACACAAAAATATTTGGATTATATGGATTTTCAACAAGAATTTGTTGCTTGTAATGTTAAAAAATTAGTTGATATAACACATGAAAAAGGAAGAGAAGCAATGATGTTTCTTGGAGATACATGGATAGGAACAGAACCTTATGGAAAATATTTTGATAGTATTGAATTAGATGCTGTAGTTGGATCTGTAGGGAGTGGAGCTACTCTTAGAATGATTTCGGATATACCTGGAGTTAAGTATACGGAAGGCAGGTTTTTACCTTATTTCTTTCCAGATGTATTTTATGAAGGAAATGACCCTATAATAGAAGCTAGAGAAAATTGGCTGACAGCCAGAAGGGCAATAATGAGAAAACCAGTAGATAGAATAGGATATGGTGGATATTTATCACTAGCATATAAATTTCCTGAATTTGTAGATTATATTAAGGATATTTGTGATGAATTCAGAGAAATATATAAAAATATAAATGGAGTAAAGCCTTATTGTGGATTAAAGATTGGTGTGTTAAATTGCTGGGGGAAGCTTCGTACATGGCAAACCCATATGGTAGCACATGCTTTATGGTACAAGCAAGCTTACACTTATATTGGAATTATAGAAGCCTTAAGTGGAATGAGTGTAGATGTGGAATTCATTAGCTTCGATGACATAAAAAATAATGGAATACCAAAAGATATTGATGTAATAATAAATGCTGGAGATTCAGGAACAGCATTTAGTGGTGGTGAAACATGGTTAGATGAAAAGGTAATTACTACTGTGAGAGAATGGATATTTAATGGAGGAGGATTTATTGGAGTTGGAGAACCGTCAGCAGTATTAAATCAAGGGAAATTTTTTCAATTATCAGATGCTTTAGGCGTTGATAAAGAATTAGGTTTTTCACTAAGTGAAGACAAATATTTTAATATGAAGGCAGATAAGCATTTCATAACAGAAGATGTAGTTGAACCTCTAGATTTTGGAGAAAGCCAAAAGAATATATATGCTATTAAAGAAAGTACAGAAATAATAGAAATTGAAAAGGATAATTTATTAATGGCATCTAATTCTTACGGAAAAGGCCGTGCAGTTTATATTGCAGGATTACCATATTCAGCACAGAATACCCGTTTATTAACGAGAGCGTGCTTTTATGTAGCTAATAAAGAAGAAAGAATGAAAAAGTGGTATTGTGATAATATTTACTGTGAAGTGGCTGCATATTTAGATTGTAAAAAATATGCTGTTGTAAATAACTCTAATGAAAAACAAACAACAAATGTATATGACGGCATAGGCATAGCCGCAAAAATTGAGCTGAAACCATGTGAAATAATATGGATAGATGTTAAATAAGCATTATTTTATTGAGTTGAAGACTTATGAAATGTCACTTAATAACGTGATTAATATTAAATAAATATTATTTTATTATACTAGGTGGTGAATAAGTGAAAAAAATAATTTATATATTAATTTTTTTAATATCAATATTTTTAGTTATTGAAGGGAGATCTATTAATAATTATATTGGATTGCTAATTATGTTTATAGGCTTAGGCGGGATATTGGCAGAGGTATATTTATATAATAAACAATATTTATAACGTTTACAAACGTAACTAAAATTAAGAGCAAAAAAATTATAGTAATAAATTTTGTACACATAGTAGAGTAAGTATAAAATGCTAAAATAAAAGGGGGAGAGACTGTGAAAAAAAGATTATTATCAATGATATTAGCTTCAATGATTTTGCTTCCTATGTTAACTGGATGCGGTAACAGTACATCAGTGGGAACCAGTACAAAGGAAAATAAGGTGCTAAAAGTAGCAGCGTTTGAAGGTGGTTATGGAAAAGTTTATTGGGAGAAGTTAAAAGAGAACTTTGAAAAGGAACATGAAGGGGTTACTGTAGAATTAACATGTGCTTCTAACTTAGCAGACATTCTTCGTCCGCAAATTCAAGCAGGTAATGTACCAGATTTTATTTATTTGGCTACTGGCGCAAAGGAAGCTTTAACTGAAACATTTATTAAGGATCAAGCTTTATCAGATTTATCAGGAGTGTTAAATAAAAAGGTTCCAGGAGAAAATGTTACTGTAAAGGAAAAGATATTACCAGGATTTTTAGATACAGCAGCAACTAATCCTTATGGAGATGGAAAAACATATTTGGCACCATTGTTTTACAGTCCAACAGGATTATTTTATGATAAACATCTTTTTGAACAAAAGGGATATACACTTCCAAAAACCTGGGATGAAAATGTATGCGTTAGGAGATAAAGCTAAAGCTGATGGAATATCATTGTTCTCATATGCTACTTCTGGATATTTTGATTGTGTTATGCCGCCTTTATTAGCAGCAAATGGTGGTATTGATAAAGTTAAAGATGCTTTTAATTATAAGGAAGGCTTTTGGGACACAAAAGAAGCTAGAACTGCATTAGATACAATTGGCAAAATGAAAAATTATTTAGAACCATCAGTTGTTGGAAATGCTAATAAGCAAGGATTCACTAAGAATCAACAATTAGTTTTAGATGATAAAGCATTATTTATTCCAAATGGAAATTGGTTACCAGATGAAATGAAGGATGCTCCAAGAGCAGATGGATTTGAATGGGGATTTATGCCATATCCATCATACAAAGCTGGGGATAAGCAATATTCTGTAAGTTTCCTTGAACAAATGTATATCCCTAAAGATGCTTCTAATAAAGAATTGGCAGAAGAATTTATGGCTTATATGTATAGCGATGAGGCTGTTGGAATAATAGCTGAAAATGCTAAAGCAGTTGTTCCGGTAAATGGTGCTTTAAAAATTGCTGATAAATATTTAACTCCGTTGCAAAAAGAATTATATAAGATATATGATAATGGTGCATTACCAATAATGGGCAGCTTTGCAGCTACTAATCCGGTAGAAGGTGTAAACTGGACAGATATATATCTTGGAACAATCGATTCAGTAATGTCAGGGACTAAGAGTGTTGATGATTGGCAAAAACTTTTAGATGAGGCAAGTAGTAAATTAAGAGCAGCAATAATTAAATAAAAATAACGAGGAAAAGTTAATTTGAGAATAATAATTAACCATCAATTCTAGCAGTATGTAATTTAGCAACTGCATTCACAAGTTCCCTCAGAAGCACCTCGGATGTCCGAAAATTTACAAGTACAAGCGTTGTACTAAAGAATTATTTAGTGCAATTTTTGTTTTAAGTAAATAGCTGTATGAATATAATGTTATATTCATACAGCTATTCTCTTTGGATCCAGAAGCACGAAATTCAACCAAGCAGACTTCTAGTAGTCTTATTGCTGGAACCATGACTTCTATAATAATATGTATCCTTATTATACTCAGTTCTATGTAACACAGTTCCAATTACTAAGCCGCTGACCTTTGTTAATAGGCTTTTGGTTTCTAATACTGATTTAGCATTTGTTAGGCCTGAACGTATTACAATTAAAGTACAGTCTACTTTTGATGATAGAATTTGGGCATCAGTAACTGCTTGGGCAGGCGGGCTGTCTAGCAGGATTATATCGTATTTTTGATTTAATTCAGTTAGTATATCATCCATTGTTTGGGATGCTAACATACTTGCTGGTTTTTCGGTAAATTTCCCAGAAGAGATTACATAAAGGTTTTTGTTATGCTTTTGAATTACATTATCTAAGGAGTCTCTTTTTAGTATAACATCAGATAAACCAGAAGTATTAGATATATTAAATTTTTCATGTAAAGAAGGCTTTCTAAGATCACAGTCTACTATTATTACTTTTTTGTCGTTTTCAGCAAAAGATAAAGCTAAATTTCCAGCTACTGTCGATTTCCCTTCTTGCAATTTTGAACTTGTAACTAATATGGTTTTGATAGTTTTTTCTGATTCAGAATATAGGATATTGGTTATTAGTGTCCTGTAAGCTTCTGCCACAATAGATTTTGGCTTTTTTTCTACTATAAGCGTTATATGATTTTTTATTTTTCGTACCTTAGTGTCATCAGGGATTATGCCGAAAGTCGGCAGCTGAACAATTCTTTCTAATTTCTCTTTGTCTTTAAATGTATAATCAAGAAATTCTATTAAAAAAATAATTCCGAAGCTTAACATAAGACCGATTATAAACCCTATAGCTACATACATTCTTTTCTTTGAACTAGTCAATGTTTCAGATATTACAACATCTTCTATTACTTTCACGGTGCTATCAGGGATAAGCTCCTGTGTTTCTTTAATAAATTCATCAGTTATTGCAGAAACTGTATCTTTAGCTAATGATTTATTTAAATTTATATATCTTATTTCCAGTATTTGAGTATTTGCCGTTGGAATTGTTGTAAGCGCATTAAGTACAGCTGATGATTGTAAATCTATGTTATGTTCTTTTAGTGCTTTTGAAACTAAAGTATTAGTTTTTGCTAATTCAGAATAAGTTTTTAATAATTTTTGATACATTTCTACATCATTATTATCATACTTTTCTTTGTCCGCAGTTTCCTTACCTACAAAGACTTTAGTGCAAGCTTCATATTGTGGTTTAACTATATAAAAACTATAAAAAATAGATATTGCTGTTGTTATAAGTGGCAAAATAATTACTAATTTCCATTTCTTTTTAAGTATCTGAAAAATTTCTTCAATAGATATTGTTTCTGAATCCATTTAATTTCCCCCTGTGAGTAATATACGCAGATAAAACAAAAATAGAGTATAATTTAAAAGAAAAAGAAATTGTGCAAAACATTATAATATTTTTCTACAATAATTTTACAGAACTAACTGAACATAGTAAATGTAATTTTATGTATAAGTTAATGTTTAATACAAATAATTACATATTATTAGTTAAATACCATATAAGTCCATATTACCATCAAATAACCAAAAATTCAAATTGCTTTTACAAAAATAAGTTGAGTACTCAGGATGCTTAATAAAAAAGTGCAGCGTGTAATTAGGGGCAATCTATAATTAAGAGAATGTAATTGACTAGCAGGAGATTATAAATTAAATACTAATATTAATGATAGGGTATACAAAAAGAGAGTATAGATGAACTTATTAGAGTTAAAAGATATTAATAAATATTACAAATCAAGAGAAAATGAAAATATTCATGTGTTAAAAAATATAAATTTATATTAAAAAAATGAATTAATATCCATTGTTGGAGAATTCGGCAGTCGAAAATTTACATTTGCAGAAGAATTAAAGAACAGCCTTGATGATAAAAGTGAAATAGCATATTATGGGGCTGTCCCACTAAATGAAAGTTTAGTGCAATTTTTGTTTTAAGCAAATAATTTATAGGCTATAATATTAATAGAATTAATGTTAAATTTGAATATGTATTATGAATTAGAAAGGGAGTGAAGCTTGTGTGTAGATTGAATCCAAAGGTTGATTTTGCATTTAAAAAGCTATTTGGAAGTGAAGAAAATAAAGATATTTTAATTTCATTCATAAACTCAATGCTGTCAGAAGATCAGCAGATAAAAGATGTATACCTTAAAAACCCTTATAATATAGCAAATTATAAGGAAGATAAAATGAGTATACTAGATATAAAAGGAGTAGATGAAAGAGGAATTTGGTATGATATAGAAATGCAGCTTTCAGAGCAGCTCTTTTATGAGAAGAGAGCATTTTATTACTGGGCAAAGGTATATTCAGATCAGTTAGAAGGCGGATATAATTATGATAAGCTGAGAAAAACAATATCTATAAATATATTGGATTTTGATTATTTAGACGAAGATGATTTTCATAACGTATATAAAGTTTATAATCAGAAAAGTAAAAAAGAGTTATCAACTGTATTTGAAATGCATTTTGTGGAATTAAATAAATTTAAAAAGGATTTTAAAGATGTAAAAACAGCATTAGATAGATGGATTGTTTTTTTGAATAGAGCATACGAACTTGAAAAAAATAGAATTCCAGAAGAATTAGCAGTAGATGAAGCTGTAAAGAAAGCAGTTGAAAAACTTGATGTTATGTACTTAGATAGAGAAGAAAGAGAAATATATGAAAATGATTTGAAAAGACTAAGAGATTACATAGCGGAAATGAAAACAGCTGAAGAAAAAGGAATGCAAAAAGGGATAGAACAAGGAATACAACAAGGTCTACAAAAAGGAATAGAACAAGGTATACAAAAAGGTATAGAACAAGGTATGCAGGATGGAGAAAAGAAAAAAGCTTTTGAAATAGCTGAAAATTTATTAGATGTATTAGATAACGAAACTATAGCAATTAAAACTGGATTGTCTATTGATGAAATAGAAAAGTTAAGATAAATTTTTAGCAGATTAGTAACAAGCTTCTGACTGGTATTTAAAAAGATATTTTAGAAGTACAAAAAAATTAATATTTTTTTGTAGTTCTGAATATATTAACATGTGAGTATATATATGGTAAAATAGCCTTGGTAAATAATTAATATTAAGTATGATTTAATAGGTCATAATCATACAGATAAATAAATTATAAATTTTACGTATGTATAGAATAATTATTTACATAAGCGAAAATCTAATATGACTTTTTATTAAGGAAACTATGATCCATATATTTTATTTTGGGCACTTTATATATGGTGAGTTAGCAGTGCAACCGACCTTTATGATTTATATATAAAGGTCGGTTTCTTAGCGTGTAAAAAAAATTAGTCATTTTTTGATTATGCCTTATTAGTTAAGGAAATAAGCGCTATGGTATTAGCTTTTATTGTGATCATTTAATAATGCTTTTATAAGGGGGAGAGAATAATATGCAGCAACTACAAGTTAATAGGGAGGAGATTTTACTTGAAGAACAGCTGGGAAATAGCTGGATTTTATATGATTTTGTTAAGAGAATCATAGATGTCATATGTTCAGCAATTGGACTTATAATTTTAAGTCCAGTACTTTTAATTGTAGCTATTTTGATAAAAGCTGAATCATCAGGCAGTTCTATCTTTTCTCAAGAGAGAGTTGGGAAGGATGGAAAAAGTTTTAAGATGTATAAATTTAGGTCAATGGTAACAAATGCAGAAGAACTAAAGGACAAGTTAAGAGAGAAGAATGAGATGAGTGGACCGATGTTTAAGCTTAAAGATGATCCTAGGGTTACAAAAGTAGGTAAGTTTATAAGAAAGACAAGCATAGATGAGCTGCCACAGTTATTTAATATATTAAAAGGAGATATGAGTTTAGTAGGACCGAGGCCATCTCTTCCAAAAGAAGTTATGTGCTTTGAAGATTGGATGCTTAAAAGATTAAAAGTTAAACCAGGTCTAACCTGTTATTGGCAGGTATCTGGCCGAAGTGATATTGACTTTGAAGATTGGATGAGGTTAGACATTAAATATGTTAGGGAAAGAAATATTTTGATTGATGTAATTTTAATCATAAAGACATTTGGGGTGCTTTTTGGCGATGAGCATGCAAGATAGAAGAAAATAATGCTTTGTAAAAGAAAAACCATAGAGAAACTTAAATCTCTATGGTTTTTCTAATTATTTAGATGAAGATGAGTTTTATAATGTGCATAAGTTTTGGTATTTATTATCTTGATTTTTTCCATTCGTAGCTCATTTCTAGATAGTCTCCATTTCGATCATAGCCAAGTATGTTAAAGCCATTTCTGTTATATCCATCTTTATCAAAGCCGGCACTGTTAAAGCCATCTTTATCATATCCGTTTTTATCATATCCTTCTCTACTGTACCCTTCGCTATTGAAAAATGTGCCGTTTTTATGAAGCCCATTCTTGTTAAAACCACGTTCATCATATAGTGTTCCGTTTTTATGAAATCCCTTTGAATCAAACCCGTATTCATCATACTTCTTTTTTAATATGTTAAAAAAGTGCATAAAGCCACCTCCTAATTATTCAAGGTACTAACTAAATTATACCAGAAATTTTTTCCATATTAATACATATTTTAAAAATAATAAAAAAATTCCTTAATTTAGATATTAATTTTATTTATAAAAATAAAGAAAATATTCATATTGATTAACTGAGTATGACAATTTTATTAAATTAATGTTTTTAACATAATTTTTGGTTTTAAGTAATAAGGTCATGGGGTATAATAGTATACAAATCTATTTTGTAGTAAATGTAAAAGATAAAATTGAAAAAATTATGACGTAAAGAAATTAGAGAGGTAATTAAAATGAAGAAAATTACTATAATTTTATGCTTGTTTTGGATGGGATTTATATTCTATATGTCAAGTAATAATGGACAGATTTCTCATGGTCAAAGCACTAAAGTGGTTAAAATAATTGAAAATGCTAAATCAAAAATAGAAACTGAAACTCAAGATAAGAATACAAGTGAGATAAAGGCAGATAAAAGTGCTGATAATGAGCAAAAGGCAAATGGAGATACAGGAACAGGAAACGGGGTACAAGCTAATAAAAATACAACTAATTTACAATCAGCAAAGTTAGAGGAATTGGATCATATAGTTAGAAAGAATGCTCATGGATTTTTATATATGACATTAGCTGTTTTTGTAAGCAGCACGATATTTTCTTTCAACAAAAAAGGGAAAGATGCTGTGATTTATATACTATTTACATGTTTGTTTTATGCAGTTACTGATGAGTTCCATCAGGCTTTTGTACCTGGAAGGACTTCTATGGTAAGCGATATATTAGTTGATTTTTGTGGAGCTATAATAGGATTATTAATATTTTATTTTGTTTATTATAAAATATACACTATATACGCTTCTAAAAAGCTAGAACGAAATTAACAATCAGGCTTAAGGGGAGCTGTGATTGTAAGAAGAGCATAAATTAAATGCTTAATTTTAATAATAAAGATATACAAAAGGGGAGTATAGATGAACTTATTAGAGATAAATGATATTAATAAATATTATAAATCAAAAGGAAATGAAAAGATTCATGTGTTAAAAAATATAAATTTATATTTTAATAAGAATGAATTAGTATCTATTGTTGGAGAATCTGGTAGTGGAAAATCTACATTAATGAATATAATAGGTGGACTAGACTCTAACTATAGCGGGGAATTGTTTGTTAACGGAGAAAATATTAAAAAATTAAGAAAGAAAGAACTGGATACATATAGGAAAAATAAAATAGGTTTTGTATTTCAAAGTTTTAATTTAATACCTCATTTATCTATTTTGGATAATGTGACAATGGCTATGACTTTATCAAATGTCAGAAAGAAAGAGCGTACTAAGCGTGCAGAGAAGATGTTAGGTGAGCTTGGCTTAAAGGATCATATCTACAAGAAACCAAATCAGCTGTCTGGAGGTCAAAAGCAAAGAGTTGCTATTGCAAGAGCCTTAATTAATGATCCGGAAATAATTATTGCAGATGAACCAACAGGCAGCTTGGATTCAAAAACTTCAATGCAGGTTCTTGAAATAATGAGAACAATTGCAGAAAGAGGAAAGCTTGTAATAATGGTTACCCATTCTGAAAAGATAGCAGCCTGCTCCAGCAGAGTAATTAAGATAGCAGATGGTGAAATTATTGATGATAAGTATTTATTTAAATTAGAAAATGAAATTAGTTATGATGAAGTTAAAAGCAGTGATAAAAAGCATTTTAGAAGAAGAGGACAAAATCTTAGTATTTTAGATTCTATAAAGTTAGCTCTGAATAATATGAAGGAAAAAGCAATACGTAATATATTTATTTCTATAGGGTCAAGCATAGGAATAATGAGCCTTATTTTAATGCTCTCTTTTGGGAATGGAATTAAGGCTTATTTTAATAACACTATGAACAGCTATGTTAATCCAATGGTAATAGAAGTTAATATGCCTAGTGATGATTCAGAAACAGTAGATTTTGATATTGGCACGATACAAAAACCTAACATAAATAAGCAAAGCTCATTTAAAGATGAAGATATTCAAAAGTTATCGGAAGTAGAAAATGTAGCTTCTGTGGAAAATGGATTTACTGAAATTTCAATGGGAGCTAATTCTTTAAGCTGCAATGGAAGTGGAAGTAATATAATGAGACTTTCGACTATATCATCAAATATAACAAAATCAAATCTTCAGGATGGAGAGCTGCCAGGGGCTGGAGAGATATTGGTTAATAAGGCTGTTAGTGATAAGCTTGGAGGAGATGTTATAGGGAAAACAGCAACATTACATATTTTCGTGAATCAGAAAGTATTGACTAAGGATTTTGTAATAAGTGGAATTTATACTACTGCAGGCGGAGATCTTACGGCAATAATGAAATCTGTTTTATTGAATTATTCGGACCTAGAGAATTTATATTCAGCTAATAATTATAAATTGAATCCTAATGTTATGTATCTAAAAACAACTGATGATAAATATACTGCTTCAATTAAGGACAAGGTTAAGGAGCTTGGATATTCAGGCTCATCAGAGGAAGAAATGGTAAATATGTTTAATGAGATGATAAGCATTTTAACATATGTGTTATCTGGAATTTCCGGGGTGTCTTTAATGGTTTCTGCAATCATGATAATAATTATTATGTACATAAGTGTAGTTGAAAGAACTAAAGAAATAGGAATAATTAAAGCTATTGGAGCAAGAAGTAAGGACATAAGAAGAATTTTTATTTGCGAAGCTTTTTTAATTGGACTTTTTGGGGGAGTTATTGGGGTTGCATTTTCAGTAGCTGCTATGAAAGGAATAAATATAATGTCCAATAAGTTATTTCATATTGATTTGGTGTTAATAAAGAATTCTTATAAAATGTTTGGAATTGCATTAAGTGTTGCAATAAGTATGGTGGCTGGATTATTCCCAGCTAACAAGGCAGCTAAGTTGGATCCGGTAGATTCTTTAAGAAGGGAATAACAAATATTTCTAATTGTAAACTGTGTATTACAAATTGTGATATATACATTTCAAGTTTTTAATTACATATATATGTTGGTATGATAAAAAATAGATTTAAAAAATATGCTATTACTGTTTGTCCTGGTTTTTGAGACTTTTCAGTAATAGCATATTTTTTTATTTATGTTATAAGAATCTCGAGCTTATTGTACTGCCATAATATCTGAAACTTATAAGCTCTTAAAATTTTATGAGAATTTTTTGAATAAGTGTCAATTGTTAATTGAGATAGATATAGTAATCCTATTGTTTATCCATTTTATAAAGCAAATTTTTAGCTAAGATATATACATCTCCATTATTAGCAATGAAAATATTTCCAGTATGACCTGAGCCAGTTACAGTGATATGTTTAACGCTATCTCCAGAGATACCTGCATCACTGAAAGAAACATTATTATATTTGCTTTTAAACTCTGATGAAGTCATAGTGCTTTCTTTAATAGCTGCATTAGATATAGAATAATCAGATGATCCATTGTAATTAATTCCGTCGCTGTTAATTGTAAATGTAGTGTTTCCACCTAAATAAGCATTTACCAAAGCAGGTGTATAATTTGTTTCTGTTGTCATCTTAGTAGAAACACAATCACCTAAAGACCAAGTTCCATACAAGCTCTTATAATATGATGTACTTGTACCAGAATTAGTACCTCCTGAAGCTCCACCAGATCCTCCTGCTGAAGAGCCGCTGCCTCCGCTAGTAGTTGTTGAAGAGTCGGTAGTTGAAGAAGTAGTTGTGTTAGCATTTGTTGTTGTAGCAGTAGAATTTTGGCTAGCATTTGTTGAAGTTACTTTTTCACCGCTTGCAGCAAAAGTGTAATTTACACCATTTATTGTAATGTTTCCAGTTTTCATAGCACCTGATTCACTTAAATAATAAGTCTTGCCATCTATGGCTGTTAATCCAGTCTGCATAGTACCAGCTGAATTTAAATAATACCAGCTGCCGTTATCGCTAAGCCAGCCAGTTTTCATTACACCTGATGATTGTAAATAGTACCATGAGGCTCCATCATTGATCCAGCCGGTTTTCATAGCTCCTGAAGAGGCTAAATAATACCAGCTGCCATTGTCATTTAACCAGCCGGTTTTCATAAATCCATTTGTATCGAAGAAGTACCAGTTTTCATCAATTGACTTCCAGCCATAAACTGAATTATCTCCTTCTGAATAACTCCAATTACCATTATCTGCTTGAAGCCATGCAGCTGAAGCTTTAGATGCTGGTAAGACTGCCATTGAAGTTACGAGCGTGATTGCCATTATAGCAAATAAATTTTTTAGTTTATTTCTTTTCATTTTAACACTCCCTATGTAATATATTAGTTAGCTGTTTCCAACTTAAGGACTAATTTTATAAAATTTAAAATCATATATATAATTTACCATTATATCTGACAAAATTCAAAGAAATTATTAAATATTATTGGATTTACTGATAAATATGAAGTGATTTATTTTAGTTAAAAATGTGGTATTAATTCAAAATATGGTGGAAAATGTATTGTAATTAGGGGGAAAATGCTATAATATATGTATATGTATGTAGTAAATAGTTATAATTTCTTGTAAAGGTAATTATAACTATTAAGCAATATTTTTAATATTGAAAGGGGTCAGAATAAAATGAAAATTAGAAAGTTATTATCAATAGGGGCAATTGGATTAGCATTAGTTAGTGCAACATCTATTGGAGCATCAGCTGCTACAACATCTGATGGATTATCTCCTAAAACTAAGACTTTAATAAAGGTTATGGCAAAGCAACAATATCAAAATGGAAAAAATCAAACAGATTTATTTTCGGGGGTTAATAAGGATTCTAAAATTGGAAGCGTTGCAAACAGCACTGTAATAGCAGCAGTTGGAATAGCAAGCCCAGAAGCTCAAACAAAACTTGAAAATAACATCGATTTAACTTTCGAAGCAGCATTAGATAAAGTAACTACTAATGAAGATACTTTTTATAGATTTAAGAGCTATTTTATAACTGCTGCAGGAAAATTAGAAGAGGCTGAAAATAAAACAGGGGACAAAAGAGTTGCTGCAGAAACAGAGTTCAGAACCTTTGTAAATTTATACAATAGCAAATTAAAAGTTAACTTTGGTAAAGATGGATATGGTGAAACTAGTGCAACATTAATGGAAGGCAGCAAGCTATTAGGCGAAGTTAATGAAACTGAAGTTCAAAAAGCAATTAATGAAGTAAATGATTTAGATTATGATAAGGCTCTTGCTGCAGAAAAAGATTTAAATAGCGCTAATTAGTGTTTAGTGAAGTATGGATTTACATCATCAAGGAGGATTAATATATTAGCATGAATAAGACTAAAAGAAGCATGAGCATTATTATTGAAGTATTATTAATGCTTAGTATAATGTTTGGGGTATTATGTATATTTTTTCAAGTGGTTATATTAAATAGAAATACATATACAAGGATACTTGAAAAGAGTAATGCTTATGAACAAGTTAAAGAATCAATATATAGTAAAATAGATGCGATATTAAGTGCTAAGAATATTAATTATGACATTAAAGAATCAATAATAACTGAAGATGATATAAAAAGAGAAGCAGATGCAGCAATTCCAGGAATTATAGATTATCTGAAAACTGGTAAAAACAATATACAGCCAGTAGACACAGAGGTATATAAGCAAAGAGTTGCAGACATGATACATTCTACGATGCAAAGCTTAATAAAACCAACTGGAGATTTGTCTTATAACAGTCATATAGACATTCAAAATACATCAAATGCTATAGATAAATATAAAGTGGATGAAATGATGGTCGTTAAAACTAAAGCACAAGTTGGACAAGATTCTTTAAAAGTAGAAAGGTTAATGTCAAAGGATGAAGCGGAAGCTAGGGTAAGAGAAATTTTAAAGCAAAAAGGTCTTACTGAAGAACAGGCAATTCAAAAAGCAAAAGAAAAAGGAATAACCGAAGAGCAGGCTTTAAAAATATTAGCGGGATATGGCATAACAATTGATGGGGACCCCGCAAAAGATGAAAGTGATAGTAATAAAGAAAGCTCTGGAGAAAATCAAAGTAAAGCAAGTGGAAATAATGCCTCATCAGATATTAAGAGCAGTTCGGCAGATGAAAATAACAAAGAAAGTGTTAAGTCAGGTTCTCAGAAGGGTGATGCTAAACCTGCACAAAGTGCTGGAAGTCAATTAGAGATTATACAAAATAAGTTAATTGATGAAGCTGACAATGATATTGAAAAAGAAGTTGAAAAACTAGACTTGAGCAAAGTATTCAATGATAGCAGAATTGAAAAAATTGCAAAAGTAACCTCAATAGTATATAAAATGTTTTGGATGTTTATGAGTTTACCTATAATCTTTATGATTATTTTGATTAAAACGAATAAGAAAAAAATTATATGCTCATTAAAACAGATAAGCAGGGCTTTTTTAATAGCGGGACTGATATTATTTTCAATATTTGCAGGTGCTCATATCTTTAAATTTTATGAAAAGATTAATATTGGGCCAGTTTATTTCAAAGAAATTATTTCTTATGCAATAAAATATTTATTAGAACTTCTATCCGTGTATGGTCTTATAACATTGATTGTAGGACTGCTTGTGTTTATTTTTACTAGCATGAAAATAAGAAAAATAGAGTCTAAATTATTGCAGATAAAATAGTTTCGTTAGCTTAAGATATCAAGATTAACATAATAACTAAAAGCGAAAATTATTAAGGAGGGCAATATAATAATGTTAAGTTTAAAATTAAGAAAAGTAGTTGCAGCAGCAACAGTTGCAGCTTCAGTATTAGCTTTATCTCCAATAGGCGCATCAGCTGAATGGAGACAAGATTCTTATGGATGGTGGAATACAGAAGGAAGTTCTTATTCTGTTGGCTGGAGTAATATCGATAATACTTGGTATTACTTTGGTACAGATGGATATATGAAGACAGGCTGGGTTAATGATGGAGGTACATGGTACTATTTACAATCATCAGGAGCAATGAAAACTGGCTGGGTTAACGATGGAGGTACATGGTACTATTTACAATCATCGGGAGCAATGAAAACTGGATGGATAAATGATAATGGAGTATGGTATTTTGCAGCATCATCAGGAGCAATGCAAACTGGTGTAATCCAAGTTGATGGAAAGATATACTATCTTGCACCAAGTGGAGCAATGCAAAAAGGAACTGTAACAATAGATGGTAAAGTTTATACATTTGCATTGAGCGGAGAAGCAGTTGGAAGTGTATTACCAACTCCAACTTTAGCATTTACATCTGCAGGAGTTTCAGCAGCATTAAATACAACAGGTAGTACAGGTACAGCTACACCAATAAGCAGCGGAGGTTCATCAGGCGGTGGTGGCGGAAGCAGCAGTAGCGGAAGCAGCACAAAAGATAAACAACAAAAAGCCATAGATAATGCATTTGTAAGAGATACAAAGATTAGCTTAGGAGCTCCAATTGATAACAATAATGGAACTGTTACAGTACAAGCAAATGTAGATTTTGCAGCAGGTGATCCAGTTAACACAACAATAGGTGGAGTGACTTATACTGGAACAAAAAATGTACACATAAGTTTTGATGATGGTACAGATGTAGGTTTAGAGGGAAATCTTAGTGATGGATTTAAAATTCAAAAAGGTAAGAACGGAACAATAGAAACAGTAATTACTTTAGTTGGATCTGATAACACTGTAAGATATGTTACTCCAAATCCAGTACATTTTGCTTATTAATAACCGCAATAGTCTTTTGGTATTAGCAAAGTATATAATTTAAAATAGTATTTATATTTCGTACATGAGTTAAGTATAGTAATTGCTATATAAGTAATTTTCTAATTAAAAAGCAGTG
Organism: Clostridium sp. DL-VIII; assembly: GCF_000230835.1. Lineage (NCBI taxonomy): Bacteria > Bacillati > Bacillota > Clostridia > Eubacteriales > Clostridiaceae > Clostridium > Clostridium sp. DL-VIII. Next base: position 1,846,710 of record NZ_CM001240.1, read on the forward strand.
AGGCGTTTAAATTCTTACTGCTTTTTATTTTTTTCTTGTTTTTCTGATATTCATTTAAATAAAGTAAGAAAAGCCTACAGATTTTTCTTAAATAATATTGTTTAGAAATCATATTTTTAAGGATTTTACCCTTGAATTTGCCATTTGTCACTAGAAGGCTTTCCTTTTGATGTGATGAAAGTATAATTTTCGGTTAAAAATATTAAAATAATGTCTAAAGCTTGTATGGCCTGCCTTTACAAGAATATTAAATTATGGTATTATAACTTAAAAGATTTATAAAATATTATCAATTTATTTGATGGATTAGCATAAATATAGTTATATAATTGCGACATTAATTGTAGGATTAAACAAAGTAGTATAGTAGGAAATTGATAATATCTAAATAGTAGGAGGATGGAAAGATGGTAGGAAAAAAGAAAGCAGCGATGCTATTATGCACAGTTTTAGTTGGAGGGATTCTTGCAGGATGTGGGAAAGGTGCGACAGATTCAAATAACCAAGGGGGAACTTCATCAGCAGTAAAAAATGTTGGAGTAATTCAATTGGTTCAACATGATGCTTTAGATGCATCTAATAAGGGGTTTGTTGACGGACTAAAAGAAAAAGGATATGAAGAAGGAAAAAATATTAAGATTGAACAGCAAAATGCTCAGGGTGAACAAGCTAATGCACAAACAATTGCTAAGCAATTTGTAGATTCAAAGAAAGATTTGATTTTTGCAATTGCTACACCAGCAGTTCAAGCGGCATATAATTCGACTAAAGATATTCCGATAGTATTTACAGCAGTAACAGATCCTGTAAAGGCTGAAGTAGCAAAAGATTGGAAAAGTTCAGGGACAAATGTTACTGGAACATCGGACAAAGTTCCAGTTGACAAGCAAATAGAACTTCTTAAAAAATTACTTCCAAATGCAAAGACAATAGGTGTAATTTATAATACTTCAGAAACAAATTCAGTAGTTCAAGTTGATGAACTTAAAGAAGCAGCTGAAAAAGAAGGACTAGCAGTGAAAGAAGTTGGAGTTACTACTGTAAATGAAATAAATCAAAATTTAACAAGTGCATTAGATCAAATAGATGCATTATATACGCCAACAGATAATACAGTTGCATCTGGTTATGCATTAGTTGGCAAACTTTGTTTAGATAAAAACGTTCCTATAATAGGTGCAGAAGAGGCGGTTGTAGAAAAAGGCGGTCTTGCATCAATAGGTATAGATTATTATAAATTAGGTAAAGAGGCAGGATACAAAGCAGCAGAAGTTTTAGATGGAAAGAAACCATCAGATGTTGAAATAAGTACATTAAGTGATATGTCATATACTATAAATACTGATGTTGCTAAAAAGTTAAATGTAGCAATTCCATCAGATATAGAAGAAAGTTGTAAGAAGGTAACTGGAGGCGTTGAATAGTGGGAGTTTTAATAAATATTTTAGAACAAGGACTACTATTTTCACTAGTTTCCATTGGAGTATATATAACTTACAAAATTTTAGATTTTCCTGATCTATCTGTAGATTCAACATTTCCACTTGGTGCTGCAATTTCTGCAGCACTGCTGGTAAAAGGAGTTAATCCTTGGATCACAATAATAGTGGCAACTATAGGTGGGGCAATAGCTGGAGGAGTAACAGCATTTTTACACGTAAAGCTTAAGATAACAAACTTAATGGCTGGAATATTAGTTATGATAGGTTTATATTCTATAAACTTAAGAATAATGGGAAAAGCTAATATCCCATTGTTTAATACACCGAATTTGTTTAAATTATCTATTCCGGCACTAGTATTGATTTTAGTAATAGTTATTATTGTAAAAATATTATTAGATTTATATTTGAAAACAAAATCAGGATTTTTACTTAGAGCTGTAGGAGATAATGAACAGGTGGTTTCATCTCTTGGGGTAAATAAAGATTTAGTTAAGGTTTTAGGACTTATGATAAGTAATGCGTTAGTTGCACTTGCTGGGGCGCTAACTGCACAATATCAAGGTTTTAGTGATGTTGGAATGGGAACGGGTACAGTAGTAATGGGGCTTGCAGCTGTAATAATTGGTACATCATTATTTGAAAGAATATCATTTATTAAAGTGACTACATTATCAATATTTGGTGCAGTCATATATAAAGCAGCAATAGCAATTGTCTTAAAATTAGGTTTAAATGCTAATGATTTAAAACTAATGACTGCAATAATTGTAGTTATAGCATTATGTTCTAACAGTGGGGTTCTTAAATTTAAAAAGAAAAAAACTATTGTGGAAGGTGGTGCAAAAGATGCTAAAGGTGAGACAACTATCCAAAGTATTTAATCCAAATACAATAAATGAAAACAGGGTGTTTGATAAATTGTCTTTAGAAGTTAAACAAGGTGATTTCATAAGTATAATTGGTTCTAATGGAGCTGGTAAGTCAACATTATTGAATATGATATCGGGAACATTAGAAGCTGATACAGGGTCCATATTATTAGATGGAGATGAAGTTATTGATAAGCCGGAGTATGTAAGGTCAAAGTCTATAGGACGAGTATTTCAAGATCCATCTAAAGGTGTTGCACCTAATATGACCATATTAGAAAATATATCTCTTGCAGATAACAAGGGAAAAACCTTTGGACTTGGATTTGGTATAAATAAGAAGAGAATAGACTATTATAAAGAGATGGTGAGAGAGCTTAATTTAGGCTTAGAAGATAAACTTTATAATAAGGTATTGCTTTTATCCGGAGGACAAAGACAAGCCTTGACGCTGCTTATGTCAGTAATGTCTAAACCGAAGTTGTTGCTTTTAGATGAGCATACTGCTGCCTTGGATCCAAAAACATCGGAGATAATAATGGATATTACTAGGAAAATTGTTAGGGAAAGCGGAATAACAACCCTTATGGTTACACATAATCTAAAACATGCTCTTGAAAATGGTAACAGACTTTTCATGATGCATAGAGGTAAAATACTAGTAGATGTTAAAGATGAAGAAAAAGAAAAGTTAGATAATAATAAACTTCTTGGGCTTTTTGAAAAAGCTAATGGAGCAGAAGCATTAAGTGATAGAACTTTATTTGGATAAAAGTGAAAAGTAGCATTGAGATAAAATATAAGTGAAAAATATTCAATTTGAATAAAATCACAAAATCATTAAGTATAATTTTAAATAATATGGAAATTAAATATAACAGATAAGATGAATTAATTCAATAATCTTATCTGTTTTTTATTTTGAAGTGTTTATGATTGTTTAATATATGAAATATAGGTAAATAATTAAATATTCACGTTTATCTTTATACAGATTTAAATTAATAAAGAAAAGAGGTACTTAAGTGAAGAAAGTTATTATACTTTTATGTTTATTTTGGATGGGATTTATATTTTTCATGTCAAGCAGCAATGGGCAGGTTTCTCATAGCGAAAGTATTAAAGTAGTTAACATAATTGAGGAAGCTAAATCAAAATTGCAAAATGAACTACCAGATAATACAATAAGTCAGTCGAGACTAGATAAATCCACTAATAGTGATGAAAAAGTAAGTCAAAATGCAGAAGTAAACCATGAGGCACAAGCAAATAAAAATACACCTAATTTACAGTCAGCAAAATTAAGTCAATTAGATCAAATAATCAGAAAAAATGCCCATGGATTTTTATATATGACATTAGCTATTTTTGTAAGCGGCATACTGTTCATATATAACAAAAAAGGAAAGGATGCAGTGATTTACATATTATTTATTTGCTTGCTTTATGCAGTAACTGATGAATTCCATCAGTCTTTTATCCCTGGGAGAACAGCTATGGTTAGTGATGTTTTAGTAGATTTTTCTGGCTCAATAATAGGCTTAGCAGTTTTTTATTTCATTTATTATAAGATATATACTTCTAAAAAAAGGTGTTAAGCACTAGTATAGAGATTAACTGTGTAAAATCTTTAAGAAGATTAAATGTAGGTTATAATTAAATTATTAGGTGATTTTATGATATAGTTATTGTATAGAGGAGATGATAGTATGGAACCTAATAAATTAGAAAACTCATTATTAAAAGAAGAATGGATTAATAATGTAAAATATATGTCGCCAAGACCTATATATAATCATATAGAGTTACAAGGAGAATTATATTTACAATTAAAAAATTATTTCAAGAAGTCTTGTAATGTTTCAATTGAAGCTGCTTTATTTCTAACTAAAGAAGATCCAACTATTATTAAATCTGATAAAAATAGTATTGATAATTTAATAAAATCGAAAAAAGCTGAAGTGGCTCCAGATGTTGCAGTGTATTGTGACAAAAATCAAATTTTTTATAGAGGTTATATAGGAATTCCACAATTAATTATAGAAGTTTTAAGTCCATCAAATCCGGATGATGATCTTATTTCTAAAAAAGACCTATATGAAGAATATGGTGTACCAGAATATTGGATTGTATCACCAATGAGTAAAAAAATATGGATCTATTCATTAGTAAATAATAAATATGAATTGAAGCATAGTTGTACATTAAACGAGAAATTTAATGCTATAAGGTTTAAAGATTTAGAAATAGATTTATCAGAAGTGGAACTAATAGAAGAAGATTAAATTATTTTGGAAACAGTTAAAGGATTGCTAAGGGAAATGTTATTCTATAAAAAGTGTTTAGAAAGATATGTACATTAGTAAGTGAGGTACAAGTTCAGCACAAGCATCTAGGAAATTTAAAACTTTTCGGGGACAAGTATAAAAATTATATATGGAATAGATAGAACAGATTAGGTTAATAAAAAATATAAAGTATGTTGTTACAGTTTGTCTTAATTATAAAAACTGTAACAGCATACTTTAATTTTACTTAAAATTAAATAAGTAAAGTATATATTATTGTTTTGCTAATTTATAAAGTGCGTAGTTGTCTACTAAGGCATATACGTTTCCGTCATCTACAATGAGAACAGTTACAGGGATGTTATGATTTTGGGAATTATAATTTATAGTTATATTGCTGGAAATATATTTAGCTTGATCACCATATATTCCTAATTCTTTAAAGGCATTTCCGTATTTGCTATAAAAAGTTGAGGAAGTCATAATACCTTCACGAATAGAAGAATTATCAACATCTCCAAAACCATTTACAGTTATTCCACTACTGTTTATTGTAAATTCTTGTCCTACAGCTAAACCTACGAGAGCATCCTTTTTTTCATTAGAAACAGCATTCTTAAGTTTAGGAGTTATGATACTTGATACATTCCAAGTTCCATATAAGCTTTTAGAATATGAACTTGAGTTAGAACTGCCTGAACCACCAGATGACCCACCTGAACTGCCAGAACTAGACCCGTCTGAGGTTCCTGAAGTTGACGAACTAGAGCTTGCGCTAGCAGTTGTCCCTGTACTAGCGGTAGCTGTCGTATTTACAGCAGATGAACTGATTTTTTCTCCGGTAGCAGCAAAGGTATAATTTATTCCGTTAACAGTAATATCTCCTGTCTTCATTGCTCCGGATTCGCTTAAGTAATAAGTTTTACCATTTACGTTAGCAAGTCCAGTCTGCATAGTGCCTGATGGATTTAGATAATACCAGGAACCATTATAAAGCAGCCATCCAGTTTGCATAGCACCAGATGAATTAGTATAGTACCATGTGCCACCATCGTTTATCCAGCCGATTTTCATCTCTCCAGAAGTGGAAAGATAATACCATGTACCTTCGTTATTTAACCATCCAGTTTTCATATTTTCGTTAGAATCAAAGAAATACCATTGTCCGTCAATAGATTTCCATCCAGAAACTAAGCTATTTTCATTACTGTAGTTCCAATTACCGCTATCAGTTTGTATCCAAGCAGCTGAGGCTTTAGTTGGAATTATAACTACCGAAGCTGAAAGTGTTGCAGCCATAATGATTAGTAATGTCTTTAGTTTTAAATTTCTCATTATTAACACCTCTTATACATTTGATTTAAAGTCTGTATTTAAAAGACCATAAGAAAGACTTTATATATAATTTACCATGCTAAATGGAAAAAATAAACAAATTTTTAAAAAATAACAAAATGAATGTAAAATTCATCATATATTTATTTAACTATATATATTGATTTAATAATTCTACATTTTCAAGAAATCCTGTAAGGATTTCAACTGCAATTGTCAATTGTACTTTGTAAATTGTTAATTGCAACATATATATATTACAAAGTAAAGTTAATATATATTGTAATTAAAAGGAAAATGATATAATATAAAGTATATGGTAAAAATTTACAATAGGCTGATGCAAATAACTATAATTAACTTATAATTACGCAGTCACAATAATGAAAGGGGATAGAATAAAATGAAGGTCAAAAAAGTATTAGCAATAGGAACAGTTGGACTTGTGTTATCTTGTTCTACATCTATTGGGGCATCAGCAGTTACTATACCTAGTAATGCTGACTTAATAAAAATAGCCGTGAATCAATATAAAAATGGTACCAATCCAACAGGTGTATTTTCTGGAGTTGACAAAGATACTAAGATTGGAGACATTTTAAGTGAAGATGTCCTAAATGAAATTGACTCCCAGCTTTCAAGCAATGCATCTATAGATAAACTTATAACTAAAATTCAAAATAATAAAAACGATACAGTAGCAAGTGTTTTAGATAAAGCAACAAAAGATGAGGATACGTTCAATAAATTTAAGAATAAATTTGTAGAGATTGCACAAAAAGTGCAGGCAATGGATTCTAAAGTTGGAACAGATAGAATAAATGCAGAGCAAAAGGTCATTGATATTACAAAGGCATATGATAAAAGTTTTGATGTTACATTTGGGAAGGATAGTCAAGGAAAGACAACTGCATCTATAACAAAGGGTGGAAACATCATAATTCAACTTAACTCTGATAATTTACAAACAATTATAGATAGAGTTAGTGGTATATCGTGGGAAGAAGTTTCGTACGCAAAGGCTTTACTTAAATATTAGAAAAAAGAGTTTCTTTTGGAAGAATACAAGGAGGGTATAATAATAATAATGAAAAGCTTAAAAATAAGAAAAATATTAGCGGCAATAGCAGCAGCATTAACAATAGCAGCTCTATCGCCAATAAGTGCTTCGGCAGAATGGAAACATGATAATAGTGGATGGTGGAATACAGAGGGAAGCTCATATTCTGTTGGATGGGAAAGTATAGATGGTGTATGGTATTACTTTGGTTCAGACGGATATATGAAAACAGGCTGGGTAAATGATGGAGGCATATGGTATTATATGCAGCCATCAGGTGCCATGAAGGCAGGATGGCTAAATGATAAAGGTACATGGTACTATATGCAGCCATCGGGTGCAATGAGTACAAGCTGGGTAAATGATGGAGGAGTATGGTATTATATGCAGCCATCAGGTGCTATGAAAACAGGATGGATAAATGATAATGGAGTAATGTATTTTGCTTCAGCTTCTGGAGCAATGCAGACTGGTGTAATTAAGATTGATAATAAAATATATTACTTTGCCCCAAACGGAGCAATGCAAAAAGGTCAAGTAACAATTAATGGTGTAGTTTATACTTTTGCAGCAACAGGAGAAGCTATAGGGGACAAAGTGCCAGCTCTAGTTTTAGCATTCACATCTGCCGGGGCACCAGTTTCAATAACTAATCCTACAGAGACAGCTGATACGAATAATACAGTAAAGAATAGCACTTCTAATCACCATGGGGGAGGTTATTCTCAGCTTACTGAGCAGCTGGTAGAAAATCAATATAAAGCTTCTACAGAAATTACTAAAGAGGCTGAAGTGGACAAAAATGCAGATGGAACAACTACTATAAAGCCTGCAGTTAGCTTTACACCAGGAACATATAAGGAATATATATATGCAACTGGTAAAACATATACTGTTACAAAAGATGTTTATATAACTCTAAATGGAAAGGATGCATATATAACTGGAGATTATACAAATGGATATAAACTTGATAAGGGTGCAAGTGGAGCAGTTGAAATATCTGCTAATATCTCAATACTAGATAGTGATAGTGGTAAGCTGTATTATGTTGCATCTTCAAAGCCAGAGGAAATCATGATTAAGTAAAATAAAAAAGGTTATACTTTTCAATCAATATGTGCTATAATATGAATATTAAACTAGTTTGAGTGTTTTAAATATAATGCGGATGGTCGAAATTAAAGATTATCCGCATTTTTGTCTTAATTAATCGAAAAATTTATTAAAGTTACTGGAATAGTATATTTTCTATGCTATAATATTTTTTGTTGGATGTTCAGGAATAAATTATATATAGAATAGGTATATAAAATGTATTAATTCTTTTATATATAATGGCACAAAGAGGTGAAACAATGAGACCATTGGCAGATTTGATGAGGCCTGATAAATTAGAAGATTTTGTAGGACAGAAGCATATTTTAAGTGAAGGAAAGCCATTATATAATTTGATAGGAAGTAGGAACATATGTAATTGTATATTCTATGGACCTCCTGGAACAGGAAAGACTACCTTGGCTAACATAATGGCCAATTATGTAGACAAGAAATTCTATAAGTTAAACGCGACAACTGCATCTGTAAAAGATATTCAGGATATAACTGATAATATGAATAACTTATTAAGTTATAATGGAGTAGTCTTATATATAGATGAAATTCAGCATTTTAATAAGAAACAGCAGCAGGCTCTATTAGAATTTATAGAAGATGGAAGAATAACTTTGATTGCAAGTACTACTGAAAATCCTTATTTTGTAATACATAAAGCAATTATAAGCAGATGTAATATATTTTCCTTTAAACCATTGGAAACTTCTGATATTATAATTGGCTTAGAAAATTCCATAAATAAGTTAACAGCTGAGGGAGTAAAAATAGAATATTCCAATGAAGCACTAAATTATATTGCGGAAATATCTCAAGGTGATTACAGAAAAGCTTATAATATATTGGAACTTGCTATAAATTCACAAGTGAAAAATATTAGAACCATTTCTGCTGAGTATATTGAGAGCTTAGGACAGTCTAACATGAGAGCAGATTCAAGTGGCGATGAATTTTATAATTTATTAAGCGCACTTCAAAAGAGCATTAGAGGAAGTGATCCCGATGCTGCTATTCATTATTTGGCAAGACTTATTAAGGGTGGAAACTTAACTGCTATTGTGCGAAGGCTTTCTGTTATTGCAGCTGAAGATATAGGACTCGCTTTTCCAAATGCATTATCTGTTGTTAATTCAGGTATAGAGCTTGCTTTAAAAGTTGGATTTCCAGAAGCAAAAATTATTTTATCTGAAATAGTTATATACTTAGCAACTTTGCCAAAGTCAAATAGTGCATGTTTAGCTATAGATGCAGCAATGAATGATTTGGAAAGCATTAATTTTGGAGATGTTCCTATGCATTTAAAAGACGCTCATTATATGGGGGCAGCAAAACTTGGAGTTGCTGGATATAAATATCCTCATGACTATGAAAATCACTATGTAAAACAAAATTATATGCCAAAAGAACTAGAAGGAAAAATATATTATTGTGAACAAAATAATAAGTATGAAGAAAGCATAAGGAAGTATTGGGAGAAAATAAAAAATTATGGTTTGACAAAAGCCGAGTAATTTGGTAAGATATAAGCAAAATTATTATATTAATTAAACAAAGAGGTGAAAGAATGAAGCTTTCAACTAAAGGAAGATATGGAGTTAGGGCAATGGTAGATTTAGCATCTAGCTATGGAGGCGCTCCTGTTTCTATAAAGACTATATCAAAAAGAGAAAATCTTTCTGAATACTATTTAGAACAATTATTTAGTCCACTTAGACGTGCAAATGTTATAAGAAGTATAAGAGGAGCACAAGGCGGATATGTTTTATGCAAGCCACCAAGTGAAATAACGGTAGGAGATATAATGACTATTTTAGAAGGTCCTATTGAGGTAGCAGATTGCATAGATGGTATAGAATGTGAGAGTTCAGATAGTTGTGCTACTAAAGCGGTATGGGAAAAAATTAAGAGAAGTATAGATGGTGTTATGAATTCAATTACATTACAGGATATAATTGATGATTATGAAGCTGCAAAGAAAAGTAAAGGCGGCATTAAGATAGCAGATAGGAGTGAAGAATAATGAAAAATGTATATATGGACTATTCAGCAACGACTTACGTAAAACCAGAAGTATTAGAAGAGATGCTTCCTTATTTTACTGAAAAGTTCGGAAATCCATCTTCATTTTATGGAATATCAAGAGAAACAAAAAGATCTATAGATAAAGCTAGAGAACAAGTTGCAGAAGCATTAAACTGCTTACCTGATGAAGTGTATTTTACAGGGGGTGGATCAGAGGCTGACAACTGGGCAATAAAAGGAATTGCATCAGCACATAAAAACAAAGGAAATCACATTATAACAACTAAGATAGAACATCATGCAGTTCTTCATACTTGTGCATATTTAGAGAAGAATGGTTTTGACGTTACATATCTAGATGTAAATGAAGAAGGTTTCATAAATTTAGAAGATTTAAAAAATGCAATAACAGACAAAACTATTTTAGTAAGTATAATGTTTGCAAATAATGAAATAGGAACAATTCAACCGATAAAAGAAATTGGAGAAATTTGCAAAGAAAAAAATATTTTCTTCCACACAGATGCAGTTCAAGCGGTTGGAAATGTGCCGGTAGATGTTAAAGATATGAACATTGATATGTTATCACTTGCAGGTCATAAGATCTATGGACCAAAAGGTATCGGTGTTTTATATATAAAGAAAGGAATTAAGATTGATAACTTAATTCATGGTGGAGCTCAAGAAAGAAATAGAAGAGCTGGAACTGAAAATATAGCAGCTATTGTAGGCCTTGGAAAGGCTATGGAGCTTGCACACAATAATTTAGAAGAACATATGAAGAAGTTAACATTTCTAAGAGATAAGTTGATGGATGGACTCTTAAAAATTCCATATACAAGATTAAATGGACCAAAAGGAGATAAGAGATTACCTGGAAATGTTAATGTTTGTTTTAGATTTATAGAAGGTGAATCTATCCTATTATCATTAGATTTTAAGGGAGTTTGTGCATCAAGCGGTAGTGCATGTACATCAGGATCTTTAGATCCTTCACATGTATTACTTGCAATAGGTCTTCCTCATGAAATCGCTCATGGATCATTAAGACTTACAATGGGCGAAGGATCAACTGAAGAAGATGTAGATTATGTTTTAGAAGTTGTACCACCAATAATAGAAAGATTAAGAAACATGTCACCGTTATGGGATGACTTTTTAAAGAAGGGAGATAAATAATATGATATACAGTGAAAAAGTTATGGAACATTTCCAAAATCCAAGAAATGTAGGAGAAATAGAGGATGCAAATGGTGTAGGTGAAGTTGGAAACGCTAAATGCGGAGATATAATGAAAATTTATTTAAAGGTTGAAGATAACATAATACAAGATGTTAAATTTAAGACTTTTGGATGTGGATCTGCAATTGCTTCATCATCAATGGCAACTGAATTAATTAAAGGAAAAACTTTAGATGAAGCATGGGAATTAACTAATAAAGCTGTTGCAGAAGCTTTAGATGGACTTCCACCAGTAAAAATGCACTGTTCAGTACTTGCAGAAGAAGCAATTCATAAGGCAATTAATGATTATAGAGCGAAAAACGGATTAGAAGTAATACCAATGGAAGAGCATAGTGATGAAGATTTACATGCTGCTGTACATGGAGAAGAATAATAGGTGATTTATGAAGAAAAAAGTTTTAGTAGGTATGAGTGGTGGCGTAGATAGTTCTGTTGCTGCATATTTATTAAAACAGCAGGGATATGAAGTTATTGGTGCTACAATGCAAATTTGGCAGCATGATAATGAATTTGAAGAAAGGGAAGGGGGCTGCTGCTCCCTTTCTGCTGTTGATGATGCAAGAAGAGTTTGTGACAAACTAGATATACCATTTTATGTTTTAAATTTTAGAGATTATTTTAAAGAAAAAGTTATAGACCCGTTTGTTCAGGAATACATAGATGGAAAGACACCTAATCCTTGTATTGAATGCAATAAACACTTAAAATTTGATGAACTTTTAAGAAGAGCAAAAGGTATAGGAGCTGATTACGTAGCTACAGGTCATTATGCTAAAATTGAAAAGCGTGATGATAGATATCTTTTAATAAGATCTGATGATGACAGAAAAGATCAAACTTATGCTTTATACAATTTTACACAAGATCAATTAGCACATACATTGATGCCATGTGGAGAGTACGAAAAAACTAAAATAAGAGAAATAGCAAAAGAAATAGGTCTTGCTGTTCATAATAAAAAAGACAGTGAAGAGATTTGTTTTATTTCTGATAATGATCATGGAAAATATATTTTAGAAGCAAAACCAGACAGGGTTAAGCCTGGAAACTTTGTTGATAAGAATGGTAACGTACTTGGAAAACACAAAGGAATTGTGTATTATACCATAGGGCAGAGAAAAGGCCTTGGGCTTTCACTTGGAAGACCAGTTTTTGTAACAGGAATAAACGCTAAGACAAACGAAGTCATATTAGGCGCTGAAGAGGATATATTTAAAAATAGCTTAATTGCGACAGATGTGAATTTTATCGCATTTGATAAACTTGAAAAGGAAATAGAGGTTAAAGCTAAAATTAGATATTCAGCAAAACCAGCAAGTGCGGTTTTATCTCCCATGGAAAATGGCAGAGTAAAGGTTACTTTTGCTGAAAAACAAAGAGCAATAACTAAGGGCCAATCAGTTGTATTTTATGATGATGAAATAGTTGTTGGTGGCGGAATAATTGAAAAAATAATTTAATAGAAATTTATTTTTTGTTATAGCTGAGAGTATAAAGGTAGATACTCTCAGCTATAATTTTTTTGTAAACTTATATGAGACGATGAAAAAAGTAATTTATTATATATATGTTGCTTGCAATAATAAAGTTGCATTTATTATACTTGCAAGTTAAGCGAATGCCTGAATATAAAATGCAGGAAATCAATTGCAATATATATATATATCTTAATTGGTGAAAAATTACAAGTGAAAAGTATGCTATTGTAGTGGAATATGATCTATATATAAGTTAATTATGAATAATTTTCCTAATAGCTGGGCATTGTATAGATAATGACTGTGGAATTTTATTAGCTGGAGGGATATATGTTTAAGACTAGAGATTTCTTTTTTAAAAATGTTTACAATATTAAAGGCAAGAAAATTGGAATTATAGAAGATTTATATATAGATTTTCACCTTGGAAAGATTATGGGCTTTAAGGTATCAAACAGCAGCTTGTTTTCTAAGAATGATTATGTTGATATGGAAGATATTATTGATATAGGCGAAGATGTGATAATAAATTTAATAAGAAAAGGTAATGGATTAACATTTAAGGAAATTAAATATATGGAGATAATTGATACAATGGGTAATGTAAAAGGTGTTTTAGAGGATTTGATAATAGATATAAAAGATTATTCAATAAAGGCAATAGTGATGACATCAGGGTTAGTAGATAAGATGATAAAAGGTAAGCAGATAGTTCTTTTAAGCAGATGCATACTTGGAGAAAAATATATATTATACACTGGAAAGGATTGGATTTTGTTTAAATCAATGCCTCATAATATGGAGAGATATAATGCAGTTAAGAAAGCATAAGAAATCAATATTATTAGTAATTACTTTGCTGCTTTGCATAACTTTAATATTAGCTTACCTTTTCAATGAGTCTGTAAATGCTATAACAAATATTATTTTAATATCTTTTATTTTAGCTTATACATTAACACCTATCAGAGACGCAATAGAAGGAAAATTTAAAGTAAGTAAAAAAATTGCCTCTGTATTAGTTATATTAATAGTGCTTGGGATTATTGTTACGTGTGTAATAGTAATAGTTCCTACGCTTTTCAATGAGTTATTAAATATCAGCAATGTATTTGAAAATATAAGGAGTTTTCTAGAAGAAACATTAAGAAAATTTAATAAGAATGGAGTTATTACAAATAGTGCAATATACAATGAAATCTTAGAAAAAGGAAATGCTTTTTGGATGAATTTTTCAGAAAGTGTTGTAGAAAGATTTATGAATATTGGTGATGATATAATGTTATTTGCAATTGTACCAATTATGATTTATTATTTCCTTTGCGATGGAAGTAAGATTTATAATAAGATGTTATTATTATTACCAACTGAAAAAAGAGAGATAACAAGGAAAATCTTATCTAATATAGATAGAGTATTAACAAGATATATAACAAGTCAGTTATTGCTTTCTGGATTAATTGGAGTATTAACATTTATTATATTACTTGCGCTAAAAGTGAAATTTCCTATATGGATTTCTATTCTAAATGCTGTATTTAATATAATACCTTATTTTGGACCAATATTTGGTGCAGTGCCAGCAATTATAGTTGCACTTTTAGATTCGCCTGTAAAAGCACTTTGGGTAACGCTTGGAATGTTTTTCATTCAGCAATTAGAAGGAGATATTTTATCTCCAAAGATAACGGGAGAAAGCACTGACATGCATCCTTTCGTAGTTATAATTCTTTTGCTTATTGGAGACAAAATAGGCGGGTTTATAGGGATGGTCTTAGTGGTTCCGGTTGCTGTTATTATAAAGGTACTGTATGATGATATAAATTATTATTTATTTTAACTAAATATTAATCTTTGGATTAAAGTATATATGTTGCAATAATAAAATTACATTTAGGATGTCTATCTGCTAAGTAAATATCTAAATGTTAAATGTAGAAAATCAATTGCAACATATATATTAAATTTAAAACAAAATGGGATATAGCTATATATTTGTAAGTCTTTAAATGCATATGTCCATCAGAAATCATAAATATTTTTGTGCAGTCGGCATTTGAAAATAAGCTGTTGAAGATTCTTAATGTTGACATAATTATCTATATGAAATATAATTTTTGGTGAAATAATTAAATATTAAGCGATGAATAGGATGAGTAAATTTATTATAGATATTTTAGAGAGAAAGTGGTTGGTGAAAACTTTTTGCTATATATTTTGAAGCTGCCTAGGAGCTATAAATTACTAAGTGATGTATGAAATTCATACATAATTAGGGTGGTACCGCGGAATTTTAGCTTTCGTCCCTTTGCTCTGTGTAGGGAGAAGGCTTTTTTTTATTCTTTAATAATGCACAATCAAATAAATTTAAAATAATAATAATAATATCTTCATTAGAAGATTTAAAAAACAAAATAAAATGATATTCCATAGGAATATTATCATCAACTGTTAATTTCTAATTGTTAACTGAAAAAAGTGGAGGAATAATTTATGAAATTTATGAAAACCAATGATTTAAGAGAAGCTTATTTAAAATTTTTTGAAAGTAAAGAACATTTAAGATTAGAAAGTTTTTCTTTGGTGCCAAAGAATGATAAGAGTTTATTATTAATAAATGCAGGTATGGCTCCATTAAAACCATATTTTACTGGGCTACAGGAACCACCTAGAAGAAGAATCACAACATGTCAAAAATGCGTTAGAACTGGTGATATTGAAAACGTAGGAATCACAAGCAGACACTGTACTTTCTTTGAAATGCTTGGAAACTTCTCTTTTGGTGATTATTTTAAAAAGGAAATAATTCCATGGGCATGGGAATTCCTAACTGAAGTTTTAGAAATGCCGAAGGAAAAATTATATGTAACAATATATTTAGATGATGATGAAGCTTATGAATATTGGACTACACTTACAGATGTAGATAAGAATCATATATTTAGATTAGGGAAGAAAGATAATTTCTGGGAACATGGTGCAGGTCCTTGTGGTCCTTGTACAGAAATTCACTTTAGTAGAACAGATGAAGTTCCAACTAATTCAGAAGAATTTGAAGTATTATCTGATGCGGATAAAATAATTGAAGTATGGAACCTTGTATTTACTCAATTTGATGGAGACGGAAAAGGTAACTATGAGAAGCTTGCAAGCACTAATATAGATACAGGTATGGGGCTTGAAAGACTTTCAGTTGTAATGCAAAATAAGAATAGCGTTTTTGAAATTGACACATTAGAAAATATCTTAAATGAAGTATCTAAGCTTGCAAATATTAAATATGGTGAAGACAGTAAAAAAGATATTTCTTTAAGAATCATAACTGATCATATAAGATCAATAACATTCTTGATTTCTGATGATGTAATGCCATCAAATGAAGGAAGAGGATATGTTTTAAGAAGACTTTTAAGAAGAGCAGCAAGACATGGAAAAACTTTGGGGATTAAAGATGCTTTCCTTTGCAATTTATGTGATATTGTTATTAGAGATTCAAAGGCTGCTTACCCAGAATTAGAAGCTAAAAAAGAATATATTAAAAAGGTTATTAAAATAGAAGAAGATAAATTTAGAGAAACTTTAGACTCAGGAATGGAAATATTAAATGGATTTGTAAGTGAATTAAAAGAAAATAATGAAAAAGTACTTAAGGGTGCTGATGGATTTAAATTATATGATACTTTTGGTTTCCCTATGGAGCTTACAAAAGAAATATTAGAAGATGAAGGTTTATCTTTAGATGAAGATGCTTTCCATGAAGAAATGAAAGTTCAAAGAGATAGAGCTAGAAGCGCAAGAAAAACTTCGAATTATATGGGAGCAGATGTAAAAACTTTAGATGTAATTCCAGCGGATATTGAAACGGTTTTTGATGGATACGACAATGATGCTTTAGATGCAGAGGTTAAGGTATTAATAGAAGGCGAAGATTTTGCAGAGAGCATAACTGAAGGAAATAAAGCTATTATAGTTACTGATGTTACACCTTTATACGCAGAAATGGGTGGACAAATAGGTGATACAGGTGTTATATTTAATGATAGATTCAAAGCAAAAGTTGTTGACACTAAAAAGAATATTGGTGGAAAAATAGTTCATTTTGTAGAAGTTTTATCAGGAGAGCTTAAGGTAGGCGAGAAGGTTACTTTAGAAGTAGATAAAGCTAGACGTGAAAGTATTAAAAAGAACCATACAGCAACGCATCTTTTAGATAAAGCATTAGTTACAGTACTTGGATCACATGTTCATCAAGCAGGATCATATGTAAGTGATGATAGACTTAGATTTGACTTCTCTCACTTTGAAGCTATGAAAGAAGAAGAAATAGCTAAAGTTGAGGAATTAGTAAATGAAGCAATAACTAGTGTTACACCAGTTATTACAGAAGTTATGGATCTTGAGGATGCAAAGAATACTGGAGCTATAGGTATATTTGATGATAAATATTCTGATAAAGTCAGAGTTGTAATGGCTGGAGAATATTCTAAAGAATTATGTGGTGGAACACATATAGATAATACAGGAAAGATTGGATTATTTAAGATTGTATCCGAAAGTGGTATTGCTGCTGGAACTAGAAGAATAGAAGCTGTAATTGGAAATGAAGCTTATAAACTAGTTAATGAGAAGAAGGATCTATTAAAAGAAATTTCTAGTAGACTTAAATGTTCAGAAAGAGAAGTGTTAACTAAACTTGATCAACAAGCTAAAGAATTAAAAGAAAAAGAAAAAGAAATAGTAGCATTAAAATCAAAATTTGCAACAATGGGTCTAGATGATATAATTGCAGCAGCAAAAGATATAAATGGTGTTAATGTAATAGCATATGAATTAAAAGATGTTGATAGTGATGCGTTAAGAGACGTTTGTGAAAAGGTAAGAGATAAGGTTCAAAATAGTATAGTTTTACTTATGAGTGCCGGTTCAGGAAAAGTTGCAATCTGCGCTATGGCAAGCAAAGAAGCAGTAGCTAAAGGTGCTCATTGTGGAAAATTAATTAAAGATATAGCAGCTATACTTGGCGGTGGCGGTGGTGGAAGACCGGACATGGCTCAAGCAGGTGGAAAATTGCCAGAAAAAATAAAGGAAGCTATTGATGAATCTTATAAAAAAGTGGGAACTTTAGTAAAGTAGTATACTTTTTATGAAATATAGAGTATAATCAAAGTATAGATTAGTGAATAAATATTAAATATAAAGTTAATAATAAATATATATGGATGTCGTTTCCTTATACCATGATTAAGGGGGTGGGTTGCTTACTGCAACAATTTTATGAGTAACAATATTGAACATACAATGCAATTTGATTTAAGTAAGAATAAAGAAACTCTTACAAAAACAATATTAACTGAGGTTTATAATTCATTAAAAGAGAAGGGATATAATCCTATAAATCAGTTAGTTGGATATTTGCTTTCAGGAGACCCTACTTACATCACTAATTACAACGGAGCAAGAGCTTTAGTAAGAAAACTCGAAAGAGATGATATACTAGAAGAAGTTATAAAATCTTATTTAGAGATAAAGTAGAGAGTGCCCGTTTATACGGGCACTTTTATTTTTTAGGCATATAAAAGAAAATAGACCAGCAAAAGTTGAATTATTATTTTACAAATATGCCAGAAAGGTGTTATAATTTGAGAATAATTGGATTAGATGTAGGTTCGAAGACAATAGGAGTGGCGGTAAGTGATCCGTTAGGGTTCACAGCTCAAGGTCTTACTACTATAAGAAGAACTAATAAAGAGCAAGATATAAAGGAAATAAAAAAGTTTTGTGATGAATATAAGGCAGAAGCAATTGTGGTTGGATTGCCTAAAAATATGAACGGAACTATAGGACCGTCAGGAGAAATAACTATGGCTTTTGGTAAGACAGTGGAAGAAGAACTTGGAATTCGAGTTGAGTTCTGGGATGAACGTCTAACTACTGTTGCAGCGCATAAAGCTATGCTTGAAGCGGATTTGTCAAGAAATAAAAGAAAGAAGATAGTAGATAAAGTAGCATCTACTTATATATTACAAGGATATTTAGATAGGATTTCAAAATAATTAATGTCCATTTAAAGTGAAATGGTATACTGGATTTTTATGGATGGATTTTAATTTAATAAATATGACTATTAGCATAATAAATGTTAAATGGGTTTAAGTATAATAAATTATCAGAGTATTAAAAAAGTTTAAAAGTATGTTATAGAATTATAAAAGAGAAAAATTAAAACAGAAGGGATATGTTTTATGGATAAAGATGCAAAATATGTATATATACCTGATGCAGATGGAAATGATGTGAAATTTGAGGTTATTATATACTTTGAAATAGAAAAATTAAAAGGGCAATATATCATTGCAACACCTACATTTGAAGAAACTGATGAAGCTTACGCTTTTAAGATTTTTAAAGATGAAGATGGTAGTGAAATATTTATAGCTTTAGAAGAAGATGATGAAGAATTTGAAATGGTATTAGATACTTATGAAACGCTTATGAGTGAAGAAGGTTTATTTGAAGAATAGGCGTAAAAATAAGTACTCATTAATTTTAGAAGTAATGTAATTAAAATATATTTGTCATGACTTAAGTTAATATAATTAAGTGAGGTGTTAGATATGGATGTATCAAATTTAATTGATATGGATGCCTTAAAGGAAGATTTAAAAAAGAAGGGTTATAAATTAACGCCGCAAAGGAGATCAATTGTTGATACAATTATCGACAATGAAGGTCAACACTTAACGGCGGAAGAAATATATGATAAAGTAAAGAAAAGCTGCCCGGAAATAGGGCTTGCAACGGTATATAGAACTATTCTTTTGTTAGAAGAATTGGGAGTTATATCTAGATTAGAACTAAATGATGGATGTAGTAGATATGAAATATTACATTCTAATGAAACACATAGACATCATCATTTGATTTGCAATATTTGCCATAAAGTATTAGAAGTACAAGATGATTTATTAGAAGATCTTGAGGTGGATATTCAAAACCGATATAAATTTAAGATTTTAGATCATAGTGTAAAATTTTATGGAATATGTGATGAATGTCAGAAAGAAAACTAAATGATGAATAAAAGGAATTTTAATAAGGTATCTGAAAGAAAATAAAAAGTCGAAACCTGTTTTTAAATATGATGTATCAGATTACGATGAATAAGCCTAATTGAAACTACATTGGGTTATTGTGTTGATGTCTGATAAAATAAAGGAAAACTTTTCATGCGTGATTTATATTTAAGAAGAATTTAGCTTAACATAGAGGATCTTAGTGGGAACTTAATACTAAAATTAAAACAGCGTTAACTTATTATTCTTTAAAGGTACTTAGAGAAAGAACCTTTGTTTATAAATAATATAGGAAAAAGGAGGGGAAGTATGAAAAATGAAAGAGCGAAGATAAAAATAATTCCTCTTGGTGGTATCAACGAAATTGGGAAGAATATAACAGCTATTGAATATAAGGAAGATATTATTATAATAGATTGTGGATTAAAGTTCCCAGATGATGATATGTTTGGAATTGATATTGTAATACCTGATGTTTCATATCTCATTAAAAATTCGGAAAAGATCAAGGGAATATTTTTAACTCACGGTCATGAAGACCATATAGGAGCATTGCCTTATGTATTAAGACAATTAAATGTTCCAGTTTATGGTACTAAGCTTACTCTTGGAATAGTTGAAACAAAATTAAAAGAACATGGTTTGTTAGCATCAACAGAACTAATAAGAGTTAAGCCAAAAGATATAATAAAATTAGATAGCGTTTCAGTGGAATTTATAAAAACGAATCACTCAATTGCGGATTCAGTCGCAATCGCGGTTCATACACCACTTGGAGTGGTACTTCACACAGGAGATTTCAAAATTGATTATACTCCAATAGATGGGGAAATGATGGATTTTGGAAGATTAGCGGAGTTAGGTAAAAAAGGTGTCTTAGTTATGATGGCAGATTCAACAAATGTTGAAAGGCCAGGATATACAATGACTGAAAAAGTTGTTGGAGAAACTTTCTTACAGCTTTTTAGCAAAGCAAAGGGAAGAATAATAGTTGCTACATTTGCATCTAATGTTCATAGAATCCAACAAATTATTACAGCGGCAGAAGTTTATGGAAAAAAGGTGGCTGTCTCTGGAAGAAGTATGGAGAATATTGTTCAGGTGGCAATAGAACTTGGATACCTAAATGTAAGTGAAGATGTTCTTATTCCTGTGGATCAAATTTCGAAATACCCAAATGAGAAGGTTGTAGTAATAACAACTGGAAGCCAAGGTGAGCCAATGTCTGCGCTTGCAAGAATGGCAGCGTCAGAACATAGAAAGATCAATATTGTGCCAGGAGATACAGTTATACTTTCTGCAACACCAATACCTGGAAATGAGAAGCTTGTTTCAAAGGTTGTAAATCAACTTTTTAAGAAAGGTGCTCAAGTTATATACGGTTCCGAGCAAAAGATTCATGTTTCGGGTCATGCCTGTCAAGAAGAGCTTAAGCTAATGCAAGCACTAGTAAAGCCGAAATTTTTCATTCCAGTTCACGGAGAGTACAGACATTTAAAGAAACATGGTGAAGTAGCAATGGAAGTCGGCCTTTCAGAGAAAAATTTACTTATACCTGAAAATGGAGACGTAATAGAAGTTGCACGAAATTATATAAAGAAAACTGGTACCGTTGTTTCTGGTCAAGTATTTGTTGACGGACTTGGTGTTGGAGATGTAGGAAATATTGTCTTAAGAGATAGAAAGCATCTTTCACAGGATGGTATTTTAACAATAGTAATTACAATAGAAAAGCAAACTGGTAAAGTTGTATCTGGACCAGATATAATTTCAAGAGGATTTGTATATGTAAGGGAATCCGAAGGACTTATGGATGAAGCGAGAGATATTGTAAAATCAGTGCTTAAAAGTTGTGAAGAAAGACAAATCACTGATTGGGCAACATTAAAGTCTAAAATGAGAGATGAACTTAGAGAATTCTTATACGAAAAAACTAAGAGAAAGCCTATGATATTACCGATAATTATGGAATTTTAAGGATTATTAAATTAATATTTGGTCATTAGTTGTAAATTCCGTAATTAGTTTGTAATGGACTTGACTTTTCTTGATGAAAAGAGTAGAATTTAAAATAGTTGTGTAGGAAATTGGATGCTTTAAGTGTCCAATTTTCTTTTGGAGAAAAATAGTTATAGGTTTACATGAAGTAATAATAAATTTAAATTAATCATTATATTACAATGATATAAGAAAAAATTTACAATATATACTTAAATTTTAACTAATTTATATTTTATTTATAGAAAAACTAATAAAAAAATTCGCAGTTTAAATACTGTTTGGAGGAATAATAATGGAATTAATTAAAAGAGAAGACATAAGAAATATTGCTATCATAGCCCACGTTGACCATGGTAAGACAACTTTAGTAGATGCTTTATTAAAACAAAGCCATACATTTAGAGCTAATGAAAAAGTAGAAGAAAGAGTAATGGATTCTAATGACTTAGAAAAAGAAAGAGGAATTACAATTCTTTCAAAGAATACTGCAGTAATTTATAATGATATAAAAATAAATATAGTAGATACACCAGGGCATGCTGACTTCGGTGGAGAAGTTGAACGTGTACTTAAGATGGTTGATTCAGTTTTACTTGTTGTTGACTCTTATGAAGGACCAATGCCACAAACTAAATTCGTTTTAAAGAAATCATTAGAATTAGGTTTAAAGCCAATAGTTATAATCAACAAAATAGATAAACCAAATGCTAGACCAACAGAGGTTATTGATGAAGTATTTGATCTATTCGTTGAACTTGGAGCTAATGATGAACAATTAGATTTTCAAATTATTTATGCATCAGCGAGAGAAGGTTTTGCAAAATATAACGTAGAAGATGACAACAATGATATGACTCCTATATTTGAAACAATATTAAAATATGTTGCACCGCCAGAAGGATATATAGATGAACCACTTCAAATGCTTGTTAGTACACTAGATACAAATGCATTTGTTGGGAAAATTGCAATTGGTAAGATACATCGAGGTACAGTAAAGAGAAATCAAACAGTCGCTTTGTTAAAGAATGATGGATCATGTTCTAATTACAAGATAACTAGTATATTTACGTACAAAGGATTAAAGAGAGAAGAAGCAGAAGAAGCTTCAATGGGAGATATAGTTGCAGTAAGTGGTGTTCTTGATGCTAATATAGGTGATACTATAGCAGATTCATCAATGCCAGAAGCATTACCATTTCTTGAAATAGATGAACCAACATTAAATATGAACTTTATGGTTAATGATTCACCATTTGCAGGTCAAGAAGGTGAGTTTGTAACATCAAGACATTTAAGAGATAGATTAATGAAAGAACTTGAAACAAATGTAAGTTTAAGAGTTAAAGAACTTACTCCAGATTGCTTTGAAGTTTCAGGAAGAGGAGAACTTCACCTTTCAGTTCTTATTGAAACAATGAGAAGAGAAGGATATGAATTCCAAGTTTCAAAGGCAAATGTTATATTTAGAGAAGTAGATGGCCACAAGGAAGAACCAATTGAGTACTTAACAATTGATGTTCCAGAAGAATTTATGGGACCTGTTATGGAAAAGCTTGGACCAAGAAAAGCAGAAATGGTTAATATGACATCTGCAGTAAATGGATATACAAGATTAGAATTCACAGTTCCAGCTAGAGGCCTTATTGGATTTAGAAGTGAATTAATGACTGATACAAAAGGTAATGGAATTATGAATCACGTATTCCATTCGTATGAAAAATACAAAGGTGATATTCCAGGAAGAAGCAGAGGATCAATAGTTTCGTTTGAAGCAGGAGATTCAATAGCATATGGATTATATAGTGCTCAAGAAAGAGGCCAATTATTCATAGGTGCTGGTGTTCCTGTATATGGTGGTATGATTGTTGGGGTTTCTGCAAGAGCAGAGGATCTTGAAATTAATGTATGTAAAATGAAGAAACTTACTAATACAAGATCATCAGGTGCTGATGATGCATTAAAATTAACTCCACCAGTTGAAATGTCTTTAGAGCAATGTTTGGAATTTATAAATGCTGATGAATTAGTGGAAGTTACACCACAAAATATAAGAATGAGAAAAAGAATTTTAGATAGCGCTGAAAGAAGAAGAATGATTAGCAGAAATAAAAAATAATTTAGCTAAAAATACTTTAAATAGTTATTAAAACAAATATAATTAAAGTAAATGGTCTTAACTACACGACTATTTACTTTTAATTATATCTAGGAGAAAGTTTATGAACAAGTATATATCTTTTATGAAAAAATATATAACTTTAAAGAGAACGATACAACTAATTATATTTTTTGTCGTGATGATAACGTTAATTTTCATAATTTTATACAATAAAGCTGTAACAAAACCATTGAAATCTAATGAAGATAAAATTATTATAGAAGTAAAGCCGGGTGAAGGCTTTTATGATATATTAAACGATTTAGATAAAGAGAATAAATTATCTAGTAAGCTGTTCATTAAGTTAAATTTGTCTATAGATAAAGTAAAAGTTAATGTAAAAGAAGGAATATATGAAGTAAATGCAGACACGACCTTAGAGAACTTAATAAAATCTTTAGAAAATAAGGATGGAGATAAAGATTTAGTTAAGCTGACGATTCCGGAGGGATACTCAATAGAGGATATTGCAAAAACGGTAGATGAAAAAGGGATTTGCTCTAAGGATGAATTTTTAAATGCAGTTAAAAGTTACGAATTGCCAGATTATATAAAAGCTGATAGCAGCAAGAGATATAATTTAGAAGGATTTTTGTATCCTGATACATATTTAATTGAAAAAGGCGCTAATGCAAAAGATATAGTAAAACTTATGTTAGATCGATTTAATGAAATAATGAAACAGGTTAAGGCTCAAACTAAAGTTGATGTAAAAGATGAAGATGTAGAAAAAATAATTACTATAGCTTCTATGATAGAGAAAGAAGCCAGAGTTCCAAAGGATAGACCATTAATTTCATCAGTTATTTATAATAGATTAGAAAAAAATATGAAGCTTCAAATAGATGCAGCAGTAATTTATGCCTTGGGACATCACGTAGATGTAGTATCAAACAAGGATTTAGAGATAGATTCACCTTACAATGTATATAAATATAGCGGACTGCCAATAGGGCCTATAGCAAATCCAGGAATAGACTGTATTAAAGCTGCATTGACGCCCGAGAAAACGGATTATTTATATTACATATTACAAAAAGATGGATCCCACTATTTTACTAATGATTATGATGATTTTTTAAATAAGAAAAAGGAATTAGGATACTAATTCAGTTAAGAGTTATGATTTAGAAGTTTTGGAACAAACTCTTTTAGAGTTTAAAGAATAGTAAGATTAAATTTATTAAATAGTTTACAATGAATTTAGGCACAATCAAATAAATAACAAGTCCATTTGCTAGTCTATTTTCATGTGCCGTATATTTAGAGTTGAAATTTGGAGGAAATTCATGAGCGAAATCACATATGACTATATGGAAGAATATATTAGAAGTTTAATTCCTGAGAGAGAGGGAACATTAAAAGAGATAGAAGCTTTTGCGAGAGAAAATGGGGTACCTATTGTTCAAAAAGAAACAGGTGTATTTCTGGAATTCATGACTAGTATGAAGAAACCAAAAAGAATATTAGAACTTGGAACAGCAATAGGTTTTTCATCAATACTGATGTATCAATCTGCGGGGACAGAACCGGAAATTGTTACAATAGAACGTGATGAAAGAATGATTGAACTTGCAAACATTAACTTAAAGAAATTTAATTTAGATCATAAGATCAAGATTGAAGAGGGCGATTGCTTAGAGATTTTAGAAAAATTAAATGGACCTTTTGATTTGATTTTTATGGATGCAGGTAAGGGTCACTATAATCACTTTTTGCCACATTGTTTAAGATTGCTTAATAATGATGGGGTAATAGTTGCTGATAATGTTTTATTTAGAGGTATGGTGGCATCTCAAGAATTAGTTAAAAGAAGAAAAATTACAATAGTAAAGAGAATGAGAACTTATTTGGAATTGGTTACTCAAGATGAAAACTTAATAACATCAGTCATACCAATGGGCGATGGGATTGCAGTTACAAAGAGGAGGTAAATTAAAATGATAAGACCAGAAATTTTGGCACCAGCAGGGAATTTAGATAAACTTAAAATAGCAATAGATTTTGGAGCTGATGCTGTGTATCTTGGCGGAAGCAAATTAAATTTAAGAGCATTTG
Organism: Clostridium sp. DL-VIII; assembly: GCF_000230835.1. NCBI lineage: Bacteria > Bacillati > Bacillota > Clostridia > Eubacteriales > Clostridiaceae > Clostridium > Clostridium sp. DL-VIII. The sequence continues at coordinate 1,872,858 of NZ_CM001240.1, forward strand.
CCGATAATTTTACAAATGAACAGTTAAAAGAAGGCGTACAGTATGCACATGATAGAAATAGAAAAGTTTATGTAACAATGAACGTTTTCCCTCATAATGCAGATTTAAGCGGCGTTGAAGATTATATAAAAGAGCTATATGAAACAGGTGTTGATGCAATAATAGCATCAGATCCTGCAATAATTTCAGCAGCTAGAGAAGTTGCGCCAAATTTAGAAATTCACTTAAGCACTCAAGCCAATAATGTTAACTGGAGAGCAGCTAAATTCTGGTATGAGCAAGGTGTAAAAAGAATAGTAATGGCTAGAGAGCTTAGCTTAACTGAGATAAAAGAAATGAGAGATAATCTTCCAGAAGAATGCGAAATAGAAGCATTTGTTCATGGATCAATGTGTATAAGCTATTCAGGAAGATGCTTAATTTCTAACTATATGGTTGGAAGAGATGCAAATAGAGGAGCATGTGCTCAAGCGTGCAGATTTAAATATCATCTAGTTGAAGAAAAAAGACCAAATGAATTTTATCCAGTAGTTGAAGATGAAAATGGAACATACATAATGAATTCAAAAGATCTATGTATGATTGAACATATAGATGATGTTATAAAGGCTGGAGTATACTCTCTTAAAATTGAAGGACGAATGAAGAGTTTATATTACGTTGCAGCAGTAGTTAAATCATATAGGCAGGCTGTGGATGCATATATGAAGGACCCAGATAATTATAAGTTTGATCCAAAATGGATGGAAAATTTAAATAAAGTAAGTCATAGAGTTTATCATACAGGTTTTTACTATGGTCAGACTGGTGAGCAGGTATACGAAGATTCAGCGTATATAAGACATGCAGATATAATAGGAATAGTAAGAGCATACGATGAAGAAACAAAAATAGCAACTATTGAACAAAAAAATAAAGTATTAAATGATGATACAGTAGAAGTTTTAAGACCAGAAGGAGATAATTTCGAAGTTGTTCTTCATGATATGACAGAAGAAAACGGAACTCCAATAGAATCGGCAAATAGAGCTAAAATGATATATAAAGTAAGAGTAGATATTCCACTAAAAGAAAAAGATTTAATTGTTAAAGATAAAGAATAATAAATCCGTAATTTACAAGAAGAAGTTTTTTTGTTTGTGATTAAAATTTGTTTTATATAAAGTATGGATATAATTTTGTTAAACTTTTGTGTATAACTACACCAGAAATCAAATACATTTTTGTGAAGCAGGCATTTGAAAATTTCGATGCCAAAAGCACTTAATAGGGGCTTGTTCAAAATTAGCTTGTACGAATGAATATTCGGAGCAAGCTAATTTTGCTACAAGCTCCTATTTAGTGCTTTCAGCGAAAGTTTCATAGTCCTGTGGAATAAAAAGTTATGTGCTTTCGGCAAGTAACCACATAACTTTTACCATACTGAATAAAACACTTTCTTTAAGGCTAGAATTTAAGCTAGAGGGAGGTGTTTTTTTATTTTTACTGAGAGATTTGAAAGAAATAAAAGGCTGATGCAAATTCTAGCTATTTTTATGACGGCTATATTAATATTAACGGTGCGTTTATCTATATTGCAAGTATATCCATCTGATAAGGTTGTTGGTTCATATCAAAATCACCAGCAAGAAAATATCAGTAATATGAATTATATGATTTTAGACACTAATGGAAAAGATTTAATGCAATATAATAAGAAATATGTACTTGTAATTGATACTAGACCATTTAGTTTGAATAATTATGAAGAAACACTAGAAGATTTAATGGCTTTGAACTTTATAATGAAGTCAGAAAATCCGGAATTCAATTATACAGATATAATGAAGCAAAGTGGAAAAATGTATTTCAATATATCAGAAGATACTTACAATAAAATAAATAGTCTTAAAAATATTAAAGGAATATACACTTATACATATGACGAAGTGGATAATAAAAAGGCGTGGAGCACTGCAAATATGTTATCGAAAATATTAGATGATAATCAAGAAGCAGATTCACTTGAAGGGCAGATGTACGATTATCTAAAGGATAATGAGAAACCGCAAAGTGAATTTTATTTAGACAATAGCGCAGTTTATTCAAAGAAGTCTGTAAGTATAAGTGATAATAATAAAAATTTAAAGCTGACTATAGATAAAGAGATTGAAGATAAGGTGCGAGAAGTATTAAGTGATGAAAAATTTTCATCGCTAAGTAATATAGGAGTAACCATAATGGAAGCTGATACTGGAAAGATAAGAGCCATGGTTCAGAAAGATGAAAGTGCAGCTAATATAAACTTAGGAATTGAGCAGATAGGATATGAACCGGGGTCAATTTATAAGGTCATAACTCTTGGAGCAGCTTTAGATATGGGGCTTATAAATATTAATGACACATTTGTTGGAACGGGAAAAATAGATAGGAAGGTATTTGGAAGGTTAACAGTTGAAGAAGCCTTTGAAAAGTCATGTAATGATATATTTGCAGAAATAGGAACCAAGGTAGGATATGAGAAATTAATGAGTTATTCAGAGGAATTAGGGTTATATAATAGAGTGCTGAACTTAGAAGGTGATAACAGAAATGAAGCTAAAGGTGTTAAGCCAGACAAAGACTCAGGAATAAATAATATATCAATAGGTCAATGTATGAATGTAACACCAATACAAATGCTGGGAGCTATAAATTCAGTTGTAAATAATGGAGTATATGAAAAACCATATATAGTTGATAGTATTTTAGATAAGGATGATAATGCAATAAAAACGTTCAAAACAGATTCGAAGAGGGTATTTAGTGATACTACCTCTAAAATCATTCAAAATTCAATGAGACAGGTTGTTAAAAATGGTACTGGAATAAAAGCATATATAGGAAATTTGGACATCGGAGGGAAGACAGGTTCTTCAACGGGGAGTGAAGGCAAAACTCATGGATGGTTTGCAGGTTTCTTTAGTATAGGAGATAAGAAGTATACCATGGTAGTCTTTACACCTGATATTAATTCTTCAAAGGCAACAGATAATGAAGAATTAGGTGGAGGGGATACTGCGGCGCCAGTATTTAAGGATATAGTTAAGAAATTAAATGGAATGGAATAGGAATTTAGATATCATGATAATTGCATAGGAAAAAGTAAAGATTCATTATGGAACAAAAAAATAATATACCAGTATACTTGTATATTTGGTATATTATTTTTTTCATGTGCCTAAGCAACTTTTTTAAAACTTAAACATATTATAATATCAAGCACTGCTGTGGAGGAAAAAGGTGTTTATATTAAATAGCGTTATAGAGTTAATATGCAATTCGTTTTTTTTGACAGGATATGTAACAAATAATAATACGTTTCCATTGCCATTAGATGAAACAGAAGAGCAAATGTATTTGAAGAAATTTAGAGAGGGAGATAAAAGTGCAAAAAGTATTTTGATTGAAAGAAATCTAAGATTAGTAGCGCATATAGTGAAAAAATACTCATTTCCTAATAAAGATGTAGATGAATTGATTTCTATTGGTACTGTTGGATTAATAAAAGCGATTGATTCTTTTGATTCTAGTAAAGGAACTAGACTTGCTACTTATGCTTCAAGGTGTATTGAAAATGAAATTTTAATGTTGTTTAGAAATAATAAAAAGCAAAAAAGTGAAATTTATCTTCAAGATCCAATTGGAGTTGATAAAGAAGGAAATGAATTTTGTTTAATGGACATATTAAGCAGTGAGAAAGATAGTGTTTTAGAAAAAGTTGAAAATAATTTACAGGTTAGAGCTTTATATAAAAAGTTAGTGGAATCCTTAACTAAAAGAGAAAGTGCTATTCTGATTATGAGATATGGTCTAATAGATGGAAAATGTAAAACTCAAAGGGAAATAGCAATAAGTTTAGGGATTTCTCGTTCTTATGTATCAAGAATAGAAAAAAAGGCTTTGAAAAAATTAAAAAAGGAGTTGTTTACAAAAACTTAAATTAATTAGAAGAATAAGAATTAATTATAGAAAGAAATATTGACATACTTAGAAAGAGGGTGCTATTTTTAATATAGTACCTTATTTTTATAAGTATGCTAAAAATTAACTTTAAAATACCATAATATACTATTAAGGAAAGGCTTATGATAAGAATAAATATTTCGATAATATATTTATATAGAAAATTTAATATTTCGATAACTTTTAATAAGCAATAATAGAAAGAAATCACTAGGCTTAGTAACTCGTATAAAGATTATCCTTGTGATATAATTTTTGAAGCATGATAGGAATTAAAATCAAAAATGAGAAAGTCTTTAAAGATATTTGGAATAGGAGGTGAAGATTCAATCAAATAAAAGAGGATTTTAAAAAAACATGTTGAATATAATGCAATTAGTAGATTTTTTTCTGCAAAGAAGGGAAAGAATTAGTTATGCAACAAGAGATAATTACAGCTATAGATTTTGGCACCAAAAAGATGTCTGTAACAGTAGCGGCTGAAGAAGACAATGAATTAGAAATATTAGGGGTTAAATCTTGTAAATCAGTAGGTATAGAGAAGGGGCTACTAATAGATCTTGAAAAATGTAGGGATAATGTAATAACATTACTAAGTGAAGTAGAGAGAGACGTAAAAAAAGAAATAAAAAATTTAGCGATTGGAATTTCTTCAAACAAAGTTAGGATTACCGAGAAAACAGTAAGTGTTAGACTAGACGAGAATAAGGTTACGAGTAAAGATTTGATGAAAGCATTAAAAAAAGGCAAAAATAGCATTTCTGTAAATGATGATGAATCAGTAATAGATATAATCATAAACTTTTATATATTAGATGGTAATGTAATATATAAAGATATATTACATTGGAAGGGAAATGACCTTGAAGTAAACCTTACTTTAGTAATAGCAAAAACAAGTGAAATAGAGAAATACTATGCTTTGTTTAAAGGAACGAAGTATAATATTCAATTTTTTAAATTAAATATATTATCAGGGAAAGAAATATTTCTAAATGAAAATAATTCTATGGGATATAGTGCTTTGGTAGATATTGGAGCTGGTATTACAGATATAGCATTGTTTAATAATGGCATTCCTAAGAATATAGATAATATTCTAGTTGGAGGAAACAATATAACAAATGATTTATCTATTTGTGGAAAGTTTTCGTTTTTAGAAGCTGATAATATAAAAAAGATTTATTCTAGCAATTATAAGTCTTTATATGTAGATGATTCGATTTCAGAGGAAATTGAAGTAGGAACTATAAAAGTACCTAAAAAATTATTTTATGAAGTCGTGGAAGCTAGAATTGAAGAAACATTAAGTCACATTGATATAAAAATAAAAAATACTGGTCATTATGATAGAATTTGTAGTATAATTCTATATGGGGATGGTATTAACTATTTTGAAGATATTAGTGAAATCGTTCGTAAGAATTTAAAAATAAAAACTAAAATCATAAGAAGAAATGATTTGGGAATAAAGAATTCGGAAAATATAACTTCAATGGCAATAGCCAAGGAAGTATATGATAGATTAAATTTATTAGAAGATAGAAATGTGGTTCTGATTAATAACAATAATGAAATTAAGGCAATTAATGAGAAAGAACATTTACACAATAATGAAGATGAAAATCATATCTTTAAAAAAGTTAAAGTTTTTTTTAGTAAGATTTTTTAAGGGGAGGAATTATTTTGTTAGATTTTGAGACAGATATACAAGAATTAACCAATATAAAAGTAATTGGTTGTGGTGGCGGTGGAAGTAATGCCGTAAATAGAATGATTGTTGAAGGGTTAAAGAATGTTGAGTTTATTGCGATAAATACAGATAAGCAAGCATTGATGCTTTCTAATGCAAATGTAAAGATTCAAATAGGGGAAAAATTAACTAAAGGCCTAGGTGCTGGTGCAAATCCTGAGATAGGAAAGAAAGCAGCTGAGGAAAGCAGAGAAGAAATCACAGCTTCAATAAAGGGTGCTAATATGGTGTTTATTACTGCCGGTATGGGTGGTGGAACAGGAACTGGTGCCGCTCCTATTGTTGCTGAGATAGCCAAGTCTATGGATATACTAACTGTAGGAGTAGTTACAAAACCATTCCCTTTTGAGGGCAAAAGAAGAATGAGACATGCTGAAATGGGAATAGCAACTTTAAAAGAAAAAGTTGATACATTAGTTATAATTCCTAATGAGAGATTACTTAGTATGGCAGATAAGAAAACAACATTATTAGATTCATTTAAACTAGCAGATGAAGTTTTAAGACAAGGTGTACAAGCAATTTCAGATTTGATCACAATAACTGGTGTAATTAACGCCGATTTTGCAGACATAAAGGCCGTAATGTTAAATAAAGGCTTAGCTCATATGGGTGTTGGATTTGGAAAAGGCGAGACCAGAACTCAAGATGCTGTTAAGCAGGCTATATCTTCTCCTCTTTTAGAAACATCAATAGATGGAGCTACAGATGTAATCATAAACTTCACTGGTGGTGCAGACCTTGGAGCATTAGAGGTTTATGATGCAGCAGACGTTGTACGTGAAGCTGTAGATCCAGATGCAAACATAATCGTTGGAGCAGTTATTGATGAAACGCTTACTGAAGAAATAAGAATAACTGTTATAGCAACAGGTTTTGAAAATGAAAATAGCAAAGTTGAATTAAATTCAATAATAGAAGAATCAAAAAGACCTAAGGTTCAAGAAGCAGTAAAAGAAGAACCTGAAGCTGCTATTGATGCAAAAGGACCAGAAATTGGGCATAATAGTTACGAACCTGATGATTTAGATATACCTGTTTTCTTGAGAAGACAAAAGAGACACTAATATACACATAAAATTGTATTGTTATTAATTTGATGAAATAGAACAGAAATTTATTTTAGACTAAGAAATATATATGATTTAAATAAGTCGCGCTAATTAGAGATATTAGCCCGACTTATAGTTTAAGATTCATATATAAGTTTCTAGCTTGCAATAAATTTCTGTTCTATTTTTATATGTATATATGTGTTGCATAATGTTTTGTTATGCTTATTTCTAGCAAATTTATATAAGATAGAAGAATTTATTTTTACACAATAAGTTAGTTTTAAATATAAAAAAGTAAACAAAAAAACATAGTGTAAATATATGTAAAAAGTTCAATTAAAAAAACAGAATTATCTAATGTGATTGTGACAAATTTTTAAAATAAATAAGTATATAATAAACTTCATACAGGCGGGGGGAGTTAACATGGAGGTTTATGCAGATGTCTTGGTTTTAGAAAATTGTATAGTAAATTTCTTTTTATTAACTTTGACCATGAGGTGTATAAAACATAAGTGTAAAGTAATTGCATTAATAAGCTCAAGTTTTATAGGCGGTGTATATACCTTAGTGCTTGTAATTCCAGGACTGAAAATTCTATCTTATCTGCCTTTTGAATTAATTGTAGCTTGCATCATGCTTAGATTAGCATATGGAAGGACAAGTATTTTTAATATGATGAAGTTATTAGCTATATTTTTGATGATATCATTTACTTTAAGCGGAGTATGCTTTTTATTATCACTAAAGCAAAATGTATATATTATTGGAAGTTCATTCAAAATTGAAAAATATTCAGTTAAGTATATTATTTTAGCGATAATGCTTATATATATTGCTTGTGATAGATTTATAGAATATATAAGAGATAAATTATTTACAAATAATTTTATTTTTGAAATTGAATTTAAAGTGAAAGATAAGAAATATAAGTTTAAAAGTTTTTTAGATACTGGAAATGAACTTAGAGAACCTATTACAAATCTTCCCTGTATATTGGTTGAAGAAAATTTAATAAGTGATATTAATTTTAATAAAGATACGTACCATATACTCTATAGTTCTATTGGATATGGTGGCGATCTTAAAGGAATAAGGGTTAATAATATAAAAATAAGAAATAAAAATCTTCCGTATGAAGAGATTGATGCAGTAATATGTCCATGTAAAGAAAAGTTAAACAAGGAATCTGAATTCAATGCATTACTATCAAGGGGAGTAGTATATAAGGAGGGTATTAATGGAAAAGTTAATTCTGCTATTTAATAAATTAATAAGTCAATTTAAGCTGTTTAGGAGAAAATTATATTATGTTGGAGGTAATGATGCACTGCCTCCGCCGCTTTCAAAGGATGAAGAAGAAGATTTAGTGAATAAATTAAATAATGGAGATGAGAATACTAGAAGTATACTAATAGAAAGAAATTTAAGACTAGTAGTTTATATAGCAAGAAAATTTGAAAACACAGGTGTATATGTTGAAGATTTAATATCAGTTGGAACTATAGGATTAATAAAAGCAGTTAATACATTTAATCCTGAAAAAAAAATAAAGCTTGCTACTTATGCATCAAGATGTATAGAAAATGAAATATTAATGTATTTAAGAAGAAATAGTAAAATAAAAGCTGAGATTTCATTTTATGAACCTTTAAATATTGATTGGGATGGAAATGAACTTTTGCTTTCAGATATACTAGGAACCGAAAATGATACTGTTTACAATTTAATAGAAGATGAAGTTGATAAGCAGTTACTGATTATGGCATTGAAAAGTTTAAATGATAGGGAAAAGGAAATAGTTAGACTAAGATTTGGATTAAATGGAACTAGAGAAAAGACACAAAAAGAGGTTGCTGACATGCTTGGAATCTCTCAATCATATATATCAAGATTGGAAAAGAAAATAATTAAAAGATTAAAAAAAGAAATAAGTAGAATGATTTAGCTTGTCTTCGAGTATAAAAGTATTGCCTAGCGGAAATAATGTTTAATGCAATGGATTATTACTTTCGAAGGGGTGAATACTTGTGATAATTAACAAAGTAGAAATATGTGGCGTTAATACTTCAAAACTCCCTGTACTTAAAGAGAAAGAGAAGAAACAGCTTTTTTTGCAGATGAAAGAGGGAGATAAGACTGCTAGAGAGACTTTTATAAAAGGAAACTTAAGATTAGTGCTTAGTGTAATCCAAAGGTTTAATAATAGAGGTGAAAATATTGACGATTTATTTCAAGTAGGCTGCATAGGCCTTATGAAATCTATAGATAATTTTGACTTATCTCAAAATGTTAAATTTTCAACTTATGCAGTGCCAATGATAATTGGCGAAATTAGACGGTACCTAAGAGATAATAATTCTATTAGGGTAAGCAGGTCATTAAGGGACATTGCTTATAAAGCACTAATTATGAGAGAAAAATTTATAAAAGATAATAATAAAGAACCTACTATATCGCAAATCGCAAAGGAACTAGAATTACCAAGAGAAGAAGTAGTATTTGCATTAGACGCAATACAGGATCCAGTATCATTATTTGAACCTATTTATCATGATGGAGGAGATGCTATCTATGTGATGGATCAAATAAGTGATTGTAAAAATACTGATGAACATTGGCTTGAAAATATTTCAATAAAAGAAGCTATGAAAAAACTTACTGATAGAGAAAAGTTGATATTAAACTTAAGATTTTTTAATGGAAGAACTCAAATGGAAGTTGCAGATGAAATTGGAATTTCGCAAGCGCAGGTTTCAAGATTAGAAAAGACAGCTTTAAAGCATATGAGAAAGCATGTATAGAAATAAAATACTAGTAATATATTAATTATGGGGTGAAAAATATGGAACTAGAACTACATTCACTGAATGCTATGAGAAATATGGAAGTAATCGACATATTAACTGGAACTAAAATAGGATTCATAAGAGATTTTAAAATAGATTGTGATACTAATAAAATAGTTTCGTTAATATTACCTGGGGAATTAAAGTCGTGGTTCACAAAAGAGGATGAAAAAGAAATTTTGTGGAAAGACATAGTTAGGATAGGTAAAGATGTTATATTGGTAAATGCAAAAGAAGAAAAAGTTAGCACAAACAATATATAGCCATATTGAGAAAAAGTATGTATAATAAGTATAAGGTTTAAGGTATATGGAATAAAGTAACTGGTTTAAGAGGTCATGCGTACATTTTTCATTCAAAAAAAGAGCTATGATTTGTCTCATAGTGGATTATTAGGTAAAGATACATATGAAAGATGATGCAAAATAGACTATAGGATTTGCTTGTTATTTTTTATATACCTAATAAACGAAAGCAAAGAGGTGAATGAAAGTATGAAATGTCCATTTTGCGGTTTTGAGGAAAGTAAGGTTGTTGATTCAAGATCAACTGAGGATAATTCAACAATTAGAAGAAGAAGAGAATGCCTAAAATGTACTAAGCGTTATACTACTTATGAAAAGATAGAGGACTTTCCAATTTTAGTAATTAAAAAAGATTTAACTAGGGAAAACTTTAATAAAGAGAAGATAATTAATGGATTAATTATTGCATGCCAAAAAAGACCTGTATCAAGAAAACAGATTGAAGAGATAGCATATGATATTGAAAAAGCAATATCTAATAGTATGGTTACGGAAGTTCAATCAGAGCATATAGGTGAAATGGTTATGGCTAGGCTAAAAGAATTAGACGAAATATCATATGTAAGATTTGCATCAGTATATAGACAATTTAAGGATATAAATACTTTCTTAGAAGAAATAAAGAATCTTGTAACATAATTTTGATGTTAAGGATGTTGAATATAATTTCAATGTCCTTTTTATGATGCAGCAATATAAGGTTGAAATTTATAAATGAGGATAATATAGCTTCTTATTTAATATAGCTGTCATAAGCATTATAAAAAAATGTTATATATAAGTTAAAGTTTAGTTAATAAAGGTGATAAGTAAGCAAGAGAATGTTAATATTAAGTAAATAGTAAATAAATTTTGATATCTATGGCAAGTTATACTGTGAAAATTTGGAGGATTGAAGTGAATAAGATAGAGCTTAATTCAGTAAGAAAAGAAGAAGATTTCTTAATTATAGATAATGAAAGATCAAGGATTGTTTTTACAAATGCTGAAAAAGGAAGAAGTTTTAATAGAAATACAGAAGAAGGAGTAATGGAATTAAACTCATTAAAGAGAGACCTTAATGCAGATGATATTATATATCTTAAGCAAATTCATAGTGATAAAATTTTAAGATATGAAAAAGATAAAAAAAGCATTAAAGATGAGGAAGGTGATGCAATAATAACTAACGAGAAAAATGTTGTTATTGGTGTCTTTACAGCTGATTGTGTTCCGATAATATTAGTAGATGAAAAAAATGGAGTAATAGCAGCAATTCATAGTGGATGGAGAGGAACCTTTGAATCCATAACTCTGAAAACAATAAAAAAAATGAAGGATGAATTTAATATAGATGAAGCAAATATAAAAGCATATATTGGACCGCATATTCGAAAGTGCTGCTATGAAGTTTCAGAAGAGCTAAAATCAAATTTCATAGAGAAAAAGAAAAATATAAGCGAAGCTGAGTTATTTGATGGAAGAAAACTTAATCTTGAAGCGTGTATAATCGATGATTTAAGATGTGCTGGTGTAAAAGAATGTAATATTAACAGCATAAATTTATGTACTTATTGCACTGATACTATAAAATTACATTCATATAGAAAATCTCAAGGTTCTTATGGGAGAATGTTTGCTTTTATTATGTTAAGGGGGAAATAAAAATATGGCTAAGGAAAAAATATTAATAGTGGATGACGAAGAACATATAGTTGAGTTAATAAGATTTAACTTACTCAACGCAGGATATGAGGTTTTTACAGCAAACGATGGTATAGAAGCAGTAAAAATAGCTAAGGCAGAAAAACCAAATTTATTGCTGCTTGATTTAATGTTGCCAGGAATTGATGGTTTTGATGTCTGCAAGGAAATAAAGCGAGATAATGAAATGAAAAAGACATCAATAATAATGCTTACAGCAAAAGGGGAGGAATTAGATAAGATACTCGGTCTTGAGCTTGGAGCTGACGATTATATAACAAAGCCTTTTTCTGTAAGAGAGTTACTTGCAAGAGTAAAGGCTGTATTAAGAAGGACAAATACATTTAATGAAATAGAAGAAAATGATGTTTATGATTCACAAAATCTTAGGGTGGATTTTGAGAGACATGAAGTATATGTTAATGAAAAAAAGGTAGATTTAACCTTAAAAGAATTTGAACTTCTTCAAATATTAATAAAAAACAGGGGTAAGATACTTAAAAGAGAAACTTTATTGGATAAAATCTGGGGATATGAATATATTGGTGAAACAAGAACTGTAGATGTTCATATAAGATACCTAAGAAAGAAGATAGAAGAGGATGATAAGAATCCAAGATTTATTGAGACTATAAGGGGAGTGGGTTATCGATTTAACCCGACAGAATAAAAATGAAAAATAAAATATTGACTTCAGTTATTATAACGGTGTTATTTGCAATAATAATTGTGGCTTCATCTTTTATTTTAATAATAAATATGGAACAAATTAAAAATACAGATGAAGAACTTAAAAACATAAATTATTTAATTTCTGAACTTAATACTGCTACAGATATTAGCAAAAATGATTATGAGGCTCTTAGAGCGTTAAATGATACCAAAATAAATGGTATAAATGTACGTTTTACACTTATAGATAATAATGGTGTTGTCTTGTATGATAATGAACAGTTAAGCCCGGAAAACCATAAAGAGAGAGAAGAAGTTAAGGCTGCATTTGAAACGGGGGAAGGTCATTCTAAGAGATATAGTGCTACAATTAAAGCTAACTTAATTTATTATGCAACTAAATTAAGCAATAATTATGTAATAAGAAGCTCTGTTAGTGTTTATACAATAACTATGCTTCAAAAAGAAAATCTTGTATATTGTTTAGGAATATTAGCTTTGGTTATCCCATTTTCAATAATTTTATCACTAAGGTTAGTGAAAAAAATTGTTGATCCAGTAAAAGAATTGGAAAGTGTAACTCTTAAAATGACTCACGGAGATTATAAAATAAGGGCTAATATTAAAACTAATGACGAGCTTGGAACTTTGGGGAATAGTTTTAACAATATGGCTGAACAATTGCAGATTAAAATTCATGAAGTAATAGATAAACAAAATAGAATAGAATCAATATTAAAAAGCATGAATAGCGGTGTTGTGGCAGTTGATAATCAAGATAAAGTTATTTCAATTAATCCGTGTGCAGAACTGTTATTAGGAATCAAGAAAAACATTGTCGGGGAGTATTTATTGGATTACGTAAATGATTATGATATAAGTGATTTCTTGCAACAGGAAGAAGAAAGTGATAAGGAAATAAAAATGCTGCATCCAGTGGAGAGAGACTTTAAGATCAAGAAATCAGATATGTTTGACGGTGAGGAAAACATAGGGAAGGTTATAACTTTTCAAGATATTACAGATATAAATAGAGTAGAGCTTATGAGAAGTCAGTTTGTTGCTAATGTATCACATGAACTAAAGACTCCATTAACTTCTATAAAGGGCTTTGCTGAAACATTAAAGCTGGTTAAAGATGATGAAACAAGAGAAAAGTTTTTGGATATTATAGATAAAGAAGCAGATAGATTGTCAAGATTAATAAACGATATATTAGTACTATCAAGTATTGAAAGTAATTTAACTTTTGACATGAATGAATTTAAACCAAATTCAGTGATTGAAGAAGTACTTAACATTATGAGAAAAATTGCAGTTAACAAAAATATAAAATTAGAATTTAAAGATGATTATGCAGGAAATATCATAGGAGATAAAGATAAGTTCTATCAGTTAGTCTTAAATTTAGTAGAAAATGCTATAAAGTATTCAAAAGACGGATCGGGAAAAGTAGAAATATCAAGCTATAATAAAGATAGATTCTACTGTCTAACAGTAAAAGATAATGGAATAGGAATACCTAAAGAAGATATATCAAGAGTATTTGAACGCTTTTATAGAGTCGATAAGTCAAGAAAGAAGGGCGGTACCGGCCTAGGTCTGGCAATTGTAAAACATATTGCTAAACTATTTAATGGAGAAATTAATGTTAAAAGTGAGCTTGGAGAAGGAACGGTTTTTGAGGTTAAAATTCCATATGTACAGTAGGCTGCATGTAATATGCAGTCTTTTTTATGTCAATTTGAGAACGCTGAACCTGCATTACAACACTAATATAGTTTAATTTATGACAATTTACATGTCTCAATGTTAAATTTTTTTAACATTCCTCTAATATAACTTAACATACCTATAATAATAGATTAACTAACTGGTTATATTATAGTATATGTAGATAGAAAAAATATGAAAAATAAATGAAGTTGAATTTATTTATGGAGGGAAATTATCATGAAAAAGAGAACATTGAAATTTGTTATAGGCGCTTTACTAGTAACAGTTTTAGGTGGCGCTATGGTGGGATGTGGAAGCTCATCAAATGGTGGAACAAAATCAGATAATGGAGCAAAGACTGAATCAACTGATAAAGTATCAGGATCTATAACTTTAAGTGGATCAACAGCACTATTACCATTAATGGAAAAAGCAATAGATCCATATACTAAGGCAAATCCAGATGCACAAATCAATGCTCAAGGTGGAGGATCAGGTACAGGACTTACACAAGTATCTGATGGATCAGTAGATGTAGGAAATTCAGACATATTTGCAGAAGAAAAATTAAGTGCAGATAAAGCAAAAGAATTAGTAGATCATAAAGTTGTAGCTGAAGGTTTTGGTATTGTAGTAGGAAAAGACTTAGGAATAGACAATTTAACTTCAGATCAACTTAAGGATATATTCTCAGGAAAAGTTACAAACTGGAAAGAAGTTGGAGGTCCTGATAAAGCAATACTAGTAGTTCACAGACCTTCTAATTCAGGAACAAGAGCAACATTTACAACAGTAGTACTTGGTGGAGATAAATCCCTAGAAAATGATTCTTTAGGAGTAACTCAAGATGCAAATGGATCAGTATTAAGTGCAATGAAGCAAAATGATGGAGCAATAAGTTATATAGGACTTGCATACATGAACGATCAAGAAGCTAAGAATACTTTAAAGTTAGTAAAACTTGATGGTGTTGAAGCTAACAAAGACAACATAAGTACTGGTAAATATAAATTCTGGTCTTGGGGTCATATGTACACTAAAGGAGAACCAACAGGTGTAGCTAAAGACTTTATAGATTATGTTACAAATAAAATCGACAAATCAATACTAGATGAGTTGGGATTTGTTGCAGGAAGTGACATGAAAGTAAAATAATTTCAAATTAAAGGATGAGTAAAGATGGAGAAAAGAAGTTTTAAGGAAAGGCTTATCAATGAATATTTAGGCCAAGGCTTTGCAGGAGTATGCGGAATATTAATAATACTTATAACAATATCAATAATAATATTCATAGCATCAAAAGGAATAAGAATATTTACAGCTGATGGATATAGTGTCACAGATTTTTTATTCAAAAGTGATTGGAAGCCAAATAAAGGAGGAGAGCCTTCCTTTGGAGCTCTCGCATTCATCTTAGGTTCAACCGCAGTATCAATAGGTGCAGTTATTTTAAGTGCACCTATTGCTATTGCTTTGGCAATTTTTGTGAATGTTATATCAAGTAAGTTTGGAAAGAAGATAATTAAACCTTCATTAGAAATATTAGTTGGAATACCTTCGGTTGTTTATGGATGGGTTGGTATTTCAGTGTTAGTCCCAATTATTAAAAATCATTTTGGTGGGATGGGATTTTCTTTAATTGCAGGAATTTTAGTTCTATCATTAATGATATTACCTACTATAGCGACGTTATCTATAGATGCTATAACAACCATACCTCAGGATCATATTGAAGCTTCATATGGGCTTGGAGCTACAAGATGGCAGACTATTTATAAAGTAATAGTTCCAGGTGCAAGAACAGGGATACTTACAGGAGTAGTACTTGGAATAGCAAGAGCTTTTGGAGAAGCATTAGCAGTTCAAATGGTAATTGGTAATACTGTAAAAATACCAGATAACCTTTTTGGATCAATGGCAACATTAACTAGTATTATAACAATGGAGATGGCTAATAGTGTTGGCGGAACTCCTGAAAATGATGCATTATGGACATTAGCATTAATTTTACTTGTGATCTCTTTTATATTTATTGTTATAGTTAGAATGATTGAAAAAAGGAGTGCAGTATAATGGATGCAAAAAAGATTGACAAGATTGCAACAATTATATTCTACATGATAAGTATGTTTATTGTGTGTTTACTTGGTGCATTTATCGTATATATCTTATATAAAGGCGGGAGTATGTTAAAGCCATCGTTTTTGTTTGGGAATCCTAAGTTATCGGGACCTGGAGGAGGAATTTTCCCTCAGCTTTTTAATTCGTTTTATATGTTAATTGTATCTCTAATAATTACAATTCCAATTGGAATTGGAGCAGGGATTTATTTGGCTGAATATGCAAAAGAAGGGCCAATTCTTAGATTCATAAGAATGTCTCTTGAAACTATGTCATCACTTCCATCTATAGTTATAGGTATGTTTGGCTTATTAGTTTTTGTTAATATGGGTGGATTTGGATACTCGCTTCTTGCAGGGGCTTTATCCGTAAGTATATTAAATATACCAGCAATGACTAGAATTTCAGAGAATGCTATAACATCTGCAAGCAAAAGAGTAAAGGAAGCATCTCTTGGACTTGGCGCAACTAAATGGCAGACGCTAGCTAAAATTACAGTACCAACAGCTATGGGAGAAATATTAACAGGTATAATCTTAGCAGCAGGAAGGATATTTGGGGAAGCAGCAGCATTTTTATATACTTCTGGATTAAGTTCGAGAAATTTAGACTTCAGCACAATAGATTTGTCAGGAAGCCGTTCTGCATTTTCACTTTTCAGACCTGCAGAAACTCTAGCAGTTCACATATGGAAATTAAATTCAGAAGGAACTGTACCAGATGCATCACAAATTGCAAATGGAACAGCAGCAGTACTTATACTTGTAGTTCTTTTGTTTAATGTTGGAGCGAGACTATTAGGAAATAGATTAATGAAAGCTTATAGTGGGAAGTAGGAGATAGTTATGAATATTATAGAAACTAAAGACTTATGCTTGTATTATGGAGAAAATCAGGCTTTAAAGAGTATAAATATGTCAATAAATAAAAATGAAGTTACAGCACTTATTGGGCCGTCAGGATGTGGTAAGTCCACATTTTTAAGAACTTTAAATAGAATGAATGATTTAATTGAAATTGTAAAGATAACAGGTGAAGTTTTATTTGAAGGTAAAGACATATATAAAGATTGCGACGATATATATTTAAGGAAAAGAGTTGGGATGGTATTCCAAAGACCTAATCCATTCCCAATGTCCATTTACGATAATATTGCATATGGACCTAGAATACATGGGACAAAGAATAAAAAGATATTAGATGAAATCGTGGAGAAGAGCTTAAGAGGAGCAGCACTTTGGGATGAAACTAAAGACAGGCTTAAATCAAGTGCTCTTGGATTATCAGGTGGTCAGCAGCAAAGGTTATGCATAGCTAGAACTCTTGCAGTTTCACCAGAAGTAATCTTAATGGATGAACCAACCTCAGCATTGGATCCTATATCTACAGGTAAGATGGAAGAACTTATGGATGAACTTAAAAAGAATTATACTGTTATAATTGTAACTCATAATATGCAGCAAGCAGGAAGAATAGCTGATAAAACTGCATTCTTTTTAAGTGGTGAAGTTGTAGAATATGGAAAAACAGAAGATATATTTTATAATCCTAGGGATAAAAGAACAGAAGATTATATTACAGGTAGATTTGGCTAAGATGAGAAAGGGGCATTGGAATTATGACAAGAGGATCACAAGATATTAGAGTAAGAAATATAAACAAGGAATTAATAGAAATGGCCAGCTTAGTAGAAAAGCAAATATGTGAAAGTCTGCTTACTTTAAAGAATTATGACTTAGAAAAAGCTGATCAAATCATCAAAGATGATGATAAAGTTGATGAAATGCAAAAAAGAATAGAAGAAGAATGCATTAAGTTTATTGCAACAGAGCAGCCGCTTGCAACAGATTTACGAAGAGTATTCACTGCTTCAAAGATAGTTACAGATCTAGAAAGAATGGCAGATCATGCAGTTGATATTTGTAAGATAACAAAGAGAATAGGTGGAGAGATAGAGTCATTAGAAGGAAGTTCATCAGAATTATGGGAAATGGATAAGAAAGTACGAATGATGACTAAATCTGCCATAGAGGCATACATTAATGAAGATAATGAATTAGCCTATAAGATTTGTGAGAGTGATGATGAAATAGATGCATTCTATAAATCATTATTTACAAGTTTAATAAATGCAATTAAAGTAGATGAAAATTTAATTCAAAAAGGAACACAATTGTTATTTGTAATAAAATATCTAGAAAGAATAGGAGATCATGTAACTAATATATGCGAATGGACTATTTTTTCAAAGACTGGAGTTTATGTGGATTTAAACGAGTAAAACATAAATTTCTTGTAATAAACGAAGATGTCCTTTTATAAAGGGCATCTTTTGCTTTTACAGATATCCAATTTTAAATTTAGATTTATGTGATAAGTAACCGAAATTACAGGGACTCTGTTATTTCGGTTACTTAAGAGAATTAGCCTAAGGATTTCTAACACCAAAAGTTGCACCATTTTTGCATGCTCCCAAGACAAGCTTGTGACAAGCAAAAATGGAACAACTTCTGATGAAGAAATACCTACAACTAATTCTCTAATGTAACACTGCATAAAAGAGTACCTGTAATTTCTGGTATAGTATATATTTAAATCTATAAATATATTTCTTAATTTGGATATCTATAGTTCTTGACTGTTCTAGTATATTAATGTAATATAAGAAAAATATATATGAAACAGGAATATAAAAGCGGTTTAAATACAAGAATATAAAGTGGAAGTGGAAATATAGGTTGAATTTCTAAAAAATAAATAAGGTACATAATAAGTGGTAAAAAGAGGAGAGAAAAACAATGACGAGAGGATCACAGGATATTAGGGTAAAGAATATCAATAGGCAATTGGTAATTATGGCTAACCTGGTAGAGAAACAAATATATGAAAGCATGTTAAGTTTAAAGAACTATGATATAAAAATAGCTGATAATATAATTAAAAGTGATGATAAGGTTGATGAATTGCAAAAGACAATAGAAGAGCTATGCATCAAATTTATTGCAGCAGAGCAGCCTCTTGCAACAGATTTAAGAAAAGTTATGACTGCATCAAAGATAGTTACGGATTTAGAAAGAATGGCCGATCATGCAGTTGATATATGCAAAATAACCAAAAGGATGGGTGGCAAGGTTAATAATTTTTCAAAGAGCTTAGAAACTCTATGGGAAATGGAGAAAAAGGTGAGAATGATGATAGAGTTAGCCATAAATGCATATATTGAGAATGATGATGAAATGGCTTATAAAATCTGCGAAAAAGATGATGAGATAGATGCTTGTTATAAATCTTTATTCACAGGCTTTGTTAACGATATAAAACTAGATGAAAGTTTAACTGAAAAGGGAATAAACCTTCTATTCGTAATAAAGTATCTGGAGAGAATAGGAGACCATGTAACAAATATCTGCGAATGGACTATTTACTCTAAAAGTGGAGTTTATACTGATTTAAATGAATGAAGTTATATAAAGGAAGAACAGATCAGGTTTGATTGATTGCATGTTATGCATCTATTGAGTTATTGCGAAAGAGAAAACGCCCATAATATTGAATTTAGATTTTCAATATTACGGGTGTTTTTATGTTTATGTATATAATTTAACTGGTCTATATTTATTTTAAAAAATCTTTAGAAGGAATAAAGCCATTTTGAATTTTATGTGCTAGCAATGAAGTTGCATCAGGAGTTATTTCATCAAATTCATTTTGCTCAAGAACACCAAAAATTCCGCATACAATAAATGATATAGTAGTTTTATTAATGATTCTAGGGAGGTTATTGTTTTCGGTTTTTTTTAGGAGCTTTTCAATTGTAAGTTGTTTTATTTTATATAGAGAAAGAGAATGCCTTGATGAATTAAAAAACGGTATATAGAGTTCTCTATCTTCTCTAAATATAAGCAATATCTCATCCATTATGTCTGGTAGATGATTTACTAGTTCAGTGAAGTCATAGGGTTCCATAATTTTAAGAGTCTTATCTACAACATAATTCATTAAGCAATCTGCACAATCATAGATATCTTTATAATGTAGATAAAATGTGCTCTTATTAATGTCAGCAACTTCACATAATTCTTTTATGGTAATATCATTAATATTTTTATCTATTAGTAATTTTGCAAAAGCAGAATGAATGGCTTGTTGTGTTTTTCTTATACGCCTATCTTTCATTATAATCCTCCTATCTCAATAAATTGAGTATTTTCTTTATTATTCTCTTAATTTCTTAAGATTTCATTTATATCATAAAGTAGTTCAAATGAATAACTTGAGATTATATTGAATAAATAGATTTATTTTACTTAAGAGTCGTAGAACCCACCAATTAAAGCTTAATATTTCAATTTTTTAAGGTATACACCTCGAACGCTCTAATGCTGACCCTATCATGTCTCCCTGAGTACATATTTTTAATGCCTCTATCATTCCTTCGTTCTGCATTTTAGAGCAGGTGTTGCAGTAATCCTTGTATACTGGGTCAATTAAGCCCTTATGGAGGGTTGAACGCGCTTAACCTTACTCTTTTTAAAGAACAATCTTTTTCCAATACAATCTTTATACTTTCCTTAAGCTACTTTTTGATAACTTTCTAGTCCATGAACTTTGTCATTAGAATAAAGTTCTTTTTTAGTACATAAAACATAAAGGACTTTGATAAGTCTTACGCTTAATGCAACTATTGCTTGTTTTCCTGTAAGTTTATTATTATTTCTTTTTGTAAGATGCTCATAAACTTCTTTAAATGCTTCATTTTTAGCGACCATAACCAATGATGCTTGATATAAAATATTTCTTAAATTAGGCCTACCTCTTTTGCTTATTTCTGTTTTTCCTTTTTTATTGCCGGAACTAGTTTCTTTTAAATTTAAACCTGCAACTTTCTGAATTTGCTTATAATCATCATATTTTGATACATCTCCTATTTCTGCTAAGAAACTAGATGCAGTAACTATACCTATTCCTTTTACACTTAAGATGTATTCTGAATAACCAGTTTGAATTAAATATTTTTGCATTATAAGTTCAATATCATCTATTTGCTTTTGAATGTTTTCTAAATTTTTAATTATAAGATTTAATCTATATCTAGCTCCATCTAAACCGACAGGGACACCTATAGAATTTTCTGCTGCTTCACAAACTAAAGTTGCTTTTTTTATTCCAACTCTATTTTGGGTGGCACCTTTTAGCAATTCTGTAATTTTGTCAATCCCTGTACCTCTTATATCCTTCGGGAACGGGCATTTTTTTAGTATTTCTAATGATGATTTACCTAAAATATCAGAAAATAACTTTCTTAACTCAGGAAAATATTCATCTAATAGCGCTATTAGTCTAACTTTTTCTCTAATTAATTGCTTTTTTAAATCCTGCCTGCTATTACTAGCTATTCTCAAATTAACGTATAATTCATCATCAAACATACATGTAAGATATTGACCTTGATATATAAGTCTTGCTATTACTCTAGAATCCTTTTTATCATTTTTAGTTGGACTATTGTCTTCTAGTTCCTTGGTTTTATTAACATGATAAGGATTTACCAAGCATAAGCTTATGCCTCTATTTTTCAAATAATAGGCGATATTTTTCCAGTAATGACCTGTTGGTTCCATCCCTACAAGAGTATGAACTGTTCCATACTTTTCAGTCAATTCTTTCATTATTTCAAATAGACAATCAAAAGATTCTTTGGTATTCTTTATTAAGAATGGTTTTTTAATATATTCACCATTTACTATAAATTGACCATAGTGGTTATCCTTTGCGATGTCTATTCCTAAAATTAAAGTATTTGGAACCATTATTATATTATTCATTTAAGTTAACCTCCTGATATAAATGTTTTGTCGTCTTGCAAGTGACATACAATATGTTTATATCAGGTTTTTTTATTTCTTACAAAGTCCAAAACACTTTATTACAGGAATACTTGTATAATAGACAAATATAACATTTTAGTTTATTAACAGACTTATACATTAATATTGATTATTGAATAAAAAACCATATATTTCTATAATAGACTTGTGTCTATATATAGATGATAGTATACAAAAAATATCATGTCAATACATACTTTTACATCAGAAGAAGAAGATAGAAACCGTCTAATTATGGAATTTTAATTTTATAAATAAGGTATTAGGTTGATTGATAGGAGGAATTTTATGAAAATAAGAAATATAACAATATTAGTAGTTTTATTATTTGTAACTAATGCATTTACAGGATGTGTTTCATTATTTACGTTAACAGGGGACAAGTTGGTAAAGCAGACTTCAAATGATTTAATAGTTCAGTCAAATGTAGATATGACTGATGTTAATGTAAATACTTTAATCCCTGGAAAGGTTAAAGAAGTTAAAGTCAAAGAAGGAGACAGCGTAAAAAAGGGAGATGTACTACTTGTAATTGATAGTGATACATTAGCGGCTCAGCAGGCTCAGGTTCAAGCTCAAATTGAAACAGCAAAATCTCAATTAAGTGCAGCACAGGCAGCTAGAGATGCAGCTAGTGCAAAACTTGAAGAAGCACAAAATGGTGCCAGGCCAGAGGAAATTGACCAAGCTAAATCAGCTTATGATCTTGCAAAAATAACTTCAGATAGACTAAATGTTTTGTATCAGCAAGGTTCAATTACTAAGTCGGATTTAGATAATGCTGAAACTCAGACACAGGTAGCTAAAGACAAATATGATTTGGTACAAAAGGGTGCAAGACCAGAAGATATAAAAGCAGCACAGGCACAAGTAGATCAGGCTAATGCATCAGTTGAATCAGTTCAAGGTCAGATTAAGCAGGCAGAAGCAGCGCTTCAGGGAGTTAATGTAAATCTTGATTATGCAACAGTTACTGCACCAGAAGACGGCACAATGACACAAGTGAATGTTGAGGAGGGTGAAACTGTATCAACAGGAATGCAGCTTGCTGTAGTTACTAAAACTAATGAGCCATCAATATTGTGCAATGTTAGAGAAAATGATTTGTCTAAAGTAGATTTGAATCAAGACGTTTCAGTGAAGATCCCGGCATATAATGATGAAACATTTAAGGGAAAAGTAGTTAGAATTAATAAAGATGCTGATTTTGCAGTTAAAAGAGCAACAAATGATAATGGTGAATTTGATGTATTATCTTATGGTGTTAAGATTGAACTTGCAGATAATGATAAAGCATTTCGTTCGGGTATGACAGCTTTTGTTGATTTTGGAAAGTGATGTGACAATAGGCATGAAAGAAATAGTATTGAGGCTTAAAGAAACGATTGAAAATTCAAAAGAAGTTATAGTTTCGAGTATATTACTTTTAATATTACCGGCTATTTCAAGTTTTATTTTAGGTTATACATATAGTCAGCATGTGGTTAACAATATTCCAACTATAGTGGTAGATCATGATAATTCTGCCTTGAGTAAAAACTTTGTTACACAAGTAAATACAAATGAAGTATTTAATATAGTTAAGTATGGTGATAGAGATGATGAAACTAAAAACTTAATAGATGAAGGAAGAGTTGTAGTGGGCATTATTATACCTAAAAATTTTTCTGAGGATTTAACTGCTGGAAAAGCACCTAGAATTATGATTTGCTATGATGGGGCGCAGATGTCGGCGGTAAGTGCTAGTAAAAGTAGAATAGCCGAAATTTTAGGAACTATAAGGATTAGTTATTTAATGAAGCTTGGAGAAGGTAAACTTGGAATAATGCCTGAAGAAATTAAAAATAATATTATTCCTATACAAATTAATTCTATATTTATAGGGAATTCAACGAGAAGTACAACTAATTTTATGCTTCAGGGAATGTTAATTGGAATTGCACAAATAGGAATCATTATACTTGGAGTTTTGATAGTAAAGGAAAAGGAAAATTATTTTTTATTATTAATTAAAAGTATTGCCTCTGGATTAATAGGTTCAATTTCAATTTTTTTATTGATATTTATACAATATAAATATTTTCAAATGCCCTATAGAGGATCTATTAAAGCTGCAATTGCATTAACTATAATTTTTAGTATTATTACTGTTAATCTAGGCATACTATTCAAATTGCTTATGAAAAAAAAGCTTGAAGCTGTAAGTAGTTCTAGTCTTATTGTCTCAGCTACAGTTTTGCTGGCAGGTTATACATTTCCTTTGATGTCTGCACCTGATGTATTTAAGACTATATCTAAATATATTCCTTTCCTATATTATGGTATTCCAATGAGAGAGTTATCTCTTTTAGGATTGAATTTTAATGATGTTTTAGATAATTTGAATTATTTAATAAAATACATGATCTATACATGGATTGCCATATTGATTTTAATGATAATTCAAAGTACGTTGGAAAAATTACCAACCGTTAAAAATAAAATATGGAATAAAGTTATGGAGAGGAGGAATAAAGATGAGATTTCTGAAGTTTCTAGCCAGAGATAAAAAAAGTATCGTTTATCTTAGTTTTATTCATATTAGTACAGTAGTTCTTATTGCCTTTATGTTCAGCAAAATCTATGTAGAAAATATTCCAATTGGAATAGTAGATATGGATAACTCATCTTTATCTAAAACTATAATAGAAGAACTGAAAAAAAGCCCGGGGATAAACATTAATTACTATACGGATTCACAGGAAGATTTGCAGCAGGTAATTAAAAATAAGAAGGTCAGCGGCGGAATTGTTATACCTAAAAATTTCAATAAAGATGTTGTTAAAAAGAAATCGCCAAGTGTTGCATTATTAATAGATGAAACCAATATTGTTGTTGGAAATAATTTGTATGCTTATAGTAATGCAGTTATAGGAACCATAAATGCTGGAATTCAGCTAAAGGTGTTTGAAGGAAAAAATATGCTGCCCTACGATGCTGCTAAATCTATTGCAACTTTTTCTTATACTGAACGCATACTTTATGAACCTCAGCTTAGTTACATGAGATATTTAATGTATTTACTTGTACCATACTTATTGCAGGGAACCTTTCTTATGACTTTTTTAGTACCTGGATTAATAAAAAATAGAAAGCAATTGAAGTTAATTAATGCTAAGCCAAAAGATATCATAAAAAATATATTCATTATGTTAGCAAGAATTTTAATGATTATTACTATAGCAGTTTTTTCTAGTTTTATTGCTTTATTAATTTTAGACAAATATTTTGATTTACCTCTTCATGGAAACATATTAGAATATTCGGCATTAACTTCCGTATTTCTTGCAGGTATTACAGCTATTGGGGTTGTGTTTGCAGCCATATTTGATAATTTGATATATTTTACTCAATTTTATACCATGATGAATATAGTTACACTTTTAGCCAGTGGAATACCATTTCCAGAGTATGCTATGCCTAGTGGACTTCCTAAAATCATTAAGAGCATATGGCCGCTTATGAATGTAGCACTTCCATTAAAATTCCTAAATCTAAAAGGATCAGGCTGGGGTATTATATTACCAGCTATAAAAAATGGAGTAGTTTATGCTTTAGAATGGTTCTTGGCAGGAGCAGTATTATATTCTGCTAGAATTGCACTAAGTAAATATATAAATAAGAGAAGAATTATATGAAAAAAAGAGAAGAGTGAAGATGAAGAAATGTTGACAGCAATTTATGCAGAAGAGGCAAAATAATAGTTTAAGCAGAATTGGGTTTAATAAAAATAGAAATATTAAACTTTTATTTTAAATACTTAAGGTAGGGGGAAAGCAATGAAGAAAAATATTAGAAAAGTGGCTGCTATTTGTATTGGATTAAGTATAATGAATACAATTGTAACTCCGGCTTTCGCAGTAGATACACAAAAAAGCAATGAAAGCATTAATACTGAAATAATAAACGACGAAAGTAACTCAATAATAAATGGACAAATATCTAATGAAAAGCCGATTCTTACTTTAGATCAGGTTGTAAATTCGGCCATAAACAATAGTGAAGATATAAATTTAAAGTCACAGCAAATATTAACGTACAGAAACAAAGAGACACTTCAAAAGAAAACCAATAATTTCTATGAAAGTCTTGGTGAAAAAGTATATGACTTTCCATATGATAAGCTTGAACTTTTGGAAAAGCAAACTAATCAATCAAGAGATTTTTTGCAGGATCAAATAGCTAATGATATTACTAATAAATACAACGATATCATTATAAAACAAATAGACTTAAATCAATCTGAAACGAACTTAGAGATAAAAAATAAAGATTTAGGAACAATAAAAACAAAAGTGGACATAGGAATGGCAACTTCAAATCAATTAATAGATAAACAAATTGAAATTGATTCTTTAAAAAATGATATAGCTGCAAAAGAAAATTCCTTAAGAGACAGTATGAATTATTTAGGTGTTTTGACTAATTTAAATTTATCAAATTATTGCACTTTGGATCAAAATATAAAATATGATGTATTCAAAATTGACGGTTCAATTGATGATTACATAGATAATAAAATTGATTCTTATTTAGAATATAATCAAAAGTTAATTGATCTTACAAAGGATTATTTAAAAGATTTAAAGGATGATGGGGTAAAGGATGTTATTGATAAAGATATTCCCCAAATGCCATCTGGTGGCATTCCATCTCCAGCTTTATATATGAAAAAAGATGATGATACAGGAAATAGTGAACTAGATGAAGGTGCTTATTCCGTTGGACTTAGTACTTATGCTCTTCAAATTATAGGTTATGAGAAAAGTGCATTACAGTATTATATGGATATTACTAAGTATGGTGGTTATTTAGATGGTAAATATGGTGTAGAGGAGGCTCAAGTGAAACTAGATGACTCAAAAAAGAGTTTGAAAAATGGATTAAAACAAGCTTATTCAACATTACTTGATTTGGAAAATAAAATAAATGATTTAAATGATGTAATAAAATCAACAAATACTAAGCTTAGATATGCCAAAACATCAGTAGATATAGGAATGATGACAGAAAATGATTATAAAGCTATAGTTTTAAAAAGTCAACAATTGGATACTTCCCTAAGAAATATTATTAATGCTTATAACAATTTAAAAACCACTATTCAGAAACCTTGGATATTAGGTGTTAATTAATATATCTTTGAAATTTATTTATAACGCTAACTTGTATAGCATTTCCATATAAAAACACTATACTTTAGGCTCAATATAGTGTATACTACAATAAATTTATGAATGTTTAAAATACTATTTATTATGTATTATATTAAGAGTTATCTTACAGTCTTTTTTTATGATTTAACCATTCATAAATTATAAATATTAAAAACTAATTAACAGAAATATAAATATTAAAAAAAATGAAAATAAAGGATTGATATTTAAAAGAAAAGCTGTTATAATAAGTTTTGTAATGAAAAAGGTTTTTTATAGATATTATGCATTTCTCCTTTTAGAGAATTATATGAATCGATATATTAATCTTTAATTTAGAAGGAGGAATTTAAAATGGAAGATAAAACTTTAGTATGTAAAGATTGCGGAAATGAATTTGTTTTCACAACTGGAGAACAAGAATTCTACAAAGAAAAAGGATTTGACAACGAACCAGTAAGATGTCCTGATTGTAGAAGAGCTAGAAAACAACAAAATAATAGAAGATAGTTTGTGATTATTTTGAGAGTTATAAGATTTTCTTATAACTCTTTTTTGATATTAATCTGAAAATATTTAAGCATATAAAAAATAGGTGATAAAAATGATAAAATAGTTACTGCATTTTGAGTTCTATAGTAAATAAATTTTTCTATAAGGATATTAATAATGTGAGGGTTCTTGAGTGGTTAATCCCTAAAAGCTACTTTCCAAAGATTTGATTTTTTAAATAATTAATTATATTTAAATTTGTTAATTTAAATTGACAGGACGTTTATACTAAGCTATAATGATATAAAAATTAATAGAAAAGTAGTTCGTATAACTTCAATAATATGGTTTGAAGGTCTCTACCAGGAACCACAAAATCCTGATTACGAAGAAAATTGGTTATTCATTTTTCTTCGTAATCAGGATTTTTTTATTTTATATAAATTTCAATGGTAAATTGCTATTACATCTAAATCTATACTAGAGACTTATAATTTAAATTAGCAATATGATAATAAAATTTATATAAACAAAATAAATTTATTAGTTGTAGCAAGGAGTGTAGTTTATGAAAAGTAATATGTCTTTTTTAAAGAAAAGAATTAAGGTAGCAAAGAAGGAAATAAAAGCAGAGGTTGTTATAAAAAATGGAAAGATAGTAAATGTTTTTACTGGAAGCATCACAGAAGGTGATGTGGCAATTGTAGATGGATATATAGCAGGTATTGGAGAGTATGAGGGTGAAGAAATTATAGATGCACATGGTAGGTTTATAGTTCCTGGATTTATTGACGGTCATATGCATATTGAAAGTACAATGCTTACACCAAATGAATTGTCAAAGGTACTAATTAAGCATGGAGTTACTACAGTAATGGCAGATCCACATGAAATTGCTAATGTTGCGGGGACAGAAGGGATTAATTTTATGTTAAACGCATCAGAAAAGTTACCTATCGATGTGTTTGTTATGCTTCCTTCCTGTGTTCCGGTAACTCCATTTGAAAGTAGTGGAGCAAGACTAGATGCAGATGATTTAGAACCTTTTTACTCACATCCAAGGGTATTAGGTCTTGCAGAAGTCATGGATTTTCCATCTGTAGCTAACCTAAATGAAGAAATGCTTAAAAAACTTATTAATACTAATATAAATGGAGGTATTGTGGATGGACATGCTGCTGGGCTTAGTAAAGAAGAATTAAATATATACGCATCAGCAGGAATTTATGCAGATCATGAATGTGCTAATGTACAAGATGCAAAAGATCGTTTGGAATTAGGTATGTATTTAATGATTAGGGAAGGTACAGCTGCTAAGGATTTAAAGTCACTTCTGCCAGTTATTACTCCCATAAATTCAAGGCGATGTATGTTGGTTACAGATGATAAATTACTTGATGATTTGATTGATGAAGGAAGTGTGGATCATAATGTAAGACTTGCTATAAAAGAAGGTCTTGATCCTATTACAGCAATTCAAATGGCAACTATTAATGCAGCAGAGTTTTTCGGACTTCGTAGTCTAGGAGCAATTGCACCTGGATATCAGGCTGACTTATTAATAGTAGATGATTTGCATAATATTCTAGTTAATAAAGTTATAAAGAGAGGAAAATGTATTGTAGAGAATGGAGAAGTAAATGATGCAATAATTAATGGAAGTGAAAATAACAAAGAATTAGCTTCAAAATTACCTGTGATAAATATGAAAGAACTTAGAAAAAATGATTTGGAAATACAATTATCTTCGGAATTATGTAATGTAATAGAAATTGTTCCTAATAGCCTAATGACATATCATAAAATCGAAAAAGCTGATATAAATAATGGCTATTTTAGCACATCTATTTTAAAGGATCAATTAAAGATAGCTGTAATAGAAAGACATCATTCAACAGGAAATATTGGGCTAGGTATTGTTAAGGGGTTCGGTATAAAAAGTGGAGCCATTGCAACAACGGTAGCTCACGACTCTCATAACATTGTTGTTATTGGAACCTCTGATGAAGAAATGCTATTAGCAGTAGATCATATAAAAAAGATGAATGGAGGAATTGCAATTGTTTCAGGTAAAGAAGTTGTAGCATCATTACCCCTTGCGATAGGAGGATTAATGTCTGAGAATGGTTATTTAAAAGTTAAAGAAGAGCTTTATGATTTGAATAAAGCTTTAAATAGAATAGGATTTGAAAAAGAGTTTAATCCATTTTTAACTCTATCCTTTCTAACTCTTCCCGTTATTCCAGAAATTAAATTAACTGATAAAGGTTTATTTGAATTTAAAACATTTTCTCATATAAAAATCCAGGCATAAAATATTAGTGATTTTTAGGCTATCTACAATACTAAATAAGTATTGTAGATAGTATTTTTATGGTTATAATACATTGAAATCATAAAAACTAATTTATAGTATGGATTCTATTTAATCAAAGTGCTCATCTTTAATATGATCATGGCCCCAATTACAAAGAGCTTCCATAACAGGCATAAGTGATAAACCTTTTTCTGATAAACTGTATTCTACTTTTGGAGGAACCTGAGGATATTCTTTGCGAATAATTAAGTTATCTAATTCTAGCTCCCTTAATTGATTGCTTAACATTTTATGGGAAACGTCACCTAAAACTTTTTTTAATTCTCCATACCTTAGAATATTTGTTTTCCATAGCCAAAATAAAATGTGCATTTTCCATTTGCCATTAATTAGTGACATAGAATAGGAAAAGGGTTTAATATCTACAAGATTATAATCTATCATTTAATTCTCTCCTTTTAGTTAGTACCTAACAAAAAAGTGCATACTTTTTATAAAATTTGCTTTATTATATAATAGCCTTACAGAAAATACAAGAATGTGAGGCAAGAGAATGAAAAACTTATTTGAAAATACCACTATTAAAAATATGAAATTAAAAAATAGATTTTTTAAAGGAGCAACATGGGAAGCTTTAGCAGATGATAAGGGGCATATGACAGAAGAATTATATGATATGTATGAAGAGTTTGCTAAAGGTGGTGTGGGAACAATAATAACCAGTTATACTTATGTTACAGAAAATGAAAAGCCAAATCCTAAAATGTTAGGAATATATGATGATTCTTTTATAGAGGAATATAAAAAATTAACTGACTTAGTTCATAATTATAATTCTAACATAATAATGGAAATCGTATATGGTGGGTCTCAAACAAAGTATACAGATAAAGAAGTCTTTGGCCCGTCCAGTGTTGAAAATCAGGTCTCAAAGGTTACGCCAAAAGAAATGACAAAAGAAGATATAGATTATATAGTCAATGCTTATGGAGATGCTGCCTTAAGAGTTAAGAAATCTGGTTTTGATGGAGTAGAACTTCATGCTGGACATGGATATTTTCTAAATCACTTTTTAAGTCCGTATTATAACAGAAGAACAGATAAATATGGAGGAGAAATTGAAAATAGAGCTAGAATAATATTTGAAATATATGAAAATATAAGAAGTAAAGCAGGAGAAGAGTTTCCGATATTAATAAAAATAAATTCTGAAGATTTTGCTGAAGGAGGATTAACAAGAAGAGATAGTCTATATGTATGTAGAAGATTATCTGAAATGGGAATAGATGCAATAGAAGTTTCAGGAGGAAATGAATCATTTAATGAAGTTTGGGAAAATGATAATAAGTCTGTAAGATCTAAAGTACCTGGTGTAGAATTTCAGCCGCATTTCAAAGATTTTGCGGAGGAATTGTCAAAGCAAATAACAACACCTGTAATCTTAGTGAGTGGTAATAGAAGCATTAATGGGATGGAGGAAATTTTAAACGAAAGCAATGTTCAATATTTCGCATTAGCTAGGCCGCTTAATTCAGAACCTGATTTAATAAATAAGTGGGAGAAGAATCCTAGCTATAAAGTTAGATGTATATCATGTAATAAATGCTTTGATGTAGATGGACATAGATGTGTATTAAATTTAAAAAAATAAGATAATGCTTAAATTATTTGGTAAGTAGATAATATAATCAAAAATATAGAGAAGTTTTTTCTCTATATTTTTTTATCTGTTTAAATACCATAATGCTTACTTTTAGAATAATTTAATTTATTAAAAGGTATTTTAAGTTTACCACAAAAATAATTTAGTCAGTTGTTTGTCTATAATTTCATTTATTAAATTATATTTTTTTATTGTATAGGAAAGTATAAAAATCGCGCTCGCTGAAAGCGCGGCGTAGACTTGCATTAGAAAAATATATGTGGTAAATTGATGAAATGATTAAGAGTAAATTAAGAAGAATATTAGAGGAAAATTGGAATGAATTTTATAAAAGATATAAAAACAGAATTAGACCTAGTGTTATTGCAGAAGTAAAAAAGTTATGAAATGCAAGGATATAAGTAATGGTTATATTGAATTAAAATGTAAGGAATGTGGCGAAATAAAGAAAGTTGGGTTCACTTGTAAAAGTAGATTTTGTACATCATGTGGAAAGGTTTATGTTGATAATTGGGTTAATGGAATGCTGGGAAAATTAATAAATGTAAAGCATAGACATATGGTATTTACAATACCAGAGGAACTTAGAAATTACTTCGGAAGAGAAAGAGATAGGCTGAAGTTACTTCCGCAATGTGCAGCTAAAGCTGTTACGAGTTGGATGTATAAGCAAAATAAAAAGAAGAATTTATACCTGGAATTATAGCAGTTATACATACTTTTGGACGAGATTTAAAGTGGAATCCCCACGTCCACATGATGGTTACAGAAGGTGGAAAGGGTAAGCTAACTACCTGGAGAAATTTTAAATATTTTTCGTATGAAGCATTAAGAAAGAGATGGCAAAAAATATTATTAGATGAAATAATAAAAAGAGAAGGAAATAAAGATAGTTTTAGACGATTAAAGAACAAAATATATAAAAATAATAAAGATGGATTTTATGTTCATGCTAAAAATGAAATAAAATCAGCAAAGATAGCTGCAAAATATATTGGAAGATATGTTGGACGACCTGCGATAGCAGAATCAAGAATAATTGCGTATGATGGTGAAAGTGTAACATTTAAATATAAAAGACATGAAGACAATAAAGAAATAATAGAGAAAGTGTCAGTCTTTGAGTTTATAAAAAAAGTTATAATACATATACCAGACAAGAATTTTAAAATGGTGAGATATTTTGGACTGTATTCGAGGAGATGTAAGGATAAAGATCAATTTATCAAGATGATAGATAAGAAAATAATACAAATTAAGAAATCAATAGAAAAGTGGGAATATCGAATTCTTGCGTCTTTTGGGGTAGATCCATGCAAATGTTCTAAATGTGGTGGTAAGATGAGATTTAATGATATAGTGTATCCACGATACGGCTCGATGCGAGAATATTTTAAAGATAAATTTATAAGTGAAGGGAAAGAAAAATTAGAAAACATCCTGGAAATATATGCAATTGCAAAAGGAGTACTATATGGTAAAATAAAGCCGACAACAACATAGTTGGAGGGATGTTAAGTGAAAGATATAATACAATATAAATGTTTAAATTGTGGAATAACAGAAAATATACCTAGGGAGGTTGTAGAATACTTTGATGAGATGGATCAAAGTAATATAGATGAACCGCCTTGTTTTTCATGCGAAAAATGTGGCGGAGTTATGAGACCTAAAGAATACAATGGGGTATATGGCAAAAGTTATAAACTATAAGAAGAAAACCATAGAGGAACAGCAATCTCTATGGTTTTTAATTTAACTAATAATAATTTCTCCGAAGGAGCGTGTCGCAGACACTTTTGTTCTGAACCTATTGCCATGAACAATGAACAATGATAATATAACTATGTTCAATAAATGAACTTGAGGAAAGAGTGTAATAATCATAGAATATGCATAATAGACAAATATAATTTTATATTGAAAAGGAAATTTAAAAAATTAATCCTTAGTTATTCGATGTGTTTTATGTATTTTTTTATTGACAATGAAGGAAGCGTTTAGTAAGATATATTTAATATTAATCATAGTAATTTTATAGGAATAGTAAAAGTAAAAAGGGGAGCTATGTATGATAAAAAGAAATTTTTAAAATATATGCCATAAGAATCAGGGAGGTGAAAATAATTACTATGAATAATCAAGATATAACTCCAAAAACAGTGAAAAGAAAAAAAGGTAGAAGTTTTTATCTTGGTGTTTCATTTATCTCAGTACTCGTGTTTTTCTGCATATGGCAGATTACTACAAGTAAAGGTTTGATTAATCCGGTGTTCCTTCCATCGCCTCAAAAAGTATGGCAGGCATTTGTTGAATTAGCAAAACAAGGTTATAAGGGAGAAAGTCTAGTATCTCATATTGCTGTAAGTATGGAGAGACTTTTTATTGCTATCTTTTTTGCAATAATAATTGGTGTTCCTTTAGGACTTATTGCAGGTAGCTCAAGGACTGTAAGGGCAATTCTAGATCCATTTATTGAATTTTATCGTCCACTTCCGCCACTAGCGTATTATACATTAATTGTACTTTGGTTTGGAATTGGAGATGAATCAAAAATTATCCTATTATTTTTAAATGCTTTCGCACCTTTGTTAATTGGGGTTATATTTAGTGTTCAAAAGGTACCAATAGATAGAATTAATGGTGCTAAATCATTAGGTGCCAGCGGAGTGAATCTTTTTATCAGTGTTATTTTTAGATCATGCCTGCCAGATATATTGACTAGTCTTAGAACAGCTATCGGTGTTGCTTATGCAACTTTGGTTGCAGCAGAAATGGTTGCAGCCGTATCAGGAATAGGCTGGATGGTATTAGATGCAAGTAAATATCTTAGAAATGATATTGTCTATGCTGGAGTTATAATTATGGGAATTATAGCAATTATATTAGACTCTTTTGTAAGGTTTTTAATTAGAAAAGCTTCACCATGGTTAGAGAAGTAAATTAAAAATCCAGTAGCAACTTATTAGTGAAAATCAAAAGCTTACATTAAAATTTTAAGGAGTGTTATTTATGAAATTAAGGAAATATACAATACTTTTATCAGCTATTTTATCTATTGGAATTTTAGTAACAGGCTGCTCAGGAGCAAAAACAGCTAGTACGGCAGGAAATACTCAAGCTTCAGATTCAGCTTTGCCAAAAGAAATACGTTTAGGATATTTTCAGTCTCCAAATGGAGAACTTCTTGCAAAAGGAGAAAAGTTACTTGAAAAAAAATTCCCGGGGGTTTCAATTAAGTATGTTCAATTTGATGTTGGACGAGATGTAAATACTGCAATGGCTAGTGGATCTATAGATATAGCAACAATTGGTACACCTCCAGGGACAACTGGAATTGTTAATGATCTTCCTTATAAAATTTATTATTTGCATGATATAATTGGCGCAAGTGAAGCATTAGTTGCAAAAAATACATCTGGAATCAATTCAATAGCAGATGTAAAAGGTAAAAAAGTTGCAACTCCATTTGGTTCGACTTCTCATTATAGTTTACTTGCCGCATTAAAGCAAAATAATATTTCAGAAAATGATGTTACTATTTTAGATATGAATGCGCAAGACATTATAGCAGCATGGAGCAGAGGGGAAATTGATGGAGCATACATTTGGCAGCCAGCACAGTCGAAGCTCATTTCAGACGGTGGGAAAGTCATACTTACATCTGAAGATGTTGCGAATAAAGGAGGAGTTACAGGTGAATTTGGTATTGTAAGTAATGACTTTGCAGCCAAATATCCAGATGTAGTTAAGGCATATATCGATATATTAGATGAAGCTACTAAGTCATATAAAACTCAATCAGATGATGTAGTTAAAACATTATCATCAGAACTTGGGTTAAGTACTGATGATACAAAGCAGGCTATGAATCAAATTTCTGTTTTAGATAAGTCTGAGCAGGCAAAATATATAGGAACAGCAGACAAGCAAGGGACACTACCACAAATTCTAAAGGATACAAGTGATTTCTTATTAACTCAAAAAGCAGTTACTACTTCACCAGATATTGAAACTTTCAAGAAGGCAGTAAGAAACGATTTATATAATTAATAGATACGAGGAGATATAATATGGAATCGTTAGTAGAAATAAATAGACCAGAAGAAAGAAAAGAAAATTGTTCTGTTGAATTAAAACATGTTAATTTAATATATAAAAATGGAAAAGAGTATTCGAATGTCTTAAATAACATTGAGCTTAAATTATTTGATGATGATTTCGTTTGTGTTCTTGGGCCATCTGGATGTGGGAAAACTTCATTATTAAATGCTATCGCTGGATATAATACAGATATCTCAGGGCAAGTACTTATAAATGGAGCACCGCACACTAAGCCAAATCCAGATGTAGGAGTTGTTTTTCAGCAGCCTAACATCTTTCCTTGGTTAAGTGTTGAAAAGAATATTGAATTTGGACTTAAGATGAAGAAGATTCCTAAAAAAGAGCGAGTAGAAATCGTAAATCATTATGTTGACTTAGTTGGTTTAGAAAAAGCTAGAAAACTGCTTCCTCATCAATTGTCTGGAGGTATGAAGCAGCGTGCAGCAATTGCAAGAACATTAGCGGCAGACTCAAAAGTAGTTCTGCTTGATGAACCTTTTAGCGCATTAGATGCATTAACGAGAGAAGCTATGCAAAAACATCTAAAGAAGATATGGAAAGAAACTAATAAATGCTTTTTCTTTATTACTCATGATGTGGAAGAGGCGATTCTTTTATCAACTAGGATTATTGTAATGAATGCCAATCCGGGAAGAATTGTGAGTGATTTTAAAAATCCACTTCAACAATATGATGATAATAGCTTTAAAAAAATCAGAGTTTCAGAAGAATTTGGAGAGCTTAGAGATTCGTTAATAGAATTGATTCAGGGAAATGATTTAGAAAATGAAGTTTAACAAATTATACGATCTATTCACAAAAATAAGTATCAATATTAAGAGTAATAGAAATTTTTTTGTTGATTGTTCTCTTGGTGGAGGTACATTAACGACAGAATTGTTGAAGGGAGATAAATATTATGAAAAGAGCAGCACTTACTCAAAAATTATTGGTTTTGGGCGTAGATGGCATGGATCCAAGAGTGAGTCAAAAATTTTTAAAAGAAGGAAAAATGCCAAATTTAAAAAAGCTGATTGAACGTGGTTCAGCTAGAAATGATTTAAGACAAATTGGTGCAATCCCAACAATTACACCGCCTTGTTGGACAACACTTGCTACAGGTGCTTATCCAGGAACACATGGAATTACTTGTTACTGGAGACAATCTCCTGAAAGTCTTGATGCAGTTGTTTATAATATGGATTCGCGTAACTGCACTGCTGAACAGATTTGGAATATTACATCAGAAGCTGATTTAAAAACATTAGTTTGGCATTGGCCAGGCAGTTCTTGGCCGCCAACTTCTCACAGTGAAAACTTGAGTGTTGTAGATGGAACTCAGCCAGGATCTGTTAATATGGGAGTTGCACAACTTGATTGGGAAAAAGTTATTGTTGCTTCGCCTGAAATCGAAGAGGTTCGTTATGCACCAAGAGTCGAAAAGCCAGCAGGTGTTGGTTGTATAATTACAGATTTAGAAGGCACTTTAGACGATGAAGTTGATGATGAAATGATGGAACTTTGGTGGGGAGATACAGCCCGTCAAGGCGGTGAAATTCGTACCTATGTTATGGATGATAATGATACAGAAATTGTTATTGGAAGTAAAGTGGCTTATGATATTGTAAATTCTCCACTTAAACAGGCAAAGGGGTGGAAAAGTGCGCCGGAAGGAGCAAAAGAATTCACTATAATAACTTCAAGCGGTGTAACTAGACGTCCAGCCTTAATTCTTAAAAATGAAGCTGGTGAATATGATAAAGTAGCAATTTATAAAAATAAGAAAGCAGATGAACCAATCGTCATTTTAGAGAAAGATAAGATGGTAACAGGTATAATAGACGATGTTACAAAGAAAGAAGTGACAAAGCCTGCATGTCGTTCAATGAAGATTTTAGAACTTGATCCACAAGGCAATAAGGTTAGAGTCTGGATTAGTAATGCTCTTGACATCTCCAATGATCAATTATGGCATCAAAAATCTTTATACAAAGATATTACTGAGAATGTTGGACATGTTCCGCCTGTTAGCTTAATCGGTGGAGAAGATGATGAACTAGTAAGGGAAATCTTTGAACCATCCTGGGCAATTTACGATAAGTGGCAGGCGGATTGTCTTAATTATTGCATTAAGGAGAAAAAATATGATGTAGTATTCTCTCATCTTCATAATATTGATTGTGCAGGACATCAATTATGGCATCTTGCTAAGACGCTTGAGCCATGGGATTACACTGATGAAAAAGTATATCAGGAATTTATTGAAAAATTCTATATACAAACAGATGATTATATTGGTGAATTCCTGCATCTATTAGATGAAGGATGGACTGTATTACTTGTAAGCGATCATGGGCTTATGGTTGGAGAAAATGTACCTCCAATTTTAGGTGAGTATGGCGGATTAAATACAAAAGTCATGGAAGAGCTTGGGTATACAGTTTTGAAAAAAGATAAAGATGGTAATTCAACAAGAGAAGTAGATTGGGAGAAAACAAGAGCTGTTCAGATTCGTAGTAATTATATTTATATTAATCTAAAAGGCCGTGATAAATATGGTATTGTAGATCCTAAAGATAAATATGATTTAGAAGAACAAATAATCTCTGACTTGTATAATTACAGGGATGATAAAACCGGTAAAAGAGTTGTGGGCATATGCCTTAGAAATAAAGATGCTGTCTTAATAGGTACTCATGGACCAGAATGTGGTGATATATTCTTCTCTATCGAAGAAAAATATAACAGACTCCACGGAGATAGTCTTTCGACTTCAGAAGGATATTTTGATACCTCGGTGTCACCAATCTTTGTAGCAGCAGGCTCTGGGATAAAGAATGGATTTACAACTGAACGTATTATAAGGCAAGTTGATGTTGCGCCTTCAGTTTCTGTATTACTAGGTTTACGTTATCCTGCACAGTGTGAAGGAGCTCCAATTTATCAAATTTTCTCAGAAGATATTTAGGCATAATCAGAAAAATAACAAATCCATCTCTCTTAATAAAGAATTATGGCTATCAGAAAGTAGCACTCTGATAGCTGTTTTTAAAATAGATTGAAGAATTATAAAGGAGTGAATAGAATGGCTTTACAACATTTGAATTCAAATGAGTTTGATGAAATTATATATGACAATGCTGAGTCAAGCCTAGTGATTTTTTCTAGAGAAAGCTGTAGTGTATGTCAAGGTGTAGTACCAATTTTAGAAGATTTAAAATCAAAATATGATGGTAAGTATAATTTTTATTATGTTGACGTTGAAGAACAAAAAAATTTATTTCAGAGATTTTCTTTAAAAGGTGTTCCTCAAATCCTGTTTTTTAAGGATGGTGAGTACCAAGGAAAATTAGCTGGTAACGTAGAAGATGATGCAGTTGAGGAAAAAATTGCTGAAGTTTTTGAGGAGTGATTAAAAGTATGGGCGATATGACTAATTCCTACGATTTAATTATCATAGGTGGTGGGCCTGCAGGACTTTCAGCTGCAATTTATGGTGGAAGAGCTAAACTTAAAACTCTGGTAATTAATAAAGGAGTAGTTGGAGGTCTCGTAAATACAACAAGGGAAGTAGTTAACTATCCTGGTTATGAACAAATCAGCGGGCCAGAGCTTATGAAAAACTTTAAGAAGCACGCAGAGAACTTTGGAGTTGAATTTTTAAGAGATGAAGTTGTAGGTGCTGATTTGTCATTAAGAGAAAAACTCATTACCACTAAGAAAGGAAAGCAATTCTTAGCTAAGGCTGTAATCATAGCTTGTGGCAGCGAGCCTAGACTACTAAACATTCCTGGCGAAAAGAGATTCCAAGGCAATGGAGTGGCATACTGCGCAACTTGTGATGCTGAGTTTTTTGAAGGAGAACATGTTGTTGTAATTGGAAGCGGTGACCAGGCGATTGAAGAAGGAATGTACATCACAAAGTTTGCAAGTAAAGTGACTGTCATAGTGCTTCATGATGAAGGTATTCTCGATTGTAATAAAGTAAGCAGCGAAAAAGCCTTTAATAATGAAAAGATGGAGTTTATCTGGAATTCAACCATAGAGGAAGTCCTTGGGAATGAAAATGTAGAAGGAGTAAAAATTAAGAACTTAAACACTGGAAATATAAAAGAGATAAACTGCCAAGGAGTATTTTTCTTTGTAGGTATGGTACCATCAACTAATTTCTTAAAAAACAGTAATCTTAAGTTTGATTCAAACGGTTATATATCTGTAAATGAACTCATGGAAACTAGCTTTGAAGGAGTTTATGCTATTGGAGATAATAGAGTTAAATATTTAAGACAGATTGTTTCTGCTGCTGGTGATGGAGCAATTGCAGCGGTGGCAGCTGAAGGTTATATTGAAGAAATTAAACGTCTTAAGGGTATACTAGATAGAGAGTAACTAAAAAGTGAATTGAAGAATTTATAGAGCTATTTAAGAATAAACAAAAAGCAACATTCATAGGGGAATATGAACGTTGCTTTTTATATTTATAGGGTAAATATTTATGAAAAAAAGTTTTATCAATCTTATAAGTTCATTATAGTGAGCAATTGTGTCAGAATGGTGGCAAATTTATATATGTCTTTATGTAATTTATAATAGATAATTTAAAAAGTTATCTATTATTCTTTTATTACCGCTTTTTTTAGAATATATACAAGCAAATTTAAAGTCAGAATCGAATTCACGATCAATTAATGAAATAGGGACAATTCTTTGACTTTCTACATAAGGATCATCTCTTAGCATTGAACTAGGAAGTATACTAAATGCTAATCCCTCAGCTACGGTTTTTTTTATAAGTTCAGAGTTTGTGGTTGTGAACAAAACATTTATAGATATATTCTTCTTTTTTAAAGGTTTAAGCACTTTTTCGCAAAATTCACTAGAGTATATGACAATTGGATAATTGAATAAATCTTCAATGCTTACTGCGTCACCATAAGCTAATGGAGAATTTTTAGAAAGTATGATTTTCATTTCACCTCCATAGTCTAAGTATTTAAAATTAACATTAGCCAGCGCTTCTTTTTTTGTATGTTTATTAACAGGTATAAATCCTAAATCGATAATATTATTATTAATTTTCTCAATAATTGTATTACGATAAGTCTCTATAAGATTTATCTTGATTTGAGGAAAATCTCTTTTAAATGATGATAGAGCATATGGCAGAAATCCTGCTAATGCACTTGGAGAAAATGCAATTTTTAATTCTCCTTTTAATGAAGAATTCATAATCTGAGCTTCTGTTTTTATTTCGTCCACTTTTCTCACAATTTCCAGAGCTTTTCTAATAATATTTCTACCGTCCTCTGTAGGTATAGTTCCCATTCGAGATCTTTTAAATAATTTCACTTCTAATTCTTTTTCTAATTGGAATAGCGATTGACTTATAGCTGATTGAGAAATATGAAGATTTTGCGCTGCGAGAGAAATTGATTTTGTATTAACAATTTCTTTAATATATTCCATTTGTTCAAAGTTCATAACAAACCTCCTTGTATAATTTAATATAATCTATACTTATATTAACATAAGTAATAATTGTTTTACATTTATAAAACTAATAGTTAAACTTAAATATAGGGTTGTCACAATAATTTTATACTTAAGTTTAACTATTAAAAGGTTTAAAAACATCAAAAATTATTTTACATCCTCATAACTCCTCTATAAAATTCATTTCTGGACTATATGGCGGTAAAAACAATAATGGTTTCTTCTTTTCATAATGGTGTTTGACAACGGAAATGGGGAATGACTTACCATCTAGGAATTTTAGCAAATCGCCATTCATATTATTCCTACGATATTATGAATATTGTGCAACTCTGTGAACATAGTCCAAGCAACACATAATGTAATCATATATACTGAATTAGATAAACAATGTTTATATCTTCAATTATGAAGGCTATTTGGATTATTTTCAATAATATTGCTATTTTGAGTATGTGAATATAGTCTAAATAAGAATTTTTGATTGCAATATATATTAATTTTTTACATCAGATTATTAGTAAAATTTATATAGATTTGATAATAATATTTAAACACGAAAAAGGAGATGAATGTCATGATAATTGACAAAGTATTTTACAAAACATTGTTCAAAAATTTATTTTCAGATACTTTTGAATTGAAACTTTGGGATGGCAGCTCAGAAATCTATGGAAAAGGAGAAGTTCAATTTAAAATAATTTTTAATGAACCTATTCCTAAGGCGGATATTATTAAGGACCCTTCCTTAACTTTTGGTGAAGCTTATATGACCAATAAGATAGATATTGAAGGAAGTGTTCAAAAGGTTATTGAGTCTTTATATAACAATAAAGAAAGCTTTTTAAGTAATAGTGATAAATATTCAAGTTTGTTAAAGATAGCTACAAATAACATTAAAAACAGTAAGAAGAACATAGAATTTCATTACGATATAGGAAATGATTTTTACAAGTTATGGTTAGATGATACTATGACCTATTCTTGCGGTTACTTTAAGTCTAAAGATGATTCTTTAATTCAGGCACAAAAGAATAAAGTAGAGCATATTCTTAAGAAGCTAAATTTAAAAGAAGGAGAAACTTTACTTGATATAGGTTGTGGATGGGGTGAGCTTATTACCTCAGCAGCAAAAAAATATAAAGTTAAGGCTATGGGAATAACTTTAAGTGCTGAACAATTAGCAAAAGTTAAAGAAAGAATAAAAAATGAAGGATTAGAAGATCTAGTTGAAGTTCAACTTGTGGATTACAGGGAACTAAAGAATAGAACTTTCGATAAAGTAGTTAGTGTAGGAATGCTTGAACATGTTGGACAAGACCACCTTGCAGAGTATTTTGTATCTGTAAATAATTTATTAAATGATAAGGGTGTATCTTTACTTCATTGTATAACATCCACAGAGATTGGCGGAAATAATACATGGATTAATAAATATATATTTCCAGGTGGATATATACCAGCAGTTAAAGAATTAGTTAACTGTATGTCCGATGTAGGATTTAGTTTGAATGATGCAGAAAACTTAAGACTTCATTATGGAAGAACTTTAGAGCATTGGGCAGAAAATTTTGAAAATGCATTGCCTGAAATAAGAAAAACTAAAGATGAAACTTTTATAAGAATGTGGAGATTATATTTAAATGCCAGCGCAGCATCTTTTAACAGCGGAAATATAAGCATTCATCAATTTTTATTTAATAAAGGCGTAAATAATGAATTACCATGGACTAGAGATTATATGTATAAATAATTAAGTGTAATAACACATATTCAATTCACCAGTGAAAAGAAGACGTATTTATATCAGTGGTATAAAGAAGCTTGATTATAGTAATGAAAAGTGTTTATAAGGTCAAATCAATTAAAAACATCATAACTGTTTTTAATAGTTACGCAAACGAAGGTATTTTAAATCATAAAATGTCTTCGTTTGTTTATGTTATATATTAAATTAGTTTAATAAGAGCTCTACATTTCAATTGTTGATTTTAAGCCTGAAATCATAAAAGGAAGAATTTCTTTAACTAATAGACAAGTATCTTTTAAAGTGTCTTTACTATTCCAGCGTTTAGTAGCACAATATATGCCGCTGCTAATCATAACGGTAAGTAATTCTAATTTATCTTCTTCATTCTTTGAAAAGGTTTTGTTATTCATTAGCATACTTTTCATATCATAACTATATCTTTGTTAGTAACCAACACTATAGAATTTTTGTTGGTTGAACTATTAACTATAAACGAGCGAAATTGCAAACAAATATTTCCAATTGAATAACTAAAAAGATACTTATGCAACATTGAAAAGCTCTAAAATGGTATCAATAGGCTCTCCAGCTTGAGTTTTTTCATAAATGAAAGTTATTTTTTCGGCCTCTAATTGAACTCTAGCATTTTTTAATCCATCACTAAATTTTAAAGTATCTTCGGATACTTCTAATCCACAATAAACATATGTAATCATCATAATAAGCAGATATCTTTTTATACTTTTTTCACTGCGAATTTGATAATCATCTAATCCTAGTTTTTTCTTAGATTCTCTAAAGAAAATTTCGATCGGCCACCTATGTTTGTAGTGGTTTAGCAATTCCAATAATGACATATTAGAATCAGGACTTATAAAAGCTCTTAAACAGCCATCTTTAAAAAGAGCTTCTTTAGGCCAACTTAGAATTATTAAGGCTTCTTTTAAATCATTTAACTTTCCTTTATAGGAATATACATAATACTCTGAGTTGCCAACTTTAACTAGGTCGACATCCTCTTTAGTTAGTGTTTTCCCGAAAGCGTTAAGCTTAATACCAAGTCTTTCATGATTAGTAGGATAAATTACTCTGTTAGTACGTAATCCACCTACATATTTGAAACCAGCTTTTTTAGAAGCATTAAAAATCTTTTTACAACTATACCAGCTATCACACAAAACATATCCTTCATTTTTTGGAGATGGTAAGGAATTTATAAGCTCAATAGCCATTTGAATTTTACTCTTAATCTTTTTGTCGTAAATAGATATTGAGTATGGCATAACAACATCATCACAAATAAGCATAACAGTTACTAATTGATGTCCGTAAACAGTTTTATGTTTTAAATGAGAATTATGAAAACTACACTTTTCAATAGGTTTTACTGCCTTTGACGAGGGCACAGTCCTTTCCGAGATAGTATCATCTATAGCGACATAGATTGGTTTTCCAGTTGCTTTAGAAATTTCCCAAATCTTTTTTATAACCAAATTACGGAGTGCTCTTTCAACAAAGTCTTCATTCCAAGGACTTTTAGATAAGAATTTTCCTACATTCGTCCTATGCCTGAAAGGCATAAGGTCGGCTACGTCAGTAACTTTACCTACAAATCCTTTTTTTATCATAGCACTCATAATAAGAGCTATAATATGAAGCTGCGGCTTAGTAAAATAAATTGCAAATCTTGATTCTTTTAAGAATTTGATTATAGATGATGAATTTGTTATAATTGAGCCTATGAACATTTATGTTATCTCCTTGTTATTTTTTGTGTGAGAACTTAATTATAACAAATGATTTTATAAATGTTCTATTTTTTATTATTGGTAAGTTATTGGATGTAAAAACGCTCGTTTATAGTAT
The DNA here is from genome assembly GCF_000230835.1 of Clostridium sp. DL-VIII. Classification (NCBI taxonomy): domain Bacteria; kingdom Bacillati; phylum Bacillota; class Clostridia; order Eubacteriales; family Clostridiaceae; genus Clostridium; species Clostridium sp. DL-VIII. The sequence goes on from NZ_CM001240.1 coordinate 1,917,764, forward strand.
TAATTTTAGTACATTATAATCATAGCATGCACAAATCGCTTTAACAACACGTGTTTAATGAACAAACGATTATGCTTTTATTTATAATTTGTATGAATAAGGAGAAGCAAAATGAGTGAATTAAAACATAGAATTATTGAAACAAACGGTATTAAAATGCATATAGCTGAACAGGGAGAAGGACCACTTGTATTATTGCTTCATGGGTTTCCTGAGATATGGTACTCATGGAGGTATCAGATTCCTGTATTAGCTGAAGCAGGCTTCCATGTAGTAGCCCCAGATTTAAGAGGCTTTGGAGATACAGAGCAGCCAGAAGCTAATGATAAGTATACGCTGCTTTAATGGAGTAAAAGTAACAATTCCAGCTCTATTTATGGTGGGGGATAGTGATGTTGGTTTAAGTATTCCGGGAATGGAGCAAATAATTTCTGGAATGAAAAATCTTGTTCCAAACCTTCGTGAAACTATATTTATTAAAGATTGCGGACATTGGGCACAGCAGGAAAAATCAGAAGAAGTAAATAAAGCGATAATTTCATTTCTGAAAGATCTTTAATTTATATATATTGAAATTCGCAATGTACAGTTTACAATTATAAATTATGAATTGTAAATTGTTAGCCATAACATATATATTTCAGAAGAGCAAAATGTTTTTTTATATTTTATAAATATAAAATTTATTAAAATGAAAATAAGCTGAAATATACGCATATTATAAAAATAAGAAAAGCTTAGAGATATCATATCTAAGCTTTTCTTAATTAATATATTTTTACTAAGCAACTTCTTGTATTAACTTTGAGGCAGCTGGTTTTACACTTGCGTTATGTGTTTCAGCTTTCATTATTGAAGTTAAAATTATAGATACTAGACATAAGGCACCTACAATTATAAAGGTAGGTATAAATCCACCAGCTATTGCAGCGATAAATGAACCTGCAAGAGCTCCAAAGCCAAAGCCCTGATAGATAATTCCATAATTTTTAGTCTGGTTCTTTAAGCCGAAGAAATCACCTACAATAGTAGGGAATACTGTAATATTTCCGCCAAAGCAAAATGCAATTGAAGCAACGCAGGCGAAGAAAATCATAAAGTCTAAATGTACAAAACTTAAAACAAATACTGAAACAGTTGTTACAGCTAAGGTAAAGAGTATTACATTTAATCTTCCAAGTCTATCAGATAAGGCACCAAGGATGATTCTTCCGGCTGTATTAAAGATTGCTATCATAGCAACTGCATTTGCGGCTACAGCAGGTGTAAGACCAGCCAATTGAACACCTATATCTTTAACAATTCCTATTAAATAAAGACCACTCATACATGCTGTGAAGAATATTACGAATAGAAAATACGCTTCTTTAGTTTTTAACATTTCTTTTACTGAAAATTCTTTCTTATTTATGTTACCGTTAGATTGATTAGCTGATGTATCTATTACAGGGGCATCTTTTATTAATTGAGCACCAATAACAACTAGTACCATAATTATTATTCCCCAGTACAAAAATGCTTCCGAAACACCTACACTACTGATTAAGCCGCCGTTAATATATTTAAATATTAAGCTTCCAGTACCATAAGCTCCAACTGAAATACCTGAAATAAGTCCTTTTTTCTCAGGAAACCATTTAATACAGTTTGAAAGTGATGTAAGATATGCGATGCCATCTGCGGCACCAACTATTACACCAGCTGTCAAATATAACATAGATATTGAAGTAACTTTAGAGGTTAATATTAGTCCAGCGCCTAGAACTAAACCTGAAATTGATATTAGTTTTCGAATTCCTAATTTATCTTGAAGTTTTCCTCCAGCTAAAGTAGAGAAGGCTAAAGCAAAACTTGTTATAGAAAAGGTAACAGTTACCCCACTCAACTGCCAGCCAAATTTATCCACTAAAGGTTGATTAAATAAACTCCAAGTATAAATTGTTCCAAGACCTAATTGTGCAATAATTGTACCTAAAACTATTAACCATCGATTTTCAGTTTTTTCTTTCATCGTTCATCGCTCCTTAATTATATGCAAATATTTATTAAGGCATTTACAACATTCTTTAGTTAACTCTTTATGTTGCTTGCTTCCTTGATTTTATTATAAGTCCGTGAAATATAAAATTACGCTTTATTGAACGAAATGCATAAAAATCGACATGGGATACATTTATATATTCATAAGTTGTTTAAACTCTTTTATGTTACTCCTGCTTACAGGAATTTGGAAATCTATATCCTGAAGTTTTAAATTGTAAGTGTTATTAAACCAAGGTATGATTTCTCTGATTTTATTTACATTAACAATATAGGATCTATGGCATTTAAAGAAAGTATCCTTTGGAAGAGTTTCATAAAACTCAGCTATACCAAGGCTCACTGAATACTCATCATTTTTGGTAAAAACATGGGTTATTCTTTCTTCAGCAGTGCAATAATATATATCATTCATAGAGACTACTATTATTTTTTCATTTTTCCATAGATTTATCTTATTTGACAAGTTGCTCTTAGGGACAGTATTTTCTTTGTCATTATTGGCAGCTTCTAATTTTTTTAGCATAGCTACAATTCTAGACTCTGAATAAGGCTTTAATATATAATCAAAGGCTTCTATTTCAAAGGCTTCTGCAGCATGTTCCTTATAAGCAGTTATAAAGACTATGTAAGGTTTTTTAGAAAACTTACTTATACTTTTAGCAAGTAATACTCCATCTAACGATGGTATGTTTATGTCCATGAATATAATATCAATCTCATTATTTTGAATAAATTTAAGTACATCTATTCCATCTTCAAATTCATCTATAATTTCTATTTTGCTGTAATTTTTAATAAAAAATTTAAGTTCTTCTCGTGCTAAGAACTCATCTTCAACTATTATAGCTTTCATATGATCACCTTCTCTTATATTCTCTTTATATAAAATTCTATCCTAGTACCTTTTTCTAATCTTTTTATAATAAGCCCTTCTCCGTAAATAAGCTTAATCCTCAAATGTACGTTATATAGTCCTATTTTATTTTCAGGTACTGAATTAGTATAAACATTTTTAATTGCCTCTTCACTTATGCCTATGCCGCTGTCAATTATAGAGATCTTAACTTTTTCTCCTTCTTCTTTTACGATAATTTGTACTGTTCCGAGTCCTTTATCTTTTAAGATACCGTGAATTATGGCGTTTTCTACCAAAGGCTGTATTGTAAGACTTGGTATCTTAATATTAACATCATCTATATCATAAATTACATTTAATTTATTTCCAAATCTGGCCTTTTCTATTTCTATATAATCTTTTACCTGTTGTAATTCTTTTTTTATATCAATAAATTCGCTGTTTAATTCCAAATTATATCTTAAATAGCTAGCAAGGTTTATTATAAGTTCCCTTGCTTTATTTGGATCTATTCGTATAAAAGAAGTTATAGCATTTAGTGCGTTAAATAAAAAATGCGGATTTATCTGTCTTTGAAGAGCTTTAAGTTCTGCTTTATTAGCCATTTCTTTCATTTGTTCAACCTTTGATACCTCCATCAAAGTTGATATAATTTGAGAAAGTCCTACTGCAAGAGTTTGAAGAGAATAAGTTATCCTGTTAGAACTTGCATAGTATATTTTCAAAGCGCCTACAACTTCATTTTTGACCTTAAGTGGAATTACAATTGCTGATTTCAGCATTGAACTTTTATCCTGAAAACCATTGTTTTTGATGACTATCTTATCATTGCTTATGGCTTCTTTAGTTGCTTCAGTTATTATCTCGTGTTCAATGTTATAATATTCTTTTCCAATCCCAATATAAGCCAGGATATTTCTTGTATCAGTTATTGATACGGCATCGGCTTTAATATCATCACGTATAATGGTACAGATTTTATTCAGAGAATCACTGTTTACATTTCTAAAATAAGGAAGAGTTTTATTAGCTATATCAAGTGCTAGTTTTGCCTGCTTGGCGGCTATTTTTTCCTTATCATCTTCTATACTTTGAATTAATTGGACAATAAAGCCAACAGAAACCTGCCCAAGTATCATTGGAAAGGCTATTTTAGATACTATATCCAATCCTAAGGAAAGGGGCTTGCTTAATAAGAGTATAAGGAGCATTGTTATGGTTTCAGAAAATACTCCAGCTATTATTCCAGCTATCCATCTATAGTTTCTTTGAATTTTTCTATTAATATATCCGGCTATTATTCCGGCAGTTATACTGCTTATAAGACATGGTATTGAAGTTATTCCCCCTACATCCATCAGATATCGATGTACCCCCGATATTACTCCAGTTGTAATTCCGACTACTGGACCAAATATTATACCGCCAGATACTATGGCTATTGTTCTTACATTTACTAGAGAGCCTTCAACATTAACTCCAGTATAATTTGCCATTATAGCAAATAAAGAAAATACTGTGCATGCAACTATGTAGTCTTTTTTACTGTAATTTTCATTTCGGAATATTTCTCTAAAGCCTCTAAGCCTTGTTATGACAAATAAACACAGGAGGAGCAGTGCAACTCTATCCACAAATTGAGTTAATATATATTGGGCTAGAATGTTATATAGATAATTCAATTTGAATTCATCTCACTTTCTTGTTAAAGTAGGACAGCAGCAAGTGATTCTGCTGTTATTTGTATGCTTTTAATTATAACATTGCTTTATTAATAATCAAAAAAATAATGGAGATGTACATCGTTCAGTTAATCTATTAAATGTTATAACGGAATTAAAAATAAAGTATTTATAAAAATTTGTAGTAATTTGATGGAAAAAAATTTATAAAAAAGTTGTTATTTTATTACGTAAAGCATATATCCTTGTTAGTAAAATAAAATTAATATATTGATTAAAAAATAAAGGGGAATGATAAATATGAGAGAAAGAAAGTATGTAAAGTTCAAGGTTAGCATGTATGATGATACTAAATTCAAAATAATAGACATGAAACCAGAAAGAGATCTTATTCATTATGTTTGGACAAGAGTTGTGGTCTTGGCAGGGAAAGTTAATTTAGAAGGGGAGCTATACCTTTCTAAGAGTATTCCATATACAATAGAAACATTAGCTATTGAGTTTAATAGAGATGTAGACTCAGTAAGAACGGCTTTTGATGTATTGATGGAATTAGAAATGATTGAACTTTCTGAAGATAAGGTGTATAAAGTAATTAATTTTGCAAAGCACCAAAATATAAAGGTTAAAGAAAAAAGTAAATTATCAAATATAGAAGAAACTATAGAAAATAAAAGTAATGAAGAAAAAGAAGATTCTAGTCCAAAAGCACAAGAGAAAAGTGTTAAGAAACAAGATAATAGGGAATCGGAAGAAAAAATAACTCAAAAATGTTTGTCTCTAATTCGAGACCCTAAAAAAAGTAATGCAAGAAAGAAAAAAGATACTTTAATTGAAATGTCAGAAGAAAATGAAGAAGGGGAGGTATGCGGACCTATTGGGGGAGAATACAAATTAGGTAAAGGGGAACAGATCTTTCAAGAGTTTGTAATGAGTTAAAGTGAAAACCTAGAAAAATATATATTCAGAAGGATTTAAAGTATTTTAGTGAAAATTTCGTAAGTACTTATGAATAAAGATGTATGTGATTTCAGCAAGCTTTAACAAAAGTCTAAGAATAAAGCTTCATATATATATGAATTTATTGACTTAACAAAGGTATTAAGGTAATATAACTAGGATAAGTATGTTATAATTGGGAGTGAAATAATGAAAAATATTATAACAAAAGTACTACCTAATGGAATTGCAGAAGAAGTTGGAATTGAAGTGAATGATGTTTTATTATCAATAAACGATAATAAGATAGATGATGTTATAGATTATAAATTCTTATCTGCTGATGAGGAAATTGTTTTAGAAATAGAAAAACCTGATGGTGAAGTATGGGAAATTGAAATAGAAAAGGAATATGGAGAGGACTTAGGCATAGAATTTGGCGGAGGCATAATGGATAAGGCAAAATCATGCAGCAATAAATGCATCTTTTGTTTTATAGATCAGCTGCCAGATGGCATGAGGGAGACTCTGTATTTTAAGGACGATGATTCTAGATTATCTTTTTTACAAGGTAATTTTGTAACTTTAACTAATATGAAAGATGAAGATATTGATAGAATAATTAAATATCATATTAGTCCAATAAATATTTCTGTGCATACAACTAATCCGGAGCTAAGAGTTCAAATGTTAAATAACAGATTTGCAGGAAGCGTTTTTGACAGAATGAAAAGATTAGCAGAGGCAGGCATTTCTATGAATGCACAGATAGTTTGTGTTCCAGGAATAAACAATGGAGAGGAACTTAAAAGAACAATTGAGGATTTATATACCTTATATCCACAAGTTTCAGATGTTGCAGTAGTGCCAATAGGAATAACTAAGTTCAGGCAAGGACTTAAACATGTTAATACATATACAAAGGAAGCATCTATAAAAGAAATTGAAAGTATTAGTAAGCTTCAGGAGAGATATATTAAAGAAACTGGATCACCATTTGTTAGATTATCTGATGAATTTTATTTAGTTGCAGGCAAGGAAATTCCTGATGAGGAATTTTATGATGACTATCATCAGATAGAAGATGGTATAGGCATGGTGAGATGCTTTAGAGATGCTATAGACAGCACTTTAGACGAGCTAGATGTAAGCGTGAAAGGAAGTTTTTCTATTGTTACAGGAGAGCTTGCTTATAATGAGTTATTAGCTGCCAGCAAAAGGATAAAAGATAAAAATCCAAGCATACAGCTTGATGTTTATAAGGTAATAAATAACTATTTTGGTGAAACAATTACCATAGCAGGTCTTTTGACTGGAACTGATATAATAAATCAGTTAAAGGGAATAATAAATACTAAGTATTTATTGATGTCTAATAATATGTTTAGAAAAGGATATGAATTAGCAGACTCTGATGAACAAATTATGCTGGATGATATGAAAATTAAAGATATTGAATCGGCTTTGGATGTTAAAGTAATTGTAGTTGATTACACAGGAGAAGATTTGATTGAGAAACTAAATGAGGCATGTGAAAGAAAATAATACGAATATGCCTAAATATAAAGAGGAGGAATAATAATGGGTAAACCGATTGTTGCAATAGTTGGAAGACCGAATGTTGGAAAGTCAACGTTATTTAATAGACTGGCGGGGAAGAGAATTTCAATAGTACAAGATACGCCGGGGGTTACAAGAGATAGAGTGTATGCGGAAGCAGAATGGTTAAATTATAGTTTTACTATGATAGATACGGGTGGTATTGAACCGGAAAGAGACGATATTATAGTCAAGCAAATGAGAAGACAGGCAAATATTGCAATTGAGACAGCAGATGTGATTGTATTCATTGTTGATGGTAAAGAAGGTTTAACACCCGCAGATAATGAAGTTGCAGCTATGCTTAGAAAAAGTAAAAAGCCAGTTGTTTTAGTAGTTAATAAGGTTGATTCTTTAAAGGAAGAGGATAATGCCTGGGAATTCTATAATTTAGGTATAGGAGATCCAGTAACAATATCAGCATCACAAGGTTTAGGTCTTGGAGATATGCTTGATAAAGTAGTTGAAAACATTGATAAATCTGTATATGAAGAAGAAGAGGATGAATATATTAGAATTGCCATGATTGGTAAGCCTAATGTAGGAAAATCTTCATTAATTAATAAATTACTTGGTGAAGAAAGAGTAATAGTATCAGATGTACCAGGTACTACAAGAGATGCAATAGACAGCTACTTAGAAACAGAAAACGGAAAGTTTATTTTAATTGATACAGCGGGGCTTAGAAGAAAGAGTAAAGTTAAAGAAGAAATTGAAAGATACAGCGTAGTAAGAACCTATGCAGCAATTGAAAGAGCAGATGTCTGCATACTTATGATAGATGCAACTGAAGGTATTACAGAACAAGATGAAAAGATTATTGGTTATGCTCATGAAATGAGAAAAGCTATAATGGTTATAGTTAATAAGTGGGATCTTGTTGAAAAAGATGACAAAACTTTAGATAAATTTAAAAAAGACTTACAACAAAATTTGAAATTCTTAAGTTATGCTGAATATCTGTTTATTTCTGCATTAACAGGTCAAAGAGTAGGAAAAGTTCTTGATATAGCAAAATATTGCTACGACAATTATAATAAGAGAATTTCAACAGGAATATTAAATGATGTTATAAGTAAGGCAGTTCTTATGAAAGAGCCTCCAGTAGTTTCTCTTAAGAGAATGAAGATTTACTATGTAACTCAGGTTGCAACTAGACCACCAAAGTTTGTTTTCTTTGTAAATGATGAAAGTACAAGACAGTTTTCATATGAGAGATATCTAGAAAATCAATTAAGAAATAGTTTTGACTTTAAAGGAACTGGTATTCAAATTGAATATAGACAAAGAAAGGAATAATTATGAGTAAAATTACTTTTCTAGGAGGAGGCAGTTTTGGAACTGCCTTAGCTGCCTTGCTTGCAGAAAAAAATAATATTGTTAATATATATGATAGAGATCAAAATGTTGTTAACGAAATTAACCTTGAGAGAAAAAATGAAAAGTATATGAAAGACTTAATAATTCCAAACGGAGTTACTGCGTTTAATAACATTGATGACGCTATAAAGGATGCTGAATATATAGTGTTATCAGTTCCTTCTCATGTTATCAGAAGCATGTGTAAAGCAATAAAAGGTAAAGTATCTAATGATGTACCAATAATATCAATTGCTAAAGGAATTGAAGAAAGTAGCGATAAAAGACTATCAGTTGTAATTGAAGAAGAACTTGAGAATCCTATAGTAGTTTTATCAGGTCCAAGTCATGCTGAAGAAGTTGTTATGAAAATACCAACAACTATTGTGAGTACCTCTAAAGATATGAAATGTGCAATAGATGTTCAGGATTTATTCATGACTCCGTATTTTAGGGTTTACACTAATGATGACTTAATTGGAGTTGAGATTGGTGGCGCCGTAAAGAATATTATAGCACTGGCAGCAGGAGTTATTGATGGGCTTGGCTATGGTGATAATACTAAAGCAGCACTTCTTACAAGAGGTATGAAGGAAATTACTAGAATTGGAATAGCTCTTGGAGGTAGAATAGAAACTTTCTATGGACTTACTGGTATGGGAGATTTGATAGTTACCTGCACATCTATGCATTCAAGAAATAGGAGAGCAGGATTATTAATTGGTAAGGGCATGTCCGTTGATGAAGCTTTAAAAGAAGTCGGTATGGTTGTTGAAGGCGTAAAAGCATGCAGGGCTTTTTATGAACTAAAAGAAAAGATCGGCATATCAATGCCAATAACTGATGGACTTTATAAAGGTTTATTTGAAGGTAAAGATGCTAAAGTTATCGTCGATGAACTCATGAATAGGGATAAGAAAAGTGAATTATTTTAGGATGTAACTTTGAAATTAAAAGTGTGTGGCGGCTTACCGAAATTACATACATATTTGTTCCAGAAGACTTATGAAATTTTCGCTGGAAAGTTCTAAATAGAAGTTTGTGCCCGTTTCTGCATGTTCTTAAAGCAAGTTTATGACAAGCAGTAAATGGAACAAACATTAGAGGAAACTCGACTCACATTCGTTCGCTGAGTAAGCGATTTACACCAAATCATAGATTTGGGTTCTCTGCTTAAGAACTTTCGACAGCTTAATTTCAAATGCTTCTTGCATATTATGACCCTTGAGGTTACAAATATGTATGCAATTTCATGTGTAAGCAGCACACAAAAATTTAATTTATATAAATAATTATTGAATATAGTGCATATAAGGTAAATTCTTAAAGAGGATATGTGTATAGAAATTTAAAAATAATAAGGTAATATAATTGTATATTTGGTTTGTTATTTTTTGTGTATATTGAGTGAGTGGAGAAGCATGGGTGGAAATGTTGCTCCATTTTTTTTTGTATATAAAGCTATGCACATTCTTAAATAGCTATTTTTTTCTGCTTGATTTTTAGAAATAATAATAAAAGATTTAGCAGTTTATTGTACTGAGGCTTCTTTTTCAGGTAAAGTCACGCCTGAAGCTTTTCCGGCTTCAATGGATTTTAACATCCATGCCATATTATTACCTAGAGTACGCATTGTCTGCATGCCTTCTAAATCCTGAGTTACTTCTTCGGGAGTATTTCCACGTACCATATTCCAATATTGAGATGATACGATAGGCATATTGCTTATTGTAAAATATTTGTTGATTTGATCAAATGTAGCAGTATTACCACCACGACGAGAACTTGAAATTGCTGCAGCAGGCTTATAAGATAAAATGTCATTTGAAAAATTGGTAGAGAATACTCTGTCCATAAATGATGTTAACATACCCGAAGCAGAAGCAAAATGTACAGGAGAGCCAAAAATAAAACCATCTGCCTCAGCTGCCTTTTCTAAAAATTCATTTACTTGGTCATTCATAAAGCATCTACCTGTTTTGATGCAAGAATAACAACCCACACATCCAGAAATTGCTTTTGTTCCTAAGTGAAAAATTTCTGTTTCTATGCCATTTTTTTTAAGTGCTTGAGATACCTCAGACAAAGCGGTATAGGTGCATCCATTTTTTTTAGGACTTCCATTAATTAATAATACTTTCATATAAAATCCTCCTTGAAATTAATAAACGGTAATTCATTAATTAACATTGATTTATTAATGAACAACAGTATAAAATTAATTATAAATAAAAACAGAATGCTTTCAATTGTTAGATATTCTTGATTTGTTTAGTAATGAACAGATTAATTGAAATTGTATATTATTTTTAAAGAAAGTTTGGTGAATCTCACTATGTCAAAAGTTGATAGAAGAATACCAAAATCTCAAGAAGCAATTAAAAAAGCTATTATTGAGTTGATGTCTGAAAAGAGTTTTGACGACATTACAATACAGGATATTTCAAATAGGGCTGATGTCAGCAGAGGAACTATCTATCTTCATTACACTGATAAATTTGATTTGTTAGATAAACTTATAGCATCACATATAAACGAATTACATAAAATGTGTAAATCTGTTACGGAATTAAATTATAGGAGTTTATTACTTATTTGGTGTAAATATTTTGAGAATAACTATTTATTCTTTTCGACGATGTTAGCAAGTAAAGGTGCCCCTTATTTTAGAAATCGCTTCATTGATTTAGTTACTTATAAATTAGAGGATGAAGTAAATGTTACAGAAGGAGTAAATTCGGGATTAAGGAAAGATGCTGTCAAGCAATTTTTGGGGCAGGCCATAGTAGGACTGATAGAATGGTGGTTTATAAATGGAATGCCTTTTTCTCCTGATATCTTAGCAGAACATTTAGGGGCATTAATAGAGAGAAATTTGTAAACTTGGCAATGATGTATAGTGTTGGTGTCGCTATGTATTATTAGAACAAAAGTAGATAGGTAAATTTTATATTTTTTGCTCGTTGCTTTCGTTAGGAACTTAGTCTGTTTTGGAGCTATTGGATTTTAACAAGATATGTTGGTAAGAAAAAGTGCCAACATTTGCTGAAAGGAGCACTTTTTCCTTGGTTTGTATCTACAATAATTATAATTAGGGTGTTTCCGCCTTTATCTCTAATAGTTTAATAGATAAAAAAATTTTGCATATTTCGTCACCGTGTTCTAAGCTTATACCAGTCATATCTTTTATTTTGTTGATACGGTAGAATAAAGTATTTCGATGAATATTTAATATTTTTGCAGCTTCTCCTGGAGATGAAGAATAAAAGATATACTGTTTCAATGTTTCTAGAAAATTTGTTCCATTATTTTTGTCATAAACCGCAAGCATTGAGACAGCTGGATGGCAAAAATCCAGCTGATCATATTTGCTTGAGATTAATTCATATATAATATACAAGGTACAATCCTCGAATAAGGAGCAATGCATGTTTCTTTTTAGTCCTATCTCCATAGCTTTAACAGCATTCAAATAGTGTTTTTTTGAATCGTTCAAAAGAGTATACTTCTGGCTGATTCCAGCATATAGATTATTTTTGCTCAAGAAGTCATTAAATTCGCTATTGGTGGAGTTAAAAAGTTTATCAAATAGCAATTGATCAAGGAAAGCTATAATTCCAGGAGCATAAATAATACACTGTCCAACAGGAATGTACGATTTCAAAATTCTAAAAATGGAAGGAATCTTACTGTCGAAAGCTTCTTGTCTGTTACTTCCGATAACCATAATGTAAAGATGTTCTGTCCTAGCCCATTTTAAATAGTGTTGTCTATTTTTTATAATAGACTCATCAATCCGCTTTCCTTCTATAAGGTCAGCTAATAAGTAATTGGGGAGATTATTGTTATCTAAATTTAAAAGAATGTTCTTTTGTAATTGAGCACATATAAGTGGGCTAACCTTGTCTATTAGCATGAAATCAATATCTTGAAAGGGGATGCTGTTTTCGTAAACAACAAATTTCCCAATCTCTATGGTAACAATGAAAGGAATTGTTGAGTCAATTAAAAAGTTTAATCCTAACGCGCCATTGAATTATGACTATGTTAAGGAATCAGTTGCAAGACTTTATAAAGCTGGTGTGACAATTATAGCTGGAAGTGATTCTAATACTGACGACCCAACAACTCCATATTCTGCACCGTATGGAGTTTCACTTATTAATGAACTTGGACTAATGGTTGATGCTGGTTTTACTCCGATTCAAGCATTACAAAGTGCAACAAGTATTCCAGCAAAGTATTTTGGTATGAATGATAGAGGAATTATTAAGAATGGATATAGAGCAGATCTTCTTTTGATAGAAGGTGATCCGACTGTAAATATTAATGACATAAAAAATATCAAACAAGTTTGGATTGGTGGAGAGAAGATTAGTTAATTTATTACTGCTATAGTGAAATGTATCATTTAAATTTATCATATACTTTTTATAATTGTAATATTTAGGGTTAATATGCATGTATATTATATAATGTATAAAGTATTATAAGGTACTAAGTAGTAGCTAATAAAGTAGATTATTAAGGTTACAATTTGTTGGATGAGCTTAAAGTAATGTGCAGATGGTATTTTAAGAAAGATTATTACATTTTAATTTAATAATGGTATTACTAAATTAAGGAGGTCATTATGGACTCTGATGAAGATATAGAAATACTTGTTTTAACAAAGAAGTATTTAAATAAAAGTATTAAATTAGTTGAAACAGTTTTTACAGATGAAGAGGAATCCATGAGAAAAGAGATAGAGGCTAGCATTGATGAGAAAAAATTTCAAAAGTACGTAACTAAAATTGATAGGCATGTAATGAGTATTGAATATTTTACTGCGATAAATTCTAAAAAGAAGGTTATAGGATTTATCGGAATGTATACACTTATAGAAAATTATGAGAATACTATATGGCTAGGTTGGTACTGTGTTCATGCAAAATATAGAGGAAGAGGTGTAGGAAAGTTACTTTTAGATTTTATTATAGATAAAGCTAGGGAACGAGGAAAAAAGTATATTTGTCTTTATACTTCAACCGACAGCAATGAAGCTAAGGCACAGGAGATTTATGAAAAAAATGGATTCTATATAACAGAGAGAGTCAAGAAAAATGGATATGAAATTTTATACAGAAGAAAGACGTTATAGCTGCTAAAAATAAGCGTCTGAAAAATTAATTTTTTATACACTATATTGATTAATATGATAAGTAGAAAATCAATATAGTGTGTTATTTTTCTTTTGTGATAGTTTCACTTATTTGACTTTGATAAGTCTATTTATGAGGTCTCCATCGCAGTGGTTATTTTCACCTATAATAAATTTATCTAAATAATAGCTTAAGTATTTACCATAATTATTGTTAGTACTAACAAGTAGTTCATCAACGTAATAAATTCCTCGAGGAATATCATCTAGCAACATTACTGCTAAAGCACCATAAATTCCAGCAGCAACTTGAAGATATGTGGCATTAGTTTTATATTTATCATATGTTTCTTTATTATTTAGCTTATTGTACATATAGGCTTCACTATCTTCAAAAACAAGAAGTATTCCAACCAAATCATCACCTTTTAAAGGAGCGACTTCAGGATCTAAAACTTTCATTGGCTTATTCCACAAGACATCGATATTGTTTAAATTTGACTTAATTAAGTTTGTGGTATGATCATTTATTTTGTATATAAATCCAGTTTCCATATCAAACATTTTTCCAAGTGTAACAGCTTCCTCATGAGGCATAAGGCAGCCGTAAAATTGGTTTTGCCCTAAGGTAACTTTAAATTCAAGGTCATATACCTTGTTATAAAGAAATAGCGGCTGATGTTTTTTTATGAATGTTGGGTAGCTATAAATGGCTTCATCTAGGAAACCTTCGGGATACCAGGTGGTGTAAATGGTATTTTTATCTGCTAATTTTTCATCTTCAAAAAAGGAGGTGTCATTTTCTACTATATAACAAGCCTTAGGATGCTTATTGGGATATTTTTTCATTAAATAAATGGCCATCCATTGTACAACTCCAGGATTCATGCCAGAACAAATTATGGCAGAAGTATTTTTAAACTTATCCCTATTGCTTTCAAAAAGTCTATATCTTTCTTGTAATGAAAATCCTGCAAAAGATTCATTTTTATCAACACTTACACTTTCAAATGCGGAGTTTATATATACTATTCCTAAGGAGTTGCAGCATTTTAATACGTCAACGGTATCGCCAAAGGACATATCTAATACTATAGAGGTATTGGTTTCTTTTAAATGGGCTTTTAATTTCTTATGATTATTCACATCGAATTGATGCAGAGATATTTTATCCTTCAAATTAGGAAAACTTTTTTCATAATATTGTACATCTTTTTGCTTTAAATCAATTAGATGTAGCTTTGACGATTTAATAAAGGTATTAATAGGATCATTTTCATCGTTCGTTGTTTTATTTAATATAGATAAAACGGATTTAGCGACACCGCCGCCGCTACCTAAAATAGATATTATGGGGCGTTTATTCCGTGAATCTTTCGTGTAATTACTTTGAGGGATAAACTGCGGTAGTGAGTAGTTAATAGTATCAGATATTAGTTCGTTTATCTGACATTTATCTGACTTTAGGGCTTTGCTTAAATACTTAAAAGCGCGGTAAGAATCAATTTCGATTGATATTGCAAATAAATCAACGGTAGCATACTTTTTGTTAGCATTAGTATTAAGTGTTAGCTGGCATTCGTTTAATAGGATGACAAGAGTTATTCCATGGGGATTATATAGAAAAAATGAATTATTAATTTCACCAAGATTAAGCTCTTTAATACATTCACGAATATATACAGTTATTTTTTCACTATTACTTAATATAGAAGAATCACAGTTGAAAAGCTTAGCCAGCATGTGGCGATGTGAAGGGGGATATTCCATAAGATTTCTCCTTTTATATTAAATTATAATATTATTAGTATGATAACCAAAGTGGAAACGATACATCTTTAATCCTTTTACACTATTGTCTATTAAGATCTACATAAATATCGATAAGTTTTATGTTTAAATATATATTTTAAGCGTTGGCTATCTGGAAAGCAATATTATAATAAGCGGTATGATACGCACTGGAGTAGATGAATTAATAAAAAGAGTTCTTTAAAAATTGAATAATATGATGCTTACAATTTATGCTATAATTGATTTTGAATGGTAATATCAGACCGGGTAAATATTAATAATGTAGGAGGAATAACTATGAACATTGAAGAAATGAAAGATTACCGAAAAAAGTATAATTCAAAACTTATTGAAGCTGATAATTTCTTTAAAGAATTTGGGGCATTGGATGATAATACATATTCTGCTGGTGCAATAGATAAAAAGCATAAAGAACTTATGGGACTAGCTATTTCAGTAGTTAGCCGTTGTAATGAATGCATTTGTTATCATATAGAAGGCTGTTTGAATGCTAATGCGAATATAGATGAGATTATGGAAGCGGTAAAGATAGGAGTTATTGGTGGTGGTTCTATAACTTACCCTAATGCAAGATTCGCTATGCAAGTATTAGAAGAATTTACAGCGAAGGAATAAGATTATTTTCATTTTAATAAGAAGAAAATTTTTATATGGAAATTGACTTAACAATAGTATAATAGGATAAAGGAAATTAAGTATAAGGTATGAAAAATGATTCTTATTGGAGGCTTATATGGTTTTGAGAGGATTTGATTTTGAGGATAAAGATAATATAATTGCATTAGCTCTTTTTGGAAGCTATAATACGAAAAGTTGGATAGAAAATAAGAGCGATATAGATATATTGGTGTTGCTTAATGAGAGAAGAGGAGTTTCTTTTGAATTTCATGTAGAAGATAAACTAATTCCTTTATTACAAGAGTTCTATAAATATGATAATATTCAATTAACATTTTTGTATATAAACGAGTTCGATTCAATTTTTGCAAGATGCTATATAGACAGTAAGGATAAAGTTATTTTTGACATTGATAAAGAAATTGATTTTAGATTATATGTAAATAAATATTTGAGGAATAATGAATGGCTGGATACGCTTTTAAAAGAAGATACAGAGCTTATTAGGAGGGGATATTAATGGCTCCATATTATAAGTATAAAAAGGAAAGATTAGAGAAGAAATTCTATGTTGCAAAAGATACACTTTCACTTTTGAGAGGTGCAATGAAAGAGTTTAATAACACTAATTCTATATATTTGAGAAGATCAATACTAGGATATTTTCAAGACTTCACTGAGTATATAATTGATATGGCAGAGACGTATTTGGTAATGACAGACAATTATGTAGATGGATGCTCAGCAATGGAATTGATAAAAAGGGCGAGGATTCATGATTTTTTTGATGATACGTTGAGTGAATTTTTGTTAAAAATAGCAAGACTCAGAAATAGATATACTCACGATTATTATAAAAGAGATGGAGTTGAGGAAGAAATATTTAAATGTTGTTTTTCTGAAATAATGTATATGGAGATATTTTTAGAAGTAAGTGATACAGAAATTCATCTAGAAAGCAAGTAAAAGAATTTATGTTATTCATAATGAAAATTAATATTTTCCAACAGAAGTTAAATCTATAGAAATATTGATGATATGGACTACGAAAGGGATAGTTTAAGATTATGATTATTGAAAAGCTAAAGATAGAGGAACTCTCACAGGTATTGGAACTGCATAAAGATATTATTCCCTTTACAATATCATTTGATAAAGCCTTTGAAATGTATAATGAAATGTTGTTAGATGATAATTATTTTGTTGCAGTTGCTAAAGAAAAGGAAGAAGTTATTGGTTCCGCAATTGGAATATGCTGCAAGACTTTAACTGTACCGTTTCTAATAATAGAAGATGTAGTGGTTAAGGAAGGCTTGAGGGGAAAAGGTATAGGGAAAAAGATTATGGAATCACTTGACAGTTTTGCTGAAAGAAAAAAATGTGCTTATGCAATTCTTGTATCATCTGATTTTAGAAAGAAAGCACATAAATTTTATGAAAATCATGGTTTTACAGATGGTGTAAGAGGATTTAGAAAAGTATATTAGTAAAATAACAAATTACACGTTGCGTATAATAAGATTCTTTTTATTAAATAACATTTTTGAATATCAGAGTTGCTCAAAATGATAAATGAGTAATCCTGATATTTTTTTATTCTTTAGGAATTTATAATAAAGTTAATTCTGTGTATAACTTATTGAAAAGGCCGATTAAGTAGGTTTTGTGTGTCAAAAAGAATAAAAAATAAATCTTATTCGCCTGCCAGATTTTTCTCACATGCGTTCGGAAAGGCAGATGCGTAAAAAAATCTCCGGCTCCACAGTCGCCTGCGATTTTTTTATTTAACATTAACTGTATATTTTATAACTTGAATGAATATATATATATTGGAAAAAGAATATAGGAGGGAATTTTGTGGATAATTTTAACATATACAAGGATATAGCTGATAGAACCCAAGGGGACATATATGTAGGAGTTGTAGGTCCAGTTAGAACAGGAAAATCTACATTCATAAAAAAGTTCATGGACCTTATGGTAATACCTAAAATTGATAATACTTATAAAAAAGAGAGAGCGAAAGATGAATTACCACAAAGCGGATCAGGAAAGAACATTCATACAACAGAACCTAAATTTGTTCCAAATGAAGCTGTTGAAATAAACTTAGGAGATGAAATTAAGTTCAAAGTTAGAATGGTTGACTGCGTAGGATATATAGTAAAAGGGGCATTAGGATACATGGATGGAGAACAGAGTAAAATGGTTCACACACCATGGTACGATTATGAAATTCCTTTTGAAGATGCTGCAGAAATTGGGACAAGAAAGGTAATTAAAGATCATTCAACAATAGGTCTTGTGATTACAACAGATGGCAGTATAACAGGAATAGATAGAGATGATTATATAGATGCAGAAGAGAGAGTAATATATGAATTACAATCTTTAAACAAACCATTTATTGTAGTCCTAAATACAAACAGACCTAACTCGTCAGAAGCTAAGACATTAAAAAAGGAATTAGAGGATAAATATAATGTTACAGTACAAGTTATGGATGTCCAAAATATGCAGGAGGGAGATGTTCAAGACGTATTTAAACATGTACTTACAGAATTCCCTGTAAAAGAAATTAATATTGATATGCCTGAATGGTTAGAAAAGTTAGAGGGCAGCCATTGGCTTAAAAAGGATTTTTTCAACATAATTATGAACATGAGTCAAGATGTTTGTAAAGTTAGAGATATAAAGTATTGTTTGAATAATTTTGAAAATGACGATTATATGGGGAAAGCTACAATAAAAGAGGTTGATTTAGGACGTGGAATTGCCAATGTACTTATGAAACCTAAAGATGATGTTTTTTATAAAGTACTTAGTGAAATATGTGATTTAGATGTTAACTCAGAAAGTGACCTGCTTGGAATAATAAAAGATTTAACTCATGCAAAATGTGAATATGATAAAGTCAAGGATGCTTTAGATGATGTAAGGGAAACTGGATATGGATTAGTTGCACCACAGCTTGCAGAAATGAAATTTGAAGAACCGGAAATAGTTAAACAAGGAAATAAGTATGGAGTAAAGTTAAAAGCTAGTGCTCCAAGTTTGCATTTTATAAAATGTGATATAAAAACAGAAATAAGTCCATTAATGGGATCTGAAAAGGAGTCAGAGGAATTAGTAAAAGGGCTTCTTGAACAATTTGAAACAGACCCAACTCTACTTTGGCAGAGTAATATGTTTGGAAAATCCTTAGAAGTGTTAGTAAAAGAGGGATTACAAAACAAGCTTTATAAGATGCCGGAAGATGTCCAAGTAAAGATTCAAAAGACTTTACAAAAGATAATTAATGAAGGAAATGGCGGATTGATTTGTATAATACTTTAGAAGGATGTATATAAAAATTTCATATTTTCATAAAGTGTTGATTTCTAAGGGACAGTTAAATAGAAATATAATGGATGATTAATTACTACATATTTCTTTATATAAGATAGTATAAATCAACACTTTTTTTACCATGTTTTATATTAATAAGTGGAAAAATACATACCATTAGGATATAATAAAGAAAAGGATATAAATGAGGGGTATCTATGAAAAGAGAGTATAAGGCTTATAAGAAAGTTGGAAAAATAAAAGTCTCTATAAGTGAGCTCTTGGAGCTTGATTTATCTAGAATTGTTTATGCCTCTCCGGGTGTTATAAACCACATAAAAAAAAGACATGGTAAGCAATTCACCAAAAAAATGAAAGATAATATAATAGATATTATAGAAAAAATCATAAAAGATCCTGAATATGCTGGATTGGATTATAGAAGAGGAGTCTGTGGCTCTCTTGAATTAATAAGAAAGGTCGATAATATCATTATACTTTTAGGGTTGGAGATTGATTTGGAAGATGAATATATATACGTAGCAACAATGTATCCCATAACCTTGTCAAAGTTAAATTCAAGAATATACAGAGGTAGATTAATTAAAGTTGAAAAAACTGAATTAGAAGAGAAGATACTATGATATTCTTTTAAGTTAAGTTTATTTTTTGAGGTGAGAAAAGGCTCCTCATGCGCTATTTTTAGTAACCAGAGATGCAGGATACGCCGACCTGCCAAAAAATAATAATATCAATGGAGATTACTTACAACATTTTAATAAATGTTTGTGGGCGATCTTTTTTTTATGAACTGCCTGTGAAGGTAAAGCCTTCATAAAATGTGATTAAAATAGTTCTATTTTAATTTTGAATTATAGCGTATGAGGCGGCTACAACCGATCTTTATTTTTATTAAGATCGGTCTTTTTATAAATAACTATATTATGATAAGGGCAAGCTCTGGCAAATAAGCTATATTAATTGTCAACTTGTTAGAATAGAAGGAGAGGGTAAAATGTTCAAGTTAATTAACAAATTAAAAATAAGAAGTAAGCTCATAGTGGTGATTTGCTGTTTTATGTTAGGGTTTATTATTTTTGGATTGTGCTCATTATATTCCCTATCTAAGGTCAAAGTAAATGGGGAAATGTACAATGAAATAGTTCAAGGGAAGGACTTGGTGGCTGATATTTTACCGCCTCCAGAATACATAATAGAATCGGATTTGCTGGCATATCAACTATTGAATGAAACTGATAACAGTAAAATAGAAGAGATAATTAAAAGAAGTGAGGAATTAGAAGCGGATTATAATGAAAGGCATGAATATTGGGATAAAACCCTGCCAAAAGGGGACATGAGGCAGTATATGATAGAAGATTCATACAAGTATGCTGTTCAGTTTTTTAAAATAAGAGATGATGAATTATTTTCAGCAGTTAGACAGGGAGATAAAGAAAAGGCAGAAAGTATAGTTAATGGACCACTTTTAGAAGCTTATAATAATCATAGGCAATACATAGACAAGGTTGTTACATTGGCAAATGAAAATAATGCATCAGTAGAAGGGCAGGCATCAGTCTTTATAAATAAAACGATAATAATATTAATTGTGGTAGCTTGTTTGGTTGCTCTTGTTGTAATTGTAATTTCAACTATTATTAACAAAACTATAACCAACCCGCTATCTTTAGCGATAAAAAATTTAGAGTTAATTGCTAAAGGAGACTTTTCAAAAGATTTACTGCAGGAGATGACAGGGAGAAAAGATGAAATAGGAGATATAATGAGTGCAATAACTATAATGAGAAGTTCACTCAGAAAATTGTTTGAAGAAATAACTACAGGAAGCGATAATGTAAAAGAAACTGTGTGCAATATTGTCGAGAATATTAATGAACTTGATACTAATATTGAAGAAGTGGCATCTGTCACCGAAGAGTTGTCAGCAAGTATGGAAGAAAATCTCGCAGCAACTGAAGAAATGTCTGTCTCAGCAAAAGGAATAGAAAGTTTTATTTGTAATATAACTAAAGAATCTAAAAAAGGGGCTGGTGAAGCTAAAATAATAAGCGACAGAGCTAAAAATATAAAAAATAATTTTGATGAATCTGAAAAGAAAGTACAAGAAATTATTAAAGAAATTATAGGAGAGGTTCAGAAATCAATTGAAGGTTCAAAAGTAATAGAAAGAATTGAGATATTATCAGATACAATAATGGAAATATCAGCACAAACTAACTTGTTAGCATTAAATGCTTCTATAGAAGCATCTAGAGCAGGGGATGCTGGAAAAGGATTTGCAGTTGTAGCAGAAGAAATAGGGAAATTGGCTGAAGAATCTAAGACTACTGTATCTGAAATTAAAAAAGTAACTGCTTTAATAACAAATTCAGTAACAAATCTATCTTCAAGTTCTAATGATTTAATTGATTTTGTAGAAAATGAAGTAGTAAAAGAATATGATACAATGCTTGAAGTGGCTGACCAATATAGCAAGGATGCGGTTTTTATTGATTTGCTAGTACTAAAATTTAGTTCGGCTACAGAAGAGTTATCAGTTTCTTTACGTGAAATGATGGAATCTATAAATAGTGTGGCAAAAGCTTCAACCGATGGAACTCAGGGAGCAGTAAATGCGGCTCAAAAAGTGAATTATATAACTATGCAATCTGACAATGTGCGAATGAAATGTAGTGGCTTGGAGGAAAATGTGCAAAGACAAAAGCAACAAATAAGTAAATTTAAGGTTTCGTAGATGATCTATACATATTTAAGAGATATAAAATAGTTTGAATATATTTATGTATTTATAAGCAGTCTAATTCCAGTTTCAATTAGGCTGTTTATTTTTTGCAAGAAGTTGTAAAATTTTTTAGCTTTGAAAGCTTATAAAATCATGATGTAGAGAGGTTTTAATTTACAAGTCACAATGTACAATTTTCAATTGATGAAGAAAAAATTACAGTGTTAAAAAAATAAAATGTTAACAATATGTGAACAAATTATTGACACAGAAGAATAAATTAATTATGATTGATTTAAATTGAATTGGCATGGTGTATATAAAGGAGGTGCGAATTTGATAAAAAGTATGACTAGCTTTGGAAGGGCTCAAAGTGAAGAAGGAAAAGAAGTAAGTTTTTCAGTAGAAATGAAAAGTGTAAATCATAGGTATTTAGACATAAATATTAGGATGCCTAGAACTATGTTAGCTTTAGAAGAAAAAATAAGAAATATAATTAGTAAAAGATTAAACAGAGGAAAAGTTGATGTTTTTATTAATTATAAAAATTATGGAAGTAATTCTGGAAAAGTAAATTTAAATATGGAATTAGCTAAAGAGTATTATGAATGCCTTAAAAGAATTCAAGATGAATTGAATTCGATTGATGATATATCTACGACTAAAATAGCAAGACTTCCAGATGTAATCACATTAGAAGAAAAAGAAGAAGATTTGGATAAAATTTTTTGTGAGATTTCTCCATTAATTGAAGGTGCTCTTAATTTAATGGAAGAGATGAGAAGCAGAGAAGGCGAAAAGCTAAAAACTGATATTCTGCTGAAAATTCAAATGATAGAAAAATATGTTGAAGAAATTGAAAAAGTAGCAGATTCTATACCTAAAAACTATAAGAAAAAACTTGAAGAGAGACTGAATGAGTTACTGTCTGGTGTAGATATTGATGAAACCAGAATTGCTTTAGAAGTGGCAATACTCTCTGATAAAGCTGCTGTGGATGAGGAGATTACTAGACTCAGAAGTCATTTGAGTCAAGTAAAGAGCACTTTAGATTTAAATGAACCAATCGGAAGAAAGCTGGATTTTATAATTCAGGAAATTAATAGAGAAGCAAATACTATAGCATCTAAATCTACAGATATAGATATGACTAATAAAGTAATTGAAATTAAAAATATTACTGAAAAAATAAGAGAGCAAATTCAAAATATTGAATAATTAGGAGGAAGAAAATGGGAATTAAATTAATAAATATCGGTTTTGGAAACATAGTTTCGGCCAATAGATTAGTCGCAATTGTAAGTCCGGAATCAGCGCCTATTAAAAGAATTATTCAAGAAGCAAGGGACAGGGGAATGCTAATTGATGCTACCTATGGTAGAAGGACTAGAGCGGTTATAATAACTGATAGTGATCATGTTATATTGTCAGCAGTTCAACCTGAAACTGTGGCTCACAGATTGTCTACAAAAGATGATATTGCAGTTGACGAGGATGATGAATAATGGTTGCAAATGGGAGAGGATTATTAATAGTTATATCAGGACCATCAGGTGCAGGAAAGGGTACTATTTGTAAAAGCTTTTTAGAAAGAAATAAAGAAGTAGCTTTATCTGTATCAGCAACTACAAGAGATCCACGAAATGGAGAAGTAGACGGTGTTAATTATCATTTCATATGTAGAGATGAATTTAAGAAGAGAATAGAAGAAGATGATTTTTTAGAATATGCAGAGGTATATGATAATTTTTATGGAACACCTAAATCAAATGTTGAAGAACTTTTAGAAAACGGTAAAGATGTTATTCTAGAAATAGATATTCAAGGTGCTTTAAAGGTTAAAGAAAATGCAAGTGATGGTGTATTTATATTTATACTTCCACCATCTATGTCTGAATTAAGACAGAGAATAATAAATCGTGGCAGTGAAACTAAAGAATCTTTAATGAAAAGATTCAAATCAGCTTACCAAGAGATAAATTTTGTATCAAAATATAATTATGCAGTGGTAAATGATAAAGTAGATGTAGCGGTTGAAAAGTTAGAAGCAATAATAGCTGCTGAAAAATGCAGGGTAGATAGAATAAAAGAAAGTATATTAGATTCAAAGGAGGGAATTATTCATGAACAACTCTATGATTAATCCATCAGTGGTAGATTTATTAGAAAAGGTGCATGACAGATATTCTTTAGTAATTTTAACATCAAAAAGAGCAAGGCAAATAATAGACGGTTCTAATCCGCGTATTTCATTAAATTCAAATAAGCCTTTAACAATTGCAATAAATGAGGTAGATCAAGATGCAATTGAATATGAAGTTGTAATAGAAGGTTCAAAATAAAATGAAGAAGAATGTAGTGTTAGGTGTAAGTGGTGGAATCGCAGTATACAAAGCTTTGGATATTGTAAGTATGCTTGTAAAAAAAGACATAAATGTTGATGTCATTATGACAGAAAGCGCTACAAAGTTTGTGACACCTCTTACATTTCAATCATTAAGTCAAAATATGGTTACCTGTGACATGTTTGCAGAACCAAAGGCGTGGGAAATCCAACATATAAGTTTAGCTACAAAAGCAGATTTGCTTTTAGTAGCGCCTGCAACGGCTAATATAATTGGAAAAGTTGCAAATGGAATTGCGGATGATATGCTTTCAACCACAATAATGGCAACAAAAGCAAAAGTTATTTTTGCACCAGCTATGAATACAAATATGTATGAAAATCCTATTGTTCAAGATAATATTAAGAAGCTTAAAGCGTATGGATATGAATTTATAGATCCAATTGAAGGTAGAATGGCTTGTGGGACAACTGGAGCTGGAAAGTTTGAGAGTCCGGCAGTTATAGTTGACAGAGTTTTGATGGAAATAAACGAAAAAAAAGATTTGTTAAATAAAAAAGTTATAGTGACAGCAGGGCCGACTGTAGCTGAAATAGATCCAGTAAGATTTATTACAAATAAATCAACTGGAAAAATGGGCTATGCAATAGCTAAAGAAGCAAGAAATAGAGGTGCGAATGTCACATTAATATCAGGTCCTACTTCTATTGAAGCGCCTATGAATGTTAACCTCATAAAAGTCTCAACAAATGAAGAGATGAGAGAGGAAGCTTTAAAGGCATTTAGCGATGCAGATATAGTTATAAAATCAGCTGCTGTTGCAGATTATAAGCCTAAAAATTATAGTACACAGAAAATTAAAAAGGCTGACAATGATTTATCTATAGATTTTATTAGAGATAATGATATTTTGCAGGAGCTTGGAAATAAAAAAGAAAAACAAATTTTAGTGGGTTTCGCGGCTGAAAGTCAAAACTTAGAAGAAAATGCTAAACTTAAGCTTTCGAAAAAGAATTTAGATTATATTGTAGCAAATGATATAACCGCAGATGACACTGGTTTTGCTTCTGAGGATAACAAAGTAATTATTTTATCTAACGAAGGTAAAAAAGTGCATTTAGATAAAATGAGTAAAGAAAAAATAGCAAGTAACTTATTTGATATCATACTTGAGAAGCGCTAGAAATTTGCGCTTCTTTTGTTAATATAGGGTAAATAGATAAATAAATCTAAAATTGTAAAAAGGGGGGTGGTATAGAAGTACTATGTATGCTGAAATAATTATTAATAGCGATGCCTTAGAAATAGATCGAACATTTACATATAAAATACCGGATGAACTCGTAGAGGATATAAGGGTCGGATTTCGAGTTAAGGTCCCATTTGGAATGCGAAGTAAGCCGGTAGAAGGATTCGTATTTTCTATAGTGGATGAGAATACAGATGAAGTTCAATATAAAGTTAAAAAGATCCTAAATTTATGTGATGATGAAGCTATATTGACAGAAGATAAAATGGAACTCATTCATTTTTTGAGAAAAAAGTATCTTTGCAAGTACATTGATGCTATCCGCCTTATGATTCCGGTTGGAATTATGAAAGGTTCAAAGGAAAAAAAGAAAAAAGTTGTATATATTAACAAGCAAATAGATGTAGATGAACTTAAGAAAGAAAATTATATAAAATTATATGATTTCATAGCTGAAAATAATGGTGTTTATACTAAAACAGAAATTACAAGTGATAAACAATTTTCTTTATACTGTCTAAATAAGCTTATAGAAAAAGATGTATTAAAGATAGAAGAACAAGTGGTTTTTAGATACAACGCTCGTAAATATGAGAATTATAACAATGAGTTTCTTACGGAAGAGCAAAAAAAATGTTTAAACGAAATTCTAAATGGCTCAAACTTAAAATATCTAATAAAAGGTGTTACAGGATCAGGAAAAACTGAAGTTTATATAAGATTAGTTCAGGAGATGTTAAGTCAAGGTAAGAGCGCAATTGTTTTAGTACCTGAAATATCATTAACCCCTCAAATGATAGAACGGTTTAAAGGAAGATTTGGAGAAGATGTAGCACTATTTCATAGCAGGTTAAGCGATGGAGAGAGATTTGATGAATGGTATAGAGTAAAGACTGGAAAAGCTAAATTGGTTATAGGGGCACGTAGTGCATTGTTTTTACCACTTAAGGATCTTGGGCTTATCATAATTGATGAAGAACATGAAAATACATATAAATCTGATCATAACCCCAAGTATCATACTAGAGAAGTAAGTGAATTTATATGTGAGCAAAAAAAATGTAAACTAATATTGGGATCTGCTACGCCGAGCGTTGAAAGTTATTATAAAGCATTAAAAGGTGATTATACTTTAATTGAAATGCTTAAAAGGGTTAATGGAAAGAAAATGCCGAAAATGCATATAATAGATATGAGAGAAGAGCTCAAAAGTAAAAATCTCTCATTATTCAGCAGAGAACTCTTAGAAAACATTGATAAAACTTTACAGTATAAAAAACAAGTTATTTTGTTTTTGAATAGAAGAGGTTATTCAACGTTCATTTCCTGCAGAAGCTGTGGGCATGTATTTAAGTGCCCGGAATGTGATGTCTCCATGACATATCATAAAAATGGATATTTAATATGTCATTATTGTGGAAGAGCAGAGAAGGTTACTAAGATATGTCCGAAGTGTGGCAGTAAATATGTGAAGTTTTTTGGAGCGGGAACAGAAAGAGTTGAATTGGAAGTGAAAAAGTATTTCCCAAAGGCTAAAGTATTAAGAATGGATGTTGATACAACAAGGCATAAGAATTCACATGAATCTATTTATAATTCCTTTAAAAATGGAGAAGCGGATATTTTAATAGGAACTCAAATGGTATCTAAAGGGTTAGATTTTAAAAATGTGACTTTGGTTGGGATTTTAGCCGCGGATATGTCTTTAAATATACCAGATTATAGATCAGCAGAAAGAACTTATCAGATAATTACTCAGGTTGCAGGAAGAGCTGGCAGAGGTGAAGATGAGGGAAAAGTTATTGTCCAAAGCTATACACCGGATCATTATAGCTTACAATATGCCAAGGAAGAGGATTATGTGTCCTTGTTTAATAGGGAAATAGAACTTAGAAGGTTGATGAGTAATCCTCCTTTTGGTAAAATATTATTAATTAATGGTTCCTCGAAATTTGAAGAAAAATTAAAAAAATTTATGTATACTTTAGAATATAATCTGAAAAAATTAATAGTAGAAGATATTACTATGCTAGGACCCGTTCCTTGTATTATAACTAAACTAAAAGAAAATTATAGGTGGCAGATAATAATAAAAGGAAATTTTAACGATGAATTTAGCGAAAAAGTAAAAGATATACTTTATCAATTAAATAAGAGTGTATATAATGAAATAAGGATTAGTATAGATATTAATCCTAACAATATGACGTAGGGGAGAGTGCGAAAAATGGCATTAAGAAATATAAGACAATATGGTGACGATACATTACGTAAGAAATGTAGAGAAGTTGGAAAAATAGACGATAGATTATTAACATTAATTGAAGATATGAAAGAAACTATGTATGAAGCAGATGGAGTTGGTCTTGCAGCACCTCAAGTTGGCATATTAAAAAGATTGTTTATTGTAGATATTGGAGAAGGTCCTTTAGTATTTATAAACCCTGAAATAATAGAAACAAACGGAAAACAGATAGATGAAGAAGGGTGTCTTAGCTTACCAGGGGAAACAAGAGAGGTAATGAGACCTAACTATGTTAGAGCTAGAGCTTTAAACGAAAAAGGTGAAGAATTTGAAATAGAAAGTGAAGAATTACTTGCAAGAGCAATTTTACACGAATATGATCATCTTAATGGCACTTTGTTCATTGATAGAGCTAAAGAGCCTTCAAAAAAGTAAATAGAAGCAGGAGGAAAATAAAATGAATATAATATTTATGGGCACTCCTGATTTTGCAGTTCCTTCTCTAAGTAAACTAATTGAGAAATATGGAGTTACAGCTGTACTTACCCAG
This sequence comes from Clostridium sp. DL-VIII, assembly GCF_000230835.1. NCBI lineage: Bacteria > Bacillati > Bacillota > Clostridia > Eubacteriales > Clostridiaceae > Clostridium > Clostridium sp. DL-VIII. The sequence continues at coordinate 1,946,280 of NZ_CM001240.1, forward strand.
CCAGATAAGCCTAAAGGCAGAGGTAAGAAGCTGGCATATTCAGCAGTTAAAGAAGAAGCAGTGAAGCATGAAATTCCAGTATATCAGCCAATAAAACTCAGAGAAGATGCAGAATTAATTCAAAAATTAAAGGATTTACAGCCTGATTTTATGATTGTAGTAGCTTTTGGTCAAATTTTATCTAAGGAAGTATTAGATATACCTAAATATGGATGCATAAATCTTCATGGATCACTACTTCCGATGTATAGAGGTGCTGCACCAATCCAATGGGCAGTAATAAATGGCGAAAAAGTTTCGGGAAATACTACTCAGCTTATGGATATAGGTATAGATACAGGTGATATGCTTCTTAAAGATGAGGTTGAAATCACTGATAATATGACTGCAGGAGAATTATATGATATATTAAAGGAAAGAGGAGCAGATCTTTTAGTTAAAAGCATAGAGGGAATAATAGATGAAAGTATAATTCCAAAAAAACAGGGAGATGAAACTTTCTATGCAAAGCCATTAGATAAAAATATTGCAAGTATTGATTGGAATAAAAGTTCAATAGAGGTTCATAATTTAGTAAGAGGATTAAATCCTTGGCCAATTGCGTATACAAATTATAATGATGAAAGAATGAAGATATTTGAAACAGAAGCTTTAAAAGAAGATACTTCAAAGGAACCAGGAACTATTATAGATGTGAGCAAAAATGGTGTTAAGGTTGCATGCAAAGAAGGTGTGCTTCTTATAAAAAAAGTACAGTTTCCAAATGGCAAACCGCTGACTATAGAACAGTATATTAATGGGCATGAAATAAGTAAAAATATAATATTAAAATAATGGAGGGATGTACTAATGCATTTTTATCCGTTTTTTGACCCAACAATGATAATGTTAATTCCAGCAATAATAATTTCATTTTGGGCACAAACTAAAATTAACAGCACATATAGTAAATATAGTGGAGTTGGAACCAGAAATGGATATACTGGACAGCAGGTTGCAAGAATGATGCTGGATGAAGCAGGACTTCATGATGTTAGAATAGAAGTCGTAAATTCTAAGCTTGGTGATCATTATGATCCATCCCAAAAGGTATTAAGATTATCACCAGAAGTTTTTTATAATGGAACTATATCTTCAGCGGGAATAGCTGCTCATGAAGTTGGGCATGCAATTCAGCACAAAGAAAGATATGCGCCATTAGTTATAAGAAATTCAATAGTACCGGCTGTAAACCTTGGTTCAAGTTTATCATGGATATTATTTATAGCAGGTTTATTTCTGGGATTTAGAGGATTAACTACACTTGGAATACTTTTATTTTCAGGAGTGGTAATATTTCAAATAGTAACATTACCAGTTGAGTTTAATGCATCAAGCAGAGCTTTAAGGATACTAGGCTCAAGAGGAATTTTATATGGTGATGAAACTAAAAGTGCACAAAAGGTACTAGATGCAGCGGCTATGACTTATGTAGCTGCAACACTTATGGCAGTATCACAATTAATAAGACTTATTGCAATAAGCAATGATAGAAATAGATGATTAGAAGAGGTAGCATATGGATTGTAGAAAACTAGCAGTAAAAATATTAAATAGAGTCTTAGATGAGGGAGCTTATTCTAATATAATACTAGCAAAAGAATTAAATGAAGCAGAATTAAATGATAAAGATAAGGCATTGTTAACTGAAATTGTATATGGAGTTTTAAGAAGAAAGAAAACATTAGATATTATAATTTCAAACTTCGTAAAAGATATAAAGTTAATGAAAAAAGATATCTTAAATATTTTAAGAGTAGCAGTATATCAAATGAATTTCTTGGATAAAGTACCAAGTTATGCTGCATGTAATGAAGCTGTAGAAGAGGCTAAGGAAATATCAGAGAATGATTCAAAGCTCGTAAATGGTATACTTAGAAGTTTTACAAAGAACCCAGATGAAATTGAAGTTGTAGGTAATAAAATTGACGAATATGCATATAAGTTTTCTTTTGAACCTTGGATGATAAGACTACTCATTAAGCAGTATGGAGAAAATCTTTCAAAGAAAATAATGCTAGGATTAAATGCAATTCCACAAGTTAGCGTTAGAGTAAATGAGATTAAAGCTGATTATGATGAAGTTTTTGAAGAATTAGAGAAGCTTGAATATGATGTTGAAGAAGGAGTTATCTGCCCAGAAGCAATTTGTATAAAAGGCGGTAAATCTATAGAAAGTAATCCTCTTTTTAAAGAAGGAAAGATTACAGTGCAAGATGAAAGTGCCATGGTTGTAGCGCCTTTATTAGAATTAGAAGAAGGCATGAAAGTCATAGATTTATGTAGTGCGCCAGGTGGAAAAACTACTCATATAGCAGAGATGCTTCAAAACACTGGAAAAGTATTAGCGTTTGATATACATGAATCTAAACTGGGATTAATAAAAGAAAATTGTGAGAGACTTGGAATAACTAACGTTGAGATTAATACAAATGATGCAACTAAGTTAAATCCTGAGCTGGTTGAATCAAGTGACAGAATACTAATAGATGTACCATGTTCAGGAATTGGAATAATCAGAAAGAAACCAGAAATTAAATGGAATAAAACTAGGTCTGATTTAAGAGAAATTATACCAATTCAACGTGAAATAATGGAAAATGCGTGGCAGTATTTACGAAGTGGCGGAATAATGGTATATTCAACTTGTACTCTAAATAAAGAAGAAAATGAAGAAAACATTGATTGGTTTTTAAGTAGCCACAAGGATTGCAGTATAAAGAAAATATTTATTGGAAATCAAAATAATTTAATATACAATAAAAATGGCTCTTTGACTATTATGCCAAATGAAAATATGGATGGCTTTTTTATTGCAAAACTTGAAAAAAGATAGTAACAGTAGGTGAGTAAATGAATAATTTGCTAGATTATACTTTAGAAGAACTTAAAGTATGGATGAAGGAAAATGGAGAGAGTGCATTTAGAGGCCAACAAGTATTATCATGGGTATATAAAGGCGTAATAGAGTTTGAAGGTATGAAAAATATGCCTAAAAATTTAATATCAAAGCTAAAAGAAAATTTTGTTATAGATTTACCCAAAATAATAGAAGTTTATAAATCTAATATTGATGGGACAGAGAAGTTTTTATTTGGTTTTAAAGATGGAAATTTAATAGAATCCGTTCTTATGAGATATAAGCATGGAAATTCCATATGCATATCCACTCAAGTTGGATGTGCAATGGGATGTAAATTTTGTGCGTCTACTATTGAAGGGAAAGTAAGAAATTTAACAACAGGAGAAATTTTATCTCAAGTTCTTGTGGTTCAAAATTATATTAATGAGAGAATATCTAATATAGTCCTAATGGGTAGTGGAGAACCTCTAGACAATTATGAAAATGTTGTTAAATTTTTAGAAGTAGTTTCGGCAGAATATGGATTAAATATTGGTCAAAGACATATAACATTATCTACATGTGGACTTGTGCCTAAAATATATGAGTTGGCGGATAGAGAATTAAGCGTAACTCTTGCAATTTCATTACATGCATTTAGTGATGAAAAACGAAGAGAAATTATGCCCATAGCAAACAAGTATAGTATTAATGAAATATTAGAAGCTTGCCAATATTATATCCGTAAGACAAACAGAAGAATTACATTTGAATACGCCTTAGTTAAAGATGTAAATGATGGCACGGAAGATGCAAAAGCATTAGGAAGACTATTAAAAGGTATGCTTTGCCATGTTAATTTAATACCTGTAAATGAGATAAAAGAAAATTCCTACAAAAGATCTTCCAAAAAATCAATAGATGATTTTTCAGAAATATTGAAAAACCATGGGATAGAAGTTACTGTAAGACGAGAAATGGGAAGTGACATTAACGCAGCATGTGGACAACTTAGAAGAAGTTATATACAAACCCAAGAAATAGAGAGGGAATAATATGGTAGGCTTAGTTAGTGATGTAGGATTAAAAAGAACTTTAAATGAAGATTATGCTTTGTATTTAGAAAAAGATGAATTTAAAATTTACGTGGTTGCAGATGGCATGGGTGGACATAATGCAGGAGAAGTTGCAAGTGAAATGGCTGCCGTAAGAATCGTAAATTATATAAATGAAAAATTTTCTTCCAGCGAGTTGGAAGGTTTGATTGTAGAAGCTATTGAAAAGGTAAATAGAGATATATTTGATTTTTCTAATACTAATGAAAATTTAAATGGCATGGGGACTACAGTTACAGCTTGTCTTGTAACTGAAAAATTCATACATGTTGCAAACGTAGGGGATAGTTGTTGCTTAGGAATTAAGAACAATGAAATTAAAAAGATTACAAAGGATCATTCTTTAGTGCAAGAACTTGTTGATAATGGAAGTATAAGTGAAGAGGAAGCTGAGAACCACCCAAAGAAAAATATTATTACTAGGGCTTTGGGAACATCAAGTAGTGTAAATGTTGATGTGTTCGAGCTTAAAAAAGATGAATATGATTTGTATATCTTATGTTCGGATGGATTAACCAATGAATTGACAAAGGAAGAAATTCTACAAATTGTCATGGAGGAAAAGGATTATGTGAGTATGGCTGACAGGTTAGTATATTTGGCAAAGGAAAAAGGCGGCAGAGATAATATAACAGTATTGTTGTTTGGAGGAGAGATATAAGTATGGATGGAATTGTACTTGGAAACAGATACGAGTTGTTAGAAAAAATAGGGGAAGGAGGCATGTCGGAAGTATTTAAAGCGAGAGATAATAAGTTAAATCGTTTTGTTGCAGTAAAGATTCTAAAAAATGAGTTTTGTGATAATCCTAGCATAGTAGAGAAGTTTAAAGGTGAAGCAACCGCCATTGCAACCCTATCTGACAATAATATAGTAAATATATTAGATGTAGGAACTCAAGATGAGATAAACTACATTGTAATGGAATATGTTAAGGGCAAAACTTTAAAAGATATAATAAAGCAAGTCGGAAAGATGAATTATGAAACAGCTATATCAGTAGCGGTTCAAATAGCTAAAGCTTTAGATTGTGCTCATAGAAACAATATAATTCACAGAGATGTTAAACCACAGAATATTTTAGTAACTGAAGATGGAGTTATGAAGGTAACTGATTTTGGAATAGCAAAATTTTCTTCTTCAGAAACTATTACAAATACTAGTACAATAATGGGATCTGCCCACTATCTTTCTCCAGAACAAGCAAAAGGAACTTTTATTGATTGTAGAACGGATTTATATTCACTAGGAGTTGTATTATATGAAATGGTTACAGGAAGGCTTCCTTTTCAAGCAGACACTGCTGTAACTATAGCATTAAAACATCTGCAAGAAGAAGTTGTGCCGCCCAAAAGCATTAATTCAAAAGTACCTGACAGCCTGAACCAACTAATTTTAAAGGCGATGGAAAAAGATCCGATTAAGAGATATCAAACCGCTAAAGAAATGATTGCGGATCTTGAAAAGATTAAAGAAGATCCTAATGCCCTCATAGAGCCTGAAGATGAAAATGATCATACTATAATAATGTCAGCTGTGACAGAACAAATACCAAAACATGAAGAAGTGAAAAATACTAGAGATGATGAGTATGATGATGATGAAGATGACGATTATTATTATGAAGAAGATGATGATGATGAAAAATCAACCGGAAAGAATAAAAAGAAAATAATAAAAATAGGTATAGTTGCTGTTTTAGTATTAGTATTACTGGGGATAGGTGTTGGTACATATATGCTTAAAACGGGTTCAGTCAGCAGCAAACAAGTTCAAGTACCAGATGTAACTGGAGAAACTGTTGATGATGCTACAAAGCAGCTTCAAGCTTTAAATTTGGAACTGGTGAATGCGGGAAAAGAAGCTAGCGACAAACCAGAAGGAACAATTATTAAAATGAATCCAGATGCTGGAACAATGGTTAATGAAAAAAGCCAGGTCAGAGTTATTGTAAGCAGTGGAACAGAAAAGAGTAAAATGCCTGATCTTAGAGAAGAGACTTTAGATCGAGCAAAAACAATTTTAGATTCGATGGACTTAAAATTAGATGATAAAAATATAGCATATGACTACAGTGACGATGTACCAAAAGATGAAATAATAAGTCAGACACCAAAGAAAGATACTGACATTGGTCCAGATGATAAGATAACAGTGGTCGTAAGTAAAGGACCAGAGGTTAAATATGTTCAGGTACCAAGTGTAAAGGGCTTTGATGAAGATAG